>NZ_JBIOAM010000003.1:0-1694339 GCF_044452305.1 Aeromicrobium sp. UC242_57 | reverse complement strand
AGGGCGGCCTCTACTCATTTGCAGCAGCCTCGACGGTTGACACCGTTGTCACCTGGTAGGGCGGTTCCCCCTACAGTGGGCACCACCAGAAGTTTCGATGGAAGGAACGACTCATGGCCGAGTCGCGCAATCCCGCTCGGCGGGCAACACAACTCCGGTCGTGGCGGCAGCAACGCGCCACGCGGAGGCCGCGATCAACGCGGAAGCCGGCACGCCCCGCCCAGGCAGTGGGAAGCCGGGCGCTCGTGACGCCAAGCCGTCCTACCGCGATGCCAAGCCCGGCAAGCCACGGCGTGACGGCAAGTCCTATGACGCGCCGCGCAACCGGCGTCAGGAAGAGGGCGACCGCACCGCAGCACAGAAGATCTACGACGGGCCGCCGATCCCCGACGACATCAGTGCCAAGGACCTCGACAAGCACGCGCGTCAGGCCCTCCAGGCTCTGCCCGAGAAGCTGGCCGACAAGGTCGCCCGCCACCTCGTGATGGCCGGCCTGCTGATGGCCGAAGACCCCGAGACGGCCCACAAGCACGCCCTCGCGGCCCGTGCTCGTGCCACCCGTACCGGACTCGTCCGCGAAGCCTGCGGCGAGACTGCCTACGCCGCCGGCAAGTGGGCTGAAGCGCTCTCCGAGTTCCGCGCTGCCCGACGCATGTCAGGAAACTACCTGTATGCGCCCATGATGGCCGACTGCGAACGTGCCCTCAAGCGACCCGCCAAGGCGCTCGAATACGACACCCCCGAGATCCCGTTCGCACCTGGACGAAGCCGGCAACACCGAGCTGACGATCGTCATCGCGGGTGCTCGACGCGATCTGGGTCAGCACGACGCGGCGCTTCGCCTGCTCGAGACCGAGCCCCTGCACACCAAGGGACGTGCCGACTGGGTGGCGCGGCTGCGCTACGCCTACGCCGACACTCTGCTGGCAGCTGGGCGCAAGGACGAGGCTATTGAGTGGTTCCACCGCACCGTGGCCGTCGACGGCAACAGACCACCGATGCTGAAGAACGACTCGTGGAGCTCGGCGAGACCCCGCAGGTCTGACACGCGACGCAGCAACGAACGGCCCCGCCCCTCGAGGGGCGGGGCCGTTCGTCGTGGCGTCAGGCCTGGTTCGCGGTGTCGATGATCCAGGCCAGCCCCCAGGCGCGCTCCTTCCAGGAGGCGTAGCGTCCGCTGACGCCGCCGTGGCCGGCATGCATCTCGGTCTTCAACAAGATCGGCGCCTTCCCAGTCGCGGTGGCGCGGGCTGGGCGACCCACTTGGCCGGCTCGACGTACATCACGCGGGTGTCGTGCAAGCTGGTGACAGCCAAGATGGCGGGATAGTCGTGGTCGCCCGACGTTCTCGTACGGCGTGTACGACTTCATGTAGGCGTAGACCTCGGGATCGTCGAGGGGGTTGCCCCAGCTCGTCCACTCGATGACGGTCAGGGGGAGCGACGGGTCGAGGATCGTGGTGAGCGCGTCGACGAACGGCACCGCCGCGACGATGCCTGCGAAGGCGTCGGGCGCGATGTTGGCCACGGCGCCCATCAACAGGCCACCGGCGCTGCCGCCCTCAGCGATGAGTCGATCGGCGGACGTCCATCCTTCGTCGACCAGATGACGTGCGCTGCGCGATGAAGTCGGTGAACGTGTTGCGCTTGTCGGCTTGCTTGCCGTCGTCGTACCAGTGCCGTCCGAGCTCGCCGCCGCCACGGACGTGCGCGATCGCGAACACGAATCCGCGGTCGAGCAGCGACAGCCGCATGACCGAGAAGCTCGGGTCGATGCTGGTCTCGTAGGAGCCGTAGCCGTAGATCAGCGCCGGAGCCGTGCCGTCGCGAGGCGTGTCCTTGCGGCAGACGATCGAGATGGGCACCCGGGTGCCGTCTTCGGCGGTGGCCCAGCCGCGGTGCTGCTCGTAGTCGGCGGCGTCGTAGCCACCGAGGACGGGCGCCTGCTTGCGCAGAATGAAGCTCACGGGTCTCGGGGTCGTAGTCGAGACTGACGACGGCGTCACGAACGAGCCGACCCCGACGCGGATCAAGGGCGGATCCCACTCGGCATTCGATCCCACGCCGCTGGTGAACAGCTTCGCCGAAGTCGATCTCAGTCATCTGGCCGAGGCCGTCGGACGAGATGGGGATGATGCCGACCCTGGCCAGGGCATCGCGCCTCAGCGACACGACGATGTGACGGGCGAAGACATCGACGTCTTCGAGCCGGATCGCATCACTTCCGGCTATCACGACGGTCTGGTCGGACGGGGCGTCGACCGGTGCTGTGACGAGCTCGAAGTTGAGTGCGCCGTCGTTGTGCAGGATCACGAAACGGTCGTGGCCGTTGATGACTGCGTGCTCCAACGAGTACTCGACACCTTCGCGGCGGGGGAGCACGATCCGGAACTCACCCTCGGGCTGGTCGGCTTCGAGCACCCGGTACTCGCTCGTGATCTTCGAGCCCAGCCCGATGACGAGATAGCGCTCGGAGTGCGTGCGGCCGACCCCGACGAAGTAGCGCTCATCGGTCTCTTCGAGCACGAGGACGTCGTCGTCGTTCGAGCCGACGCGGTGGCGCCAGACCCGGCAGGGGCGCCACGCATCGTCGACCGTCGTGTAGAACAGGTGGGTTCCGCCAGCCGACCAGGTGGCACCCGCGCTGGCGCCGGTGATCACGTCAGGAAGCACCTCGCCGGTGCGAAGGTCCTTGATGCGGATCGTGTAGCGCTCGTCGCCCTGCACGTCGATCGACCAGGCGAGGAAGTTCTCGTCGTCGCTGATGCTGAAGCTTCCCAGCGAGAAGAACTCGTGGCCCTCGGCCTCGACGTTGGAGTCGAGCAGCACCTCTTCGCCGGGAATCGTGCTCTCGGCATCGAGGTCGGGCGGAGTCCAGTCGTCGGGATCTTGGACGGCGCAGCGGCACCGGATCGCGTACTGCTGTCCCTCGACCGTGCGGGCGTAGTACCACCAGGATCCGTGCCGGGTCGGCACGGACAGATCGGTCTCGAGGGTCCGCGACTTGATCTCGTCGAAGATCTGTTGGCGCAACGGCTCGAGGTGCGCGGTGGCAGCATCGGTGTGGGCGTTCTCGGCCTCGAGATAGGCCAACGTCGCCGGATCTTCTTTGTCGCGCATCCACTCGTAGTCGTCGACGAAGTCGTCGCCGTGGTGGCTACGGGTGACAGGGCGCCGTTCGGCAACCGGTGGGGCGACGTGGGAAGCAGGAACGGTCATGTCTGAAACGTACCGGTGTGCCCCGCGCCGAGTGCAGGGTCATCGGCACGAAAGGTGTGCACGGGGCCAGGCGGCGTCCCAACGAGTCTCGAACCGGACCGTGACCCGACCGAGTCCGGCGCCCAGACCCACCCGTCTCCGTGAGCGGCATGATGCACGTCCATGCCGGGGTGCCAGCGCACCGGTGCTGCCTCGACGTGCTCTTCTGGGATGTCGTCGATCTCGACCTCGGGATCGTCGTCCGAGAACAGGTCGTCCTGGACCCAGTCGGCCAGGCCGCTGACTCCCACCCCGATCAGGCGCAGCCCGTTGCTGATGTCTTCGCCGGCGAGCAGGGCACGAGCGGTGGTCGCCAGGATGCGAGCTGTCGGTCGGGTGAGGCAACGTGGACGACCGGGTGTGCGTCTCGAAGTCGTGGGCGTCGCAGCTTCAGGGTGATCGTGCGCCCTGAGAGACCGTTCTTGCGCAGCCGCGCCGACACGTTGCGAGCCATGCGGTCGATGATGGTCTCGAGCTGAAGACGATCGGCGATGTCGTGGTCGAAGGTGTCTTCGACGCTCACCGACTTGGTCTCGCGGTGAGCGACGACGGGACGGTCGTCGACTGCCCTGGCGAGCCGGTGCAGCGATCGTCCGGATGACTGGCCGAGCAGTCGCACGAGCTCGTCCTCGCTCGGCACCCGCAGGTCGTCGACCGTCACGATGCCCACGCGACGCAGTCTCTGGCGGTGGCAGGGCCGACTCCGGGAATGGCCGTGACCTGCATCGGGCCCAGGATGGCGGCCTCGGTGCCGTCGGCGACGATGAAGACTCCGTCGGGCTTGTTGACCTCGCTGGCGATCTTGGCCATCAGCTTGGACGAGGCGACGCCGACAGAGGCGGTCAGTCCGCCGGTGAGCTCGGTGATGTCGGCGCGAATCGTCGCCACGATCTCATCGACCCGGGAGGGATCGAACCGCTCGCCGGCCGAAAGGTCGACGAACGCCTCGTCGAGCGAGAGCGGCTCGATCAGCTCTGACTCCTGACGGAGCCGGTCCATGACGAGGCGACTCGCCTCGCGGTAGGCCTCGAAGCGTCCGCCCAGGAAGGCAGCGTGGGGGCAGCGGGCCGTGCTTCTGCGGTTCGCATGGCCGAACGGACACCGTGGAGCCGGGCCTCGTAGGACGCCGTCGCGACGACTCCGCGTTGTCCGACGCCGCCGACGATGACGGGCCGGCCACGAAGGGAGGGCTTGTCGCGCTGCTCGACCGATGCGAAGAAGGCATCGAGGTCGAGATGCATGATGGTGCGCGACATGCAGCCATTGTGGCGCGTGCCACCGACAGCATCGTCGTCCACAGGCACTGCCGGCGTGCAGCCCGTCCACAGACGCGCTCCTGACGGGTGCGGCGCGCGTCCGTGGCAGGCGACGGTGAAGTCATGACCGACGCACCCCCGACCTTCACCGCCCATGACGTCCCTGACCTGATCAACGCCCTGCCGACACTCTTCGGCTTCACACCGGTCGAGTCGCTCGTGGCCATCGCGACGCACGGGCCGCGGCGCAGGTTCGGCTTCCGCCTCAGGATGGACCTGCCGAGCGCGGCGTCATCGGCGCCCGACGTGGCGAGCCTCGTGGTCAGGCATCTGCTCAACCAACGTGCGGAGGGCGCGATCCTGATCGTCGTGACGCAGCGGCAGGACGTCGCCCTCGCGACTCTCGACGCGATCCACCACGAGATCGACAGCACGGACGGCATCGACCTGATCGTGCGAGTCCGCGCCGACGGCAGCCGGTACTGGACCGACGTTCCCGGTGACGCTCCAGGAGGCTCGCCCTACGAGACGTCACCTCACCACCTGGCGATCGTCCACGCCGTGGCGGCCGGGCAGCAGATCCTGCCCGACCGAGAGACTCTCGTCGCGCGGTTCGGGCCGGTCACGGGGAGCGACGTCGGTGGCTCGAGCGAGGAGCAGCCGAGATCTTGTCGGAGGTCGTGCGTCAGGTCGCGCGTCTCGACCCGGCCGGCTGGCACCGGCCGGACGTCGGTCGTCGGGCCGATCCTCGACCGAGCCGTGTCCGCCGAGCCGGTCTCCGACGCCGACCTGCTGAGACTGGCAGCGTGGACGTCGTGCATCAAGGTGCGCGACGAGGTCTGGGCGCGCATCACCCGCGACACCTCCCAGGTCATGCTGGACGTCCTGGTCCGGGTGGCCCAGAGCGTCGTGCCGCCCTTCGAGCCGGCAGTCGCTGAGCCTGGCAGCGTTCGCGGCCTGGCTGAGCGGTGATGGTGCGCAGGCGCTCGTCGCGGTCGAGCGCGCCCTCGACGCCGACCCCTGCTACACGATGGCGCAGGGCATCCTCGACCTGCTCGAGGCCGGGATCTCGCCTGAGCTCTGGGACGACGACGCGTTATTCGTGCCGGGGGCCCGTGGGACGCCTAGTGTCGGGGCCATGGGTCAGGACGTTGTGCGCGCGAGTTCAGCCGAGAAGATCGCACCCGCTACCGGGCCAAGGTACGTCGCTGTCTCGACGTGTTCGCCCAGATGCTGGGCGAGCGCGACTTCTCCTTCAGCACACCCACGTGGGGATCGAGATCGAGTTCAACCTCGTGGACGGTCAAGGCGATCCGGCGCTCAAGAACGCCGAGGCGCTGGCCGCGATCGCCGATCCGGACTTCCAGACCGAGCTCGGGCTGTTCGACATCGAGATCAACGTCGCCCCGCAGCGGATCGACGGGGCAGGCCTCGAGCAGATGCAGCGTGCACTGCGCGACGACCTCAATGCCGCTCAGGACAAGGCTGCGAAGGTCGACACGCACCTGCTGATGATCGGCATCCTGCCGACGCTGCAGGACGGGCACTTCAGCCGTGACGCGATCTCGGCGAACCCGCGCTACCACCTGCTGTCCGAGCAGATCCTGGCCGCCCGCGGTGAAGACATCGAGATCATCATCGACGGCGTCGACCGTCTGCAGACCACGGCCGACACGATCATCCCCGAAGCGGCCTGCACCAGCACGCAGCTTCACCTGCAGGTACATCCTGAGGACTTCGCGGCGACCTGGAACGCCGCACAGGCGATGGCAGCGGTCCAGGTCGCGGTGGGTGCGAACTCGCCGTTCCTGCTGGGACAGCATCTGTGGCACGAGACCCGCATCGCGCTGTTCGAGCAGGCCACCGACACCCGCAGCGAAGAGCTCAAGGCACAAGGTGTGCGTCCACGAGTGTTCTTCGGGGAGCGGTGGGATCACGTCGGTGTTCGACCTGTTCGAGGAGAACGTCCGCTACTTCCCGGCGCTGCTCCCGATCGTCGACGACGAGGATCCTGTTGCTCAGCCTCGAGGCGGGGCGAGTGCCCACCCTCGGCGAGCTTCGGTTGCACAACGGCACGGTGTACCGCTGGAACCGGCCGATCTACGACATCGCAGGCGGACGGCCGCACCTGCGGATCGAGAACCGCCTGCTGCCGGCCGGTCCCACGGTCATCGACACGATGGCAAACGCCGCCCTGTTCTACGGCCTCGTCACGGTGCTGCGGTCTGGTGAACGTCCTATCTGGTCCCAGCTGTCGTTCAGAGCGGCCGAGGACAACTTCCACCAGGCGGCACGCGACGGTATCGACGCCGAGATCTACTGGCCCGGTGTCGGCACCGTGGCTGTGCGTGAGCCGTGCTGCGTCAGCTGCTGCCGCTGGCGCATGCAGGTCTGGAGCAGATGGGGGTCGAGGCTGACGTCCGCGAGCGCCTGCTGGGCGTCATCGAGCAGCGCTGCATCGCCGGGCGCAACGGCGCGACCTGGCTCATCCAGGAGTTCGCCCACCACAGCGCCGGCACGACAGACCGCCTCGCGGCCATGCGCGCCACGACCCAGGAGTACGAGAAGCTCGTGCACGCGGGCGAGGCCGTGCATCTGTGGCCGACACGCTCCTGAGAGCACCCTGAGATGGAATCGCTTGGGCGGTCGTGCCACACTGGAGCGAGAGGTTGACCACAGGCCTCATTGTTGCGCCCATCTACCGTTTGTGAGGTTGACGTGCCGGTGAATCCCGATTCTGGATCACGCCTCCGGGCCGTCACACAGGAGCCCGAGACGGGCCCACCGGCAAAGAAGACCGCTGCCAAGAAGACCACCACCACTGCGAAAACAGAAACGACTGTGACGAAGACTTCCACGAGCCCCGCCAAGAAGACCGCTGCCAAGAAGACTGCCGCGAAGAAGACCGCTGCCAAGAAGGTGTCAGACCCGTCTGACGAGGGCACGGTTCCTGCGAGCGTTGATCTGGCCGACGCATTGGAGACGCCTCCTGCTGACGGCACGGTTCTGGTCGACGCCCAGGGCAAGAAGATCTTGCCGGACATCCCCGACGAGGAGTTCGAGAAGGATCTGAAGAACGATCCTTCGCTCAAGGAGGACGAGAAGTCTTCCTACACGATCTCGGCCGCTGACGAGTCCGACGAGCCCGTTCAGCAGGTCATGGTCGCCGGCGCCACCGCCGACCCGGTCAAGGACTACCTCAAGCAGATCGGCAAGGTCTCGCTGCTGACCGCCGGCCAAGAGGTCGAGCTGGCCAAGCGCATCGAGGCCGGACTCTTCTCCGAGGAGAAGCTGGCCAAGGGCGGCCGCCTGTCGGAGAAGTCCCGCGAAGGCTCGAGTGGATCGTCGTCGACGGTCGCCGTGCCAAGAACCACCTGCTCGAGGCCAACCTGCGCCTCGTCGTCTCGCTGGCCAAGCGCTACACAGGCCGCGGAATGCTGTTCCTCGACCTGATCCAGGAAGGCAACCTCGGTCTGATCCGTGCAGTCGAGAAGTTCGACTACACCAAGGGCTTCAAGTTCTCGACCTATGCGACGTGGTGGATCCGTCAGGCGATCACCCGCGCCATGGCCGATCAGGCCCGCACGATCCGTATCCCGGTCCACATGGTCGAGGTCATCGACAGAGCTGGCCCGTGTCCAGCGCCAGATGCTGCAGGACCTGGGTCGCGAACCCACCCCCCGAAGGCTCGCGCTCGAGCTCGACATGACGCCCGAGAAGGTCGTCGAGGTCCAGAAGTACGGTCGTGAGCCGATCAGCCTGCACACCCCGCTGGGCGAGGACGGCGACTCGGAGTTCGGCGACCTGATCGAAGACTCCGAGGCGATCGTCCCGGCCGACGCGGTGTCGTTCACGCTCCTGCAGGAGCAGCTGCACGCCCGTGCTCGACACCCTTTCGGAGCGTGAGTCCGGTGTCGTGTCGATGCGCTTCGGCCTGACCGACGGACAGCCCAAGACGCTCGACGAGATCGGCAAGGTCTACGGAGTGACGCGCGAGCGCATCCGCCAGATCGAGTCCAAGACCATGAGCAAGCTGCGTCACCCCTCGCGCTCGCAGGTGCTGCGCGACTACCTCGACTGAGCCAGTCTGCTGGCAAGGGCCCGTACGGCACTGAGATTCCAGTGCGGTGCGGGCCCTTGACACAGTCCCGGCCAATCGCCGACGAACACGGCCAGCCTGTCTCTCCCGGTCATCTGGGTTAGACTGCCACGACAACACGAGCCTCTCGGAGAGCAGATCTGTGCGAAATACCGATAGTTCACAGCGCGTAGCACGCGCAATCGGGGTGGGTGTACTGGCGGCAACTCTGGTGCTGGGTCTGGCTTCGGTGGCTACCAGCGCCGAGGTCGACGCGACCCCGACGCCTGACCCGACCCCCACGCCGGCAGCGAAGACTCCTGTTGCCGAGCGCGGAGTGGCCGCGGCGGCCGACAGCGCGCCTGAACCGTGGCCGGGGTATCCCGTGACGCTCGAGACCAACTTCTCGCGTCCCTACAAGGCGATCTCCAGCAAGTCCAACAGCGACTTCTCGCAGCTCAACGACCTCGAGCGCATCATCCGCGGCTCCTATAAGGATCCGCGCACGGGCAAGATCCGACCCGCAGCGGTACGTCGAGCCAACACGGTCTTCCTGTCGGTCTCCCGCATGGAGAACTCCTACCGGGTGGGCCGTGGCTGATCAAGGCGGCCAAGCAGGGCGTCAAGGTGCGCGTCATCCACGGCAAGGCATCGCAGTCCAAGGAGTCACGGGCACTGCAGCGGGCGCTGAAGTCGCGGTCACTGCGGGACGCCAACTTCAAGATCTGCCAGAAGGGCAAGAGCCTGGCATGCCTGTCGGGACTCAATGGCGCGATCATGCACTCCAAGCTGCTGCTCGTCAGCAGCACGTTCACCCGCGACAACAAGCCGGCCAAGGGCGTCATCTGGACGGGCTCGGCCAACCTCGGCGGCCCCAGTGGCGAGCGCACCTACAACAACGGTCTGACGATCTACAACGACAAGAAGCTGTGGTACCAGACCCGCAAGCTGTGGGACGACATGTACGCCGAGCGCAACATCGGCAACGACTTCCTGAAATACGCCAAGAAGCACAAGACGCGCTACGGCTACAGCACTGCAAGCCACGCGACGGCTACACCCGTGCGTACTCCGACTACGGCATGTTCTACTCCAACTTGGCCAACGTCACGATCTACGCCACACCGATCCGGGCGACCCCCAACAACGGCAAGGACCCCGTCCTCAACCTGTTGCGCCGCGTCGTCCCCGATGACCAGTGCCGTATCCGTCTGCAGGAGAACCGGTTCAAGTACCGCCGCATCGCTGTGGCCTACAGCTCGTCGAGCTGGCCGACGCCGGCTGCAAGATCTCGGTCGTCTCGTTCGAGGACGACCTCAAGGTCAACCGCATCGCGCACTGCCAGCTGTACATCCGCGTGTGCCGGCCGATCCTCGACGTGTTCAAGACGGCCAGCCGTCGCATCGAGGTCGCCTGGGCCGAGCCCCACGACAAGACGATCCTGATCGAGGCCAAGCTGACCCGTAACCGGCTCAACCCCGAAGAGGTCGCGGTCGACGGCACCAGGTACAACAACTGGCCGAGCTCGGGCATCCGGACCAAGGTCGTGCAGGCCGGTTCTGCGGCCCTCACCGGTTCCAACCTGGTCGCCAGCGACGAGATCACGACCGAGACGACCGATCCCGCCGTGTACGAGGACTACCTCCAGCACTGGAAGGCGATCTTGAAGTCGCGGGAGATCCACAACTACCCCTACTGATCGATCAGGGGCAGCTCAGTCAGGGCAATGCGAAGGGCCGGCCAGAAATCATCTGGCCGGCCCTTCGCATCGCTTGCTGTGGGTGTCTTAGACTCCGTCGTCGACCAGGGCAGTGGACGACGAGGTGAGGCGCTCCGACTCGTCGTGGATGAGTGCTGACATCTCGCGCAGCTTGTTCTCGTGCTGGCGAGCGTGGTGAGCGCAGAACATCAGCTCGCCGCCGCCACCGAGGGTGACGCGGACGTAGGCCTGAGCGCCGCAGCGGTCGCAGCGGTCGAGGGAGCTCAGCATGGGGGCTGTCAGTGTTGTCACGGTGACCTTCTCTCTGAGCCGGTTGGATGTACTGGTCAACATCCAATCATGGTGTCCTATTCCGTGCTTCAGGGCTGACCGAATGGTGACTATTCACATAAATACTCCTCGGTGGGTCCAAACGCTCGGAGGCGCGCTGCGGTCGCGTGTCGCCGACGGCGGACAGAGGCGTGTCACGCATCGAGTACTGGGCTTTGCTGGCTAGGGTTGGAGAAGGCAAAGCACCCCGAGAAGGAACCCATCATCGACAGCTGGTACGACGCCAGAAACCTCCTAGTCCTCGAAGGACTGGAGGCCGTCCGCAAACGTCCAGGCATGTACGTCGGCTCCACCGACACCCGCGGGCTGATGCACTGCCTGTGGGAGATCATCGACAACTCCGTCGACGAGGCTCTCGGTGGCCATGGTGCGCACATCCTGGTCGCGCTGCATGCTGACGGATCGGTCGAGGTGCAGGACCAAGGGCGAGGCGTCCCGGTCGACATCGAGAAGAAGACCGGGCTGACCGGCGTCGAGGTCGTCTACACCAAGCTTCCACGCCGGCGGAAAGTTCGGTGGGGGCTCCTACGTCGCCACCGGCGGTCTGCACGGAGTCGGCGCCTCGGTCGTCAATGCCCTGTCGTCGCGACTCGACGTCGAGGTCGACAAGGGCGGAGCGACGTGGGCGATGTCGTTCCGGCGTGGTGAGCCGGGAGTCTTTGCCGGTGATGGGCCCGACGCCGACTTCACCCCGACCAACGAGCTGCGCAAGATCGGCAAGGTCGCCAAGGCTCGCACCGGAACGCGCGTGCGCTACTGGGCCGATCCCCAGATCTTCATCAAGGGCGCCAAGTTCTCCTACGACGAGCCGTCGCCCGCGCACGCCAGACGTCCTTCCTGGTGCCAGGCCTCGAGCTGGTCATCCGCGACGAGCGCGGCGACGAGCTGGGCGAGGAGAAGTTCCGCCACGACGGTGGCATCGGTGAGTTCTGCGAGTTCCTCGCACCCGACGAGCCGGTCTCTGACGTCCTGCGGCTCGAGGGCGAGGACGTCTTCACCGAGACTGTCCCGCTGCTCGACGCCAAGGGCCACATGACGCCCCAGGACATCGAGCGCACGCTCGGCGTCGATGTCGCGTTGCGGTGGGGCACGGGCTACGACACCGAGCTCAAGTCGTTCGTCAACATCATCGCGACGCCCAAGGGCGGCACGCACGTCAACGGTTTCGAGCGGGCCGTGACCAAGACGTTCAACGAGGTCCTCAAGACGACCCGGCTGCTGAAGTCAGGCGACCCCGATGTCATCAAGGACGACGTTCTCGAAGGAGTCACGGCGGTCGTGACGGTCCGTCTGGCGGAACCGCAGTTCGAGGGCCAGACCGAAAGAGGTGCTCGGCACTCCCGCGGTCACCAAGATCGTCAACCAGGTCGTGTCGCGCGAGCTCAAGAAGTACCTGACGTCGACCAAGGCCGCAGACAAGGCCAAGGCGCGCACCGTGATGCAGAAGGTCGTCGATGCGTCCCGCACGCGACTGGCGGCCCGTCAGCAGCGCGACACGCAGCGGCGCAAGAATGCGCTGGAGTCCAGCGCCCTCCCGGCCAAGCTGGCTGACTGCCGCAGCAACGACGTCGAACGCTCCGAGCTGTTCATCGTCGAGGGCGACTCAGCACTCGGCACCGCCAAGTCGGCCCGAGACTCTGAGTTCCAGGCATTGCTGCCGATCCGGGGCAAGATCCTCAACGTCCAGAAGGCCAGCATCGGCGACATGCTGAAGAACGCCGAGTGCTCGTCGATCATCCAGGTCGTCGGGGCCGGGTCCGGTCGCACCTTCGACGTCGACGCAGCTCGCTACGGACGCATCATCTTCATGGCCGACGCCGACTCCGACGGTGCACACATCCGTTGTCTGCTCGCGACATTGTTCTTCCGCTACATGCGCCCCTTGGTCGATGCCGGGCGGGTCTACACGGCCGTCCCGCCGTTGCACCGCATCGGCTGACCAATCCGAAGAAGGGGCAGGACAAGTACGTCTACACGTACTCCGACCCCGAGCTGCAGCGCAAGCTGGCCGAGCTCAAGCGCAAGGGCGTCTCGTGGAAGGACCCGGTACAGCGGTACAAGGGTCTGGGAGAGATGGACGCCGACCAGCTGGCAGAGACCACGATGGAGCCGCGGCACCGCACGCTGCGCCGTCTGACGGTCGACGACGGCGAAGCAGCCTCAGACGTGTTCGAGCTGCTCATGGGCAACGAGGTGCCGCCCCGCAAGGAGTTCATCGTTCAGGGCGCCTACGAGATCGACGCCGACCGCATCGACGCCTGATCCACCCGCCGGCTGCGGTTTCCCAGGGTGCCCTGGGGAATCACTCACGCACCCAGCGCTGTGACGCTAGGTGCGTGGCAAGAGGCCGAGGCCTCGTGGGAAACCGCAGCGGGGTTAGACGACGGGTTCGAGCAGGCCTGAGTCGACGTCGTACAGAAATCCGCCGACCGCGATGTCGTTGTTGATCAGCGGATGTGTCTTGACCCGGTGGACGTCGGCCAGGACGGTCTGACGCTGGTCGACGATGGCGCCCAACGTCATCCACGAGGCATCCGTGCCGGTGCCCTCGGTGATGCGAGCCTTGAGCTCGTCCTCGGTCGACGACGCCATGGCGCAGCGGGTGTGCTGGACCACGAGCACCCGGTTGACGCGAAGCAGGTTGACGCCGAGCACCAGCGCCACGAGCACCTGATCGGTCACCCGGCCGCCGGGGTTGCGCAGGATCTTGGCGTCACCGGGCTGGAGGCCGATCATCCGCAGCGGATCGATGCGTGAGTCCATGCACGTCACCATCGCGACGCCGGCGTGGGCGATGCCGTCGAACCCGGATAGGGAGAAGTCGTTGGCATAGGACTGATTGGCGGCAAGCAGGTCATCGAAATCTGGCATGCGTCGAAGCCTAGCCACTGCTGTTCGAGGTCATGCTGGGGGCTGGCCACCGGGACGTCGGTCGGTGCGCAGCAGCACCAGTGCGAGCCCCGCGGCGATCAGCGCACACACCGCAGCGCCGACGAAGACGGCATGCAGCTGGGTGATGCCGGCGCCGATCTGGGCGTCCTTGTAGGCCTGGCAGAGTGTCGCCTGGCCGTCGCAGAGCTCGGCGGCGGGCGGAATCTTGTCGGCGGCGTTGTAGAAGGCACGCAGGCCGATCGTCGTCAGCGCCGAGATGCCCAGAAGCATGCCGACCATGCGGGCCACGATCAGCAGCGCGGAGGCGACACCGTGCACGGCATCGGCAGTGTGGGCCAGCAGGGCCGCATTGACGGGCGCAATCGCGATGCCGAAGCCGAGGCCGCCGAGGATCAACGACCAGGTCTCGGTGCTGCTGTCGAGTGACGTCTTGTCCCAGGTCGCCATGTGCCAGAAGGCGACTGCACTCATGAGCATCGCTACCGACGTCAGGACGTTGGCTGGAACCCGACGCAGCAGCCACCCGCCGAGCAACGCGCCGATCGGCAGGGCGATCAAGAACCGCACCAGCACCAGCGCGGCGTCGAGCTGGGAGTCGCGGTAGACCGTGAGTCGTGCGAAGAACGGGATGTCGACCAAGGCTGCGATGAGCGCGGCGCCGATGAAGAACGACACGATCAGCGCGCCCCAGGCGGGACGGGAGCTGAGTGCGCCTCGTGGGATGAGCGGTTGCACGGCGCGCCGCTGCCGGACGCCGAAGCCGATGAAGGCGGCGGCAGCGATCGGCAGCAGCCACGGCGCATCGGGGGAGACGGCGCCGCTCTCGGGCTCGGCGGAGGCGAAGGTCACGATCACGGCACCGAGCCCCAGGGTCAGCAGCAGCGCGCCCCCACGTCGGTCTCGCGCGCCAGGGCGGGCCAGGTGCGCCAGCCGACGAGGGGACGATGAGCGAACACCTGGCGCAGCACGAACAACGCCACGATCGCGAACGTTGTCAGGGCCAGGGGAGTCAGCCACCGGGAGTCGCCGGTCACCGGGAGGTAGGCACGACCGATCTCGACGTCTTGGACGAGCCGGGTCGGCGCGAGCATCACCAGGCTCATGCCGGCGAGCGTCAGGACGGCCAGCCCGGCGCCGGGGTAGTCGAATCGGCCTGCTGAGCGTGTCGGAGCGGCTCCTTTCGACAAGCTCAAGGAGCGGGTCGGTCTCAGGCTGAGCATGGCTGCGACGAGGACCAGCCCGATCGCGCAGTTGAGCCAGAAGATCAGCCGCCAGTCGCCGAAGGCCAGGACAGCAGCGCCGTAGAGCGGTCCGAGGACGCTGCCGACTCTTGCACCGCGCCGACGATGCCCAGGGGGAGTCCGCGCTTGTGCGGTGGCCACAGATCGGCGACAAGGGCCAGCGTCGGCGGGATCAGTCCACCGCCGCCGATGCCCTGGATCAGTCGACCGGCCACGATGGTCTCGAGGTTGTACGCCGCGGCCGTCACGAGCGATCCGACCGCGAACACGATGAGCGAGCCGAGCAGCACCGGGATACGACCGCGCAGGTCTGAGATGCGACCGATCAGCGGGAGCACCCCGACATAGCCCAGGAGGAAGCCGCTGACGATCGGCGCGGCGCGCTGCAGCTCGTCGAGGTCGAGCCCGACCGTGCTCATCATGTCGGGCAGCGCCAGCACCACGACGTACGTGTCAGCGGCAGCGAACGAGATCGCGACCGCAGCGAACGCCAGGAGGATCTTGGAGGCGGGAGTGATCGCTGTGCTGCTCATGAGCCGGGTGATCGACCTGGTGTGCTCAGGGGGCCGTGATCGTCACCGGCGTGTCGGACGTCGCCAGCCCGACGGTGTACGTGACGTCGCCGCCCTCGGGGTAGAACTGGCCCGTGAGAGTGGCATCGCGTAGCTGGTCATCGTCGTCGAGGCGGTAGGTCACCTTGAACGTCTGGTCAGAGGCAGCCGACGGGATGATCGTGGCGACGACCGTGCCGGGCAACGTGCCCTTGACCGTGGTCAGCACGTCCTTGCCGTCGCGCGACTGGCCGCCGTCGCTGATCGACTCGGTCTTGACCAGGATCTGGGAGATGCCCGCGTCGGTCGACAACAGCGAAGCCGGATCGGGAGCCTTGAGGTCCTTCGGGTCGATCGTGACGAAGTTCGGCGCGAAGCCGGTCTTGGCGTACACCTTGCCGTCGACCGCGATGACATCGGCGCCGAGGCTGGAGCCGCCGGTGATGACCGTGACCTTGCCCTTGAAGGCCGGCGAGTGATTGCCCTTGCCCTGGGCTGACAGCAACCCGGTGATGCCATCGGGCAGCGACTTGGTCGCCAACGAGATGTCGATGGTCTCGGCGGAGTCGAGCGCCTCCTTGGCCGAGGCGAGGCGGGCGGTCAACGCGGACGCGTCGCCGCCCTTGTCGTCCGAGGCGTCGGACGAGTCGGACGACCCGGTGCATCCGGCCAGGAAGAGGGTCGATGCGAGCAGGGCTGGGAGCAGGTGACGAATGCGCACGGCTCAGTCTTGCACGAGCGGGGGCTGGTCTTCGGCGATAGCCACCTGACGGGCCGGAGGGCCTGACACGGCGAGAATCGGCTGCGCCACGGGCACACCTGAGCCATCACGTCGATCGGTCGGCTCGGGCAGGTCGACAGCCGTCCCGCTGGTCGCGCAGGCCATCGGAACGCCGTCGCCGACCCAGGCGAGCAGCAGCCCGTCCTCGCCCTTGAGCAGTCGTTGGCACCGCACGCCGCCGGTGGCGCGGCCCTTGGTGGGATAGATCGACAGCGGGCTGACCTTGACGGCGCCGTTCTGGGTTCCGGGCAGCGCATCGCTCGAGCCGGCGACCGTCACGATGTAGGCGGCTTCAACATCGGTGACGGCACCGAACGACACAACTTTTTGACCCGATGCCAGCTTGACTCCGGCGACGCCGCCGCCACTGCGGCCCTGCGGGCGGACGAGCGAGGCCGAGAAGTAGAGCAGCTGGGCGTCGGACGTCACGAAGGGCAAGCTGCTCGTCACCAGTCGTCAGCGCGACGGCACCGACGACCGCATCGCCGTCGGCCAAGGAGATGAGATCCCACTCGTCACGACTCAGATGATCTGGCTTGACCCGCTTGACCGTGCCTTGGCGCGTGCCGAGCGCGATGCCGGGACCGTCTTCGTCGAAGGTCATGAGTGCCAACGCGGCGGAGTCGAGATCGGCGATCTCGCCCAACGGCAGGCCGCCCTGCAGATGGGGGGAGTGCGCTCCGGGCGGCAGCGTCGGCAGGTCGAGGACGCTGAGACGTCGCACCGTGCCCGCCGACGTGATGACGCCGATCTCGCCGCGCGCAGTCGTCTTGACGACCGAGACGATCGTGTCGTGCTTGGCCCGGTGGTCGACCTCGCCGATGGGGGAGGCGTCGGAGGTGCGCGCCAGGAGCCCGGTCGCCGACAGCAGCACCCAGCACGGATCGTCGGCGACCTCGAGCGGTGCTGCCGTCGCAGACTTGGTCTGGCCCGACGACTCGAGCAGGACCGTGCGCCGCGGGGTGCCGAACTTCTGCGCCATCTCAGTGAGCTCGTCACCCACGGTCTTGCGCAGGAGGGTCTCGTCGTTGAGGATCGCGTCGAGCCTCTCGATCGAGCTCACGCAGCTCGGCGGCCTCGCGCTCGACGTCGAGCGTCGACAGCCGGGTGAGCGTGCCGAGTCGGCGATCGAGGATGTACTCGGCCTGCACGGTCGACAGGTCGAACACGCTCATGAGCCGCTCTTTGGCCTCAGCGGTGTTCTCGCTGCTGCGGATCAGCTGGATGACCTCGTCGATGTCGAGCAGCGCGATCAGCAGGCCGTCGAGGACGTGCAGCCGATCGGCGGCCTTGCCGCGGCGGAACGTCGTGCGGCGACGCACGACATCGATGCGGTGCGCGAGGTAGACCTCGAGCATCTCCTTGAGCCCGAGCGTGCGGGGCTGGCCGTCGACGAGCGCCACCGCGTTGATGCCGAACGAGCTCTCCATGGGAGTGCTCTTGAACAGCTGCTCGAGGATCGTCTCGGGGATGAAGCCGTTCTTGATCTCGATGACCAGGTTGAGGCCCTTGTGGCGGTCGGTGAGGTTCTTGATGTCGGAGATGCCCTGGAAGCTCTTGGCCTGGACGAGCTTCTTGATCGCCTCGATGACCTTCTCGGGCCCGACGTTGTACGGCAGCTCGGTGACGACGATGCCCTTGCGCCGTGGTGTGACGTTCTCGATGCGGGTCGATGCCCGCATGCGGAACGAGCCGTTGCCGGTCGCGTAGGCGTCGCGCACGCCTTCGAGCCCGACGATCTTTCCGCCGGTCGGCAGATCTGGGGCCGGGGATGAAGCGCATCAGGTCGTCGAGGTCGGCGCGGGGATGGGTGATCAGGTGCCGCAGGGCCTGCACGACCTCGATCAGGTTGTGCGGCGCAATGTTCGTCGCCATGCCGACGGCAATGCCGCTGGCCCCGTTGACCAGGAGATTGGGCAGCGACGCTGGCAGGACGACCGGCTCGGTCTCGCGTCCGTCGTAGTTGGGCCGGAAGTCGACGGTGTCCTCGTTGATCGAGGCGGTCATCGCCTCGGCGGCGGCGTCCATGCGGATCTCGGTGTAACGCATCGCCGCAGGAGGATCGTCCTGCGAGCCGAAGTTGCCGTGACCGTCGGCCAGGGGGAGACGCAGCGACCACGGCTGCACCAGGCGCACGAGCGCGTCGTAGATCGCGCTGTCGCCGTGGGGGTGCAACCGGCCCATGACCTCGCCGACGGGGCGGGCGCTCTTGACGTGACCGCGATCGCTGCGCAGCCCCATGTCGTCCATCGTGTAGAGCAGCCGGCGCTGGACGGGCTTGAGACCGTCTCGGGCATCGGGCAGCGCGCGCGAGTAGATGACCGAGTAGGCGTACTCGAGGAAGCTCGAACGCATCTCGTCGCCGACATCGGTGTCGAGGATGTGCTCCTCGAACTCTTCGATGGGTGCCTGCTTGCTGCTCCGGGCCATGCCTGCCTCTCGTGGATGATGCTCAGCGTCCATTTTCGCCTGTACCGATGTGCGGACTGTCACCGCCACGCCGAGGCGGGACCCGATAGGTTTGTGTCGTGACCACTGAGGTGCATCCTGTCGAGCACTGGGAGGCCGACGTCCTGCTCAAGGACGGTCGCGTCGCACAGCTGCGTCCGATCCTCGAAGCAGACGCCGAGCGCCTGGTCGAGTTCTACTCTCGCGTGTCCGAGGAGTCCAAGTACTTCCGGTTCTTCGCGCCCTATCCCAAGCTGTCCGACAAGGACGTCAAGCGCTTCACGACGGTCGACCACGACCGTCGCGTGGCCTTCGTCGTGACGGTGCACGGCGAGATCATCGGGATCGGTCGGTACGACGCCGTGGCCGAGGACGAGGCCGAGGTCGCGTTCCTGGTCGAGGACGCGCAGCAGGGCAGAGGCGTGGGCCAGCTGCTGCTCGAGCACCTGGCGCAGGCCGGTCGTGAACGCGGTATCCGCCGGTTCGTCGCCGACGTGCTGCCGTCGAACTCCCGGATGCAGCAGGTCTTCCGCGAGATGGGCTATCAGGTCCAAGGAATGATCGAGGACGGCGTGCAGCGCCTCATCTGCCAGATCGACGCGACCGACCTGTCGATCGGCGTGATGCGCGCTCGCGAGCAGCGGGCCGAGGCAGCCTCGATCGAGCGGATCTTCCGCGCCCGCAGCATCGCCGTCATCGGCGCCAGCCGCCGCCAGGGATCCATCGGTCAGGCCATGGTCCGCAACCTCGTGCTGGGCGACTTCGGCGGCAGCGTGTACGCCGTCAACTCCCAGGCCGAGGCAGTCTCGGGCCTGCCGGCCTACAAGACGGTCCAGGACATCCCCGGCGAGGTCGACGTCGCGATCGTCGCCGTTCCGGCGGAGTCGGTCCGCGAGGTCGTGCTCGACTGTGCCGCCAAGGGCGTCCACGGTCTGGTCGTGATCTCGGCTGGATTCGCCGAGGAAGGCCCCGAGGGTCGCCGCCGCCAGCGCGAGCTGTTCGGGCTCAGCCGCTCGTACGGCCTGCGGCTGATCGGGCCCAACTGCCTCGGCATCATCAACACGGCCCCTGAGCTGCAGCTGACGCGTCGCTGTCGCCGTCGATGCCACCGCAGGGTCGAGTCGGCTTCTTCTGCCAGTCAGGAGCGCTCGGCACCGCGATCCTCGAGTCGGTGTCGCGCCGAGGTCTGGGACTCTCGACGTTCGTGTCGGCCGGCAACCGCGCCGACGTGTCAGGCAACGACCTTTTGCAGTACTGGCAGGAGGACGACTCGACCGAGGTCATCCTGCTGTACCTGGAGTCGATCGGTAACCCGCGCAAGTTCTCGCGGATCGCCCGTCGGGTCTCCCGCACCAAGCCCATCGTCGCGGTCAAGTCGGGCCGTTCGACCCAAGGCGTGCCCGTCGGCCACACCGTGGCCCGCACCTCCGCACCGCAGTCTGCGGTCGACGCGATGTTCCGGCAGGCCGGGGTCATCCAGGTCGACACGCTCGACGAGATGTTCGACGTCGCCCAGCTTGCTGGCCCACCAGCCGCTGCCGCGCGGCAACCGCATCTCGATCGTCGGCAACTCCGACGCCGTGGCCCTGATCGTCGCCGACGCCGCAGCGGCTGCCGGTCTGCGGGTCACCGAGCCGGTCTCGCTGGGCGCCGACGCCACCGCAGACGACTTCGAGGTCGCCATAGAGACGGCCATCGCGAGTCCCGAGACCGACGCGCTCGTCGCGGTCTACATCCCGCCGCTCAACACGACCGGTGAAGATGTCGCCGACGTGCTGGCAGCGGTCGGCGAGCAGTCCGACAAGCCGATCGTGTCGACGTTCCTCGGCAGTGAGGGCGTCCCCGTGCTGTTGCGGGTCCCCGATCTGCTCGGCGGATCTGCGGGCCGTGGCTCGGTGCCGTCGTACGCCGCGCCCGAGTCGGCGGTGCGTGCACTGGCCCGGGTCGTCAACTACTCCGAGTGGGCCGCGCGCGAGCACGGCGAGTTCCGTTCGTCCGACAACCACCGCACCGGAGATGCCCGGGCGCTGGTGCGTGACGTGCTGGCCGTCGCGCCGCGTGGCGCGATCCTGTCGACCGAGCAGGTGCACGCACTGCTGGCCTGCTACGGCATCGACCTGTGGACCTGGATCAACGTCCACAGTCGCGAAGAGGCTATTGCCGCCGGAGAGAGGCTCGGCTGGGACGTCGTCCTCAAGGCCGGCAGCGAGCACCTGCGCAGCCGCCCCGACATCGCGCACATCTGGCGCGGCATCGCCAACGGCGAGGAGATGGGCGAGGCGTGGGACCAGCTGACCAACTGGACCGGCATGCGCAAGGACACCAAGTTCTTCGTCCAGCGGGTGGCGGCCGAAGGCGTCCAGGTCTCGTTCAGCGTCACCGAGGACCCGCTGTTCGGCCCGCTGGTCTCGTTCGGGCTAGCCGGCGCGCCCAGCGAGCTGATGGGCGACCGCTCCTACGGCATCCCGCCGCTGACCGATCTCGACGCCGAGAGCATGATCCGCAACCTGCGGTCGGCGCCGTTGCTGTACGGCTACCGCGGCTCCGAGGCGGTCGACGTCGACGCGTTGCAGGACGTCATCGTCCGGCTCGCGGCGATGAAGGACGACCTGCCAGAGATCGCCGAGCTCGACCTCGAGCCCGTCGCGGTGCATGCTAACGGGTTCACGGCGCTGAGTGCTCGGGCCAAGGTCATCCCGTCGGCTGATCGACGTGGTGAGTGGTACGTACGGCGGCTCAGTCAACCGGCACCCATGGGCGATACGCTCGCGTAATGAGCACCGACCACACTGCGCCACTCTTCGACGAGGTCTCTCGCAGCGGCTACTACCCGGAGATCGTTGCCGAAGGGCTCCGGGACGCCTTGGCCGGCGAGACGGTGCACGGCTACGTCCTGCATCACGAGCCGACGTTCGACCGCGACGAGATCCGCCGGCACATGACGGTGCTCGCGTTGACGACCAGCCGGCTGATCCTGCTGCACACCGACGAGCATCCCGGTGACGACCTGCTGCCGACCCCCTACACGTCGACGAGCTCTGAAGCAGTCGCGCTGAGCCAGGTGCGCTCGGTCATCGTGACCCGGATGGTCACATCGAAGACCAAGCAGCTCGAGAAGCTCTGCTGACGATCGGCTGGGGTGCGGTGTCGCGGGTCGCAGCTCGAGCCGGCCCGGTGCTCCGATCCCGAGTGCGAAGCAGATCACGGCTACTCCGGCAGCCTGACCGGCGACGACTTCTCGCTGCGACTGGCCGCAGCCGGCGACGGCGGCGCAGCGGTCGAGCGGCTGCTCGGATTCGCCCGTACGCTCTCGGCGGCCACGACCGGCCGTACTTCATGACCCAGACTCTTCCGGGCATCGGCGGCCGCGCCACGATCGACCAGATCATGCCGTCCGTCGGGGCGTCATTGGGTGTCGACGGCCTGAGCAACACGCTGGGTCTGCCAGAAGCTCCCCGGTGTGTCGTGTTCTTGGTCGACGGAATGGGCCTGGAGCTGCTGCGCGAGCACGCCGACGCGGCTCCGTTCCTGTCGTCGCTGAACAACGTCGACGACGTCGTGTGTGGCGTCCCGTCGACGACCGTGACGAGCCTGACCTCGTTGGGCACCGGCGTCAGAGCCGGCGAGCACGGTATGGTCGGCTACACGTGCCGGGTGCCCGAGACCGGGCGGCGACTCAACTCGCTGAAGTGGGACCAGCCCCTCGACCCCACGCAGTGGCAACCGCACCCGACCGTCCTGCAGCGCCTCCAGGCCGCAGGCGTCTCCGCCTCGTCGGTCAACGACGCCCGGTTCGAAGGCACCGGGCTGACGGTGTGCAGCCAGCGCGGTGTGCCGTTCCACGGCATCAACTCGGTGTACGAGCGGCTCGACGTCGTGGTCGACGTCATCGAGTCCAGCCCACGTTCGGTGACCTACGCCTACGAGTCTCGGCTCGACCACACGGGGCACGGCAAGGGCTGCCGCTCCGAGGAGTGGCGGGCCATGCTGACCACGATCGACACCGAGCTGATGGAGCTGCGCGACGCTTCCACGCGACACGCTGCTGATCGTCACCGCCGATCACGGCATGATCGACCTGCCGTTCGAGAACCGGTTCGACGTCGACCAGCATCCTCGCCTGCTCGATGACGTCACGATGCTGGCGGGTGAGGCGCGGTTCCGGCACCTCTACACACGTCCTGGTGCTGAGCGTGAGGTGGCTGCGCGGTGGCAGGAGACCTTGGGCGATCGCGCCATCGTCCGCACGCACGAGGGCCTCGAGGACTGGTTCGGTCCGATCACGCCCGGCGTGCGCGGGCGCATCGGCGACGTCGTGGTGGCCTCGCTGGGCGAGTTCGGCGTGTTCTCGTCGCGCGAGTTCGCGATCGAGCTCGAAGATGACGGGCTTCCACGGGTCGATCACCGACGCCGAGCTGAAGATCCCGGTGCTCGTCGCGACCTGAGGTCCGTGCCTGGCGCGATCAGTCCACGTGCATCGCCGTGTAGCCGACGGTGAGTCGCTGCCGATCGTCGGAGCTGCTGCCGCTGGCGTACACGCCGTACTGGTAGCCGTTCTTGCGGGTGTTGGGGTACGAGCCGAATCCCTGGTCGACTCCTTCGCCGGGCTGCGCCTGGACGCTGCGGAGACAGTCGGCCACGACGTCGTCACTCGAGGGGACCGGATCGCTCTCGTCGTCGACGTCTCCGGGCAGGACCTTGCTGCTGCGCACCAGCCACGCAGCGACCTGGTCGCAGGCCGGGCCGAGGGCCGTGTCGGAGACGTCGAGCGACCAGGTCATCGTGTAGCGCGTCGAGCCTTCGGAGACAGTTCGCACGATCTGGTCGGCCACGACGTCGCTCGCCTCGTCACCGAGGTCTTCCTCGTCCGCACCGCTCGCAGACCATTGCGGTCCCGGCGACGACACCAGCTGGAGTGCTCGACGACCGCGTCTTCGCTGTCCGTGCCGCCGCAGCCCGCAGGCAGCAGTGCAAGTGACACCGCGCAGATGGCAGCTGCGCGACGACGAGACCTGATGACAGCAGCAGACATGGCCCAGAGCCTAGGCGATCTCTGAGCAGTGTGCGTTGCGACGTGCCCACCATGGCAATGAGAGAATGCACAGGTGGCAGACCTCAACTTCTACAGCGGCACGATGGACTGCGGCAAGAGCACGCTGGCGCTCCAGATGGATCACAACCACCGTGCGCGCGGCAGGGTCGGCCGGGTCTTCACCTCCCACGACCGGGCGGGCACGGCCACGCTGTCGAGCCGGCTCGGGCTGGCGGTCGCGGCGATCGAGGTCGACGATGCATTCAACTTCTGGCAGTTCACGGTCGACGAGCTGACCCAGGGCGGTCGCATCGACTACTTCGTGTGCGACGAGGCGCAGTTCTACACCGTCGAGCAGATCGATCATCTGGCCAAGATCACCGACGAGCTGGCCATCGACGTCTTCGCCTTCGGCATCCTGACTGACTTTCGGACCAAGCTGTTCTCGGGCTCCTTGCGCCTGATCGAGCTCGCCGACCGGGTGCACACCTTGCAGGTCGAGGCGTTGTGCTGGTGCGGCGAGCGAGCGACGCACAATGCGCGGACCGAGGACGGGGTCATGGTCACCGAGGGTGAGGTCATCGTGGTCGGCGACGTGGACGACCTCGATCGGCCGGCCCGTCAGGTCGGCTACGAGGTGCTGTGCCGGCGCCACCACCGACGCCGGATGACGGCCGCGACGGCCAAGGCCGCTGCGATGTCGCCGGACGTCCTGCCGTTCGCCTGAAGCGGCGGCACAGCGCCTCGAACGAGGCGGTCAGTCGTTCTTGTCGCCGAACATGATCTCGTCCCAGCTGGGGACGCGACGCCGTTCGTGGCGCTTCTTGCTGCGCGGCCCCATGGTGTCGGGGACGGCGACATTCGTCTCGAGGGTCTCTTCGAAGTCGTCCTCGACGATCTCGGCAGTCGGCGCCTCGGCCTGCTGCTCGCTCTCGGCGATCGCGCTGTTCGAGCGCGCGGCGGTCACGCGCCTCCTTCAGTGACGAGACACCGGTCAGCGGCTCGACCTGCTCGACGGCCGTGACCTCGATCTCGATCTGGAAGCTCGGGCAGCGTCTCCTGCTCGGGGACGGCCGCCTCTTCGGCGGGGGCGGCAGGCGGCTCGGTGGTGCGCACGGCCGAACGCACGACGTCGGCCAGGGCCATGTCGGCCGAGTCGGGCAGCGCGACGTCGCCCACCAGGTCGTGGGCGAGGCGTCGGCCGGCATGACGTAGCGGCTCTTGACGTCGAACGGGAAGCTGGCGGGCTGCTCTCGATCGGCCGGCGTGACGGTGACCGTCCACCGGCCGTCCTCGCGGCGCCAGGAGTCCCACAGGGCGGCCTCGGGAACGCCTCCGGCCGAGATGATGGTGTCGTCGACGAGCGCTCCGAGCAGGACGCCGGTGCCGCTGACGTGCTTGCGGCGGATCGCGGTCTTGCGGGCCTGCTCGCACATGAACTCGCGCTCGGCCAGCACCGGACCGGCGAAGCCGCTGATGCGCTCGATGGGGACGCCGGCGGAGTCGGCCACCGACTGGGGTGATTCGCCACGACGGATGCGGGTCTGGATGTCGCGCGGGCTGAGTGAACTTTCCATGCGGATCTCCAACTGGCGGAGCTGCCTCCGGGCCGGGACTGCCCATTGTGTGCGGACTGGGCCGTGACCAGGGCAGTGAGCCGCTGGTCGGCCGGTAGGCGGAACTTCTCGCCTGTGCTGACATCACGCGCGACGAGGAAGCGCTTGTCGTCGCTGAAACCCTCGATCCTCAGGTCACGCATGTCATCGCCTTCGATGTCGACGTCTTCGGGTGGGCGTTCACACGAAGTGTTCCTTCAATCCTAGGCGGGCCGGACGCGGAAATGCTGCGACGCGCCGACACACGATAACGTCGTCGCCGTGTCCGACACCTTGCTGCTGATCTTCGATCTCGCCGGCATCGCCGTGTTCGCGTCGACCGGGGCGCTGGTCGCGGTCCGCAAGGAGACTGGACGTGTTCGGAGTGGCGGTGCTCGCGCTCATGACCGGGCTCGGCGGCGGCGTGATGCGAGACGTGCTGATCGGGGCGGTGCCGCCGAAGGCGCTCGACGACTGGCGGTACCTCGTGGTGCGTTCGCCACTGCGCTGGTGGTGTTTTTGTTCCACCCCACGTTCGGTCGTCTGGAGCGCGAGATCATGCTGCTCGACGCCCTGGGGCTCGCGCTGTTCTGCGTGACGGGGAGCTGTCGCGGCCGAGGCGGCCGGCCTCAACGTGCTGGCGTCGTCCGCCTTGGGGATGCTGACCGGCATCGGTGGTGGCATGCTCCGCGACGTGGCGTCCGGTCGAGTCCCGGCTGTCTTCCGCGGTGAGTTGTATGCCACACCGGCGTTCGCAGGAGCGCTCGTCGCGGCCGTCGTGGCCCACCAGGACTGGTCGCAGTGGTGGTACGGCCTGGGGGCAGCGATCTGCTTCGTGTGGCGGGTCGTGGCGTTGCGCCGCGGCTGGACAGCGCCCCTGCCGCCCGGCACCCAGCTCGGCTGACTCAGCGGGGGAGCAGCCGCGAGAACGCCGGATCGGCGTGGGGGACGGCCGAACCGGTGGTTCGTGATCGAGATCGACTGCTCCAGGAGGAACGGCAGAGCCTCGATCCGTCCCGATGGCGTGACGGGCCCCGCGTGGATCGTGACGTCGGGGTCACCGTCGAGGACGGTCGCGAGACTCGGCGGCGTCGCTTCCCACGAGCCGGACCCGTGCGGGTCGCTCCTGGGCGACGTGCGCGAGCCACTCGTCGTGCTTCTGCACCACGACGTCTGCGGCCAGCCCGTCAGGCAGCGGGGCGCGGGTGCTGACCGTCACGGGGGCGCCGGTGCGGGCCGCTGCGAGCAGGACGCGCACGAGGACGGGCAGGTAGCCGTCGAACCGGATCGTGACCGGTGCGGGGACGTAGCGCAGCAGGCTGCGCTCGACCCCGAGTCCGGCGACGTCCTTGGCCACGCCGTACTCGCGCTGCCAGGCGATCTCGTCAGATGCGGCGGCGGCCTTCAGGTCGTCCAGCTCTGCCGGGGTCACGTGGCGCTCGGCGGCATCGAGGACCGCCGCCACGGCGGGACTGGATCGCTGTCACGGGGGACGGCGCGCAGCGGTCGGGGATGCCAGGTACCGAGTCGCGTCAGGTAAGCTGGGTCCGCCGGACTTGGCATTCGCCCCCACGGACGAGCGCTTCCACCCGCCGAACGGTTGCCGCTGCACGATCGTTCCGGTGATGTCGCGGTTGACGTACAGGTTGCCGGCGTCGATCTCGTCGATCCAGGTGCTGATCTCGTCGGCGTCGAGGGAGTGGATACCGGCGGCCAGCCCGTAGTCGGTGCCGTTCTGCCACTCGATCGCCTGCTCGAGCGTCGAGGCGTGCATGATGCCCAGGACGGGACCGAAGTACTCCTTCGTGTGGAATCGACTGCCCGGGCGCACACCGGTGCGGATGCCGGGCGACCAGAGCCGTCCGTCAGGACTAAGCTGGCGGGGAGCAAGCAGCCACGACTCTCCGTCATCCAGGGCCGTGAGGCCGTCGGCGAGGACGCCCGAGGGTGCCTCGATCAGCGGTCCTGTCGTGACCCCGAGATCATCGGGCAGGCCGACCGTGAGCGACGAGACGGCATCGACGAGCTGGCGCCGGAACCGTTCGGATCCGGCAACGGCCCCGACCAGGATGGCCAGACTCGCTGCCGAGCACTGCAGACCGGTCTGCCCGAAGGCGCTGGCGACCAGGTCGGTGACGGCCAGATCGAGGTCGGCGGACGGGGTGACGACGACGGCGTTCTTGCCGCTGGTGGCAGCAAGGAGTGGCAGCGCCGGACGCCAGGAGCGGAACAGCTGGGCGGTCTCCCCGGCACCGGTCAGCATGACCCGGTCGACCGCGGAGTGGGAGATCAACGCCTGGGTCAAGGGGCCCTCGTCGATCGTGACGAATCGCAGGACCTCCCGCGGGACGCCGGCCTGCCAGAGCGCCTCGACCATGACGGCAGCACTGTGCCGCGTCTGCGGGGCGGCCTTGACGATCACGGCACTGCCGACGGCGAGCGCGGCCAGGACGGATCCGGCTGGGCCCGCGACTGGCAGGTTCCACGGCGTCACCACGACGGTCAAGGTGTCGGGCACGAAGGTTGCGCCGTCGACGACCTCGAGGCGCCGTGCGGCTTCGGCGTAGTAGTGGGCGAAGTCGACGGCCGCGCTGATCTCGGCGTCGGACTCGGCCACGGTCTTGCCTGCCTCCGCCGCCATGACCGACACGAGATCGCCGCGACGGGCCCCCATGGCGTTGGCGGCCTGGTGCAGCACCCAGGCCCGAACTTCGGGGCCGCGGGCCTGCCACTCCTCGGCAGCCGCGCGCGCCTGGTGGATGACCGTCTCGAGACTCGCCGGTCCGGGGACCTTTCCGGCGTGGACGGTCTGGCTGCCGAGCTGGGTGTACGAGGACCGGGCCAGCGCGAGCCGGGCCCACTCGCGGTTGGCCTCGACCGACGGGTCGGTGTCGGGGGTGTCGCGAAGTGCTCACCGGGTCGCACCGGCAGCTCGGTGAGGCGGTTCTGCACGCGGTGAGTGGCGGGTGCGGCAGCCTCGAGCTCCTTGACCGACGCGACGAAGCCTTGCGCCTCGCGCTCGAAGGAAGAGATGTCGGTGCTCGTCTGCTCCCCGAGCTCTCTCACGAAGTAGGCGATCGCGGCGTCGAGGTGAGCCGGGCGGACGACCGGGGCATGGAGCAGCAACGCTCCGACCTCGTCACGCACCGCGGCGGCCGGGCCAGTGACCAGTCCGAGCGGCATCTCGACCTGCAGCGCCTCGCGGACGCCGTGGTCGCCGGCCAGCAACCAGGCGTACGCGATGTCGAACAGGTTCTGAGTCGCAACCGCGATGCGGACGGCCTCGACACGTTCTGGCCGTAGTGCCCAGTGAAGGATGCGCTTGTACTGGGTGTCGGCCTCGCGGGCGGTCGACCACGGTGCGAGAGGCCAGCCGTGCCTCGCGGCCTCGACCCGCTCCATCGCTAACTCGGTGCCCTTGACGAGCCGTACCGGACGGGAAGCTCCGCCAGCGGTCCGGCGCCGGGCCGCCCAGGACTGCAGCTTCTTCATCGCGTCGAGAGTCGGGCAGGTACGCCGGCAGCACGATGCCGGCCTCGAGATCGGGGAACGAGTCGAGGATGCGGGTGAACACCGCGATCGTGAGGTGCAGGTCGCGGTAGGTCTGCAGGTCGAGCTCGATGAACTTCGGCTGGTCGACCGCGGCTTGCGCGAACAGGGGAGCAAGGTGCTTGACGGCCCGGTCGACCGATTCGTCGAACGACCACGGCGACGGCTGTCCGGTGACCGACGAGACCGTGACGGAGACGTGGTCGACATCATCGCGTCGCAGCAGCGCGAAAATCTCGTCGCGCCGTCGTGCAGCACCGGCTTCGCCGACCACGGCCTCGCCGAGGAGCGTGAGGTTGAGCTGATCGCCGCTGCCGCGCAAGCTCTTGATCGTGCGGCCCAGGTGGTCGGGTCGGCCATCCACCACAAGATGGCCGACAGCACGACGCACGGTCCTTCTGGCCACGACGCGAGCGAGCCCTGGAAACAGGACGGCGGCCAGCGAGCGAGGCTCGGCAAGAGGCTCTGACGAGCAGAAAGAAAGGGCGGAGGGTCCCGGACCATGGCGCGGAGATGACGAGCCGCGACCCGATCGTCCTCGGGCGGATGACCCCGGTCGATGAGGCCGATCGTGAGCTCTATGCCGCGCGGATCCTTGACAAGGTGGGCCAGACGCCGGGCGGCGAGATCGGGTCGACGAGCGTGCGGGCGCTGGGATCAACCCACGCACGGACGAGCTCGACGCTGCGGTCAGCCAGGGGAAGTTCGGTCATCGTCGGGCCGATACTAGTGACTTTGGTCCCGGTTGTTCACGCTCCGCCGAACTCAGTCCACAGTGCGGATGCTCCACGCGACGGCCGCTCCGGCCAGGCCACACACGAGAGGCACCAAGAAGCCCGCCGAGGCCCCATGGGCGTCGATCACAGCGCCGACGACCGCAGCGCCGGAGCGATTCCGACCGACATGCCCGTCATGCTCCACGTCAACGACTCGGTCAGGCGGGACGACGGCACTTGGCGCTCGATCAGGTTGACCATCGAGATCAAGGCAGGCGAGATCATGAAGCCGGCCGAGGAACATCCCGACGGCGAGCAGCGGGATGCTCGTCGGCAGCAGCATCAACGGCGCGAACACCAGGCTCAGCGCCAGGATCGATCCCCCGCAGCCGCCGCAGCGGGCTGGCCGCTCTCGGCAGAGCCCCGACGATCACGCCGGCGATGAGACTGCCGGCAGCCCAGACGGCCAGCACGCCAGCCCGGCCGCGCCCTTGTGGCCATGCTCGTCGTGAACGCCGCGATGATGACCTCGGCAGAGCCGAAGATGATGCCGAGCGTCATCGACACCACCACCAACGGCCCGAGCACGGTCCACCGGATCGGCTCCCCGCGGGGCGTCGCGACGGTCGCTGGGCGGGGGAGCGGTGCGACGTTGCAGGGCCAACGCCCAGCTGCCCAGCATGGCTGCGGCCGCCGGCGAACAGCAGGCCGGAGACGTCGCTGACGTGCAGGGTCAGGAACGTGACCAGGACGGGACCGAGGACAAAGGCCACCTCGTCGAGGACGGCCTCGATCGAGAAGGCCGTGTCGCTGTTCGCGATCAGTCAGGAGGTGCGACCAGCGGGCACGGACCATGCTGCCGGTCTGGGGCGTGGCAAGCCCGGTCAGGACCAGGCACAGGTGCGGCCAGGGGGCATCCCAGCCCGCGTCGAGCACCAGGATGAACAAGGTCATCCCGGTCGCGTACAGCGCCCGACGACCCACAGGACGACGCTCTGGCCCAGACGATCGGCCAGGCGCCCCTGCCCACGGACCGAACGCAGCCGCCGACAGGACGTAGGACGCCGACATGACACCGGCCTGCCCGTACGAGCCGGTGCGCTGCGTTGATCAGCAGCGCGATGCCGAGACCAGCCATCGACATCGGCAACCGCGACCGCAGGGCCGTGAACGAGAACAGCGCTGCGCCGCGGTGGGACAGCGCGTCCCGGTACTTCGTCAGCATCCTGGCCTTCCCGCCCCGTGTGACAAATGGGTCACGGTGCGAGGATGAGGGCATGAATGTTCGCCCCTTCGACGCGCTCCTGCTCGTCTCGTTCGGCGGCCCGGAACACCCGGACGACGTCGTGCCATTTCTCGAGAACGTCACCGCCGGTCGCGGCATCCCGCGCGAGCGCCTCGGAAGAGGTGGTCAGCGCTACTTCCTGTTCGGCGGGAAGTCGCCGATCAACGAGCTCAACCTCGAGCTGCTCGACGCGCTGCGCAAGGACTTCGCCGACCATCGAGTCGACCTGCCGATCTACTGGGGCAACCGCAACTGGGATCCCTACCTGCGCGACGCCGCCCAGCGGATCGCTCCGGCACGTCGAGCGGGCCGCCTGCTTCGTGACCACGCATACTCGTCGTACTCCGGCTGCCGCCAGTACCGCGAAGACCTGTACGACGCGACCACGGGGCTCGAGATCGGTCTCAGCAGGCTGCGGCACTACTTCAACCACCCCGGATTCGTCGGTCCGTTCGTCGAGGCGACCAGAGACTGCGCTGGCCTCGGCTCCCGCCGGCACGCACGTCGTCTTCGTGACCCGCTCGATCCCGACCTCGATGAACGAGGCGAGCGGCGGCCCCGGTGCGCGGCCTACCTGCACCAGCACGAGAGCGTCGCCGCGTTGGTCGCCGACGGCGCCGGCGCAGGAGAACTGGTCGGCCTGGCGTACTGCTCCCGATCGGGCTCGCCGCACGTTCCGTGGCTCGAGCCCGACGTGAGACGACCACCTGCGCACCCTGCACGAGCAGGGCGGTCGGTCGGTGCGTCGTGGTGCCGATCGGGTTCATCTCCGACCACATGGAGGTCATCTACGACCTCGACGCCGAAGGCAAGGCAACCGCCGAGCGAGGCTCGGGCTGCGCTACGAGCGGGTGGCCACACCGGGGCACGCCCGACTTCGTCGCGATGGTCCGAGAGCTGCTGCTCGAACGGGCCGCCGTCGAGCGCAGCGAGGCCCGTCGCACGAAGGTCGCTCGGCGACTGCCAGCGTCCCACGACGTCTGCGCCGTGGACTGCTGCTTCAACCCGCGCTCCGTCCTCCCGACGATCGCATGAGCGCCGCCGAGTCGCTCCTCGGAGCGCGCGCGCCGTCGGGCTGGAGGCTGCCGAGTTCGTCCGCAGCAGCCGCCCGAGGGCCGGGTCGACGTCGCGACGACCAAGAGCAGCCCGACCGACGTCGTCACGGAGATCGACCAGGCCTGCGAACGGCTGATCCGTGACCGCATCTTCGCTGCTCGACCCGATGACGGCTTCGTCGGCAAGGAAGGTGACGACATCGTCGGCACGTCCCGGCGTCGACTGGGTCGTCGATCCGATCGATGGAACCGTCAACTTCATCCACGGAATCCCGGCCTACGCCGTCGCGATCGCCGCACGGCGGCGGCGTCGTCGTGGCCGGACATGTCGTCAACATCGCGACCCGCGAGGAATGGGGTGCCGTCCGGGGGCAGGGCGCGTGGCGCTACGAGCGGGACGAACGCGTCACACTGACAGCGCCGGTCGGAGCGCCGCTGCCCAAGGCCATCGTTGCCTCCGGCTTTCACTACGTGCAGGAGATCCGGGCCAAGCAGGCCGCCGCGATGGCCGTCTTCCTGCCGCAGGTCGCCGACATCCGGCGCACCGGCTCGGCCGCGCTCAACCTGTGCGCGCTCGCGGAGGGGCAGTACGACCTGTACTTCGAGCAGGGGCTGCACCTGTGGGACCAGGCCGCAGCCGGCCTGGTGGCGACCGAATCGGGTCTCGTCATGACCGGCCTCGACGAGCGAGCCGAATGAACGTATGGTGATGGCAGCACACCCCGCGATGGCAGAGGAATATTTCGCGCTCGTACGCACTTGTGGGTTCTGAGTGTGAATGCCACAGCAAGATGTGGCACAATCACGCCGGTTGTTCCGCACAATAGGAGAGTTGATGGCTACCGACTACGACGCACCGCGCAAGACTGAAGAAAGAGCAGTCCGAGGACAGTATCGAGGGAGCTCAAGGCGCGTCGGCACGAAAGAATTCCGGCAAGGTCGACGAGGACGAGACCGAGGCAGCGGAATCATTCGAGCTGCCCGGAGCCGACCTCTCGCACGAAGGCTGGCCGTCCAGGTGATTCCCAAGCAGGTCGACGAGTTCACGTGCTCGTCGTGCTTCCTGGTGCATCACCGCAGCCAGCTCGCGTCTGAGAAGAACGGCGCGCTCATCTGCCGCGATTGCGCCGACTGACTTTTCGGGGTGACGATGTGGGAGCCGGTTCCGCAAGGACCGGCTCCTTTGCGTTGTCCGGGGCCTTGGACTTGGCGTCGGCCAAAGGCTTCATGCCGGGCGGCAGCTGGCCGGTCGACTTGACCCAGTACGTTGCTGCGCCCCGCCGGGTTGCGACCTTGACGAGCTCGACCATGGCCCCGCCCACCACGGCCCAGGCGACCGCCTCGCGGGTGCTGACCTCTGGATGGCGCCCGTCGTCGGCGGCTTCTTGCCCGTCACGGCCCGCCACGCCAGCATCGTCGCGCGCTGCGCCAGCAGACCCGACGCGATCGTGGCGCTCCTGTCCATGAGCTTCCACGTGCCCTTGCCGGGCGCCTTGCTCGTCGGTGTCGCCGCGGCCTGAGCCTCCAGCGAGGACGGGGCCTTCTTACGCTTCTTGGCCACGGGGCGCGTCTCCGTTCGATGTCGTGGGTGCCAGCGCCGCGGCAAGTGCCTCGGGGTGCCGGCTTGAGATCAGCCAGTATGGGGCCGGATCGGTCGGATCGTCGACGACAACGGTGATTCCGTGGTCGATGTACGGACGAGTCATCATGTGGGCACGGACGTCAGCACCCGGTCCGAGCGTGTGACGGTAGGCCGCCCGGTTGAGCACGGTGACCTCGCCGATGTGGCGCGGCTCGAGGTGCGCGCGTCCGACGCGCAGCCCGTCGGCGTCCACCGTGATGTCGACTGCTCCGTAGCGCCAGACCAGGAAGCAACCGGCGACGGACAGCAGAACTGTCACGGTGATGGTGATCGGCCACGTCGTGACGACCCAGAACAACCAGCCCCAGACGAGGGCGAAGAAGACGGCTGCCAGCCGACCAGGAGACGGGAGCGGACAGGCGTTCACGGTAGTTCGTCACGGTTCAACCTTGCCTCATGCGGACCAGGCACCCGACGCAGGTAGGGTCGCAGCCATGTTCGAGGTGGCTGTCACGCGGTTGGACCCAGACGTTCCGATGCCGGAGTATGCGCACCCAGGTGACGCCGGAGCCGACCTGGTGTCGACGGTCGACGTCGAGCTCGCACCCGGTGAACGCGTGCTCGTCCCCACCGGGATCGCACTGGCCCTTCCGGACGGGCTGGCCGCCTTCGTCCACCCGCGGTCCGGTCTGGCGCTGCGCCTCGGACTGTCGATCGTCAACACCCCGGGCACGATCGATGCGGGCTATCGCGGCGAGATCAAGGTGCTGTTGATCAACCACGATCTCCGAGAGACGATCAAGGTGAACCGGGGCGACCGTATCGCCCAGCTCGTCATCCAACGGGTCGAACGGGTTTCCTTTGCCGAAGTTCAGGCACTTCCGGACTCGGTGCGCGGCGCAGGGGGATACGGTTCTACAGGCGGTCACGCGACCGTTGACATCCACGAGGAGAACAGCCGATGGCACGCCGACGCAGCAAGAACCAGCCGGTCGAGGAACCGGTCGACGAGATCAAGACGGTCGAGGGGGTTCGCCACCTCGGACCGTGGACAGCTCTGAGCGGACGCCCGGGGACGATCCTGCCTCGGTCGATCTCGGGGCACTGGTCGTCAAGGTCCGGATCGGGCTCAACCTCGAGCTCCCCGTCGACCAGAACGACGACATCGGATCTGTCGTGCTGATCGCTGACAACGCCGCCTTGGAGCTGCGCGCGTTCGCGGCCAACAAGTCCGGCGGCCTGTGGGACGAGGTGCGCGACGACCTGATCCTCGAGGTCGAGCGGCTCAACGGCCAGTGCGAGCAGGTCGACGGCCTGTTCGGCCCCGAGCTGCACGTGCGCGTGCCCGTCGACATGGACGGCGAGGAGGGCTTCCAGCCCAGTCGGATCCTCGGCATCGAAGGCCCGCGGTGGCTCCTGCGCGCGACCTTCCTCGGCGACGCGGGTCTCAACCCGAGCGACGAGGGACTGCTCATGGACGCATTGCGCGACGTCATCGTCGTCCGTGGCAGCGAACCCCGCCTGCTGCGCGAGGCCCTGCTGCTGACGCCGCCGGAGACCACGACCGTCGTCCTCGACGGAGAGTAGAATCGGGGCATGGGACTCTTCAGCCGAACGCTTGATCGGCTCTCGTCCGAGAAGCAGGAGGCCGGTGAGCTCCAGAACGACGCGACCAGGGCCGGATGCCAGCTGATCTGCTCGCTTCCTGACCGGTCGGTCGTCTCGATCCACGGTGTCCTGCGTTCGGTGACGTTGCGTCCTGTCGACGGCGTCACGGCGCTCGAGGCCAGGCTGTACGACGGTTCTCGACAGCGTCACGCTGGTCTGGCTGGGGCGTCGCCGGATCCAGGGCATTGCCGTGGGCCGGCAACCACGGCACACGGCCGCATCGGCACCCGCACGACCGAGCGAGTCCTGTACAACCCTCGCTACGAGCTCGACGCGTGAGCAGCGCACAGGCCACGGTCGAACAGGTCGTCCGTGCCCAGCTGGCGCGGGCGCTCGGCGGGCGGCGAGGCATCGTCGAGAGCGCCGTGCCCACGGCGCTGTTCACGGTGTGCTTCCTGATCTCCGACGAGATCCGGCTGTCGCTGTACATCAGCATCGGCGTCACGGCCGCTCTGCTCCTGATCAGGATCCTCCAGCGGTCGACGACGCAGTTCGTGTTCAACGCGCTGGTCGGCATCGGTATCGGCGCCCTGTTCGCCTACCGGGCGTCACAGTCGGGCGGCTCCGACGAAGACATCGCCCGAGCTGTCTTCACGCCGGGCCTCATCTACAACGGTGCGTACGCGGTCGTGATCATCTTCACGATCGTGATCGGCTGGCCGATCGTCGGATTCATGGTCGGCTCGGTGACCGGCGACGCCACCGCGTGGCACAGCGACAAGGCGATGGTCAAGCTGTGCTCGCAAGCTGACCTGGATCCTGGCGATCCCGTGCGTCCTGCGTGTCGCGGTGCAGCTGCCGCTGTGGCTGGATCACCAGATCGGCCTGCTGGGCGTCTCGAAGATCGCGCTGGGCTGGCCTCTGCAGCTGGCATCCTTCGCGGTCATGGCCTGGCTCCTGAGCCGCAACCGCACCCCGATCGAGCTCGACACACCCCCACCCACCGACCCCCGCTGAAGAGGTAGTTGTCGCCCCACGACGAGAGGCTTGCCGCCCTTCGGCCGGCAGCCTGCACCTCGTCGAGGGGCCATAACGGCCTCGTCAGGGGCGGCAAGGGCCTCGTCAGCGGGGCTACTTGCGGGGGGAGAGCAGCTCGCCCAGCTCGTCCTCGACGTCGGACGGAGTCACGAACAGCAAGCGTCGCCAGACTCCAGCGAACGGTCGCCATCGGGGGTCTGGATGCTGTTGTCGCGCAGGATCGCGACCAGGACGGCATCGGAGGGCCACGGGACGTCGCACACCCGAGTACCGATGAACGGCGAGTCAGCCGGCATCGTGAGCTCGACGAGATCGGTGTTGCTCTGCCGGAACGTGAACAGCCGCACCAGGTCACCGACCGTGACAGCCTCCTCGACCAGCGCCGACATCAACCGCGGCGTCGACACCGAGACGTCGACACCCCACGACTCGCTGAACAGCCACTCGTTGCTCGGATGATTGACCCGGCCGACCGTGCGCGGCACCGCGAACTCGGTCTTGGCCAGCAGCGAGATGACGAGATTGGCCTTGTCGTCGCCGGTCGCCGAGATCACGACGTCGCACGACTGGAGCCGGGCCTCCTCCAACGACGACAGCGCACGCATCAGCGAGCAGCCACTGCGCCTGCGGCACCATCTCAGAACGGATCGAGGCGGGGGACTTGTCGATCAGCAAGATCGAGTGGCCGTTGTCGATGGGCTCTGGGCAACCGAACGGCCCACTGCGCCGGCTCCGGCAATCACGACGCGCATCAGTCGGCCTCCGGTCCTGCTTCGAGCACGGCATGGGTGCTGTCGGCCGAGGCCTCCAGCATGAAGACGCTGAGGTAGTCGCCCTCCTGGATCACGGTGTCGGGCCGGGCGATCAGTCCCGCGCCCAGACGGGTCAGATACGCGACACGCACGCTGGCAGCCTCTTCGAGCTCGACGATGCGGTGACCGATCCACGAGAAGGGCGCGTAGACCAGGTCGAGCCGGACGTCGCCGGACTGTCTCGCCAGGCCGGTTGGAGCCAGCCGGCAGCAGGCGCTTGAGCACCTGGTCGGCGGCCCACGGCACCGTCGCGACCGTGGGGACGCCGAGTCGTTCGTAGACCTCGGCTCGGCCCCGGATCGTAGATCCGGGCGACGACGTTCTCGACCTGGAACTGCTCACGTGCGACGCGCGCCGAGATGATGTTGGAGTTGTCGCCGCTGGAGACCGCCGCGAAGGCGTCGGCGCGTTCGATGCCGGCCTTCTTCAGCACCTCGCGGTCGAATCCCATGCCGGTCACCGTGATGCCGGCGAATCCGGTGCCCAGACGACGAAAGGCGTCCGGATTGGTGTCGATGACGGCGGTGGTGTGGCCGCGCTGCTCGAGGCTTCGGGTCAACGTCGAACCGACCCGGCCGCAGCCCATGATCACGATGTGCACGGAGGCGACGCTACACCTGGAAGGCCGCAGGCGCGCGCATGAGGCCTGCGAGGTCTAGCATCATCTCTCGTGGGACTCACCGAGGTCGTCAAGCGCGCTGTGGTCGGGCGCGAGCCCGAGCACCCAGCTGGGCGAGACGTTGCTCCCCAAGCGCATCGCGCTGCCGGTGTTCGCCAGCGATGCCCTCTCTTCGGTCGCGTACGCCCCGGACGAGATCTTCTTGACGTTGTCGCTCGGCGGGCTGTCTGCCTACGCGTTCAACTGGAAGATCGGCATCGCCGTGACGCTGGTGCTGCTGACGGTCGTGGCGTCCTATCGCCAGAACGTGCACGCGTACCCCAGTGGCGGCGGCGACTACGAGGTCGCGACCGTCAACCTGGGTCCCACGGCCGGTCTGACGGTGGGTAGCGCCCTGCTCGTCGACTACGTCCTGACCGTCGCGGTGTCGATCTCGTCCGGGGTACAGAACGCGACGTCGGCGTTGCCGTGGCTCAACGGTCACGAGGCCACCGCTGCGTCAGTCCTGGTGCTGGTGCTGATGGCGATGAACCTGCGAGGTACCAAGGAGTCCGGCAAGGCCTTCGCCGTGCCGACCTACCTGTTCATGCTCGCGAATCTTGATGATGGGCCTGTGGGGGTACTCCCGCTACCTGTTCGGCGACCTGCCCGAAGTCCCGAGCGCGGCCTACGACATCGCGCCCGAGGGACAGTTCGAGCAAGGCCTCACGGGCATCGCGATGGTCTTCCTCCTCGCGCGGGCCTTCTCATCGGGTTGCGCGGCGCTGACCGGGGTCGAGGCAATCAGCGACGGCGTCCCGGCGTTCAAGAAGCCCAAGAGCAAGAACGCCGCAACGACGCTGCTGCTGCTCGGCACGCTCGCCATCGCGATGCTGATGAGCATCATCGTGCTGGCCGACCTGATGAAGCTGCGGTACGTCGAGGACCCGGCGCACCAGCTGCTGCAGAACGGCAAGCCGGTCGGCTCGTCGTACGAGCAGGACACCGTCATCGGCCAGCTGGCCAAGACGCTGTACTCCGACTTCACGCCGCTGTTCTACTTCACGATCGCGTGCACCGGCATCATCTTGATCCTGGCGGCCAACACGGCGTTCAACGGCTTCCCGGTGCTCGGCTCGATCCTGGCCCGCGACGGCTTCCTGCCCCGCCAGCTCGACACCCGTGGCGACCGGCTCGCGTTCAGCAACGGCATCATCTTGCTGGCACTTGCGGCGATCGTGCTGATCCAAGCCTTCGATGCCGAGGTCACCAAGCTCATCCAGCTGTACATCGTGGGCGTCTTCGTGTCGTTCAACCTCAGTCAGCTCGGCATGATCCGGCACTGGAACCGGCACCTGCGGACGGAGACCGATCCCGCCGAGCGCAAGCGCATGGTGCGTTCGCGCGCCGTCAACGCGATCGGCCTGGCGATGACCGCGACGGTGCTCGTGATCGTGCTGCTGACCAAGTTCCTCGCCGGGGCGTGGATCGCGATCGTGGCGATGATCGCGGTGTTCGTGCTGATGCGCGCCATCGGCCGTCACTACGACCGCGTGTCAGACGAGCTCGCGATCGACGACTCCGACGTGATCCTGCCGTCACGGGTCCACGCGATCGTGCTCGTCAGCCGCCTGCACAAGCCGACGATGCGGGCCCTGGCCTATGCGCGGGTGTCGCGGCCGAACTCGTTGGAGGCGATCACGGTCGACTTCGACCCCGAGCAGACCGCAAAGCTCGTCCAGCAGTGGGACGAGCCGCGGTCCCGGTGCCGCTCAAGGTCATCGACTCCCCGTATCGTGGGCCGTCCGACCCGTGATCCGGTACGTCAAGGAAGCTGCGCAAGTCGGGACCGCGCGACATCATCACCGTCTACATCCCCGAGTACGTCGTGGGACGTTGGTGGGAACAGCTGCTGCACAACCAGACGGCCCTGCGCCTCAAGGGACGGCTGCTGTTCATGCCCGGTGTCATGGTGACGAGCGTGCCCTACCAGCTGAGCTCAGCGGGTCTGGCGAAACAGAAGATGGCCCAGCAGCGGCCAGCAGCCGGCGATGTCCGCCGTGGAGTGGAAGAGCGTGAGTGAGCACTGAAGCAGTAGTCGACGTCGGACCGGTCGCCCACGGTGGGCACTGCGTCGCACGACTCGACGGTCAGGTCGTGTTCGTCCGCCACGCGCTCCCGGGCGAGCGGGTCAGGATCTCGATCACCGAGCGCACCAAGACGTTCCTGCGCGCCGATGCGGTCGAGGTGCTCGACGCAGCGCCCGGCCGGGTCGACGCGCCGTGCCGGTACGCCGGGACGTGTGGCGGGTGCGACTTCCAGCACGTCGATCCGGCGGTGCAGCGCGAGCTGCTGGCCGATGTCGTCCGCGAACAGCGCGCCGACTGGCGGGGCTCACGTGGGACGGCGTCGTGGAGGCCGTCTCGCCGGAGGCACTGGGTTGGCGCACGCGGGTGCAGTTCGCAGTCGACCGCCAGGGCCGTCCAGGACTGCGGCGGCATCGTTCGCACGAGATCATCCCGGTGACTGAGTGCGTCATCGCCCATCCCGACCTGCCTGACGTGCTCGGGCACACCTGGGACGCCGAGTCGGTCGAGGCCATCGCGTCGTCGACGGGGGAGCGTCTGCTGGTCACCGATGCGAGCATCAGCGACGAGGTCGAGGACTCCGTCGACGGCGTCGTGGCCACCGACGGCACGACACGCGGTGGCCGAGGAGCGCTGACCGAGCGGGTGCACGACATCGACTTCCGGGTCAGTGGATCGGGTTTCTGGCAGGTGCATCCTGCGGCAGCGACGACCTTGGTCGACGCGGTGCTCGAGGGCGCGCAGGCTTCTCCTGGCGAGACGGTGCTCGACCTGTACGCAGGCGTCGGGCTGTTCACGTCGTTCTTGGCCGAGGCGGTCGGTGAGACCGGCACGGTCTTGAGCGTCAGTCCGATCCCGGAGGATCGCGCGACGCCCGGCGCAACCTGCATGCCCTGCCGCAGGTGCGGCTCGTCGCCGAGACGGTCGAACGGGCACTGCGTCACGGCACTCTCGGGGGAGGCCGCCGACGTCGTGGTGCTCGATCCGCCGCGCACCGGCGCCAAGAAGGCTGTCGCCGACATCGCCGCGCTGGCCCCTCGCCGCATCGTCTACGTCGCCTGCGATCCGGCGGCACTGGCCCGCGACCTGGCGTCGTTCGCCGCCCGCGGCTACCAGCTGACCAACCTGCGGGCGTTCGCGCTGTTCCCGATGACCCATCACGTCGAGTGCGTAGGCTGTCCTCGAACCCACCCCGCCCCCACGCTGACGAGGTAGTTGTCGCCCCCCGAGGAGGCGGTTTTTCGTCCTTGGCCAGGGCGGCAACTACCTCGCCGAGGGGCGGTAAGTACCTCCTCAGCGGTGGTGGAGGGGGTTAGCGGCGGGCGAGCAGGAAGCCATCACGGCGGCGCACAGGCCGAACGAGACCAGAGAGCCGTTCACGTCGGGTGCGACCATCAGCGGAACCGTCAACAGGGCGAGCACGTCGAAACCGCGTGCGGAGCTGATCAACAGCCCCGGCGGGATGGCGCCAGCCGGCGACGTGACGAGCGGGGTCGAGTAGTTGGGCTGACCGGCCAGGAGCAGACGGGCGATGGCGCCCAGTACCGCGGTGCCGGTGGCCAGGGCCACGACGACCGCTCCCGCCGCAGGGCCGTCGATGCCATGGCTGATCGCCGGGATCGCAGCCAGCGCCCACACCACGACCACGACACCCGGTACCGCCAGCGTCGCGGCGCGCACGGTCGCGATCGGCAGCGGGAAGCACCGCACGAGACCTGGGCTGTTGGCGACCGTGCGCAGCGCCGGGAACAACCACAGGCCGACGAACAGGCCCGTCAGAGCCGTGACCGGGATGATCGCGGCGTCGAGCCCGAGTGCCACCAACAGGTACGGGACGATCAACGCGGCCGCCAAGGCCGTGATGGCGCCGGGGAGCGACGCAGGCGGATGACGTCGCGCCACACGATCGCCCACGGACCACCGGGTCCGCCCCGTACCGGTCGCACCGTCGCCGCCGTGCGCCACTTCCGGGCCACCAGGACGTCGTAGGCCAAGGTGAAGTCGAGTCCGGCGAGGGCGCCAGAGATGCTGGAGAGCACCGATCCGGAGGCGGTCAGGTCGGCCCGTCGCACCTCGCCGATGCGACGCTGCGTGCACGGTCAGGGCTGCGGCCACGATGGCGACCCCGCTGATCAGGCCGACGCCCCAGGGGCCGGTGATCCAGGCCGAGCCGGTCTGCGGTGCCTGGTCGACTGTGATCAGCAGCATCCACGACCACGCGGCAGCACCGAGGGCGAGTGCAGCGACACGGGCCTGGCCCGACGGATGCCGCTGCCAGCGGGCGGCAAAGCCCCGTGACGCCGGCTGCTGCCAGGGCTGCGAGACCCGACCAGACGGCGAGCGGCGTCGGCGGCAGCCCGGCGAGCAGCGCCGAGACCCGCGACGACCAGACCGCACGACAACGCCGCCACGGCCGAGGTGACCATCAACCGGGTCCGCAGGAGCGGGCGTCGGTCGATCGGGGTGCTGAGCAGCCAGGTGCCGGTCGCCGGCGTGATCATGACGGGGCCGAGTGCGCCGCACACGGCTGAGCCGACGCCCAGCGAGGCGATGGTCGTGGCCCACAGCAGCGACGTGCGCGCGTCGTCGCAGGCCGCTGTCGTGCACCCCGCCGCGACACTGACCCGGGTCTGGATCAGTGCGCTGATCGCCATCGCGCCGATCAGGACCGCCGAGAACACCCAGATGTACGCCTCGGAGAGCTGTTCGTACAGCGTCGTGCTGGCGCGCTCGCGGCGCCATGACCGCATCTGACGACGCAGGGCCCGGGCTTCGGCGCGGGCCGGCGCGGTTGACGTCATCCGAGGTCGACGATGTAGTCGGCGACAGCCTCCACGAGTCCCGCGTCGTGGCTCACCAGGAGGATGCCTAGCCCGTCGGCCTTCTCGGCGATGAGCCGTTCGGCGAGCCAGTCGATGCCGGCGGCATCGAGCCGCTGCTCAGGTTCGTCGAGCACCAGGAGGCGCCGCGGACGCACGAATGCGCTGGCCAGGGCGAGCCGCCGCCGTTGCCGCGAAGACAACGTCCCCGGAAGCTGGGCGGCCTGGTCGCTGAGACCGACGTCGGCCAGCACGGCGTCGACGACTGACTCGGGATCATCGACGCGGTGCGCGCGGGCCAGCAGGTCGAGGTGCTCGACGACGCTCAGGTCGGGGAAGAAGGACAGGTCGTCCATCACGACCGCCAGGTCACGGCGGGTCGCGGTCGAGCGTTCGTCGAGGGGAGCCCCGTCGAGCCGACGGTCCCGCCAGTGGGCTCGTCGGCCCCGCAGATGCAGCGCAGTGCCGTCGACTTGCCTGAGCCGTTGGGCCCGACGAGGGCCAGGGCCTGACCGCTGTCGAGGTCGAGGTCGAGCCCGGTCAGCACCTGCAGCTCGCCGAAGTGTCGGTGCAGGTCACGAACGCGCAGCAGCGGCGGGGGAGTCTCGGCCATGCTGCCAACGTATCGGCCTGACCTTCGGGGGGGCGCACTTGCTGCGGACAGGCAGTCACGAGAGGGTGACGGCATGCGCTTTGCCGATCCGAATGCCTGCCCCGAGTGCGGCGAGGTGGTGACTGGCCTTCCGGCCTGCCCGCACTGCGGCCTGGACCTGACGACCCAAGAGGTACGCACGCTCTCGGCAGACGTTGCTGCATGCCGATAAGCTGCTGGCGCTTGCCTCGGTGCATCGGGTGGCACCGAGACAAGCGCCGACGGTGCCGACTCCACCTGCACCTGCACCTGCGCCCGCACCCACGCCGACGCACACCGCGCCGGCACCGCCAGTCGTGCCGTTGACCCAGAGCATCCCCTTCTACCCGGCGCAGGCGCCTGCCCCGAAGCCCGCGAAGGCCTCGACAGAACGGTCGTGGTCGGTCGGCACGATCTTGCTGGTGCTGGGTGCCTTCGGCCTGATCGTCGCGGGGCTGATCTTCGTGACGCGCTCGTGGGACAACCTCGGGCTGACCGGACGGACCGTGATCCTCGGGGGCGTCACGGCGCTGATCGGCGTGCTGGGCGTCTGGGTGACCCGCCGGCCGCTGCGCGCCTCGGCCGAGGCGGTCTGGACGGTGTTCCTGGCACTGCTGACGCTCGACTTCTTCGCTGCCCGGCACGAGAACCTGCTGGGCCTGGAGGCCCTGAGCATCCAGGTCACCTGGATCGTCTCGGGTGCGGTGCTGCTCGCGCTATGTGTCTTGATCGCCGTGTGGGCGCGGCCGCTGGTCCACGCTGCGCTGGTGGCGCCGGCCGTCATCGGCGGGCTGGCCATCGCGATCGGCGGGATCGGCGCGGGTGGCGTGCCCGAGGATGTCGACTTCGCCTGGCGCGCGTTCATCGCGCTGATCGTCTCGGGACTGCTGGCGCTGTCGACCCGGCCTGCTCGACTCGCGCCCATGACGCTGGTCGCGCGGATCGTGTTCGCCGGCTTCTTCGTGGCTGCCTATGTGTCGGCCTTCGTCGAGGTCGCTGCGCACCCGAGTCTCTCCGCCCTGATCGGCGACGCCCATGGCGTCGTCATGGCTCTCATGGCGGTCGCCTCGATCGTGGTGGCGTGGCTCGTTCCGCTGGTGCGCATCCCCCTGACGGCCTGCGGCGTCGCGGCGATGTCGTTGCTGCTCGTCGCGCCGTTGTCGGCGGACGGACCCACCGGGACGATCTGGCCGACGGTGGGGGTGCTCGCCGCCGGTCTTGCTGCGGCCGGATCTCGCGGGCGCAACGACTGGATGCGCGGTGTGCGGGTCGGCGCAGCGCTGCTTCTCGCATTTGCTGCCTATCTGGTGCTGTACCTGGTGTCCAACCTGCTGGCGACGATCGGGCAGTCGCTGGACGAGCCGTGGTCGCTGGCCTGGGACGCACGCCTCGATGCGCCGGGTATGCCGAACATCGCCGTCTGGGCTGTGTCGGTGCTGCTGGCGGCGTTCGTGGTGTCGGTGTGGTTCGTGTCTCGTTGGCCTGAGCTCGATCGGTTCCGTTCGCTCACGCCGCTGGTGATGGCATCGGCGATCGGTCTGGCAGCGGTCGTCGGCGTCACGGGAGTGCGTCTGCCGGTCCTGGTTGCGGCCATCGTGCTGCTGGCTGTCGCTGTGACGGTTCTCGGGCTGAGGATCCGCCGCCTGTTCGTCACGATCGGGCCGGTGGCGCTGGTGGTCGTCGTGGTCGCGTCGCTGCTGGCCCTGACATCGCACGGCGTGTCAGCCGCGACCTGGATGCCGGCCGCGGCGATCGTGGCCGGGCTGGCGTGCACTGATCGGCAGGCGTGGTGGCGGCCCGTCTACGGGGTCGCGGTCGCGGTCCTGGTGCCGCTGGGGGTCTTGGCGGTCGTCGAGCTGTTCGACCCCGACACCTCGATCACCGCACTGGCCGTGCTGGTCGCGGCGCTGGGCCTCGTCGTCGTCGCAGGACTGCTGCTGGTCGGTGACACGGTGCGGCTCCCGGTCGAGGTGACCAGCGCGCTCGCCGTGGCAGCCGCCTTGTTTGCCGCCGGGTCGACCGGCGAGGTGGCGGTGCGGTGGACGGTCGCCGGGGTCGTGGCGATCGCGCTGGCTTCTGCGTGCCCGACCGCCGCTGGTACCTGTGGCCGGGCCTGTCGGCACTGGTGGTGGCGTACATCCTGCTGATCGTCGACAGCGGCTTCTCGTTCGTCGAGGCGTACACGCTGCCGCTCGGGGTGGCTGCACTCGGCGTGGGCGGCTATCTCGTCCGCCGAGACCAGCAGACGCCGACCTGGCTCGTGCTCGGACCCGGTCTGGCGATCGCGCTGCTGCCGAGCGTCCCGCAGGCCCTCGCCGACCCGACCGGGCTGCGGGCACTGCTGTTGGGGGTTGCCGCGTTGGCGGTCCTCGTTGCCGGCGTGCGGCTGCACTGGCAGGCGCCGTTCGTGTCGGGTGTCGTGATCCTGACAGCTCTGCTGCTGTTCAACATCGGCCCGTATGCGAATGCTGCACCGCGGGTCGTGCTGATCGCGATCGGGAGCGCGATCCTGCTCGGCATCGGCATCACGTGGGAGGACCGGGTGCGCGACGGTCGCAAGGTCGTCCGGTACGTGCGGTCGATGCGCTGACCGGACTACTTGCGTGCGCGGAACCGGATGCTGGCCTTGCTACCGACGACGACTGTCGATCCGGAGTGCACCGCGCTGATCGTGTTGCTCTTCTTCGGGCTGACCTTGCAGCTTCTTGGCCTTCTTCGCACTGATCTTCAGCGTCGCTCGGCCGCCCTTGATCGTTGCGCTGCCCAGGGACTTGCCGTTGAGCCGGAACGTGATCTTTCCGGTTGCCCGGGGTGAGGACGTGACCGTTGCGCGCACCGTGAACGCCTTGCCGCGGCGTGGCTTGCTGGGACTGACGGCGAGGCTCGTGCGTGAGGTGGCTCTGACCGTGACCGACACGGTCGTGACCGCCGGTGCGCTGGTGGTGCTGCCCAGGTAGGCGACCGTCAAGCGCTGCACACCGGCCTTGAGTGTCCTCGGCGCGGTGAGCGTTGCGCTGCCACCGGTCAACGTGGCGGTTGCCAGCACGTGACCGCTGCTGGCGCGCAGCTCGACCGTGCCCAGGGCGGGAGCGCCCTGCGCTGTCGTCGCCGTGACCGGAACCCGCGCCGTGCTGCCGACGATCCACGGCTTCGGTTGTGTCGCCGCGAGTCGAGTCGCGGACCTCGCGGTCACCGTCACGGGCAGGACGACAGTCGCTCGCGCATAGACGCTGTTGCCGAGATAGGCGACTGTGAGCTGATGGGTGCCGACGGGGACTGAGCTCGGAAGCGTCACGGTCGCGGAGCCGTCTGCCAATGTCGCAGTGCCCAGCAGCGAGCCCGTGCTGTCGCGCACCTCGACGTCGCCGGCGGCCGCCGAGCTGTCGGCCGAGGTGACGTCGACCCGCAGCTGGCTGGAGCTGCCGACGGTCCAGGTCGTGGGGGCCGTCGCAGCCACCGACGTCATCGTGGCGCAGTAGGTGACGGCGACGTCGTCGACGAGCCAGCCGTGGACGCCGGCGCAGATGTCGGTGCCGAGGTCGAACCGGATCCGGATGCTGTCACCGACCGTGACGCCGGTGGCTGCGAGATCGATCTGCGAGGTTCCCCACCGGGCGCCGGTGGTCTGCTGCTCCGTGCCGGTCCAGACCTGCTGGCCCAGCATCGGGTTGTCATTGTCCTGGCCGCCGATGACACCGTCGGGTGCGTTGAACGTGTAGGCCGATGTCGGCACGACCGTGAACGGTCCGCCGTTGACGCTGATCTTGACGTTGCCCCCGTCATAGCTGTCCTCGATGGCCAGCGTGTGACGGAAGGTCGCTCGTGCGCCGCGTGTCGAAGGCACCGTGAAGGATGGGCTGGTCAATGAGCCGATGCCGGTGAGCGAGTCGGCGGCGCTGCACGTGCCGTAGGGATTGGCCGCGAAGGCGGCCGATCCGCGGATCCCGGCAGCCTTGGTCGTGGTGGTCCAGCTGCTCGGTCCGGAGGTCGAGGTGCCCACCGGATCGGTGACCGTGCTCGACCAGTCGGCCAGTCCGTTGTCGAAGTCCTGCTCGAGCATCGTGACCGACGTGGTGCCTTCGCCGCAGCCGGCCGGTTGCCCCGGGGTGAAGCGGGCCGTGGCACCGCAGCGGGCCACCGGGTCGGTCCGCAGCTCGGTCGCCGTGACGACCTTGGCCAGCTGAGCGCAGTCGGCTGTGGTGACCGAGGCGGCTGCCTCACCTGGGGCGCCGGTCAGGCTGAGCTTCTTGATCGGTTCTGCGACCAAGGTCGTGCACGCCTGCGTCAGGGAGCTCGCGAAGTCGTCGAAGTCGGAGGTCGGCGTCAGGTAGGACGCTCCGGCCCGCCACCAGATCTGCGCGGCCTTGTCGAGGCCCAGGCCGACGACGGTCTGCCCGTTGAACGTGCCACCGTCGACCGCCAACGAGTAAGCCCGATTGGGCACGCCGGAGTTGATGTGCACACCGCCGCTGTCGCTCGTGGCGCAGTGGTACTGCGCGTCGGTGACCTTGGCCGGATCGCCCTTGCAGGTGGGGTTCCACATGTCCCGCAGCGCCCCCGGGGTCGCTGTGGCCTGTTCGCCGACCAGCCACCGGTCGCTCGCGACGCCGGTCGGATCGTTGCCGGTCACGGTGACCGTGATGGGCGTGCCGGTGGGAACCGACTTGATCGCGTCGCCCCGGTCTTGGCTGATCATGACCGCGGGAACGGCGGCGTTCCCGGTGGGTCCGAACGGTGGAGTGCCAGCGCCCGAGCTGACCAGCATCCCGGTGCCGCCTGCGGCTTTGACGTTGCTCGCCTTGGTCGCGAAGGTGCACGTGCCTCGATCGAGATAGACCCACTTGCCGGACACGGCTGCCGCGTTCGACAGCGTGGTGCAGCCATCGGTCGTCGAGGGCCCGGTGGGGTTCGCGGCGTCGAGACCGACGACGACCTGCACGGTCTGCGGGGTCGAGGGCAGGCGCGGGCCGTTCTCCGAGGGCATCGCACCCGGCAGGAGCCGGCGATCGTGGCAGGCGAGTCGATCGTCACGGTCACTGTGCGCGTGGCGGCCGTGCTGTCTGCGCAGGAATTGTCGGCTCGGACAGCGTCGATCGCGGCCTCGCCCTCGTCCTCGCGGCTGTTGAGCAGGTCGACCGTCTCGCCCCAGACGTCCGAGTACGACTCGTTGAGTGCGCCGGCCTGCCACTGGTAGATCAGGCCTGACGTGTGCTCGGTGTAGGCGTGGCCCCACTCGTGGGCGACGATGTCGTCTGCCTCGAGGCCCGGGCAGAAGCTGGCGTGCTCGCCGGTCCACGAGGCATTGGGGCACCGGTCAGCTCGGTTGTCGACCAGCACCAGCTGCGCTCCGTTGCCGTCGAACGAGTCGCGACCTGCGAGGTTGCTTGAACAGGTGGTAGGTCTCGCCGGTGGAGGACAGGAGGTCTTGGCGAGTCTGGTTCAGCGAGTCGGTCGACTGGCCCTCGCTCCAGACGTCCGCGCGAACGTCGTCGTCGGGGTCGTCCGATCACGCCCGGCGTCACGACGGTGCGCAGCGTGCGGTTCAGCGCCGTGTGGCCGTCGCTCCATCGGTTGAGGGGCTTGAGCCGGTGGGCGTCGAGGATGACCTGTTCGCGCAGGCTTTGTCCGGCGGTCACCTCGACCTGCCAGGCGAGGTAGGGGGTTCCGCTTCGTCCCAGCATCGAGCCGGTCTGTAGATGACCAGCGTGGACGTGGCCGTCGCCCGGTCTGCAGAGGCCAGCTTGCCGTCCTCGGAGGTCGGCGGATCCTGACGGACCTGCCGGATCGCGGCTGCCTCGGCCTTCGCTGCCGAGACTCCGGGCTGCGTGGTGAGGTCGAGGTCGGGCACGACATGACCGTTGACGCTGGTCAGAGCACCATGGGTGTCGAGGTTGACCTTCAGCGCAGCGCCGAAGACGGGGACGCCGCCATGCTGCTGCGTGTACGTCAGGGTGCGGCCGTGGTCGGAGGATTCGTTGCCGGCCAGGACCAGGTCGTCGGGGGAGACCCCGAACAGCGCTGCCTGCTCAGCCAGCCAGTCCTCGGCCTTGTCGGCACTTGCGCTCTTGCTGCGTCCCGGCCACACCGGGGTTGAGGTCGGGCTTCTTGCCGGTCGACCTGACGAACTCGACACGCTGCGAGGTGGGTCGCGCTGGATCTCGACCGATTCGCTGGCGCCAGCGGGGGAGGACAGCGGCGCGGCGAGGCAGACGCTGGCGAGAGCGAGCCCGCACACCATGGTGGTGAGCTCGGTGGGCAGGACGGAATAGATCACAGCAGGTGGCTCCTTGGTGGCGCTCGGGGGCAGCGCTCGGAACATTCTGGCGGTCGAACGGGTCAGGGTGCACCAGCGGGTCTGGCTGGCCGTGTGGCGGAGGTGCAACGTAGTTCGGCATCATGTATCTTGATATCAAGAACATATTCCGCACTGAGCCACCACGACCCGCGGTTAGGTGAGCCTGACCGACTATCGCCCATCGGCGGTAGGCAGGATGGACACGACCGCGCGAAGGAGAATGACGATGGCCGTCGACAGCTTCAATTCCAAGGATTCCCTCTCAGTCGGGGACGCGTCCTACGACTACTACCGACTCGGAGCGGTGACAGGCGAAGGACTCGACGTCGCGTCGCTTCCGTTCAGCCTCAAGGTGCTCCTCGAGTCGCTTCTGCGCACCGAGGACGGTGCTGACATCACCAAGGCCGACATTGAGGCCCTGGCCGGCTGGGACGCTCAAGCCGAGCCCAGCAAGGAGATCCAGTTCACGCCTGCCCGCGTGATCATGCAGGACTTCACCGGCGTGCCGTGCGTCGTCGACCTCGCCACGATGCGGGAGGCCATGGCCGACCTCGGCGGCGATGCGACCAAGATCAACCCGCTCGCGCCCGCCGAGATGGTCATCGACCACTCGGTCATCGCCGACGTCTTCGGCACCCCGGAAGCCTTCGAGCGCAACGTCGAGATCGAGTACGAGCGCAACCGCGAGCGCTACCAGTTCCTGCGCTGGGGACAAGGCGCGTTCGACGACTTCAAGGTCGTCCCGCCCGGAACCGGCATCGTGCACCAGGTCAACATCGAGAAGCTCGCGCGCGTCGTGTTCGACAAGAACGGCACGGTCTACCCCGACTCCTGCGTCGGCACCGACTCGCACACCACGATGGTCAACGGCCTGGGCGTCGTCGGCTGGGGCGTCGGCGGCATCGAGGCCGAGGCTGCGATGCTCGGCCAGCCGATCAGCATGCTGATCCCGCGCGTCGTCGGCTTCAGCTGTCCGGTGAGCCTGCCCCAGGGCGCCACGGCGACCGACCTCGTGCTCGTCATCACCGAGAAGCTGCGCCAGCACGGCGTCGTCGGCAAGTTCGTCGAGTTCTACGGCTCGGGCGTCTCGGCAGTCCCGCTGGCCAACCGCGCCACGATCGGCAACATGAGCCCCGAGTACGGCTCGACCATCGCGGTCTTCCCGATCGACGACGAGACGACCAAGTACCTGCGTCTGACGGGTCGTACCGAAGAAGAGATCGCTCTCGTCGAGGCTTACGCCAAGGCTCAGGGCCTGTGGCACGACGCCGACAACGAGCCGCGCTTCTCCGAGTACCTCGCTCGACCTCGGCGACGTGGTTCCCTCGATCGCCGGACCGAAGCGTCCTCAGGACCGCGTCTCGTTGGTCGACTCGGTCTCGTCGTTCAAGACCGCTCTGGCCGACTACGCCGGAACGTCCGATGCGAGCAACAAGCAGACCGTCACCCTCGACGACGGCACGTCGTACGAGATCGACCACGGTGCCGTCACGATCGCCGCGATCACGTCGTGCACCAACACGTCCAACCCGTCGGTCATGATCGGCGCTGGCCTGCTGGCCAAGAAGGCTGTCGAGAAGGGTCTGCAGCGCAAGCCGTGGGTCAAGACGACGCTGGCGCCGGGCTCGAAGGTCGTCACCGACTACTACGAGAAGTCGGGCCTGAACGTCTACCTCGACAAGCTCGGCTTCAACCTGGTCGGCTACGGGTGCACGACGTGCATCGGCAACTCCGGCCCGTTGATCCCCGAGGTCAGCAAGGCTGTCAACGACGGCGACCTCGCGGTCACCGCGGTGCTGTCAGGCAACCGCAACTTCGAGGGACGCATCAACCCCGACATCAAGATGAACTACCTGGCGTCGCCGCCGCTGGTCATCGCGTACGCGCTGGCCGGCTCGATGGATGTCGACCTGTACACCGACCCGCTGGGGCAGGACGCCGACGGCAACGACGTCTTCATGAAGGACATCTGGCCGACCCCGCAGGAGATCGAGGACGTCATCGCGACCTCGATCGACGCCGACACGTTCAGCCGTGAGTACGCCGACGTCTTCGCCGGTGACGAGCGCTGGCAGAACCTGCCGACGCCGGACGGCGACGTGTTCGAGTGGGACGAGCTCGACGTACGTCCGCAAGGCGCCGTACTTCGACGGCATGCAGCGCGAGCCCTCGCCGGTCACCGAGGTCACGGGAGCCCGGGTGCTCCTGAAGCTCGGCGACTCGGTGACGACCGACCACATCAGCCCCGCTGGTGCGATCAGAAGGACAGCCCGGCCGGCAAGTACCTGTCGGAGCACGGCATCGAGGCCCGCGACTTCAACTCCTACGGCTCGCGTCGCGGCAACCACGAGATCATGATCCGCGGCACCTTCGCCAACATCCGTCTGCGCAACCAGATGGCGCCGGGCACCGAGGGCGGCTTCACCCGCGACCTGCTGGATCCCGAGACCCCGGTCACGACGATCTTCGAGGCGTCCGAGAAGTACATCGGCGCCGGTGTGCCGCTCGTGGTCCTGACGGGCAAGGAGTACGGCTCGGGCTCGTCGCGTGACTGGGCGGCCAAGGGCACCGCACTGCTGGGTGTCAAGGTCGTCATCGCCGAGTCGTACGAGCGCATCCACCGCTCGAACCTGATCGGCATGGGCGTTCTCCCGCTGCAGTACCCGGCGGGCGAGAACGTCGAGTCGCTGGGGCTGACGGGCGAGGAGACGTTCGACTTCTCGGGCATCACCGAGCTCAACGAGGGTCGCACGCCCAAGACGGTCCACGTCACGGCCACGGCCGCTGACGGCACGGTCACCGAGTTCGACGCGGTCGTCCGTATCGACACACCGGGCGAGGCCAACTACTACCGCAACGGCGGCATCATGCCGTACGTGCTGCGCAGCCTGCTCGACTGAGACTGCACGCTTCCGAAAGGGCCGTCCTGCTTCGGCAGGGCGGCCCTTTCGCCGTCTTGTGCGTCGAGGCGCTGGTGGTCGCCCTGTCATTGCAACCAATTTGTTGCCGCAAACGCTGGACGTGACCCCCGTCACGCTATACGTTGTCTCAAACAACAATTGCGTGCCGGTGTCAATCAGATGTCCATCGTGTGGCGCACTTACTGGAGAAATTGGAGGCGGTCTGTGTGAAGCGGACACACAAGCTCGTACTTGCCACGGTCATGAGTGCGACATTCGCGCTCAGTGCGTGTGGTGGCAGTGACAGTGCAGGCAGCGATGGCGGTAGCGATGGCGGCGGCGGTGACAAGGTCGAAGGAAAGATCGGCGTCATCCTGCCCGACACGAAGTCCTCGGTCCGGTGGGAGAGCGCGGACAAGCCGGCGCTCGAGGCAGCATTCAAGGCAGCCGGCGTCAAGTACGACGTCCAGAACGCCGAGGGTGACGCCGACAAGATGGCGACGATTGCTGACAGCATGATCACCAGCGGCGTCACGGTCCTCGCGATCGTCAACCTCGACTCCGACTCGGGTGCGGCGATCGAGGAGAAGGCGGCCAAGCAGGGCGTCAAGACGATCGACTACGACCGTCTGACACTGGGTGGCTCGGCCGATGTCTACATCTCGTACGACAACAGCAAGGTCGGAGCCCTGCAGGGCGAAGGCCTGGCCAAGTGCCTCGGCGACAAGGACGCCAACATCATCTTCTTGAACGGCTCGCCGACGGACAACAACGCGACGCTGTTCTCGCAGGGTGCGCACAGCGTCCTCGACAAGATCCCGACGTACAAGAACGTTGCCGAGCAGGCTGTTCCCGACTGGGACAACGACAAGGCCGTCACGATCTTCGAGCAGCTGTACACCAAGGTCGACGGCAAGGTCGACGGCGTCTACGCGGCCAATGACGGTCTCGCAGGCGGTGTCATCTCGATCCTGAAGAAGAACGGCCAGAACGGCAAGGTGCCGGTCACAGGTCAGGATGCCTCGATCGAGGGCCTGCAGAACATCCTCAGCGGTGACCAGTGCATGACGATCCAGAAGTCGGCAACGGGCCAGGCCAAGGCGCTCGCCGAGGCTGCGATCGCCATGGTCAAGGGTGACAAGCCCGCCACGACCGGCACGGTCAAGGACGACACGGGCAATCGTGAGGTCCCGTCGATCCTGCTGGATCCGGTCTCGATCGACAAGAGCAACGTCCAGGCTGTCGTCGACGCCGGTGACCTGAAGGCCGCCGACATCTGCACGGCGGACTTCGCCAGCTCTGCACCGAAAACGGCGTGGGCTGACCCACCGGGTGTGGCTCTCCGGGATGACCTCGGAGAGCCTCACCCGTTGCTGTCCACAGCACCCTCACCATCTCGGAACCAGCACTTCGGAAGGCTCACCATGAGCGACACGACACCACTCCTGCAGCTCCGCGGAGTCAACAAGAGCTTCGGCGTCGTCCACGTCCTCCACGACGTCGACCTCGCCATCTATCCCGGCCAGGTGACCGCCCTCGTGGGCGACAACGGCGCCGGCAAGTCGACGCTCGTCAAGACAGTTCGCCGGCATCTACCCGGCCGACTCCGGCGAGTATCTCTTTGAGGGCAAGCCCGTCTCGGTCCACGGTCCGAAGGACGCCGGCGCACTCGGCATCGAGGTGGTCTATCAAGACCTCGCCCTGTGCGAGAACCTCGACATCGTCGAGAACATGTTCCTCGGTCGCGAGAAGACCAACGGCATCATCCTCGACGAGACGACGATGGAGTCGAAGGCCAGGGAGGCGCTGGCCTCGCTCTCGGTCCGCACCGTCAAGTCGGTACGACAGAGCGTTTCGAGCCTGTCGGGCGGTCAGCGCCAGACCGTGGCCATCGCCAAGTCGGTGCTCTGGAACTCCAAGGTCGTCCTGCTGATGAGCCGACGGCGGCCCTGGGCGTCGCTCAGACGCGTCAGGTGCTCGACCTGGTGCGCCGGCTCGCCGACTCCGGTGTCGGCGTCCTGCTGATCTCGCACAACCTCACGGACGTCTTCGAGGTTGCGGACCGCATCACGGCGCTGTACCTCGGCCGCGTGGCGGCCGATGTCGCGACCAAGGACGTCACGTCACGCCAGGTCGTGGAGCTCATCACGACTGGTTCCTCATCCGACCTCGGTGCCGCGGCGCCGACCGCCACGGCCTGATCCGGGAGATCACCATGACTGACATCATCAGCGACGCGGAGCAGGCTGGCTTCGTCTCCGACCTCACCCAGTCCAACACCTTGGGCGACTCCGTCAAGGCGTATGTCCAGCGTGTGCGCGGCGGCGACATGGGCGCCTTGCCGTCGATCCTCGGGCTAGTCGTGCTGTTCATCGTGTTCGGCATCGCAAACGATCGCTTCCTGTCGAACCTCAACATGGCGAACCTGGCGACGCAGGCAGGGTCGATCATCATCCTCGCCATGGGGCTCGTGCCAGTCCTGCTGCTCGGCGACATCGACCTGTCGGCGGGGGTCGCGGGCGGTGTGGCGGCCTGCGTCATGGGCCTGCTGGTCGTCAAGCACGACCAGCCGTGGGGCGTAGCGGTGCTGGCCGCTCTCGTGACGGGTGCCGTCATCGGGATCGTGATCGGCTTTCTGGTCGCCAAGATAGGCATCCCATCATTTGTCGTGACGCTCGCATTCTTCCTGGGCCTGCAGGGCGTGACTCTCAAGCCATCGGCGAGGGTGGTTCGGTCCGCATCAACCAGGAAGTCATCAGCGGCATCGCCAACAGCAACATGAGCGTGTTGGCCGGTTGGATCTCGGCCGTCGTCATCATCGCCGGCTACGCGATACTCAGCCTGCTGCGTCATCGCCGCAAGGTCTCGCAGGGTCTGCAGCACCAGCCGTTCGCGGTGGTCGTGTCGCAGATCATCGCGATCGGGGTCGTGCTGCTGGTCGTGACGTACATCCTGAACCAGAACCGCAGCGTCAACGTCAACTTCCCGATCAAGGGCATCCCGTACGTCATCCCCATGGTCATCGTGCTGCTCATCGCCTGGACGTTCGCTCTCGGACGCACCACGTGGGGGCGTCATGTGTACGCCGTCGGTGGCAATGCCGAGGCGGCCCGTCGTGCCGGCATCAACGTCGACCGCATTCGCGTCTCGGTCTTCATGATGTGCTCGAGCATGGCGGCGCTCAGCGGCATCGTCGTGGCGTCGCGCCTCGGCAAGGTCTCGACCGATTCCGGCGGCGGCAACGTGCTGCTGTACGCCGTCGGCGCGGCGGTCATCGGCGGCACGAGCCTCTTCGGTGGCAAAGGGCAAGGCCAGTGACGCGGTCGTCGGCGGTCTCGTGATCGCCACGATCGCCAATGGCCTCGGCCTTCTTGCGCAGGCGTCGTGGATCAACTTCGTCGTCACCGGTGGCGTGCTGCTGCTTGCAGCGAGCGTCGACGCGATCTCCCGCAGGCGTCGCTCCACGTCAGGCCTGTAGAGATGGCCACTGCCAGGCGGGTCGGGGTCGGCACCAACCAGGAGGATGTCCGTCGGCACAATCTCGGCACCGTGCTGGGTCACGTGCACCGTGCTGGTCGTGTGTCTCGGGCTGAGCTGACCGCCACGATGGGGCTCAACCGCAGCACGATCGCGGGGCTGGTCACCGAGCTGGAGTCGCTCGGTCTCGCCGAGCAGGCCAAGCCGTCCGGGGCGCGGGTCAGCGCGGGACGCCCGTCCGTCGACGTCATCGTGCGCACGGGGGCGTACGTCCTGGCCGCTGATGTGCGGGTCGACGGTCTGACCGTCGCCCGCATCGGCCTCGGCGGGGTCGTGCAGTCGAGGGCGACGGGACCGGTGCCTGCCGGACGTGCGCCCGAGGCGATCGCCGCGTCGGTCATCGACCTGATGCGGCTCGTCGTCAAGGACGTCGAGCCCGGTGCGGCACTGGTCGGCGTGGGCGTCGGCGTCCCGGGCATCGTCCGGGCGTCCGACGGGCACGTGCGGCTGGCCCCCAACCTGGGCTGGCACGACGTCCCGTTCGCGCAGATCTTGGCCGACCAGCTGGGCGAGCTGGGCATGCCGGTGCTGGGCAACGACGCCGATCTCGGTGCGCTGTCGGAGCACCTGCGGGGTGCGGGCGTCGGGGTCGAGGACCTCATCTACCTGTCCGGCGAGGTCGGCGTGGGTGCCGGTGTCATCGTGAGCGGCCACAAGCTCGAAGGGGCTGGCGGGTACGCGGGCGAGATCGGCCACATGCCGTTCGTGCCCGAGGGGAAGCCGTGCCACTGCGGTGCCCGTGGGTGCTGGGAGACCGAGATCGGCGCTGAGGCCATCGCGCTGGCGATCGGTTGCCCGCCAGAACGGGTCGGCGCTCTGGGGGAGTACCTCGAAGCCGTGCACGAGGCGCCCGATGACCTGCAGGTTGTCGCCGGCCACCTCGGCCGTGGACTCGCGGGCATGGTCAACATGCTCAACCCGCGGGTCATCGTCCTCGGCGGCTACCTGCGGTCGCTGTTCCCGCTCGTGCACGACGTCGTCGAGAAGGAGCTTGCCTCGCATGCGCTGGCGGCGCCTCGAGATCTCGTCCGGGTCACCTTGCCCGGCCTCGGCGGTGACTCGGTGCTGCACGGCGCTGCCGAGCTGGCCTTCGAGCCGTTGCTGGCCGACCCGGTGGGACGTCTGGCGACGGCCTGCCACGACGCCGCAGCAGCGCTGTCAGCCTGACGCTGACCTCGGTCAGATCGGCAGCGCTCCTGAGAACACGTCGGCCAATGCGTGCTCCGCTGCACCGAGAGCGGCAGCCTGGATGCCGAGCGAGCTGAGCCGGATCTCCGGCAGATGCAGCTCGGCCGACGGCAGCCGCTCGGCCAGTACTTCCTGTGCGGCAGGAACAATGAACTCGCCCAGCGGCACGAAGTAGCCGCCGAGGACGATGGCCGAGGGGTTGAGCACAGCGGTCAGCGTGGCCAGGCCGTTGCCGAGGTCGCGCCCGAGCTGCGTCAGCGCCGCCTGGACCGCGGCATCGGAGGCGGCCCGTTCGGCCACGAGCGCAGCCGTCGCCAGGGGAGTGCTCGCCTCGTCCATCCCGACCGCGGCCAGCATCGCGCGCAGCCCGACCGAGGCCTCCCAGCAGCCACGTCGCCCGCAACCGCACACGGCGGACGGATGACCGATCGGCATGTGGCCGACCTCGCCAGCGAACCCGGCACCGCCCCGCAGCAGGACGCCGCTCTGCACGATGCCGGCACCGATGCCGATAGTTCCGGTGAGGTACAGCGAGTCCTCGACATCGACCGCGATCCCGTGGGACGACTCCGCCAGCGCAGCGCAGTTGGCGTCGTTGTCGACCGTCGTGGGGCACTGGCCCTCGAAGGCAGTCTCGAGCTCGTCGGCGAGCGGTCGTGAGTGCCAGTCGAGGTTGGGGGCCCATGCGACGGTGCGGTTGTCGCGGTCGACGAGACCCGGCACTGCGACGGCGGCGCGCACGACCGTGTGACCGTCGGCCATCAGCGAGTTGCGAACATCGGTCGCCAGGGCGACCAGGTCACTGCCGATGCCGACCGGACGGGTCTCAGCCAGCGTGACTCGGCCAGCCAGGTCGAGCGCAACGGCTGAGACGTAGTCGACGTTGACCTCGAGCCCGAGGCCCACGATCCTCTCGCCGGTCAGGGCGACCGGACGGCCGGGACGCCCTCGACCCGCCACGACCGGACCGTCCTCGGCGACGGCGCCCCCAGACTCGAGCTCGCCGATGATGGTGCCGATCGTGGCCTTGGCCAGGCCTGTGCGGCGAGCGAGCTCGGTCCGCGTGCCGGGTCCGTCCGACCGCAATGATCGGAGCACCAGCCCGGTGTTCTGCCGCCGTACGTGCTCGGTCGCGGTCGGCGCGTCGCCCACGCTCAGCGCACCCCGTACAGGTGCTCGAGGGCGAGCTGGTCGAGGCTGCGAAGCCGGCTCCGCGGGCCGCCAGGACCTCGGGATCGGCCAAGGGTGCCTCGGCGAGCTCGGCCCAGCCTTCGCCCTCGGCGAGGGTCGGCACCGCCAGCTCGGGCAGCTTGGCCGCCTCGAGTGCTGCCTGCACTTCTGGATCTGCCCGGAACGCCAGAGCCTTGTCACGCAGGATCAGGTAGTTGGTCATGCAGGCCTCGGCGGCGACCCAGACGCCGTTGTCGTCCTCGGTGCGCGGCGTCTTGAAGTCGAAGTGGACGGGGCCGTCGTAGCCGCCCTGCAGCAGGGTGTCGACGACCCAGAAGGCGCCGCGAGCGTTGCCTGCACCGAAGCGGAAGTCCTGGTCGTAGCGGGGACCGCTCTGCCCGTTGAGGTCGATGTGGAACAGCTTGCCCTGCCACATGGCCTGGGCGTAGCCATGTGCGGCGTTGAGCCCGGCCATCTCCTCGTGCCCGATCTCGGGGTTGACGCCGACCAGCCGAGAGCGGTCGAGGGTCTCGATGAAAGCCAGTGCGTGACCGATCGTCGGCAGCAGGATGTCGCCGCGCGGCTCGTTGGGCTTGGGCTCGATCGCGAACTTGATGTCGTAGCCCTTGTCGGTGACGAACTCGCAGAGCACGTTGAACGCCTCGCGGTAGCGGTCGAGTGCTGCTGCGACGTCCTTGGCGGCGCCGGACTCGGCGCCTTCACGGCCGCCCCAGGCCACGTAGACCTTCGCGCCGAGCTCGGCGGCGAGGTCGATGTTGCGCATGACCTTGCGGATCGCGAACCGTCGCACCTCGCGGTCGTTGGACGTGAAGCCGCCGTCCTTGAACATCGGGTGCGTGAACAGGTTGGTCGTCGCCGTCGTCACGGCGAGCCCGGTGTCGGCGAGTCCCTTCTTCCACCGGTCGATGATGGCGTCGCGGGCGGGAGTCGTCGGTGCCGAACGGGATCAGGTCGTCGTCGTGGAAGTTGACGCCGTACGCGCCGATGCCGGCGAGCTTCTCGAGGGCGTAGATCGGGTCCATGTCGGCGCGCGTCGGCTCGCCGGAACGGGTCACGTCCGGGGTAGGCGACGGTCCACAGGCCGAAGGAGAACTTGTCGGCGGGGGTGGGGGTCAGGTTGGTCATGGTGGGTCCGATCTGGGTGTGGATGGGTGTGCGGTGTCAGTGCCAGCGCGTCGTGCGTTCGCGCAGCTGTGCGTAGGCCTCACGCACGAGAGGGGTCGGTTCTGCTGTGTGGGTCGTGGCCGGGGCAGGAGACCAGGCCGGTGGGGCGACGTCGCCTGACAACGCCCAGGCGGCCTGCCGTGCGGCGCCGAGTGCGACGTACTCACCTGGTGCTGGGACGGTGACGGGCGCGCCGAGGATCGCGGGGGGCGAGGGTCTGGATGGCCGGATTGCTGGCAGCGCCACCGATCAGCAGGATCTGTTGCACCGGGTCGCCGGTCATCCCGACGAGCAGGTCGACTGCGTCGGCCAGCGAGCAGAGGAGCGCCTCGAAGGCGGCTCGTGCGAGGTCTTCACGTGTCGTGGACGAGGTGAGGCCAGCCCAGGTGCCGGTGGCGTCGGGGCGGTTGGGGGTGCGCTCGCCGTCGTAGTACGGCAGCAACGTGAGGCCGTTTGCGCCGGACGGTGCGGCGAGCGCGAGGCGACCGAGCTCGTCGTGGTCGACGCCGAGCAGGCGGCACTGCAGGTCGAGGATGCGTGCGGCGTTCATGGTCGTGGCCATGGGGGAGGAAGCGTCCGGTGGCGTCGGCAAACCCGGTGACCGACCCGGTGCCGTCGGCGACGCGGGTGGCACTGATCGAGGAGGCGACCCCAGACGTCCCGATCGACACGACGACGTCGCCGGGTTGCACGTCGAGCGCCAGCGCGGCGGCCATGTTGTCGCCGGTGCCAGCTGCCACGACTGCTCCTGTGGGGGCGTGCGCGGCCACCTCGGCAGGCCCGACGATGCGCGGCAGGTTGACCGGATGTCCGATGGCCGCTTCGGCGAGGTCTGGGCGCCAGGTATCCGCTGCGGTCGAGAAGTAGCCGGTGCCGGAGGCATCGCCGCGGTCGGTGAACGTCTCGCCGGTCAGGTGCCTGGAGATGTAGTCGTGCGGCAGGAGCACCTCGTGGACGCGGCGCGCGGCTTCAGGGCGGTGGTCGCGCAGCCAGCGCAGCTTGGTCGAGGTGAACGACGCCACCAGGACGCTCCCGACTGTCTCGGCGCAGGCTTGCGCGCCGCCGAGCTCGTCGATCAGGTCGCGCGCCTCGGCGCTGGAGCGGGTGTCGTTCCACAGGAGGGCGTCGAAGACGGGGTCGCCTGCGGGGTCGAGGGCCACCATGCCGTGCTGCTGTCCGCCGACGGCGACGGCCGACGCCCGGGGGAGCAGGTCGGCGGTGGCCTGGTCGAATGCGGTGAGCCAGGCACGCGGATCGACTGCGGTGCCGGGCGGGTGGGGGCGCCGACTGCTGTGCGACGACGTCGCCGGTAGTGGCATCGACCAGCACGGCCTTCGTCGATTGTGTCGACGAGTCGATGCCGAGCACGAGGTCTGTTCCCATCATCCTTGTTTAATACGAGACTTGAACTAAGTCAAGGATCTGGTCGAAATCCCACGCGGACGGCCCCTTCGCCGATAACGTCTGGCCAATGACCACTGTCCGGGCCAGTGCCGTCGGCCGCCTCGCGCGACTCGTACGCCGTTCCCAGCCCCCTTCTTCCTCAGCAGACCTCAAGCCGATCGGCACCGACGGCATCCCCGGCAGGCTGCTGCGGGTCGTCCCCGAGACTGCGCCTGCCGAGCAGGTCGACGAGCTCGAAGGCACCGACGCCGCCGAGGTCGCGGCCGTTCGGGCGGGCTGGCTGCTCCTGGACGCCCACGAACGGCTCAGCAAGCGTGGCGCCGACCGTCTCTTCGGTCATGAGACGGCCGCCTGGCACGCCTACGCCGAAGACACGATCGGCGAGCTGAACTACACCCTGTCCACGGGCAAGGAGCTGGTGCCCGAGACGAAGAAGAACCGGCTGCGGTTCCGTCGCACCCTCGACTTCGCCCGTCACGGAGAGACGGTCTTCGACGTCGGCTTCGGTCGCGGGCTGCTGGCCGCCCAGCTGATCAAGGATCGAGGCGTCCGGCGTTATCACGGCATCGACATCGTCGACCGCTACGTGCCCATCGCGACCGACCTGTTCCACGTCAACGGGCTCGAGCCCGACTCGCTCAACCTCAAGGTGGCAGATCTCTACCAGCTGCGCCGCGAGGACATCGAGGCCACCGGCGCCAAGCTGGTGATCTGCTGCGAGGTGCTCGAGCACGTCCCCGACGCCGAGCTTGCGCTCAAGACGCTGGCCGATGCGCTGCCTGAGGGTGCAGACCTGCTGTTCTCCGTGCCGATGCACGGACGGATCGAGGCCGAGTGGGGGCACGTCTCGGTGTTCGACGTCGCCCGGCTCAAGGGGATGCTCGACGGCGCTGGCCTCATCGCCCACCACGTCGAACCCCTGGCCAACACGTGGTCGCTGATCGTCGCCTCGCGTGACCCGGCTGGCTCCCAGCGCGTCCGCGAGGCCACCGGACGTCCGCCGCGTCGAGTCTCGGCCCCTCTGTCAGAGCACCGCGACTTCGTCTACCTGCAGGCTGCTGACCTGGCGGCCGTCGGTGGCGCCACCATCAAGGCCAACAACCAGAACGCCGTGTCCTGTCAGCTCACCTCCGGCGGTGGGCTGTCGTTCGAGGTCAAGAGCCTGCAGGCGCTCCGGTTCCGCTTCAAGGCCAAGGACGTCACGTTGTTGACCCGGCTGGTGGCCACGGCCTATGCCGGTGACGAGCCCGTTGCCCGATGGACCTGGAACCTGAAGCCCGGAGACCTGCCGGTCGGGGCGAGCACCTCGGTGTCGATGCGACCCGGCGAGGTCGGGATGCAGTTCGTCGGCGGGCGCCACGAGCGTGCGGAGCGGGCCGATCGGGTCGAGCTCGTCGGCACGGTCAAGGACGGGCAGCAAGCGGTCTTCGCGGTGCGGGTCGCCTACCTGCCTTGAACGACCCCGCCCTCAACCGCGTCGGCCAGTCGACGAACTAGTGTCACTGGTGTGACGATCCACTCCGACCACCCGTTCGTCCCTCCGGAGGGGCAGCGCGATCCACTGCGCCGTCTGCGAGGCCGGATGCCGGCGCCCGTCACGGTCTGGACGAGCGGCACCGGTGCAGGACGCAGCGGTCTGACGATCTCGTCGGTGCTGGTGGCCGACGGGGAGCCGGCCCAGGTGCTGGGCCTCGTCGACGAAGACTCCGACTTCTGCATCGACGAGCCGCAGACCTGGGTCGTCAACGTGCTCGGCACCGAGCACCGCTTCTTGGCCGACGCGTTCGCCGGCACCGCACCGGCCCCGGGAGGGCCGTTCACGATGGGGACGTGGACCGACAGCGAGTGGGGGCCGGTCCTGACCGGCACAGCAGGCTGGCTCGGGGTTCGACGCAGCGGCCCGCCGTCGCGTCACGTCGGCTGGGCGCTGCTGCTCGAAGGAACCGTCGAGCACGTTGACGTGGGCGACGCCGACGCGATGCTTCACCTGCGCGGACGCTATCGGGACACCGGCATCTCAGGCTAGGGTCCCGAGAATGACCAAGCCGTCGCTCGATCCAGCCCGTTGGACACCGCCTGCTCCGGCGCCGTCCGGACAGCCCACCGCACCGCGAGGTCTGCGGGTCTACGACACGTCGGGCTATGGCACCGAGGACGTGCTGCTGCGTTCCGACGGGCAGGTCATCACGGGCGTCGAGGACGGTCGGCTGCTCGCCATCGATCCCGAGACCGGGGCCGAGACCGTCATGGCCACGACCCACGGTCGTCCGCTCGGCATCGAGCACCACCCCGACGGTGGGTACGTCGTGTGCGACTCGACCCACGGGCTCCTGCGGCTCGACGCGGACGGCACCCTCACGGTGCTCGCCGACGGATTCGACGGTGCACCGTTCAGGTTCTGCAACAACGCCGCCGTCGCGGCCGACGGCACGATCTACTTCACCGACTCGTCGACGAAGTTCGGCTTCGAGCACTGGCGCGGCGACCTAATCGAGCATCGGCCGACCGGACGGCTGTTCCGACGCGATCCCGACGGCACTCTCACGCTGCTGCTCGACCACCTCGCCTTCGCCAACGGGGTCGCCCTCGCCGCCGACGAGTCGTTCGTGATCGTCGCCGAGACGGCCGGCTACGCACTGCAACGCCTGTGGCTGACCGGCGACAAGGCCGGCACGGCTGAGCCGTTCGTCGCAGTGCTTCCCGGCTTTCCCGACAACATCTCGACCGGCGAGGACGGCAACATCTGGGTCACGATCGCCTCGCCTCGCGACGAGATCCTCGACAAGCTCCTGCCCAAGGCGCCGTGGATCCGCAAGATCGTCTGGTCGCTGCCTGAACGGTTCCAGCCACAGGCCAAGAAGCTCATCAACATCCACGCCTACGCGCCCGACGGCACCCTCGTCCACGACATCGCCGGTGAGCACGACCGGTTCGGCAAGGCGACCGGCGTCCGTCAGGTAGGTGGCAAAGTGTGGCTCGGCAGCTTCGAGCAGAGCACGATCGCCGTGCTCGACGTGCCGTGAAGACGCGGGCTCAGGTGACGCCGATAGACTGGACGCTATGGCCGACGGAGGGAAGGAGCCCGCAATGAGTGTCCTGGGCACGTTGTCTGGACCCTCCGACCTGAGAGGTCTCGACGAGCAGCAGCCGACTCAGCTCGCCGCCGAGATCCGCGAGCTTGCTGATCACGTCAGTGGCCTCCAACGGAGGACATCTCGGACCCAATCTCGGTGTCGTCGAGCTCGGCATGGCGATCCACCGGGTCTTCGACTCTCCCCGCGACCGGGTCGTGTGGGACACCGGTCACCAGTCGTACGTCCACAAGATGCTGACCGGCCGCGCTGGCGAGTTCAGCTCGCTGCGCACCGAAGGTGGCCTGTCGGGCTACCCGAGCCGCGCCGAGTCCGAGCACGACTGGGTCGAGAACTCGCACGCGTCCACGAGCCTGTCGTACGCCGACGGCATGGCCAAGGCCAACCACCTGCTCGGCAAGGACGATCACGTCGTCGCCGTGATCGGCGATGGGGCGCTGACCGGCGGCATGGCGTGGGAAGCCCTCAACAACATCGCTGCCGACAACGACCGCCGGCTCGTCGTGATCGTCAACGACAACGGCCGCTCGTACACCCCGACCGTCGGCGGGCTCGCCAACCGGCTCACCGACATCCGCACCAACCCCAAGTACGAACCCACGCTCAGTGCGATCCGCGAACGTCTCAGCAACGCCCGCTTCGGTGGCGCGCAGGCCTATGAGGCGCTGCACGCCATCAAGAAGGGCGTCAAGGACGCCCTCGCACCCCAGGGCATGTTCGAAGACCTGGGGCTCAAGTACATCGGCCCGGTCGACGGCCACGACCTGGCATCGGTCGAGCACGCGCTGACCCAAGCCAAGAAGTTCGGCGGTCCGGTGCTGGTGCACGTGCTGACCACCAAGGGTCAGGGCTACGACATCGCGGTGTCCAACGAGAACGACCAGATGCACCAGGCCAGTCCCTTCGACCGCGAGACCGGAGACGCTCTCAACGTCGCTCCGGCCGGATGGACGTCGGTGTTCCGCGACGAGATCGTCCGCATCGCCGACGAGCGTCCCGACGTCGTCGGCATCACCGCCGCAATGCTGTATCCCGTCGGTCTCGACGCCTTCGCCGACAAGTTCCCCGACCGGGTGTTCGACGTCGGCATCGCCGAGCAGCACGCCGTCACCAGCGCTGCGGGTCTCGCGATGGGCGGGCTTCACCCCGTGGTCGCGGTCTACGCCACGTTCATCAACCGGGCGTTCGACCAGGTGCTGCTCGACGTCGCGCTGCACAAGTGCGGTGTCACGTTCGTGCTCGACCGTGCTGGTGTCACCGGCGACGACGGTGCGAGCCACAACGGCATGTGGGACATGTCGTTGCTGCAGATCGTCCCCACCCCTGCGGCTCGCGGCTCCCCGTGACGGCACGCAGCTGCGCGAGCTGTTGCGTGAGGCGGTCGACGTCGACGACGCACCGACCGTCATCCGGTTCGCGAAGGGGCCAGTCGTCGACGAGCTTCCCGCGATCGAGCGAATCGGCAGCTTCCGACGTGCTCTCGCGCGATGAGGCCACGAACGTCCTGATCGTGGGGGTCGGCATCTTCGCCCACCTCGCCGCCGAGGCCGCCGACCTGATCCGGGCCGCAGGCCACGGTGTCACGGTCGTCGACCCCCGGTGGAGCAAGCCCTTCGACCCCGTACTGGTGTCGCTGGCGGGGGAGTACGACCTGGTCGTGACGGTTGAGGACAACGGACGCCACGGTGGCGTCGGCTCGGCGTACACGCAGGCCGTGCGCGATGCCGGCATCGAGGTGCCGGTCAGGGTGCATGGCATCGAGCAGGAGTTCCTCGACCACGCCAAGCGCAACGTGATCCTCGACCGGCTCGGTCTGACGGCTGAGACGGTCGCCGACGACACGTTGGCTCGGCTGGCTCGGAATAGCACGGACGGGTGAGTGGTTGACCATGTCGATGAAGAACTGGCTCTCACGAAGCAACTTCGTGCACAAGCGTGCTGACCGGCCGACCCGTACGGGTTCTGGACCGGTGCTGATCCATGCTCTCGACGGCTTCCTCGGCGCCGGCTCGGCCGCGCGCCTGGCCGCCGACCAGCTCAAGTCGGGCAACGGCGACGTCGTCTACGAGTTCGACATCGACTCGATGTTCGACTACCGCGCCCGGCGTCCGATGATCGCGTTCCGCGAGAACCACTACGCCGACTACGAAGATCCGACGCTGCAGATCGTGCTCGAGCACGACGCGAATGGTGTTCCGTACTTCTTGATGGCGGGTCCCGAGCCCGACTTCCAGTGGGGAGCTTGTTCGTCAACGAGGTGCACGAGTTCGTCGAAGAGAATGATGTGCCGTTGACGATCGGCCTCGGCGCTGTGCCGATGGGCGTGCCGCACACCCGTCCGTCGATGATCACGGCCCACGGCACACGTCCTGAGCTGATCGACCGGCAGAACATCTGGTCGGCGCAGGTCACGGTGCCGTCGTCGGCACAGGCTCTGCTCGAGTACCGACTCGGCCAGTGGGGTCATGACGCCGCCGGTTATGTCGTGCACGTCCCGCACTACCTCGCGCAGATCGACTATCCGACGGCCTCGCTGGCGCTGATCGACGCACTCGTCGACCGCACCGGGCTGAGCCTCGACGTCGACGCGCTGCGCGCCCGCCAAGGCGATGCGATCAAGGAGATCGAGCAGCAGATCGAGGAACAGGGCGGCGCTGGTCTGCTCGGTGGCCTCGAGGAGCAGTACGACGCCTTCACCCGCGGTGCCGCGCAGTCGCTGCTCGCGAGCGACAGCGACCTGCCCAGTGGCGACGAGCTGGCCGACCAGTTCGAGCAGTTCTTGGCCCGTCAGCGCAAGGACGAGCAGGGCTAGAGCGCGGTTCGTTCGTCAGCGGTGTTATGCCACGCCATAGCGCTGGCGGGCCGCTTCACCACTGGTGCCCAGCGCCTCGCCCAGCTCACGCCACGAGAGCTGGGCGTCGCGCGCTTGGCTGATCGCTTCTGCGAGGTCCTTTTCGGCCTGAGCCCGCCGATACGCGGCCAGCTTGACAGCCATCAGCGGGGGTAGGGGGGCGTCGAAGTCGCCGGGTTGGGGTTCGTAGTTCTCGAAGGCATCAGCAAGCGCGTCGGCGTTGGCGATGAGTTCGGCTAGCGAGCGTGGCATCAAGATCACCTGAGGTACTTGTCTCGAGCTGGGCAGTAGGCATGAGCGATGGCAAGTTCGCCACCCCACCAGATCACCACCCCGACCTCGATGAGCGTGTGCCCGGTGCGGTCGGGGCCGATGAACATGACCATGTCGTCGGCTTGTCGGACTTCTTGGATCGAGAACCTCATGGCGTGCAGCATGTTCTCGGTCGTCACGCCGTGCCGATGTGCTGATTCGAGAATGAGCGGCTCGTCCGACTCACCATTTCTGATCACAAGTTTACTTGTCGACGGTCGGTTTGTGAAGGTATATGCAGAAGATGCCTGAACATGAAAGCTTGCTGCAACGTTGACATATTTCGATAGTTGCGGTTGCTCGGTCGGGTTGGAATAGGGCTGTCAGCATCTGTGGACAGGGATGGGGCTGACGTGTAGCCCAGGTGGCGGCGATCGACACCGCTGAACACCAGGGCCTGATGGATGCTCTGGCATGTCCATCGGCCAATCCGTATCGGGGCGATTCATGCGCCGCTGGCGACTTGCAGTTCGGCGCCGTGGGTAACGGGTGCTGTTGCTAGGCGAACCGAAGGTCTGCTCCATGCTCGACCTTCGGCTGATGCGCCTGGCATTACGTCTGACCTAGATTCATCGTGTGACGACGCAGCCGGTGGGACCCATGACGCTGGAGGAGCGCGCTCTCGGTCCTGACCTGGCGCGCGGCCTGATGCTGCTGTTCATCGCGCTCGCCAACTCGCACTACTTCCTGATGGGCGACCAGGTGCGGGGCGGATTTCCCATGGGCGGCTCGGCGATCGACGACGCCACGATCTGGTTCATCGCGACCTTCGTCGACGGCCGGGCGTTCCCGATGTTCGGGCTGCTGTTCGGCTACGGTGTGGCTCAGATCGTCCGGCGTCAGCAGGGGCTCGGACGCCGCGGCGTGCGGCACCTGCTGTGGCGTCGCAGCGCCGCGCTCGTGCTGGTCGGCTTCGTCCACGGATGCTCCTGTACGTCGGCGACATCCTCGGCGCCTACGGTGTGCTGCTGTTCTTCGGCGTGTGGACGCTGCGGTGGAGCGATCGTTGGCTGCTGGGCGTCGCCGCAGCGATCTTCATCCTGACGGCGCTGCCATCCGCCGACTCGTTGACGATCTCGACCGACGGGCCGGACCCGTCGATGCTGCCGCCCGACCTGGCCACGATGCTCACCGAACGGATCGTCGTGGTGCCGTTCATCATGCTGCTGGGTCCGATTGGCTTCCTGTGCCCGTTCTTGGTCGGTCTGTGGTTCGGGCGCCGCCGGGTGCTCGAACGTCCAGAGCAGCATCGGCGGTTGCTGGCGGCGACCGCGGTGCTCGGCATCACGGCCGCTGTCGCCGGTGCACAGCCGATCGCGCTGATGCTCTCAGGCGTCACCGGGGTGCCGTCCGACTCGACGCTGGAGGTCATTGGCCCGCTGCATGACGCGACGGGCGTGCTGGGCGGCTTCGGGTACGCGGCGCTGATCGTCCTGGTGGCCTCCGGCCTGGGTAGCCGGCGACCGCGGGTCGTCGAGGCGATCGCCGCAACTGGCCAGCGCTCGATGACGTTCTACCTGGCACAGTCGGTGATCTGGACCATCGTGTTCACGCCATTCCTGCTCGGTCTGGCCGACGACCTCAGCGTCGCCGCGACGGCGCTGCTGGCCACCGCCACCTGGGCGACGACAGTCCGTGCTGGCCGACCGCATGCGCCTGGCTGGACGACGAGGGCCGTTCGAGCAGCTCATGCGTCGCGTCACGTACATCACGGTTCCGGGAGCCTCTTCTTCATCGCCTCAGACGCGTACTCCCCGTAGCATCGGGCTGTGCCCTCCTCGATTGAAGAAGTTGTCGGACTGCTGGAGCTCGAAACCCTCGAGGTCGGGCTCTTCCGCGGATCGCAGCCCAAGAACTCCACCGTCAAGCGGGTCTTCGGCGGTCAGGTCGCAGCGCAGGCGTTGATGGCCGCGCAGCTGACGGTGCCCGAAGACCGTCATGTGCACTCGATGTACGTGTACTTCCTGCTGGGCGGCGACCCGAGCATCCCGATCATCTACGACGTCGAGAACGTTCGCGACGGCCGCTCGTTCACGACCCGGCGGGTGGCGCCCGCCAGCACGGCAAGATCATCTTCTACATGACGGCGTCGTTCCAGATCGACGAACCCGGTTCGACCACCAAGATGCGATGCCCGAGGTGCCGGGCCCCGACGAGGCGACGCCCATGGTCGAGATCGTCCGCGGTCTCGGCACAGCCGCCGCCGAGCACTGGGAAGCCGAGTGGTCGTCGTTCGACATCCGTTACATCGGCGACAACCGTGCCTCGGACGATCCGCAGCGCCAGTACGTGCCCGGCGTCCAGCGCCTGTGGTTCAAGGCCGCGGGACCGCTGCCGAAAGTCTCGGATCGTCCACAACGCGGTGTTCACCTACGTCAGTGACCTGACGTTGCTGGGTGTCAGCCTGGTCCCGCACGGCTACTACATCGGCTCACCGAAGATCCAGCCGGCTTCGCTCGACCACACGGTCTGGATCCACCGACCGATCGCGGCCGACGAATGGCTGTTGTACGACCAGACGTCGCCGTCGGCGTCCGGTGCGCGCGGCCTCAGCACGGCGCGGGTCTTCGCGCAGGACGGGACGCTCGTCGCGTCAGCGGCTCAAGAGGGCCTGATCCGGCCGGTCACGCGTTAACGCACCCGCCAGGTCACCGAGCGGCTCGATGACCGGACGGTCGGCGATCCGAGGTACTTGACCGTCACCCGGTAGGCGCGGGCGCGAGCCTGCTTCGGGGAGCGTGACGACCACGCGACCCTTCTTCAGCATCTCGGTCCTGACCTTGCGGGAGCCGACATAGACCGCGACCTTGCCGGTGGCGACAAAGCCATCGTTCTTCACGGTGACGGTCGCCCGGTTCGTCCTGCGGGTGTGGGGTCGTGCGGTGCCGCAGCTTCACAGCCGTCGACGACGCGAAGGTGCCCACGGTCGGGATGGTCAGCTCGGACGGGTACGCCGCCGAGCTGTGGATCTTCATGACGGTCAACGTGCCGAGCAGGTCGGGCAGCGTGGGCAGCAGGTGAGGGACATCGAAGGCTTGCACCGCGAGCCGCAGCTTGCTGTCCGGGCTTGATCTGCGCGGCGGTCGGGAAGATCTCGACGTCGACAGGGGCCACCTCGCCACTGGCCAGCTTCTTCTGTGCAGCCTTCGTGAACGGATGGAAGGGCTGCAACAGTTGCCGTCGACGTACCGTGACTTGCTCTTGTCGAGCGCGCGATGCGACAGCACCTGCCAGCCACCGGTGAGCCGACTGACCTTGCCGTCGGGGGCGACGTCGGACAACGAGACCGACAGCATGCCGTCGCCGCCGATCGACGACGTCCACAGCCGGGCGTTGATCGGGCCCTGCAGCGTCAGGGTTTCGTGGCGGCGGATGTCTCGAACACGACGCCGGTCTTGTCGTTGAGTGCGTTGTCGGTGAAGCACGGGTTGTCAGGCAGCACCATGTTCAGGATGCCCGCTGTCCACTGACTGGCCGAGCGGGTGCAGAGCCGGCCACCGGCACAGGGAGCACGTCCGAGGTGCCGTCGACAGGCTTGCCGGTCGTCAGTCTTCCGGGCGCGCCGCCGGTGCTCGACGATCCCGAGAGCCGCAGGCTCGTCGCGCGGATGTTGGAACCGACCCAGGCGCGCGACTTCGTCCAGGCGCCAGTTCCCTGCTGGTAGTAGGTCAGGTTGGCGATGTCGCTGTCGAGCGTCGCATCCTTGATGCCCTTGACGTAGTGGTCGAACCAGCGCAGCTGCAGCTCGGCGAGCGTTCCGTGCCCGGCCTTCTCCCAGCCCCGTGCCGCCAGACGCCTGCAGGTGGTCCCACGGTCCGACGATCAGCTTGGTCGGGATCTTGCGCTGGTTGAGGTTCTCGAACAGCAGCGGCGTGCCACGTTGGAACAGGTCGTACTCACCTGACACGAAGAACGCCGGCACCTTGATCCGGTTGACGACGTTGATCGCGGACCGTTCGGCGTAGAACGGGCCGTCATAGGCCGGCTCGCCGCCACCTAGCGCGCTGACCAGCAGCGGGACGGTGAACGTCCCCGCACCGACGAGGTGCTGCAGCAGGGCGCTGATGCCGGACTGCGGTGCAGTCGCGGTGACCGCCGGCGGATCGATCCCGGTGGCCGTGACGAGTCCCATCCACAACGGGATGAATCCGACGTCGACCTGACCGCCCCGACGCAACGACGTCACGGTAGACGTCGGCTCCTGGCACCTGCGGGAAGATCGCCTTGAGGCCCGGAGGCTGCGCGGCCGCCGCCCACAGCTGGCTGATGCCCATGTAGGACGGGCCGGACATCCCGGTGCTGCCATTGCTCCAGGGGCGGCTCTTGGAGTGGGCCCACGTCATGATCTCGCCGCCGTCCTTGTTCTCGCGGGCGCTGAAGGCCTGCCAGACGCCTTCGGAGCTGCCGGTGCCGCGAGCGTCGACGGTCAGCTGCACGTAGCCGCGCTTGACCAGGTAGTCGGGGCTGGCGCCGCCGAGACCACCGGCCGACGACAGGACGGACTTGTTGTAAGCGGTGATCGTGACGATGACGGGGAAGCGCTGGTTGATCGCCTTCCCGCTCGCGCATCGGCCGGACGCATGACGTCACCTCGCAAGATCGTGCCGTCCGACATGGGGATCGCGACGTCGCGCTCGGTGACGGTGCCCGCGTACTGCGGTGCGCGCGGCTTCCACTTCGGGGTGGCTGCGGAGGCGGTCGTGACGGACAGCGAGGCACCGACCAAGGCGATGCTCAGAGCCATCACGACGAAGAACCGGGCGAGAACGGTGCGGGTCATGCACCCACAACGAACTGCGACAGCTCGACGTTACGCGCCGGCAACTAGGGGTTGGCGATCAGCCGCAGCAGAGTCCCATCCGGATCGAGCAGAGCGCCGATGCGCAGCCCCGAGCTGCGCGCTGCGGTCGGTGCAGCCTCGGGAAGCCATGCGTGGTCTCCGGAATCCCGGCTGACAGGCAGACGTCATAGAACGCATCGACGTCGTCGAGCCGCAGGCAGCAGCTGAACGAGCTGGTTGCCGGGTCCAGGTCGACGTGGCGGAAGAACTCGATCAGCAGGTCTCCCCGACGCAAGATCAGCCAGTCGTCGTCGCTGAACTCCTGCGTGAAGCCGAGCTGGGCGTAGAAGTCGGTCGTCGCCTTCAGAGACCGGAAGGGCAGATTCGGGGTCGCCGTGTCCATGAACGTCAGAGGCCGGGGACGATCCGGCCCACCAGATGGGTGCTGGGCTTCTTGGCGCCCTTGACCCCGAACACGCAGCTGATCGGCCGACTGCTGCGATCCGAACACGACGGTGCTGGGCAGCAGGATCGGCTTGCGGAACTCGGCGTCGTTGACGAACGACTCCGGCAGCTTGTTGTGAACCGCCGCAAGGCTGTGGGCGAGCGTCCACATGCCGTGGGCGATGTTGCTCTTGAAGCCGAAAGCCTTGGCGGTCAACGGGTACAGGTGGATCGGATTACGATCGCCCGAGATCGCACCGTAGCGCCGTCCGAGACTGCCGTCGAGCTTCCAGTGCACGACGCCGTGCGGGGCCTCGACGCCGGTCAGAGGTGCGGCCGACGTCTCGGCCGAGCCGCCGGGCTGGCGCGAGAACAACGTCATGACCTCGTCCCAGACAAGCTCGTCGGCGACCGACACCGTCGTGACGAGGTCGATCAGTGAGCCCTTGGGGTGCGGCCGCAGATCGGCAGCGCGCACCGACACGTCCAACAGCTCGTCGGGCCGGATGCGGCGGTGCTGCCGGATCGTGTTGCGCAGATGCACCAGACCCATCGGCGCGAACGGGAACGCGGTGTCGGTCATCATCGTCATGTGCAGGCCGAACGCCGCCATGTGCGGATAGGTCACCGGCAGGAAGTCGGCACGAGGGAAGCCGCAGACCTCGTTGTACGCGTCGAGGTGCGCCCGATCGGTGGCGATCGCCTTGCGCTCGAGCACGAGATCGGGGGCGGCGCCCTCGGTGTGCTTGATGCCGGGCAGGGCGCCGACCAGCGGGATGGCCGGCAAGGCTGCCTTGAGCATCAACGGCAGACCTGCCGGCGCCTTCGTCAGGACTCGGGTCGTCACGTCACGCGCCGATCAGAGCCTGGCCGCACACGCGGACGACATTGCCCGAGATCGCGGACGAACCGGGGTTGGCGTACCAGGCGATGGCCTCGGCGACGTCGATCGGCTGGCCTCCCTGCGACAGCGAGCTGAGCAGACGCCCGGCCGTGCGGATGCCGACCGGCATCGTCTTGACCATGTCGGTCTCGATGAACCCCGGGGCGATCGCGTTGACCGTGATGCCGTCCTGGGCGACGCGCTTGGACAGGTCTTGCACGAAGCCGATGACGCCGGCCTTGGCCGTGCCGTAGCTCGTCTGACCGTTGTTGCCGGCGATGCCGGCGATCGAGGAGATGCCGATGACCCGTCCGCCGGTGCGGATAGCTTCTGGTCGAGCAACTCGGCGGTGATCCGCTGCGGCGCGCCGACGCTGATGTCGATCACGAGGTTCCAGGTCTCGGTCTTCATGTTCTTGAGCCGCTTGTCGCGGGTGATGCCGGCGTTGTGGACGACGATGTCGACGCCGCCGTGCGCCGCCTTGACGGCTGCGGCGATGACCTTGGGAGCGTCGTCCGCCGTGATGTCTTCGGCGATCGACGTGCCGCCGACTCGGCCATCACGGCGTCGAGCTCGGTCGAGAGTCCCGGGACGTCGAGACCGATGATCTGGGCACCGTCACGGTGCAGCGTGCGAGCCATGGCGGCCCCGAGGCCGCGCGAGGCGCCGGTGATCAGCGCGACCTTGCCGGCCAGCGGCTTGGTCGGATCGGCGACGGCGTCGGGCGTGAGCAGCTCGGTGAGGCCGAGGCGGATGACCTGCCCGGAGACGAAGGCCGACTTGGGGGAGAGCAGGAACTCCAAGGTGGACGTCAAGGCGCCCTCGGCGCCCGCACCGACGTACACCAGGTTGGCGGTGCTGCCGTTGCCACCGACTTCCTTGCCCGCTGAACGGACGAAGCCTTCGAGCGCCCGCTGCGCGATCGCGGCGGTCTCGGTGGCGGCCTGCTCGGGCAGGGTGCCGATCACGATGAGACGACCCGAGCCGGCGAGGCTGCGCAGGGCGGGGGTGAAGAACTGCTGCATGTCAGCCAGGCCCGCGGTGTCGGTGATGCCGGTCGCGTCGAAGACCAGGCCCTTGTAGCGCTTGCCGTCGGCGCGGACCCCGACGACCTCGATGCCGCTGGCCTTGAGTGTCGTGTTGAGGGAGGCGCCGAGTGTGCCCTTGGGCGCTGCGCCGATCAGCACCGTGCCCTGGACGAGGGGGGTGCCTTCGGTCCAGCGCTCCAGCACCGGGGGATTGGGCAGACCCAGGTTCTTGATGACGAACTTGCCGATGGGATTGTGTGCCAGCGACTGGTAACGGTCAGTCATGAGTGGGGTGTGTCCTATCTCTCGGATACCATTGGTATCTGGATCGCTGCAGAAACTGTAACCTCATGTTTCAGGGCCAGTCCACCCTTGGGTGTGCGGCGCTCGTCACGTACGGCAGCACTGCCTGACCAGCACTGTCTGGTTCCACTGTTCACGAAGATCGAGGAGATCGCCATGGCGGACACGACCCCAGCCAAGAAGTCGGCCAAGAAGGCCGCCGCATCCGACGCAGCCACGACCCAGCAGGTGCGCCGCGTCGCCGTCATCGGCGGCAACCGCATCCCGTTCGCGCGTTCCAACACGGTCTACGTCGACGCCTCCAACCAGGACATGCTGACCGCCGCAGTCGACGGCCTGGTGGACCGGTTCGGTCTGGCCGGTGAACAGGTCGGAGAGTTCGCCGCCGGCGCCGTGCTCAAGCACAGCCGCGACTTCAACCTCGCCCGCGAGACCGTGCTCGGCTCGGCGGCTCTCGCCGTCGACACCCGCCTACGACGTCCAGCAGGCCTGCGACACCGGCATCCAGGCCGCGGTGCTGGTCGCCAACAAGATCGCCCTCGGCAAGATCGAGTCCGGTATCGCGGGCGGCTCCGACACCACGTCCGACGCGCCCCTGGCCGTCGGTGAGAAGCTGCGCAAGATCCTGCTGGAGGCCAACCGGGCCAAGGACAACAAGGGGCGTCTGTCGGCGTTGGCCAAGATCCGGCCGAGCCACCTGGCCCCCGACCAGCCCCGCAATGCCGAGCCCCGTACAGGCCTGTCGATGGGTGACAGCCAGGCCATCACGACCAAGCAGTGGGGCATCACGCGTGAGGCCCAGGACGAGCTGGCCGTCGCCTCGCACGTCAACCTCGCGCGTTCGTACGACGAAGGCTGGCAGGACGACCTGGTGACGCCGTTCCGCGGTGTCACGAAGGACAACAACTTGCGGCCTGACTCCAAGCTGGAGAAGCTTGCGACGTTGAAGCCCGTCTTCGGCAAGGGCGAGGGCGCGACCATGACGGCCGCCAACTCGACGCCGCTGTCCGACGGTGCGTCGGTCGTGCTGCTGGCGTCCGAGGACGAGGCGAAGCGTCACGGCTGGACCCCGCAGGCCTACTTCGTCGACTACGAGACCGCTGCGGTCGACTACGTCTCGGGAGCCGAAGGCCTGCTGATGGCCCCGGTCTACGCGGTGCCGCGGATGCTCGGCCCGTCAGGGCCTCACGCTGCAGGACTTCGACTTCTACGAGATCCACGAGGCGTTCGCCGGTCAGGTGCTCACGACGCTTGCTGCTTGGGAGGACGCCGAGTTCTGCAAGGACAAGCTGGGTCTCGACGCACCGCTGGGCGCGATCGACCGCAGCAGCTGCAACGTCAAGGGCTCCTCGCTGGCTCGCCGCGCACCCGTTCGCCGCGACCGGCGGACGCATCATCGCCAACCTCGCCAGCTGCTGCACGAGAAGGGCTCGGGCCGCGGCCTGATCTCGATCTGCGCCGCCGGCGGTCAGGGCGTTGTCGCGATCCTCGAAGCCTAGTTGCTGGCGCTCAGTAGTCGTCTGAGTCGATGTGCTCGTCAACGAGCCAGGCGGTCCCGACCTTCTTGACCACGTAGCCGTTGTCGGGTTGCCCCTTGCTGCGAACGACGACCTCGGCGGTTCCAGCCGAGGTCGTCGTGGAGGTCACGGCCTTGACCTGGAGCCCACCGTGTCCAGCAACGAGCTCTGAGGTGAGCTTGACGTATCCCTCGCAGGTGCCGTCTGTCTCTTCGTCCCAGCCCGAATCCTCCATGTCCGCCTTGACCGCGGCGAGAAACTTCGGGGTCATCAAGGGGCAGGCGGTCTTGCCGTCACCACTCGTCAGTGCCTCGACCAGTGAGATCGCAGCCTTCTCCGCGGGAGTGTCACCAGAAGGAGATCCTGCGCAGGCCGTCAGGCCGGTGCTGAGCACGACAGCAATGGTCGTGGCGAGAGCTCTCTTCAGCTGCGGGGGCATGCGAGAAACCTAGGGCAGGTACCCGCCCGGATGGACCCGAGGGTCAGGCAGCGGTCCCGCGGGCCATCGCGATGGCTGCGGTCGTCACGAGCGCCTTGACCTGGTCGAAGGGGACCGCGTCGACGGCGGGCAGTCCGGGGTTTTCCTCGCGCACCGACAGCTGCAACGTGGCGAGGTTGAGCACGCCGAGCGCCTGCGTGTAGTAGACGTTGGCAAGCAGGTGAGGATCAGCCACCTTGAACTGGCCAGAGGCCACGCCTGCTTTCAGGATCTCGACGGCGTGGTTGAGGCAGGCGGTCATCGCAACGCCGAGGTCGACCATGACCTCTTGGCTGACTTCTTCCATGAGCTCTTCGCCGCGACGACGCAGCAGCGCCTGGGCGCAGTCGACGAAGGCGGGAAGGCCGGCACCGAAGTCGAGGAAGGCCTCGGAGATCGCCCTCAACCGGACTTCTGGGTCGGCGGTCGAGTCGTCGGCCGCCGCCAAGGTCTCGTCGAGCCACGCAGGTACCCGACCAGAGTCTGCGCGAACAGCTCTTCCTTGCCGGAGAAGTGCCGGTAGATGATCGCGCGGTTGATGCCGACCGCGCGGGCGATGTCCTCGATCTGGGCGTCGCGGACACCTCGCTCGTCGAACAGGCTGCGGGTCGCCTCGAGAATTTCCCTCTTGCGCGCTGCGCGGCGTTCTGTGACGGGCATGGGGTCACTTTATCGTCCTTGTCGGTGGTGGCCCGTAGGCTCGACACATGAGGCAAGTGTCCGAGCTCCGGCGCCAGGTGGCGCCCATCCAGGTCGTGTCCGACTATCAGCCTGCCGGCGACCAGCCCGCGGCCATTGCCGAGCTCGCCAAGCGCATCCGGGGCGGTGAGCAGGACGTCGTGCTGCTGGGCGCCACGGGCACCGGCAAGACCGCCACGACAGCTTGGCTGGCCGAAGGCTGCAGCGCCCCATGCTGGTGATGATGCCCGACAAGTGCTGGCGGCCCAGTTCGCCAACGAGCTGCGTAAGCTGCTGCCCCACAACGCGGTTGAGTACTTCGTCTCCTACTACGACTACTACCAACCTGAGGCGTACATCGCGCAGAGCGACACCTACATCGAGAAAGACTCCTCGATCAACGAAGAGGTCGAACGCCTGCGGCACTCGGCGACCTGGTCGCTGCTGACCCGCCGAGACGTCATCGTGGTGGCGACGGTCTCGTGCATCTACGGCCTGGGTTCTGCCCAGGAGTACCTCGAGCGGATGATCGGCTTCAAGGTCGGCGAAGCTGCCGCGCGAGCAGCTGCTGCGCACGCTCGTGCAGGCGCAGTACGTCCGCAACGACGTCGCCAGCACCCGTGGCACGTTCCGGGTCAAGGGCGACACCGTCGAGATCTTCCCCGTCTACCAAGAGATGGCTGTCCGGGTCGAGTTCTTCGGCGACGAGATCGAGCGCCTCATGACCTTGCACCCGCTGACTGGCGAAGTCCTCAGCGACGACCAAGAGCTGTTCGTCGGTGCCGCGACGCACTACGCGGCCGGCAACGAGACGATGCAGCGGGCGATGCGCACGATCGAGATCGAGCTGCAAGAGCGGCTGGCCGAGCTCGAGGGCGAGGGCAAGCTTGCTCGAGGCGCAACGACTGCGCATGCGCACGACCTATGACCTCGAGATGATGCAGCAGGTCGGCACCTGCGCCGGCATCGAGAACTACTCGCGCCACATGGACGGACGCGCGGCCGGCTCGGCGCCCAACTGTCTGCTCGACTACTTCCCCGAAGACTTCGTCCTGGTCGTCGACGAGTCGCACGTGACGATCCCGCAGATCGGTGCGATGTACGAGGGTGACATGTCGCGCAAGCGCTCGCTGGTCGATCACGGCTTCCGGCTGCCCAGCGCCATGGACAACCGTCCGCTCAAGTGGCCCGAGTTCCTCGACCGCATCGGTCAGACGGTCTACCTCTCGGCAACCCCCGGCAACTACGAGATGGAGAAGGTCGAGCACGACGTCGTCGAGCAGATCATCCGCCCGACCGGTCTGGTCGATCCTGAGGTGCTGGTCAAGCCGACCAAGGGGCAGATCGACGACCTGATCACCCAGATCCGCACCCGCGTCGAGAAGAATGAGCGGGTCCTGGTCACCACGCTGACCAAGAAGATGTCCGAAGATCTCACCGACTACCTGCTCGAAGCCGGCATCCGCACCCGTTACCTGCACAGCGAGGTCGACACCCTGCGACGGGTCGAGCTGCTGCGTGAGCTGCGCATGGGGGAGTACGACGTCCTGGTCGGCATCAACCTGCTGCGCGAGGGCCTCGACCTGCCCGAGGTGAGCCTGGTCGCGATCCTCGACGCCGACAAGGAGGGCTTCCTGCGGTCAGGGCGCTCGCTCATCCAGACGATCGGTCGTGCTGCCCGTAACGTCTCGGGTCAGGTCATCATGTACGCCGACCGCATCACCGACTCGATGGCACTGGCGATCGACGAGACCAACCGCCGCCGGGCCATCCAGGTGGCGTACAACACCGCCAACGGGATCGACCCGACACCGCTGCGCAAGAAGATCGGCGACATCACCGACATGCTCGCGCGCGAAGACGCCGACACCGCGACATTGCTCGCGGCCACGGGCGACAAGCGCCGCAAGGGCGCCGTCGTGCCGTTGGGGCAGCACACCGCAGATCTCGCGAGCCTGCCGTCCGGTGAGCTGGCGGCGTTGATCGAGCAGCTCAGCGAGCAGATGCACGCCGCAGCCGCCGAGCTGCAGTTCGAGGTCGCTGCCCGACTCCGTGATGAGATCGGCGAGCTCGAAGAAAGCTGCGCGGCATGATCGAGGCCGGGGTCTGACGTATCGGTGATACTGGACGGGTGACTCACGTCCTCGAGAACGGCTTGCTGCGCGCCACGATCGATCCCAGCAAGGGAGCGCGGCTGACCTCCTTGCAGGTCGGCGGACTGAGAGCTCCTGGCCGAGGCCGGCAGCTTCCCGATGATCCCGTGGGCCGGACGGGTGCGGGCCGGTCGGTTGAACGTCGGGGGCGCGACCCACCGCTGCCCCTGGGCAAGGACGGCAACGCGATGCACGGTCTGGGCCGCAACGTGGCCTGGGACCAGGTCGACGACGGGCACTACCGCCGTGACATCGGCTCACCCTGGCCGACCGAGGGCGTCGCCGAGCTGCGCTACGAGCTGCAGCCCGACGGTCTGCGCACGACACTTACCTGGACCGATGGCACCGACCTGCCCTGCTCGATCGGGCTGCACCCGTGGTTCAACCGCAGGCTCTCGGTCGGTGGCGACGTCGTCCTCGGCGTCGACCTGGCGCAGATGGTCGAGCGTGGCGCCGACGCCCTGCCGACCGGGCGCCTCGTCTCACCGCGGCCGGGCCCATCGGACGACTGCTTCCGCCTGAACGGCTCCCCGGTGCTGACCTGGCCCGGCGCGGTCGAGGTCACCCTCAGCTCCACCTCACCCTGGTGGGTCATCTACGACGAACCAGAATCGACGGTGTGCGTCGAGCCGCAGACCGTCCCACCCGATGCCTTCGACCATCCAGGTCTGCAGCCCGACGGCGCCTGGCCGCGCTCGTTGACGTTCGACCTGATCGCGAAGGCCCTCTAGCCAGAAGGCGCCGATAGCACGAATCGGCGAGAACGGCCGGTGATGTCAACACCTGACACTGCCGCGATTGACGTGGTCGGCGGGTGATGCTGGGCGGATCGTCAGATCACGCCAAGGAGACTCCCATGACCGTCACCGATGAGTTCGTCGAATCCAACAAGGCCTATCAACAGGGATTTACCGGTCCGCTGCCGTTGCCGCCCGCCCGCAAGATCGCCGTCGTCGCCTGCATGGACGCCCGGCTCGATCCGGCCAAGGTCCTGGGCATCGACGAGGGCGATGCCCACGTGATCCGCAATGCAGGTGGCGTGGTGACCGAGGACGCGCTGCGTTCGCTCGCGATCAGCCAACGGCTGCTCGGCACCGAGGAGATCGTCCTGGTCCATCACACCGACTGCGGGATGATCACGTTCCAGGACGATGCCTTCCGGCAGGGAATCGAGGCCGAGACCGGGATCCGTCCGACCTGGTCGTCCGAGGCCTTTCCCGACGCCGCAGCTGATGTCCGGCAGGGGATCAACCGGATCAAGGCCAATCCGTTCATCCCCAAGAAGGACCAGGTCCGCGGATTCGTCTTCGACGTCGCCACCGGTGCGATCGACGAGGTCTGATCGCGCGCGTCGTCAGCGTCCCGGCACGTAGTGGCTCGGGTCGTTCCGTTCAGCCAGAGGCGGGAGATTGCGATCGGGGGTCTCCGGCAACGGAGCGTCAGCGGGGAGGCGCCCGGTCGCCCGGTCCCAGCCGGCGCGGGCCCGTGGGTGCATGCGGCGACGGAGGGGGAGCAGTCCGAACGCCACATGGACGATCCGTCCCAGCACCCTGTGACGCCGTTCGTCACGTGCCGACCAGGTATAGCCGAGCAGGGTGCGGACCTCGGGGTCGTACAGCCCGACGGTGATCCACGCCTGCATGCGGGCGACTCCCGGCCGGAGTGCCCGCCACACGATGGTCGGCAACCACCACCATGTCGGTGGCTTGGGCAGCTCTGACAGGTCGAGCACCTGGCGGGTCGCAAGATTGTCCTCCAACACCTCGGCGCACATGTGCTTCCAGTAGACCTGGAAGTCTTCCCAGGTGTGGGGAACTGGCCGCATGCTCATGCCGTACAACGCGTACCAGGCGACGTGCTCGTCGAACAGGCGTCGCTTGTCGTTCTCGGTCAGGCCACCCATGAAGTGCTGAGCCGTCAGGAGCGTCCCCATGAAGAATGTTGCGTGCGCCCAGTAGAACGTGTCGGGGTCGAGCGCGTGATAGGCCCGTCCCTGTGCGTCGACACCGTGGATCCCGTGGTGGAAGTCGCGCACCTGGCGCGCGGTGTGCTCGGCCCGGTCGCCGTCGAACACCACGCCGCCGATCGGGTAGAGCGAACGCAGCAGCCGCTCCCAGCGTTCGGTGAAGAACCGCGAGTGCTGCTCGACTCCTGCTCCGAGACCCGGGTGCATGTTCTGCATCGAGCCGGCCCACAAGCCTTGAAGCACCCCGCGCCAGTCGCCGAAGTAGCGCCAGGTCAGGGAGTCTGGGCCCAGGGGAGCAGGCGGTGTGCGCATCCGGGAAGAATAGGTTGATTCGGCACGCGCGGCCATCCCCTGACACAATGATCCCCGGAGGGGAGTATTCCCTGATCGCAGTGCCGTCATCACGATGACTCCCGGCAGTCATCCGGTGCTGCGGGCCGCACGCCGATGTCCGGTGCGTGCGGCGGAAGAGACCTCTGGCGTACTGACGACCGGAGGAATCTCTTGAACGTGTCCCAGACCGAATGGTTCATCACCATCGGTGTGACCGTCGCGGTGTTGTTGTTCGACATCATCATCGTGGCCCGCAAACCGCACGAACCGTCCATGAAGGAATGTGCGGCGTATCTCTCGATCTATGTCGGCATGGCAATTGCCTTCGGCATCTGGGTCACGGCGTATCACAACGGACCAGGCAAGAACGAGGACTACGGTCTGCAGTTCTTCGCCGGATGGCTGACCGAGTACAGCCTGTCGATCGACAACTTGTTCATCTTCATCATCATCATGGCGAGCTTCAAGGTGCCGAGGAAGCTGCAGCAGGAAGCCCTGCTGGTGGGCATCATCATCGCCCTGGTGTTCCGCGGCATCTTCATCGCCCTGGGTGCGGTGGCGATCAACAACTTCTCGTGGATCTTCTACATCTTCGGCGCTTTCCTGCTCTACACGGGCTACAGCCTGATGAAGGACAAGGACCACGACGACGACGGTGAGAACGCTGTCGTCCGGTTCGCGCGCAAGCGGTTCCGCGTGGCTGACAACTGGTACGGACTCAAGCCGTCGTCCGCGAGAACGGCGCCCGCGTCATCACCCCGATGCTGCTGGTCATCATCGCGCTCGGCACGACCGACCTGCTCTTCGCGCTCGACTCGATCCCCGCGATCTACGGTCTGACCAAGGAGCCGTACCTCGTGTTCACCGCGAACGTCTTCGCGTTGATGGGACTGCGCCAGCTGTACTTCCTGATCGGCGGACTGCTGACCAAGCTGATCTACCTGTCGCAGGGACTCGCGATCCTCCTGGGCTTCATCGGCGTCAAGCTGATCCTGCACGCACTCCACGAGAACGAGCTGCCGTTCATCAACGGCGGCGAGCACGTCAAGGTGCCCGAGATCCCGACGCTGGCGAGCCTCGGCGTGATCATCGTGATCCTCACCGTGACTGCGGCCGTCAGCCTGATCGTCTCGAGCAAGCGCGAGAAGGCCGCCGCTCAGTCAGGCTCGTCGGACGAGATCTCGTAACGTCCGGGCGTCATCTGAACCAGAACGACCTGCCAGTCGACAAGACTGGCAGGTCGTTCTCGTTGTATCGGACCTCAGAGCATCATTCGATCTCGTCGGACAGCTCTTCGAGGTTTCCTGAGTCCGTCCCGGTGAGGCGGTTGAACACCAGCGTGATGGCCCACAGTGCGACACCGATCAGCATCATGACACCGGCGATCTTGTAGACCTCGCCGTCGCGGTCGACCCAGGGACCGGCCAGGAACAGGCACAGCACCGCAGCAACCGCCGGGAGCGGGCCGGGTGACGTGAAGGTCTTGCGTGCATTGGGGTCGTTGCGGCGGCGCAGGATGACGCAGCAGACGTTGACGACCGCGAACACGCACAGCAGCAGCAGCGACGTCACGTTGGACAGGTTGGCCACGACGTTGCTGTCGGGGTCGCGGGTCACGTAGAAGATCAGGCTCAGCGCGAGCACCGTCGAGAACACGATGCTGACCCATGGGGTCCGACGGCCGGGCAGCACGGCGCCGAGCGCCTTCGGCAGCACCCGCTGGCGGGACATGCCGTACAGGAGGCGGCTGGCCATCAGCATGTTGATCAGCGCGGTGTTCGCGACCGCGAAGACCGCCAGGAACGGGAACACCTTGTCGATCGGGAAGTCCGGTGCGCCCTTCGAGACCACCTCGAGCAGCGCGCGTCCCTCGGAGTCGGCGATGTTCTTGAGCTCGGGTGCGGTCAGGACGCTGACGACCGACACGGCGACCAGCATGTACAGGATGACGGCGATACCAAGACCTGTGAGCATCGTCTTGGGGAAGATCTTGACCGGCTCCTCGACCTCCTCGACCATGTTGACGGCATCTTCGAAGCCGACCATCGCGAAGAAGGCGATCGACGTCGCTGCGGTCACCGCCAGGAACATGCCCCGGTCGCCGTAGTCGCTGAACGAGACCAGCTCCGACATGTCGGCATCGCCGCGGCCGATGACGTAGAACCCGACGCCGATCACGATGCTCAAGGCCGACACCTCGACGAGGGTCAGCACGACGTTGAACTTGACGCTCTCGCCGACGCCGCGCAGGTTGATCAGCGCCAGCAGGACCATGAAGCCCATCGCAATGGCGGTGATGGCACCCGTGCTGAGCGACTTGTCGATCCAGCCGTTGATCTCAAGACCACCGGAGAAGTTGTCGGCCAGGGTCTTGGCCGACGTCGACGCGCTCGTGATGCCCGAGCAGACCACCGCGAACGCCACGAGGAAGGTCACGAAGTGCACACCGAACGCCTTGTGCGCGTACAACGCCGCGCCGGCGGCTTGCGGGTACTTGGTCACGAGCTCGAGGTACGACATCGCCGTCATCGTCGCGACGATGAACGCCAGCAGGAACGGTATCCAGACGATTCCGCCGACCTGGCCGGCCATCTGACCGGTGACGGCGTAGATGCCTGCGCCCAGGATGTCGCCGACGATGAACAGCAGCAGGAGCTTGGGCCCCATGACTCTCTTCAGCTCTGTTGGCTCGCTCTGTGGTGCTGTGTCGGTACTCATGAGATCTCCTCGGGGAAGCCTGCCGAAAATGGGTTCCGGGTCTCACCTTCCACCGGCTGACCTCAGTGCGCAACCGAGCGGTGTAGTTTCAGGTGCGTGTTTGATGTCAAGGAGAGGGCCACCGGCCTGCTGCGCAAGCTGGCTGTTCGCCGTATCCAGAAGAAGGGCATCGACCTCAGCGCGCTGTCCTTCATCCCCGCCAAGACCAAGATTCCGTTGCAGCGCGAGGGGATGGACCCGCTGCCCGAGATCGCCGAGTGGCGGGCGACCGAGCCGATGCGCAAGCTCGAGCTGCCGTTCGCCTTCACGGCCTACCTGGTCACGGGGTACGAGCAGACCCGTGCGGTGCTGACCGACCGCGACGCCTACAGCAACGACATCCGTCACCTCCTGCTCGGTGATGGTCCGGCCACGGCCGATGACGTCGGCGGGCTCGGCTTCACCGATGCGCCGCTGCACACGCGTCTGCGCAAGATCATCACGCCCGAGTTCACGATGCGGCGCCTGGCGCGGCTCGAACCCATGATCAGCGAGTTCGTCGAGACCCAGCTCGACGCGCTGGAGGCGCAGGGCCCCGGCAGCGATCTGTGCAAGGCCGTGGCGTTCCCGATCCCGTTCCAGACGATCTGCGCGCTGCTCGGGCTCGACTACGACGATCGCGATGCCTTCGAGAAGCTGGGCAGCGCGCGTTTCGACGCCACCAACGGCGGCGCAGCGGCCTTCGGTGCCGTCTCGGAGCAGCGAGAGTTCCTGTTCGCGGCGGTTGCCAAGCAGCGCAAGGAGCCGGGACCGGGTCTGATCGGTCAGATCATCCGCGACGAGGGCGACGCGATCAGCGACTTCGACCTGGCCGGACTGGCCGACGGCGTCTTCACGGGCGGTTACGAGACCACGGCGGGCATGATCGCCCTCGGCACCATGGTGCTGCTGGCCGACCCCGAGCACGCCGCCTTGATGCGCCGCGGTGAACGCGAGGACGTCGACCGGATCGTCGAGGAGCTGCTGCGCTATCTCGCGGTCGTCCAGGTCGCGTTCCCGCGCTTCGCCAAGCGCGACATGGAGCTGTTCGGCACGCAGGTCAAGGCCGGCGACGTCATCCTCGCCTCGCTGAGCGGCGCCAACCGCGATCCTGAGAGCGCAGGGGAGCGGCCCGACGAGTTCGACCCGTTCCGGACGCCGACGAGCGGTCACCTCGCCTTCGGCCACGGAATCCATCGCTGCATCGGCGCCGGCTGGCCCGCATGGAGCTGCGGATCGCCCTGCCTCGGCTGTTCCAGCGCTTCCCCGACCTGGCGCTCGCCAAGCCGCAGGAAGAGCCGGCTTTCGCCAGCTGTCGTTCGTCTTCGGCGTCGACGAGCTCCCGGTCACCTTCTAGCGATGCCGTCGGACCACGCGCAGTCAGCCGCACTGATCGAGACGTGGTTCGACGAGCACGGGCTGCCGTACTTCGCGGGTGACCACGCCGATGCGGTCGAACGCTGGCTGTCGAGCCGGCGGATCGTCGCGGTCATCGTGCTGATCGTGGCGCTCTCGGTCGCCACCGGCATCGTCGTGGGCGCCGTGCTGGCCGACCACGGCTCTGTCGGGACGCTGGCGGGGGTCGGCGCCTTCCTGGTGCTGCTGGGCCTGTACGCGGGCAGATTCCTGCGCATGGGCACGATGCTGCGGTGGGCTATCCGGCGGACGTTCGGCTCCTTGGGTCTGATGTTCCCGCTGCTGACTCGCGCCCTGCCGCTGCTGCTGCTGGCCGTGACGTTCTTGTTCATCAATGCCGAGGTGTGGCAGGTGGCGGCACTGATGTCGCGGCACGTCCTGTGGCTGGCCGTGCTGTTCTTCGCCGCGATCGCCCTGACCTTCCTGCTGGTCCGGCTGCCGGAGGAGGTGCGCCAGGTCGAGGACGATGTCGTGGGTGACCGGGTTGCCGAGTGCTGTGTGGGCACACCAGCCGAGGAGGCCGCGCGTCTGGTCGCCGCGACGCCGCCGGCGCTGCCGCGGTTCGCCCGCGCCAACCTGGTGCTGGTGCTGCTGTTCAGTCAGGCGATCCAGGTGCTGTTGCTGTCGTTGGGGCTGTTCGCCTTCTTCGTCGTGTTCGGCTCCCTCACGATCCCGGACGCGACGGTGCAGGCCTGGACGGGTGCCGCCGTCACCGACTTGCCGTCATCCCTTGGCAGCCACATCCCGGTGACCAACGAGCTGTGGCAGGTCGCGGTGTTTCTGGCGGCCTTCTCGGGGCTCTACTTCACGGTCTACGCCGTCACCGATGAGACCTACCGGTCCCAGTTCTTCGCCGGGTTGTCCCACGAGCTGGAGCAGGCCGTCGCGGTCAACGCGGTGTACGTGTCGCTGCCGCGCGAGCCCTAGGTCGGCGTGCCCACGCCGCCGTCGATGGGTTCTCCGGCGGCGCACTGGCTGAGGGTCACTGCCTTGTGCCGAGCGAACTCCGATGACGTCCGGGACGCCTTGAGATAGTCCTCCTCGGGCAGGTCGGCGTAGTACCGGACGGCGTCCAGGAGGGCGCGTGCCTCGGGCTCCGGACTGAGCATGGCGTACGCCTCGGCCGACGGAACTGCGTCGACGAAGTGCGCGATCGTGCCGTCGAGGTCGTGCTCGTTGAAGTCGTCGATGCCGGCCAGGACTTCCTCGCAGGTGCGTTGGACGGCCTGGGCCGCCGAGAGATCGGACGTCTCGGCGTCGTTGCCGCACCCGGCTAGGACCAGGATGCAGGCGAAGGCGGCGAGCGATCTCATGTCTCCACGCTAGGCGCTTGCAGTCTTTTCGCGAGCGGAGTCCGCAGGCGGCAGCCCGACAGTAGATTGGCGGGGTCCGGTCACTGCGGCGCGCCTCACGGGAGGGTCACGAGATGAGACCACTTCGCTACTCGATCAATGTCACGCTCGACGGCTGCTGCCATCACGAGGCAGGACTGCCCCCGGACGACGAGTCGATGCGTTACTGGACAGCTCAGATGGCGCAGGCGGATGCCTTGCTCTTCGGGCGGGTGACCTACCAGATGATGGAGTCGGCGTGGCGGAAGCCGACCACGGGTGCCTGGCCTGACTGGATGGGTGAGCGGGAGGTCCCGTTCGCCGAGGCCATCGACCGAGCAAAGAAGTACGTCGTGTCGAGCACGCTGGACGGTGCCGACTGGAACGCCGAGCTGGTGCGAGGCGACGTGGGTCGAGCGGTCCAGGAGCTCAAGCAGCAGCCGGGTGAGGGTCTGTGGGTGGGCGGAGTGACGCTTCCCATGGCGTTGGCAGATCTGCGACTGATCGACGAGTACGAGTTCGTCGTGCAGCCAGTCGTGGCCGGACACGGACCGACCCTGCTCGCGGGCCTGCGCGAGCGCATCCAGCTGAAGCTCGTGGATCGCCAGGAGTCGGGTCGGGAGCGGTGGTCCTGCGATATCGGGCCCCATAGGCCCAGCGCGACGACGCCAGTAGAACATGTGTTCGAACGCGCGTATCCTGATCGGGTGAACGCGAACGGGACCACGAACGGCAGGCCGCTGGCCAGCGCCGATCCGTACGCCGTGGCCACGCCGCAGGCTCCGCCGGTCTATCACGTGTGGGTCAACCTCTCGAACCTGACGAGCCAGATGGCTCAGGAGTATCCCGGTCTCGTCATCGGGTGGCGGCGGACGTCCGACGGCTACGAGGCTCAGGTCGTCTACGTCATCCCGGGCAAGAACCAGCGCCACAGCGACGCCTCCCAGATCGCCTGGTTGCCAGCCAGCAAGCTGAAGCCTCGGGACTGAGCGGTAGAAAGGTCGTATGGGACTTTTTGCGACGTTTGTGTTCGCCGACGGCGAGTGGGGCGGTCTGTCCGACTCGGTGCCGCGACTGTCGGTCAAGGTGCACGACAGCGACTTCGTCGCGGTCGACTACGCGCCGGTGCTGGCTGGCGGCAGCGGCCGTTGCTACGTCGGTTTCGAGCCACGGCACTACTTCGAGGACGAGACTGCTTCTGAAGCAGTCGACACCGACGCGGAGGCGCGAGCCCTAACGGCGTGGGCCGCCGACGTCCGCGGGGTCGTCGTCGACCCGGCCGTCGTGCGAGCGTTGCTGGCAAGCCCCGCCGTCGAGGACGAGGCACCCGACGTGTTCGTCGAGGCGGCCCTGGTGCGGCTGCTGACCGTCCTGGGACTTCCTGTCCCCGAAGACCTCGAGGACTGGGTCGAAGCCTGACCCGCCCACCGTCCCCACCCGCCTCGTCGGTTTCCCACGAGACCTGGGGTCTCCGGCACGCACCGAGCGTTACAGCGCTGGGGGAGTGCCGATCTCCCTACATGCCTAGGGTCCCTGACAGGCTCACCAACCTCGCTCGCGCCACTCCGCCAGGTGTGGGCGCTCGGCACCGAGGGTCGTGTCGCCGCCGTGCCCGGGGTAGACGCGGGTGTCGTCGGGGAAGCGGCCGAAGATCTTGGTCTCGACCTCGTCGATGAGGGTGGCGAAGTCTTCGGGTGACCACGTCTTGCCGACGCCGCCGGGGAACAGCGAGTCGCCGGTGAACAGGTGCACGATGCCGTCGGGGTCGTCGTAGGCCAGGACGATCGAGCCGGGGGTGTGGCCGGCGATCTCGATGACCTCGAGCTCGCAGGAGCCGACGCGTACGCGGGCGCCGGTCTGCACGCGGACGTCGACGGGGACGGGCAGCTCGTCGGCGTCGCGTTCACCGGCCACGGTCGTGGCGCCGGTGGCGGTGACGAGGGACTCGAGCGCCTGCCAGTGGTCGCCGTGGCGGTGGGTCGTGACGATCTGGGTGATGCCGGCGTCGCCGATCAGCTCGACCAGGCGGTCGTGCTCGTTGGCCGCGTCGATCAGGATCTGCTCGCCGGTCAAGTTGCACCGGAGCAGGTAGGCGTTGTTGTTCATCTCTCCGACGGCGACCTTGGTGATGATCAAGTCGGTCGCGTCCTGCACGTCGGCTGGGCCGCCGACCTCAACTTCTCCGGTGTACGTCATGAGAACCAGCCTGCCAGATCCCTAGGTGGCGGTCGGCAGATGCGTCTGGAGAAGCGTTCGGACGCTGCGCGGTTCGTCGACCCACAGCCCGACTCGGCTCGCGGCGACGTCACCCCCGGACGTTCGTAGATCTGCAATCCCGTCGAGCCTGAGTTCCAGGTTGGTTCGAGCGCTGACTCCGACCAGCAGCAGTTTATCGTCCTGGTGCACGGCCTTGATGATCCCGGGAAGCTCGTGCTCGACGGTATGGACGCTGGCGATTCGGTTGAGCGGAACATCGACCCAGGTCCGAGCGCTGTTGCGGATCCTGAGGTTCGCCTCGGACAACAGGTGGGGACGAACCCGGTAGGCGGCCATCATTCCGATCATCCAGAGCACGCCCCAGATGCCGACGACCAGAAGGGGCAGCCGGATGGCTTCGGCCCATGGTGCGTCGAAATGGCGCAGAAGGACCTCGACCACGATGGCCTCTGTCGCCGAGCCGAAGATCCAGAGCCACAGCATGGGTGCCACGAGTTGCGCGTATCCGATGGGAGTCGCACCGTCAGGTACATCGGGTCGCCGCGCCAGCCAGCGTCCGATCGAGCGGTACAGAGCGAGTTCGAGGCGGACCGCATTCATAACATGGGTCAGTGGGGAGCCGTTCATGTCGCCTCCTCCATCAACTCCTGGAGCGTCGCGATGACTTCGCTGAGCGTCGCGACGAAGGCGGAAACCTGCTGGTCCGACATCCTGTCGAAAAGCTGACGTGCCAGGTCTTCGTGGCTGTCCTGCAGATCCTTGATCGTTTGGTCGCCGGGCCTTGTCGGTGTGACGAGCGTTGCTCTGCGATCGGTGGGATGTTTTTCACGGGTCACGTGGCCCGAGGCGACGAGCCCGTCGACCAGGCCGGTGATGTTGCGCGGGGTGACGCCGAGTGCGGTCGAGAGCGTTTGTTGCGTGCTGGGCCCGGTCTGACCCAGCGCCCACAGGAGCTGGATACGTGGTCCGGTCAGCCCGGATTCGTGTTCATATCGCACCAAGTCCGTGGCCAGCAGGGCAGACAGGTGGAGCACGGTATTGAGGGCCTGAGTAGATTCGGTGGGCACATCGTGAATCTACTTCACTATGTAGTTGAGGCGCAATGTTGTCACCTCGACGCCCGGGGGTGTGACGGGGCCGACCTGGCCTTCGGAAAGAAACTGTCGGACCCCGTCGTTACGATGACGTGGGGCAGAATTCTGCCTCGCAACCACGATTCTTACAGGGGAACAAGTGACCGATCGCCTCGTCATCCGCGGCGCACGAGAGCACAACCTCAAGGACGTCTCGCTCGACCTCCCGCGCGATTCGCTGATCGTCTTCACGGGGCTGTCCGGGTCGGGCAAGTCGTCCCTGGCCTTCGACACGATCTTCGCCGAGGGCCAGCGACGCTACGTCGAGTCGTTGTCGGCGTACGCGCGTCAGTTCCTCGGTCAGATGGACAAGCCCGACGTCGACTTCATCGAGGGCCTGTCGCCAGCGGTCTCGATCGACCAGAAGTCGACCTCACGCAACCCGCGCTCGACTGTCGGCACGATCACCGAGGTCTACGACTACCTGCGCCTGCTGTACGCCCGTGCAGGACGCGCGCACTGCCCCGAGTGCGGTGAGCCGATCGCCCGGCAGACCCCGCAGCAGATCGTCGACCGCATCCTCGAAGGCACCGAGGGCGCCAGGTTCCAGGTGCTCGCGCCGGTCATCCGCGGCCGCAAGGGCGAGTACCTCGAGCTGTTCCGGCAGCTGCAGACCCAGGGCTTCAGCCGCACGATCGTCGACGGCGAGGTGCACATGCTGGCCGACGAGCCGCCCAAGCTCGCCAAGCAGAAGAAGCACACGATCGATGTGGTCGTCGACCGTCTCCAGGTCAAGGCCAGCCAGCAGCAACGGCTGACCGAGTCGATCGAGACTGCGCTCAACCTGGCTGACGGTCTCGTGATCATCGACTACGTCGACCTCGACGCCAAAGACCCGGAGCGCACCAGGCGGTTCTCCGAGAAGCTGGCCTGCCCCAACGACCACCCGCTGGCCGTCGACGAGCTCGAGCCGCGCTCGTTCTCGTTCAACGCCCCGTTCGGCGCCTGCCCCGAGTGCCACGGCATCGGCACCCGCATGGAGGTCGACCCCGAGCTGGTCGTCGCCGACGACGCCAAGTCGCTCAACGAGGGCGCCGTCGTGCCCTGGGCCTCGGCGCACGTCGCCGACTGCTACTCCCGCCTGATCGGTGCTCTGGCCGACGAGCTGAACTTCTCGGCCGACACCCCGTGGGGCGATCTCAGCAAAGAAGTTCAGGACGCGATCCTGCATGGGCATCCGACCAAGGTGCACGTCCGCTACAAGAACCGCTACGGCCGCGAACGGTCCTACTTCACGTCCTTCGAAGGTGCGATCACCTACCTCGAACGACGCCACGAAGAGACCGAGTCCGACACGAGTCGCGAACGCCTCGAAGGGTTCATGCGTGAGGTTCCGTGCCGGGTCTGCCAGGGCACCAGGCTCAAGCCCGTCATCTTGGCCGTGCAGCTGAACTCGGCGAAGTTCGGTCCCAAGAACATCGCCGAGGTCTGCGCCCTGTCGATCGCCGAGGCCGCGGAGTACCTCGCGACGCTCGAGATGACCGACCGCGAGCGTCAGATCGGCGAGCGGGTGCTCAAGGAGATCAACGAACGTCTCCGCTTCCTGCTCGACGTCGGTCTCGACTACCTGGCGCTCGACCGCGCTGCCGGCACGCTGTCAGGCGGCGAGGCGCAGCGCATCCGGCTCGCGACCCAGATCGGCGCCGGTCTGGTCGGTGTGCTCTACGTGCTCGACGAGCCATCGATCGGTCTGCACCAGCGCGACAACCAACGACTGATCGAGACCCTCGTGCGGTTGCGCGACCTCGGCAACACGTTGATCGTGGTCGAGCACGACGAAGACACCATCCGGGCCGCCGACTGGGCCGTCGACATCGGTCCCGGCGCCGGCGAGCACGGCGGACAGGTCATGGTCTCCGGTCCGGTCAAGGAGCTCTACGCGAGCAAGGACTCGCTGACCGGGCAGTACCTGTCGGGGCGCAAGAAGATCCCGTTGCCCGACAAGCGTCGCGAACGGGTTCCGGGTCGCGAGCTCACGGTGCACGGTGCCAAGGAGAACAACCTCCGCGACATCGACGTGTCGTTCCCGCTCGGCATGCTCGTCGCCGTGACCGGGGTGTCCGGCTCGGGCAAGTCGAGCCTCGTCAACGACATCCTCTACACCCAGCTCGCGCGCACGATCTATGGTGCGCGGACGATTCCGGGCCGCCACCGCACCATCACCGGCCTCGACCAGGTCGACAAGGTCATCCACGTCGACCAGTCGCCGATCGGTCGCACACCGCGATCCAACCCGGCCACCTACACCGGCGTCTTCGACCACGTCCGCAAGCTGTTCGCGCAGACGCCCGAGGCCAAGATGCGCGGCTACCAGCAGGGCCGATTCTCGTTCAACGTCAAGGGCGGCCGTTGCGAGGCGTGCTCCGGCGACGGCACGCTCAAGATCGAGATGAACTTCCTGCCCGACGTCTACGTCCCGTGCGAGGTCTGCCACGGTGCTCGCTACAACCGCGAGACGCTCGAGGTGCACTACAAGGGCAAGTCGATCGCCGACGTGCTCGACATGCCGATCGAGGAGGCCGTCGAGTTCTTCGAGGCGATCCCGGTCATCGCCCGACACCTGCGCACCCTGGTCGAGGTCGGCCTCGGCTACGTGCGCCTGGGTCAGCCGGCGACGACGTTGTCCGGTGGCGAGTCGCAGCGGGTCAAGCTGTCGGCCGAGCTGCAGAAGCGATCGACCGGCCGCACGGTCTACGTCCTCGACGAGCCCACGACCGGTCTGCACTTCGAAGACATCAACAAGCTCCTGGGCGTCCTGCAGCGCATCGTCGACACCGGCAACTCGGTCATCGTCATCGAGCACAACCTCGACGTCATCAAGACCGCCGACTGGCTCATCGACATGGGGCCCGAGGGTGGCAGCGGCGGCGGACTGTTGATTGCCGAAGGAACGCCCGAGGACGTCGCGGCCTGCCCCGACAGCCACACCGGTTCGTTCCTCAAACCGCTCCTGGCCACCTCGTAGGCTGGGTCGGTGGCAGATCCAGCAAGCTTATCGACCCGCGCCGGGGGAGATCCCGCGTGATCCGGGGGTCTACCGGTTCGTGACGACGAACGCCGGGTCATCTACGTCGGCAAGGCCAAGTCCCTGCGGCCGAGGCTGAGCTCGTACTTCCAGGACATCAACGGGCTGCATCCGCGCACCCAGCAGATGGTCATGACGGCGTCCAGCGTCGAGTGGACTGTCGTGACCACCGAGGTCGAGGCGCTGGCGCTCGAGTACTCCTGGATCAAGGAGTTCGACCCGCGGTTCAACGTCAAGTACCGCGACGACAAGTCCTACCCGTGGCTGGCCGTGACGGTCGGCGAAGAGTTCCCGCGCGTCACGGTCATGCGCGGCGCCCAACGCAAGGGTGTGCGCTACTTCGGCCCGTACGGGCATGCCTGGGCGATCCGAGACACCGTCGACACGCTGCTGCGGGTGTTTCCGATGCGGTCGTGCTCGGCGGGGGTGTTCCGACGCTCCAAGGCGATCGGTCGGCCCTGTCTGCTCGGTGACATCGGCAAGTGTGCCGCGCCGTGCGTCGGCCGGGTCAGCCCCGACGAGCACCGCGCGATCGTCAACGACTTCCTGGCGTTCATGGGCGGGCAGACCGCAGGTTTCACCAAGCGCATCGAAGCACGGATGCTCGAAGCCTCCAGCAACCAGGAGTACGAGCTCGCCGCCAAGCTGCGCGACGACCTCGGTGCCCTGCAACGGGTGCTCGAGAAGCAGACGGTGGTGCTCGGCGACGGCACCGACGCCGATGTGCTCGGGTTCGTCGACGATCCGCTCGAGATCGCGGTGCAGATCTTCTCGGTGCGCGGTGGACGCATCCGCGGTCAGCGCGGCTGGGTTGCCGAGAAGGCCGACGAGGCCGGGTTCCCCGAGCTCGTCCAGCGCGCCTTGATGACGCTCTACCAAGACAGTGCGCCGTCGGCGATACCCCGCGAGGTGCTGGTGCCTGCGATGCCGCTCGACGCCGACTCGGTGGCCGAGCTGTTGTCTCGCGCGGGGGAGTCGTCCGCATCCGAGTGCCTCAGCGCGGCGACAAGAAGGCGCTCATGGAGACCGTCGAGCAGAACGCCAAGCAGTCGCTGATGCGGCACAAGATGAAGCGCACCTCCGACCTCACGGCCCGCAGCCTGGCGCTCGAAGAGATCCAAGAAGCGCTCGACCTGCCGACCGCACCGCTGCGTATCGAGTGCTACGACATCTCCAACCTCGGTGCGACCGAGACCGTCGCGTCGATGGTCGTGTTCGAGGACGGCCTCGCCCGCAAGTCCGAGTACCGCCGGTTCACGATCCGCAACGAGGACAGAGCGATGTCGCGGCGATGCACGAGGTCATCACCCGACGGTTCAGCCAGCTGCTCAAGGCCCGCGACGAGAACGACGAGGAGGGCCCCGGGTATCGATCCCGAGACCGGCAAGCCCCGACGGTTCGCCTACAAGCCGGCTCTCGTCGTCGTCGACGGCGGCCCCCCGCAGGTGGCCGCCGCCCACCAGGCGATGCAGCAGCTCGGCATCACCGACATCGCGTTGGTCGGCCTGGCCAAACGCCTCGAAGAGGTCTGGTTGCCCGAGGACGAAGATCCGGTGATCCTTCCCCGCACCAGCGAGGGGCTCTACCTGCTCCAGCGGCTGCGCGACGAGGCTCACCGCTTCGCGATCAGCCATCACCGAGGTCGTCGCAGCAAGTCGATGATCGAGAGCGTGCTCGACTCCGTCGACGGTCTCGGGCCCACCAGGCGCAAGGCTGTGCTCAAGTCGTTCGGCTCGATCAAGAAATTGCGTGCCGCGACAGCAGAAGAGATCGCAACCGTCCCCGGGATCGGCGCGACTACGGCACAATCCATCGTGGACGCCCTCGCAACCGGCGACAGCGCACCCGCGATCAACACCGCAACCGGCGAGATCATCGAGTCATGACAGTGGAGGAAAGTTGACGACGCTCAGCCAGTTCGTGCTCGTGACGGGCATGACAGGAGCCGGCCGCGGTTCGGCCTGCAAGGTGCTGGAGAAGCTCGGCTACTACGTCATCGACAACCTGCCCCCAGGCCTCCTGGCCGGCGCCGTCGAGGCGATCGAGAAGTCGCCCGACGTCGACAAGCCGCGGTGGCCGTCGATGCCCGGTCGCGCCACTTCTTCGGTGGGATCGTCGACGAGATCGAAGGCCTGCGTGACCGCGGTGTCAGCACCCGCATCCTGTTCCTCGAAGCCGCCGACGAGGTGCTCGTGCGACGGCAGGAGGCCGCCAGACGGCCGCACCCGTTGAGCCTCGAAGGTCGTCTGATGGACGGTTTCGACCGCGAGCGCGAGTTGCTGCGGCGGCTGCGGGGCCGCGCCGACATCGTCGTCGACACCACGAACCTCAACGTCCACCAGCCCGGCCAGCGCGTCCATGCTGCGTTCGTCGACGCCCGACTCGGGCGGCCTGCGGGCATCGGTCATGTCATTCGGCTTCAAGTACGGCATCCCGATCGACGCCGACATGGTCGCCGACCTGCGTTTCCTGCCCAATCCCTACTGGGGTCGACGACCTGCGACCGCTCAGCGGCCTCGACGTGCCGGTCAGCGAGTACGTGCTGAACCAGCCGCGAGCCGACGAGTTCCTCGAGCAGTACGAGAAGCTCGTCGCTCTGCTGACCGATGGCTACCTGCGCGAGGACAAGCACTTCTTGACCATCGCGATCGGCTGCACGGGTGGACGGCACCGCAGTGTCGCGATGTCTGAGGCATTCGCCGAACGGCTGCGGGCCCAGGGCGTGAAGACGCTCGTCGTGCACCGTGACCTGGGGCGCGAGTGATCGCGCGTCCACCGCGGCCTGTCCGGCCAGAACGCTACGAAGGTGACCTCAAGGTCGTCTCCCTGGGTGGCGGGCACGGCCTTGCCGCGAGCCTGTCCGCCCTGCGACGGCTGACCACCGAGCTGACCGGCGTCGTGACGGTCGCCGACAACGGTGGCTCCTCAGGGCGCCTGCGCGACGAGCTCGGCGGCCTGCCGCCAGGTGATCTGCGGATGGCACTCGCAGCGCTGTGCGGCGACGACCAGTGGGGCCGTACCTGGGCGGGCGTCCTGCAGCACCGGTTCACCAGTGAGGGGCCCTTGCACAACCACGCGGTCGGCAACCTGCTGATCGCCGCCATCTGGGACCAGCTCGGCGACCACGTCGCCGGGCTCGACCTGGTCGGCGACCTGCTGGGCGCCCAAGGACGGGGTCCTGCCGATGGCCGCCGTCCCACTCGACATCGAGGCCGACGTCCACCTGAGAGCCGCGCCCGACCGGCTGACAGTGGTCCGTGGGCAGGTTCAGGTCGCCCAGGTCGACGGACAGGTCGTGTCGGTGCGGTTGTCGCCGGCAGACCCGCCGGCCTGTCCTGAGGCAGTGGCCGCAGTCGAGGCGGCCGACTGGGTCGTGGTCGGTCCCGGCTCCTGGTTCACGAGCGTCATGCCGACCTTGCTGGTCCCGCAGCTGCGCGACGCCCTGATCCGCACCCCGGCCAAACGGGCCTTGGTGCTCAACCTGGTCGAGCAGCGCGGCGAGACCGAAGGGCTCAGCCCGACCGACCACCTCGAGGTCCTGGCCGCTCACGCGCCGAGCTGAGGCTCGATGCCGTGATCGCCGACAGCAGCCAGGTCGATGCACGTGGCTCGTTGGAGTCGACGGCCCGTGCGCTCGGTGCGACGCTGTTCGTCTCCGACCTCGCAGCGACGTCCGGATCCGATCAGCACGACCCGGCGCAGCCGCAGCCGCATTCGGGCACGTCATGCGGCAGGCGTAAAGTGACACACTCTCTGAAGGCACAGATCTTGACCGTGGAATGGGGCTTGGTGGCATGGCAATGACGGCGCAGGTGAAGGCGAGCTAGCCAGCACCACGATCACGAAGTCATGCTGCCGCAAGGCTGAGGTGTCCTCGATCCTGAGGTTCTCCGGGGGGCTGCACATCGTCCTGGGACGCATCGTGGTGGAGGCCGAGCTCGACACGGGTGCTGCGGCTCGGCGGCTCCGCAAGGACATCGCCGAGATCTACGGCCACGACAGCGAGATCCTGGTGATGCAGAACGCTGGCATCCGCAAGGACACCCACTACGTCGTGCGCGTCTCCAAGGACGGCGAGGCGCTGGCCCGCCAGACCGGTCTGATCGACGGGGGAGGTCGGCCCATCCGTGGTCTGCCCCCGCAGGTCGTCTCAGGATCGTCCTGCGACGCGGTCGCAGCCTGGGCGCGGCAGCTTCCTCGCGCACGGCTCGCTGACTGAGCCCGGACGTTCGTCCGCCCTCGAGGTCAGCTGCCCCAGCCCCGAGGCCGCATTGGCCCTGGTGGGCGCGGCGCGTCGTGTCGGCATCAGCGCCAAGGCGCGTGAGGTGCGAGGCATCGACCGAGTCGTCATCCGTGACGGTGAGGCGATCGGTGCGCTGCTGACCCGTCTGGGCGCGCACGCGTCGCTGCTCGCCTGGGAAGAACGGCGCATGCGTCGTGAGGTGCGTGCCACCGCCAACCGGCTCGCCAACTTCGACGACGCCAACCTGCGTCGTTCCGCCCCGCGCGGCCGTCGCTGCCGGTGCCAGGGCGCAACGGGCACTCGAGATCCTCGGCGACGAGGTGCCCGACCACCTGAAGATGGCCGGCACGCTGCGCGTCGAGCATCGTCAGGCCAGCCTCGAAGAGCTCGGGCAGCTTCACGAACCGGCCCTCACCAAGGACGCCATCGCCGGACGCATCCGCCGCTTGCTGGCGATGGCCGACAAACGCGCCGAAGAGCTCGGCGTGCCCGACACCGAGTCGAGCCTCGGCGAAGAGACGCTCGCCAGCGACTGACGCCGATCATCTCGTCGCGACGCGCCCGGCCCAGCTGTCGGGAAGATGGCCTGCAGCCAGCGTCGTGACGGCCAGAGCGAGCCAGGCTGACTCGGCCCAGATCGCCAGGGCGGCAAAGATCAGCACCGGAAGCACCGCCATCGGCACGGGAACACCGGCGACCGGACTGAACAGGACAGCCACCCGGCGCCCGCTGCGCACGTAGCGCAGCCACAGCATCCAATAGCCGGCGACGAGCGCCACGACGCCGATCGCGCACGCAGCGTCGAGACCTCGGCCGATCGACTGTGGTCCTGTCATCGTCGCCAAGGCGAGGCAACCGACCTGACCGAATCGTTCGAGGGCTGTGGCCAGCGCTCCCGCAGAGAATCCCGCTGGTCCGGCCGGACGAGGCGGCCAGAACACCAGCAGCATCGACGGCGCGAGGACGGCAAGCGCGACCGAGAGGCCGATGGTGGACAAACTCATGGTGCGCACACGGTCGCACATCGAGAGGTGACTCGCCGGTAGCGACGCACTCTCGGTAGGGTGGGGGCACCTAGCCACCCCATCTTGCAGGAGATCTGTTTCCCGTGACCGTACGCGTAGGCATCAATGGATTTGGCCGAATCGGCCGTAACTTCTTCCGTGCGGTTCGCGCCGCCGGGGCTGACATCGAGATTGTCGCCGTCAACGACCTGACCGACAACAAGACGCTCGCCCACCTGCTCAAGTACGACTCGATCCTGGGCCGTCTCGACGCTGACGTCACCTACGACGAGGGCAACATCTACGTCGGCGACCAGAAGATCGCCGCCTTCGAAGAGCGCGACCCGGCCAAGCTCGACTGGGCCAGCGTCGGCGTCGACATCGTCGTCGAGTCGACCGGCTTCTTCACCGACGCCACCAAGGCCAAGGCGCACATCGATGGCGGTGCCAAGAAGGTCATCATCTCGGCGCCGGCCAAGAACGAAGACATCACGATCGTCATGGGCGTCAACCACGACCTCTACGACCCGGCCGCGCACACCGTGATCTCCAACGCCTCGTGCACGACCAACTGCCTCGCTCCGATGGCCAAGGCGCTCAACGACGCGCTCGGCATCGAGAAGGGCCTCATGACGACGATCCACGCCTACACGCAGGATCAGAACCTGCAGGACGCGCCGCACGGCGACCTGCGTCGCGCCCGCGCTGCTGCGATCAACATCGTTCCCACGTCGACGGGTGCCGCCAAGGCTGTCAGCCTGGTGCTGCCCGAGCTGAAGGGCAAGCCGACGGCTACGCGCTGCGCGTCCCGGTCCCGACCGGTTCGGCGACCGACCTGACCTTCACGGCTTCGCGCGAGACGACGGTCGACGAGGTCAACTCGATCATCAAGGCTGCTGCCGAAGGCGCCATGAAGGGCATCCTGGTCTACACCGAGGACCCGATCGTCTCCTCCGACATCGTCACCGACCCCGCGTCGAGCATCTTCGACTCGGGTCTGACCAAGGTCATCGGCGACCAGGTCAAGGTCGTCTCCTGGTACGACAACGAGTGGGGCTACTCCAACCGCCTGGCCGACCTGGTCGCGCACGTCGGCTCGTCGCTCTCAGCTGCGGAGTCCACTGACGTGAAGACAGTCTCAGACCTCGGCGACCTGCGCGGCAAGCGCGTGCTGGTCCGCAGCGATCTCAACGTCCCCTTCGAGGGCGACGCGATCTCCGACGACGGTCGCATCCGTGCGAGCGTCCCGACGATCAAGAACCTGGCTGACGCGGGTGCGCGCGTCCTCGTGACCGCACACCTGGGTCGGCCCGACGGCGTGCCCAACGAGGCCTACTCGTCGGCGCCGTCGCCGTGCGGCTGGGCGAGCTGCTGGGTGCGCCCGTGCAGTTCGCCGCCGACACGGTGGGTGCCGAGGCTCAGGCTGTCTCGTCAGGCCTCCAGGACGGCGAGGTCGCCGTCCTGGAGAACGTCCGCTTCAATGCGGGCGAGACCAGCAAGGACGATGCCGTCCGCGGTGAGTTCGCCGCGCAGCCGCGGCGCTGGCCGACGTGTTCGTCTCCGACGGATTCGGTGTCGTGCACCGCAAGCAGGCCAGCGTGTACGACGTCGCGAAGCTGCTGCCGTCTGCGGTCGGCGGACTCGTCGAGGCCGAGGTGACGGTGCTCAAGCGCCTCACCGAGGAGCCGGCCCGTCCGTACACCGTCGTGCTGGGCGGCTCGAAGGTCTCCGACAAGCTCGGCGTCATCGACAACCTGCTCGACAAGGCCGACAACCTGCTGATCGGCGGCGGCATGGTCTTCACCTTCCTCAAGGCCCAGGGCCACGAGGTCGGCAAGTCGCTGCTCGAGGCCGACCAGCCGAAATCGCCCGCGGATACATCAAGCAGGCCGCCGACCTCGGTGTGCAGCCGTGCTGCCCACCGACATCGTCGTCGCGCCCGAGTTTGCCGCCGACTCGCCGGCGACTGTCGTCGCCGCCGACGCGATGCCGGCCGACCAGCTGGGCCTCGACATCGGGCCTGAGTCGGGTGCCGCCTTCGCCGAGATCATCCGTGGCTCCAAGACCGTGTTCTGGAACGGGCCCATGGGCGTGTTCGAGATGGAAGCGTTCGCTGCGGGCACCAAGGCTGTCGCCCAGGCACTCACCGAGGTCGACGGCCTGTCGGTCGTCGGCGGCGGCGACTCGGCTGCTGCCGTGCGTCAGCTCGGATTCGCCGACGATCAGTTCGGCCACATCTCCACCGGTGGTGGCGCATCCCTCGAGTACCTCGAGGGCAAGACGCTGCCGGGCCTGGACATCCTGAACGAAGGAAGCTGAATCATGACCCGCAAGCCACTCATGGCAGGCAACTGGAAGTCCAACGTCAACCACCAAGAAGCCGTGGTGCTGGTCCAGAAGCTCGCCTGGACGTTGCAGGACAAGAAGCACGACTACGACAAGGCCGAGGTCGTGGTGATCCCGCCGTTCACCGACCTGCGCAGCATCCAGACCGTCGTCGACGGCGACAAGCTGGGCATCCGCTACGGCGCCCAGGACGTCTCCGAGCACGACGGCGGCGCCTACACCGGCGAGATCTCGGCGGCGATGCTCGCCAAGCTCGGCTGCTCGTACGTCGTCGTCGGTCACTCCGAGCGGCGCGAGTACCACGCCGAGAGCGATCAGGTCGTCAACGTCAAGGCGTCCAAGACCCTCGCTGCCGGCATGAGCCCCATCGTGTGCGTCGGTGAAGGCCTCGACGTGCGCAAGGCGGGCGACCAGGTCGCGTACACGCTGGCGCAGATCGACGGTTCGCTCGCCGGACTGACGGCCGAGCAGATGGCCGACGTCGTCATCGCGTACGAGCCCGTCTGGGCTATCGGCACCGGCGAGGTCGCCACTCCTGAGGACGCCCAAGAGGTCTGTGCGGCCATCCGCGGACGCATCGAGGAGACCTGGTCCACCGAAGTGGCCTCGGCAACGCGTATCCTTTACGGCGGATCGGTCAAAGCGGCTAACATCGCTGCCATCATGGCGAAGTCAGACGTTGACGGAGCCTTGGTCGGCGGGAGCTAGCCTGCAGGCCGACGAGTTCGCCGGGATCTCCCGGTTCTATGCCATGCCGGACCTTTCCGGTTCCTGACAACGAAGGCCTAACGTGATTCTGACGTTTTCGATTATCCTCGCGATCAGCAGCCTGCTGATGATCGTGCTGGTCCTCATGCACAAGGGACGCGGGGCGGCCTGTCCGACATGTTCGGCGGCGGTGTCTCCAGCTCACTCGGTGGCTCGTCCGTCGCGGAGCGCAACCTCGACCGCATCACGGTCGGTATCGCAGTCGTCTGGGTCGTGTGCATCTTCGCACTCGGTCTGCTCCTGAAGGTGAGTAACTAGTGGCAGCAGGTGCAATCCGGGGCAGCCGCATCGGCTCTGGCCCCATGGGCGAGGCCGAGCGCGGAGAAGCGGCCCCCCGGCAGTTCGTGACGTTCTTCTGCATCAACAATCACACGACCGAGCTGCAGTTCTCGATCGAGGCAGAGGTCCCCGAGTCGTGGGATTGCCCGCGCTGCGGCATGCCGGCCAGTGTCGATGCCGACAACCGTCCGACGGCCAAGAAGATCGAGCCGTACAAGACGCATCTGGCGTACGTCAAGGAACGTCGTTCCGAGACCGAGGCCGACGAGATCTTGAAAGAGGCTGTCGACACCCTGCGCAGCAAGCGCAAGTCCGGCGAGATCATCTTCTAGGTCGCTCGACCCAGAGCCTGACGTCCGTCCCGTGCAGGGGCGGGGTCGGGCTCTTCGTCGTTCTGGGGTACGCCGCGCCCTGGAGCGGTGGTTTTTCAACGTCATTACCTCGGCACGGTGGTTTTTCAACCGCATTCGGGCCCACAAGGTTGTGGATCCACCACGCCGGGGGGCGGAAGTGGTCCAGAAGGTTGCGGATCCACCACGCCGGGGGCGGGGTGGCGGTGCCGCTAGGGGAGCTCGGCGTCGAGGAAGTCGGTGACCTGCGCGGCAAAGACGTCGTTGTCGTCGCCGGCGACCATGTGGCCGGCCTTGGCCTCGCGGACGACCGCGTGCGGGATGAGTCGACGGAACTCCTCGACTCCTTCGGCTGTCACGACGTCTGACTGCTGCCCGCGCACCAGCAGCGAGGGGATGCGAATGGCCTGTGCGGCATCCTCGAGCCGTCGCTGCGATGCCTGGCGCTTGTGCTCGTCTCCACCGTCGAGGAAAGCCGGATCCCAGTGCCAGCGCCACCGGCCGTCGGGGCCCTGACGGACGTTCTTCTTCAGACCCTCCAACGACGACGGGCGCGACCGGTGCGGGTTGTAGGCCGAGACGGCATCGGCGACGTCTTCGAGGGAGGCGAAACCGTCAGGCGCAGAGCGCATGAAGCCGATGATCCGTTCGACGCCCTGAGGCTCGCTACGGGTGGCGATGTCGACCAGCACCAGCGCTCGGGCCAGGTCGGGGTGCTCTCCTTGCGCGACGAGCGAGGTGATCCCGCCGAGGGATGCGCCGATCAGCACCGGCTGGGCGTCGAGCTGTGCCGTGACCTCGAGCAGGTCGGCGACCAGAGTGTCGATGCCGTAGTCGCCGTCGGCTGCCCACGAGCTGTCACCGTGGCCGCGCGCATCGAGCGCATAGGTCGTCCACCCGGCCTGGGCGAACCGCGCACCGCTGCGGTGCCACGAGTGACGGGTCTGTCCGCCACCGTGCAGCAGCAGCACCGTGCCCCGGTCACCCGGGCTCTCCCACCGATCGGCGACGATCGTGCCGGCAGAGCCGTCGGCTTGACGACGTCAGACTTCATGCGGTGATCTCCTGGGCGGCGTCGTGGTCGAGCAGCCACAAGGTCTCGGCCGTGCCATGGACCCCGCTCGCGGGGATCTGAGCCTTGTCGGTGCCGTTCAGGGCCTCGGCGACCACGCCCGCCTTGGCCGCGCCGGAGACGAGCAGCCAGACGCTGTCAGCGTGGTTGAGGGCCGGGTAGGTCAACGAGATGCGTTGCGGCGGCGGCTTGGGGGAGTCGAAGACCTCGACCGCACGCCGCTGAGTCTCTTCGAGCTGGGCGAACCCGGGGAACAGCGAGGCGATGTGCCCGTCGGGGCCCATCCCCAGCAGGACCAGGTCGAAGGGTGCCTCGGGCAGTGAGGCGGCGTACTCGTCTGCGGCATCGGCCAGGCTCTGCTCGCAGCCGTGGGCCGGCATCGCATGGATGTTCGTCTCCGGCACGTCGAGCCGGGTCAGGAACGCGTCGCGGGCCTGCTGGTCGTTGCGATCGGCGTGGCCTGCGGGCACGAAACGCTCGTCGCCCCAGAAGAAGTCGACGTCGGCCCAGTCGGCGCCGTCACCGGTGATCTGCTGGTAGGCGGCGATCGCGATCGTCCCCGCCGGTCAGCACGACGGACGGCCGGCGGCCGGTCTGCTGCACCTGGGCGATCCGATCGGTCAGCCGTTCGGCGATCTTGGTTGCGAGCTCGTCGGCTGTGGGCCAGACCTCGACCGTCATGTCAGGCCTCCAGCATGTGCTTGATCGTGGCCGCGTAGATGTCATCGGCATCGAGCCGGCGCAGATCTTCGGCCAGCAGCTCGGCGAGCGACCGTGCGCCGAGCGGCACCTCGCGAGGTGACGATCCGGGAACGCTGAAGTGGCACGAGACGGAGTCGATGCGTTCGATCAGGACGTCGCCTGCGGTCGTGGACAGCACGACCGACGCGATCTGGTCGGTGTCGCTGCGCTTGGACGTGATCTTGATCTTCAACCGGCTCTCGAGCCAGGCGATGAGCAACGTCGCGGCCGGATTTCCTGACCCTGCGATCACCGTCCCGCTCGTCACCGTGCCGGGCGTCTGGTCAAGAGCTGCGGCCAGGAGAGCGCGCCACGGGGTGAGCCTTGTCCACGACAGGTCGGTGTCACCGGGCTCGTAGGCACGGGCCACCGACTTGAGCGAACGGATCGGCGAGTCGGTCGCCTCGGCGTCGGTGAGCCGGCGACGAGCGAGCTTGCCGATGGCGTCCTTCGACGGGACGGCTGGAGGCTTGCCCGGCCACCAGACGACGACGGGGGAGTCGGGCAGCAGCAACGGCAGCACGACCGACTCGGCATGCTTGGTCAGCCGCCGGAGATGCGCAGCAGGATCGACTCGCCGGACGAGTTCTCGCCGACGCGCACCTTGGCATCGAGCTTGGCCGAGCCGCGTCCGTCACCCAGGATGACGCCGATGACACGAGACGGATGCTCCCGCGACAACGTCGTGGCGGTCTGCAGCGCCTGGCCCACGTTGGCGTCGTCAGTCACGACGAGCAGCGTCAGCACCATGTCCATCGCGGGGCTGCCTGCCGCCGATCGCGCCTTCACGAGTGCGCGAGCGATCTTGGCCGAGTTGGTCGAGGTGAGTGCGATCTCCATCAGGGACGCCTCCAGACGCGACCGTCGTGGGCCATCATGGCGTCGGCGCTGGGGGGTCCCCAGGTGCCGGCCTCGTAGGTGTCGATGTCCTTGTCACGCTTCCAGTGCGCGATGACCGGGTCGAGGATCTTCCACGACAGCTCGACCTCCTCGTGCTGCGGGAACAGCGGAGGATCGCCGAGGAGGACGTCGAGGATCAACCGCTCGTACGCCTCGGGGCTGCTCTCGACGAAGGCACCGCCGTAGGCGAAGTCCATGTTGACGTCGCGGATCTCCATCGTGGTGCCGGGCACCTTGGCGCCGAACCGCAGCGTCACACCCTCGTCGGGCTGGATCCGCATGACCAGGGCGTTCTGTCCGAGCTCTTCCGACGTCGTTCTTGCTGAACGGCTGGTGCGGGGCGCGCTTGAACACGACGGCGACCTCGGTGACCCGGCGGCCGAGCCGCTTGCCGGTACGGAGGTAGAACGGGACTCCGGCCCACCGGCGGGTCGACACGTCGACCCGGATCGCCGCGTAGGTCTCGGCCCGTGAGCCGTCGGGGACGCCGTCCTCCTCGAGGTAGCCGCGCACCTTCTCGCCACCGGCCCAACCGGCCACGTACTGTGCCTGCGCGGTGTGCAGGTCCATGCGTGCCGGTGGGCGCGCGTTGGCGAGGATCTTCTGCTTCTCCAGGCGCAGGGACGAGGCGTTGAAGGAGACGGGTTCCTCCATCGCGACGAGGGCCATGGCTGCAGCAGGTGGTTCTGGATGACGTCGCGGGCAGCGCCGATGCCGTCGTAGTAGCCGGCGCGAGAGCCGATGCCGATGTCTTCGGCCATCGTGATCTGCACGTGGTCGACGTAGTGGTTGTTCCAGATCGGCTCGAACATGCCGTTGGCGAAACGGAAGGCCAGGATGTTCTGGACCGTCTCCTTGCCCAGGTAGTGGTCGATGCGGAACACCGACTCGCGGGCGAAGACGTCGGCCACGATGCGGTTGAGCTCTTCGGCAGAGGCGAGGTCGTGGCCGAAGGGCTTCTCGATCACGACTCGACGCCAGCCCTTGGCCGACTCGGCCAGCCCGTGCTTCTTGATCTGCGACACCACGACGGGGAAGAGCCCCGGCGGGATCGACAGGTAGAAGGCGTGATTGCCGCCGGTGCCCTGCTGCTCGTCGAGCCGGCCATGGTGTCGGCGAGGCGCTCCCACGCATCGTCGTCGTCGAACTCACCGGGGACGAAGCGTATGCCGGCAGCGAGCTGCTTCCAGACCGTCTCGCTCCAGGCGGTGCGGGCCCCGTCCTTGGCGGCCTGCTTGATCATCTTGGCGAAGGTGTTGTCGCCGAAGTCGTGGCGGGCGAATCCGACCAGCGCGAACCCGGGCGGCAGGAGACCGCGGTTCGCGAGGTCGTACACCGCCGGGATGAGCTTCTTCTTGGCCAGGTCGCCGGTCACGCCGAACATGATCAGGCTGCACGGCCCGGCGATGCGGGGCAGACGACGGTCGTTCGGGTCACGCAGCGGGTTCGTGGTGGCCGACGTCATGCCAGCAAGCTCCTGATCGTGGCGAGTCCGGCGGGGATGTCGTGCAGGTGGAGGCGAAGCACGGGTCTGCCGTGCTCCTGCAGGACCGCCGCGTCGCCGGCTGCCTGCGAGTCGATGAACGAGCCGAACGTGAACTCACGTCCCGGCACGGGGAGATCGTCGAGCGGGGTGCCCGTGACCTGCAGGAACACGCCGTTCGGCGTGCCGCCCTTGTGGTACTGGCCGGTCGAGTGCAGGAACCGAGGCCCCCAGCCGAACGTCACCGGCCGGTTGAGGCGGGTCGCCGCGATCTCGCGGACGCCCGCGAAGTCGGCGTGGTCGATCCGGTCGAGGTACACCTGGATCGCGAGGTAGCCGTGGTCGAGATCGATCTGGTCGAGCAGCGTGCGCACTGCGTTGGCCAGCGTGCCGCCAGCACCGTAGACGTCGATGTCGTCCTCGGTGAAGTCGGCCGACGGCACGGAACCACCGCCGTTGAGCAGCTCGCGTGCTGCCTGCTTGGCGCTCTCGACATCGGGCTGGTCGAATGGGTCGATGCCGATCAGGCGACCGGCGATCGACACCGCGATCTCCCACAGCAGCATCTGGGCGCCGAGCGGGCCGGTGAGCCCAGCCGCATAACCCGACTGGGCCGGCGGGACGTCGGTGGTGCCGAGCGAGACGAGGATCGAGTCGGCGGTGCTGGGGTCGAAGTTGACCGCATGCGCCGAAGGCACGACGACCGGCAGGACGCCGCGGCCCTTCTTGCCGGTCGACTCGGCGACGAGCTGCTCGATCCAGTCGCCGACCCCGTGCTGGGTCTGGTCGGCGATCACGAGCTTGTCGACCTGATGGGTGTTGGCCACGCCCATCAGGACGCCGAGCTGCAGAGCCGGATTGGCGGCGTCGTCGGAGTACAGCAGGGCCTCCGCGTCGGCTGCGCTGGCGAGCAGTCCGTTGATGTCGGCGCCAGCCAGTCCGCTGGGAACGAGCCCGAAGGCCGTCATCGCCGAGTAGCGTCCGCCGACGTGCGGATCTGCCCGGAACACCCGGTAGCCGGCCTGGGTGGCTTCTTGGTCGAGCGGTGAGTCGGGATCGGTGACCACGATGATGCGGGTCAACGGGTCGATCTCAGCGTCGGTGAACGCCTTCTCGTACGCCCGACGCTGGCTGTCGGTCTCGACCGTGCCGCCAGACTTGCTGGACACGACGACGACCGTCCGCTCGAGACGGTCGTCGAGCGTGCTGCGGACCATGTCGGGCTGCGACGAGTCGAGCACCGTCAGCTCGACCCCTGCGGTGTGGCAGATGACCTCGGGGGCCAGGGACGAGCCGCCCATGCCGCACAGCACGACGTGGTCGAGCCCCTGCGCCAAGAGCTCGTCGCGCAAGGTGAGGATCTCGGCCACCAGCGGGCGGGACGACTCCGGCAGGTGAGTCCAGCTCAGCCGGATGCTCGCCTCGGACTCCGCGTCCGGACCCCACAGAGTCGAGTCGCGGGCCGCGATGCGCGAGGCCACCCGGTCGTCGATGGCCTGCTGCAATGCGTCGTCGAGCTCGGACTGGGACGGGACGCTGTACGCGATCTCGATGCTCTGCGGATCACCAGCCACGGGTTCAGGCCTTGTCGAGCTCGGCAGAGACGGTGTCGAGGAGCTCGTTCCAGGAGGTCTCGAACTTCTCGAGCCCTTCGTCCTCGAGCACCTTGACGACGTCGTCATAGGAGACCCCCGCCCGTTCGAGGGCTGCGATGGCGTCGCGGGACTCCTCGTACGTGTTGCTGACCCGGTCGCCGATGATCTCGCCGTGGTCGGCGACAGCTTCGAGCGTCTTCTCAGGCATCGTGTTGACGGTATTGGCGACGACGAGCTCGGTGACGTACAGCGTGTCGGGCAGGTTGGGATCCTTGACACCGGTGGACGCCCACAGCGGCCGCTGCGCGTTGGCGCCCTGGGCTGCCAGCGCCTCGAACCGGTCGGAGCCGAAGACCTCCTCGTACGCCTCGTAGGCCAGACGCGCGTTGGCCAGCGCTGCCGTGCCGCGCAACGGGCTGTCGTCGCCCAGGCGCTTGTCGACCTCGGTGTCGACGCGGCTCACGAAGAAGGACGCGACCGAGTGGATCGCCGACAGGTCGCGGCCAGCGGCGGCCGCCTGCTCGAGCCCGGCCAGGTAGGCGTCCATGACACCGCGGTAGCGCTCGAGCGAGAAGATCAGCGTGACGTTGACGCTGATGCCCTCAGCGATCGCTGCCGTGATGGCCGGCAGGCCCTCGACGGTCGCCGGGATCTTGATCAGCAGGTTGGGCCGGCTGACGCGCTCCCACAACCGGTGGGCGAGTGCGATCGTGCCCTCGGTGTCGCGGGCGAGATCGGGGTCGACCTCGATCGAGACCCGTCCGTCGACGCCGTTGGTGGCGTCGAAGACCGGCTTGAGGATGTCGCAGCCGTTCTGCACGTCGGTCGTGGTGAGCTCGAACACGGTCGTCGCGACGTCGGCGCCGGACTCCTTGAGCTCCTTGACCTGCGGTGCGTACTTCTCGCCCTTGGCGAGCGCCGCGGCGAAGATCGAGGGATTGGTCGTGACACCCACGACGCCCGACTCGGCGATGAGCTGGGCGAGGTTGCCCGACTCGATCCGTTCGCGGGACAGGTCGTCGAGCCAGATGGATACTCCCGCGTCAGCGAGAGCCTTGAGACGGTCGTTCATGAGTGCTCCTTCGTGAGGATCAGTCTTGCGTTCGTCAGTGCGAGATGTCCGGGATGACAGGTCCTGCCGGCCGGGCATGGAAGGGGGCGACTGGCTCGCCGGCTGCTGCGGCGATCGAGTCCTTGGCAGCTGCGACGACGGCCTCGGCGGTGATGCCGAACTTGTCGTACAACGTCTGGTAGTCGGCTGAGGCGCCGAAGTGCTCGAGGCTCACGGTGCGGCCGGCGTCGCCGACCACGTCGCGCCAGCCCAGCGAGATGCCGGCCTCGACCGACACACGTGCTCGCAGCGCCGGGGGGATGACGCTGTCGCGGTAGTCGGCGTCCTGCTGCTCGAACCACTCACGTGACGGCATCGACACGACCCGCGCGGCGATGCCTTCGGCGGCGACTGCTCGCGTGCGGCGACGGCCAGCTGCACCTCGGAGCCGGTCGCGACCAGGATGACGTCGGGCGTGCCCTCGGTGTCGAGCAGGACGTAGGCGCCCTTCTCGACGAGATCGGCAGTCGCCCAGCCGTCGGTGCCCCGCGGAACGTCGGCAGGTTCTGCCGGCTCAGTGCGAGGGCCGCGGGACGATCGGTCGTCGCCAGGATCTTGCGCCAGGCGGCGATGGTCTCGTTGGCGTCGGCCGGTCGGATGACGTCGAGGCCGGGGATCGCACGCAGCGAGGCGACGTGCTCGACCGGCTGGTGGGTCGGTCCGTCCTCGCCGAGGCCGATCGAGTCGTGCGTCCACACGTAGGTGACGGGCAGCCCCTGCAGGGCGGCCAGGCGCACCGAGGGGCGCATGTAGTCGCTGAAGACCAGGAACGTCCCGCCGTAGGGGCGGGTCAGGCCGTGCTGCGACATGCCGTTCATGATCGCGCCCATGGCGTGCTCGCGGATGCCGAAGTGCAGCACACGACCGTACTGGTCGCCCTGGAACTTCGCAGTCGAGTGCTCGGCCGGGATGAAGGACGGCTCGCCCTTTGGGGTCGTGTTGTTCGAGCCGGCAAGGTCGGCTGAACCGCCCCACAGCTCGGCAGCCGGGGAGCTGCCCGCGGACAGGAAGTCACCCGATGCGACGCGGGTCGCGACGCCCTTCGAGCTCTCCTCGTACGTCGGCAGGTCGGCGTCCCAACCGTCGGGCAGGGCGCGGGTCGACAGGCGGTCGAGCAGCTTGGCCCCTTCGGGCGAGGCGGTGCGCCAGGCGTCGTACGACTTCTGCCACGCGGTGTGCGCATCGGCGCCGCGGTCACGGGCGCCGTGGGTGTGCGCGATGACGTCGTCGTCGACGATGAACGTCTTCTCGGGGTCGAAGCCGAGCAAGGTCTTGGTGGCCTTGATCTCGTCGTCGCCGAGGGCCGAGCCGTGCGATCCGCCGGTGTTCTGGGCGGTCGGCGCGGGCCAGGCGATGATGGTGCGCAGCTTGATGAAGCTCGGCTTGTCGGTGACGGCCTCGGCGGCCTGGTAGGCGTCCCACAGGGCCTGGACGTCTTCTTCGTAACCGGTGCCGCCGTTGGTCCAGTCGACGGTCTGGACGTGCCAGCCGTACGCCTCGTAGCGCGCTGCGACGTCTTCGGTGAAGGCGATGTCGGTGTCGTCCTCGATCGATATCTTGTTGTCGTCCCACAGCACCGTGAGGTTGCCGAGCTTCTGGTGTCCGGCCAGCGAGGATGCCTCGGCCGACACGCCCTCCTGGAGGTCGCCGTCGGACGCGATGACGAACACGCGGTGGTCGAACGGGCTCTCACCGGCAGCCGGGGTCGGGTCGAGCAGGCCGCGCGTCGCGTCGGGCCGCCATCGCCATGCCGACCGCGTTGGCGACGCCCTGGCCCAACGGGCCGGTCGTGACCTCGACGCCGGGGGTGTGACCGTACTCGGGGTGACCCGGAGTCTGGCTGCCCCACGTGCGCAGGCTCTTCAGGTCGTCGAGCGTCATCGGGTAGCCCGCCAGGAACAGCTGGATGTACTGCGTCAGGCTCGAGTGACCGCACGACAGGACGAACCGGTCGCGGCCGATCCAGTGCGGATCGCTGGGATCGTGACGCATGAGCTTCTGGTAGTGGAGGTAGGCGACGGGGGCCAGGCTCATGGCCGTGCCGGGGTGGCCGTTGCCGACCTTCTGCACGGCGTCGGCGGCCAGGAGACGGACCGTGTCGACGGCCTTCTTGTCAAGGTCGGTCCACTCGAGGGCTGGGGTTCCGGACGTCACAGCGGTGGCTCCTGATCGTGGTGCGAGTTATGTCGTTGACGAGCGGCGTAGGCCGTCATGCCGAGCCTACTCGCGTCCATTAGAATGGCGAACGTGACCGCCGTTGATGTGAAGACAGCCGCTACTGCTGACGTACCCACATCGCCACCCTTCAGCCAGATCGTCAAGGCCTATGTCGCCTTGACCAAGCCGCGGATCATCGAGCTTGCTGCTGTTGACGACCGTGCCGGTGATGTTCCTGGCACAGCAGGGTGTCCCACCGTTCTGGCTCGTCATCGCGACGTTCGTGGGCGGTGCACTGTCTGCGGGCAGCGCCAATGCGCTCAACTGCGTCGTCGACGCCGACATCGACCAGAAGATGCGCCGCACCTCGCGTCGGCCGCTCGCGCGTCATCAGATCCCCACCCGCAACGCGCTGATCTTCGGCCTGGTCCTGGGCGTCGTGTCGACGCTGGTTCTCGGCTACTACGTCAACTGGCTCTCCGCCGGCCTGTCGCTGACCGCGAACGCCTTCTACGTCTTCATCTACACGATGATCCTCAAGCGCCGCACGAGCCAGAACATCGTCTGGGGCGGCGCGGCTGGTTGTTTCCCTGCGTTGATCGGCTGGACCGCAGTCACCGGTGGCTGGCCTGGGCGCCGTTCGTCTTGTTCGCAGTCGTGTTCTTCTGGACGCCGCCGCACACCTGGGCGCTCGCGATGCGCTACCGCGAGGACTACGCCGCAGCCGATGTCCCGATGCTGCCGTCGGTCGCCCCGGCGGCCGAGGTCGGCCGTCAGATCGTCCTCTACAGCTGGGCGATGCTCGCCACCTCGTTGGTGCTGTGGCCGGTCGCCGGCACCGGCTGGTTCTATCCCTCGGTCGCGATCGTCCTCGGCATCGTGTTCATGGTCGAGGCCTACGACCTCAAGACCCGTGCGCAGGACACCGAAGAGCTCTCGGTCATCAAGCCGATGCGGTTGTTCCACTACTCCAACGCCTATCTTGCGCTGCTGTTCGTGGCCGCCGCGATCGATCCGTTCCTGCGCTAGGGCGCACCTGAGGTGATCCGTCACGTCGGTCCTGACCAGTGGGCCGACTGGCGTCTGCTGCGCCGGCGCTCCCTCGTCGAAGATCGCGCTGCCTTCTCGGCCTCGACGCAGCTGTGGTCGGGGGCCGACGACACCGAAGAACGGTGGCGCGCCCTGCTGGCCGACACGGCCTGCTTCATCGCCTACGACGGCGAGGAGCCTGTCGGGATGGTCAGCGGCCGAGTCGTCGACGGAGCACACGAGCTGACGTCGATGTGGGTTGCGCCGCAGGGCCGAGGCCGCGGCATCGGACGTCAGCTCATCGCCGCGGTCATCGCCTGGAGCGCCGGGCGGCCGCTCTCGCTGCGGGTCATGGACGGCAACCAGGCGGCGATCCGGGTCTACGAGGCGGCTGGCTTCGAGCTGCAGGACGGTGTCGACGCCGAAGGATGCCGTCGGATGGTGCGGGCCGCTCCGCCGTTCCGGCTCGTGGCCGGTGCGCAGCGGGCGCCGTTGCCGCCAGGATCGCGGCGGGTCGGCCTGCGCGGACTGCTGGCCGATCTCAACCGCTCGGCCCAGCATGTCGAGGTCCCGGCGGAGGCAGCGACGTACGGGATTTCCTGGGACCCGACCGATCGCGACACGACTCGTTGGTTCCCGCAGGGCATCACGACGTCGTCCGATGCGTACGGCCCCGAGCCGACCGGCGGGGATGTTCGAGGGCCATGACGTCGTGATGACGACTGGTACGGCCGTGGCTGGATCGGGCGACGCCTCGGTGCACGCATCTCGGTGATCGACTGGCACGACGACGCACCGCCGCGCTACCGGCACGTCCTGCTGGTCGAGCCTCGTGGACGTCTGCGGCTGTCCCGCCTGCGCCGCGTCAAGGTGCACGCCGGCGGGATCGTCTGGTACGGCGATTACCTGTTCGTGGCCGGCGGCTCGGCCGGGATCCGGGTCTTCCGGCTCGACGACCTCACCAAGGTCCGCAACCGGCTGCGCACCGGCGGCTACCGCTACGTCCTGCCGCAGCTCACGGTCTACACCGCCGAGCACGACGACGGGGCAGGCCCGTTGACCTACTCGTTCATGTCGCTTGATCGTCGCGGCACCGAGGATCACCTGGTGGCGGGGGAGTACGGGCGCAAGGGTGGCAGCCACCGGCTCATCAGCTATGCGATCGACCCGGCGACGGGGGTTGCTGCGCAGCGACGACCAGGGTCGGTCGGTGCCGACTGATCTGCACGACCGTCAAATTGCCCGCATGCAGGGCGCCGTCGTCGCCGACGGCCAGTGGGTCGTGACGTCGAGCAATGGCGAGGGCTTGCCGGGCGACCTGTGGGTCGGCTCTCCGGGTGCCTTCACCCGGCACCGGGGTGTGCTGCCGACGGGTGCCGAAGACATCACGTACCTGCCGCAGCGGCGCCAGCTGTGGTCGTTGACCGAGTGGCCCGGACGGCGCTGGGTCTACGCGATCGACGCCGATCGCTGGCTCTGATCATCGCGAGTGGTGCATTTCAGCCCGCGAGTGGTGCGGTTCGGACCGACACGCCGTCCTAGAACGTCCACCAACCAGCACTCGCGGAACTCAGGAGGTGAGGAGGCGCTTGAGCAGCTCGTCGACCGACTGGTGATTGCCGGCGAGGTGCCAGCGGTGGCCGCGGTGCTCGACGACCTCGGTGCGTCCGCCTGCGCCCTCGACGAGCGCCTGACCGGGAAGCCAGTCCCAGGCCGGCACCGAGTGCTGCGCCCAGACCCCGATCCGGCCCGTGGCGACGCTCGACATGTCCATCGACCCGGAGCCGAGCAACCGGGGAGTGGCGACGCCGCCGACCATGGCCAGCCAGGGCTCCAGCACGTCGGGATCAGCCAGCGTCGTGGGATGCACGTACGTGGCGAGACTGACCTGGTCCAACGGCTGATCGGCGAGGCGCGCGACCGGCTGGCCGTCCAGCGTCGTGGGATGCTCACGTCCGCCGACCCAGGTCTCGCCGCCGACCGGCTGGTGCACTGCGCCCGCAGCACGACTCCGTCGGCGTCACGCAGGGCCAAGGCGCTGCACCAGTAGGCGAGCCCGGAGGCAAAGTTGTAGGTGCCGTCGACCGGGTCGATGACCCAGGTGCGGCCGCTGGTGCCGGCGTGCGACGCGCCTTCCTCGCCGAGGATGCCGTCAGCGGGCCGAGCCTGACGCAGTGCCTCGGTGGCGAGCCGTTCGGCAGCGTGGTCGGCCGCCGTCACGACATCGGACACCGACGTCTTGTGCGCGACGTCGAGCCCGTCGGCACGCATGTCGGCGGCCAGACGCCCGGCCGCCTGCACCAAGGAGACCGCCAGGTCGGCGTCGCTGAGGTGGCCGTCGGTCACGCCGACACGTCCGCCGGCGTGCTGGTGCCGGCCGACGACCGGCTGCTTACGATCTCGATGAGCAGGCGGGTGCCGACTCCGGCGAGCAGCGCTGCGCCGAACAGGTGGACCGTGACCAGGGCGATCGGCAGATCGGTGAAGTACTGCACGAAGCCGACGACGCCCTGGGCCAGCTCGGCGACGAGCAGCGCGATCGCGATGGTCCGTGCCGCGGTGTGGCGCAGCACCCAGCAGCACAGCAGGGTCAGTCCCACGAGGGCGTAGACGCTGAAGGCGTGGACGTGGCTCATGACCTGCGGGTCGAGCCCGTTGCGGCGGGCGTCGTCATCGCCCGCATGTGGGCCGCTGCCCGTGACGATCGTGCCCAGGTAGATCGCGATCCACAGCACGACGTAGGTCAGCACGACGAGCTGGCGGGTGCGCTGGGGGTAGGCCGTCGTGGCGCCGCCGCGCACGCGCACCAGCAGCAGCACCGAGGCCGACACCAGCACCAGCGACAAGATCAGGTGCAGCGCGACGATCCACGGGTTCAGGTCGGTCAGCACCGTGATGCCGCCGATGACGCCCTGGAACGGCACGCCCAGTGCGATGAGTGCTGCGAGCCGCCGCAAGCCACGGCTCGTGCCCGACCAGCGCCACACCGCCACGAACGTCGCGACGACGACCGCGATCAGCACGTAGGTCAGCATCCGGTTGCCGAACTCGATCAGGCCGTGCAGGCCGAGCTCGCTGTGCGGCACGAACGACTCGTCGGTGCACTTGGGCCAGGTCGGGCAGCCGAGACCAGAACCGGTCAGTCGCACCAGGCCGCCGGTCAGGATGATGACGGTGTTGGCGACGACGGCCGCCCACGCCCACCGTTCGACGGTCTTGCCGTCGGCACGCTTGAGACCCAGATCTATACCCATGCGGCTATTCCCATTTGAAAGTTCTCGAGACCATGAGGCTCGCGCACACGGTCCAGATCAGCAGGACGACGGTGGAGAAGGCGGAAGGTCCGTGGCCCGCGAAAGTGTCGCGCAGACCCTGTCCGAGCGCGCCGGACGGCAAGAACTCCAGCACGTGGCTGGCAGCCTCGGGGTAGCGGCTCAACGGCACCAGGAGTCCGCCGCCGATCAGCAGCAGGACATAGACCAGGTTGGCTACGGCGAGGGTCGCCTCGGCGCGGAGCGTGCCGGCGATCAGGAGTCCGAGGGAGCCGAAGGCGGCTGTGCCGAGCACGATCATCAGCAGGAACTGGACCACTGCCGTCAGACCGCCGTGGGGCTCCCGAGCCGAGGGCGAAGCCGACGCCGGACAAGATCGCCAGCTGCACGATCTCGACGATCACGACGGCGCCGATCTTGCCGAACAGCAGTCCCCAGCGCGGCAGGGGAGAGGCGCCGAGTCGCTTGATGATGCCGTAGCGCCGCTCGAACCCGGTCGCGATGGCCAGCGACGTGAACGACGTCGACAGCACGGCGAGCGCCAGGATGCCGGGGGTGATGATGTCGATCGTGCGGCCGGGGCCCAGGTCGACGACCGAGCTGGCCTTGGCGCCGAGCACCAGCAGGACCAGCGGGATGACCATCGTGAGCAGCACCTGCTCGGCGTTGCGGGTCTGGAGCCGCAAGCTCCATGGCGGTCTGTGCCCGCAGCATCGAGACGCGGGGCGCGGCACCGGGGCGGGGCGTCAGGTCGAGGGAGGTCATCGCAACGCCTTTCCGGTCAGCTCGAGGAACCGGTCTTCGAGGGTCTGCCGCTCGACAAGCAGCGACTCGGTCAGAACCCCCTGGTTGGCGCACCAGGCGGCCAGGGTCGCGAGCAGGGCGGGGTCGACCTCACCGGCGATGACGTACGCCCCGGGGTTGACCTCGTCGACCTTGGTGTCGTGCGGCAGCGCCAGCATCAGGTTCGCGATGTCGAGGCCGGCCTGTGCGGTGAACCGTACGGTGTTCTTGGCGCCGGACGAGGCCAGCTGGGCGGGCGTGCCGGAGGCGATGACCTGGCCGGCGTCGACGATGTGGATCAGGTCGGACAGCGCCTCGGCCTCGTCCATGAAGTGGGTCGTCAGCACGGTCGTGACCCCGCTGTCGCGCAGCTCGGCGATGAGCTCCCACGTCGACCGGCGCGCCGCCGGGTCGAGGCCTGCGGTGGGCTCGTCGAGGAACAGCAGCTCGGGGCGTCCCACGACCGCCATCGCGAGGCTGAGTCGCTGCTGCTGTCCGCCCGAGAGGCGACGGTAGGGCGTCTTGCCGTACGACCCCATGCCGAGGCGTTCGATCAACACGTCGACATCGAGCGGGTGCGCGTGCAGCGAGGCGATGTGGCGCAGCATCTCGTACGACCGGGCGCCCGACCAGGCACCGCCGGACTGCAGCATGACGCCCACGCGGGGACGCAGCAGGTGGCCGTCGGCGACAGGATCGAGGCCCAGCACGCGGACGCTGCCGCTGTGCGGGGTGCGAAATCCTTCGCACGTCTCGATCGTCGTGGTCTTCCGGCACCGTTGGGACCGAGGATCGCCGTGACCGTCCCGGGCTCGACCGTGAGGTTGAGTCCGTTGACGGCAGTGGTCGTGCCGTACTGCATGACGAGATCGACGACCTCGACGGCAAGTACCTCTGGAGCCGGCTCAGTCACCCGAGAAGTATAGGTGTCGTCCATTCCGGCCGCGGGCTGAGGCTGTGCTTCCTCACTGCTCTGGCATGCTCGAGACATGAGCGAGATGCCTCGCCCGGATGTCGCCGTCATCGGCGGGTCGGGCTTCTACACATTCCTGGAGAATCCGCGCGAGGTCGAGGTCTCGACACCGTACGGCACACCCTCGGCGCCGATCTCGATCGGAACGGTTGGTGGCCGCACGGTCGCCTTCTCGCCCGCGTCACGGGAAGCAGCACGACTTTCCTGCGCACCAGGTCCCGTACCGAGCGAACATGTGGGCGCTGCGCAGCCTCGGGGTGCGGCAGGTGCTGGCTCCTTGTGCAGTCGGTGGGCTCCAAGTCGCCTACGGCCCCGGAACCTTCCTGGTTCCAGATCAGCTGGTCGATCGGACGTCTGGTCGGGTCCAGACCTTCTTCGACGAGGGCGCGTGTCACGTCTCGTTCGCCGATCCGTACTGCTCCAGGCTGCGGGGCCACCTGCTGAGTGGACTCCGCGAACAGGCTCCGGTCGACGGCGGGACGATGGTCGTGATCGAGGGCCCGCGGTTCTCGACACGCGCCGAGTCTGTCTGGTACGCCGAGCAGGGGTGGGCCGTCGTCAACATGACGGGCCACCCCGAAGCCGTCCTGGCCCGTGAGCTTGCGCTCTGCTACGCGACCGTTGCGCTGGTGACCGACCACGACGCAGGCGTCGACCAGGCCTCGTCCGTCAGCATGGATGCGGTCTTCGAGGTCTTTGCCGCGCACACCGGCGAGCTCAAGACGGCACTGGCCGACGTCATCGGCCAGCTGGGTGACGAGCGCCGACTGCGCCTGCGCGTCAGCCCTCGACGGCATGGACCTGCCACCCGGTTGGACGGCGGACGCTCTGGGGCGCCTGCGTCGTGTGAACGCGCACGACGGCGGGCGCCCATCATGGGCACCCGCCGTCTTGCTGCTCGCTGCCAAGGCGAGGGGCCAGATCAGCTGGCAGGCGTGGTGTTGACCGTGATCTTGGCGACGCCGACCAGCAGTGCGTCGGTGACTGCGTCTGTCTTGAACGTGTCGTTCAGCAGGCTTGCGGCGACCGGGCTGATGAACACCTTCGTGCCTTCGAGGATCGCGGTGTCACCCTCGGTCTGAAGCGGCTTCAGGGTGGCGCCTGGCAGCTGGAACAAGAATGCGGAGTCGACGACCTTCTTTCCATTGACCGAGACGTCACCGTAGACGCGCGAGATGCCGGGGTCGACGTTGAAGTTGGTCAGCTGACGGTCGTGTCGCCGGCCTTCAGGGACAGGCCCGACCCTTCGTGCTGGATCTGGCCGATGACGTAGGGCTTGGCCGTGCCGGGCTTGAAGTACGTCACGTTGCCGCCCGTGATCGGGAAGATCAGCGAGCCGTCCGTCAGCTCTGCGTCGCCGACCACGCCGGGCTCGAGGCCCAGCGTGCCGAGCGCGTCGGTGAACCCGGTGTCGAGGGCGATCGCCGTGGAGTCTCCGGAGAGGGCGTTGATGCGAGCGACGGGCTTGGCGACCGATGTCTTGTTCTCCGAGGAGGACGATCCGGCCGAGTCGGACGACGAGCAAGCGGCGAGCGGCAGTGCCGCCACGGCCGCGAGGGCGATTCCTGCGAACATCTTCTTGCTAGCGGTGATGGAGCTCGTGCGGTCCACGTCCTTGAGATTGTTCGTGCTGGTGAGGTTCTGGGGACTTACCTGTACTTCGCGACGGGCGGGGGCGGTGATTGGTCGGCCCAGGTCCTGCAGTCGGCTGAGGACTCGATCTGCCCTGGCATCGCAGCAGGAAATCCGTCGAGAATAGTTTGAGCCGCTGGGTCTTGGACGTCGTCTGACGCGCAGTGGGTCCTTCTGACATGCTCGGACTGACATGCTCGGACCATGACGGGGACTGCACGATGAGGATTCTGCTGACAGGGGCCGCCGGATTCATCGGAACCCACATCGGCGAGGCAGCACGAGAGCGTGGCCACGAGATCGTGCCGCTCGACATGTTTCTCGACAAGGCTCACGGTCCCCGGCCCGCACCCCGCGGGCTTTGCGGGAGCTGGACCTGCGTCACGACGGCCTCGACGGCGTCCTCGAGGGAATCGACGTCGTGTGCCACCAAGCGGCGATGGTCGGCAACGGTGTGGACTCGCAGGATCTACCCGACTACGCCGAGCACAATGACGCGGGGACGGCCAGGCTCCTCGCCGCGATGGCCCGGGCCGGGATCAAGGATCTCGTGCTGGCGTCGTCGATGGTGGTCTACGGCGACGGTCGTTTCACGTGTCCGGCACATGGAGACGTGCCTCCGGCCGTGCGCCACGATAACGACCTGGCAGCCGGCCGTTTCGATCCACGCTGCCCGGTCTGCGACGGGGACATCGAGTGGCGACGGATCAACGAAGACGCTCCGTTCCTGCCCCGCACGGCTATGCCGCGTCGAAGATCGCCCAGGAGCACTACGCCTCAGCGTGGTGCACGTTGGAGGGCGCTCGGACCATCGCGTTGCGGTACCACAACGTCTACGGACCCGGCATGCCTGCCGACACGCCCTATGCCGGTGTGGCGGCGATCTTTCGCTCCGCGATCGCCCGCGGCGAGGCGCCCCGCGTCTTCGAGGACGGGCAGCAGGTGCGCGACTTCGTGCACGTCCGTGACGTCGCCCGCGCCAACGTCCTGGCCATCGAGCAGGTCGCGGACCATCCGATCGGGCTGACGCCGTACAACGTCGCCTCCGGGACGACGTTCACGATCGGTCAGATGGCCTCGACCCTGGCTGCGTCGGCAGGAGGACACGCACCGGTCCTGACCGGTGACTACCGGGCGTTCGACGTCCGCCACGTCGTCGCCTCGCCGGAGGCAGCGAAGGTCGGCCTCGGATTCGAGGCCGAGATCGGTCCGGAGCAGGGTCTGGCCGAGCTGGCAACAGCTCCGCTGCGGTCGCGCTAGGCGATGGTGCTCACCATCGGGTGAGCAGGAGCTTGCTGGGCCAGCAGCGCGGTAGCGACCTGCGACAGCAGCAGAGGTCGGTGCCACTTCTCAGGCAGCAGTGCGGGCAGGGCGACGATCCAGATCGTGAACGGCAGGAAGATGCGTTCGACCTCCGCCTTGCTCATGCCCGACAGTGTCGCGACGAGAATCGTGAGAGCGGCCGCTGCGGCCAGCTGCGCGAGCACATTCCTCTCTCGTGTAGCTCGGGCTGCTGCCGGGAATGCGGCCCACACGGCGAGCCCAGCGGTGAACGTCCAGGCGGCGAGGTTGCCCCAGACCCAGTACGAGTACGCACGTTCGGACGCGATGCCGTCGTAGTACCGCTCCCCGCAGCACGGGGAGGCGTCCCCACCACGCGAAGCCTCCGACGGTGAACGCCGCTGTCACGACGAAGGCACCACCGAGGGCCCACGGAAGTGGTCGCCATGATCTGGCGATCGTCAGCACGGCCACTGCCAGGATCCCGAGCAGGACCAGCCCGTAGGACAGGAAGACGCAGTAGCCCAGCAACACACCGGCACCGATGGCCGCAAGCGCCCGGCCGCGCGTGGCCGCGACCGCCAGGAGGGCCAGCCCCCAGGCCGCGACGGCTGTGAAGACGGCATCGCCGTTGACGCCCATCCAGACAGCACTGGGTGCCAGGACGATCCAGGGCATCGCCGATCGGGCCAGCCGCTCGCTGCCGAGGGTGCGCAGCGTGATCATGACGGCCACGATCGCGGTGCTGGCCAGGGTCACGCACACCACGCCGATCCAGAACGGGTCGGTGACGCCGATCCGGTCGAGGCCCACGAAGTACAGCAAGGCTCCAGGTGGATGACCGGCCACGTGGACGTACCAGTTGTCGGGCGAGTCGAAGGGGATGCGCTCGATGAACGTCTGCAGCATCTCGTGGATCGAGCCCACGCTCTGGGCATCGAAGACGTACTCCTGCCGGCGTTCGAACACCCGCGCGAGGCCGTCGGTCCCTTCGGTCATCGCGAGCGCCATGATCCATGTCCATGTGCTCGCGAAGGCTACCGCCAGCAGTGCGTGCCACGAGGCCGTCCGGGACACCCTTGGCAGCGCGAGCACGAGCATCAGGCCGATGGCGATGGCAGGCAACGTGAGCAGGCCGAAGCGCGGGTCCCAGTCGGCGTGCAGCGGTGGCCAGTGCACCCGGACGTCCTCGTCGAGCCAGCGCGGCAGGACCATCGCCGCGACGACCAGCAGCACCCCGGCGCTGGCCGACAGCATCGCGGCGCGAGACGTGAGGACGGGTCGGTGCACAGACTCACCCTAGGTGTCGGACCCGGCGTCGGCCCGGTGCACGAGAAGCGCGTCAATCTGTCGCGGTCGCGACCAAGCGCATTCGGCCCTAGGTTCGAACCAGAGTTATGAGCACCTGTGATGTTGTGATCCCGTGTCGGGACGAGGCACGTGCTCTGCCGGCCGTTCTCGAGCATGTGCCGGACGGGTGGAACGTCATCGTCGTCGACAACGGCTCGACGGATGACACGGCTGCCGTGGCGCTCGCTCTTGGTGCGACGGTCGTGACGGAGCTTCAACCGGGCTACGGTGCCGCGGTCCATGCCGGGATGCTCGCGGCTACCGCAGAGCATGTCGCGGTGATCGACGGCGATGCGTCGATGCGGCTGACCGAGCTCGTGCCGATGCTCGACCTCGTCCGCTCGGGCACCGCGACCATGGCGGTCGGACGCCGACGGCCGGTAGGTCGTGGAGTCTGGCCGTGGCACGCACGGCTGGGCACGAAGCTTGCTGGCCACGATGATCCGCCGTCGCAGCAGCTTCCCGATCCACGATCTTGCGCCGATGAGGGTGTGTCGTCGTGACGACCTTCTCGCACTCGACGTCCAGGACCGCAGATTCGGTTATCCGCTCGAGCTGATGCTCAAGGCGGCCCGCGCAGGCTGGACGGTCCGCGAGATCGACGTGTCGTACGCCCGTCGTGCGGCTGGGACGAAGTCGAAGGTCTCCGGCTCGCTGAGAGGCACCGCACGGGTCGTCCGCGACTTCGCGGGGGTGCTCCGGTGACCGCCCCCACGGTGCTCGTGGTCGCGAAGGCACCGGTTCCCGGACTCGCGAAGACCAGGATCGCTGAGACCGTCGGCGACGACCTTGCCGCCGCGGTGGCGGCTGCGGCGCTCCTCGACACCTTGGCGACCGTGACGGCTGTCGGTTGGCCGGTCGTTGTCGCGATGACGGGGGACCTGAGCCAGGCGGCACGGTCTGACGAGATCCGGGGCGGCGCTGAAGCCCCACCAGGTGATCTCGCAGCGGGGTGAGGGGCTGGCCGAGCGCCTTGCCCACGCACATCTCGACGCCGGCGGTCGGTCCGGGACCATCCAGGTCGGCATGGACACCCCGCGGCTGCTCGTCGCCGACTACCTGGATGCCGGTCGTCTGGTCGAGTGCGGCAACGTCGTCATCGGGCCAGCCCGAGACGGCGGTTGGTGGCTTCTCGGGCTGCCAGATCCCACAGCGGCCCAGGGCCTGGTCGGCGTCGTCATGTCGCAGGAAGACACCTGTGCCAAGACCGAGGAGGCCCTGGGCGGTGACGTCGTGCGACTCCGGACGGTGCTCGACATGGACACGTGGGACGACGCCCTCGAGATCGTCCGCGACATCCCGATCTCTCACCTCGCGCAGACGATGTCACAGCGCCCAATGTCACAGCGCTCGGGTCGCTCAGCATGACCGCGGCCTTCGACGCCGTCAGCGCGTACGACGCGGCATTCTCCGGCAAGCAGGCTCAGGTGGTCCACCACTGCGGTGGCACCGAGACGTTCGACGTGACGGCGTGGGCGGCCGAACCGGACTGGGTCGACCATGACCTGTTCGTCGACCCTGCGATGCACGGACCATCGACGTCGGGTGCGGGCCGGGCCGGCTGGTCGGAGCACTCACGTCACGTCAGATCCCGGCGATGGGCATCGACGTCTCCAGGGAGGCAGTGCGCCAGACCCGGATCCGGGGCGCGCTCGCCCTGCGGCGTGACGTCTTCTCGACCGTCCCGGGGGAGGGGACCTGGGCTTACGCCCTGCTGGCCGACGGAAACCTTGGCATCGGCGGCGACCCCGTGCGGCTGCTTTCTCGGCTCGCCGACGTGCTTGCTCCTGCCGGCCAGGTCATCGCCGAGGTGGCAGAAGACGGCGCAGGTCTTGTGAAGGGGCGTCGTCAGCTCCGCGTCGACGGTCGCTGTCGGCTCATTTCGACTGGGCCGTCGTCGGCCTCGACGCGATCGAGGAGGTGGCGTCGACCGCGGGCATGCGGATCGTCGCGCTGAGAAGTGCGGGTGGACGTCACGCCGCCACGATGGTCCGGTCCGGGCCATGAGACTGCCGACTGTCGCCGACATCGAGCGACGTATCCCGCGTCAGGAGGACTTCACGAGTCGCGCGCGGGGGACGGGCCTGACGGCGCGGGTGGGCAGTGCCCTGGGCGTTGCCTTCCTCATCTGCTTCGTGACCGGGTTGTGGAGCGGTCTGCAGTACCAACGCCCGAGCTGGGTGCCGTTGGGGCCAGGACCGACTCAGCTGTACCGGTGGACGCAGGGCATCCACGTCGTGTCGGGCATGGCGGCGATTCCGTTGCTGCTGGTCAAGCTGTGGTCGGTGTTCCCGCGGCTGTTCATCCGTCCTCCGACCGGGGCCAAGGAACGCGTGCTGGAGGCGTTCGAGCGCGGGTCGATCGCCGTCCTGATGGCGTCTTCGCTGTTCATGCTGACGAGCGGGCTGCTGAACATCGCCCAGTGGTATCCGTGGGAGTTCAGCTTTCGCCGGACGCATGAAGCAGTGGCGTGGGTCGCGATCGGCTCGTTGCTCGTGCACATCGCGGTCAAGCTGCCGGTGATCCGCCAGGCCTTCGCCGAGCCGGTCGAGGATCACGATGTCGACTCCGATGCACCGACCAGGCGAGCTGTGCTCCATGGCGCGGTCGTCGCCTCGGGCCTCGCGGTCGTGCTCACCGCCGGGCAGACAGTTCCGTGGCTCCGCAACATCTCGGTCTTCGCGGTGCGCGACGGAGAGGGGCCGCAGGACCTGCCGATCAACCGCACGGCGAAGGCCGCGGGTTCTGTCGACACCGCGCAGAGCCCGAGCTATGCGTTGGAGATCCTGGTCGGCACCCAGATGGTGTCGCTGACCCGCGAGCAGCTGCTGTCGATGCCGCAACGGACCCACCGGCTGCCGATCGCGTGCGTCGAGGGATGGAGCCGCAGTGCCGAGTGGACCGGTGTGTCGGTCAGGGACCTGCTGGCGCTCGCGGGCGGCGCGCCGGACTCCGAGGTCGTGGTTCGGTCGCTGCAGACGAAGGGCGCTTTCGGCTCGTCGCGGCTGCTCCCGAGCTACGTCCAGGATCACCGTACGATGCTGGCGCTGAAGCTCAACGGCGAGGATCTCAGCCTCGACCACGGCTACCCGTGCCGCCTCATCGCACCCAACCGGCCCGGCGTGTTCCAGACCAAGTGGGTCAAGCGTCTGGAGGTCCAGGCATGAGGGCCACACGGCTCCTGCTCGTCCTCGCTGGCGTGGGTCTCGGTCTTCGTGGCCTGTGGCTCATGCGGGACTTCACCCGCGAACAGCTGACGTCCGAGGCGTTCTGGCTCGCCGGCGGTGTGCTGCTGCACGACGCCCTCTTGGCACCCGTCGTGGTCGTGGTCGGGGTTCTTGCGGCACGCCTGCTTCCGGCGAGCTTCCGCGCCTCGTCGGCCCTGGCCTTCTTCGGTCTGGGGAACCCTGACCATCGTCTTCGTGCCGGTCCTGAGCGGCCAGGGCGGCAAGCCCGACAACGACACGATCCTGGGCCGTCCCTACTGGTTGAGCTGGATCGTCATGACGCTGATCCTCGCGGCTGCGGCGGTGTGGGCCGGCTGGCGCAGGGGCAGGCGCGCTGAGCGCGCGGGGGCACCTGACCGACCACGTGCCTGATGGTTGCGCACGGTCGCTGCCGTCGTCTATCGTGTGCGGATGGATCTGCCCGTGATGCCACCGCTCAAGCCCATGCTGGCCAAGTCGGTCAAGGGCGTGCCAGCCGCAGACTCGGTCGACGGCGGGCTCTCGTTCGAGCCGAAGTGGGATGGCTTTCGGTGCTTGGTGTTCCGCGACGGTGACGAGGTCGTGCTGGCCAGCCGGTCGACCAGAGGAGCTCAACCGGTACTTCCCCGAGGTCGTCGAAGCGGTGCTGGGGCAGACGCCTGCTCGGTGCGTGCTGGACGGCGAGATCTTCCTCGCGGTTGACGGTCGGCTCGAGTTCGACCTGCTGTCGCAGCGGATCCATCCGGCCGCTTCGCGGGTCAAGATGCTGGCTGTCGAGACGCCAGCCTCGTTCGTGGCCTTCGACCTGCTGGCGGTCGGTGACGACTCGTTGATCGACGAGCCGTTCTCGGTGCGTCGCGCCCGGCTCGAGGCCGAGCTGGCCGATGTGTCCGCCCCGATCCACGTGACCCGCACGACGACCGATGCCGCAGTCGCCGAGGAGTGGTTCGGGATCTTCGAGGGCGCGGGGCTCGACGGCGTCGTCGCCAAGCCGCTCGCGAAGCCATATGCACCCAACGGCCGGACGATGCTGAAGATCAAGCACGCCCGGACCGCCGACGTCGTGGTGGCCGGCTACCGGCTGCACAAGACCTCGACCGACGAGCGGCCGCTGCTGGGCTCGCTCCTGCTGGGTCTGTACGCCGATGACGGGAAGCTGCAGCACGTGGGCGTCGCGGCTTCGTTCACCGACACCCGGCGGGCCGAGCTGATCGACGAGCTGGCGCCGCTGGTCGTCGGAGCGGGCGAGGATCATCCATGGGCGCAGTGGCAGGACGCCGACGCGCAGGCGTCCTCGCGCCTACCGGGCGGGCAGAGCCGGTGGACCGGCACCAAGGACCTGTCGTTCGTGCCGCTGGCTCCGAGTCGCGTCGCCGAGGTCGGCTACGAGCACATGGAAGGTACTCGCTTCCGGCACACCGCACAGTTCAAGCGCTGGCGTCCCGACCGCGAACCGCAGTCATGCACCTACGAGCAGCGAGGAAGTTGCGAAGTACGATCTCGCCACCGTTCTTGGGGTAAGCTGACCGACTGATCAGGGTGCCATGCGGCGCAGGCGTTCGACGAAGTCTTCGCCCGGCACGACATCGCTGCTGATCTGCAGCTTGCGCTTGAGCTCGGGGGACAAACTCGCCTGCGGTCATGACCTCGGTGTGCAGCCGTTCCATCGTCGTGTCGACTCGCCAGCGGTCTCGGCCGCCTGACGGAGACCCTCGACGAGGGAGTCGGGGATGTCCTGGCGGTACTTGTAGTGGATCTTGTGCTCGAGGCTGGCCCAGAAGTCCATCGCGATGGTGCGCCACTGCACCTCGACCAGCACCGGCACGACGCCGTCGGTCATGAAGACCGGTACCTCGATCAGCGCGTGCAGGCTCCGGTAGCCGTTGGGCTTCGGCTCGGCAATGTAGTCGCGCACCTCGACGACCTTGACGTCCGTCTGACCCGTCAGCAGGTCGAAGACTCGGTAGACGTCGGAGATGAAGCTGCACGTGACCCGGATGCCGGCGATGTCGGTGATCTTCTCGGCGATCGACTCGAACGTCGGTTCGCAGCCCTTGCGACCCATCTTCTCCAGGATGCTGTCGGGCTTCTTCGAGCCGCGACGAGACGTTCTCGATCGGATTGGTCTGGTGCAGGTGGGCGAACTCTTCACGCAGGATCGACAGCTCGGTCGTGATCTCCTCCATGCCGAACTTGTAACGCATCATGAATCGCGTGAAGTCTTGGCGGAGCTCAGCGGCATCCTCGTAGGCGAAGTCGCCGGTGGGCTGCTCGATGAGACGGCCGAGATCGATCCGGTCGGGCGTGGTGTCCACCTGACCCACTGTAGACACGCGGTCCATGGCTGCGCTGTGAGGCCAGGGTCACACCACTGTGCGCATCTATCCTGAACGACATGACCGCCATGGACGACGCGGAGCGCTTTCACCCGCAGACACAGGACGAATGGCGTGCGTGGCTCGACCGCCATCACGACCGCGGTCACGGCGTCTGGCTCGTGTTCTGGCGGCGCGCCTCGGGTGGGCCGGTCATCGAGTACGAGGACTCCGTGCTGGAGGCTCTGTGCTTCGGCTGGATCGACTCGACCCGCAAGGTCCTCGACGACGACCGGGTCATGATGTGGTTCGCCCCGCGGCGCCCCCAGAGCACGTGGGTCCGCAACAACAAGGAGCGGGTCGCGCGGCTGGAGGTCGAGGGACGGATGCAGCCGGCCGGTCGTGCCCTGGTGGAGGCGGCAAAGGCCAATGGCATGTGGAACCTGTTCGACGACGCCGAGGACGGCGTGGTTCCGGCTGACCTGGCCGCGCGGCTGTCTGGCTCGGTCGCCGGCGTGGCCTGGGACGCGCTGACCCCGGCGAGGCGCAAGCGTCACCTGATGGATCTGGCCCTGGCGAGGACTGCCGCGACCCGCGAGAAACGGATCGACTCCCTGCTGGACGAGCTGGTAGCAGGGCGGTGAGAGAGGCTCAGTCCTTCTTGGCCTTGCTCGGCTGCACCCGCTTCGGCTCGCCCGGCATCTTCGGGTACTCCGGGGGATAGGGCATCTCGGTCGGGTCGTCGGCCCACAGCGCCAACAGGGGTTCGAGCGAGTGGGCGACGTCGTCGATCTCGGCCCACGCATCGCCGTCGGCGGCGAGCTTGTCAGGGACCGTGTGCAGGGTGAACGCCTGCGGGCCGTCGAGCTCGGCCAGCCGTCCCAGGTCACCGGCATCGAGACGGTCGCGCCAGGCGCGGGTCGCAGGCTGTAGGCCGACGCGATCGTCCGGTCGCGGCAGTTCTGGTTGAAGTCGATGAAGATGTTGTCGCCACGTTCTTCTTTCCACCAGTGCGTCGTCACGCCCGACGTGCGTCGTTCAAGCTTCGCGCGCGAAGGCGATCGCCGCGTGCCGGACGTCGGTGAACGTCCACTGTGGAGCAATGCGGACGTAGACGTGCACCCCGCGCTTGCCGCTGGTCTTGGCGAATGCCCGGATGCCGAGCTCGTCGAAGAGGTCTCGTGCGACCGCGGCGACGCGCACCGCATCGGCGAAGGTCGCCGAGCCGAAGGGGTCGAGGTCGATGCGCAGCTCGTCGGGCCGGTCGTTGTCGTCGCGTCGGGTCGGCCACGGGTGGAACGTGATCGCGCCCATGTGGGCGGCCCAGGCGGCGACGGCGATCTCGGTCATGCACATCTCGTCGGCCGGGCGTCCGGACGGGAACAGCACCCGCGTGCTCTCGACGTACGGGGGAGCGCCACGCATCATCCGCTTTTGGTAGAACGCGTCGCCGTGACTGTCGGCGCGCGTCGACATGACCATGCCTGCGCGGACACCCTTGGGCCACCGCTCCAGCGCCACGGGCCGATCGCGAAGGGCCCGCATCAGACCGTCCTCGACGGCGACGTAGTACTGAGCGACCATCAGCTTGGTCACTTCTGCCGAGAAGTCGGTGGCCTCGAAGATGACGCGGTCAGGACTCGACACCCGCACCGAACGTCCGCCTGCCTCGATCTCGACCGCATCGCTTGCCATGGGAATCACTCTAGGTCTGACAGCCGACATCGCGCGGGACCTGAGCCTGTGGACAACTAGCGTCCTGGCCTGACCCGCTGTCATAGGGTGCTCCAAGGATGAACGCATCAGCCAGAACAGCCGTCAACGACGAGATGCCCGACGCCGCGCAACTGCGCGCTCCCCACGACCGGCCCCCGCACGATCTTCCAGGCAACCGGTGCTGACCCAGGGCGATCTGATCACCTTGATCGGGCGAGCCAGGCGCTACGCCGTGGCCTCGCCACGGGCCGCCGTGCCGCACATCCAACAGCTGAACGAGCTGGCCGAGCTGGCCTCATCACCTGACGTCGATCCGGCAGTGCTGGTGACCGACCAGGTCCTGTCAGTCATCGGCTTGACGTGGGAGCACGGCTGGCAGCCAGCTGACCTTGTTCATGCGGCAGCACGCCGCACGTCGAAGGTCGGCGCCCGGTGGCTCGCCCGCGCTGTGCTGGTGCATGCAGAGCGCACCGAGGCCGACAGCCGGGCTCCCGATGAGTGGACCAGCCAGTTAAATGCACTGTCGTCGCGTCATCGTCACGCAGGCGGCACCGAGGGGCTGCTCGCCACGGCGGGACGCGCCCAGCACGACGACTGGGTCACTGCTCTGGTCGTGCTCGACTTCTTGTCGGAGCTGCCTGCGCTTCCGCCGTTGGTGCCGCCCCCGTCACGATGGGGGCAGCCCAGGCAGACGCCTCGCACGCAGCCCGGCCCCTCCGGTGCGCGAGACGATCACGACAAGGTGCTGACCCGCATCAGGGCGCTGCTGGCCAAGGCCGAGTCGACCGAGTTCGCTGCGGAGGCCGAGGCCTTCACCGCCAAGGCGCAAGATCTCATGACCCGCCACTCGATCGACGAGGCGCTGCTGGCGGCCGAGGCCGGCCATTCCTTCGACATCGGCACGATCAGGGTGCTGATCGATCACCCCTATGCGCGCGAGAAGGCCAATCTGCTGCACGTCGTCGCGCAGGCCAACCGCATCCGGGCGATCTGGTTCGACTTCGCATCGCACGCGAGCCTCGTCGGGGTGCGCTCCGATCTGGCTCAGGTCGAGATGCTGTTCACCTCGTTGCTGGTCCAGGCAACACGCGCGATGACACAAGCTGGCGAGCAGTCACGCGGAGCCGACCGCACCTCGGGATTCCGCAAGGCGTTCCTGACGTCGTACGCCGTGCGCATCAACGAGCGGCTGACCGAGGCGAGCCAGGAAGCCGCCGACTCGTACGGCACAGACCTCGTGCCGATCTTCCAGCGCCAGGCTGACGCCGTCGAGGCAGAGTTCGAGCGGCTCTACCCGCACGCCACGCAGATGTCGTCGCGTGCCTCGTACGACGCACGCGGATGGGATGCAGGTGCCAAGGCCGCCGACCAGGCCGTTCTTCCGGCCGGGGCTGTCGAGGCCTGATGTGACATCCAGATGAGGTCCACCTCACTAAGGTTCACCTTCGTTGAAACGCTTTGGTGAATAAAGGCACACTTGTCTTGTGAAAAACATCGGGCCGTCGCAGACGCCCGCTGCCGAGGTGGCAGTGGACGATGCGCCGACCCGTGAAAAGGTCGCGACGACGCTGCTCAAGAACGGTCCGTCCACGGCAGCCGACCTGGCTGTCGAGCTCGGACTGACCCCGGCCGCAGTGCGCCGCCACCTCGACCAGCTGCTGGCCGACGGTGTCATCGAGGCCCGCAGCGAACGCATCACCGGTCAGCGTGGACGCGGACGTCCTGCCAAGGCATTCGTCATCACCGACGCTGGCCGCGACCACTTCAACCACGCCTACGACGAGCTGGCCGCTGGCGCGCTGCGCTTCCTGGCCGAGACTGCCGGGAGCGACGCGGTCAAGGCCTTCGCCCAGCACCGTCTGCTCGACCTGGAGAACCGCTACCGTCCGCTGCTCGAGATGGCCGATCCGAACCACCGAGCTCAAGTCCTCGCCGAGGCATTGAGCAAGGACGGCTTCGCCGCCTCCGTCAGCACGACCCCGGCGGGAACCCAGATCTGCCAGCACCACTGCCCGGTCGCCCACGTGGCCGAAGAGTTTCCGCAGATGTGTGAAGCCGAGACCGAGATGTTCTCTCGTCTGCTCGGCACCCACGTCCAGCGGCTCGCGACGATCGCCCACGGCGACGGCGTCTGCACGACCCACCTACCTGCTTCATCTGCTTCCACCACAGAGAGGTTGACCTCATGACGACGACGTCGCACGAGAGCACCGCACCCAACGCCATCATCGAGGCCAATCCGGGCCTCAAGGACGTGGGCCGCTACGAGTTCGGCTGGTCCGACAGCAACGACGCCGGGGCCAACGTCCAACGCGGTCTGAGCGAAGCGGTCGTCCGCAACATCTCCGGACTCAAGAGCGAGCCGCAGTGGATGCTCGACCTGAGGCTCAAGGGCCTCAAGCTGTTCGACCGCAAGCCCATGCCCACCTGGGGTTCCGACCTCGGCGGCATCGACTTCGACAACATCAAGTACTTCGTGCGCTCCACCGAGAAGCAGGCAGCCACGTGGGACGACCTGCCCGAAGACATCAAGAACACCTATGACCGTCTGGGCATCCCCGAGGCCGAGAAGCAGCGTCTCGTCTCTGGCGTCGCCGCTCAGTACGAGTCCGAGGTCGTCTACCACTCGATCCGCGAAGATCTTGAAGCGCAGGGCGTGCTGTTCCTCGACACCGACACGGCCCTCAAGGAGCACCCGGAGATCTTCCAGGAGTACTTCGCGACCGTCATCCCCGTCGGCGACAACAAGTTCTCCGCCCTCAACTCGGCCGTGTGGTCCGGCGGGTCGTTCATCTACGTCCCCAAGGGCGTCCACGTCGACATCCCGCTGCAGGCCTACTTCCGCATCAACACCGAGAACATGGGCCAGTTCGAGCGCACCCTGATCATCGCCGACGAAGACTCCTACGTTCACTACGTCGAAGGCTGCACCGCGCCGATCTACTCCTCGGACTCGCTGCACTCGGCTGTCGTCGAGATCATCGTCAAGAAGGGCGCCCGCGTCCGCTACACGACGATCCAGAACTGGTCGAACAACGTCTACAACCTCGTCACCAAGCGCGCCGTCTGCGAAGAGGGCGCCACGATGGAATGGGTCGACGGCAACATCGGCTCCAAGGTCACGATGAAGTACCCGGCCGTCTACCTCATGGGCGAGCACGCTCGTGGCGAGACGCTGTCGATCGCCTTCGCTGGCGAGGGACAGCACCAGGACGCCGGCGCCAAGATGGTCCACGCCGCGCCCCAACACGTCGAGCTCGATCCTGAGCAAGTCGGTGGCCCGCGGCGGTGGACGCACGTCCTACCGCGGCCTGCTGCAGGTGCTCGAAGGCGCCGAGGGCTCGGCCAGCACGGTCAAGTGCGATGCGTTGCTGGTCGACCAGATCAGCCGCTCCGACACCTACCCGTACGTCGACGTCCGCGAGGACGACGTGACCCTCGGACACGAGGCGACCGTCTCCAAGCTCAGCGACGACCAGCTCTTCTACTTCATGTCACGTGGCATGGAGGAGGACGAGGCCATGGCCATGATCGTGCGCGGATTCGTCGAGCCGATCGCTCGCGAGCTGCCGATGGAGTACGCGCTGGAGCTCGAACCGTCTGATCGAACTGCAAATGGAGGGAGCTGTCGGATGACGCTCGCCGAGACCCTGGAGCTCGCTCCGGTTGAATCCCACCTGCACCCCGAAGGATCCTTCGACCTCGCCGACCACGAGGTGCCCACCGGGCGCGAAGAGATCTGGCGCTTCACGCCGCTCAAGCGCCTGCGTGAGCTGCACAAGGACGCGCCGCTCGACGGTGACGACTACAAGGTCGAGGTCGACGCCGCTCCAGGCGTCACCGCGGTCTCGGTGCCCGCCGCCGACTCGGCGCGCGGAGTCTCCGGCTACGTCCCCGTCGACCGGGTCTCGGCCCGCGCCTGGGACGCCGCACAGTCAGTGTTCGAGGTCACGATCCCGGCCGATGCCGAGATCGTCGAGCCCACGACGCTTCGTCTGATCGGCGGCAGCGTCGAGAAGGCGGCCGCCGGTCACCTGCTCGTGCGCGCCGGCCGGTTCAGCAAGGCCGTCGTCGTCGTCGACTACAACGGCTCGGCCACCTGGGCCGAGAACATCGAGGTCGTCCTCGAAGACGGCGCCGAGCTGACGTTCGTCACGATCCAGGACTGGAACGACGACAGCGTGCACGTCGTCACCCAGCACGCCCGGGTCGGCCGCGACGCCACGTTCAAGCACGTGGCAGTCTCGCTCGGCGGTGACGTCCTGCGCGCCAGCACCTCGGCCGACTACATCGGCAGCGGTGGCAGCGTCGACATGCTCGGCGTGTACTTCGCCGACGAGGGCCAGCACATCGAGCACCGGCTGTTCGCCGACCACACGGCTCCGCGCACCAAGAGCAACGTCGAGTACAAGGGCGCGCTGCAGGGCGACGGAGCCCACACGGTGTGGGTCGGCAACGTCCTCATCCGCAAGGAAGCCGAAGGCATCCTGACGTACGAGAGCAACGACAACCTCGTGCTGACCGACGGTGCCAAGGCCGACTCGGTGCCCAACCTCGAGATCGAGACCGGTGAGATCGAGGGCGCGGGTCACGCGTCCACAACCGGCCGCTTCGACGACCAGCACCTGTTCTACCTGCAGAGCCGCGGCATCCCTGCCGAAGAAGCCCGCCGACTCGTCGTGCACGGCTTCTTCCACGACATCATCCGTCGTATCGGCGTGCCGTCCCTGCAGGAGCGACTGATCGCCTCGATCGAGGACGAGCTGGCCGAGCACGTAGGACGTCTCGAAGCATGACGTTCGTCGAGGCCGCGCAGCTGACCGACGTACCCGAAGGCGGTGTCCTGGCGGTCGAGATCGACGGCGAGGAGATCGCACTGGTGCGCGACGGCAGCGATGTCTACGCGATCCGCGACGAGTGCTCGCACGCGTCGATCAAGCTGTCCGAAGGCGATGTCGAAGGCTGCGAGATCGAGTGCTGGCTGCACGGATCACGCTTCGACCTGCGCACCGGCAAGGCGCTGAACTTCCCAGCCACAGAACCCGTACCCGTTTACCCCACCCAGATCACCGGAGACGTCGTCATGGTCGACCTCTCCGCCGACAGGAGCTGAACCCACATGGCAACCCTTGAGATCAAGGACCTGCACGTCTCGGTCGACACCGAAGAAGGCGCAAAGCAGATCCTCAAAGGCGTCGACCTGACCGTCAAGAGCGGCGAAGTCCACGCCATCATGGGCCCCAACGGCTCGGGCAAGTCGACTCTTGCCTACTCGATCGCCGGACACCCCAAGTACCAGGTCACCGGCGGCAGCGTCACCCTCGACGGCGTCGACATCTTGTCGATGTCGGTCGACGAGCGCGCCCGCGCCGGACTGTTCCTCGCGATGCAGTACCCCGTCGAGGTTCCCGGCGTCTCGGTCGCCAACTTCCTGCGCACCGCCAAGACCGCGATCGACGGCGAAGCGCCGAGCTCCGCAGCTGGGTCAAGGACGTCAACGCCGCGCTCGAGCGGGTCACGCTCGACAAGGAGTTCGCCCAGCGCAGCGTCAACGAGGGCTTCTCCGGCGGCGAGAAGAAGCGTCACGAGATCGCTCAGCTCGAGCTGCTCAACCCCAAGTTCGCCGTCCTCGACGAGACCGACTCCGGCCTCGACATCGATGCGTTGCGCGTCGTCTCCGAAGGCGTCAACCGCTACAGCGACCAGGGGGACCGCGGCGTCCTGCTGATCACGCACTACACGCGCATCCTGCGCTACATCAAGCCCGACTACGTGCACGTGTTCGTCGCCGGTCGCGTCGCCGACCAGGGTGGCCGTGAGCTCGCCGACGAGCTCGAGGCGAACGGTTACGACAAGTACGTCAAGGCAGCCGCAGAGGTCTCGGCGTCGTGACAACCGTCGAGGGCACCAGACGTACGACGTCGCCAAGATCAGAGCCGACTTCCCGATCCTGGGTCGTCGGCTGTCAGGTGACCTCCCGTTGGTGTACCTCGACAGCGCCAACACCTCGCGCAGAAGCCGCAGCAGGTCATCGACGCGATCGCTGACCACTACCGGCTGCACAATGCGAACGTGGCGCGGGCGATGCACCAGCTCGGTGCCGAGGCGAGTGCGGCGTTCGAGCTCGGCCGCGACAAGGTGGCCGAGTTCATCGGCGCGCCGAGCCGCGACGAGGTCGTGTTCACCAAGAACGCCTCCGAGGCGCTCAACCTGGTGGCCCGCGTGCTGGGCGACGCCGGACGCATCGGTGTCGGCGACGAAGTCGTCATCACCGAGATGGAGCACCACTCCAACATCGTTCCGTGGCAGCAGGTCACGCAGCGCACCGGCGCGACCCTGCGTTGGTTCGGTGTGACCGACGAGGGTCGACTCGACCTCGACGACATCGACACGCTGATCACCGAGCAGACCAAGGTCGTCTCGCTGACCTGGGTGTCCAACATGCTCGGCACGATCAACCCGCTCGACGTCATCATCGCCAAGGCTCACTCGGTCGGCGCGCTGGTCGTGGTCGACGCGTCGCAGGCCGTTCCTCAGATCCCGGTCGACATGGCGTCGCTGGGCGCCGACTTCGTGGTGTTCACGGGCCACAGCTCGTCGGACCAACCGGCATCGGCGTCCTGTGGGGACGCTACGACCTGCTCGCCGGCTTGCCTCCGTTCCTCGGCGGCGGCGAGATGATCGAGACCGTCACGATGGCCACGTCGACCTACGCTGCTCCGCCTTCGCGCTTCGAGGCCGGCACTCCGCCGATCGCCGAGTCCGTCGGGCTCGGCGCTGCCGTCGACTACCTGTCGTCGATCGGGATGGAGAACGTCGCCGCCCACGAGCAGGCCATCACGGCCTATGCGTCGGCTGCCATGCAGGAGATCGACGGACTGACGATCGTCGGTCCCAAGACCGCCGACATGCGCGGGGGAGCGATCAGCTTCACCCTCGACGGCGTGCACCCGCACGACGTGTCGCAGCTGCTCGACTCACGGGGCGTGGCAGTGCGCGCGGGTCATCATTGCGCCAAGCCGGCGCACCTGCGCTTCGGTGTGCAGTCGACGACGCGCGCATCGTTCTACCTCTACACGACCGAGCTGGAAATTGATGCGCTGGTCGAGGCGTTGCACCATACGAAGAAGTACTTCGGAGCCTAGGGGGATCGTGAACGTCGACGCGTTGTACCAGGAGATCATCCTGGACCACTACAAGCACCCGCACGGGGCTGGCCTGCGGGAGCCCTTCGAGGCTGAGGTCCACCACGTCAACCCCACGTGCGGTGACGAGATCACCCTGCGGGTCCACCTCGACGGCGAGACGGTCGCCGATGTCTCGTACGAGGCACAGGGCTGCTCGATCAGCCAGGCGTCGGTGTCGGTGCTCAACGACCTGATCCTCGGCAAGAGCGTCGATGAAGGCATGTCGGTGCTCGACTCGTTCACCGAGCTCATGCAGGGCAAGGGCAAGGTCGAGCCCGACGAAGAAGTCCTCGAGGACGGCATCGCCTTCGCCGGCGTCGCCCAGTTCCCGGCACGCGTCAAGTGCGCTCTGCTGGGCTGGATGGCCTGGAAGGACGCTGTCTCACAAGCGCTAGTCACCACCAACACGGGAGATGCCCCATGACCACCGACCACAGCGACCTCCCCGAGGTCTCCACGGCGCCGGCTGGCGCGACGACGACCGAAGACGTCCTCGAGGCCATGAAGGACGTCGTCGATCCTGAGCTCGGCATCAACGTCGTCGACCTGGGCCTGGTCTACGGTGCCGACGTCGACGAGCACAGCAACACCGTCCTGTCGATGACCCTGACGTCTGCGGCGTGCCCGCTGACCGATGTCATCGAGGACCAGACGCGTGCGGCTCTTGACGGCATCGTCAACGACTTCCGGATCGAGTGGGTCTGGATGCCGCCGTGGGGCCCCGACAAGATCACCGACGACGGCCGCGAGATGCTCCGCGCCCTCGGCTTCAACATCGGCTAACCCTGACGAGGTAGTTGTCGCCCCCTGGCGAGGTGGTCGTTGCCCTTCGCCGGGTGTGACCAAGGGCACCAACCACCTCGTCGCAGGGCGGTAACTACCTCGTCAGCGGGGGCGTAGGATGGTGAGGTGCCTTTTTATCAGCGTGAGTGACGTCGGCGTCGTCTTGCCGATCCCCAGTTCTTTTCACTGTCACCCCTGATTCAAAGGTTTTCCTGTGCTTACTGTCTCCAATGTGGAGCTGCGCTTCGGCGCGCGCGTCCTGATGTCCGATGTCTCGTTCCGCGTCGACAAGGGCGACAAGATCGGTCTGGTCGGTCGCAACGGCGCCGGCAAGACGACACTGACCCGCATGCTGTCCGGCGACGGACAGCCCGCTGAGGGCAGCATCACCTCGACGGGCAAGATCGGCTACCTTCCGCAGGACCCGAAGTCCGGCGACCTGTCGACGACCGCACGCGACCGCATCCTCGGCGCCCGCGGCCTCGACGAGGCACTCACGGCGATGCGCAAGGCCGAGCTCGACATGGGCTCACCCGATGCCGCCATAGCCGAGAAGGCCATGAAGTCGTACACCCGCGCCGACGCGATCTTCGGCTCCGGCGGCGGCTATGCGGCCGAGGCTGAAGCCGCGACGATCGCCCACGCGCTCGGGCTGCCCGACCGCATCCTCGAGCAGCCGCTCAGCACGCTGTCCGGTGGTCAGCGACGCCGCATCGAGCTGGCGCGCATCCTGTTCTCCGACGCCGACACCCTGCTGCTCGACGAGCCCACCAACCACCTCGATGCCGACTCCGTCGTGTGGCTGCGCGGATTCCTCAAGACGTTCTCCGGCGGGCTCATCATCATCAGCCACGACGTCGAGCTGATCGAGGAGACCGTCAACAAGGTCCTGTACCTCGACGCCAACCGATCGACGATCGACATCTACAACATGGGCTGGAAGTCGTACGTCAAGCAGCGCGAGGCCGACGAGCAACGCCGTCGCCGCGAGCGGGCCATCGCCGTCAAGAAGGCTGACGCGCTCACGAGCCAGGCCAACAAGTTCCGTGCCAAGGCGTCCAAGGCGTCCACGGCCCAGCAGATGCTGCGCCGCGCCGAGCAGCTCGTCGCGGGTCTCGACGGCGAGCGGGTGCAGGACAAGGTCGCGAACATCAAGTTCCCCAAACCGGCACCGTGCGGCAAGACCCCGCTCATGGCGGAGGGCCTGTCGAAGTCATATGGCTCGCTCGAGATCTTCACGGGCGTCGACCTGGCGATCGACAAGGGCAGCCGAGTCGTGATCCTGGGCCTCAACGGCGCAGGCAAGACGACGCTGCTGCGCATGCTGGCCGGGACGCTGAAGCCAGACTCCGGCGACATCATCCCGGGGCACGGCCTCAAGATCGGGTACTTCGCGCAGGAGCACGAGACGCTCGACACCTCGCGCACGGTGCTGGAGAACATGCAGGCGCAGGCGCCTCAGCTGACCGACACCGAGGCGCGCAGCGTGCTCGGCTCGTTCTTGTTCAGCGGTGACGACACGTCGAAGCCCGCCGGCGTGCTGTCGGGCGGCGAGAAGACCCGTCTGGCGCTCGCCAGCCTCATCGTGTCGAGCGCGAACGTGCTGCTGCTCGACGAGCCCACCAACAACCTCGACCCGGCGTCGCGTGAAGAAGTGCTGCGCGCGATCCGGACGTACGAGGGCGCGATCATCCTGGTCTCGCACGACGAGGGTGCCGTCATGGCGCTCGAGCCCGACCGCGTGCTGCTGCTGCCCGACGGTGACGAGGACATCTGGTCCGACTCGTACGCCGATCTCGTCAACTTGGCGTTAGCTCGAAACCGTCGATGCGCGTCGGCTTGCGCCGTTCCTTGGCCTCGGCCCGGGCGAACCAGAAGTAGCCGACGACTGCCAGCAGCGCGAAGAACCACCACTGCAGAGCGTAGAAGAAGTGTGGACCCTGTCCGAGCTCCGGCTTGGGCTCGGCTGCCAACGGGGTGGCCGGTTCGGGGGTCTGCGCCTGCAGGTTGACGTAGCCGTCGACCAGCCGTACGGAACGTGATCTGCGAGCGCCGTGCTGGAGATCGCCCGGATCTGACCATCCGACGGCACCGTGGCGTTGCTGCCGGCACCGGAGTCCTTGCGCAGCCAGCCCTCGATCGTGACCTGACCGCTCGACGGCGCAGGGGCGTCGGGCTTGGTGACGTTGTTGTCGGTGGCGACCCAGCCTCGATTGACCAGGACGGCGTCTCCGGACGCCAGGACCAGCGGCGTCACGACGTCGGCCCCAGGTGCACCATCGCGGGTCACGAACTTGACGCTGGCTGGTGCTCCAGGTCGTACGTGCCGGTGGCGGTGACGCGGGTCCACTCGTTCGTGCCGTCGACCTCAGTGCCAGGGGGGAGCGCGGCCGAGATGTCGACCGGGTCGGCTGCGAAGTGCTTCGTGACGAGCTTGTTGCGGTCGAGTCGCTGGTCGAGCTTGTCCATCTGCCAGAAGCCGAGACGTGTGCAGATGGCGGCGAGCAGGACGACGAAGACCGCGAATCCGATCCAGCGCGCGCTCAAGACGAAGCGATACACACCTTGACGGTAGTTGTCGTGACCAAGCATGAGTCAGCCGGGCTGGCCGCTGGCGCCTAGACTCGACCCATGGAGCTGATCGACGGGCACGGACGCACGGCGACCGACCTGCGTGTGTCGTTGACCGACCGGTGCAATCTGCGGTGCCAGTACTGCATGCCGGCCGAGGGGCTCGACTGGTTGCCCACCGATGCGACGCTGACCGATGACGCTGATGCGGCTGATCACGATCGGCGTGGAGGTGCTGGGCGTCACCGACGTGCGGTTCACCGGCGGCGAGCCGTTGCTGCGGCGCAGCCTTCCGGCGATCGTCGCGGCAACCAAGGCGCTTCCCTCCCGTCCGCGCACCGCGATGACGTCGAACGGCCTGGGGCTCAAGCACACGGCTCGCGCGCTTGCCGAGGCGGGACTCGACCGGGTCAACATCAGCCTCGACACGACAGATCCGACGACCTTCGAGAAGATCACCCGACGCAACCGGCTGGGCGACGTCCTGGACGGCCTCGAGGCGGCCCGTGAGGCCGGTCTGACGCCCGTGAAGGTCAACGCCGTCCTCTTGCGTGGCATCAACGACCGCGGCAGAGCCCCAGATCTGCTGCGCTGGTGCATGAAGCACGAGTACGAGCTGCGCTTCATCGAGCAGATGCCGCTCGATGCTCAGCACGGCTGGAGCAGGGAGGCGATGGTCACTGCCGACGAGACGTTGTCGTTGCTCGGGGAGCACTTCACGCTCACGCCGATGGACGGGCGAGGATCGGCACCGGCCGAGAAGTTCCGGGTCGATGACGGGCCGCACACGGTCGGCATCGTCGGCTCAGTGACTCGCCCGTTCTGCGGCGACTGCAACCGGGTGCGGCTGACGGCCGACGGCAGATCATGAACTGCCTGTTCGCCCGTGAGGAGTCCGACCTCCGCACGGCGTTGCGAGCAGGCGCCACCGACGACGAGATCGCCCGGCGGTGGGCGGCGGCGATGATGACCGAAGCTGCCCGGCCACGGCATCGACGATCCGACGTTCCTGCAGTCTCCGCGGCCGATGTCGGCCATCGGCGGCTGACCACCCCGCCGGGGTGCGGTTCCCACGAGACCTCGGGAACTCGTCACGTACCCAGCGCTGTAACGCGAGGTACGTGCCAAAGACCCCAGGCCTCGTGGGAAACCGGCGCGCGGCGGGAGAGCGGGGCTAGAGGGGGAGGGTTTCCTTCCAGAAACCTCGGGCGCCGAGGAAGGCTCGCAGCGACTCCTCGTGCTCGTCGCAGGCCATCCAGGTCTTGCGGCGATCGGGTGTGTGGAGCTTGGGGTTGTTCCACAGCACCTGGTGCGTCGCGGCGGCGGTGCAGCCCTTCGCCGAACAGGTCAGCTCATCAGCCACGGCCCGGCTCCGGATCGGCCGGGGGCTGCTGAGGGCCTTCGAGCTGTCGGCCGGCCTCGGGACCGAAGGGCGATGGGCCCGCGCCCTCTTGCGGACGCCGGCATTGGCGATCACGACCGCGATGTACGGCAAGAACACGGCCGCGACGAACATCAGCCATCCAGCGACGGCCCACGGCATCGGCTGCATCACCAGGACGACGCCGGCGAGGAAGCAGATCGTGCGGATCGCCATCGACAGGGCGTAACGCTTCTCGCCGGCGTACGCGGTCTGCGGTCTGCGACTCGGCGGCGGACGTGATGGAGAAGACCTGCTGCTTGCGGGGTTCGCGGGACTCGGGGGGCACCCTTCCAGACTACGCCGATGAGGGCAGACGGCATGATGGGCTCATGACTGATCGCACCTACCGCATCACCGAGATCGTTCGGCACCTCTCCCGACGGCATCACCGAGGCCGTCGACAACGGCATCAAGCGCGCCGCGCAGACCCTGCGTCACCTCGACTGGTTCGAGGTGACCGGCGTCCGTGGGCAGATCACCGACGACTCCGTGTCGCACTACCAGGTCACGATGAAGATCGGCTTCCGCCTGGAGGACGGCGAATAGCCCCGGTCTCCTAGTCGTCTGAGGCGAACTTGCGCAGCAGGGCCGCGCTCCCCGACAGCACGACGACGACCGCGCCGTAGATGTACGTGGTCGTCGCCAGGCCGAGGTGGGGCGCGGCGATCCCTGCGATGACCGCAGGGATGCCGAACGCCAGGTACGAGATGACGAACACCGAGGCGAACAGCTCGCCCCGCTCGTGGGGTGCTGCCAGGGGCGTGATCGAGCGCATGATGCCGAGGAACGCCGTCCCGAAGCCGGTGCCGGTCAGCAGCGCAGCGGCGATGAAGCCCCAGTACGAGCCGCCGGCGATCGCGATGAGGGTCAGGGCGGTGCCGACGGCAAGAGCCGTGGTCCCGTAGATCGTGATGGCGCGCGAGGTCCGATTTCCGGCGAGGTAGCAGGCAGCTGCGCCGGCGCCGGTCAGCACCGTGACGACGAGCCCTTGCTCGACGTGGTTGGTGCCGCCGAGCTCTTGGGCGACCAGGGGAGCGCCCAGCGACAGGTAGAGGCCGCCGGTGGCCCATCCGGCGAACACCGCTGGTGCGCTTCGCAGGAATGGTGCACGTGCCGCGTGCGGAAGACCGATGCGCGGGATGAACGAGTGGAGCAGTCCCTCGTGGCGGGGCGACGTCTCGGGCAGCAGCCACACGGCGGCCGCGATGAGGACGTAGGACGCGGTCAGGGTGCCGAACACGATCGCCAGGGCCGACGACGAGTGGTCGAGCAGCACGCCGGAGCCGAGGGCGCCGAGCGCCAGCCCTGCCAGTGGGCTGATGCTGTTCAGGGTCGCGGCCGAACCGGGACGACGTGGCGACTCGAGGTCGACGACGGCGGCGGACAGCGATGACATGAGCAGTCCGGCGGCGACGCCCTGGACGATACGAGCGACGAACAGCACCGTGACGCTGTCGGCGTGCCAGAAAGCCACCATGCTGATGGCGAGCACGACGAAGCCGACCGAGATGACGGGGCGGCGGCCGAGGTGGTCGGACAGCGAGCCGGAGACGAGCAGCGTCAGCAGCAGGCTGACCGCGTAGACCGCGAAGATCGCGGTCATCGTGACGGCGGAGAATCCGAGCTCGGCCTGCAGCACCGGGTAGAACGGCGAGGGCGCGCTCGCACCGATCATCATGGCCAGCACTCCCGCGACTGCGAGGGTCAGGCCGCGGGTGCGTGTGCGGGTCGTGGTCGGTGGTGCGGTGGTCGTGGCGGTCATCTCTGCCTCAGCGTCATAACGTTCGAAAAAAGTGGAACTTTGACGACGTTACCCGATCATTGGGATGGTTCGAGTATTCTCGAACCATGACGGTCATCACACGGCTCCCGCACCCCGACATCGACGACGTGGCCCTGACCGACGTGCTGTTCGCGTTGAGCGATCCGGCACGCCTCGACATCGTCCGTCGCTGGCGGACGGACCGCTCAGCATGGCCGAGTGCTACGTGACCAACCCCGACCTGCCGAAGTCGACCAAGTCGCACCTCATGAAGGTGCTGCGCGAGGCCGGGATCGTGCGCAACGAGCCCGAGGGTCGTCGGCGAGTCCTGAGCCTGCGCAAGGACGGCTCGACCGGGCGTTCCCCGGGCTGCTCGACTCGGTGCTGGGTGCGAGCTAGTCGGCTGCGTCGGCCGCTTCGACCTCTTCGCGCGTGATGCCGAGCAGGTAGATGATGGCGTCGAGATAGGGCACGTTGACCGACGTGCGGGCCTGGTCCCGCACGACCGGCTTGGCGTTGAAGGCGATGCCGAGGCCCGAGGCGGCCAGCATGTCGAGGTCGTTGGCGCCGTCGCCGATCGCCACGGTGTTCTTGATCGGGATGCGGGCCTCAGCCGCGAAGGTCCGCAACGCCTCGGCCTTGCCGGCCCGGTCGACGACCCGGCCGACGATGCGTCCGGTCAACAAGCCGTCGCTCACCTCAAGCTCGTTGGCCGCGTAGTAGTCGATGCCGAGCTCGGCGGCGATCTTCTCGATGATCTGGGTGAAGCCGCCGCTGACGAGCGCGAACCGGTAGCCGAGACGCTTGAGCGTGCGGATCATGGTGCGCGCACCGGGGGCGTACAGCAACGACTCGTAGACCGAGTCGAGCGCAGCGGCGTCGACGCCTTCGAGCAGTGCCACGCGAGCCGCCAACGACTCGCCGAAGTCGAGCTCGCCGCGCATCGCGGCCTCGGTGATCCGGGCGACCTCGGCCTCGCAGCCAGCGTGTGCGGCGATCATCTCGATGACCTCGCCCTGGATCAACGTCGAGTCGACGTCCATGACCACGAGGCGTTGGGCGTGCCGCAGGATGCCGTTCTCCTGCACTGCGACGTCGACGCCCTGCTCGTAGGCCACGGCGGCCAGGTCGGACTGCAGCAGGTCGGGGTCAGCGCCGGAGACCTCCATGCGGATCGCGGTCACGGGGTAGCGGGCCATCCGGACGATGCGGTCGATGTTGCCGCCGTCGTCCTTGATCCGCTGCGTCAGCGCCGCGAGCGCGCCGGGGCGCAGGGGAGCGCCAGCACGACGACTTTGCGCCCGTCCTACCCGGCGCGGGCGGTTGTCGCCGGTGCCGTACTCGATCGTGACCTCGAGGCCGACCTCGTCGGCCGCAGCGACGGCCGTGGCCTCGAAGGACGCCTTGTCGTCGGGGACCGTCACGAGGGCGCTCAGGACGAGACGGCCGCGCACCACGAGCTGCTCGACGTCGATGACCTCGACGCCGAAGGGCGCGAAGGCCGTGAACAGGCGTGTTGACACGCCGCTCTTGTGCGGGACCGGTGAGGGTCACGAGCACGGTGGGGTCGGTGAAGTGCAACGTGGGCACGGGATCAGTCATCGCATCCGAGGCTATCGCTGACGCTGTGGCGGCTCGCGATAGGTTGACACCGACGCCGTCGACCACGCTGAGGAGGGCCCATGCCTGCTGCTTTCGAGCTCGAAGGTGAGTGTGGTGCGTCCCGGCAAAATTCTGCTCGACGACGTCGACTGGACCGTGGCGACGACGAGCGCTGGGTCGTCCTGGGACCCAATGGCGCGGGCAAGACGACGCTGATGCGGGATCATCGGCACGTTCATGCACCCGACGCGCGGCTCGGTCCGCATCCTGGACGAAGTTCTCGGCGAGGTCGACGTCTTCGACGTCCGCACGCGCATCGGCCACACCAGCACGTCGGTCGCCGACCACATCCCGCCGGCCGAGTCGGTCTCCAATGCGGTGCTGTCCGCTGCGCACGCTGTCAGAGGACGGTGGAAGGAGGCGTACGACGAGCAGGACGTGCGTCGCGCCGAGCAGATCATGGGCGAGTCGGGGCATCCTCGGGCTCGCCGGACGCACGTTCGGCACGTTGTCCGAGGGCGAGCGCAAGCGGGTGCTGATCGCCCGTGCGCTGATGACCGATCCTGAGCTGCTGTTGCTCGACGAGCCGGCTGCCGGGCTTGACCTGGGTGCGCGCGAAGACCTGGTCGCGAGCCTGCAGATGCTCTCGGAGGCCGACGACTCTCCGGTGCTCGTGATGGTCTCGCACCACGTCGAGGAGATCCCGGCCGGTTTCACCCACGTGCTGATGCTGCGCGACGGCAAGGTCGTGGCGCAAGGCCCGATCGAGTCGACCATGACCGCCGCCAACCTCAGCCGGACCTTCGGCCAGCGGATCCACCTCGACCACGAAGGTGGACGCTGGGCAGCCCGTCGGGCAGCATACGGACACCGGGCAGACACCAGCCGCTAGACCCACACCACCAGGGAGCAGCACATGATCGACTGGATTCAGGAACATGCATGGGCCAGCTGGCTCGGGGCTGCGGTGATCCTCGCCGCGGTCGAGCTGCTGAGCCTCGACCTGGTCCTGCTGATGTTCGCGATCGGCGCGCTCGCGGCCGCTCTCACCGCCGCGCTGGGCGGACCGGCCTGGCTCGCGATCGCGGTGTTCGCGGTCGTCTCGCTGCTGCTGCTGCTCGTGGTGCGGCCGTCGATGGTCGCCAAGCTGCCGCGCCGGACCCACCCTCGAGACGGGGCACAGCAACCTCGTCGGCCGCACGGCCGTCGTCTTGGAGCCCGTCTCCGGCACCAACGGCCGGGTGCAGCTCGGCGGCGAGCTGTGGTCGGCTCGAGCGGCTCTGCCCGATGACGCCTACGACATCGGCACCGAGGTCGTCGTCACCCAGATCGACGGCGCCACCGCTGTCGTGACCCATGCCAATCCATCGTCCAGTCTCCAAGGAGTACTGATGTCTGCAGCATTGATTGTGCTGATCCTGCTCGCCGTCCTGGCGATCATGATCGTCGCGATGACCGTCAAGATCGTGCCCCAGGCACGTTCTGGCATCGTCGAACGGTTCGGCAAGTACCGCACGACCCTGTCGGCCGGCCTCAACATCGTCGTCCCGTTCATCGACAAGGTGCGCTACGTCATCGACCTGCGTGAGCAGGTCGTGTCGTTCCCGCCCCAGCCGGTCATCACCGAGGACAACCTGGTGGTCTCGATCGACACCGTGATCTACTTCCAGGTCACCAACCCGGTCGACGCGACCTACGAGATCGCCAACTACATCCAGGCCATCGAGCAGCTGACGATGACGACGCTGCGCAACATCACCGGCGGCATGACGCTGGAGCAGACGTTGACGAGCCGCGACCAGATCAACTCGGGTCTGCGCGGCGAGCTCGACTCGGCGACCGGCAAGTGGGCATCCGCGTCAACCGTGTCGAGCGCAAGGGCATCGACCCGCCGCCGTCGATCATCGACGCGATGGAGCAGCAGATGCGTGCCGAGCGCAACAAGCGTGCCGCGATCCTGACCGCCGAGGGCGAGCGCCAGTCGTCGATCCTGACCGCCGAGGGCGACAAGCAGTCGGCCATCCTGACCGCCGAGGGCCAGCGCCAGGCGCAGATCCTCACGGCGCAGGCCGACCGGCAGGCGCAGATCCTGCGTGCCCAGGGTGAGGCCCAGGCCATCACGACGGTCTTCCAGGCCATCCACGACGGCAACCCCGACCAGAAGCTGCTGTCGTACCAGTACCTGCAGATGCTGCCGAAGATCGCCGAGGGCGACAACGCCACGACGTGGATCATCCCGGCCGAGCTGACCAAGGCTCTCGGGACGCTGGGCGGCACGATCGGCTCGATCCCGGTCGACGGCGGCGGAAGCAAGACCCGCGTCGACGTCAACGCACCGATCGAGGACGACGTCGAAGACGTCGAGGCCACCAACGAGGCCGTGCAGCAGGCGCTCGACGCGGCGAAGGCCGCCGAGAACCCTGCGACGGCTGCCGCGGACGTGCCGCCACCGCCCGAGCCGCAAAGCTGCAGCCAGCTGGGCTGAACGACTGACCGCGACGCCGGCGCGAACGAGTGCAGAGGCTCGTTCGCGCCGGCGTCGCCGTGCGTTGCAGAAGGTACGCCCAGCGTTCATTCCACGTTCACCGCAAAGGGGCCGAAAGCCGTCACGCTGCCCCTAGATTTCTCGCGTCAAGCAACACCGACTGCGCGAGAAGAGAACCTCTGTGAGCACGATCTTGCGTTCCGGGCCCCCGGACGCAGACCTGGACGAGCCGCGTGAGTTGGCCAGCAACCCCACCGGATCCGACCGGGCGTTCCTGGTCATCAGCCGCTGTGTCGCGGCCGTGGTCCTGGTCATCACCGGCGGCATCGGCGTCTTCCTGGCCATGTCGTTCCTGCCGACGCTGGGCCACTACGGACTAGCTTCTTCACCGAGAAGCAGTGGCAGCCCGAGGCCGATGTGCTGGGCATCGCCGCCGTCCTGACCGGAACGTTCACCGTCGCCATCGTGGCGCTGCTGATCGCCTTCCCGTTGTCGGTGCTGACGGCGCTCTACATCGCCGAGTACGCCCCGGCGAAGCTCCGTCCGACGTTCGTGTCGCTGGTCGACCTGATGGCCGCGGTGCCGAGCATCATCTACGGGCTCTGGGGCTTCACCCTGATCAGCCCGCACGCCAGCAGCCTGGCGCACTGGCTGCACATGCACCTGGGCTTCATCCCGTTCTTCCGGGTCGATGCCGATCCGAATGCGGCCATCTGGGAGCAGACCCGGTACACCGCCTCGGCGTTCATCGCCGGCATCGCGGTCGCCATGATGGTCATCCCGATGGCGTGCGCCGTGATGCAGCAGGTGTTCTCGCAGGCTCCGCCCGGAGAGCGCGAAGCGGCCTTCGCCCTCGGTGCCACCCACTGGGGCGTCGTCAAGAGCGTCGTCCTGCCGTTCGGCCGCGGTGGCATCATCGGCGGGACGATGCTGGGGCTGGGGCGTGCGCTCGGTGAGACCATCGCGGTGCTGCTGATCATCTCGCCGGCCTTCGACATCAAGCTCCGCCCGCTCGAGGTCGGCACCAACACCGTGTCGGCGTTGATCGCCGGACGGTTCGGCGAGGCTACTGCCGCCCAGCTGCAGGCGCTTCTGGCGGCAGGCTTCGTGCTGTTCCTCATCACGCTTGGCATCAACACGCTCGCCTCGATGGTCGTCGCGCGCAGCCGTTCAGGACAGGGAGCTGACGCCTGATGAGCATCGACACACAAGATGCGCCCACCACGATCATCCCGACGGGCACGACAGCTCAGCCGGCCCCGGCAGGATCGACGACGGTGCGCACCGAACCGTCGTCGACTGAGTCGATCCCGGTCTACCAGCGCCGACTGCTCAGCCGGTCGACCGCGGAGCAGAAGTTCGAGGTCGTCGGCTGCTGGGTCGCCGCCTTGGCGATGGCCTGGCTGATCTGCGGGCGGCTCATGCCCTGGAACGGGCCGATCGTGTTCACGATCGTGACCGTCGTGGTCGGGCTGCTGCTGATCGCCGTCATCACGGCGATCGACTCCGGCTGGCCCGAGGTCGCCGACCGGATCGTGACGACCGTCATCAACCTGGCCGCCCTGCTGGTCGGCGTCGCACTGGTCTCGACGGTGCTGTTCATCTTCGCGCGGGGCTGGAAGCCGCTGATGCACCTCAACACGTTCTTCGACGACATGGCGGGCGTCGGCCCGCGCGATCCGTTGACCAAGGGCGGTGTCGCGCACGCGATCGTCGGCTCGCTGATCCAGGTCGGCATCGCGATCATCATCACGATCCCGCTCGGCATCGGCACCGCGGTCTACATGACCGAGGTCGGCGGCAAGTTCGCCCGCATCGTCCGGACGGTCGTGGAAGCCATGACGGCGCTGCCGTCGATCGTGGCGGGCCTGTTCATCTACACGACGCTGATCGTGGGACTCGGTGTTCCCCGGTCGGGTCTCGCCGCGGCGCTGGCGCTGGGCGTGATGATGCTGCCGATCATCGCCCGGGCGGCCGACGTGGTCCTGCGTGTCGTGCCGAGCAACCTGCGCGAGGCGAGCCTGGCCCTGGGGGCGTCACGCTGGTCGACGGTGTGGCACATCGTGCTGCCGACAGCACGACCAGGACTGGCCACGGCCGTGATCCTCGGCGTGGCCCGAGGCATCGGCGAGACATCGCCGGTCTTGCTGACATCCGGTGCGGCGAGCTTCATGGTCGTCAACCCAGCCGACGGCGTCATGAACTCGCTGCCGCTGTTCATCTTCTCCACCGTCCGAAGCGGCGAGCCGATCTTCATCGAGCGCGCCTACGGTGCCGCCGCGATCCTGCTCGGCATCGTCCTCATCTTGTTCATCATGGCCCGACTCCTGGCCCGTCCACGAAAGGGCATCCGTTGATCACCTCCGCCCGCAAACCCCTCGTCCTGAGCGCCCTGATCGGCGCGCTGGCGGTCGCCGTCCTGCTGGCAGGCGCACGCCCGGCCAGTGCGGCGGCCTACGCCCAGATCGAGGGCTCAGGGTCTACCTGGTCCCAGGGAATCGTGTCGCAGTGGATCGCGAAGGTCAGCGACAACGGCATGAAGATCGCCTACAACGGTGCAGGCTCCTCGCAGGGACGCAAGGACTTCGCCAACAACGTCACCGACTTCGGCATCACCGAGATCCCGTACCAGGGCAAGGACGAGTTCGGCAACGTCGACACCGCCGGCTCCCGCGAGTACGCCTACATGCCGATCGTCGCCGGAGGCACGGCGTTCACGTACCAGCTCAACGTCGCCGGCAAGCAGGTCGAGAACCTGCGGCTGTCAGGTGACACGATCGCCAAGATCTTCACCAACAAGATCACCAACTGGAACGATCCGGCGATCGCCAAGGACAACAACGGGCGCAAGCTGCCGTCGTTGCCGATCGTCCCGGTCGTGCGTTCGGACGGCTCGGGAACGACCGCGCAGTTCACGGCGTGGATGGACAAGATGCACTCCAGCGTCTGGCGGTCGTACTTCGGCCGCTCGGGCCTGACGTCGTACTACCCGAAGAAGCCGGGCAGCAAGATGATCGGTGCATCGGGCTCGGACCAGGTCATGAACTCGATCTCGGCGAAGTCCGGCCAGGGCACGATCGGCTACGTCGAGTACTCGTACCCCGTCAACAAGGGCTACCCGGTCGTCAAGATGCTCAACAAGGCCGGCTACTTCGTGGAGCCGACCCAGTACAACGTGGCAGTGGCGCTGACCCGCGCCAAGATCAACCAGGACAAGAGCTCGCAGAACTACCTGACCTCGATCTTGGACGGTGTGTACACCGCATCCGATCCGCGCGCGTACCCGCTGTCGTCGTACTCGTACATGCTGCTGCCGACCGGCAAGGAAGACCGGCGCATGACGACCGCGAAGCGGCAGACGCTGACCGACTTCATGTTCTACTCGCTGTGCCAAGGGCAGAACAGCGCCGGCAAGCTCGGCTACTCCCCGCTGCCGCTCAACCTGGTGCAGGCCGGATTCACCCAGCTGAAGAAGCTGTCGACCGCTGATCCCAAGGTCAACTTCACGAATCGCGACGTGACGCAGTGCAACAACCCCACGTTCACGAAGGGCAACTTGTCCAAGAACCACCTGGCCGAGATCGCCCCGCAGCCGGCCAAGTGCGACAAGGTCGGCGCCGGACCCTGCGGCGACGCCACGGGCGCGGCACCGACGACGGTCGACCAGGCGAGCGGCAGCGGCAAGCCCGCCGCCGGGGGAGACACTCCGGCTGGAGGCGGCGCCCCGGGCGGCGACGCCGCGGTCGACCCGGGCACGGTCGACCCGGAGACGGGCCAGCCGGCCGCAGGTGGCGGTGAGGTGGCCGCTGGAGGCGTCGGGTCAGAGGCCGTCCCCACCGAGCTGGTGTCGAGCCGTGCAGGTGACACCAAGGTGTTCGGCGCGCTGGCCGCCATCCAGCTGCTGGCCATCGTCATGGCGCCCGGAGTGGGCGCCGTCTACTTCCGTCGACGCGCGCGCAAGCGCCAAGGAGCACTCTGATGACGCACCGCCTTGCCCGTCGTGGGCTGTTCGCCCTCGTGACGCTGACCTTGTTGGGAGGCAGCGTGGTCGCTGGAGTCGCCATCCCCGCCACTGCTGCTGGCTCGGACGAGGGCGCGTTCAGCAAGACCAAGACCGTGACACGAGAGTTCCGTGACGCCGACGGCGCAGACCAGGTCGTCGACTCGCGTGACGTGACGTTGAAGGTCGACCACACCAAGAACCTGCGAGGACGCGAACGCGTCAAGGTGACGTGGGCGGGCGCTCGGCCTAGCGCTGCACGGGCTGCCGACCCGTTCGGCGAGAACGGGCTCAAGCAGGAGTACCCCATGCTGATCCTGCAGTGTCGTGGCGTCGATGACGCCTCGCTGCCTGCGGCCAAGCAGATCCGGCCAGAGACGTGCTTCACCTCGACCCGCCAGCAGCGGTCGCAGTCGACTGACCCGTTCTACGCGATCTGGCGCCACGACCTGTACGCGACCGACAAGGACCGGGCAGAGAAGTCAGGGCTCGATCCGATTCCCGCCGAGTGCAATGACTTCGGCGGCTTCTCGACCCACCTGACGCCGTTCGTGGCCGCGTCGGGCAAGACCTATCCGGCGTGCACGGGGGAGACGATGCCACCAGAGGCTGCCGTCGGGGCGTCGTTCCCGCCAGCGGAGGTCGCTGCCTTCACGGGCAAGGACGGCAAGGGCCAGGTCAGCTTCGAGGTGCGGTCGGCGGTCGAGAACGAGTCGCTCGGATGCTCGGACAAGACGCCGTGCTCGATCGTGGCGATCCCCATCATGGGCCTGAGCTGTGTCGACGCCGACCGCGAATGTCGACGGACGGGGCGCTTCGAGCCCGGTTCGAGCAACTTCGCCAACGAGGGCGTCGATGCCGCCGTCTCGCCGACGTACTGGTGGAGCGAGTCGAACTGGCGCAACCGCATCACGGTGCCGTTGACGTTCGCCCTCCCGCCGAATGTCTGCGACGTGATCGACAACCGCACCCCGGTCGACTTCTACGGCTCGAGAGCTCATGAGCCAGGCCACGATGCAGTGGGCACCGGCTTACTGCCTGCGCAAGGGACGGTTCACGTTCCAGCACACATCGGTCGGCGACACCCCGGCGTTCAAGCTCGTCGAGAGCGGTGAGGTGCCCGCAGCATTCGTCTCTGGAACACGCAAGAGGACGACGACTGATCCGATCGGCTACGCGCCCACCGCGCTGACGGGCTTCGCGATCGCGTACGTCATCGACCGGCCGAACAATGCCGGCGAGCAGGTCGAGCTGAACCTCAATCCGCGCCTGATCGCCAAGCTGCTGACCCAGTCGTACACAGGCTCAAGTCTCGGTGCGCAGCATCCTGGACTCGCCAAGAACCCGATGTCGTTGAACCAAGATCCGGAGTTCGCGGCACTCAACCCGGGTCTGGACTCGATCTCGCGTGAGGCGGCCGCGACGGTCTTGTCGTTGTCGGAGTCGTCGGACGTCATCGAGACGCTGACCGCGTACCTGAAGGCTGATCCCGAGGCCAGCGCCTTCATCAAGGGCAAGGCCGATCCGTGGGGGATGGTCGTGAACCCGTCGTACAAGGGCATCGACCTTCCGGTCAGCGAGTACCCGCTGCTGGACGAGTTCGAGCCGAAGTCGGAGCAGCAGTGCCGCATCGAGAACCCGGCACCGTACTTCGGGCAGCTTGCGGCGCCCGTCACGACGTTGCGCAAGATCTCCGAGGCCGTGCTCGATGCCTGGCCGAACGTGCAGACCAAGTGCGAACGGCCCAATCCGGCCGAGCCGTACAAGGTAGGCCGCATCGACCGGCAGGGCGTCGGCGCGCGGTTCATGCTCGGCATCGTCAGCCTGGGCGATGCGCAGCGCTACGGACTGCGCACGGCCAGCCTGCAGACGCAGTCGTCGATGTCGCCGACCGAGAAGGTGACGAGCGCGGAAGGTCGCACGTTCATCGCGCCGACCAATGCGAGCGTCCAGGCAGCTGCCCGCGTCGCCAAGCCCGGCAAGAAGACGGCGGCGTTCTCGCTGCCGATGAAGGCGCTGCGGGAGAACCCGGACGCCTATCCGGGCGCGATGATCGTGTACACGACGGCCAAGCTGACCGGGCTTGACAAGTCCGATGCCAAGAACGTGTCGTCGTTCATCAAGATCGCCACGAGCGAGGGCCAGGTGCGTGGATCGGGCAACGGCAGACTGCCCGAGGGGTATGTACCCATCACGAAGGGCGGTGCCACCGCCGCGCTGTACCAGCGTGCGCAGGACGTCGCGAAGCTGATTGCCGAGCAGAAGGAGCCGGCCACGCCGGTCAGCACGCAGGGCCCCGGTGCTGAGTCTGGTCCGGGAACCACGACGCCTGATGCGGCCGGACCGGCTGATGAGGTCGTCCCGGACGAGCAGGTGTCGGCCGGACCTGCTGTGACCCAGACGTTGCAGACCAGCCCGACCTCGGCGGACAGCCGCGGCCGGCGGCGATGCTGCTGCCGCTGCTGATCGGGCTGGCCCTGCTGGCCGGTCTCGGCGGGCCCGTCACCCGCGTCGTCGCGATCGTGCGAGCCCGCCGATGACCGCGATGCTCAACGGCCGGCGACGGGCGAGCCAACCGGCCCAGGTCTGGCCTATCCTGCCGCGGGCAGACCGGTCGCCGGTCACCCTCGCGGAGTCCACGTCGATCATCAGCACGTCGCTGACGGTCTTCGCGATCGTCCTGATGTGGTTCTTGGCGCAGCTGCTGTTCCTCAGCGGGATCGAGCAGGGGCGCGCACAGGAGCGGTTGTACCTCGACTTCCGGACCCAGGTGGCCGGCGCCACGGCACCGACCGGCGGTGTCATCGCACCGGGGTCACCGGTGGCACTGTTCTCGATCCCCTCGCTGGGCTACGAGCAGGTCGTCTCAGAAGGCACGTCGTCGGGCGTGCTGATCAACGGGCTGGGCCACCGCCGCGACACGGTCCTGCCCGGACAGGCGGGCGTGTCGATCATCTACGGCAAGTCACGGACGTTCGGCAAGCCCATGGCCGCGATGCTGACCGATGCGACCGGTCGCACCCTCACGGTCACGACGGGCCAGGGGGAGTCGACGTACAAGATCAGCAAGGTGCGACGGGGCGGGGATCCCATGCCCGTCCCGCCGACGGGCACCGGCTCGCGGATCACGATGGTGACGTCCGAGGGGAGCGGAAGCCTGGGTGCGCTGTCCCCGAGCAAGGTCGTGTACGTCGACGCCGAGCTCGTCGGCAAGTCGTATCTCGCGCCGGGCGGTCGGCCCAACACGGTCAGCACGATCGAGACAGCGATGGCCGGTGACAAGACCGTCATGCCGTCGCTCGCGTTGGCGCTCGGAGCACTCGCTCTGGTCACGGTCGGGTCGATCTGGTCCCGGCACCGGTTCGGCCTGGTGCGCACCTGGATCATCGCGGCGCCGATCGTCGTGGCCCTGGCCTGGCTGACATCGGACCTGACGATGTACCTCCTGCCGAATCTCCTGTGATTGCAGGGAATCCAAGTCGTCTTCCGATGGTCACTTGGCGTTCACCTCAAACACCGCGAACGACGCATCTGCACCCCTAAGTTGCTCGTGGGAAGCAGCAATCCGCTGGCCCACTCATACGAGGCAAGACACACGAGAAGAGGAACCCAGGAATGATTCGTCAGCGAGTCTCCTTCGCCGTGGCCGGGGCGCTTGTCGCCGGCACGGCACTGACCGTAGGACTGGCCGGACCGGCCTCTGCGGCCGCCACCGCTTACGACCCGAACTTCACGCCTGCATCAGGCGACCTCGTCGGCGTGGGATCCGACACCATCGAGATCGCTCTCGACTACCTGGCCAAGGGCGCCGACGGCGCGGCCGGATTCAACGCCGGCACGGCTGGTTTCAAGATCGCCTCGTTCGCGGCCGCTGGCGACCCGGCCACCGTCACCCTGCGCTCGGGCAGTGCGGCGATCGCTCGCTCCACGATCAACGGATCGGGCTCCGGCAAGTCCAAGCTGTACGGAACCGGCAACAACGCCGACGTCAACTTCGCGCGGTCCTCCTCGACGCTCAGCGCCGCCGAGATCTCCGCCGGGCTGCAGCAGTACCCGTTCGCGGTCGACGGCCTGAAGCTCGCCGTGTCGGCGACGGTGCCGTCCAACGCCCCGGAGACCATCAGCCCGGCCGACCTGGTCCGCATCTACAGCGGCGCGGTCACCAACTGGAGCCAGCTCGGCGGCACCCCCCGGTGTCATCAAGCCGTACGTCCCGCCGACGACATCGGGCACGTACTCGTTCTTCATCTCACAGCTGACGGCCGCCAACTCCGGCAACGCCGTGACGCTCGCGGGCACCGTGGCGACGAGCCAGGAGCACGACGAGACCCTCATCAAGAGCGACCCGAACGCGATCGCCCCGTTCTCGACGGCACGCGCCAAGAGCCTGACCAGCAGCATCAAGCTGGAGAAGGGCTTCAAGGCCTACCGCGCGGTCTACAACGTGGTCCGCCAGGCTGACCTGTCGAACCCCAAGATCACCGCAGTCTTCGGCGAGACCGGCTTCATCTGCAGCCCGGCCGGCAAGCCCCTCATCGAGGCCGCCGGTTTCGAGCAGCCGCGACGCAGGCCGCCGGCGGCGGCGTCTGCGGCAAGCCCCTGCAGGAGGCCGTGTCGACGTTCGTCACGACCTCGCAGGTCGAGACCGACTCGACGCTCGTCGCCGAGTCGCTCAACGGCAACAAGGTTCGGCTGTCGGCCACGGTCGACGCCTCGAGCACGCCCGAAGGCACCGTGACGTTCAAGCAGGGCAGCACGGTCCTCGGCGATCCGGTCGAGGTCGTCAACGGCAAGGCGTCGACGACGGTCCTGGCTCCCGCCGGGAACCACACCTACACCTCGACGTTCACGGCGTCGGACGTGCTCGCGTTCAAGCCGTCGTCGTCGACGGCGACGGTCTCGGTCAAGACGCCCTCGCAGGTCACGGTCGGCCTGATGAACCCCATCGGCGCCTACGGCTCGACCCGCCTCGCGGTCGTCTCGGCCACGGTCGACGGTGAGTCGGCGACCGGCAATGTCGCGGTCAAGCTCGACAACGGCGCTTCGGTCAACGTCGCCCTGAAGAACGGCTTCGGCTTCTACACGGTTCCCGGGACGACTGCTCTCGGCGCTCACACGCTGACCGCCTCCTTCGCCGGTTCGTCGACCGTCAGCGCCGCGACCGCGTCGACGCCGCTCAACGTCTCGAAGGCGACGACCAAGACGTCGTTCACCCTGAGCCCGGCCAAGATCAAGGTCAAGAAGTCGACCAAGGCCAAGGTCACGGTCACGATCAACGGCGCCTCGGTCAAGCCCAACGGCCTCATCGTGATCAAGAGCGGCTCGAAGGTCGTCGGATCGGGTGCCGTCAGAACGGTGTCGCCACCGTCACGATCGCCAAGCAGACCAAGAAGGGCAAGCTCAACCTCAAGGCGACGTTCACCGGCAACAGCGACTACGCCGGCTCGTCGTCCTCGGTGGTGAAGCTGACGGTCACCAAGTAGCGCATGCACGTCCCCGCACTGCACGGCCGGCTCCGCGTCCACCCGGACGCGGAGCCGGTCAGCGCGTGCTCCGAACTCCAGAAAGGCATGACCCATGACTGTGACCGCCCCCGAACGCGACCACTCCGCTGCGCCGGACGACGCGCACACCGACGTGCTGCCGGTCGTGCCGGCAGCGGCCTCGCACCTCGCCGAGATCAAGGCCAACGAGATCTCGGCCTGGTCCGGAACCCACAAGGTGCTCGACCGGGTCTCGTTGACGATGCCGCCCGGCGCCGTGACGGCGTTGATCGGCCCGTCGGGCTGCGGCAAGTCGACGTTCCTGCGCATCCTCAACCGGATGCACGAGCGATCCCGTCAGCGTCGCTCGCCGGCAGCGTCGGCTCGACGGGCAGGACATCTACGACCCCGAGCGCAAGCTCACCGATGCCCGACGGTCGATCGGCATGGTGTTCCAGAAGCCGAACCCGTTCCCGGCGATGTCGATCCAGGAGAACGTCCTGGCCGGTCTGAAGCTGACGGGGACGAAGATCGACAAGTCGGCTCGTGAGGAGCTCGTCGAGTCCTGCCTGACCAAGGGCGGTCTGTGGAACGAGGTCAAGGACCGGCTCGACGCCCCCGGTGGCGGGCTCTCCGGCGGCCAGCAGCAGCGGCTGTGCATCGCCCGCTCGCTCGCGATCAAGCCGCGCGTCCTGCTGATGGACGAGCCGTGCTCGGCGCTGGACCCCACGTCGACCCGCGTCATCGAGGAGACGATGCTGGAAGCTCGCCCAGGAGGTGACGATCGTGATCGTGACCCACAACATGCAGCAGGCTGCGCGGGTCTCGTCGCAGTGCGCGTTCTTCCTCGCGGCACAGGGCACCCCTGGTGTGATTGTGGAGCATGGGGATACTGGTTCCATGTTCGGCAATCCTCAGGACTCGCGCACGGCTGACTACGTCAATGGCCGCTTTGGCTGAGCGTGCGCGAGACGGCCGGTCCACGTCGGGAATCCTTCTCGGCGTGATCGCTGCGCTGGTCGGCGTCGCGCTCTTGGCCGCGACGGCGGCGTTCGCGAGCGTTCCGTCCAGTCCGCGCCCAGAGCTCGCGGCCGCGCCGGTGCCCACCACCACGATGTCGCCCGTGCAGCCGACCGCCGAGGCAGCGACCCCGAAGGCCGTCACGGAGCAGGCCACGACGGCGGGCGTCGCGCCTGACTGGATCGCCAAGGTCTCGCAGCAGACGGGTGTCAGCAGCGTCGCGGTGGCTGCGTACGGCTCGGTGTCGTTGCGCATGGCGGCGGAGCAGCCGGGCTGCAAGCTCGGCTGGACGACGCTGGCCGGCATCGGCGGCATCGAGTCGGGGCACGGCACCAACGGCGAGCTCCCCAGCTGTTGCCTGACGGCACGACCTCGCTCCAGATCATCGGTCCCGCCCTCGACGGGAGCGCGGGCATGGCGGCGATCCGCTCCGACGCCGAGTCGGCGCAGTGGCACGGCGACACGTCGTGGGACCACGCGATCGGCCCGATGCAGTTCATTCCCTCCACCTGGGAGAAGTGGCACTCCGACGGTGATGGCGACGGCAAGGACGATCCGCACAACATCTTCGATGCGGCCTACGCCGCCGGTCGCTACCTGTGTGCGTCCGGAGCAGACCTGACCACGGGTGAAGGCTGGACCCGGGCAGTGTTCTCGTACGACCATTCCGACGACTACGTCCGAAACGTCTTGGCGCGCGCCAACTCGTACGCCGCTCGCTGACTCGGCCCGCACCACGCACACGAGGCCCCCGGTTCGCACCGGTTTCAGACTGTGAGATGCGCATCGAATCGTCTGCTGTCCCCATAGATTTCGCTGTCGGTATGCACCTTCAGACGATGGGACGCTTGTGGCACTCGAGAGCCAGGTGGTCGATCAGCCGCGCCAGGTCACGGCGCGTCTGACCCGTGGCGACCTGTGGTTCGTCCGGGGCACCCGGACCATCGCGCTGCTGGTGTTCGCGATCGTGTTCGCGATCGCGCTGTTCCTCGGCCTGCAGTCCGTGCCGACGTTCAGGGCGTACGGCTGGTCGTTCTTCACCGAGTACCGCTGGCTGCCGAGCCAGGACGTCCTGGGCATCGCTGCCGTCGCGCTCGGGACGCTCGAGGTCGCACTGATCGCTCTGCTGATCGCGGTGCCGCTCGCCCTCGCGACGGCCCTGTTCATCACCGACTGGGCGCCGCCGCGGATCAAGCCGATCCTGATCACGCTGGTCGACCTGATGGCCGCAGTGCCCGGGATCGTGTTCGGGCTGTGGGTCCTGCTCGTGGTGCAGCCCCACGCGAACGCACGTGACGCACTGGCTCAGCAAGGTCTTCGGCTGGTTCCCGCCGTTCAACGTCCGCACCGACGTCGACTTCCCGATCTGGAACCAGGCTCCCGGCTACCCGTCGTACGCCGGCTCGGCCGCGATCGCCGCGATCGCCGTCGCGGCAATGATCTTCCCGATGGCGACGTCGGTGATGCGCGAGGTGTTCGCCGAGGCGCCGCTGGGCGAGAAGGAGGCAGCCCTGGCGCTGGGCGGCACCCGCTGGGCGGTCGTGCGCCACGTCGTCCTGCCATTCGGCAAGAGCGGGATCATCGGAGGGTCGATGCTTGCGCTGGGTCGTGCGCTGGGCGAGACGATCTCGGTCGTGCTGGTCATCACGCAGACCTTCGAGATCAAGATCCGGGTGCTGGAGGCGGGCACGTCGACGATCTCCTCGCTGATCGCGACGGGCTACAAGGAAGCCACGCCGGCCCAGCTCTCGGCGCTGCTGACGGCCGGATTCTTGCTGTTCGTCACGACGATGGCGGTGAACGGGCTCGCTGCGGCGGTCGTCGCGCGGTCTCGCTCCGGGGCGGAGAGCGAGATATCGAGTGTCGACGTGCTGACCGTCGAGAAGGTGCTCTCCGACGATGGTCTGGGGCCCGAGCAGCTGAGGCGACCCGGGCGGGCCACCCGCGAGGACCGGCTGACCTATCTCGGGGCGGTCGTGGCCTCGCTGTCGCTGACCTGGCTCGTGTACACCCAGATCCTGCCGTTCACCGGACGACTGGGATTCATCGTGTCCTGGTACGCGCTGTTCGTGATCCTCCTCGGGGTGCTGACGGCCCTCGACCGCCCGCGCGCCGTCGTGGTCGACCGAGTCATCTCGACCCTGGTCGCCGCAGCACCCGTCATCGTCGGGCTGGTCCTGGCGTCGACGGTGATCTCGACGGCCTGGAAGGGCATCGAGCCCCTGATGCACCTGAACTTCTACACCCAGGACATGGCCGGGGTCCGGGCGACGGACAGCTTCGACAAGGGCGGCATCCTGCATGCGATCGTCGGCACCGTGATCCAGGTGTCGATCGCCGTCATGATCGCGATGCCGCTGGGCATCACGACCGCAGTGTTCACCTCGGAAGTCGGCGGACGCACCTCGCGCTGGGTGCGGGCCGTGGTCGAGGCGATGACCGCGATGCCCTCGATCGTGGCGGGCCTGTTCATCTACACCGTCTGCATCGTCCACCTGGGCATGCCGACGAGCGGCTTCGCGGCGTCACTCGCGCTGACGGTCATGGCACTGCCGATCATGGCCCGGGCCAGCGACGTCGTGCTGCGCGTCGTCCCCGGCGGACTGCGCGAAGCTTCCTACGCCCTCGGGGCGACGAAGTGGCAGACCGTGTGGCACGTCGTGCTGCCGACGGCCCCGACCCGGTCTCGCAACGGCGTTGATCCTCGGTGTGGCCCGGACCGTCGGCGAGACCGCGCCGTTGCTGCTGACATCGGGTGCATCGACGTACCTGACGGCCAATCCCTTTCACGAGCCCATGAACTCGTTGCCGTTGTTCATCTTCAGCGGGGTGTCCTCCGGCTCCCCGATGTTCGAGGAGCGTGGCTACGCCGCAGCCGCCGTGCTGCTGGTCGTGGTCCTCAGTCTGTTCGTGTTCGCGCGCCTGGTGGCACGCAGAAAGCCAGGAAGCTGTGAGACCCCTCCCGCCGAAACTCCTCCGCCCGGTGCTGATCGCCCTGGCGGCCACCCTGGTGCTGCTGTCCGGGCCCGGTGCGGCCAGCGCAGCGGTCTCGCACGCCCTGATCCAGGGATCCGGCTCGAGCTGGGCCGGGAACGCGCTGAGCGAGTGGGTCGCCGATGTCGATGCCAAGGGCCTCAAGGTCGTCTACACCCCCAACGGCGCCGCGCAGGGACGCAAGGACTACGCCAACAAGTCGACCGACTTCGGCATCACGGACTCGCCCTACCGCGGCAAGGATCCGACGACCGGCGCCGACGACTCGCCGCTCGGCCGGTCCTTCGCCTACCTGCCGGTCGTGGCCGGCGGCACGTCGTTCCCGTACCACCTGGAGGTCGGCGGCAAGCTCGTGCGCAACCTGCGTCTGTCCGGCGACACGATCGCCAAGATCTTCACCAACAAGATCGACAGCTGGAACGACCCGCAGATCACCAAGGACAACAACGGGAAGGCGCTGCCCGACATCCCCGTGATCCCGGTCGTCCGTTCGGATGGTGCCGGCATCACCAACCAGTTCACGACCTGGCTCGTGGCCGAGCACGCAGGTCTGTGGAAGGAGTGCAATGGCGGACGCCTCGCGCCGACCGACTACTTCCCCTGAACTGCGGCGACTCGCGTGGGCCGCAGAAGGGGCAGGCAGGTTCGGACGGCGTCATGAACTTCATCAAGAGCAAGGGCGCGAACGGGTCGATCGCGATGGAGGAGTACTCCTATCCGCTGATGGCGAACTACCCCGTCGCGAAGGTGCTCAACCGGGCCGGCTACTACACGCTGCCGACGCAGTACAACGTCGCCGTGGCGCTGACCAAGGCCACGATCAACTCCAATCCGAAGGATCCGGACTATCTGACCCAGAAGCTCGACGGCGTCTACGTCAACTCCGACAAGCGCACCTACCCGCTGTCGTCCTACGTGTACGCGATCATCCCCACCGCCGCGAACGACAAGCGCATGACGACCGCCAAGCGGCAGACCGTCGTCGACTTCTTGAAGCACGCGATCTGCGAAGGGCAGTCGGAGGTCGGCCCGATCGGCTACTCGCCGCTGCCGGTCAACCTCGTCCAGGCCGGGTTCGCCCAGATCAACAAGCTGAAGCTGGCGGACAAGAAGGTCTCGTTCGACGCCAGGATCATCAAGAACGTCAAGAACTGCCACAACCCGACATTCGTCCCGGGCAAGCCGAGCCAGAACTACCTGGCCAAGATCGCCCCGTACCCAGCCGAGTGCGACCGCCCCGGCAAGGGACCGTGCGTGGAGGGAGCAGGGGCCTTCAACGCCAATCCCGACAAGTCGGCAAGGTGCCGAAGTCCGACGTGAAGCCCGGTACGACGGCCCCGGGAGCGGTGGCAGGCGGTCCCGCTGCTGACACCCCTGTCGCGGCAGACGGCGCTGTCGTCGAGGCGGCCAGCGGGCAGGTCGCGAGCACGGCCACCCCCGTCGCGTCGACGCTGCCTGCCGATGCGCACTCCGGCCCGTCGCCGGTGCTGACGGCCCTCGTGATCGGGTTGCTGCTCGCGGCGCTCGGCTTTCCGCCGATCGTCAGTCACTGGGTCGACCGGTCAGGAGGCCGACGATGATGCGTCGCGTCGTAGGAACCCGGATGCTCGTCGTCGCGGCACTGCTGGCGACCTCAGCGGTCGTGCTGCCTGCCTTCGACCAGGGAGCCACCGCCGCGAGCGGTGCGGTGACCAAGAAGGTCACTGCCACTCGCACCGTGATCGACGAGGACGGGACGTCGCGCGAGATCTCGCGCAACGACGTGAAGCTTACCGTCTCACAGACCACCAGTCTGCGTGGACGGCAGGAGCTTAGAGGTCAGCTGGGAGGGGGCCGTTCCCACCCGTGCGCTCGTCACGAACGTCAACAGCAGCGCTGGCAAGGACCAGGAGTATCCCTTCGTGCTGCTGCAGTGCCGCGGCGTCGACACGACGGGCAAGGTGCCGAAGGGCCAGAGCCGTCTGCGGCCCGAGAACTGCTGGACCCAGACGACGTCCGAGCGGTACGTCTCCGGCGCGACAGCGACACCGGGCTGGCGTTTCGACGCGCACGCGCTGGCGGCCGATCGTGCTGCTCTGGTCGACACGCCCGACCCCTGGCCCGAGGCCTGCGGCACGGAGCCTCAGTCGTCGCGCTGGCTGCACTTCGCCGCAGCTGGCGGCACCGGTCTACCAGGGAGGTCCCGACCCGGACCGCGGCTGCATCGGACAGGCGCCGGAGTCGGCCGACACCAACGGGGGACTGCCGAGCAACACCACCTACGGCATCACGGGCGCCGATGGGAAGGGTCGAGCCGACTTCGCGGTGTGGAGCAAGGCCGAGAACGCCTCGCTGGGCTGCACCGCGGACGTCGACTGCGCGCTGGTCGCGGTGCCGATCGTGGGGCTCAGCTGTGACGCCTGGGGGCACCGTCTGCCCGACGGGGTCGAGCAGACCAACGAGAGCGGGACACCCCTGACGTCGGCGCAGAAGACGGCCGGCAACACGTCGTGCACGGCGACCGGCAAGTACGAGCCGGGGGAGGGCAGCTCGGTGCAGACGACCGATGCGGCCGTCCGGGGAACGTACTGGTGGAGCGAGTCGAACTGGCGCAACCGGCTGACCGTTCCGCTCGAGTTCGCCGTGACCGGCGAGGTGTGCGACGCCGAGTCGAAGACCAAGCCGGTCGAGCTGATCGGGTCGGTCGCGGTGAACGGCTCGCCGCGTCGTGGCGGCCGAAGTTCTGCACCGACAAGTCGCTGTTCAACTTCACCCACATCCAGCAGTCCGACTCCTTGGCCCGCAGGTCGATCAACCAGAACGAAGCTCCCCTGCGGGATTCACGACAGCACCGGTGGGGGAGAGCATCGTGCGTCCTGTCGTCCAGGCGCCGCTGACGTTCACGGGCTTCGCGATCGCGTTCACGATCGACGACGCCGAATCGGGAACGGCAGGAGAGCCTCAAGCTCAATGCCCGACTCGTGGCCAAGCTGTTGTCGGCGTCCTACCCGGCGGCCAGCTTCGTCCGCAACAACAATCCGGGTCTGCAAGACAATCCGCTCAACATCTCGGTCGACCCGGAGTTCCAGGCGCTCGACCCAGGCCTGCTCAGCAACTCCAGCAAGGAGTCGGCCGCCACCTTGCAGAACCTGTCGTCGAATGCCGATCTCGTCTGGGCGATGACGAGCTGGATCGATGCCGATCCCGAGGCACGCGCCTGGCTCGACGGCGCTGCAGATCCGTGGGGGATGAAGGTCAACCCGAACTACCGCGGGATCGAGCTGCCGGTCGAGAACTGGCCGCTGCTCGACGAGTTCATCGCGCCCGACGCATCGGTCAACCCGTGCTACCGGGAGACCCCGTCGCCGTACCTGCAGCTCGTCGCGAACCCCACTGCGACGCTCAACAGCATCCTGGTCAACCTGCAGTTCGGCCTGTCGAGCGTCCGGACAGGCTGCGCCTACGACGGCAACGACCCCACGAGCCTGAGCCTCAGCTGGAAGGCGCCCAGTCGGTCGGCTTCCGGTTCGTGCTCGGACTCGTGACCCTGTCATCGGCCGAGCGCTACAACCTGCGCACGGCGGCGCTGCAGACGACGTCGAACGTGCCGGCAGCGACGCAGTTCACGAATGCCGACGGCCGCACGTTCACAGCCGGCGACGCCTCGTCGTTGAAGGCGGCGGCAGAGGTCCTCAAGCCCGACGGCAAGCAGTGGAACCTCGACTACAAGGCGCTGTCGACTGCACGGGGTGCCAAGGCCTACCCGGGAGCCCTGCCGGTCTACGCCACAGTGCCGACCTCCGGGCTCGAGCAGCCGGTGGCAGACAAGCTGACCAGGTTCCTGTGCTACTCCGTCGACCGCGGCCAGCGACCCGGGCAGGCCAACGGCCAGCCGCCGGACGGGTACCTGCCGATCACGGAGGCCAACGGGCTGGGAGCGCAGCGATCGTACGTCGTCAACGCCATCGCCGCGGTGCGGCAGCAGAAGGGCGCGGTGCCCGCTCTGGACGACCGTGCCGGTGATGCGTCTAGGCGTGCTCACCCACGAAGGCCAAGCCGGTGTCGACGCCGTCAACGGCTCCCGCAGCAGATCCTGTCGTGGACTCGCCGGTCGTCGAGGACGTGCCAGCGACCGAGGACGTCGCGGTCGCCGCGGACGACAACGTGGCGCCCGAGGTGCTGCTGACGGCTGGACAGGGCTCGATGCTCGGTGACCTCGGGATGCCACTGCTGCTGCTTGCGGCGCTGCTGGCCGGTGTTGTCGGCTCCGTGATGCGCTGGTGGGAGCCGCTGGGTGCGACGGTCCGTCGTGGTCGCCGGGCCTGGGCAGAGCGGACGCGGGGGCGATGACCGACGTCCTCACGGCCCCACCGCAGACGATCCTGCACACCGGCACGGTCGACGACTCTCCTCCGCCGCGGCGCAGCCGTGAGCCCGTGGCGTATCGGCTTCGCCCGTGCGCTCCTCGGAGTGCCGTTGGCGTGTCTGTGGATCGTGGCCTACCTGGCGGTCTTCAGCGGCTTCGAGCAGGGACACACCCAGCACGTCCTGTACGACGAGGTGCGCACCACGTTCGCACTGGGTGAAGGCCCGACTGGTGCACCGATCGCGGTCGGGGACCCGGTTGCCTGATCTCGGTGCCCGACCTGGACATCTCGAACCTCGTGGTGGTCGAAGGCACGCGCAACGCCGAGCTGCAGGACGGCGTCGGGCACGAGACCGGCACGGTCCTCCCGGGCCAGCAGGGGGTCAGCACCGTCGTCGGCAAGTCGTTCACGTTCGGGGCCCCGTCCCGGGAAACTCCATGAGCTTAACCCGGTGCCGCGATCCGGGTCGCCAACGGCCAAGGCAGCTTCACGTACGCCGTGACCGGACTCCGGGTCAAGGGCGATCCGATCCCTGCGCCGCCCCAGGCTGGCGAGGGACAGCTGCGCCTCGTGACATCGCTGCGGTCCACGGGCCTGCTCGGCGGCTTGAGACCTGCGACGACGATGTACGTCGACGCGGAGCTCGAGAAGGCCGCTCCGGCCGGTGCTGTCGCCCCGGCAGACCCGGGCACGAGCTGACATGACCGGCAAGCTCACGGTGTCGACGCTGGCGCAGCCGCGCTGGCCCTGCAGGTCGTCCTGATCGTGCTGGCCGCCGTGACCTGGGCCTGGAAACGCTGGTCACCACGCGCCGCCTGGATCGTCGCTCTGCCGACGCTGGGCGCGGCCCTCTGGGTGGCTTCTTCGCTGGCATCCCTAGTGCTTCCTGGCCTGATCTAGGGGCGCATCTCATGGGATGAGACGCCGAAAGCGGGGGGGTTGACGACCGATACGTTCCTCGTCAGTTGATGTCCGAAGCCCCCGAAGCTGCGCCCGGCATCACCCCCCACCGAGCTTCATGAAAGGCACACCATGTTCACCAGACGTGCGGTCGTCGGACTCACCGCTTCCGGCCTCATCGCCTCGGGCGCCCTGCTCGGCTCGCAGGGCGCCGCCCACGCCGACCTGGCCCCCCAGCCCCAGGACGTCGTGACGACGGGGTCGGACATCATCCAGACCTCGTTCAACTTCCTGGCCGACGGCTACCGGCAGCTGCCGGGCTACAACACGGCCGGCAACCGCTGGCGGTTCGTCAACTTCGACTCGTCGGGCGACGCCCAGGGCCGCAGCGCCTACGTGGACGCCTCGCTGCTGCCCACCGTCACAGGCAACGGCGCGGTCGGCGACAACGGCACCAAGTACGTCAAGCAGAGCGACGTCAAGCTGCTCGACCCGACGATCTCGCTGCGTGCGGGGGCAGGGGCTGATCGTCCGGCCGTCCGGTGGCGGCGGCGGAGGTCTCACGGCGATCGTCAACGACGAGGTCATCGACGGCGTCGGCGGCTGGATCGACGTCGGCCGTACGCCCAACCTGCCGACCACGACCGACCAGAACACGGCAGACTCCAAGCTGGGCAGCAAGCTGTACTCGGTCAAGATCGGTACCGATCGTCAGCTGATCGCGACCTCCACGACCACCAACGCCCCGGCGACGTTGTCGGGCGACACGATCGAGAAGATCTACAACGGCACCTACACGACGTGGAGCCAGGTTCCCGGCTACGCGGGATCGGCCGGCTCCGAGACGATCATCCCGCTGACGCTGCCCAGCGACGCGGGCATGTGGACGACGTTCGTCAACGGCGTCAAGTCGCAGACCGGCAGCACGACCTTCACGGGCACCGGCAACCCGAACAGCATCCAGGTGCAGCAGAACGACCCGACCGCGATTCCCGCCCTGCCGGAGGCGCAGCGCAAGAACGCCATCGTGCCGTTCCCGCGCGGCCGGTTCAAGGTCGTCGAGAGCGGCTTCTACACCGTCGCCAAGGACGGCGGCGACCAGACCAACCCGTACAACGGCACTCGCACCTACACCGGCGGCAAGAAGCGGCTCGCCGCGGACGTCGCAGGCATCAAGCTTCTGGACCCCAGCGCGACCGCCAGCACCACCGGCAACGCTGCGGCGCCGTACGGCACGAACTTCGCCTACAACGGCGTGTTCCGCAAGTCTGACCTGAACAGCACGACCCCCTGGCAGCCGGGCAGCACGCTCAACTGGGTCCAGGCGCTGTTCTTCAACCCGGGCGGCCCGGCCCCGTTCGTCGACACCGAGGCAGGACGCGCGTTGATCGCGGCAGCCGGCATCACGCCGGACTACCAGGTCTACGACGAGACCAACAGCCCGCAGATCGACTAAGACCTGGCCGGCCGGGCGTACACCGAACGCTTGGCCGGCCAGCCCACCCACCAGACTCTCTCGACCAGATCGGACCCACCGTGACCACCACCTTGCAGACGCAGCCCCGCCGGGTTCGCCGATCCTTCCTGGTCGTTGCCGCCGCCGTCATCGTGGTCGGTGCCGGGCTCGTGGCCGCCAAGGTCGTCGGCAGCGAGGACGTCGTTCCGTACACGGATCCACAGTCCGCAGGTCGGCTGACCCTCTGCGACGCCACGGGGTCTGCCGTCACCAGCGGCAAGGTCGACGCCCGTCCCTTCGCGGCGTACGTGCTCGGTGAGACGGCGCTGGGTGAGCAGTACGCACCCGATGGTGCCGTGGCCGCGTTGTACGCCTACCAGCCTCGGGCCGGGGTCGAGGCACGTGAGTTCAGTGGCAACACCTTGACGAAGGCCTCCCTGCTCGCCGATGCAGCCCGACCAGCGGTGCGTCTGACCAAGGAGTCGACCTCACTGGCCGACTTCACTGCGGCGTTCCCCGCCGAGCACGAGGGATATGTCCAGCTTCGGGTGTACCTCGGTACACCGGCCGCCGGGACCCTCACGACCGAGAAGTACGACACCGCAGACCTCAAGATCGACGGCGACGAGTGGAAGCTCGTGGCTGGCGGCCAGCAGTCCTGCTCTGGCGCCGCATCCGCGGTCGCCGACTGATCCCCCCACTTGCCGGCACCCCCTGCCAGCGCCCCATCCATGAGGAGACACACCATGAGGATCCGCACCCCCAGAACGGCTGTGGCCGGACTCGGATTCCTGATCGCCGTCAGCGCCGGCACCGTCGCGTACGCCGACACCAGCCTCGACTGGTTCGAAGGTGACAACGCAACAGTCGCCGACCCGCACCAGCTGAGCGCACCACTCAAGATCTACGACGCGGCAGGTGCTGTCGTGACGGGCGGCGACATCGACGAGCCATTCGGTGCCTTCGTCGCGGCGGACGGAGCCATCGCGGCCGGCGCGACCCACGCGAGTCTGTTCGTGCACGTCCCGAGCCCCTCCTCGGCCCCCGGTGCCTGGACCGGGCTGCAGACGACCGGCACGACCAAGCTGGACGTCACCCACCCGCCAGCGCTCAACGGCAAGGCGTTCGCGGTCAGCAACTCCAGCCGGGCGATCACGTTGGAGCAGATCGTGCAGGGCTACGAGAACACGTCGACGGCCGACAGCTTCACGGACGTGTACGAGCTGCGCCTGCGGGACGCGCTCTGCTCCCGGTGGCGTCTCGGACGACTACGCCTCGACGTTCGTCAAGGTCGACGGGACGTCGTGGTCCGTCACGGGGGCACCCGACCTGGGTGAGGCCACGGCGCCCGATGCGACCCTGACCCCTGCCTGGGCGGGGCCATCACGTATGGAACGGCGCGAGCAGTCGTCGTCACGGTGTCCGGTGGATCGACTCCGGCCAAGGGCAAGGTCGTGCTGAAGTCGGGCACCACTGTCGTCAGCCAGGCCGAACGGGTCCTCGACAGCTCCGGCCGGGCCACCTTGACGATCCCCAAGGGCAGCTGCTTCCGGGCAAGCGGGCCGTCACGGTGGCGTTCACGACCTCCGACGCGGCGATCGCCGCCTCCGGAGTCTCGGCGGCGCACACCTACTCCGTGAGCAAGGGCGCCGTGGCGGCGCCGACGTTCAAGGTCACCAAGAAGATCACCGCGAAGAAGGCCGGCTCGTTGACGGTCAGGCTCGCGACGCCCTCCGGGCTGGCCCGTCCCACGGGCAAGGTCGACGTGATCCTGAAGAAGGGCCGCAAGACGGTCACGATCAGGAACAAGACCGTGGCCGGCAATGGTCAGGTCAAGGTCAAGGTGCCCAAGCAGAAGGCCGGCAAGTGGACCGTGACGATCAGCTACAAGGGCGACACGCGATACAACGCCAAGAAGTCCGCAGCCAAGAAGATCACGATCGCCAAGAAGTAGCACCTCGTGCGGTGGGGCCTCTCTCGGGTGAGGCCCCACCACCCACAGGACCGTGACACCACCCACCGAAGGGCACCACCATGACGTTGACCGACGAGACGACGATCCTGCCTTCCGTGCCCGCTGCGGCGTCGGCCCCGTCGACGTTGCGCGCCGAGGCGGTATCAGCCTGGTTCGGCGACCGCAAGGTGCTCGACCGGGTCGACCTGGAGATGCAGGCCGGCAAGGTCACGGCGCTGATCGGGCCGTCAGGCTGCGGAAAGTCGACGTTCCTGCGGATCCTCAACCGCATGCACGAACCTCGTGCCCAGCGCGTCGCTGGCTGGGAAGGTGCTGCTTGACGGTCAGGACATCTACGACCCCCAGCGCCAGCTCACCCGAGGCCCGCAAGTCGATCGGCATGGTGTTCCAGAAGCCCAATCCGTTCCCGTCGATGTCGATCCAAGAGAACGTGCTGGCCGGTCTGCGGATCACCGGCACCCGGATCTCGCGCGATGCTCGCGACGAGCTCGTCGAGGAGAGCCTGGTTCGCGCCGGACTGTGGGCCGAGGTCCGAGACCGGCTGCACCAGCCGGGGTCAGCACTGTCGGGCGGGCAGCAGCAGCGGCTGTGCATCGCACGCTCGCTGGCGGTCAAGCCCAAGGTCCTGCTGATGGACGAACCGTGCTCGGCGCTCGATCCGACGTCGACGCGTGTCGTGGAGGAGACGATCCTCGAGATCGCCCGCGACGTCACGATCGTCATCGTGACCCACAACATGCAGCAGGCCGCGCGGGTGTCGAGCTCGTGCTGCGTTCTTCCTCGCAGCGCACGGAACGCCGGGCGTCATCGTCGAGCAGGGGTCGACGCACGCGATGTTCGGCGACCCGCAGGACCCCCGTACCGCCGACTACGTCAACGGTCGGTTCGGCTGATCCTGCAGGTCACTTCGCCCTGTCAGTGGGCGTAGGTGCCCTGGATGATCGCGCGGCCCAAGGTCTTGAAGGCCAGGTTGAAGCCCACGGCGGCTGGCGATGCGGAAGCGTCGACGCCGAGCGTCTCCTCGCCGACCGCGTGGACGACGAAGTAGTAGCGGTGCACCTGGTCGCCCTGCGGGGGAGCGGCGCCCATGTACGACAGCCCGCCGCCGTCGTTGCGCACGTGGAACGCGCCGTCCGGAAGGGTCGCGTCGGACGCGCCGGCACCGGTGTCGAGCGTCGTGACGTCGGCCGGGATGTCGACGACGGTCCAGTGCCAGAAGCCCGACACGATCGGCGCATCGGGATCGAAGCACGTCACGATGTACGACTTCGTGCCTTCGGGCGCACCGCTCCACGACAGCTGCGGTGACGTGTCACCTGCATGGTTGACCTGGTCGTCCTTGAGCGGGAACCCGTCGCTCACGTCGGTGCTCGTGACCGTGAACGAGGCCGTAGCAGGCAGCAGGTGGTAGGGATCGGGTGTGACGGGGCGATCAAGACTCATGGTCGCTAGGCTAACGCGGTGGCCGAGATCGTACGACTGGAAGACCTGGACGATCCGCGCCTGCGGGACTACGTCGATCTGCGCGACGTCCAGATGCGGCTCAAGCACGAGGTCGCCGGTGGGATCTTCCTGGCCGAGGGCGAGAAGGTCGTTCGCCGGGCGGTCGAGTCAGGCCACACCCCGCGATCGTTCCTGATGGCCCCGAAGTGGCTCGACGGGCTCTCCGACATCCTCGACACCACCGACGCGCCGTGTTTCGTGCTCGACGAGAAGTCGGTCGAGAAGGTCACCGGCTTCCACGTGCACCGGGGCGCCCTCGCAGCGCTCGAGCGTCCCGAGCTGCCGACTCCTCAGCAGGTTCTGGCCGATGCGCGCCGCGTCGTCGTGATCGAGGACCTGGCCGACCACACCAACGTCGGCGCGATCTTCCGCAGCGTCGCTGCGCTGGGCTTCGATGCGGTCCTGCTGTCTCCGCGGTGTGCTGACCCGCTGTACCGGCGAGCCATCAAGGTCTCGATGGGATCGGTGTTCTGGCTGCCGTACGCGCGGGTCGACGACTGGTACGGCGCGCCCGAGCTGTTGCGGGAGGCCGGTTACACGACGTATGCCATGACGCTCGCCGATGACTCGGTGGCGATCGACCAGGTGCCGCGCGACGTCGAGCGCCTGGCGGTCATCGTGGGGTCCGAGGGGCACGGCCTCACGGCGCACTGGGAGCAGGGCGCCGACTACCGCGTCACGATCCCGATGGCGGCCGACATCGACTCGCTCAACGTCGCGTCATCGGTCGCGGTGGCGTGCTGGGGAAGCTGCGCAGCCGCTAGTCAGCGATCGTGGTAGTGCTGTCTCACTGTTCGTCGGCAGTGGATCCTTGGAGAGCGCTGAGCGCCGCTGAAAGATGGTCGAGCATCGGCGGCAGATGGACCCGCGCGGCATCGACGATGATGCGATCGCGTTGGCGGCGTCGATCATCTCGTGGATGAAGAGGTCCTCACGCCGCATACAGCGGTCTCGCGTCAGCAAGCACCTGCTCACGGATGTATTTGTTGATGGCGTTCCGTCCGACCAAGTCAACAGGCCGGCCAAACAACTCCGTGAGCTCGTCTTCCAGCTCGAAGATCCGAAATCCTGTCACGGCGTCAGGTTTGAAGACGTACAGCAGATCGACATCGCTATCGGGGTGATCGTCGCCGCGGCTGCGGACCCGAACACCTCCAAGGACGCCACGCCATAGCGCTCGCACACCTGGCGCAAGCGTTGCGGGTCTACCTCGGTCACCATCACGATCCTCAGTCTACTGTTCACTCGGATGGTTGTGGAGGGAGCGCGTCAGCCGTCTCGGCGCGGCTGATCAGGACGAGGGCCGCCGTGACGACGTCGCTGAGGTAGTCGGCGGTCTCGTCGGCCGACGGCGTGAAGAACGTCGGCCGGGCCGAGTCGTCGCGAGCCTGCATCAAGATCTCGAGGTCGTCGACTTCTTCGCCGGTGCAGAGGTCGAGCGAGGACAGCATCTCGAGGAGCAGCCGCCGGTCGTGCGCACCGACAGGTCCTCGATCGTTCCGCCGGACCAGCTCGGCCGGATCGCCCGCACGGCCGCGAAGTCGTTCGAGGCGAGCATCGTGAGGGCGAGCGCCGTGAAGCCGTTCCAGACCGAGATGTGGGCAGGACGGTACAGCCGTGCCGGGTGCACTCGAGCGCTTCCTGGTAGGCAGCCGTGAGCCGCCGCATCGCCAGCAGCCGCTCGTGGGGGGTCAGCCTGATCTGGCGGGAAGCCGGGCTCTTGGACGTCTGGATGACCGACACCGAGAAGTTGGCGTGCTGCGTCAGCGCCAGGAAGCACTCGGCCGTGCGAGTCACGTGGTGCTCGGAGTACTCGGTGTGGCGGCGGATGACCTTGGCCAGGGAGGCCAGGTCGCGGTCGGGTGCGTCGGGATACCGGACGAACAGGGGAGCGTACGCATTGCGGAGCGCTCCGGCGAGCACGACGCCTGCATGATCGGGGCGTCGGTACCGGTTCCAGGTGAGGGTCGGTCGTCCTGCGCCGTCGACGAAGCCCAGCGAGCGCAGCATGCCCACGACGTGACCGCCCTCGCCGGCCGGGATGCCGTTGGCCTCCAGGAAGGCAGCGGTCACCTTGCCGGGGACGGTCGCGTCCTGGATGGCCTTGAGGGTCAGGGGGATCGATGACGGTGCCGTGGTGTGCGGCATGCCGGCCATTGCTCCTCCTCGTGTCGGGTCCGGCCGTTGACGACGGCTGGGGCGCTGTCAGCGCTCGATGGCGTCCTCGTCTACGAGGATCGTGACGGGCCAGTCGTCCGGGTAGTCGTCGGCCAGCTTGGTGCTGCTTGTAGAGCTTCTTGCGCGCACGCTCGGGGACGCGGTCGCCGAACACGGTGCCGAAGAGGTGGTCGGTCTCGTGCTGCAGGCAGCGGGCCAGCAGGCCGTCTCCCGTGAACTCGACCGGCTCGCCGTTCTCGTCGAAGCCGCTGACGTGGGCGAGATCGGGACGTGCGCAGCCGGTGAACGCTCCGGCAACGACAGACAGCCCTCGTCGGAGTCTTCGAGATTGCGCTCCTTGCCCTCGGGCAGGGTCAGTACCGGATTGCAGACGACACCGGTGATCTGGTTGTTCTCGTCGTCAGGGCAGTCGAAGACGAAGACCTTGAGGTCGACGCCGACCTGGTTCGCTGCCAGGCCGACACCGCGGGCTGCATACATCGTGGCGACCATGTCGGCGACGAGGGTGCGCAGCTCGTCGTCGAACTCCGTGACGTCCTTCGGCCGTGGTGCATCACGGGGGTGCCCCATCGAGTGATGGGACGGACAGAGCCGCCGGCGGGCAGCGGGCGGACTGCGAAGGGGTAGAAGTCACGATCCGAGTTTATCGAGCGAGGAATCGACCGCCGGTGCTGGTACCGCCATGTGAAGTGGAATACCATTGGTATCGAAAGTGCAAACGCGAGTTACACTTTTGATGTGGCGGGCAATTCAGTCCGACCCGACCCAGACTTCTAGGAGTAGCCGTGGCCACTCGTCGCGATCCCATGGGACTCGGACTGGCGGTGCTCAATCGCATCGCCAGCGCGCCGACCATCGACAAGCTGAGCTGCGCAAGACCACCGAGCGCGCCGTCTACGAAGGGGCCCGTGGCGGCTTCCGGGTAGCCGGCGCGACGAGTCGTGCGTTCAAGCGCGTCAAGGGCTCCGGCAAGCCCCAGCGCCTCAACCAGCCGGCTGATGCCGGTGTCTTCGACCTCGAGCCCACCGACGACCAGCAGATGATCGTCGGCGTCATCAAGGAGTTCTCGGCCGAGGTGCTGCGTCCCGGCGCTGCCGATGCCGAGACGTCCAACGACACAGCCAAGGAGGTGCTGGCCCAGACCAGCGAGTTCGGGCTGACGCTGATCAACATCCCCGAGAAGCTCGGCGGCCTGTCCGAAGAGCGCTCCGCGGTCACCGGTGTCCTGGTGGCCGAGGCCCTCGCCGAGGGCGACATGGGGCAGGCCGTCGCCTGTCTGGCGCCGTCCGCCGTCGCGACGGCCATCTCGCTGTGGGGTACCGATGACCAGCAGCAGACCTACCTGCCCGCCTTCGTCGGCGATGACATCCCGACCGCGGCACTCGCGATCGCCGAGCCACGCGCACTGTTCGACCCGTTCGAAGCTGCAGACCACAGCGGTCCGGCGCAACGGATCGCTCGTGATCAACGGCGTCAAGTCGGGCGTCGTGCGCGGCAGCGAGGCCGGCTGTTCCTCATCGGTGTCGACATCGAGGGCAGCGGCCCGACGCTCGTCGTGGTCGAGTCCGCCAGCGCGGGTGTGTCGATCGAGGCCGATCCGAGCATGGGCCTACGGGCAGCCGGGCTCAGCCGCCTGGTGCTCGAGGACGTCGAGGTCTCGACCGATGCGATCCTCGGCGAAGGTTCCGCCGACGACTACCGCGAGTGCATCCGACTGTCCCGCCTCGCCTGGGCGAGCCTCGCACTCGGCACGGGCCGTGCGGTGCTCGACTACGTCTCCGAGTATGTCAAGACTCGTTCGGCCTTCGGCGAGCCCATTGCCCACCGGCAGGCCGTCGCATTCATGGTCGCCAACATCGCGATCGAGCTCGAAGGCATGCGTCTGGTGACGCTCAAGGCTGCCGCCCGTGCCGAACGCGGCCAAGACTTCTCCCGCGAGGTCGCGCTGGCGCGCCGGCTGGCTGGTGAGTACGGCATGAAGATCGGCACCGACGGCGTCCAGCTGCTCGGCGGCCACGGCTTCGTCAAGGAACATCCCGTGGAACGGTGGTATCGCGACCTGCGTGCTGTCGGCCTGATGGAAGGAGCAGTCCTCGTCTGAGGGCGGACACACCATGATCAATCTTGAGACTCCCCGCAAGTTCCGTCCCTTCGTCAAGCAGGCCCACCAGGTCGCCGAAGATTCTTGCGCGCCAACTCGCGCAAGTACGACCTCGCCGAGCACGCCTACCCCAGAGGAGCTCGACCTGCTGGCCTCGCTGGTCGACGGCATGGGCGACTCGGGCCAGGGCCAGGGTGCCGGCGCCGCCGGTGTCCGCCGTGACGACGACGACCAGGCTGGCGCAGGCAAGGTCAAGAACGGCACCAACATGTCGTCGGTGCTCTCGGTCATCGAGATGTGCTGGGCCGACGTCGGCCTTCTGCTGTCGATGCCACGTCAGGGCCTCGGCAACTCGGCGATCGCCTCGGTCGCCAGCGACGAGCAGCTCGCCCGGTTCAAGGGCACCTGGGCCGCGATGGCGATCACCGAGCCGAGCTTTCGGCTCCGACTCGGCTGCCATCACGACCACGGCGGTCAAGGACGGCGACGCGTACATCCTCAACGGCGAGAAGATCTTCGTCACCTCGGGCGACCGTGCCGACTCGGTCGTGGTCTGGGCGACGCTCGACGAGTCGCTGGGTCGGGCGGCGATCAAGTCGTTCCTGGTGCCCAAGAGCCTGCCCGGCATCCGCGTCGAGCGCCTCGAGCACAAGCCGGCATCCGTGCCTCCGACACCGCGGTGATCGTGCTCGACAACTGCCGGGTGCCCGCCGAGAACCTGCTGGGCAATCCCGAGATCGACGTCAAGCAGGGCTTCGCCGGCGCGATGGCCACATTCGACAACACGCGTCCGCTGGTCGCGGGCATGGCCGTGGGATGGCGCCCGTGCGGCGCTCGAAGACACCCGACGGTTGCTCGAGGACGCGGGTGTCGTGATCGACTACGACCGGCCTGTGCAGGCCCAGTCCTATGCGGCGGCGGCGTTCATCTCGATGGAGGCCGACTGGGAGGCCGCGCTGCTCCTGACGTTGGAGGCAGCGTGGCTGGCCGACAACCGCAAGCCCAACTCGATGGAAGCCTCGATGGCCAAGGCCAAGGCCGGCCGGGCCGGCAACGAGATCACGCTGCGGTGCGTCGAGCTGTCGGAACGCTGGGCTACAGCGAGCACGAGCTGATCGAGAAGTGGTCGCGCGATTCCAAGATCCTCGACATCTTCGAGGGCACGCAGCAGATCCAGCAGCCTATCGTGGCGCGGCGACTTCTCGGACTCACATCGACCGAGCTGCGCTGAAGCTCGACCCCGCACGTCGCTTTCGACACAGAACTCCCCGAAGTGGTCGGGGAGTTCTGTGGTCTATAGGGTTCACCTATGACGAGCGAACTCCCAGCCGACCTTCTGACGTCGACTTCGCTGACCCGATTCGTGCGCCGCGTGCGTGGCCGCGCCCTCCGGACGTCGGGGAGATCCACCCCAGCTCGACTACGGCAACTTCACCTTCCTGCTGACGATCTGCGACGCGGTCGACGGCATCCGGGGCTCAAGCTCGCCGAAGAGCTCGGCGTGCACAAGTCGACGGCCAGCCGGGCGGCCGCCACGCTCGAGAAGCTGGGGTCTCATCACTCGGGTGCCTGACCCTGACGACGGTCGCGCTCAGCTGTTGGTCGCCAATCCTGAGACCCAGCGTCTGATCGTCGAGTACCGCCGCCGGGCGCACGAGCGGCTCACCTTGATCTTCGACGACTGGGACCCCGACGAGATCACTGCTTTCACGCGGAGTCTTACCCGCCTCAACGAGGGCGCCGAACGGCTGCTGTGAAGATCTTCCACCTCGCCCTGGCAGCCGCCTGGGAAGACGCCCAGGCAGTCGGCACCTACACGGTCTCGACCTTGGGACTCGACCTGGCCGAGGTCGGCTTCATCCACTGCTCGCAGGCCGAACAGGTCGATGCAGTGCATGCGAAGTTCTACGGCGGGGTGACCGGTCCGGTCATCCCGGCTGACGATCGACACCGATCTGCTGACGTCGCCCTGGGCCTCGACGATGTTGCGGAGGAGCCGCTGCCCCTTCCCGCACGTCTACGGGCCGCTCAACCTCGATGCTGTCGTCGAAGCCGTGCCCTTCACAGGGTCAGCATCGTCTTGATCGCTGTGCGTTCGTTCATCGCCCGGTAGCCGTCGGCGACCTGGTCGAGCGGAACCACGAGGTCGAACACGTCGCCGGGCGTCAGCGATCCGTCCAGCACCTCGGGCAGGATGTCTTCGATGTAGTGGCGCACGGGTGCGACGCCGCCGGCCAGGCCCACGTTGCGTCCGAACATCGCCGGCACGTTCAGCTGCACGTCGTGCGGGACGCCGACATAGCCGACCCGGCCACCGGGGCGCACCGAGAGCATCGCCTGCTTCATGCTGTCAGCGGTGCCGACGCATTCGAGCACGCAGTCGGCACCGATGCCGTCGAGGATCTCGCGGACGACAGCAGCACCGTCCTTGCCGCGCTCGGCGACGATCTCGTCGGCGCCGAACTGCTGGGCGATCCGCTGACGGTCTTCGTGGCGGGGACATCGCGATGACGTGGGCTGCGCCGAGGCGCTTGGCGGCCAGCACCGCGCTGAGACCGACCGCGCCGTCTCCGACGACGACGACCGTGCTGCCTGCGGTGACTCCGGCGGACGTGGCTGCGTGGTGGCCGGTCGGGCAACACGTCGGACAACGTCAGCAGGTGGGGATCAGCGCGGCGTCAGGCTCGGACGGGGGCGGCACCAGGGTGCCGTCGGCCCACGGCACACGGACCAGCTCCGCCCTGGCCGCCGTCGGCCAGATGGCCCGCCTTGTCGGGGTGGCCCAGAAGCCCCCGTTGACGCACGAGGTGTGCACGCCGCGCTCGCACAGCTTGCACGTGTTGTCGGAGAACGTGAACGGCGCGATGACGAAGTCGCCGGGCGTGACGTTCGTGACGGTGGCGCCGACCTGCTCGACCACGCCGACGAAGTCGTGCCCGATGCGCAGCGGTTCAGTCACCTCGTTGACACCGCGATAGGGCCACAGGTCGGAGCCGCAGATGCAGGCTGCGACGACCCGGACGATCGCGTCGGTGTCGGCAAGGATCTGCGGGGTCGGCACGTCGTCGAGGCGGATGTCACGGGCTGCATGGAGGACGGTGGCGCGCATGGCTTCGATCTTGCCAGCCATTCGTGTGGAAGGATTGTCGCCATGACTAACAAGCCTGAGATTGACTTCATCGAGGGCCCCGCGCCCACCGAGCTGCAGATCACCGACCTCATCGTGGGTGACGGTGCGGAGGCCGTCCCGGCGGACTCGTCGACGTGCACTACGTGGGCGTCGAGTTCGACACCGGCGAGCAGTTCGACGCCTCCTGGGACCGCGGCCAGTCCGCACGTTCTCCGCTCCCGCAGCTGATCGGCGCCTGGCAGCAGGGCATCCCCGGCATGAAGGTCGGCGGACGCCGTCGGCTCGTGTGCCCGCCCAGCTGGCCTACGGCCCCGCCGGCGGCGGACACCACCTGTCGGGCAAGACGCTGGTCTTCGTGATCGACCTGCTCGGAGTCTGACTCTCCCTCGATCAAGATGTCGGCGGTTTTGTGTCCATCCCGGTCCCGGGACGACGCAAAACCGCCGACATCTTGCGGTTAGAGGTCGTCGACCAGGGCCGTGACGCGCTTGACCGACACCGGGAACGCCGTCCTGAGGTTCTGGGCAAGGAGGCTCGAGGCGGAGCTCTTCGAGGGCCCAGCGCACGTGCTGGACGTCGGGGGCCAGCCTCGCCCACACCGACATGTCGGCAGTCTTCTCGTGGAACCTCGCCTCGAGGTCCTCGGGTCGCGATGAGGTTGTCGCTCAGCGGAGCGTCCAGCCGGCGTCTCGCCGCTTGCAGGTAGAGCGGCAGGCGCCGCAGCCGGGACGTGCCGGCCTCGCGGATGAATCCGGGGAAGAGCAGCCAGGACGCTGCACCCGCACGTCCTCGCCGGCCTCGGTCTGCGGCAGCGGGGTGAGGTCGCCCAGGGCTCGCAACGTCGCGATGACGGCGTGGACGGCCTGCTCGGTCTCGTCGTAGACCTCGGCGCGCACAGTCTCGTGCAACAGGCCGAACGTCGCCTCGTCCCAGACCGGACCGCTGTGACGCACGACCAGCGTCTCGATCGCGGCGAGCCAGCACTCCTCGATGACGGCGGCCGCGTCCTTGCGCGGCCCGGTCGACAGCAGCAGCTTGGACTGCAGGTCGAGGTTTCGGCCCAGGTGGGGGACGGGCGTCGGGAACGAGTAGGACAGCAGCCGGGCCTGCGCCTTGATCATGGCGACGGTCTGCTCAGCACGGGTGTCGAGGATGCGCAGCGCCACGGACGTGCCTTCGTCGACGAGAGCCGGATAGCCCGTGGCCTGGCCGGCAGTGATCGACTGGTCGATCGTGCCGACGTCCCAGGTGCGGAGCCCGGTGCGTTCTTCCTGCTGGGCCACCTTCGTCAGATCGGCGCGCAGGTGGCTCGTGAGCCACGTCGCAGTGCGGCGAGATCCTTGCCGCGCCCGAGCCTGCCGGTGCCGTCGACGACGCGGAACGTGACTCGCAGGTGGGACGGCAACGCATCGAAGTCGAAGTCGCTGGCGTTGACGACAGTTCCGTTGAGCAGGCGCATCTGGCGGGCGAGCTTCGCTCATGTCGGATGCCGACGGGTCGAGTGCCTCCACGACTTGGGCGCGAACTGGCCGGCCGGGACGAACTCCCGCCGCAACGGCTTCGGCAGCGAGCGGATCAGCTCCTCGGTGACGCGTCACCGATGGCCCGGCACGTGCCAGTCGAAGGCCCGGTCGTCGACGCTCAGGGAGCCGGTCGATCGGCAGGTCGATCGTCACGCCGTCGTCGGTCATGCCGGGCTCGAACGCATCAGCCAGCGGGTAGGACTCACCATCGGAGTGCCACTCCCGCGGGAACTCGGCGTCGGCTCCGTCCGGTCCGTCGCTCAGCATCGCCGGATCGAAGGTCAGCAGATCGGGCTGCTCGCGCCTGGTCTGCTTCCACCACGAGTCGAAGTGCCGGGTCGACACGACATGGGCAGGAACGCGCTGATCGTAGAACGCGTACAGCGTCTCGTCGTCGACGCGCAGGTCGCGGCGACGCAGACGTTCCTCGAGCTCTTCCGACGCCTTCGATCATCCGCTGGTTCGCGGCCCAGAACTTGTGGTGCGTGCGCCACTCGCCCTGCACGAGCGCGTGTCGGATGAACAGGTCGCGCGAGACCACCGGGTCGACCTTGCCGAACTGCACGAGCCGGTCGGCGATCAGGGGGATGCCGAACAGCAGCAAGCTTCTCGCGGGCCATCACGGCGCCGCGTCGGGTCGACCAGTGGGGCTCGCTGTAGACCCGGTTGATGAGGTGGTCGCCGACGGACTCGACCCCACTCGGGCTGGATCTTGGCGGCAGTACGTCCCCAGAGCCGGCTGGTCTCGACGAGCTCGCCGACCATGACCATGCGCGGCGGCTTCTTGGCCAGTCCCGAACCGGGGAAGATCATGAACTTGGCGTTGCGGGCGCCGAGGTACTCGCGGCCTTCTGCATCGCGCAGTCCGATGTGCGACAGCAACCCGGACAACATGGCCTGGTGGACCAGGTCGGGTCGGCACCGGCGTTGCCTGGCTTGAGACCCATGTCCTTGGCGGTGCGCCGCAGCTGGGAGTGCACGTCGTGCCACTCGCGGATGCGCAGGTAGTGCAGGAACTCGTCACGGCACAGTCGCCGGAACGCCGAGCCTCGACAGGTCGGCGCGGCGGTCGCGGATGTACTTCCACAACGTCAGGTACGACAGGAAGTCGGAGTCGGGCTCGCGGAAGCGTGAGTGCTTCTCGTCGGCGGCCTGCTGCATCTCGAGCGGACGCTCACGCGGGTCCTGGATCGACATCGCCGAGACGATGACCAGCACGTCGGCGAGGCAGCCGGCGGCTCAGCGGCCAGCAGCATCCGGGCCAGCCGCGGGTCGGTCGGCAGCGTCGACATGCGGCGACCGATCGTGGTCGGCTTGTTGTCACCCTTGCGCTGCGGGTCGAGCGCCCCCAGCTCGTACAACAGGTTGAGACCGTCGGTGACCGAGCGCGAGTCTGGCGGGTCCAGGAACGGAAAGTTCTTGATGTCGCCGAGCTCGAGCGACGACATCTGCAGCAGGACGGACGCCAGGTTGGTGCGCTGGATCTCAGGGTCGGTGAACTCGGGACGGCCCTCGAAGTCTTCTTCGGAGTACAGCCGGATGCAGATACCGTCGGCGACACGACCGCACCGGCCGGCCCGTTGAGCCGCGCTGGCCTGGGAGATCGGCTCGATCGGCAGTCGTTGCACCTTGAGGCGTTGGCTGAACCGGGAGATGCGGGCCATGCCCGTGTCGATGACGTAACGGATGCCGGGAACCGTCAACGAGGTCTCGGCGACGTTGGTCGACAGCACGATCCGTCGTCCGGGGTGACTGCTGAAGATCTTCTGCTGGTCGGCCGGCGGCCAGGCGGCCGTACAGCGGGAGGATCTCGGTGCGGGAGACTTCTTGCCGGCCAGGAACTCGGTCGCGTCCCGGATCTCCCGCTCGCCCGACAAGAACACCAGGATGTCGCCGTCGAGGGGCAGGTCGGACACCGCGTACGCGATGGCGTCGCGCTCGCCGTCGGCGCCGGTCTCCTCGATCGGGTGGTAGCGGACCTCGACGGGAACGTCCGGCCGCTCGACCTCGATGACGGGTGCATCGAACATCTCGCCGAACCCGTCCCGACGTCGATCGTCGCCGACGTGATGACGACCTTGAGCTCGGGACGGCGGGGAGAGCTTGCTCCAGGTAGCCCAGAAGGAAGTCGATCGACAGCGAACGCTCGTGCGCTTCGTCGATGATGATCGTGTCGTACCGGGAGAGCAGCCGGTCGCGTTGCAGCTCGGCCAGCAGGAGGCCGTCGGTGACCAGCCGGATCGCGGTGTCGGCGCTGGTCTGGTCGTCGAACCGCACGGCATAGCCGACCTCGGCGCCGAGGCTCGACCTCGCACTCGTCGGCGATGCGCTTGGCCACCGAACGTGCCGCGATACGCCGGGCTGGGGTGTGGGCGATCGACCGGCGGCCCAGCTTGAGGCGATCTTGGGCAGCTGGGTTGTCTTGCCCGAGCCGGCTCGCCTGCAACGACGACGACCTGGCTGGTCGCGCATCGCCGTGGCGATGTCGTCGTGGCGGGCGCTGATGGGCAGGCCCGGGTCGAAGGCGATCTTCATAGGTGTGCGGTCTTCATTTCAGATTGAGTGAATCAGCAAGACAGGTAGCCCACGAAGGCGACGACGTCGAGCAAGGTGTGGGCGATGACGAGGGGCATGACGCGCTTGGTCCGGTGGAACCAGTAGCCGAACACGAGGCCCATGACAAAGTTACCGATGCCGGGCCCGACCCCTTGGTAGAGGTGGAGCTGCCACGCAGTGCCGCCGCTGTGACGAGTTGCCGGTGTGCCCCAACCGAGCTGCTTCACCGGGTCAGGAAGTAGCCGATCACGACGACTTCCTCTAGCAGGGCGTCTCGAGCGCGGCCAGGATCAGCAGTGCGCCGGTCCACCAGTAGGCGAGATCAGGTGCTGGGATGATCTCGGCGGTGATGCCGACCACCGGCCGACGAAGTAGAACGCCGAGGCCGGGCACGCCGATCGCAGCGAACAGCCAGAAGCCCCACCAGGCGTCGAACTTCTTGCGGCGCAGGTCGAGGCCGATGCGCTGGAACACCGGAGGCTGTCCTCGGTCGAGCGACAGCAGGTAGAGGACGAGCGCCACGACGACCATCGCGGAGACCAGGCCCAGCACCTCGTAGGTGAAGTCGAACCACTCGCGCGGGTTGTTGTTGGAGTTGAGCGTCGCGGTCGACTCCCGGACTCCGCCAGGCCTGGTGGCCTTGTCGATCAGGGAGACGGCCGAGTAGACGCCGGACATCCCCGAACGACAGGCCGAGGACGATCCAGACCTCGATCTTGAGCCGACGGTCAGACACCGATTACAGGTCGTTCGTGCTGAACGTGTCGCAGGCGTCGACGGTACCGGCCTGGTAGCCCGAGGCACCACTTCTGGCGCGACTCGCTGGAGCCGTGCGTCCACGAGTCCTGGTTGACGTTGCCGCCGCCCAGCTCTTTTGGATGTGGTCGTCGCCGACTGCGGCGGCTGCGGAGAGGGCGGACTGGATGTCGGACTTGGTCAAGGGCTTCAGCAGGGTGTTGCCGTCGGCGTCCTCGGTCGTCGCGGCGTGATCGGCCCACACACCGGCCATGCAGTCGGCCATGGGCTCGATGCGCACGCCGCCGCTCTTCGGCCGGTCTTGCCGTCCTGGCCCTTGGCGAGGAAGCCAAGGATGTTCTCGACGTGGTGGCCGTACTCGTGCGCGCGCGACCAGTTCCTGGGCCAGTGCGCCGCCGTCGGCGCCGAAGCGGCTGGTCAGCTCGTCGAAGAAGCTCGCGTCGATGTAGATGCGCTCGTCGCTGGGCAGTAGAACGGTCCGGTCTGGTTCGAGGCGGTGCCGCACGGTGACTGCGTGGCGCCCTCGTAGATCACGGTCTTGGCGGCGCGGTACTGACGGTTGACGTCAGCCGGCAGGGCTTCTGCCAGTAGGCCTGGACGCTGTTGACCGTGCCGATGATGCGGCACGTGTCGTCGCGGTTGGCGTCGGCGCCGGTCTTGCACTGCTCGAACGACGTGGTCGACTCGTCGCCGGCCGTCTGCACCTGGCTGGTGTCGAAGGGGCTGCCGCTGCCGGTGATCGAGCTCAGGTCGACTCCGAGGAAGGCACCGATCAGCACGATCAGCAATCCGCCGAGCGCGCCCCCGACGGCCAGACCTGCGCGCGACCCGCCTCCGGTGACCTGACTCGTGTCGAGGTTCGCACCCTCGTTGAGCCATGCGCGTCAGTCTACGCAGAGCAGGCCGCCGAAATCGTGGATAGTGTCGACGCGTGACCTCGACGATTTCGGCTGCTGGCCTGGCGATGCCTGAAGGAATGTCCGACGGCGACGTCGCCAGGCTCAGGGGCCTGCGGCGGGATGCGGGCGCTGGCGTTGTCGCTGCTGATCCTGGCGGCGATCATCTACGTGCTGACGCGCGAGCACGACACTGGTTGGCTCGGCTACGTGAACGCCGGTTCTGCGCGGCGCCGGCGACTGGTCGGGCGCGATCGCCGACTGGTTCGTGGCGACCGCGCTGTTCCGCCATCCGCTCGGGTCTGCCGATCCGCACACCGCGATCATCCCGAAGCGCAAGGAGTCGCTGGGGAGAGCCTGCAGGAGTTCGTCGCCGAGAACTTCCTGCGCGAGGACGTCATCCGCGAGCGCATCCAGTCCGCAGGTCAGCAAACGTGCTGGTGAGTGGCTCATCGCCGGCCGCCACAGCGAGCGGCTCGTGCACGAGGGGTCCCGGGATTCCTGGCCGATGCGCTGTCGCACATCAAAGGAGACCGATGTCGCGGCGGTGATCCAGGAGGCGCTGATCCCCCAGGCTCCAGGAAGAACAGCTCAGCCCCGTCGCCGGGCAGCTGCTCGAAGAGGTGCTGCGCGATGACGCCCATCGGGCCTGGTCGACCTGGTGCTCGACGCCCGCCCGGTGGCTCGATCACAACGAGGCAGAGGTCGCCGCACTCGTCGAGAACCGGGCACCGTCCTGGACACCGCAGTGGGTCGACAAGCGGGTCGCCAGCCGGGTGCACGAGCAGGTCGTCGAGTGGGTCGCGGAGATCAGCCGCACGCCCCAGCACAAGGCCCGCATCGCGCTGGACGGCTGGTTGACGCAGCTTCGCCCACGACCTGCAGCACGACGAGGCCACGATGCTGCGGTTCGAGCGGCTCAAGGAGCGGATGCTGGGCCAGCCGCAAGTCATCAAGACGTCGTCGCAGCTTCTGGGACGCGCTGCGCCGTGCGCTGGTCGGTGCGCTGGCCGATGAGGACGGCATGCTGCGACGGCGTGCCCTGGAGGAGATCGATGCCTTCGGTCACCGGCTCATCGAGGACCCGCGCTGAGCCGCCGACTTGATTCCACGATCAGCGACATTGCGGCGTACGCGGTCAACAACTACGGCACCGAGGTCGCCCGATCATCTCGGCGACGGTCAATCGTTGGGATGGCAAGGAGACTGCCGAACGCATCGGCTGCACGTCGGACGGGACCTGCAGTTCATCCGGATCAACGGCACCGTGGTCGGCGGTCTGGCCGGTCTGGTGATCCACGCCGTCTCGACGCAGCTGTGACTCTCAACGTCCGGTAGAGAGTTAGTCCACATGTGTGGATAACCTGTGTGTAACTTCTCACAACCTGTGGGTGACCCCGGTCACATTGTGGACTCGGCGGTCGATCCGGACGGCCGAATCGTTTGGGGATGCGATGCCCCGGAATCATGGAAAGATCCAGCGTCATGGCAGGTGAATCAGGTGTTCCGATGACGGAACCGCTGTTCCCGGCTCGCCGGTCTGGCCAGGGGTACGACCGCGTCCAGGTCGAGGAGTTCTTGCGGGACGTGCTGGACGAGCTGACGGCCCGCTGCCCAACCAAGAGCCGCCGAGCGCATCCGCGACACGATGTTCACCCCGGTGCGATTCCGGCGTGGCTACGACATGGACGAGGTCGACGACGCCCTCGACGAGCTTCGAACTGTTGGCATTGCGGGGCAGGGGCTGATCGGCGCCCGAACGGGCATTCCCCCATGACCGTCTTCAGGAGGGGGTTTGTTAGAGTTCAGTGCTGCACCGCGCTGATGAAAAGAAGCGCATGTCCGGGTGGCGGAATGGTAGACGCGCTAAGCTTGAGGTGCTAGTGCCCTGTTAGGGGCGTGGGGGTTCAAGTCCCCCTCGGACACACTGAAACGGCGGACCGAAACGGTCCGCCGTTTTTTAGTGGCCACGGTGCGATGAAGCAGGTGCCCCCCGCGGGCGGGTGGCTCTTGCGGTAAGCGGTCCCCCACGGCGGTGGATTTCCTGTCTGCATGTAGTTCGTGTCTTGGCAGACCGGTGGCGGGATTCTGCCCGATCTGCGCCTAGGTCTTCATTCGTCACGGGTCTGCTGACGCTTAGGCTGCTGACGGGCCGGTCACGACCAAAGTCGGCAGGTCGCTGTCGTGGCGTCCTCAAGAAGACGGGTGGGAAACATCTCTCCTGGTATTCGTGTGGACGCTCTGTCCGTTGTCAGGGATTGTTTCGTCCTTCTCGGCGACAAGGGCACGCCCGCAACACGGTTCAGGCCCGTCAGACGGCCTCGTCGACCTGCGGAACCACCACGACCTCGACCTTCTGGTCCTCGAGCACGGCCCGGTCACGACCCCGCATCTTGGCTTCGTAGAGGGCTGCGTCGGCCGACGCGATCAAGCCGTTCAGGTCCTTGCCATCAGCGGTGGACGCGATGCCGTAAGCTCACGGTGGGCAGACCGCCCTCCGGAGTTTGCATGCTGTGGATGCGACGACTGATCTCTGAGGTGATCTGTTCGGCCCTGTCGAGGCTGGTCCCCGTCAGCAAGAAGATGAACTCCTCGCCGCCGTATCGTCCCACCAGGTCGGTCGAGCGCACTGTGTCGGTGCAGGCTGCGGAAAACACCTGCAACGCGTGGTCGCCTGCCATGTGGCCGAAGGTGTCGTTGATGTTCTTGAAGTGATCGAGATCGGCCAGGATCAGTGCGACCTCAGTGCCATCGGGCTTTGCACGACGAGAGCTCCTGGGCAGCCAGGTCCAAGAACTCGGTGCGGTTGAGCAATCCTGTGAGCCCGTCCCGCGTCGCACGGGCCCGCAGGTCCCTGATCGACTGCTCCTGGCTCAGCAAGGACATGCTGAAGGAGACTGCGATCAGCAGGACGAGGTCGATGAGGAGCGTGATGCTCCCGTTCAGATACGTCATGAAGAACGACCCGTCCGGGCCCGTGATCGTGAAGACCACCAGGCGGCAGGTGTAGAACCCGCTGACGATGCCTGCGGCCACAGCCATGGCGACCTGCGTCGGCGCATCGGCGCTGCGGCGGGGCCACAGCTCGCGCGCCGTGAGACCGAACAGCAAGGTCATCATCAAGAGGAAGGCGGTCCCGCCTGCCCATGGTTCCGAACCGGGGTTGCCCAGGGCGGCTGCTCCGCCCGCCACCGCTGGCGGCACGAGGATCAACCAGGTTCTCGATTGCCTTCTCACCAACGAGCGAGCCGCAGTCCAGATGGAAGCAGCGCCCATGACGAGCAAGGAATTGCCGACCGGGTTGGCCCACCGCTGCTGACCGAAGTCCGCGAAGAGGTAGGCGGTGGAGCCGCCGAGGAACAGCACCAACGCGACACACCACCACCCGCAGTACGCCGAGCGGGTCGAGCGATACGTGACGAAGTAAGAACAACGCCAGCGTGGTCAGGGCGACGACGAGGAACGCTACGAACAGAGCCGATGACTCAAGCACAATGGTGTAGTCCCTCAACTCCCCGTGGCCCCGCCCCCAGTCTCCCACGGACGCGTCTGCGCTGGGTCAGTTAGCACCAGATAGTTGTGTCTACCGTGCAGCCGTGGTCACCCCGGCGCGGCAACGGCCCTGTCGTGGTGTCAGGGCTGCAATGCCATGACGATCGGCCGGTTCTGCACCTGCGGCTTCGTCGCCAAGCGGCGGGTCGGCGCGATGGCCTTCTTGTAGGTCGCCTTGGCAGTGGCGCGCTTCTTGGCGTATGCCTTCTTGGCCTTGGCCTTCTTGCTCTTGTTCTTGCCGGCCTTCTTCAGAGCCTTCTTGTAGGTCTTCTCGGCCGACGCCAGTGACTTGGTGACTCCTCTTGGCGGCCTGCTTCTGCTTCGCCGTCTTGGGGGTCGTGATCGTGACCGTGGAGGTGGTGCTCCGTGTTGCGTTGCCATTGACCGAGAAGGCGAATTGAGCCGGAGCCGCCATTGATGATCTGGTACATCTCGAGCAGCGTGTAGTTACGGGCGGGAGATAGCAAAGACGTCCCCCGACATGGGGTGGTGGGTCGTCGTGCCGAAGCTCAGCGTTGCCGTGCCGGTCAGTCGGAAAGCGGGTCAGTTGGGGCTACGACACCGACGAAGCAGTAGCGCATCGCCGCGAACTCGTTTGGGGCGTTGTCGTCCACGACCGTGCCACGGAGGAAGAGGCCGTCAGCGTTGGGGTTGACTGTCGTGGCCATGGCGAAGACCTCTCGGGTGGTCTCGTGGGTGGGGTCTACTGCACACGCGAGATCGACCAACGGCCTGAGCGCCTCGACCGTCTCGGGCGACGGCCGCCTGCAGCGGGCGGATCTGCGCGGGCCGCAGCCACGGCAGCGATCACCTGCTCACGGTGATTCAAGATGATGTCGCGGCCGAGGCGGGACGGCAGACACGGCTCCGGCCGCCACGGCGAGGGCTGCGCCAGCGATCAACGAGCGGGACAGAACGGATGTGCGCATGAGATTCCTCGAGAATGGCGACTGGCGTCCAAGATGGTGTCACTCAGCGTAGTGACAGTATGTCGATTCGGATACGGCTTCCGGCGATTTCGGACCTGATGCGGCTGTCGCGGACGCGGGCTGACGTCTCGGCCGGTCCTCGTTGGGCCGTCTACTCAGGTCGGCGAATGAGCTCTCCGGCAGATGCACGACCCAGGCAGTTCACCTCGGCTCTGGGCTGGCCAGCGGCGATCGACTCCGCTGGGACGGTGACGGTGCAGGATGACGCCGGTCAGCTGCGGGCTACCTACCAGGGAACCGCTGCCAAGCATCCGTCCGCGCACGTCCCTGCAGGCGGCTCCCACATCGTGCGGCTGCCGACAGGTGAGGTCGAGCTGTTCAACGGCAAGCCCAAGGCGAAGCGACGCCGTGACCACAACGGACATCTCGACCTGTACGGGCGCCGCTACGAGTTCTTGCACGTGCGTCGTTGGAACACCGAGGTCACCTGCGATGGCGTGCGAGTAGCGGTGCTGCATCGTCGTTTCAGCCGCACGTTCACGGTGCGCGTCAACGCCGTTCGCGACGACACCGACCTGCTGGCCACGGTGCTGTGCTGGTACGCCGTGCGTCCCGGTCGTGCGGGTGCGATCTCGGCTGCCTTCGACGGTCTGTGATCTCGTTGGTCACCCGACGCTGAACAGCTGCACGGTGATGAGCCCCACACTGACCGACGTGCCTCGTCCCAAACTCGCCATTCTCGTGCTGTTGAGCCTGCTGTTCGTCGCCGGATGCAGCGGTGGGAACAGCGACGAAGGCGCACCCTCAGCCGCCGACACGCTGGTCGAGACTGGTTTGCAGCAGCTCGCCAAGGGTGATGATGCCAAGGCGAAGGCCACGTTCGAGAACGTGCTGGAGCTCGACTCCGACAACGTCTACGCGCACTACAACCTCGGCCTCATCGCGCAGGACGCGGGCAAGGACCAGCTCGCGATCAAGCACTACGACGCGGCACTGAAGACCGACCCCAAGTTCACTTCGGCGCTCTACAACAAGGGCATTCTTCTTGAGAGTGATGATCTTGATGCTGCTGTGAAGCTGTATCGACGCGCCATCGCGGTCGACTCCAAGCTTGCGGCCGCTCACATGCGTCTCGGCTTCGCTCTTCTGCACCAAGGCGAGACTGAGAAGGCCGAAGAACACCTGTCCAAGGGCGTCAAGCTGGACCCGTCGATGGCAGACGTCAAGGCGCCGACGTACGACTGAGTCTCAGCGTCGGGGGGGCCAGCTTGGCCGAATCGGAGACAGGTCGTCCGTTGTTCCGCTACGGTATTCGCGTGTTCACTCCTCGGCCACGCGCCCTCGCCAGCTCTGTCCGTCGCCTCGTTGGCCATGACCGCCGTCATCGGCGCAGGCGGCACTGCAGTGGCCGCCGACAGCTCCAAGCAGGATGCCAAGCTCATCCGGGCCTGTCTCAACGAGAAGAGCGGCAAGATCCGGATCGTCAAGAAGAGCACAAGCTGCAAGGGCGGCGAGGCGCGAATTGTCTGGCTCCGTGGCACGGATCCCGGCCAAGTGGTCAAAGGGTGCCAAGGGCGACAAGGGTGCCAGGGCGCCGCTGGAGCCAAGGGTGAGAAGGGTGACACCGGTGCCACGGGCGCCACGGGCGCCACGGGTGAGACTGGTGCGGTCGGTGCTACGGGCGCTGCCGGACCGGCCGGCGCAACTGGCGCGACCGGGCAACCGGTGCCGCGGGTGTAGCGGGACCGGCTGGTGCCACCGGGGCAACCGGGGCAACCCGGGCAACCGGCGCTGCTGGAGACATCGGTCCTGCCGGTGCGACCGCGTCCGGTTGGTGCGACCGGCGCAGCCGGAGAGAACGGCGCCGCCGGCGCGACTGGTGCGGCTGGCGCGACCGGCGCGGCGGGAGACATCGGGCCCGCCGGACCCACCGGTGCGACTGGCCCGGCCGGCGCGACCGGACCGACGGGGGCAACGGGTGCGACTGGCCCCGCCGGACCGGCCGGCTCCGGCGCCATGCTGTCGAGCAGCAGCGGCCAGGTAGCGACCACCACGACCCTCCTCGGCGGATTTGCCAACACGGTGGCCGTGCTGCCGATCAACGGATCCGGCTCGGTCAGCAACGTCTCCATCGTCAACAACACGATCGACGCCACGAACAGCGCGATTGCTGGCCTGGCCCAGCCGATCTCGGACAACCACACGCTCACCAGCATCAACGGCTACTTCACCAACACCAGCGCGATGTCACTGGTCGGTTCCACGCTCGGCCTCCGGGTTGAGCTTGGACCTCGTCAACCCCCAACAACGTCTTCACGCCGGTCCCCGGAGCATCGTGCACGTTGGCGCCGTCATTCACCGGCATCCTCGCCATCGGCGCTGTGACGAACTGCACGACCACCGGATTGTCGATCCCGATCACCAATCAGACTCAGGCCATCCTCGTCGTGCGTTCCGACGTCGTAGCGGGCCTCGACACGACGACAACTCTCAACGGCTACTGGTCGGCCGGTCTGACGCTGTCCTGACTCAGGGGCGGGGCAGGTTGCGCAGGTTGGACCGCGCGAGCTGCAAGGCTTCGCCGACTCCACCGTTGAGCACGACCTTGCCGAGCGCCATCGCGAAGCCGCGGACCTGCTCACCGGTGATGGTGGGCGGTATCGACAAGGCCATCGGGTCGGTGACGAGCTGAACGAGGGCGGGGCCGTCCACGGAGAATGCGGTACGCAGGGCATGCTCGATGTGCGTCGGGTCCTCGACCCGCTGCGCGTGGATGCCTGCCGCTTGTGCGATGCCGGCGTAGTCGACGGCGGGCACGTCGACGCCGAAGTCGGGCAGGCCGTCGACGAGCATCTCGGCCTTCACCATGCCCAGCGTCGAGTTGTCGAACAGGACGATCTTGACGGGCAGCTGATACGTCGCGACGGTGAGGAGGCTCGGACAGCATCATCGAGAGTCCACCGTCCCCAGAGATCGAGATGACCTGACGGCCAGGGTTCGAGATCTGCGCACCGATGGCGTGGGGGGAGGGCGTTGGCCATCGAGCCGTGGAGCATCGATGCGATGAACCGCCGGTCGCCGGTCGGGTTGATGTAGCGCGCGGTCCACACGTTGCACATGCCGGTGTCCGTGGTGAAGATCGCGTCGCGGTCGGCGACCTCGTCGAGGATCGACGCGGCGTACTCCGGGTGGATGGGCACGAGCTTCTCGGCCGACCGGGTGTACGCACCGACGGTGCGGTGCATCATCGAGTCGTGCTTCTCGAGCCATCGGTCGACGAACCGTCGGTCGTCCTTGCGGTGCACCAGCGGCGCCACGGCGCGCAGCGTCGCCAGCACGTCGCCGTGCACGGGAATGTCCACGCGGGTACGGCGTCCGAGCGCACTGGCGTCGACGTCGACCTGGGCGGTCGTCACGTCGTCGGGCAGGAACTGCGAGTACGGGAAGTCGGTTCCGAGCATCAGCAGCAGGTCGGCGTCGTGCATGCCGGCGTACGCTGCGCCGTAGCCGAGCAGACCGGTCATGCCGACGTCATAGGGGTTGTCGTACTGGATGAACTCCTTGCCGCGCAGGGAGTGCCCGATCGGTGCGCCGATCGTCTCGGCCAGGGCGATGACTTCGTCATGAGCCCCGCGGACGCCGTAGCCGGCGAAGATCGCGACCCGCTCTGCGGCGTTGATCGCGTCGGCGAGCTGCTGCACCGATGCTTCGTCCGGGACGATGCTCGGCGTCGAGGACAGCACCAACGGCGTGAGCTCCCGGGTGGCGGCCATCTCGGCGATGTCGCCCGGGAGGGTGACGACCGAGACCCCGTGCCCGGCGACGGCCGAGCGGATCGCGGACCGAAAGACGCGGGGCGCCTGGTCCGCCGTGAGCACGACTCGTTGTAGCCCGAGCACTCGCCGAAGAGGCGGTCGGGATGCGTCTCCTGGAAGTAGCCCGACCCGATCTCTGCGCTGGGAATGTGTGAGGCGATCGCCAGCACCGGGGCACCAGAACGGTGCGCGTCGTAGAGGCCGTTGATGAGGTGCAGGTTGCCGGGACCACACGAACCTGCGCAGACCGCGCGCTCGCCAGTCAGCTGAGCGTCGGCAGAGGCGGCAAAAGCAGCGGCCTCCTCGTGGCGGACGTGGATCCAGTCGATGCCGCCCTTGGCGGAACCGCCGGTGCGTCGCACCTCGTCGACGACGGGGTTCAGGCTGTCGCCGACGATGCCGTAGATGCGCCGGACCCCTGCCTCGACGAGGGACGCTATCAGCTGGCCTGCGACAGTGGTCATGTCTCGACCCTACGACCGTCGCTCAACCCAGCACGGTTCCGCTGGAGTCAGAATTCGCGGGGCGCTTGCGCGAGAACACACCGAGGTCGACCGTGAGTCCGGTGTGCTCGCCGCGCACCTGCACCGGATCCGTGTCGTGGTCGTGGCCGTTATCGACCGCCGTCACGAGGGCGGCCATGAGCCGTCCTACGACAGGAGCGTTCTTGAACTGGTTGCCACTCGTGCCGATGGCGACGTAGAAGCCGTCCAGGGCGGTGCGGTCATAGACGGGCGTCCAGTCGGTCGCGACGTCGTACACGCCGACGATGCCGCGAGGCCCAGAGGGCACCCGCAGGTCGGGAAGGCGTCGTGCGGCGCGGGTCACCTGGGCCTCGAAAGCGGCCTTGGTCGGCCGGTGGTCGGTGTCGTCCGGGTCGTCGAGCCACTGCAGCTCGTCGCACTCGGGCTCGGTGCCGCCGATGTAGATCCCGTCGCCTGGCGCTCCGCGCAGATAGATGCCGAGATCGAGGTCGGCCACGAACGGGCCGGGTCTGCCGTCGGGATTGAAGCCCGGAGGTGCCGTGACGACATGGACCTCCTGTCGCAGGGGGCGAGTGGTGATCGTGAAGTCGTCGCCCACACCGGCCATCTCGTTGAACGCCGACGACCACGGGCCCGCCACGTTGACCACGACGGGTGCGTCGATCCGGGTGCCGTCCGCCAGATCAACGCCACCGACCCGGCCCCCGGTCCGACGGACGCCGACGACCTGCTGCTTGAAGAGCAGCTGCGCACCAGCTCGGCGGGCTGCATCGGCAAGATTGACCGCGGCGAGCAGGGGGTCGTCGACGTGGCCGGCGTCCGGCGTCCACAATGCGCCGAGCTCGTCGGTCGAATCGGACCAGAACTCCTCGTCGTCGAGGCGTTTCGGCGGCCAGTACCGTCCTGTGTCGAGCGCAGGCAGCCGTTCGGCCAGCGTGGCCGGGTTCCAGACCTCGTAGGGAATGCCCGCGCGATCGAAGTTCGGCAGGATCTTGCTGCTCGGCGCCACGTCGACGTCGAGGAACGCCATCCCTGTGCGGTGGAAGCGCGCCGGCCAGACGTGTCGGCTGTCCCGAGATGATCGGCCCAGCTCTCCCAGCAGTGCTTGGCCTCCCACGCAGCGGCGATGCCCGCGAAGGTCGAGTAGTTGAAGCGGATGATGGCACTCGACGCGCTGGTCGAGCCCTGCCCCGGCCCGTTGAGGCGGTCGACGACCACGACCTCGAGTCCCGCGCGAGCGAGCTCGAGAGCCGTGGCCGAGCCGATCACCCCTGCCCCCCACGACGACGGCATCTGCTGTCAGAGTCATCACACCATCGTCACAGGCGAGGAGCAGGTCAGCGAATCCGCACCGAACCGACAAGAGAGCTGTCGGCCGAGGACGTCCCGACGAAGATCTTCGTGCGACCCCGAGGAGTCACCCAGGCATCCCGGCCGGTGTCCCAGAACGACAGTGCCTGTCTCGGGATCTTCACGGTGACGCGACGGGACTCGCCTGGTTCGAGCTCGACCTTGGCGAAGCCGGCCAGCTGGCGACGCGGTGTCGCCACGTCGGTTGGCAGCTCACCGACGTACACCTGAGCTACCTCAGCACCGGTGCGCCGTCCTGTGTTGCGGATCGTGAAGGTCGCGGTCACCTTCTCACCGCGACGACCCCGCACGCTGGTGTCGAGGTTGCGGTACCGGAAGTCCGTGTACGACAGCCCGAAGCCGAACGGGTAGCGGGACGCATCCTGTTCTCGAGGAATCCCCGGTAGCCCACAAAGATCGACTCGGTGAACTCGGCGGTTCCTGCGGGTGTCGTCGGCACCTGGCGCTCGCTGCGCGGCAGTGTCGCCGGGAGCTTGCCGGACGGGTTGACGTCGCCCCACAGGACATCGGCGATCGCGTGGCCCTGCTCCTGTCCGGGGTACCAGGCCTGCACGATGCCCTTGGTCCTGCGGGACCAGCCGCTGGTCGTTCCGACGGCTCCGGTCTCGACCACGACAACCGTGCGACGGTTGACCTTGGCCACCTGCCGGATCAGCTGCTCCTGCTCCTTGGGGAGTCGTAGATCGGGACGGTCGACCCCTTCGGTCTCGTAGTCCGCACCACCACGACGGCAGTGTCGGCGCCCCGGGCCGTGTCGACCGCGTCGGTCATCGCGGGTGACATGACGCGCTCCGGATGCTCCCAGAACAGTCGCACCTGGCCGCCCTGATAGGTATTGAGCGCTGGAGCGCTGTACTCGATGCGAACCTCGTGCGCCTCGCCCGCCGTCAACCTGATCCGTTCACCGACGGATGACAAGTCGCCGGTGTGCTCGACCAACAGCGTCGTCGAGGTAGCTTGGCGTCACCACGTGCCGTGAGCCCCAGGGTGTAGGTCGCAGTGGTCGGCGCCGTGATGGTGCCGCTCCAGCGCGCCGACAGGTCACCGAGGAGCGCGAAGTCGCCTCGTGCCGTCGGGATCTTGGGTGATGCGACATTGAACCCAGGGAAGTTCTGGAAGCCGAAGTTCACGTTGACGTTGGGATCGACCTGCGTGAGGTGCGGTTCGCCGGAGAAGTCGGTGTTGCTCCAGTCACTCGCCCGAGAGTCCCTGGCCGTTCCCGTCGACGGGTGTCAGCACCGAGGACGGGACTGGTGCGGCACCCGGCAGTAGGTCGCCCTCGGAGATTCCGTCAGTACCGGGGGAGTAGGTCACCTCGGCCGACCCGGCCCGATCGGTGATGCCGTCGAGCGGCGACACCGACCTGGTCGGCGTCGAGACCGTCGCTGAGCCGCCGCCCTGCGCCGAGGTGTTGTCGGCATCGGGACCGATCACGGCGATCGACCGGTTGCGGCGTCCGAGCGGAAGGACGTCACCCCTGTTCTTCAGCAGGACCATGCCGTCCGCGGCGACCTGGCGTGCGATGAGCTGTCGCGCTCGACGTCGATCGGACTGATCTGCGGCAGCCGTCGAACAGGCCGAGGCCGATCATGGGACGCAAGATCCTGCGGGCCATGTCGTCGAGTCGCTCCATGCTGACCTGGCCAGCCGCGACGGCGGCCACGAGGCGCTCACCGAAGTTCGCGCTGCCCGGACCCTGGTCGCCCGGCTGCTCCTGATCGAGTCCGTTGTTGGCCGCCTGCACGGTGCTCGGTGTCGCGTTGTAGTCGCTCATGACGAAGCCGCGCAACCCCAGCTGGTCCTTCAGCACCGTGTTCATCAGCGGACTCTCACAGGCATACACGCCGTTGATCTTGTTGAACGCGCACATCGCCGAGCCAGGGCGGCCCTTCTCGATCCCGATGCCGAACGGACGTGCGTAGATCTCCTGCAGGGCGCGTTCGTCGACCCGGGCGTCGACGTTGAAGCGATCGGTCTCTTGGTTGTAGAGGAAGGGATGCTTGATCGTCGCGATGACAGGGCTCTTCTGGATGCCCTGGATGACTTCGCCCGCCATGGTGCCGACCAGCAACGGGTCCTCGCCGAAGCCTTCGAAGGAACGTCCCCACAACGGGGTGCGGGTGATGTCTGCCGACGGCGCCAGCTGGAAGTTGTGCCCAGTCTTGAACGCCTCCCTGCCAAGGAGGTCACCGAACGTCCGCGCGTGGTCCAGGTCGAATGACGCCGCGAGGGCCGACGCCGACGGCAGCTGTGTCGAGCGGCGGTCGATGGTCGGATTTGCCACGCGCACGCCGACTGGCCCGTCGGCCATGGTCTGGGCCGGGATGCCGAGTCGGTCGATGGGGTTGTTGTAGAACCCGTAGTTGTTGTTGATCTGACCGGTGGCCAGATCGGCCTTCTCCTCCGTCGTCATCTGCTCCAGGAGCGCCTCGACCTGCTGCTCGACCTCGGCTGAGTCGTCCCACCGTGGGACGGCCGATGGTGCGTCGGGCTTGGGCTGTACCTGCGGTGCGGTGAATCGTGGACCGCCGAAGCGGTCTCGCTGACCGCCCCCGTCGTCGTCCGCGGCCTGCGCCGGCAGGGCCGACCCGGCCAACGACAGGATCGTGGTTGCTGCGACGCAGATGATGACGCCTCGGCCCGTTCGGGCGCGATGAGTCGGCTTGGACATGAGGGCCCCCCGGCTCTCGGGCGCGCCGCATGGTGTCCGGCGCCGTCCGGGCACTGGATCGTGGCAGACGCGGAATCCGTGAGATGTTGGCCCGGCCGGCACTCCCACCGGCATGCGCGGAGCCAAGGTGATGGTTTTCCGTTCAGGGACGGTGACGTTGTCTCCGCCGTGTCATGCACTTGATTTTCAACCTAGGCCGGACCGTGCGGACTGTCCATGGGTAAATGCCACTTACATCCACGCCCCGCGACGTCAACGATCCCAGGTGCCGCTTGGCTGGACACCTGGGATCTCGTCCACACTCATCCGCGCGAATGAACGAAGACGTGGGGTGTGCGTACCCACACGAGGTGGTTGAACGCGTCCATCACTCGCATTTCATCGACGCCTGCTCGGGGCTGACCTGCTCACGAGTCGAAGACCTCTGCGATCTTGGCGTTGAAGGCGTCGAGGTCGCCGGGATTGCGTGACGTGACGAGGTTCCAACCGTTCGCGGGGCAGTGCACGACCTCCTGGTCTACCCAGGTGCCGCCGGCGTTCGTGACATCAGTGCGGAGCGACGGGTAGGACGTGAGCGTCTTGCCAGGCAGCACGCCCGCCTCGACCAGGCCCCACGGCCCGTGACAGATCGACGCGACCGGCTTCTTGGCCTCGACGAAGCGGGTGATGAATGCGACAGCACCGTGGTCAGCGCGCAAGGTGTCGGCGTTGATGGTGCCGCCAGGGATGATGAGCCCGTCGTAGTCGTCGACAGAGGTATCGGCGACTGCCTTGGCGGCCTGGTGCACGACATCCTTCTCGATGTCGTGATTGACCGTCTGGACGTCACCAGCGTCGAGAGCCAGGTGCTCGACGTCCCACCCTCGAGTGCGTGCGGCATCGGCGGGTGACTCCAGCTCGACTTTCTCGACGCCGGTGTTGGAGGTCAGGATGGCGATCTTCATGTGAGCTCACTGCTTTCATCTGTGGGAATGCTGATGTGCAGGGTGTACCCGAGCGTGGGGCAGCTATGCCTGGCCATCCAATCGGTCGGCCGCCGAGGGGTGCTCGGGTTGGGCGTGAGGAAAGTTCGGCATTTTGGCACAGGGTGTCGAGAAAACGATTTAAACTAATCCGGCTCGTCCCTCGACCTCAGGTGGTACCCGGTGAAATCTCCTGCCCAGCTGACGCGTGCCCTCCTCTCGGGCGTCGTCATCGCATCCGGATTGACGGCGGTCTCGATCGCCGGTCCGGTGTCATCGGCGTCGGCGGCGCCGGCTTTCACCGTGGACGGGGACTCCGTCGTCACGGTGCACAGCTCGACGGGCATTGCTGGCTCCCCAGAACCCGCGCCTGGTCACGGGAGAGGGTGCCGTCACGACCCTGACCCTGGCCAACAACGGCTGGGTTCTTCGCGGCGGAGCGCTAGCGCCAGATGGCACGCTGTACCTGCAGGACGCCAGCGTCGTGCCGACCCGCGTGGTGAAGATCGCCCCGGACGGTGCCGAGAGCGTGGTCGCGACTCTCGACTTTCCCGCCGCAGGTCAGCTCGCGCCGACCAGCGGTGACATCGCGATCCTGCCGGACGGCGACCTTGTCGTCTCGGCCTACCGCAGCCCCAACACCCGCTTCATCCGGGTGGATCCGGACACCGGTACCACCACCACGCTGTTCACGTTGACCAATGGTGAGTCCGCTGCTCGCACCGGCACTGATGCGTCCGGGAACTTCTACTACTTCACGACGCTGACCAGCCCCAAGCAGGTCTGGAAGATGAACCCGACTGTTGGTGCGACGCCGTCGCTGGTGGGCGGAACCGGGACTTTCGGTTACGACATGAACGTCGACGGCGTCGGTAACGTCTACGTCGCGGGCGGTGTGGGTGTCAGCCAGGCCAATCACGGAGAGATCAGCAAGTTCACCTTGCAGGGCGATGGCTCCTATTCGGCGGCCGCGCTCTGGGCCTCGACTCCGACGGTCGGTCAAGGTGGGTACTCCGCCGACGGAGGTATCACTGCGACCCCCAACGGCCAGGTCGTCCTGGCGCGTTCAGACGGAGCAGGAAATGCCTCGCTGTACCGCTACTCTGCGGCTGGCGCCCTGACGTCCACGCAGGCGGTGACGAGTGTGTACCCCCAGGTCATCGCAGCGTTGCCGAGCAGCAACCCCTTCACCAATGCGGTGGATGCGTCGGTCAGCGGCACGGTCAAGGTGGGGGAGCCTTTGACTGGTTCGGCGGGGACGTACGCACCGTCTGATGCGTCGATTGCGTATGCCTGGAAGGTCGGTTCGGACACGGTGGGCACGACGTCGTCGTACACGCCGAAGCTGGCTGATGCGGGCAAGAGCCTGACGTTGACGGTGACAGGCACCAAGGCGGGCTATGCGCCGAGCACCTCGACGACCACGGGTCAGACAGTGGCGACGGTGCAGGGGTTCACTGGGACGGTTCAGGCGGGTCAGACGCTGACTGCGTCGGATGCGTCCGGCACGAGCACGTGGGGTCTGTCGGCTTCGTCGTCATGCACCTCGCCGACGACGTCCACGGGCACGACCTACGAACTGCCGAGCAACAGCACGGGCAAGTACGTCCAGCTGTCGCAGACACTCAGTGGTCGCACTGGTGCGGGCACGTGTGTGGGTCCGATCGCTGCGGCGACGTCGGCGCCGACCATCACGGGTGAGGCTGGTGCACATGGTGTGAAGGGGCAGGCCTTCAGCTACACGCCGGAGTCGTTGACTGGTCAGCCCGCGCCGACGGTGACGGTGGTGGGCACGTTGCCGACGGGTGTGAGCGTGAACTCGTCGACGGGCAAGTTGTCGGGCACACCGAGCGTGGCCGGCACGTTCCCGGTGACTCTGCGCGCTGACAACGGCATTGGCAGTGCGGCGACGTTGGCTGTGACGATCACGATCGATGACGTGGTGACCGGGTTGTCGCCGACGATCGTTGGTACGCCGAAGGTGGGTGTGCTGCTGACGGTGATGCCGGGGACCTCGCTGTCGCCGAGCCCTGGTGATGCATCGGTGACGGCTGTGTGGCAGTACGAGTCTTCGTCGGGGAACTGGTCCGACCTGACGACAGGTCCGACGTACACGCCTGGCGCTTCTGAGGTGGGTCGGGTGTTCCGGGCCAAGGTGACGGTCTCGAAGGCTGGGTTCCAGTCGCGGACGGAGTACTCGCCGGCCACCTCGGCGACGGTCAAGGGGACGTTCACGATTGGTGCTCCGTCGATCAGTGGGACGGCAAAGGTCGGTCAGACGTTGACGTGTGCTGCTGCGGGCGGGACGCCGGGGACGCTGTCGTATGCGTGGACTCGTGGTGGGACTGCGTTGGGTTCGGGCGCCTCGTATGTGTTGCTGCCTGCGGATCGAACCCATGAGGTGACGTGCACGGTGACGTCGACGCGACCTGGGTATGACGATGCGAGCAACAGCAAGGATTCGGCGACGGTGGACTACGGCACGTTCACGATCGGCACCCCGTCGATCAGTGGGACGGCGAAGGTCGGCGAGTCGTTGACGTGTGAGGCTGCTGGTGGAACTCCGGGCACGTTGTCGTATGCGTGGACGCGTGGTGCTGTGTCGTTGGGTTCGGGTGACACGTATGAGCTGGTGGTGGCTGATCTGGGTGAGCAGGTGACGTGCACGGTGACCGCGTCGCGTCCCGGTTACATCGATGCGTCGGCCAGCAAGGATTCGACGACCATTGGGTCGGGCACGTTCAGCATTGCTGCTCCGTCGGTCAGTGGGACGGCGAAGGTCGGCCAGACGTTGACGTGTGAGGCTGCTAGCGGAACGCCGGGCACACTCAGCTACGCGTGGACTCGTGGTGTCACACCGGTGGGTTCGGGTGACTCGTACGTGTTGGTCGCGGCCGATCGGACGGAGCAGGTGACCTGCACGGTCACGGCAGCACGGACCGGCTACGCGGATGCGTCGGCCAGCAAGGATTCAGCGACGGTCGGGTATGGGTCGTTCACGATTGATGCGCCGTCGATCAGTGGTACGGCTGCGGTCGGGAAGACACTGACCTGTGAAGCGGCCGCTGGTACTGCCGGTGATGTCAGCTATGCGTGGACTCGTGGGACCACACCGTTGGGGTCCGATGCCGCGTACGTGTTGGTGGCGGCGGACCGGACCGAGCAGGTGACGTGCACGGTGACATCGCAGCGGGCCGGTTATGAGGACGCGTCAGCGTCCAAGGACTCGGCCACGGTCGGGTACGGCACGTTCAGCATTGATGCGCCGTCGCTCAGCGGTACGGCTGCTGTCGGGAAGACGCTGACGTGTGTGGCTGCGGATGGCACTCCCGGTGATGTCAGCTACGCCTGGACTCGTGGGACCACACCGTTGGACACGGGTGACAGCTACGAACTGGTGGCGGCTGACCGGGCCGGTCAGGTGACGTGCACGGTGACATCGCAGCGCGCTGGTTACACCGATGCGTCGGCGAGCAAGGATTCGGCGACGGTCGCGGCTGGCACATTCACGATCGACGAGCCGTCGATCAGTGGCACCGCTGTCGTGGGGCAGACGCTGACCTGTGAAGCGGCCGATGACACCCCGGGCACGCTGTCGTATGCGTGGAAGCGTGGTGTCACGCCGGTGGAAACGGGTGCCAGCTATGTGTTGGTGGCTGCTGATCGCGGTGAGCAGGTCACGTGTGTGGTGACCGCAGCACGGGCCGGGTACGACGACGCGTCCGCGGCCAAGGACTCAGCGGTCGTCGGTTATGGGACGTTCAGCATTGATACCCCGTCGATCAGTGGTGATGCTGCTGTCGGGAAGACGTTGACGTGTGAGGCGGCGACCGGGACACCGGGCACGATCTCGTACGCGTGGACGCGTGGTGTCACACCGTTGGGTGCTGGTGCCAGTCATGTGTTGAGCGCTGATGACCGCACCAACGAGGTGACGTGCACGGTGACCGCCGCGCGTGAGGGGTACACCGATGCGACCGCTGGGGTCACTCGGCCACGGTCGACTACGGCACCTTCGCCATTGGTGTCCCGTCGATCAGTGGGACGGCGCAGGTGGGTCGTACGTTGACGTGTGTGCCTGCGGCGGGTACGCCGGGTGCGGTGTCGTTCGGGTGGACCCGTGACAGCATCGTGTTGGGTGCGGGTGCGGGCTACAAGCTGACTGCGGCTGATCTGGGCAAGAGGGCCACGTGTGTGGTCACTGCGGTGCGTGCCGGGTACGTCGATGCGGTCAACCAGGCCAGCAGTGTCACGGTGGTGGCTGCGGCGCCGGTCAGGGTCACTGGGCTCAAGCCGCGGGTGGTGGGCAAGATGGTCGAGCGGTCCACGGTCACTGCGCAGGCTGGCACGGTGGTGCCGTCGACGGCGGTGCGGACGTATCAGTGGTTGGCCGATGGCAAGAAGATCAAGGGCGCGACGGGGCGTACGTTCACGCTCCGCAAGGCCCAGGCCGGCCACCAGGTCAGTGTCCGGGTCACCGCCCGTGCTGGTGCAGTGTCCGCGACGGCGACGTCGCCGGCCAGGCGGGTGGGTTCGTCGGTCAAGCGGCTGGTGGTGGTGCGTCAGGTTGCTAGTGGCAAGAAGCTGACGGTGACCGCTACTGGTCTGACTCGGGGACGGCGGTACGTGATCTGGTTGGGTGGTCAGCAGCGTGCTGCTGGTGTGGTCGGTGCTACCGGCACGGTGTCACGTTCGGTGAGCTTCGACCCGAGATCAAGCCCGGCACCCGCCGGGTCAGGGTCTCGACCTACACCAAGAACGGCACCCGCACCACCACCATCTACCGCACCATCCACTACAAGTGAGGTAGACAAAGGGCCGGAACCTCAGGGTTCCGGCCCTTTGCGTGTTGCCGTGAGTCAGCTCGTGAGCGAGATGATCTGCGGGACCGTCAGGACTGCGACGTAGTAGGCCATGAACTGGATGCCCGAGTTCACGTTCAGCACCTTGTTCAGCAGGCCGCCGACCAGCCCGACCGTGAGTGCCACCCCAAGGGCCAGCAGGCCACCTTCGTAGAGGCAGATCACGAGGATGAGTCCCGCGAAGGCGCCGATGATCGCCTCGTGGGAGACGTGCCGGAGCACCCACCCCGCCGCGCGGTGAGCCTGTGTCATCGCGAACGGGTAGGCGATGGCGACGGCGATCACGACGCCGAGCAGTCCGTAGAGCAAGAACTCCGTCGACGACAGGAGGTCGTGCAGGTTGTTGGTCTGCCCGGTCTCCGCGTCGAAGGTGTACTTGGGAGGCGCGTTGAACAGCGGCGCGGCCACGCTGGCGGCCAGTGGCGACAGAGGCAGTCCCAGTGCGATCAGCGGAATCAGCGTCTCGGCGATGTACGTCGACTCGGTGACACCGTTGCGGACGGCCATCTTCGTGGTCAGCCGGTGGTATCCGTTCTTGACGCGGGTGCCGACGAGCCGACCCATCAGGACGGCCATCGCGACCGGCGAGAACACGAAGGTCGCGCTCGTGACAGTCGCGGCTGCTCCGGTCATGGCGATCTGTTCCCGGTCGAGAACGCGGAAGGGGTTCGGGAAACGTCCCGACCAGGTGCGGACATCAGGTGCCAGCTCGAACGTCCGCTGCTCAGACCTGCGCAGTAGATCGCGCGCCGCGGGCGAGAGGCTCAGCACCAGATCGATGATGAGCGGTCCGGTCGCGATGCCCAGGGAAGAAGCTGATCGACAGGGGCTTGTCGGAGACATTGCCGACGAACGCCTGCAGTCCCACGATGAGGAAGACGAACGGGATCAGCGCTGCCACGGCCGCCATCCGGGCCTTCGACGTTGCCGCGATGAGCAGCGCTGCCGCCGCGAACAACCATGGTGCGGCGTCGCTGATGTTGTCGGCGAACGGGCTCAGCAAGCTGGGCGAACAGCACGGCTGCAGGCACGGCGATGAAGGCTGAGATGACGCCGCCGGAGATTGCCTTGCGCAGCGCGATGTGCGGGACGCCCAGCTCTCTGAGCATCTGCGCGTCGCGGAGCATCGGCACGGCCGTGGTGTCACCGGGGATGCCGAGCAGGGTCGTCGGGATCGCGTGGGTGATGTGCTTGGAGATGATCGCCGCCATGAAGAACGTGAACACCCCCGTCGGGGGAACGCCCACCAGGATCACCAGGAGCGTGATGGGTGCGATGGTCGCTGTCTCGTCGGTGCCGGAGACCAGGCCGATGAGCGAGAACACGACGGCTCCCAGCAGGCCCATCCCGACGCCCCAGGCGATGGCTTCGAGCAAGCTCGGGCTCATGCGGAAGCCTCCTTCGGTGTGGTCGGTGTGGTCGGTGTGGTCGGTGTGGTCGGTGTGGTCGGGTCGGTCTGGCCGTCTGTGGCCTGGCGTGCTTCGTTGCGTTCGTGCTGTCCGAGCAGGTCGTCGAAGACCGCCAGGGCCTTCAGCTCGGCCTGTACTGCTGCCGGAAGCTCACGCGGATCTCCCAGGGACCGGCCTCGTCCTCGATCGCGTCCATCGCGATACGTCGGCCTGCCGAGTCGGTTCCGGTGCCCAGCACGACCTCGCGCTTCGGCGGAACAGCTTTGCCGCGATGACGGCAGCCACCAGGCAGCCGATCAGTCCGATGAGCAGCGCGTAGGAGTGCGCGAGGGTGCGGTCGTCGACGAGCGACGGCATGATCTGGTCGGCTGCCAGGTACAGAGATCCGGCGATCGTGAGGCCGAGGCCGATGGCGCCGCAGAGATGACGACTGTCGACGGTGTCTCCCCACACTTCGAGAAGTGAGGACTTCATGAGGTTCCTTCCTTGGTCGACGTGCCGGTGGGGCCGTCTGAGCGGGGGGTGCTGAGCGCCTGCGCGATGCGGGAGGGGCGGCGACCGAGATGGTCGGTCACGATGCGGCCGGCGCGCACGACGGCATCGAGATCGACGCCGGTCTCGATGCCCAGTCCCTTCAGCATCCAGAGCAGGTCTTCGGTGGCGAGATTTCCGGTGGCGCTGCCCGCGAAGGGGCATCCTCCGACGCCTCCGGCGGAGGCGTCGAACGTCGCGACTCCGGCACGCAGGCCGGACAGGACGTTCGCGAGCGCCTGTCCATAGGTGTCGTGGAAGTGCAGGGCCAGGCGGTCGGTGTCGATGCCGATCTGGCGGTGCCCGTCGATGAGGGCCGACACATGACCCGGGAGTTCCCACGCCGATCGTGTCTCCGAGGCTCACTTCGTAGCAGCCGGCGTCGATCAGTGCCTTCGAGACGTCCGCGACGGCAGCGACATCGACCTGGCCTTCCCACGGGTCGCCGAAGCACATCGACACGTACCCGCGCACCCCGATACCGTGCTCGGCAGCACCGGCGATCACATCGGCGGCCAGGTCGATGGCCCCGGAGCGGCTGGTGTTGAGGTTGCGCTGCGCGAAGGTCTCGGTCGCGCTGACGAACACGGCGACCGTGCGTGCTCCCGCCGCAACGGCCCGCTCGAGGCCGCGCAGGTTGGGCACCAGGACCGGGTGTCGTGTCAGGTCGTCCAGACCGTCCATGACCTCAGCGGCATCGGCCAGCGGGGGGACCCACTTCGGCGACACGAAGCTCGCTGGCCTCGACGGGTGACAGTCCGGCGGCGAGCAGATCGCGGATGAACGAGATCTTGAGGTCGGTCGGCACGAATGCCGCCTCGGCCTGCAGACCGTCGCGCGGGCCAACCTCGTAGACCGTGACGGAGGTCGGCAGCCCGGTGTCTGGATGCAGCGCAGGGAATGAGCCGGTCACGCCTGGGCCCCGGTCCGCAGCGCAGCGATGATCGCCTCGGCCGCCTCCGCGCGGACTGCCTTGTCGGCGATCATCTTGGCGACCACGGCATCGACCTCGTCGAGGCGGGCGCCGGCCGTCACGGCGACGTTGCGCGCGTGCAGCGACATGTGGCCACGCTGGATGCCCTCGGAAGCCAGGGCACGCAGGGCGCCGGCGTTCTGGGCCAGGCCCACCGCCATGATCACGTCGGCGAGCTCGGCGGCAGTCGAGACCCCGAGGAGGGAGACGGCGGCCTGGGCGACGGGATGCACCTTGGTGGCGCCGCCCACGAGCCCGACCGGCATGGGCAGCTCCATCGTGCCGACGAGATTGCCGTCGCGATCCTTCTCGAAGCGGGACATCGAGGTGTACTGGCCGGTGGAGCCGATCGCGTGCGAGTGGGCCCCGGCCTCGACGGCGCGGGTGTCATTGCCCGTGGCCAGCACGACGGCGGTGATGCCGTTCATGATGCCCTTGTTGTGGGTCGCGGCCCGGTAGGGGTCGACCACGGCGAACTCGGCTGCGTCCAGCATGTTGTCGACGACCTCCGCACCGCCGAGCGCCTCGGCGTCGAACACCGCGCGAACCCGCGTCAGGCGCAGGTCAGCCTTGTTGGTCAGGATGCGCAGGAGTGTGCGGCCGCCCGTGATCTCGGCGACCCGCGGGGCGATCGCCTCGGCCATGGTGTTCACGGCATTGGCGCCCATGGCGTCGCGCACGTCCACCACGAGGTGCAGGACGACATAGGTCTGGCGTGAGCTTGGGCAGCACCCGGACGAGGAGGTCGCGGACTCCGCCGCCGAACTCGACCAGCTTGGGGTCCTGCGCGTTGGCGAGGTCGGATCAGCTCGGCGGCCGACTCGAGCAGGCGCAGTCGCGCGCCTTCAGGATCGAGCACGTCGAGCACCTGCACCTGGGCTTGCATGAGGGGAGCGTCGACGAGGTCGTGAACCCACCGTGCTCGCGTGTCATCCGAGCGAGGTTGCTGGCTGCTGCGACGACGGACGGCTCCTCGGTAGCCATGGGCACCAAGACGTCGCGTCCGTTTGATCGAGAAGTTGGTGGCGATGCCGACGGGGATCCCCAGCACGCCGATGCTGTTCTCCACCATGTGGTTCGCCTGATCCAGGGTCAGTCCCTGAGCCGGGCTGAGCACGTCGAGGATGCCGGGCTCGATGCTTGTCTCTCGGCGGCCAGCTTGGCGCGGCGCTGCTCGACGGTGAGGTTCCGGAAGCCGGACAGACGGCTGTTGGTCATGGGGAGAGTTCCTTCCGAGGGGCAACGAGCCACGATGGCCCAGACAACTCAGCAGACGGTAGTCCTTCCATGTGATCCCGCATATGTCATGAGGGCACTATCTGAGGTCCAAGAATCTGCTTGTGACACACACCTGTCGCGGTGTGAAGAGAGACAGATCAGACCTGTCGCGAGTCATCTTGTGCGAGCCTCAGCAGCTCGAGCCGCAATGCCGTCTGGACGTCGAGCTGTCGTGGGACACTCGCCATCTGGCACCGAGCAGCCGATCGATGCGGGAGATCCGCTGCGCGACGGTGTTGGCGTGGATGTCGAGCCTCGCCGCCGCTGCGGTCGGGCTGCCCATCGACTCGAGGTAGGCCGCAGCAGTGGCGACGAGCTCGGTCGAGTGGCGCTCGTCGTAGTCGAGCAGTGCACCGATCGTGGAGCTCACGAAGTGGTGGAGTGCCTCGGCGGAGTCGGCCGTGAAGAGCATCGAGTAGATCGCGAACTCGGCGGTCGTGCCCCAGGTCTGTTCGCGGCCCAGCTGGTGCATCAGCTTCAGGCATTGCGTCGCCTCGCGATAGACGTGTCGCAGGTCGAGCGGTGAGGTGGCCGGCCCGGCTGCCGCTACGGTCGTCGGCGTTCCAGCAGCCAGTGCGAGTCGGCGGTGGAGATCTTCGGTGACGTCCTGCGGTGAACCTGGAAGCACCACGACCAGGTAGTCGTCGTACAGCGCGGAAAGACCGCCTTCGGCGCGGCACCTGGCCGAGGCTGCCCCCACCACTGCAGCGGTGCGCTCCGGGGGAGCGCCGCGACCGCCACGGTGAGCGGGCCAGAACCCAGCTGGTGTCTACGGGCGATGCGGTCGAGCTCTTCCGGGACTCGTCCGGCTGGGATCGAACAGGCGTCGAATGGTCTCGCCGGACGCCCGGGTGTCGGCTTCGGCCATGTTGGCGTCAGCGAGCCGGGAGACCGAGATGGTCTGCGTGGCACGCTCGAACGTGCGCACCTCGACGTCGCCGAGCTCCCGGTTCGTCGAGAGGAGTAGTGATCCGAGGGTGGTGCTGCCCGCAGCAGCGGTGTCGACGTACCACCGTCGTCCGTCCGGCCCGGTGGTCACGGTCGACCGGCCACTGTGGCGGCTCTCGTCGAGCGCACCCTTGACGGAACGGCTGAACGGAGGGGCGGGGGCGGGGTCTCCTTCGGATGCCACGACGACCCCGTGCTCGTCGACGAACACCATCGGCACCTTGAGGGCAGCGGCTACGACGGCGACGATCGGAGCGACACCTTCGCCGCGCGAAGACGAGCTGGGTCAGCTGTTCGTGCACCTCGACCGAGGTCTCGACGGCTGAGTTGTGGGCGCGAAAGCAGCGAGTCGACTGCTCCAGCCGCGCATCGTCTGTTCTTGCATCTCGAAGAGCTGGGCGTTGACGAGCGCCACCGCCGCGTGGGCTGCTAACGACGAGACCAGCGTGATCTCTCGGTCGTCGAAGCGTTGCTTGGCACGACGTCCCGCGAACAGGATGCCCAGAAGTCGGCCGTCGATCTCGAGCGGCACTCCCAGGAGCGTGCGGATGCCTTGGCCGCCGACGTGCGTGTCGAGGTAGTCGTTGTGGGCGATCTCGGTGGCGGAGGTGTAGTCCTCTACCTGGACGGCCTGATGTGTCGCGGCGACCGCGCCCCCGACCCCGCTGCCGACGCTGACCTGGGTGCCGAGAAAGCCGGGCGAGAGCTGGCCCGACCACGCACGGACCGCGAAGTGCTCCTCGCCGTCGACGCGAGCCGAGAGGTAGGCGACGTCGCAGTCGAGCAGGCGTTTGGTGCGATCGGTGACGGTGCGCAACGCATGCTCGACGTCGCGGATCCGGGTCAGGTCTTGCGCAGCGGCGAGCAGCTCTTCGAGCTCGGCCTCGCGACGCGCATGCTGTGCGAGGACGGCATCGGCGTCTGATGGCAGCTGGGACATGGGAGTCCAGCCTATGCGCACCCGGCAGGGTCGTCCCATCCTGCGGTGGGGACGGGGTCTGGGGTTTGTGTGTAGGTGTGCCCGGTGTGTGTGGTCCATTGGAACGTTCCGGGCTGGGGTTGTCGTAAGCTTGGATGAGCCCTTCTGTTTTGAGGTTGTGGGCGCGTCTGTTGAGGGGGCCGGTGTTGGCTGCGTTGGTGTCGGCGGGCCAGGGGTCGGTGTGGTCGGTGTCGCACATCCGTGCCGGCACCGAGCTGGTCGGGAACACTGAGGTTCCGTCTCTGAATTCGAGGACTTGCTTGAGCCTGGTGGGGGCGAAGCGGCCGAGCCAGGTGATGGTCATGAGGTTGCCGATGTCGTCGGTGACGAGGCGGTAGAGCAAGGACTGTGGGTCGGCCATCGCGGCTCGGATGATGTGGGCGGGGATGGTCGCGGACCGGTCGGTGAGCTCACCGGGTGCGTTGCTGAATCCCATGAGGGACGACAACGGCACGGTGACTCCGATGACGGCCTGGTAGACCCAGACCACCTTCGGTGCGGTTCAGGAGGGTGTCGGCCAGCAGATCGGCTCGGGTCTGGTCGATGGTCCGCGGATCATCGGCAGGGGAGCTGGTGGGCAGTCCCGGTGAGTGATCGCATGATCGCTGCGGCGTCAGCGGCAGACAGGACGGCGGTGAGGCGGGTCATCGAGTCCCCGGCCAGCCGCAGGGTCACGCTGCGGTCAGCGAAGGCAGCCTTGTGGCGTTCGGCCGCGGCATCGGGTTCGGTGCGGTCGACCCACCGGTCGAGCCATCGGACAGCCTGCCCGGGGGTTAGGGTGCCCACCCGGTCGACGGCGACGTCATCGAGCAGTCCGAAGGATTCTGGCCGGGTGAGGCGGCGGGCTGCCCGGTCGATGGCCTCAACGGTGGTGGTGGCCAGGTGTCCGTCGTGCCAGGCCTGCCACACCGCCGGGAGCTGGCTGCGGAGTCGGCGGGCGCGGGCGACCTGGCGTTCGACGGTCGGGACAGGAAGCCTCAGCGCCAGGGACAGCTCGTGGACCGCGGCATCGGCGCGCCGTCGTCCCTGGGCTTGGCCGCCGTGCTCTTCGCCGGTGGTGCGGGCGCGGTCGACGTAGTCGAGCAGGTCGGCGGCTTCGGCTGCTTCGACCGAGGCGAGGGCTTGACGACGTAGGACGATCTGATCGATCGTCTCCCGGTCGTCGACCCTCGTACCAAGCATGGAAACCCCTCGTATCGCAGTGTTTCCATCACTCTACGAACCACCACAGACACCCAGAATCAACCAGACAAAGTTGTCCACAAGGCTCGTGACCGCTCAGGAATATATGATCGCCACCATGGTGATGCAAGTAGGGGTCGTGCTCGGCAGCGGGCACGGTCTTGAAGGTACGACGGGTGTCCTGGTGACGAATCTGCTCGACAGGATGCGCTCTCGTGCTCCTGCAGGCACCGCCATCAGCGTGGACACCGTCCTGACGACTGATCTCGACCTGGGCTCGGACTGCCCGGCGTGCCTACGGTGCATGACGGCGGGGAGCAGGCCTGCCCCAACTACGATCGCGCCGCTGCAGCTCGCCGCGTGATGGATGGAGCGGACCTGGTCATTTTCGCGACACCCGTGCACTCGTTCCAGGTCTCGGCCAGCATGAAGCGGTTCATCGACCACTTCGCGTACCTGATCCACCGGCCGGCATATGTCGGCCGTCCGGCTGTGCTCGTCTCCACCGCGGCCGGAGGTGGACACGATGCGGCGCTGGACTACGTGCGCAGCGCGGTGCGACGCTGGGGCTTCCACACGGTCGCGCAGATCGGGGCCAACGGGCCCGGACTGGCGCGTCCGAAGTACCGGGCCAAGGTGGACGAAGCCCTCGACGAGATCGCGCTCACGGCACTTGCGGCTCCGACTGCCGGCGAGCCGAAGCCGACGACCGCCGACCTGATCGGTTTCCGGGTTGCGAAGATCCTGGTCGATGGCGGACGAGAGGATGGGCCTGTCGACGCGAGCTACTGGGACGAACGCGGTTGGTTCGACGCCGAGTGGTGGACCGACCAGAAGCCCCCGTACCTCGCCAACCGCATCGCCGCGCTGGTGGAGAAGAAGATCCGCAAGGGCATCGACCAGGGCACTGCAGACCCATACCGAGGCTGAGAGCCGCATCTTCCCGCTCGACTGCAGGCCTCACCCGGCACGGGCGAGGCGGAGCCATCCGCACCGCGCCTAGCCTCGTCATCGGACCGGTCGGACGACCGACGGAGGCGGAGTAGACGTACGCAACCCGCCGTCCCCGATGATCGACACCGGTATGAGCCACCTTGGCTTCGTGTGCGTCGGAAGGGAGTCTGCGCGATCAGTCTTCTCCCGTCGTGGCGTGCTGGCACGGTCAGAGATGCCGTCGTCACCTTTCTCGACGAGATCGGAGAGGTGCCTGTCCATGAACGCCTCGTCTGCTTCGACAACGACGGAACTTTGTGGTGCGAACGGCCGACCTACGTGCAGTTCGACTTCTTGTCGATGCCTTGGCAACGCGGGTGGCACGCGACCCTGCTGTGGGGGAGACACCGGAGTACGCGGCCCTGCTCAGCGGCGATCGAGCCGCCGTCGACGAGATCGGTCTCGAACGCGTCGCGATGGCACTCACGGCGCTCTTCGCCGGACAGTCGCCGGAGAAGCTTCACGGCCATCGTCCGTGACTTCCTCGCGCGCGCCCAGCATGCGACGTTGCACCGACCGCACCGGTCGAATCTCTACCAGCCGATGCTCGAGCTGATCGCCGAGCTCCGGCGCCGGGGCGCCACCGTCGCCATCGTCACGGGTGGTGGCACGGAGTTCGTCCGAGCGGTGAGCCACGACCAGTACGGCGTCCCGCCTGAGCTGGTCGTCGGGACGTTGATCGACTACGACTTCGAGCGCCGAGCGGGCGGGTCGCCCCAGCTCCCGGCGCACGGCTCGCGTGATCGGGGCCGCGAACGAGGGGACCGCCAAGGTGGGCAACATCCAGACCCAGCTGGGACGACGGCCCATCGCGGCTGCTGGCAACTCGGGCGGAGACCGCGAGATGCTCGAGTGGGCCACAGCCGGCGAGGGGCCGAGCCTCGCCCTGCTGATCGACCACGATGACGCCGAACGCGAGTTCTCCTACGTGAGCACGGCTGAGACGTTCGCGGAGCCCGAACCGATCACCGACGTGGGCGCGCGACTCGGATGGACAGTGGTGAGCATGGCGCGGGACTGGGAGACGATCTTCGTGCCCCAGCACCCGCGGCCCGAGGTCAGCGCTTCGTGAACTTGCCTCGCTTCGTCGTCACGTTGCCGGCGCGATCCTTCGCCTTCGCAACCCAGGTGACGACGCCCTCGGCCCGGTTCTTCTTCGTGATCTTGCACGAGGCGATTCCCGAGAGAGTGTCCTTGGCCTGGCAGCGCAGCCGGTTGCCGGTCCGCTTGACGCGCAGCGAGGGTGCCTTGCGGTCGATGTTGACCGTGACCTTGACCTTGGCTGCGCCGCCGTCAGTCGCGGTGGCGGTGCCGACCACCGGGATGGCCCGAGCCGAACGGGTGACCTTGACCGGCTTCGGGCAGGGCTGAGTCAACGGGGCAGAGCCTGCGGCGCAGCTGAAGGTGACCACGACCGGTGTGCGGTACCACCCGCGCGCCGACTTGGCACGTGATGACTGGACGCGGGCGGTGATCGCGGGATCGGTGCGCCGGGTCACGGCAGCCGATGTGAGGTGGTTCGACGATCCTGAGTAGGCCGCGTGGACGTCGATGGGCTTGCCGGTGGCCAAGGACGCCGCGAGCGTCGCCACGCCATCGACGAGGGCTGCTTCCCCGACGGGCTTGTCACCGACCGAGAACGTGACCGTCCCGTTCGGTGTGCCGCCACCGGGAGCGACAGCACGGACCGTTGCAGTCAGGGCGGCTGCGCTGATCTTGACGGTGGTCGTCGTCTCCGTCGTGTCGACAGAGTGCACCCGGTTGCCGGAGGCGTCCGCGTACACAGCGGTTCCGCTGTACTCCGCCGTGACCGTCGTGTCGCCGACTGGCAGGGCAGAGGTCGTGAAGGTCACCTGACCATTCGCGTCCACGGCGGTTGTGGCCTGTACCTGTTCTGCTCCGGCCAGGAAACGGATGGTGCCACCGGTAACGGTCGTGCCGCCAGAGGTGACGCTCGCCGTGAACGTGACGGACTCACCGAACTTCGTCGGCGAGGACGACGTGACCTCGACGTTCGTGGGCCGCTTGACGACGGCGCGTTCGACGGCCGCCGACGTGCTCGCTGTGTCGGGCGGAGCTGCCTTCGTCACTGGCGGTGAAGCTGCGGCCCCACGCTGAGACTGTCGGCGACATAGGTCGCGAGGCCGGAGCTGTTGACGGATCCGGTTCCCAGCTGAGCGTCGCCGTCGTAGAACGTCACGTCACCGGCCGGACTGCCGCCGCCGGGCGACGTGGGCGACACCGTCGCAGACAGCGAGACGGGCTGGCCTGTCACGAGCGGTCCCGCCGGGACAGTCAGCGTCGTGGTCGTTCCGGCCGCGCCGACTGACTGGATGCGGCTTTCATCGCTGTCGGCGAAGCCCGTGGGGCCGACGTACTCGGCAGTGACAGTCGTCTCGCCGATCGGGAGGGAGTCGGTCGTGAACGTGGCCTTGCCAGCCGCGTCGACCGATGTCGGAGCCTGGGCTTGGTCCCCGTCGACCAGGAATCGCGTCGTGCCGCCGGGTACAGCTGTTCCTTCCGAGGTGGTCGTGGCAGTGAAGGTGATCGGCTCGCCGGTGACCGCAGACGGCACCGATGACGACACTGTCGTGGTGGTCGGTGCGAGGGCCGCCGTCAGGACGATGTCGTTGCCGCTGCCTCCCACGTAGCTGATCTGGAGCCTGGCGCCGTCGACGATGAGGTAGGCACCTTCTGGCAGGTCGGCGAATGTGCCGGAGACGGCGTCTGAGCCGTCGTTGTCCACGATCGTGAAGCTGTCGCCGACAGAGGGAACGTGAGCCAGCGAGGGTTCGAGAACCGGGCCAGAGAGCTGGACCGTTCCGGCCACGTCGACCCGGTCGTTGGTGTCGGCGGCCAGGTCGACTGACATGGCCGAGGTAGAGGTCAAGCTGAGGTTGCCCGTTGCGAGACCACGTGGGGTGAGGTTGCCGGCGACCGAGACGGCCGGAACTACCCCGCTTCCGGCCAGCGTGGCACCGGAGGCGACCTGGACAGAGCTGCTGGACGCGATCAATCCGTCGACGGTCAGCTGACCGGCGCTGACAGTCGTGGCCCCCGTGTAGGAGCTCGACGCATGGGTCAGGCGCAGGTTGCCCGGCGAGGTCTTGGTCAAGCCTCCGGCTCCTGAGATCGGTGAGGTGATCGCCACGGTGCCGCCTGCATCGACCTGCACCGTCCGAGCAGCGGCCAGCGTGAGGCCGAGATCGATCGCTGACGTCCCAGTCGAGTAGGTGGCGCGGGCTGTTCCGAGGAGCTCGACTCCGTGTCCGCTCAGCGTAGCCGGGTGCCTCGATCGTCAGCGAGGTGGCCTTGAGTCCGGGCAGGTCGTTGACCGGGGCGGCTTCGAGGTTCCTGCCGGGAAGACGAGGGCTGCAGCGAGGGACGGGGCGACGTCGCCGACCCAGTTGGCAGCCTCGGACCAGCTGCTCGTCGCACCGCCGCCGTCCCACGTTCGCGTCGGAACATTGACGCCGACCACGGTGAGGATGATGCCGGAGTTGAAGTAGCCCACCGAGAACGTGACTGGGCCGACGACGATCGAGCCGAACTGGGAGATGCCGTTGAAGCGGCCGGTGATGGGGGAGCCGAAGGTCTGGGAGACGATCTGGAAGCTCGTGTTGACTGCTGGCAGGTAGCCGAGATCGATGTCGAGGTTGGCGCCGTTGGGGTTGAAGAGGGCCGAGCCACTGGTGAGCTTTGAGCTGGTCGTAGCCGGTGCCAAGGGTGGGGCCGTCGAGGTCGACCCGGAACGTCGAGCTGGCCGGCAGTGTGAGTCCGGCGTTCGCGGCGTACCTCAGGATTCCGGGAGCATTCTGGCGCCCAGGCGCGATGGTCGAGCTGGCCGAGGCGGTGATCCCGTTGCCGTTCAGCGTGCCCGTGCCGGCCAGGGTGCCGCCGGCGAGGCTGACGGGTCCCGTGAGTGAGCCGTTGATCTCGAGCACTCCGCCGCCGGCCAGTGACAGCCAGACGAGCTGCTGACCGTGCCATTCAGGGAGAGCGTGCTGCCTGCTGCCACGGTGACGGTGGCGGAACCCAGCTGTGTGTCGATGTCGACGACGGACGTGCCTGAGGTGTAGGTCGCCGACAGGGCACCCGTCAGCGCGAGTGAGGTGCCGGAGATGTCGTAGCCCGCTCCGGCGATCGTGATGGATCCGAACGACGTGCCAGGCGCGAGGTCGTTGACGGTGGCAGTCCGCGACGCTCCGGCCGGGAACACCAGGTCGGAGCCGGCCGTCGGGGCCACGCCACCCCAGTTGTCGGGGTCGGACCAGAGCTCGCTGTCGGTGCCGGTCCAGGTGGCTGTTCCAGCAGCCTGGGCGGGTGCGGTGATGCCGAGGAGCGCGACGACCACGACGAGTGCGGTGAAGATGGCGCGCAGGCTGGATGGGCGGGAGGACACGAGCATAAGAGTTCCCTCAGGTTCTGGCGCCTCCCAGTCCGGCAGGACGCGCGAGCTCGAGGACAGCGGCCTCCATCCTCGCGCAGAAAGGGCCGGTCGTCAGGCGTTCTGGTCATCGGGTGAACCGGACAGCAGGCCGAGCGTCTGTGCGTGCTCCCGCACGGCGTCGCTGTCAGCCGCCAGCACGAACGGCACGTCGGGTGCCCACTGCTGTGCGACCTGCTCGACCGAGCCGTCGCCGGGATCGAGGCGTACCTCGCGGATGTACACCGCGCGGATCCGCCCGGGGTGGGAGCGGACGATGTCGGCGTAGATCTCGGGGTCCTTCTCGCCGGAGTCGCCGATCAGCACGAATGACAGGTCCGGATGCAGGTCGAGGATCTCGCGGATGCGTCCATGCTTCTGCTCGCGTCCCTCTGCTGTTCCGATCAGGTCGCGCAGCAGCAGGGGGGCCGCGCGGGAATTCGTGGTGCTCGAGGAAGGCCGAGAGGAATGCATGCAGGTTCCAGGGGCTGGACGAGACGTAGTAGAACGGGTTGGCGTCCGCGGCGAGGTCGCGGTAGAGCGACGCGGCGCCGGGGAAGGCCTCGCGGGTCAGCTGAGAACCGATCAGCGTGTGCAGCACCATCTGGCCGGCACGCTGGACACCGGTCTTGATGACGGTGTCGTCGATGTCGGAGATGACGCCGAACCGCGCTGCCGGATCAGGCACCCGCACGTCGACAGATGTGGAGTGCGCGCCGGTCACGCCACGGTACTCGCCCCGCAGCGAGACCGTGCCGGTCGTCGAGGGCGACTGGAGCGATGCGGACCCTGGCAGCCGCACGAGGAAGTAGCCGTCGTGATCGGTGATCGCGTCAACGGACGCCCCGCTGACGTGGATCGTCAGCGGGACGTCCGGCAGCTCGCGGGTGACGAAGTTCTGCACGCTCCTGCGCAGGGCAGCGCCGACGCCTTCACCTTCTGCGGCTCTCGACGGCTCGGGGTTGTCGAGGACGCGTCCCCGGACGATGACGCCACCGGGGCCGCCGTGCCCGCCGTACGACTCGATCCGAAAGCCGTCGGCGTCCTGCGCGACGACAGGTGGACCGACTCGAAGAGCCGCTCGACCCGGTTGACCCACCTCGCGCTCATGCCGCCACGGTAGCGGCTTCCGGGCCAGCCCGGTGGGCAGGTCAGACGGCGGCGGTGAGCGCCTCGAGCTCGGCATCGGTCAGGTCGATGCCAGCCGCGCCGACGTTGTCGTCGAGGTGGTCGACGCTCGACGTGCCCGGGATCGGCAGCATCACGGGGGAGCGCTTGAGCAGCCAGGCCAGGGCGAGCTGCGAGGGTGACGCGCCGTGCTCGGCCGCGATGTCGGCCAGCGGGCCACCCTCCTTGACCAGGTTGCCGGTGGCCAGGGGGAACCACGGGATGAATCCGATGCCCTGCTCCGCGGAGTAGTCGAGCAGCGGTTCGGCGCTGCGGTCTGCCAGGTTGTACAGGTTCTGCACGGTAGCGATCGTCGCGACCTCCTGAGCCTGCTTGAGCTGGTCGACCGTGACCTCGCTCAGACCGATGTGCCGGATCTTGCCCTCGTCCTGCAACGCCTTGAGCTCGCCGACCTGGTCCTCGAGGGGGACCTCGCTGTCGATCCGGTGCAGCTGGAACAGGTCGATCGGTGTCGAGCCCGAGCCGGCGCAGGCTCAGCTCGGCCTGCTGGCGCAGGTAGGCAGGCCGTCCGACCGGTGTCCAGACGCCGGGGCCGGGCCGGGTCAGCCCGGCCTTGGTGGCGATGACGACGTCGTCGGCGTACGGGTGGAGCGCCTCGCGGAGCAGGTCCTCGGCGACTTCTGGGCCGTACGAGTCGGCCGTGTCGAAGAACGTCACGCCGAGCTCGACCGCGCGGCGCAGGACGGCGATCGCTGCGTCGTGATCGCGCGGTGGTCCCCACACGCCTTCACCGGTCAGCTGCATCGTGCCGTAGCCGAGGCGGACGACTGGGAGGTCACCGCCGATCTGGAAGGTGCCGGATGCGGATGCGGAGAGTGTCGAAGTCATGACAGGGTCAAGAACTGCTGGCGGCGACTTATTCCGCTACCTGTCTGGGTGATTCTGCGCCATCCCTCTCGTCGCGATCAGCCCATGCCAGCAGTGGACGGATGTCGAACACCTCGTCGTCGATGTCAGCGTGCAGGTCGCCGATACGGTCCAACCGCTCCGGCACCGTCGCGATCGTGAAGTCGTGCGGGTCGAGGTCGTCGATCTCGTCCCATCGCACAGGCGTGGAGACTCGTCCGTCCGCGAAGCCGCGCACCGAGTAGGCCGCGGCCATCGTGTGGTCGCGGGCATTCTGGTTGTAGTCGACGAACAGCTGCGTCGGGTCACGGTCCTTGCGCCACCAGGTCGTCGTCACGTCGTCCGACCTTCGCTCGACCTCGCGGGCAAAGGCCAGTGCCGCGCGCCGTACGTCGGCGAATCCGTGCTCGGGTCGGATGCGGACGTAGACGTGCATGCCAGAGCCCCCGGACGTCTTCGGGAAACCTGTCGCGCCCAGCCGTCGAGCACCTCGTGGACCAGGTGCGTGACGCGTCGAACCGTCGCGAAGTCGCAGTCATCACCCGGATCGAGATCGATGCGCCACTCGTCCGGCTGCTCGACGTCACCACGTCGGCTGTTCCACGGATGGAACTCCACGGTTGACATCTGGACGGCCCAGATGACGGTGGCGAGCTCGGTGACGCACACCTCGTCGACGTCCCGGTCGAACCGCGGAAAGTGGATGCTCACGGTCTCCAGCCACGGCGGAGCGCCGTTCGGGACCTTCTTCTGGTGGACCTTCTTGCCGGCGACGCCGGTGGGGAAGCGGTGCAGCATGCACGGGCGTTCGTAGAGGGCGTGGACGATCGGCTTGCCGACCGCGAGGTAGTACTCGACGAGGTCGAGCTTGGTCCAGCCGTGGTCGGGGAAGTAGACCCGGTCGGGGTGCGAGATGCGCACCTCGCGGAGGACGCCCGCATCGGCAGCGGGCACCTCGATCTCGACCGCGGGCGCGCCCGACCCAGTCATGGCAGTCCGATCAGGCCTTGCGCTTCTTGCTGGACTTCGCGCGGGGACGCCAGACCAGGACGGGGCAGGTCGCCAGGTTCAGCACCCGGTGGGCCACCGAACCCATCAGGACCGCGCCAGCGCGCGAGCTGCTGCTGGCCAGGACGATGAGGCCGGCATCCTTGGCCTTGGCGGCCTTGACGATCTCTGCAGCGGGCGATCCGCTGCGGACCTGCGTGGTGACCTTCGGTCCCCAGTCGGCGAGCAAGCGGCGACGTCGAGCGTCGCGCGTTCGGCCGCGGCCTTGAACGAGAGGTCTTCGATGCCTTTGCGTCCTTCTTCGCTGTCTGCCGCGAAGGGGACGGCCGCGAGGGGGCTGGTCACGGCCAGGACCCCGACCGAGGTCACGTTCTTCGGGTCGACGGTCGACCGCAGATAGCGTGCTGCGTTGAGAGACTGCTTGGACCCGTCGGTGGCGATGATGACATGCATGGCGTTGCCTTTCGCTCGTTCGCGCCATCCTTGTGGACGTCTGCGAGCCGCGCAACCGCTGGCGTCGTGCGTCACGGTGGCTCGTCTCCCTCAATCGAGACGTGAGGCAGGATCCGGTCGAGCCAACCGGGCAACCACCAGGCGGCACGACCGAAGATGATCAGTGCGGCAGGAGCGAGGGTGACGACCAGGATGCCGGCGAGCAGCACGGCGACGGACAGTCCGACGCCGAACTGCTTGATCGTCGGATCGGTGTCGAGGATGAAGCTCGCGAACACCGACGCCATGATGAGCGCCGCAGCGGTGGTGATCTTCGCGCTGGAGACGAGCGCCGACCGTACAGCGTCCTGAGGGTCCTCGTTGCCGTGCAGGTGCTGCTGGACGTGGCTGACCAGGAACACCTCGTAGTCCATCGACAGTCCGAACAGGCCCGCGAACATCATGAGCGGCACGTAGCTCGCGATCGGCACCGACGACGATGCGGTGTCGATGCCGAGCAGCGAGATGCCCCAGCCCCACTGGAAGGTCGCGGTGAGGACCCCAAATGCGGCGGCGGCCGACAGCACGTTCGTCACGGCTGCCTGGAGCGGGATGAGCAGCGACCGGAACGCGACCATCAGCAGCAGGTAGCCGAGCAGGATCACTGTGCCGATCACCAGCAGCAGCCGTGCCGAGATGAGCGAGGCGAGATCGACGTACGACGCGGTGTATCCGCCGACGTACGACGTGATGTCGGTACCGTCGGTGACCTTCGGAAGCACGTCGTCGCGCACAGCTGCCACCAGGTCGGCGGTGTCGTCCGAGGCAGGCGCAGTAGACGGCACCGCCGACAGCAGCACGACGTCGCCCTTCTTGTTGATCTGCGGCGGGGTCAGGGCGACCACTCCGTCGGTGTCCGAGAGCCCCTTCTGCAGCGTGACGACCCGCGTGTCGGTGCCCCGGCCGTCACCACCTGCTGTGGTCATCATCTGGGTCAGCTGGTCCTGCAGTGACTCGGCTTGCTGCTGTTCCTGCTCGGCCTGCTGCTGGGCGGCCTTGAGTGCATCGGCTTGGTCCTGGAGCTCGGCGGCCTGCTTCTGCAGTGCAGTCGCCTGCTGCTGAAGCTCTGCGGCCTCCGCCTGGAACTCGGCGCCCTGGGCCTGGGCGTCGGCTGCCTGCTGCTCCAGCGCTGACTTCTGCCGGTCGAGTGCCGCGGCCTGACGCTGCAGAGCATCGGCGCGTCGTTGCAGCTCGCTGGCCTGCTTCTGGAGCTGCCGTCCTTGGTTCGCGAGGTCTCGGGCGTCGGCCTCGAGCGGTGCGAGCTTCTTGCGCACGACGGTCTCACGCGCCTCCAGCTCGTCCAGCCGGGCGTTGAGCCGCGCCGCCAGTGCGTCGTCGCCACGTCGCTCGGCATCGTCGATCCGCCGCTGCAGGATGCGCTCTCGCGCCACGAGCCGCGTGAGCTCTCGGGCCAGCGGACGGATCTTCGTCGCGAGCTGCTGGGCCTGTTGCCGAAGCTGGGCCCGTTGGGCCTCGAGCCGCGACTGATCTGCCTCGAGGGCAGCTTGTTGCGTCCGGAGCCGATCAGCTTGTGCTTCGAGCGATGCCTGCTGGCTCTGCAGCTCGCCGGCCTGTCGTTGGAGCACGGCCTGCTCGTCCTGCAGCTGAGCCTTTTGCCGCTCGAGCTCGGCCTGCTCGACCTGCAGCTGTGCCTGCTGGTCCTCCAGTGACTCCTTCTGCTGCGTGAGCTCCTTCTGCTTCTTCTCCAGGTCCGACTTCAAGGACATCGCCTGGTCATATTTCTGGGTGTACTCGTCGCTCGGCGCGGCCGGCGGGTCCAGTGACGATGCGACCTGCAACGGGCCGTTGTAGCCGACTCCCAGTCCTGCGCTGATGAGGTCGTAGGCCTGCCTCTGCGTGGTGGCGGGGGAGGTCGCGCCGACATCCTCCTGGCCGAGGTCGAGGGCGAATACCGGGACGATCAACGGGGTCAGGAGGGCGAGGGACAATCCGGCAACGCGCCAGGGATGACGGTGCACCACCCCTGCCCACTTCGCCCACCTGCCCTGGCCCGACGGCCGCCGGGACCGCATGAACCTCGGAAGGGAGGCCCATGCGATGCGGTTGCCCAGCAGACCGAGGAAGGCTGGCAGCAACGAGATCGCGACCAGGACGGCCGCGACGACTGCTAGTGCAGAAGCGAAGCCGAGCGCCGAGACCAGGGGAGATCCCCGCGACAGCCAACGACAGCAATGCGACCACGACGGTGCAGCCCGCGAAGACGATTGCGCTCCCTGACGTCGCGACGGCGTTCGCGATCGAGTCGACGACCGGCATGCCGTCACGTAGCTGATCCTGGTGCCGGGTGATCAGGAACAACGCGTAGTCGATGCCGACGCCCAGTCCGATCATCGTGGCCAGAGTCGGGCCGCTCGATGGGATGGACAGCAGATGGCCGACCAGGCCCACGATGGCGAGGGCCACGGCCAGGCCCACGACGGCTGTGACGATCGGTAGCCCCATCGCGACGAGGCTGCCCAGGACGAGGCTCAGGATGATCATCGCGGCGATGATCCCAACGATCTCGCTGGTCTCCGACTCGTCGGTCGACAGCGTGGATCCGATCGAGCCGCCAGCTGCCGTCGTGATCCCGGCGTCCTGGGCCGGCTTCGTCGCGTCGAGCACCCGACCTGCGATCTCCTCGGTCAGCTCACCCGAACCGACGTCCATCAGCACCGGCGCGAAGGCCGTCTGTCCATCCTTTGACAGCAGGCCAGCGGTCTGCCCGGCACTGGTCAGCGGATTGGTGACGCTGTGGACGTGCGGCTGCTTGCCGATCGCGGTGACGGCGTCGTCGACCGCCTTGTGGTTGGCGGTGTCGGTGAGCTTGCCCTTCCGCACGTCGAAGACGATGGGGTTGGCGCCATTTTGCTGAGGTGAGAACTTGGCGGTGAGCAGGTCCTTCGCGCTCTGGCTGCCCGTCCCGGGCAAGGTGAGGTCGTTGCTGGTCTGGGCCCCGAAGGTCGACACTGCCGCGCCCACGACGACCAGCACCGTGAACCAGGCGCCGATCACGAGCAAGGCGTGGCGGGCGCAGAAGCCGCCCAGGCGTCGGAGATGGTGTGCCACGATTCCGCTCCCGTCCGCGGCCCCGGTCGGGCCGACCGTTCACGGCACCGGGCACTCCTGGGACGCATGACCCACGTCTCGTGCTCGCTCGAGGCGCCGGTACCAATGCGGAGAGTCGTGTACTTCCACGCATCGTAACCGCCATGCGAGCGCAAGGGGAGTCTGCGAGCGAGGCGACCGGCACGCTCTGCGAGGATCGCGGTATGTACGTCAAGATCTGCGGCCTGCGAGATCCCGAGCACGCGCGCGTCGCGGTAGACAGTGGCGCACACGCTGTCGGGGTCGTGATGAACCAGACGAGCTCGCGTCGGGCGACCGACGACGAGGCTGCGGCCGTCATCGCTGCCGCCGACGGGCACGTCGACACCGTGCTGGTGGTCAACGACATGGCGGCCGCCGAAGCAGCCGCGACGGCACGGCGCCTCGGCTTCGACGTCCTCCAGCTGCACGGGCCTGCCTACGACAGCGCCGACTTCGCATCCGCACTAGCGGTGATGCCTCGGGTGTGGCGGGCTACCTCGCTGAAGCATGATCCGTCCCTGCTGGTCGGCGCCCACGGCGAGGAGATGCTGCTGCTCGACTCGCCGAATCCTGGATCGGGTGAACGCTGGGACGCCTCGGCGTTGGCATCTCGTGCGCCAGATGGGCGCTGGCTGCTGGCCGGGGGACTGTCACCTCAGAACGTCGCTGATGCACTGCGCGCGTTGAGTCCGTGGGGCGTCGACGTCTCCAGCGGCATCGAGAGCGCTCCGGGCGAGAAGGATGCCGAACTGATCAGGGCGTTCGTCGCAGCAGCGCTGACGGCCTGACAGGCGTACCGTCGGGGTATGGACGGCGGCCGGTCCGCAGAGGGTGACTCACTGTTCGTCGGGACGATTCCCGACGTCTACGAGAGCCTGCTCGTGCCGATGATCTTCCAGATGGCCGCCGATGGCCTGGCTGCCATCGTGGCCGCTCATTCACCGAGCGACATCCTCGAGACGGCGGCGGGAACAGGGGTACTGACGCGGGTCCTGGTGGACCTCTGTCCAGACGCACGCATCACCGCCACTGATCTCAGCCCAGCCATGCTGGCGGTGGCTGCATCGAGGATGCCAGAGGATCCACGAGTGACCCGTCGACCGGCCGACGCCCTCGATCTGCCGTTCGCGTCGGGCACGTTCGACGTGGTCGCCTGCCAGTTCGGAGCGATGTTCTTCCCCGACCGGGTGGCCGGCTTTCGTGAGGCGCGACGAGTTCTCAGGCCACACGGGTCCTTCATCTTCAACGTGTGGGACCAGATCGAGCACAACGAGGTGCCCTACGTCATCGAGTCAGCTCTCAACGCCGCTGATCCGGTGAGACCGTTGACGTTCATGAGCCGCCTCCCGCACGGCTACTTCTCCACCGCCCAGATCCGCGACGATCTGGAGCGTGCCGGGTTGACCGCCACGACGATCACCGAGGTCGATGGCAGCTGCCGCACCACCGCCGCCGACGCGGCTGTTGCCTACTGCCAAGGGACCCCGTTGCGGCTCGACCTCGAACGACACGAGACCTGGACCGTCGCCGATGCTACGGCGCTCGTCGAGCGGGCGCTGCTGAGTCATTTCGGCGACGGCCAGTTCGACGCGCCGATCCGGTCGTACGAGATCGTGGCCAGACCGGCGCGTCGAGAAGGTGCCGACTAGCGCTGGCAGCCGTCAGCCGCGATGACGCAGCAGCGAGATTCCGCTTGGCCTTCTGCACGGTCTTCTTGGCCGTCTTGACTCGCTTGCTCGCGGAGCTGACCTTCTTCTTGGCCTTGGCGACGGCCTTGGCCTTCTTGTGCTTCGAAGCCTTCTTGGCCCTCTGTGCTTTCTGTGCCTTCTTGAGAGCCTTCTTGGCCGACTTCAGCTTCTTGTTCGCCGAGGTGAGGCTCTTGTTCGCCTTCGTCACCGCTGTCTTGGCCTTGGCGACGGCGGCCTTCTCCGCGTTGCAGACCTTGGGCGGGACAACGACCGTTGCCGCCTTGACCGTGAACGTCCTTGTCGCGGGCGTGGCATCGGTGTTGCCGACCGAGTCGGTGGCTCGTACCGCGAAGACATGTGCTCCGAGGTCCAGCTGGTCTGCGGTGTGGGTTCCTGGGCCGGTGCAGGGTCCGAAGGTGGCGTCGTCGACTGCGCACTCGAATGTCGAGCCGGTCTCGGTGGACTCGAAGGTGAACGCTGGGGTGGTGTCTTGGGTGTCGGCGTCGGGGCCGGTCAGGATCGTGGTGTCGGGTGCGGTGGTGTCGACCGTGAACGTCCGGGTCGCCGGGGTCTCGTCGGTGTTGCCAGCCGCGTCGGTGGCTCGTACGGCGAAGGTGTGGTCGCCATCGGTGAGATCCCCGGTCGTGTGGGTCTCGGGGCCGGTGCAGGGTCCGAAGGTGGCGTCGTCGACTGCGCACTCGAATGTCGAGCCGGTCTCGGTGGACTCGAAGGTGAACGCTGGGGTGGTGTCTTGGGTGACACCGTCGGGGCCGGTCAGGATCGTGGTGTCGGGTGCGGTGGTGTCGACCGTGAACGTCCGGGTCGCCGGGGTCTCGTCGGTGTTGCCTGCCGCGTCGGTGGCTCGTACGGCGAAGGTGTGGTCGCCATCGGTGAGATCCCCGGTCGTGTGGGTCTCGGGGCCGGTGCAGGGTCCGAAGGTGGCGTCGTCGACTGCGCACTCGAACGTCGAGCCGGTCTCGGAAGACTCGAAGGTGAAGCTCGGTGTGCTGTCCTGGGTGACACCGTCGGGGCCGGTCAGGATCGTGGTGTCGGGTGCGGTGATGTCGGTCGGCTGGTCGTCGAAGCTGTACGTGTCGATGCCGATGTAGTCGCTGTTGGCGCCGGTGGGTCCGCCGTTGGTGACGAAGTAGCGAAATGCCAGACAACCGGTCTTGGCGCCCTTGATCCCGGCGAGCGCGCCGCTGATCTCTGTCCAGGTCTTCGGATATCCCGTCGTGGTCAGACCCGGATTGACGGTCGTCAGCAGCGTCGTGAAGTCGCCTACGCTCTCCGGGCCCGATCCGGCTGAGCAGCTGCCGTTGGTCGACATCCGCACCTCGAGCCGATCGGGGAAGGTGGAATCGGCCTGGCGGGTGAAGAAGGACCATGCGTCCCCATTGCTCAAGCTGCTGTACGGCGGCGTCACCAACCAGACGCTGATCGTGTTGCTTCCGGTCGTGGCATTGAAGTTCATGCTGGTGTAGGACGGGCCCTGATGGGGGCCGAAGACCGCGAGCTCGCCGGGGACACCGTGGTCGACCCGACCGCCGCGCTGTTGTTCTGCGCGGTCCAGCCAGTCGGCACCGGCGTGTCGAAGCCCTCTGTGTGGATGGCCGCCGATGCGGTTCCCGGCGTGAAGACGAGCAGCGCCGCCGCGATCGCAGTGGCAAGGCAGGCGAAGAGCGACTTCTTCAAGGGGGGACTCCGTTGTTCAGGGGCTGCGAGACGCGCTGTCACAGGCTAGTGGCGGGCGCACCCCTGAGGGAGTAAAACAATGAGATGAGGTGTTCCTCACGTTCGCTGGCGCAGTGAGCGCACCAGCGAGCGTGAGGAACAGCAGTCAGTGAGCGCCAGCGGCGACCTGGTGGTCAGGTCCCGCCTCAGCCAGGTCGGCAGCGCTGGACCGCATCATGAAGAACGCGATCACCGCGCCGACGAAGGTGATCGCCGCTGCCCACCAGAACACCACCACGTAGCCGTGGATGCTGGCATCGAGCGGATTCGATGTCGGATTGTCACGTGCGAAGTCGGTCAGAGCGCTGGCGAACAGCGTCGACAGCAAGGCCGTGCCGACCGATCCACCGACCTGCTGGGCGGTGTTGAGCATCGCCGAGGCGACGCCCATGTCGCGCTCGTCCACCCGAGCGTCGCCGTGGCGAACGTCGTGGTGAACAGCATGCCGGCGCCGATCCCGACCAGGATCAGGGCGGGCAGGATGTCGATGTAGCCCGAGCTCGTGTCGATCAGCGCGACGACCACGAGGCCAGCCGTCGTCAGCAGGAGACCGCCGACGATGAGGACCCGGGGGCCCCACTTGGGCAGCAGCACCGCTGCCGACAGGCCCGCAACGATGATGATCGCGATGTTGGCCGGCATGAAGGCGAACCCGGCACGGGTCGGCGAGTAGTGGAGGTTCTCCTGCATGAAGTACGTCAGGAACAAGAACACGCCGAACATCGCGACACCGAGGACTGCGATCGAGAAGAAGGAACCACCGCGGGTGGCGTTCCACACGACGCGCAGCGGCAGCAACGGCTCCTTGACCCGGCCTTCGACCACGATGAACGCGATCAGCAGCACTGGCGCGGCGATGAGCGAGATGATCGTCACGGGTGCGTCCCAGCCGCGGGTCTCGGCCGAGGAGAAGGCGAAGACGAGCGCGAACAGGCCCAGGGTGCCAGCGAGGACTCCGGGCAGGTCGATCGATCGAGAGTGACCGCCGGCGGTGCGATCGCGGTGGTGCGACTTCAGCACGAAGATCGTCGCGATGGCGGCCGGAACCGCGAAGATGAGGTTGACGTACAGGCACCAGCGCCACGACAGTGCATCGGTCAGCACGCCGCCGAGCAGCAGGCCGATGCCCGCACCAACACCGGCGATGGCGCCGAAGATGCCAAAGGCCTTGCCGCGCTCGGCCGGATCGGAGAACGTCACCGACAGGATCGCCAGGGCGGCTGGCGCCAGCAGCGCGGCGAACACACCCTGCAGCGCGCGGGCGGTGACGAGCAGCCGAAGTTGCTCGCGGCGCCGCCGAGGGCCGACGCGATCGCGAAGCCGAACAGGCCGACCACGAAGGCCTGCTTGCGGCCGAACAGGTCGCCGAGGCGTCCGCCGATCAGCAGCAGGGAGCCGAAGGCCAGCGCGTAGGCGGTGACGACCCACTGGCGGCTGTCGTTGTCGAAGCCGAGGTCGTACTGGGCCGACGGCAACGCGATGTTGACGATCGTGGCATCGAGCACGACCATCAGCTGCGCGATGCCGACGATGGCCAGGATCGCCCACCGCGAAGCGTGGTTGGGGGTCGGTCGAGGTCGATGCCTCGGGGGACCCGGGGGTCTGCATGGAGTGACTCCTAGTCGTTTGAACGAAGAAGGACGGGCAGAAGAACCCGCCCGATGAGGGCAGCCTCTGCACCCTTGCCCTGGCGCTCACGACCGAACGTCCAGCAGCAAGCCGGTTGGACCGGAGAAGGCCAGGCCGCTGGAAGCTCATGTGGTCCACCGTCGTCGAATCATCGGGTGGACCTGGAGAAATCTAACATCTCCAGCACCTTTCGACCTGCCTCGGAGCGACGAGGTGGGGTGCGCGAATCGTCACGTTGACGTCCGGGTTCTCGTGTGGACAACGCGTCGTGGGCCGTAGCCTGTGGGGATGAACCAGATCGTGAGCGACAAGAGCGGCAAGGGCGGGCAGGCGGTGATCGCCTGGATCGTGGCCATCGTCACGGCGGGCTACATGCTCCCGTGGGCGATCGCGGCGACCCGCGGGAAGAGCAACTCGGGCGCGATCGGCTGGATCAACCTGTTGCTGGGCTGGTCGATCATCGGCTGGATCGTCGCCCTGGTCATGGCGTGCAGCGCCCACCGGATCGTGGCCGTCAGGTCGTTCTAGGGTCCTAGGCCTCGGCCGGGCCGACCGTGTGGTGCACGACGAAGCCGACGATGGTCGAGAAGATCGAGATCAGCAGCGCCGCGACGATCGTGGCGAGGAACCCGCCGAGGTCGAGGGCATCGCTGAGGCCGGCCGACAACGCCAGCAGCACCCCGTTGACGACCAGCGCGAACAGCCCGAACGTGACCATCGTGATGGGCAACGAGATGATTCTCAGCAGCGGGCCGATGAGCCCGTTGACGAGCCCGAAGACCAACGCGACGCCGAGCAGGGCGAAGAAGCCCCCGTCGATCTCGACCGACGGCACGATGGCTGCCGTGATCGCGATCGCGACGGCGATGATGAACCAGGACATGAGCAGCTGCGGATCATGGGTGACTCCTCGGTGTGGTGGTACGGGACGTCGCGATGGCTTGTCGCAGCACCGGATCCTCGATGATGACCCGGCCGAACGTGGCGCCGAGGACGATCACGCCGCCGAAGACCAAGAGCCAGGTCGATGCGGCGAACACGACGCCGAGCGAACCGAACTGCTCGATGTTCGCCTCGGTGTAGGGCGGCATGACGAATCGGGAGAGTCGCACCATCACGGCCAGTCCGGTCGCGGTCAGGGCGGCGCCCAGCCACAAGGAGCGCCACGGGACCCGGCCCAGCAGCAGGGTGTGCGCGGTCCACCACCACAACGCCGTGCCAGCGCCGATCTGCAGGATGATGCCCAGCGCCGAGAAGCTGAGCGGATGGTCGAGCGAGGCGATGATCGTCACGACGAGCTGGAGGTAGACGACCCAGCCAGCGAGCCACACCAGGCAGCGTTGCGCTCCGGCAACCCCGCCGCGGTGGTCCTGCTCCCAGACCCGTTCGAAGAGGCGCTGCAGCGCCCGCGCGAAGCTCAGCGCGGAGATGATCACGAGCACGACACCGATCACCCCGGTGTGCGATCGCACCTGCTCCGACGTCGCCGTGGCGAGCGCCGCGGCGGACAGGTCGTCGGACTGGGAGATCCCGGTGGCCGGCAGCTGATCTGGTCGAGCACCGTGGTGCCGGTCGTGTGAGGCGTGAACGCGGCCAGCACGACGAGCAGCGGCGTGAGGGCGAACAGCGCCTGCGCCGCGATGATCAGCGAGCGATCGAGCACCTCTACGCGGATGATCGCTGCGACTGCCGTGCGCGCGACAGGCACCCGGTCGAGCACCTGCTCGGCCAGCTCACGACCACGGGCGCTGACCGCGGCGGCTCGCTGGCTGGCGCGCATCAGGGACCGTCCGCAGTGGGCGGAGTGGCACGTCCTTGCGCGACGACCTGTTGCCACCACGACGTGCCGGCCGCCATCGACCGGGCACGGGGGGTCAGCCCGGACCAGGTGACCGTGACGCCGGCCTCGGAGAGCTCGCTGTCGAGCCGACAGCTGCGTCGAGGACCGCGACGGGCAGCATCGAGATGCGGGACAGGTGAGGCTGCGAGGGTGCTCGGCTCGGTGGCTGCGGTCAATGCTCGCACCGCGTCGAGGTTCGCCCTGACGTTCGCGGTGTAGAGGCCCGTGTCGAATCGCAGCACCAGAGGATCACCGGGCTCGACGGTCGCGACGTGGGACCGGTTACAGCTGCGCAGCACGAGGTACAGGGTCGCGAGGACACCGACCAGCACGGCGACGAGCAGCCCCTGGGTCAGTCCGACGACGGCGGTCGCGACGGCGACCCAGAACTCCATGGGGTCGACCCGCCACAGGCGGGCGAGCTCGGCGGGTGAGATCAGTCCCAGCGTCGCCACGAGCACCATCGAGCCGAGCGTCGCCTGGGGCAGGTCGTCGAGGACGGGCGCGAGGAACAGTGCTGCGAGCACCGCGAGGCCTGCGGTGACGAGCGCGCTGGCCTGGCTGCGGGCTCCGGCGCCCAGGCTCACGGCTGACTGGGAGAAGCCGCCTGCGGGCGGCAGCGTGTGGAAGAACGCGCCAGCCGTCGCTGCGACTCCGTTGGCGAGGAGCTCCCGGTTGCTGCCGATCTGCGGCTAACCGCGCTCGCGGATGCCACGGGCGACCGAGACGGTCTCGAGAAAGGCCATGACGGCGATGGCCATGGCCCCGGGAAACAGCGCGCCGATGTCGTCGAGCGACGGGATGCTGGGAGCGGGTATCCCGGTCGGCACCCGCTCGATCACGGCGACTCCCTTGTCGTCGAGGTCTGCGAAGGCCACGAGCACGATGCCGAGACCGACGACGACGAGCGGGCCCGGCACCGCCGGCACGATCCTGGGTGCGACCAGCAGCACCACGATCGAGGCGATCGACAGCGCCAACGTCGCGCCGTCGGTGTCGGAGAGGTCGGCGAACGCCGCCCGTACGAGCCCGAAGAATCCGCTGGCGTCGGGGTCGGACGGGATGCCGAGCACCTTCGGCAGCTGCGTGGCAGCCACGGTCAGCCCCACACCGACCTTGATCCCCGTCATCGTGGCCGGTGAGATGTTCTCGACGATCCCGCCCACCCGCAGGATCCGGCCGGCCACCAGGAGCAGGCCGACGAGCAATTCACCGTCGACAGCGCCGTCACGCCGTCGTCCGACCCAGCCGCGATGCCCGCCGTGGCCATCGTCGACGCGGTCAGCACGGCGATCGTCGAGGTCGTGCTCACGCTCATGGCGCGTGAGCCCCCGAGGAATGCGTACACGACCATCGGGACCATGCACGTGTACAGCCCGTACTGCACGGGAAGCTCGGCGATCGTGGCGTAGGCCATGGCCTGGGGAATGACGACGGCGCCGGCCGTGACGCCAGCGACGACGTCGCTGCGCAGCCACGCACGGTCGTATCCCGCAGGGTCGGGGCCAGCCAGGACTTCACGACTCAGCCGAGCAGCCCGCCGAGACCCTTGCCGACGTCCGAGACGCCCAGCACGGTCAGCAGCACCGTCATGATGGCCGCATTGTGGTCCTGCATGAACGACTTGAGCCCGCCCAGCGGCCTGGACATGGCATCACGTGCGACGAAGAAGGCGATGACAGGTCCGACGACGAGCGTGCTGCCGACGATCACGAAGACCACGACGCAGCTGACCTCCGCAGCCGTGCCGAGATCGGCCGAGGCGATGGCGACCGCACCGGTCGCGGTGAGTGCGAGGTTCTTCGGGTTGAGGCCGGACAGGGCGGCCCCGAGGCCAAGCGCGGCAATGGGGGACAGATGGTCGAGCCCAGCCATCCACTTCGGCGGGGTGGGGGAGGACCCCGCGCGGGGGCGTGTCTGCCACGAGTGGAAGGCCAGGAGCAGGAACACGAGGCCCAGCGCCAGCTTGATCCACGATGTCGCCGTGGGACTCCCGCCGGTGTCGGCGGCCGAGGGGCCGGCCAGCAGCAGGACGATGACCGTGACCGCAGTCAGGCCGATCAACCACCCGGCCGCGAAGGCCGGCGCCGTCCTGGTCGGCTTGGCTGAGAGCAGCATCAGCACCGAGGCGATGATCGGCAGTGGGCTGATCGCGACACCGACTGCCGCAGGCAGAACCGCTCCCAACGCTGCCGCCAGTGGATCCATGGTGTGCTCCCGCCTGTCTCGCCACGACGCTATTCGCCGTCCGGAGTCGAGGGCCTCACCCTGATCGGGTGAGGCCTCGGAGCTTGCGATCGCTCGACGATGGGTGCAGATCACCGGCCTATGGGAGAGACCATGACGAAGGAATTTCAGGGCACCATCAACCTCGACATCCGCGACTCGGTCGCCGACTGGGAGCCGTTCGTCGCGCCGACCGCACCGGCTGGGGCCCCCAACATCCTGTTCGTGCTGTACGACGACACCGGCATGGCTGCCTGGTCGCCGTACGGCGGTCGGATCGCGATGCCGACGATGGACCGGCTCGCCGAGAAGCGGCTTGACGTACACCCAGTGGCACACCACGGCGCTGTGCTCGCCGACCCGGTCATGTCTGCTGACCGGACGCAATCACCACGAGAACGGCTTTGCCTCCATCTCGGAGGGCGCGACCGGCTATCCGGGGCACAACTCGCACATCCCGATGGAGAATGCCTTCTGCGCCGAGGTGCTCCGCGAGAACGGATGGAACACGTTCTGGATCGGCAAGAACCACAACGTCCCGGTCGACGAGTGGCACATGGGTGCGACCAAGCGGAACTGGCCGTTGGCACGGGGGTTCGACCGGTTCTACGGATTCCTGGGCGGCGAGACCAATCAATGGTTCCCCGACCTGACCGAGGACAATCACTCCGTCGACCAGCCGTACGGGCCGGACGACGGCTACCACCTGTCGGCCGACCTGGCCGACAAGGCGATCTCGTTCATCGCCGACTCGCGCCAGTCGGCGCCCGACAAGCCCTGGTTCACGTTCTTCTGCCCCGGTGCCAACCACGCGCCACACCATGCACCCCAGGAGTGGATCGACCAGTACGCCGGTCAGTTCGACGACGGGTACGAGGCGTACCGCGAGTGGGTGCTGCCGCGGATGATCGAGCGGGGGGTGTTCCCGAAGGCACCGAGCTGACCGATCTCAACCCGATGCCGGACGGGACGTTCTCACCTGGCGACATGGTGCGACCGTGGGACGAGGCTGGACGCCGACGAGCGGGCGCTGTTCAGCCGGATGGCCGAGGTGTACGCCGGCTTCTCCTCGTACACCGATCACCAGGTCGGGCGCATCATCGACTACCTGGAGGAGTCGGGCCAGCTCGACAACACGATCGTGTTCTATGCCGCCGACAACGGGGCGTCCGGGGAGGGAAGCCCCAACGGCTCTGTCAACGAGAACAAGTTCTTCAACGGGTTCCCCGAGGATCTCGCCCAGAACATCGCGATGAAGGACGACCTCGGGGGCCCCAACGCCTACAACCACTATCCGACCGGCTGGGCGGCCGCCTTCTCGACGCCGTTCCGGATGTTCAAGCGCTACTCCTACCAAGGGGGTGTGGCCGATCCGCTGGTCATCTCCTGGCCACAGGGCATCAAGGCTCGCGGGGAGGTGCGCAGCCAGTACCACCACGCGATCGACATCGTGCCGACGATCCTGGAGGCCTGCGGGCTCGAGATGCCCGAGCAGGTCAACGGCTATCGGCAGTCGCCGCTGCCCGGGACGTCGATGCTCTACTCGTTCGAGGCACAGCCCGATGCGCCGACCCGCAAGACCAAGCAGTACTACGAGATGCTCGGAACCCGGGGGATGTGGCACGAGGGGTGGAAGGCGGTCGCCGTCCACGGACCCACGTCGGGAATCGGCAACTTCGACACCGACCAGTGGCAGCTGTTCCACACGGACGTCGACCGCTCGGAGGCCCACGACCTGGCCGAGCAGGAGCCAGAGCGGCTCAAGCAGCTCATCGACCTGTGGTTCGAGGAGGCCGAGCGCTACCAGGTGCTGCCGCTGAACGACCTCACGCCGCGGGAGATCCTGGCAGTCGAGTTCCCGATGCCGGTGCCGGAGAGCGGTACCTACACCTACTACCCGGGCACGCTGGACCTGCCCGAACGGTTGGCCGCCAGCACGCACGGCAACTCGTACACGATCGCAGGCACCATCACGGTGGAGTCGACCGACGCAGAGGGGGTCGTGTACGCCCTGGGATCACGGTTCGGCGGGCACTCGCTGCTTCCTCAAGGACCACAAGCTCTGGTACGTCTACAACTTCCTGGGGATCCCGCCGGAGCAGAAGCTCGTCTCGTCGACCGACATCACGACCGGTCCGCACACCGTCGGCATCGAGTTCACGAAGGAGTCGATGGGCGAGCACGGCGAGTCGCACGGCACCGCAACACTCTACATCGATGACGAGATCGTCGCCAAGGACACGATCCGCACCCAGACCGGACACTTCTCGTTGTGTGGGGAAGGCATGTGCATCGGCTACGACAGCGGCGACGCGATCAGCGAGGAGTACACGCCGCGCTTCCCGCTGACAGGTGCGACGATCGGCAAGGTGCAGGTCCACGTCGGCGACGACATCTACTTCGACGTGGAGCGTGAGCTGGCGGCTGCGATGGCCCGTGACGAGCTCATGCTCGGGCCCGGGTTCAGCCACAAGCACATGGTGCACATCGAGGGTGGCGTTCTGCAGCAGGGCAGCGAGGACTTCTACCCCGAGGAGAGACCTGTCCGGCGGGTCGCGGTCGAGGGCTTTTGGATGGACCGTCATCCGGTCACGAATGCGGAGTTCCGCCGCTTCGTGGTCGACACCGGGCACGTGACCGTGGCCGAGCTGGCACCCGACCCGGCGGGACTTCCCGGACGCCGCGCCGGCCGAGCTGGTTCCGGGCTCGTTGGTCTTCACGCCGACCCGGGGCCCCGTGCCGCTGGACGATTGGATGCGCTGGTGGCGCTGGGTCCCGGGAGCGTCGTGGCGACATCCCGAAGGGCCCGGGAGCACGCTCAACGGGCGGAACGGCATCCGGTGGTGCACATCGCCCACGAGGACGCGACAGCCTATGCCGCCTGGGCGGACAAGCGTCTGGCCTCCGAGGAGGAGTGGGAGCACGCGGCCCGTGGTGGTCTGGTAGGTGCGACCTACCCGTGGGGTGACGAGTACATGCCGCGCTCGCGGGTCATGGCCAACAACTGGCACGGCGACTTCCCGTGGCGGGTCGAGCGACCTGGTAGGTACGGGCGGACGACACCGGTCGGGACCTTCCCGCCCAACGGCTACGGTCTCGTGGACGTCGTCGGGAACGTCTGGGAGTGGACGTCTTCGAGGTGGACCGTCTCACACGCCCCCGAGGACGCCGTCGAGCACGTGCACCACTGCTGCGGCCCGCAGGTCGTTGGCGAGCAGACGCGGATGGTCATGAAGGGCGGCTCGTACGTGTGCGCTCCGTCTTACTGCCACCGGTACCGGCCGGCCGCCCGGCAAGGTCAGGCTGCTCGGAGCACGACGAGTCACCTGGGATTCCGCTGCGCGCACTCGCTGTAGGTCACGCCGAACCGAGACCGCGGCCCAGGAACAGCACGCCGAAGCCCAGCAGCACGGCGATGCTGAGCGCCCGGTTGTGCCGCAGCATCCACTGCTTGACGTGCACCAGGGCCGTCCTGGCCCGGTCGCCCAGCACGACGTAGAGGCCGATCGGCACGATGAAGTCGAGCATCGCTGCCACGAAGAGGGCGACGAGCCCGACCAGGCTGACAAGTGACGACTGATCGGACGAGGCGATGACTCCGATGCCGGACAACAGGATCAGCAGGTTCGGATTGACCAGGGCCATCACGACACCGATCACGAAGGCGACGGCCGGTCCGGCCTGGTCGAGATGACGGATCCAGCCCGGCGGCGGTGCATCGGGCCGAGGGCGGCGGAGCAGCTGGAGACCGCCCACGGCGAGGAAGACGCAGCCGACCGCGATGCCGATCGCTGCTGACACGTCGTCGTCCTGGGCGCCGGGGTTCGCGGCACCGCCGATGATGGCGGCCAGCGTGATCACGGCGTACAGCACGAGGAAGCCGGCGCCGAAGCTCGCTGCGGCCCGCACGCCGCCGCGCGATTCCAGTAGCAGCACCGCGCCGACCACGGCGGCTGGCGTGATGATCAGGCCGACGATCTCGGGCAGGAGCGCGGAGATCAGGGCTCCCATCACGAGTCCGTCCGCGCCGCAGCGACGGCCTCGTCGATCGTGGCGAAGATCCGCGGCACGCCTGGTCGTCGGTCGAGGTCACGACGTCACGCACTTGTCCCACATCACGGGCGAACAGCAGGCGGACGCCTTGCTTTCCGAGGTCCTGGTCGAGACCAGCGAGCATGGCGGATGCCGTCACGTCGACGAACGGCGTGGTCTCGCCGTCGAGGACCACCGCACGGGTCGAGCTGTCGACGAGGCCACGCACCTGCTGGCGGACGAAGTCGCAGTTGGCGAAGAACAGCCCGGATTCCACGCGCAGCACCACGACGCCGGGCTCCGGCACAGCGTCGGGGTGGCGGGTCAGGTCGACCCAGTCAGCCCCGCCGTCGACAGGCCGTCCTAACGACGCGACATGCGGTCGGGACGATCGGTAGAGCATCGTGAGCAGCGAGATCGCGATGCCGATGAACAGTCCAGGCAGGGTGTCGAAGACCAGCACGCCGATCATCGTCGTGACTGCTGCGACGAAGTCGGATCGTGCCGCGTGCCGGTACATCTTGGCCATCGGCCCGGTGCCGACCCGCCACAGGCGCCGCAGCGCTGCGAGGTCGACAAGCTCGATGACCGCAGCGATCACGACGGCCGCCAAGATGGCTTCGGGCAGCTGCTCGAACAAGCCCGTCAGGAACAGCAGTGTCGCGACCGTCAGAGCGGCCACTGTCAGGCCCGACAGCTGGGAGCGGGCGCCGGCGCCTCCGTTGATCGCGGTCTTGGACAGGCTGCCGTTGACGACCATGCCGCCGAGGACGCCTGATCCGAGATTGCTCCCGCCGAGCGCGACGAGCCGCGACTCGGATCGATCTCGTACCCGGCCTTGGCGGCATACGTCTTGGCGGCGCCGAGGCCCTCGGCGAAGCCCACGAGCAGCACTCCCACTGCGGGTCCGACGAGATCGAGGTAGCGATGACCTGCGACGTCGGGAAGTCCGAACGAGGGAAGGCCCGCATCGATCGTCCCGACGATCGAGACGCCGTGGTCGTCGAGGTCGAGCAGCGCGACCGCCGCGATGCCGACCAGGACGACCGGGAGCGAGCCGGGCACCAAGGGCACGAAACGACGCAGCACCAGGATTGCTGCCAGGCCCAGCCCGCCGACGAGGAGCGTCGTCCAGCCGTCTCAGACAGGTTCTCGACGAGCCCGACGGTCTTCTCGAAGAAGTCGCCGTCGGATCCGTCGACGCCGAGCAGCTTGGGCACCTGCCCGATCATGATCGTGAGGGCCAGACCGATGATGAATCCCTTGAGCACCGGCTCGGAGATGAAGGCCGACAAGAAGCGAGACGCAGCAGTCCCGCCACCATCCCGAGCATGCCCATCACCAGGGCGAGCGCCGTCGTGGTGGCGATGAACTCGCGGACTTCCCGCCGCGGCGAACCCGGCCACGATGCTGGCCGACAGGGCAGCCGTCCCCGACATGGGGCCGACCACGAGGTGGCGAGAGCTGCCGAGTGCGGCATAGACCACGAGGGCCGGCACCGCGGCGTACAGGCCCACGGCCGGAGGGGCTCCCGCAATCGTGGCGTAGGCCAAGGACTCAGGAATCAGCACCGCCCAGACCGTCAGCCCGGCCACGACGTCGCCGCGCACCCAGGCACGTCGATACCCGCTGAACGAGCCGAACAGACCGAGCGTCGACTTCATCGGGCCTCCTGTCCCGCCCCACCTTCGCCGGAGCGCGACGGCCTGACCTCACCCAGCAGGGTGAGGTCAGGCCGTCGCGGGTTGGGCAAGGTCCGAAGTAGACAGCAACGTGGGCACCAGCCCACCCGAACGAGGAGTCAGTTGTGGGAACACTCACTGTGTGGCAGTTTCCCGGGGCGGCAGATGCCGATCAGGCCATCAGCACGCTTGAGAAGTCTGCAGTCCAGGAGCTATCAAGATTCATGACGCGGCAGTTGTCACCTGGGAGGCGGCAAGAAGAAGCCCAAGACCCGACAGCTGACCAACCTGACCGGGCGGCGGGCGCGCTCGGTGGCGCGTTCTGGGGATGCTGTTCGGTCTCCTGTTCTTCGTCCCGCTGCTCGGGCTAGCAATAGGCGCCGCGGCGGGGGCGCTGGGCGGGTCGATGGCCGACGTGGGCATCGACGACAAGTTCATCAACGAGGTCCGCGACAAGGTCGAGCCCGGCACGTCGGCGCTGTTCCTGCTGCCGGGACGCCGTGCCGGACAAGGTCCACGCAGCCTTCCAAGGTGTGAACGCCCACCTCGTGAGCACGAACCTCAGCGACGAGCAGGAAGCAGCACTGCGGGCTGCTTTCGCTGACGAGTGAGGTCGTGATGGTCGCGCAGCCGTCGCCGCAGCGCATGGGCGTCACCGAGCTTGCCGCCCAGGTCGGTGGGGTTCGCGAGCGGAGTCGTCGTCCTCGCGTCGGTGCTGATGATGCTGACCGGTCTGCTGCAGATCATGCAGGGGATCGGTGCGCTCGCCAACGGCGACTTCTACGTCCTTCGTGGCAGCTACACGTACGACTTCGACGTCACCGCCTGGGGATGGGTCCACCTGGTGCTCGGGTTCATCGCTCTCGTCGCAGGTCTGGCCCTGCTGTCGGGTGCGATCTGGGCTCGGCTGACGGCCATCACCTTGGCGGTGCTGTCGATCATGATCAACTTCGCCTGGCTGCCGTACTTCCCGTGGTGGGCCATGTCGATCATGGTGCTCGACGTGCTCGTCATCTGGGCCGTCACCAAGTTCGAGCCGTACGGCTAGCACCTCAGCCGGCCCGGCTGTCGGCCCTGGTTCACAGGGCCAGCAGCCGGGCCTTCTGCGCCGCGAACTCGGCGTCGGTCAAGATGCCTTGCTCCTTGAGCGTGCCCAGGCGCTCCAGCTGATCGATGAGGTCGTCCCCAGGAGCAGGCGGAGCGGCTTGAGCAGCCGGCGGTGCTTGCTGCTGCTCATAGCGGGCTGCTTCGGTGGCCTCGCTGCTGCCGTTCTCCTGATGGCGACGCATCGCTCCGGTCACGGCACCCGCTGTTCCGGCCACGACGGCCGTCCCGCGCCGCGAGACCCAGCAGGCCGGGGCGGCCCATTCGTCGAATCAACATCAGCTCTGCTCCGATCCGGTGTCGTCGATCAGGTCGAGGAGACTGTCGACGGCACCCGTTGGTATGCGTTCGTGGGCGAGGACGACGCCTCCCGCATCGGCCACGACCCGCGAGATGGCGGTCGCCCAGGTGTTCTCCCAGGCGATGACCGCCGCTGCGGTGCCCGACGGCAGCGACTCGGCGATCTCGGCGACGTCATCGACCCGAGCAGACCTGGGAGCCAGGCATCGAAGGAGAACAGGTCTTCGTCCTCGTCGTCGAGATCGATCACGGTGTAGGAGCCGTCGCTCTCCTTGTGGATCCACAGGGCGTCGAGGACGCGGGCAGAGCCAGTCGCGGCGATGTCGGCGATCGACGCGGCCAGGGCCGGCCCTGCCGATGCGTCAGGAAGGCCGAGGACGACGACGTCGACGGGGGCTTTCTGGTCGGTGCAGTGAGTTCATGTCCTCAGCGTCGGTCCTCGGGCACGGGGCGAACATCACCCCGGTGGGGGTGAAGTCGTCGTCGGGCGCCACGCGGCGTGCTCGAGCGTCGAGGTAGGCGGCGTGGGGTGGCCGCCCGAGCTCGGGCTGGGCCGGGTAGAGCCTGATGCCGGCGAAGCGGTAGGTCAGTGCGTCGCGCTCCCGACAACCGCAGCAGGCTCGGCTCGACACCCGTCAGGTACAGCGTTCCGCCGTGGCGGTGCAAGACCTGGGCGTAGCTCGCGATGACGGTGAAGAACGTCGCGCCAGCGTCGTGCCGGCCGCGCAGCCGCAAGATCACCGAGGCTCCGTCCGCGCCGGCTGGATCGGCAGCCGCAGCTGCAAGGTGCGCGCACCGGCGTAGAACAGCGAGCCGTACACGTCGAGCACGACGACCTGGCCGGGCACGAGGCTCCGGGGCGCAGGCCGTTCGATGACCCGTCCTTCGTCGTCGGGACGCCTCGACGATGCGCAGGTCGATCGACTCCTGGTTGAGCTGCAGGATCAGCGACAGCGTCACCCCGACGCCGACCGCGGCTGCGACCGGGAGGAGCAGCGTGGCTGCGAACGTCGAGAACATCGCGACCAACGGGGTCGGGCCCGCGTGGGCGATGGTCCAGATCTCGTGCGGCTTCAGCGACATGATCGCGGCGAACACCAGGACCGCCGAGAGCGTCGGCATCAGCACCTGCCCGACGACGCCGGAGAACGCCACCAGGACGATCAGCATCCAGATCCCCGACCAGATCGCGCCCCACCGGCTCACCGCCCCGGCAGAGACGTTGAGCGCGGTCGACCCGACCGCAGCCACCGACCGGCATCCCCGAGAAGAAGCCGCTCGCGAGGTTGCGACGCCTTGTGCCGCGAAGTCGCGGTTCGTGCGGGACCTGCTGCCGTCGGGATTGGGTGCTGCTTCCGCCACTCCGGCACCCTGGATCAGGATGATCGCCGCCACCGCGATGGCGCCGGCGACGACCTCCGGCGACATGGCTGGAGAGCCGGAGAGCCGAGGAGGGGCACGCCGGCCGGGATGGCTCCGGGAGTCCCGCACCCGGGCGACATCTTGGTCGACCAGCAGCAGCAGGAGCGTGGGGACTGCGAGCGCGAGCAACGAGCTGAGCATCGACAACCGCGTCCGAGCCAGGCAGAACAGCAGCACGAGCGCACCGGCACCCGCGACGGCTGACCACCCGTCGATGCGTCCCGGGTGGAAGAGGATGCCTCGACGGCCTTGCCGAGGGCAATGCGCCGGACGGTTCTGCTCCGAGGAGGTCAGGGATCTGACCCAGGATGATGTTCGCTGCGATACCGGTGAGGCAATCCCAGCATCACCGACTGCGACACGAAACGCACGTAGCGCCCGAGGCGGGCCACGGCCGCCGCGACGAGCAGGAGTCCGGTCAGCAACGTGAGCCACAAGATGGCCTCGGCCTGCTGTCGGCCGGACCGAGGCGAGCGCCGACCCGGCGGCGAGCGCCGCGGCGCTGGTCGTCGTGATGACCATCATGCGGGTGCTGGTCGTCAGTCCGCCCGCGATCGGACCGACGGCGCTCGCGTACAGGCCATGCACCGGTGGCACGCCGGCAAGCAGGCTCGACGCCATCCCGTCCGGGACGCTGCTGATCGCGTTCGGCAGGCCCGCGAGCGCGTCGCGTCGCCACTCACTGCGACGCGGACGCAGGTTGCGTAGCCAATCGGGCGTCGAGGGCGACACGATGCGCTACTGGCGCACCATGGCTGCCTGCATCCGGTGCTCCGGCTCGATCAGGTGGTTGTGGTCGTCGTCGCCGGCATCGATCCTGACCCAGTCGATGGTCCCGCTGAAGGCGTTGTCGCGGGGTCCGTAGCTCGGGGAGACCGGCGATGCCACGTCCATGCCGATGTCGAGGGTCTCGTCGAGCGAGAACGTGAACGGGATCGTCCGCTCGACCCGCCCTTCACCGATCTGCACGTCATCGTCGTAGAGCGTCACGATGCCACCTCTGCCGAGCCCGCCACCGTCGTAGGCGAAGTGTGCGCGCAGCTCGCGTGACCCGACGTCCAGCGGAGCGTCTGAGTAGATCTGCGCGGTCTGCACCGCCAGGGTGTTGTAGCAGAAGGCCAGCCTGCCGTCATGGGCGTAGAAGCTCCAGCCGCCGTACGACCCGCCTTGGGCGATCAGGACTCCCGACGGCCCGGGTTCGGTCACCTCGACCTTGGCCGTGACCGTGAACGAGCGGTTCTTGACCCCGACGATGCAGTTCTCGTTGAGCCGCTTCATGCCCGGGAACAGCAACTGGCTGCTGCCCTGCACGAGCCGAGGACGGCCGACCAGGTCGGCGTTCGAACCGCTGAGCCGAGCGGACGTCCATCGGCAGCACGTTGAACCGGGCCGCCTGGATCAAGAACAGTCGCTGCAGGTGGGCCAGCCGCTCGGGTTCCTGCGCCGCGAGGTCGTGCGACTGGGTCCAGTCGTGCTCGACGTCGTACAGCCCCCAGACGTCGTCGTCGAGGTCGTGCGTCGAGGCCTCCCACGGGTCCTTGTGCTTGGCGACGGCCGTCCAGCCCCGGTGGAAGATGGCGCGGTTGCCGAGCAGCTCGAAGTACTGCGTCGTGTGCTGCTCCTCGGCGTCTGCGTCGTCGAAGCTGTAGTTCATCGGCACCCCCTCGTAGGGGCGTTCGGGTCACGCCGTGCACCGTGGACGGCTCGGGGATGCCGGCGGCCTGAAGAACTGTCGGCGCCACGTCGATGCAGTGGGCGAACTGGTTGCGCACCTCACCGCGGGCCTTGATCCCGTTCGGCCAGCTGACGATCGTGCCGTTGCGGGTGCCGCCCCAGTGGCTCGCGACCTGCTTGGTCCACTGGTACGGCGTGTCCATCGCGTGCGCCCAGCCGATCGCGTAGTGGTTGTACGAGTCAGGGGTGCCGAGATCGTCCTTGTGCTCGACGAGGTACTCGTCGGTCTCCATGTCGGTCATGTGGTTGAGCATGAAGCTTCTCGTTCGTGGTGCCCTTCATGGTGCCTTCGGCCGATGCACCGTTGTCGCCGATGATGACGTAGATCAAGGTGTCGTCGAGCACGCCCAGATCGTCCAACGCGTCCAGCAGACGCCCTGTGTGGTGATCGGCGTACTCGAGGTAGCCCGCGTAGACCTCCATCTCGCGAGCCAGCACCGGGCGCAGCCCGGGTGGCATCTCCTCCCACGCCGGGATGCCGGGCGACCGCTCCGTGAGCACGGCGTCCTGGGGAATCACGCCGAGCGCCTTCTGACGGGCGAAGGTCTCCTCGCGAAGCACGTCCCACCCTTGGTCGAACGCGCCGGCGTACTTGTCCGCCCACTCGGTCGGCACGTGGTGCGGTGCATGAGTCGCACCGGGGGCGAAGTAGGTGAAGAACGGCTTGTCGGGTGCCAGGGCATGCTGCTGCTTGGTCCAGGCGATGGCCTTGTCGGTCATGTCGCCCATGAAGTGATACCCCTCCTCGGGCGTGCCCCACGGCTCGGCGGGCGTGGTGTTCTCGTAGATCGCGGGATACCACTGATCGGTCTCGCCGCCGATGAATCCGTAGAAGTACTCGAAGCCCCCACCGGGGTGTGGCCAATGGTCGAAGGGCCGACCGGACTGGCCTGCCACACCGGAACCTCGTGGCACTTGCCGAACTGGGCGGTGTTGTAGCCGTTGAGCTGAGCGTCTCGGCCAGGGGAGCGCAGCGGTCGGGACGCAGCGAGCTGTAGCCAGGAGCGCTGGTCGCGGATCTCGGTGATCCGCCCATGCCGACGGTGTGGTGGTTGCGGCCCGAGAGCAGTGCGGCGCGGGTGGGTGAGCACAGGGCAGTCGTGTGGAACCGGGTGTACTTCAGACCAGCCGCCGCGACTCGTTCGAAGGAGGGGGTCTCGATCGGACCGCCGAAGGCCGACGACGCGCCGAAACCGACGTCGTCGATCAGGATCACCAGCACGTGGGGCGCCCCAGCCGGGGGGCGGATGTCCTCGATCGGCGGATAGTGCGTGTGTCCGGATCGGTCGCGTCGTACGTCACCGTCCCCCGTAGCTGAGGTCTGGGACAGGCAGTGCTCCCCGCTGGACCGCATCGTTCGAACTCGCCATGATCGTGCTCCTGATCCGTCGACTGTGGTTCGCGATCCAGCGTGCACGGCGCCGTCTCCCCCGGCCTCACCTCTTGCCGGGTGAGCGGAGTCGTGTAGACCCTCACGAGGGAGGCGACCACGACGATGTTGAACACGATGAGCCCGCAGGACGAGTCCGCGCGCGAAGCTGGCCGGCGGCATGCACGTCGCCGTACCCGACCGTCGTCATGGTGCTGAGCGTGAAGTACAGCGCGTCGGTGCGGGTGCTCAGCCCGGCGACCTGATCGGGTTCCAGCTGTCGAGCAGGTAGAACGCCAGTGAGAACGACATGATCAGGAGCACCAGCATCATCAGCAGCACCCGAGCGGCGCGGCCCTCGCCACCGGCTCGTCTGTGCGCGACGCCCGAGCACCATCGCCCAGGCGAGCAGTGCCAGGCCGGCAGCGGTCGTCAGCAAGCTGACCGCGATAGCGGCGGCCGATCCGTTCCACTCGACCGGAAACGCGTAGTACGCGACCAGCAGACCGACGAGCGTCCAGGCCGGACGCCAGCGTGCCGCCGTGCGGTTCATGGCTTGACGTCGCTCGTACCGCCGGGCTGGCCGCTGATGAGGGGGCAGGCGCCACGTCCCGTCGGGATCGGCGTCGACCAGCACCGCACGGACCAGCAGGCTCATCGGAACCGCCAGCAGGGCTCCGAGTGGGCCGAGCACCCAGGCCCAGAAGACGAGCGAGAGGAACGTGAGGCTGGTCGACAGTCCGACCGCGTTGCCGACGTACCTGGGCTGGATGATCGACTGGATCACCAGGTTGACCGCGGAGTACATCACGATGACCCAGAGCATCAGGCTCGGTCCGCCCTCCAGCAGCCCGATGACCGCCGGCGGCACGACGCCGATGACGAAGCCGATGTTGGGGATGAAGTTGGTGACGAAGGCGAGCACGCCCCAGACGAAGGCCTCCGGAACGCCCAGCGCCCAGAGCAGAACCGTGTCGATCACCGCGACGATGAGTCCGAACACGGCCGAGACGCCGAGATAGCTCCGCGTGCCCTGGGCGAAGACGGCGAGCGCGTCGACGAGCTCAGGACGGTGCCTGCGGGCCTGGGCAGTCAACGCCGACACCTGGGCTGAGTCGAACGCGAAGAACAGCAGCAAGGTGATGATGAAGAACAGGTTCGACAGGATCGACGCGATGCCCTCCATGAACGATGTCGCCACGCCGAGGAGCCGGTCGATGTCGAGGGATCCCGCGACGGACTCGACCTGCGACGGAGCGACGCCTAGGTCGTGCAGCCACGCCCCCAGGTCGTCGACGAACTCGTCCACGTCGGGCGCGTAGGTAGGGATCAGTGCGGCGAGGCGGCCGACCGACACCACCAAGGCCAGGGTGAGACCGAGGATCAGGACGTAGGCCAGCGCGACCACGACGACCGACGCGGCCCACGACGGCAGACGGCGCCCGATGACTCCGCGCAGCGGGTGGAACACGATCGTCAGCGCCAGGGCCAGCATGACCGGCCCGACGATGCCGCTGGCCGACCGGAGGCCGGCGACGATGATCACGATGCACGCTGCGCTGAGCAGCAGTCGACTCGTCCGGGTCAGGGTCATGGTGAGCTCCTCTGTCGGTGTGCGGCGTTGCGCAGTCCCCGCGTGGCTGGACCGTGGCTGAGCAGCCCCTCGGTCACGAGCGCCACGACCACCGCGAGGATCACGATGGGCATCTGGCTGGCGGCAGCGTCACCGAGCAGCAAGGTCACCAGGACGACGCTCGTGACGGGCAGGCCGGTGACCGCCATCCCGGCAGCCATGCCGATCGCGATGGCCGGGAGCACGTCGAGACCCGGGAGCAGCGTTGCGGCGAGGACCCCGACGACACTCCCAGGAACAGGGCGGGAAACACCGGCCCGCCTCGGAAGGTGCCCAGGCACACGCCGTAGGCGATCGCCTTGCCCAGCAGCAGGGCGACGAGCGCGCCGGTCGTCCAGTCGTCGGGGGTTGCTGGCCAGGGGCCCGAGCGTCGCCTGGCCGGACAGGACGACCTCGGCGGGGGAGCGATCGGTGACGAGGGCGTACACGCACGCGGCCGCACCCGCGATGACACCAGCGGCGACGGTCGTCCTCATCAGATGGGTCGCGGCGCGAGCCGCCGTGCGGTGGCCCACGAGGTAGACGAGCCACGTGCCCACCGCGACCAGGATGGCCAGGGGGATGGTCCAGGCCACGGCAGCGGCCGTCAGCCGAAGCGGCGTGAGGTCGGGGATCGCGAGGCTGCCGATCTCGAAGCCGGTCCAGCGCCCGAGGCCGGTGAAGAGCAGGGCGCCCACGCCGCTGGACAGCAGGCAGGGCAGCACCACGATCATCAGCTGACGCCGGGCGAGTCCCAGCACCTCGAGGAACATGACCGCAGCGACGAGCGGGTTCCCGAAAGATCGCAGAGATCGCGGCGGCCGAGCCGGCCGCAGCAATGACGGTCGTGGCCGTGGTGTCGGTGCCTAGGCGGCTGTTGCGGACGGCCAGGAGTGCCAGTCCGCTGCCGACCGCGATGAGCGGCGCCTCGGGACCGACCACCGCTCCGCCCACGAGGCTCGCGGCCGCTGCCAGGACGACTCCGGGCAGCTCACTCGGTGGCGTGGCACCGGCACCGAGTCCCTCGACCGGGACGTGGCCTCCGTGTCCCGGCAGGTGCCGGATGGCCAGCGCAACAAGGAGACCGGCGAGTCCGACGGCCAGGATCGCCCACCACGCCGGCGGCTCGGCGAATCCGAGAGCATCGGGCAGATCGTGCCAGACGACGTGCTCGAGCTGGTGCACCGCGGCCAAGAAGCAGAATGCGACGAATGACAGGGGGATCCCCCAGGAGTCCCGTCGTGAGCAGGAGCAGCAGGTAGGACCGGTCGAACAGGGCGAGCGGAGAGTCATCGCCCCGGCCCTGGTCTGCGTCCATCAGCGGTCTCCGTCCATCAGCGGTCTCCTCGGACCTCATGACGAGGGGAGGCGCTCGTCTGCTCACAGCGTGGCGACCTGGCGGTGTGACAGGCTCACCCCGCACAGGGTGAGATCGTCACGACGAGCCGGGCACGGGTGTCGTGCGTCGACTCCACTCTCCGTACCGTCGCGCCAGCGGTGTCGCGGTCAGTCCGTGGGCGACGACGCTGAGCACGACCGTCGCTGCGATCGTGGCGATGACGTCCGGGCACCCGGGTGCCGGGCCAGCTCTTCGCTGGCGATCAGCGCGAACACGACCGAGGGCAGGCCGCGAGGACCGAACCAGCCCACGAACAGCACGGTCGGCCGCCGAAGACCTGATCCAGCGAGGCTCAAGGCGACCGGCACGATGCGCAGGGCAGTGAGCGACAGGATCGCGACGAGGATCGTCCGCCAGTGGACGAGTGACGACACGTGCGCGTGGGTGGCCGCCCCGAACAGCATCCAGGCCGCACCCGCCAGCAGGGCCGAGCCCAGGCGGGTGAGGTCGAGATCCCGCTCGGGCCTTCGCCCGGGAGACATGTGTGGTGGCGTACGCCGTGCCGGCGACGAATGCCGCCATGAAGCCGTTGCCCCCGAGCACGTCGGGCACCGTAGAAGCACAGTGCAGGGACGAGCAGCACAGCGAGTGGGACCAGCTGGTCATCGGCCCACCCGCGGGCACGGGCCAGGCGAAGGGCTCGTCCCGCGCCCAGCCCGACCGCAGAGCCGTAGACCACCCCGATCACGACGGCGAGCACCGCGCTCCGTGCGCCGTTACCGTCACCGGTGCCGGCGGCTGATGCGATCGCGAACAGCACGACTGGCGTCGCGATCCCGTCGTTGAGGCCGCTTTCCAGGCTCAGGAGTCGGCGGATCCGGGCGGGGACCGCCGGATCCTCCACGGTCGCCGTGCTGAGTGCCGAGTCTGTGGGCGGAGGGCCGCGGCGAGGACCAGGACCAGCCACACGTCAAGGGTCGGGAACAGCAGACGGACGAGCACGAACGTGCTGATGACGGTCACCGGCAGCGCGACCAGGAGGAGTCGTGCCGTCAACGACGGGTCGGTGCGCAGGTCTTTCGGCCTCAGCTCTGCTGCGCCATGGAACAGCAGCAGGGCGAGCGTCGCCTCGGCCACGGCCCTGATCGCGCTGGCGTCGAGGTCGTCGAGCCCCGTGCTGCTCAGCGCGAAGCCAGCGAGCACGAACACCATGGGCGGTGACACGTTGACCCGGCTTGCGCGGGCCGAGACCGCGACGAACACGATGACGACCGCGGCGAAGACAGCGATCGTGGCCGACATCGTCTGGTCGAACGGGATCTGGTCGAGTGGTCAGTCCCACTCCAGCTGGGTCGCCGTGCGTCGCCACCGCGTAGATCACGAGGATGTCGACCGTGATCATGATCGCCGACCACACGGGATATGCCGACAGGAACGCCAGGTTGACGACCGCGCTGAGCATCGCCACGACGATCGCCACGAACTCGTGCCCAGGTGGCACCGGCGAACAACGCTGCGCCGGCTGCCGCGATGAGGATGCCGAGCAGCAGGTGCACCCACCCCCATGCGGTGTAGTCGGCCTCGACGACCAGGCCGCCCGACGAGACCAGGAAGTACTCGTCGTTGAAGAGCGCCACGAGGCCCGCTATCGCATGGAAGATGCCGAGCATCACCATCATGGTCGCGGCGAAGAAGATCCAGCCGTACCAGCCGCTCCCGCGGCGGGCAGGTACTGCGTGCCACTGTCTGCTGAGCTGCTGCGTCGCCATCTCGGGCTCCTCTGTTCGGGGATGTGCCCCCAGCATCGGGAGGTCGTGGCCAGCGGACCTCACCCGTCGGGGGTGACGTGTCGGCGGGGCGCCGCGGGCACCGTGGTCAGATGGAGCATCACGCCCAGCTGACGGCCCCGAATCGCTCTACGAGGTCGAGCTCGCAGCCAGTGCGTCCGACTCGTTCGCGCACACGATTTCCTCAGCTGCCGACGCAGATCACGGGCGGACAGACTGCGCTGCGCCAGCAGATCAGGAGCGCTGCACAGCTCGACGACTTCTTCGAACGCCTGCAGGCCCTCGGACTACGGATCGACGAGCTCCACCGGGTTGCCGGGGACGGTCGACGAGGTCGACGTGTACGAGGTCCCGGATCGCCGGGGAGGTCAGGCCGCACCTGGTGCAGCACCTCAGCGGATTGCACTGCTTCACACCCGGATCGACCGCACGTCAAGGTCGTGACGATGGCCGGCCAGCCTGCACCAGTTGCGCACCTGCACCGACTGCGGTGCCAGCATCCCACCGGGTCCGGCGGCTCGGTGCAGCGTCCTGGTGTTCGAGGCTGTCAGAGCAGTAGCTGCCGCCCTCGCCGTACTGCGTCGACACGGCGATTGACGCACAGCTTCGCGAAGATCCCCTTGACGTGCGTCTTGACGGTGTTGGCCGAGACGTAGAGCGCTCGTGCGATCTCGTCGGTGGAGCACATCTGGCGAGGCAGCTCGAGCACCTGCACCTCACGTTCGGTGAGCGCAACCGCCACGGCATCAGCAGGAGCGCCGGGCGGGGTGAGCGTCGGCTCAGACCGTGGAGGCCTGATCGCGGTCGCCTCGTGCAGCCCCGTCAGGACGCCGCGATACGTGTGCAGCAGGACCGGGTTGCTCGTTCGACGAAGGGTGCGCAGCCAGGACCAGTCCCACAGCAGCGGTGCGCGCAAGCCGTCAGGTGAGGCGGCCTGCAATGCCCGTTCGACGAGCGAGTGGCTCCGGGTCGGGTGCCCTTGCTGGTCGGCGATGCGGGCCTCGAGGATCCAGGAGCGTATCTGCAGGCCGAGCGGTGCCTGCTCGAGCCCGTCGACGACGCTGCTCAGCACCGCACCGGCGCCCTGACGTCGGCCGATCGCCTGGCGTCCTACCGCCATGGCCACCGTCGCCTCCACCTCGGCGCCGGGCGGCAGCGGGGTCAGGGCCGCCAGCGCCCTGCGTGACTCCCCAGCAGCGACGAGCGCCTTGGCATGGGCCGCTGTCAGCACGCCGTGGGCCGAGCCCGTGCGTGCTTCGTGCCGGTCGTGGGCAGGTGTGGGCGAGCAGGCGTGCAGCCGCATCGGGCCGTCTCGCTCACGATCATGAGGCGGGGGCCGCCAGCAGGTGCAGCGCGATACCGAACCACGAGGGTGGCGGCCTCCGGAGCGGCGCCGGGACGAGATCCAGGAGGCGGTGGCACTCGTCGTGCTCCGCCCGTTCAGAGGTGCACCCCGGCGCGGGCCCAGGCGGGCGTGCTGGACGCCCTGCGCGGAGCGGTGCTCACCACGATGCTCACGGTCAGCAGGGCGAGGTCGGCATGGGCCTGCGCCTGGCGGAGCTCGCCTTGGAAGGCCTCGACGAGCGCCAGCTGACCTGCACAACGGTCAGGGTCAGCTGCGGCACGCCCGCCACGCATCCCCTGGGTCAGGGTCTGCGCCGCCTCGTGCAGGTGACCGTGAGCGGCCTGCAGCTCGCCCAGGTTGGCGTCGAGGTCGGCTGGAATCGACGCGGGTCCCGAGCGTCGCAGCCGCCCAGCCGCCTCCACGGCGTCGGTCGCCGCGATCAGCGGTGCTGCCAGCGTGCCGTCCGGCAGGATCTCGACGACGGCCGAACGGCGAGCGGCCTCCGCTGGCGCAGCGTCAGCACTGATGGAGTCTGATGGTCGGCGCATGGCCCTCCCAGTGGGCGTGACGGGGTGTGACCTCCATTGACGTGCGCGTCATGGTGAGAGCGGCGTCACCCTTCGAGTCATCTCACCCGGGTGAGATGAGCGATCTGCTGCGACCAGGCCCTGCTCGCGGCCGACAGCAACTGCCTCGGCTCGGGTGTGCACGGCGAGACTGCGGTGAGCGCCCGCGCGAGAGTGTGTCTTGACGGTGTTGAAGGAGAGAAAAGCCGTTGGCGATCTCGTGCAGGCTCATGCTGCCTTGGAGGAGTCGCAGGATGTCGATCTCCGGCCCGTCAGCGGTTCGCCCTGAGCGGCCGGTTGCTGTGGGCGCCGAGGTGGCGGCGTGCCGCTCCAGGCGGGCTCGCATCGCTGTCATGCCGGTCAGCACCGCCGCAACCGTAAGTCGACGTCGTCGAGAGCTGCCTTCGCAAGCTGGGCGTCCGGCCTCGGCTGCAACCCGGGCGTGGATGAGCAGGTGGTGGTTCGTGGCCCACGGGCCGTGCGACGAGGTCGTGCGACGCAGGACGAGGCCGAGCTCCAGCGTGCCGAGCGCCTGGTGGAGCTGCCCGGCGGCGGCATGCGCCTGCCCGGGAGCTGTGTAGACCAGTGACGCCTGGCCGATCGTGCGCGAGACCGTGCCGGTCCAACAGCTCGACGGCCAGCTCGGCACACTCTCGGCTGCGGGCCGAGTTCCCGCGCTCGTTCTCCACGAGCGACTCGGTCGCGAGCCCCAGGCTCGGACGATGACCGGTGCGCGGTCACTGTGGAGACGTTCGACAGCGCCGGTAGCGAGCGATCGAGGTCGCCGACGACACGTCGGCGTGGCCCAACGTGACCTGGGCCAGGGCGTAGAAGGGCGAGCTGCGGTCAGTCTCCAGCGTCACGGCTCGCTCGGCGCCGTGCAGCATCTGCGACGGGCCGCCGTAGCCGAAGAGTCCGTTGATCATGGCGATCGCCGACTCGACTGACTGCGAGCCGTCTGGCAACGGGCCGTGCGCGTTGAAGGCCCTCAAGGCGGTGAGACGTTCGCCCAGCGTCGGCCTGCGTCGCCTGTCATCGCAGCCAACCAGGCGGCCGTCACGGTCGTCGCGGGATCTGGTGGGTCCTCAGGTGACCCGATGGCGTGCAACCAGTACTGGACTGTCGCGATCCGGCCGGCGTCGACGTACTGGAGCCAGTGCTGCTGCACCAGGCGGGCGGCTGCGGGCTGGTCACCCGCAGCGATCGAGTGCTTGATCGACTCGTCGATGTTCCCGTTCTGGCTGAACCATCGCGCCGCGCGGTGGTGCATGCGGCGGACGTCGTCGGGATGACTGACCTCGAGCTCGGCCCGGGCGACCGCGGCGAACAGGGGATGGAACCGGTACCAACGGCCCTCGTCGTCGAGTGGCACTAGGAACAGGTTGGCCCGTTCGAGGTCACGCAGGATGGTCGCCGACCTGCTGAGCTCGAGCACGTCGTCGCACAGTGCTGCCGAGAACCGGTCGAGGATCGACACACGGATGATGAAGTCGCGGACCTCCGCCGGGTGACGGCTCAGCACCTCTTCCGTCAGGTAGTCGCCGACATAACGGTTGTCGCCGCTGAACTCGCTCACGAAGGCATCCGGGTGCTGGTGTCCCGGCCAGCGACAGCGACGCCAGGTAGAGGCCTGCGGGCCACCCCTCGGTGCGGTCCATCAGCATCGAGACGGAGGTGGCGGTCGAGTCGCAGGTTCCCGGGTGAACAGCGCCTCTGCCTCGGCCGCCGTGAAGCTAGGTCCTCCGCGCGGATCTCCGCCAGCGCCCCTGAGGCCCGCAGCCGGCCGAGACGGAGACCTGGATCGGAACGCGTCAGGATCACCAGGTGGGCCCGGGGTGGGAGGTGCTCGATCAGGAACTCGACCTGCCGGTGGCACGCAGCGTCGCGGATGACGTGGAAGTCGTCGAGCACCAGCACGATGTCTCGGTGCTGGCACTGAAAGCGTCGACGATACGGGGCAGCACCGTGCCGGGCGCGGTGTTGTCATCGCGTTTTCGTCGGAAGGAGCGGCTCGTTCCCACCGGGAGCCCGGCGCGTTCGACTGCGGTCGTGACATGGGCCCACAGCCGTCCAGGGTGGTTGGCCAGGGTCGAGAGATATCCACGCCGTCTCGACCGACGCTTCGGCGAGCCACTCGGGTCAACAGGATCGTCTTGCCGTATCCCGCGGGCGCGGCGATCAGCGTGACGGAGTGGTCGAGAGTGGTCTCCACCTTCGCGAGGAGCCGGGGCCGGCGTAGACCGGTCTGCGGGCGGCTCGCGGGGCGATGCAGCTTGGCGTCGAGGAAGGCGTCGACCGACGGAACCGGCGCGATGGCGCTGTCAGGTCCGCTGTTGTCGCCGCGCGCCATGGGACTCCCTCCCTCACGCCGGGGAGAGCCTTGCGGGGCTACCGCCACCCCAGACCGGCCTAGCTTCCGCGGCGTGCTCGATGCGTTGACCCTCATGGTTTCTTACTCGAAAGCCAACGCAGAATCAGTGTCGACCGGTTCGGACTTGAGCGCAAGACGCGAGTTCGTATATCGGCATATCGATTGACAGGTCGTTACTCCTCCTCGTTCCGCAGACCTGCGTCGAGGTCGCTCTCACGACGCACGTCGATCAGCAGGAAGCCTTCTCGACGCAAGGCGTCCAGCACGCCGTGCAGCTGCGATTCGTCGGCCAGGTCCGCCCGAATCGTGCTGCCGGTGACGTCGATCGTGACGCTGACTCCCTCGAAGTCCTCGAGCAGCTGCTGCCGGGACCTCGCCCACTGCTCGGATCTCGTACGCAGCTTCTCGACATGAGTGGCTCGATTCGTTGACAGGTGCGGTCAGGGCACCACCATGCGCGCCTGGCCCGCCGCGCACGTCACCCCTTGCGGGTGACGTTGGGAGCCCCGCTGCTGGCTCATCGTGGACCATGCCCAGCTCCCCTGAGCACGACCCCACGAGACTCTCCTCGTGACGGCGAGGCACGTCGAGGTTCATGGCGCCCCGTCGTCTCCGGGCTGCTCATCACGGTGGCGGCATTGCTGGCTCCGCTGGCGGTGCTTGCCACCTGGGCCGACGGTCAGATCCAGGACACCGACCGATACCTCGAGACCGTCGCACCACTCGCGAACGATCCCGACGTGCAGGACGCGATCGCCGTGCGCATCGAACAGGTCATCTTCACCTATGTCGACCTCGATGCTGCCGCCGACGAGCTCGTCACAGCCTTGGATCGACCAGGTCTGCCGCCCGCTGCCGCGTCGACCTTGCGAGCGTTTGCGGGGCCGCTGGCTGACGGAGTCCGTAAGCTTCGTCAGCGACCGGGGTCGTCGAGCTGATCCGGTCCGACAGCTTTGCGGAGGCCTGGCGGGAGGCCAATCGCACTGCCCACAGCGAGCTCGTCGCCGTGCTGACGGGTGACACCGGTGACACGGTCGAGGTCGATCAGGGGACGGTGACCGTCAACCTCGCGACCCTGATCAACGCAGTGAAGGGACAGCTGGCCGAGGCCGGCTTCGGCCTGGCCGAACAGATCCCCGAGGTCGAAGCGTCCTTTCCACTGCTCCAGTCCGACGACCTGTCCACGATCCAACGCGTCGTCAACCTCATCGACGGTCTAGCGGTCGTTCTCGTCGTGGCAGTACTTGGCCTGATCGCGGCAGCCGTCCTCGTCGCGCGCGACCGTTCGCGCGCCCTTCTGGCTGCCGGACTCGCCGTGGCAGCATCGATGCTGCTGCTCGGGGCGGCGCTCAACCTCATCCGACCGATGTACCTCGATGCCTTGCCAGCCAGCAGCTCCCCCAGCGGCGGCCGGGGCGGTATACGACAGCTGGTCTCGTTCATCCGGTTCGCTCTGCGCGGTGTGCTGGTCATGGCGCTCGCCGTCGCGGTCGGTGCCTGGCTGAGCTCCGGCCACGGCTCGGGCGCTGCCGCCAGACGACACCTCGGCAGAGCGTTCGACGCGGCCCGACGTGGCAGGGAAGGCGTCGGACTCGGCACCGGGCATGCAGGTGTCGTCCTCGCGGAGTACCGCGGCCCGATCCGCGTCGGCCTGATCGGCGCAGCGGCGGTGCTCTACCTCGCGCAGGACCACCCGACCGGGACGACGGCGCTGCTGTTCGTAGCGGCGACGGGGGTGCTGCTCGTGGTGCTGGAGGTGCTCTCGTCGCCCGCCGGTGCGGACCGGGCCTCCGACTGAGGCATAGGTCGACGGGACGTCAGTGTGAGGGTTCGGATTCGGAGTCCGTCTCGCCGACGGCTTCGAGCGCCGAGCGGAGGAAGAACGGTCCGATCGCCTCGTTCAGGACGACGGTGCCAATCACGACCGTCGCCATCGTGGCGCCGAACTTGGGGTAGGTCTCGGCGACCGTCGCTGCCAGCGCCAGCGCGATCCCGGCCTGGGGCACGAAGGCCTTCCATGCCACCTTGCGCACCTGCTTGTCCTCACCGGCGATCGTCATGGCTGCTCGTGAGCCCGTCCACAGGCCGGCGCCACGCACGGCCCACAGCAGCGCGGCCGGCACTGCTGCTCCCAGGAGCGCATCGAGGTGCAGACCGAGCCCCGTGAGCGTGAAGAACACGACGTAGACCGGGGGACCGAGCCGTTCGAGGATCGCCGCGAAGCGATTCTCTGCGCTGGTGTTGCCCACGATGACTCCGGCGATCATGGCGACCAACAGCGACTCGACCTCGGCATGGACGTCGAGCTGCTCCTCGGCCCAGCGTGCTGACACGACGGCCAGCCAGACGCTGGTCACAGCGACCAGGACGATCAGCACCGCAGCGCCCGGGACACCGCCAGTGCGGCGCACGACCTGGATGAGAAGCCCGCCCACGACGGCGCCCGCGAGCAACGACAGCACCAGCCCGACGCTGACGCCCGCGAGCAGGCTGCCGAGAGACACACCCTCGCCGAGCAGGGCGTTGGCGACCGTGAGGGCGATCGAGAACGCCACGACCACGACGACGTCCATGACGACTGTTGCGCCCAGGACGAGCCGGGTGAACGGCCGGCGGCTCGCGACTCCGAGATGACGGCGATCGCCTCGGGCGGCGACAGGGCCAGCATGATGGTCCCGGTCAGCACCGCCGCAGCTGTGGTCACGGTGGCATCCTGCTCGCGCAGCACGAAGGCGACGATCCCGGCCGTGAACAGCGGCACGGTGATGCTCATCGCGACGACCTGCAGCCCGATCGTCCGCACCTGGGGACGGATCGCGGGCCACACGAGGTGGCTTCCTGCGACGAAGCCGATGACTCCGAGAGCCACCGACGACACATGTGGGAAGGCCACGTCCGCGGCATCGACGGCCGTGGTGATCGCCAGGCCGGCCAGCGCGCCGACGCCGAGATACACCGGAAGACGCGGCACGTGTCGCCGTGCCAACAGCTCGCCGCTGACGTAGGCGAGCACGCAGATTGCTGCCAGCAGGAGGATCCGGGCAGCATCCATCAGGGCCTCCTGAACAGGTGAGGCCTCATCATGCGCAGGATCGGACAGCGGCGGGATCACCCGCGGCGGGTGACCGTCCCTAATTGTCGCCGCCAGCCGGCGGTGCCGGGACGTGGGCCTTGGCCGCACCGGTCGTCACACTCGTGCCACCGGGTCCGACGGAGATCGAGAAGTCCTGCGTCTTCCGGCTGCCGAACTTGAGATTCGTGAAGGCCGACTCGACGTTCTCGCTCCACGACTTCAGGAACGACATCACGTCCGACAGCTGCATCTTCTCGTCGCGGATCTCCTGGCCGTACGTCGCGAGCGTGTAGTTCAAGAAGTGCGCCGCGATCAGCCGCTTCTCGTAGCGGGTCGCCTGGTCGAGCTGTGCCCGTCCGAGGTTGAACAGTCCCCACACGCCAGCGGTCACGACGCCCGCGAAGGCCGTGGTCCGCAACAGCTCGAACAAGAAGACTGTGATCGACTTGTCGTGCTCGATCACGATCTCGGTGGCATGCGATGACACCTGGTAGAGGGTCCACAGGCTGATCAGTAGAGCCAGTCCTGCTGCCAGGAACGTCAGCAACGCGTTGCGGTGAAGTCGATCCACTGCTGCGGTGAGCCGGTCCAGCACAGGATCGAAGGTGGTGATCTCGTCTGCTGGCAGGGAGGTCTCGGGATGAGTCACGCCGGGAACGTAGCAGTCCCCGAGTGCCGACGAAGGCGAAAGCAGGAACTGACTTTTTCCGCTGGGACAGGCAGGGCGTGACAGCCTGACCTCCAGCGGTTGCGGGAGCCCCGGGACAGGTCTACCTTCGAAATGATCCTGTGAGTGGTGTCACAGAGGTGCTGCCACAGGATTGATTCAGGGGGAGCAATGCCCGTACGACCGGTTCGCAGAGTGGCCGCTGGCACGATCGCCGCGGCACTTTCCATGAGCGTTCTGGCAGCCTGTGGATCGAGCGGCGGCAAGCCGACGTTGAACTGGTACATCAATCCTGATGCCCAGGAGACGGTCCAGCAGCTCGCCAAGGACTGCAGCACGGACGACTACGACATCTCGGTCCAGCTGCTACCGTCCAGCGCGACCGACCAGCGCACCCAGCTGGCACGCAGGCTCGCGGCCAAGGACAGCTCGACCGACCTGATGAGCCTCGATCCGGTGTTCGTGCCCGAGTTCGCCAGCGCCAAGTGGCTCGCCCCGTTCAAGGGCGAGCTCGCCGACAAGGTGCTCGACGACGACGTGCTGAAGGGAGCTGCTGCGTCGGCGACCTGGAAGGACGAAGTCGTGGTGGCGCCACAGTGGGCCAACACCCAGGTGCTGTGGTTCCGCAAGTCGCTGGCCGAGGCTGCGGGACTCGACATGACCCAGCCGGTGACCTGGGAGCAGGTCATCAAAGCGGCTTCGGACAACGACGGCACGGTCGGCGTCCAGGCCAGCAAGTACGAGGGCTACGTCGTGTGGATCAACTCGTTGATCCAAAGTGCCGGTGGCAACATCCTCGACCCCGCCACGGTCGAGGACGGCCGCGATGCCAAGGTCACGATCGACTCGGCTGCGGGCAAGGATGCCGCCACGGTCATCCAGCAGCTCGCCGACTCCTCGGCTGCGCAACCTGACCTCTCGACCTCCAACGAGGGCACGAGCCTGGGTGCCATGTTCCCCGCGAAGGGCGCTGGCGAGTTCATGGTCAACTGGACCTTCGCCTACAAGAACTACGAAGGCCTGGTCGGGAAGCCCGGCGGCCCGGCCGACAAGGCCGGACTCGACGACCTCGGGTGGGTGCGTTACCCCCGCACCGTCGCCGACGAGGAGTCCAAGCCGCCGATCGGCGGTATCGACATCGGCGTCGGCGCCTTCTCCGAGCACGTCGGTCTGGCCCAGGAGGCCGCCGTGTGCGTCACGAGCGCCAAGGCACAGACAGCGCTGGCGGTCAACAACGGACTCATGCCGTCGAGGCAGTCGGTGTACGACTCGGCAGAGCTGAAGGACGCCTATCCCGCCGATCTGCTTCAGCTGTTCAGCGAGAGCGTCGACACCGGGGGCCCGAGGCCACAGACCGCCTTCTACAGCCAGGTGTCCAGCGCAGTGCAGGCCAGATGGCATTCGCCGACCTCGGTCAACCCCGACTCGACGCCAGAACAATCGGCTGACTTCCTCAAGGCCGTCCTGAGCGGGAAGGCACTGTTGTGAGCACCAACTCGAACGTCAAGGGTGAGATGTCCGACCGCTCGCGGGCCGAGAACTCGCTGGGCCGCAAGCTCGTCGCACCCGCCATCATCCTGATGCTCGTCGTGACGGCGTTCCCGATGTTCCGGGCGCTGTACCTGTCGCTGTTCGACTACTCGCTGACGGCGCCCGACGACAAGAAGTTCATCGGCTTGTCCAACTACTGGACCGCGCTGAGCGATCAGCTCTTCTGGCGCACCACCGGCAACACCGTCATGATCATGATCGTCACGGTGCTGTTCGAGCTCGTGATCGGTTTCGCCTTCGCGATGGTGATGCACAAGATCATCTTCGCCCGGGGGCTCATCCGAACGTCGATCCTGATTCCCTACGGAGTCATCACCGTCGTCTCGGGCTTCGCGTGGCAGTTCGCTTTCTCCAACACCAACGGTTTCGTCAACAGCTGGTTGCCTTTCGTCGACAACGACTTCAACTGGTTCGGCCAGTACTGGTCTTCGATGGTCGCCATCATGGCCTCGGAGATCTGGAAGACGACGCCGTTCATGTCGCTGCTGTTGCTGGCCGGCCTGGCCCAGGTCTCAGAAGACATGCTGGAAGCCGCCAAGGTCGACGGCGCGACCTGGTGGCAGCGGCTGTTCCGGGTCATCCTGCCCAACATGCGAGCCGCCATCATGGTCGCGGTGCTGTTCCGCGCACTCGACGCCTACCGGATCTTCGACAACATCTTCGTGATGACGGCCGGCGCTTACAAGACCGAGTCGATCTCGTTCCTGACGTACCGCCAGGTCATCGAGCAGTTCCAGCTCGGTATCGGCTCGGCACTGTCGGTGCTGCTGTTCCTGTCGGTGCTGGTGGTGGCCTTTGTGATCGTCAAGCTGTTCCGAGTCAATCTCGCCGACGCACGGCAGGAGGGTTGAGATGAGCAAGGACCTTCGCAATCGCATCGGCATGGTGCTGGGATGCGCCATGATCCTGATCTGGTGCCTGCTGCCGGTCGTGTGGATCATCTCGCTGTCGTTCAAGTCGCAGGAGGCCGTCACCATCGGCAGCCCCGGCTTCTTCCCGTCCAGCGGCGGCGGCGCAGGCTGGCAGAACTATGTCGACGTCCTCAAGGACGACCAGTTCCGACGGGCGGTCTTCAACTCGATCGGCATCTCCTTGATCGCGACGCTGCTGTCGGTCATCTTCGCGACGCTCGCGGCCTATGCCATCGCGCGGCTGGAGTTCGTCGGCAAGCGCTTCGTCTTGACGACTGCCCTGGTGATCGCGATGTTCCCGGTGGTCTCGTTGGTCGGCCCGCTGTTCGACATGTGGCGGACGTTCGGCATCTACGACACGTGGCCCGGCCTGATCATCCCGTACATGTCGTTCACGCTCCCGCTGGCGATCTGGACGCTGTCGGCCTTCTTCCGCGAGATCCCGTGGGAGATGGAGCAGGCCGCGCAGGTCGACGGTGCCACGTCGTGGCAGGCCTTCCGCAAGGTCATCGTGCCGCTGGCGGCGCCGGGTGTCTTCACCGCGGCGATCCTGACCTTCTTCTTCGCCTGGAACGACTTCGTGTTCGGGATCTCGCTGACCTCGACCGAAGCGGCCCGCCCCATCCCCGCAGCACTCTCGTTCTTCGTCGGTCCTGATCCGTTCAACCGGCCGGCGTCATTGCTGGCCGCCGGTGCTGTGGTCGCCACGGTGCCGATCGTCGTCCTCGTCCTGTTTTTCCAGCGCAAGATCGTCGCCGGCCTCACCGCTGGCGCAGTGAAGGGTTGATCGCATGGCCGCCATCGAGATGAAGAACATCGTCAAGAAGTACGGCGACGGCTTTCCGGCCGTCAACGACGTGAGCATTGACGTCGCAGACGGCGAGTTCATGATCCTGGTCGGACCGTCGGGCTGCGGGAAGTCGACGCTGCTGCGCATGATCGTCGGGCTCGAGGACATCACGTCCGGTGACATGCTGATCGGTGGCGAGCGGGTCAACGACCTGGCGCCCCGCGACCGCAACCTGTCGATGGTCTTCCAGAACTACGCGCTGTACCCGCACCTGTCGGTGTACGAGAACATCGCCTTTCCGCTGCGTCTGGCCAAGATGAGCGACAAGGAGGTCGACGAGAAGGTGCGGGCGGCGAGCAAGACGCTCGATCTCGACGAGCACCTGCAGCGCAAGCCCGCCAACCTCTCCGGCGGTCAGCGCCAGCGTGTTGCGATGGGCCGCGCGATCGTCCGTGACGCCCAGGCGTTCTTGTTCGACGAGCCGTTGTCCAACCTCGACGCCAAGCTGCGCGGCCAGATGCGTACCGAGATCGCCCGGCTGCAGAAGCAAGCTCGGCATCACGACGGTCTATGTCACGCACGACCAGACCGAGGCGATGACGCTCGGCGACCGGGTCGCGGTGATGAAGCGGGGAGTGCTGCAACAGCTGGCGACTCCGCGCGAGCTGTACGAACAGCCCGTCAACCTGTTCGTGGCAGGCTTCATCGGCTCGCCGCCCATGAACTTCCTGCCCGCCACGGTGGAAGGAAACGAGGTCACGTTGCCGTTCGGTACGTTCCCGCTGAACTCCGAGAAGGCTCAACGCACCGCCGACAAGGGACTGCTCATGGCCGGCATTCGGCCGGAGCACTTCGAGGACGTGTCGGTGCTCGAAGAAGGGCACGTCGACACGTCGCGCACCTTCGAGGCGCACATCGACGTGCGTGAGTGGCTCGGTGACCAGCAGTATGCGTACGTCCCGTACGAGGCAGAAGCCAAGGTGCAGGACCAGCTGAAGGAGCTGGCACGCGAGTCCGACAGCGATTCGCTGCGCACCCAGCTCGTCGTCTCGCTCGATGCGGCCAGCACCGTGACCGAGGACGACAACGCGACGTTGTTCATCGACACCGACAAGATGCACCTGTTTGATCCGGCGACGGGGGAGAACCTCACCGTCGGTCTCTGAGCCGGGCTAGAGCTTGGCTGTGGACAACTTTGCTCACCGAAATCTGGGTGTCTGACCCTTCATGCAGAGTGGTTTGTGTGCCGGAATCGCAGTGATTCCGATACGCAAACTCACTCTGGAAGGCGTATCTCGTGTCGGCTGTTCTTGTGTCGTTTCGTGATCCGTTGTCGGGTGGGGTCACGGCGATCGAGAACGCCCTCGACACGATGCCGGTTGGTGGGTGGGCGGGTCTTGAGGCTGGTCTGGTGCGTCGGCTGGCAACCCGGATGATGCGGGCTGAGGCCCGGTTGAAGGCCCACCAGCTCGCTGCGGCCCGGGTGTTGGAGGCTTCTGGTCTGGCGAAGGAGGCTGGTGCGACGTCGACGGCTGCTCTGTTAGCGACGGCGTTTGGTGGTGACCGGCGTGAAGCCGAGTCGATGGTCCACCGCGGCAAAGCGTTAGAGACCACACCCACCACTGAGGAAGCTCTTGCTGATGGTCAGATTGGTGCCAAGCAGGCCGGGATCATCGCCGATGCCGTCAACGATCTTCCTGATGACGTGACACCAGCGCAGAAGCAGGCCTGCGAGAAAGCACTGCTCGACGACGCACCGAAGTTCAACCTGAAGGATCTGCGGTCACGGTCGCGTCGGATCACCGACCAGTTCAAACCCGCCCCCGAGGTCGACCAGGACGAAAACACGAACCTCGAAGATGAGGAGAAGGCCGCGTGGCGGCGGTCGGAGTTCTGGATGAACGCCAACGGCGACGGCACCACCTCGGGTGGGTTCAGGTTGCCTGATGCGCAAGCAGAGATGTTGGACGCGGCGATCAAGGCGATCTGCGCCCCCAAACGCGACCACCTCCGCGACCACCCCGGCGCCAAAACAGAACCTGCTGACGCGAAAGCCACTGACGGTGAGAAGACCAGCGACACGGCCGGGCATGCGTTCTATGACCGTGAGCTCGACTGGCGCACCCGGATGGGTGTCGGCTTCGCCGAGCTCTGCTCCAGGCTTCCTGGGCACCTGCTGCCAGGTCGCAGCGGACTCGGAGCCACCCTGATGGTCCGCCTCGACTACGACACCCTGCTACATGGGGTGAAGGCGGCGACCTTGTCGACCGGCACCCGCATCTCAGCCTCCCAAGCTCGACTGATGGCCTGCAACCTCGGGATCGTCCCGCAAGTCTTCGGCGGCAAGTCGTTGCCACTGGATCATGGGCATGAACAACGGTTGTTCACCAGAGCCCAAAAGCAGGCCCTCGCGGCCCGCGACCATGGCTGCACCTTCCCAGGTTGCGACCGGCCACCCGAGCAATCAGAAGCGCACCACTACCGAACCCCGTGGTCGAAGGGATCGACCACGAAGCTGGATGACGGGGTGCTGATCTGCCCCCACCACCACCGCCTCGTTCACACCGACGACTGGTCAATCAGGCTCAACGCGGCTACCGACCGCATCGAGTACCGCGCACCAGGCTCACTCATCTGGCAGACCAACCACCGCTGGCGACCCTGAACATGTTGAGGATGGTCTAGCGAGGCGGCTTCTTGCCCTTGCGCTTGACCGCTGCCATGACGTCTTCATTCCAGTCGTGCTCACGGATCAGCCGGAAACGCTCGCCTGCGACCCGGAGATAGGCCTCGGCAGGCCGCTCGTCGGGACCCCTGACGCCGGCCTCCTCGATCAGGTCGACGACCGGGCAGAACTCTTCTTCGTACCAGCGTCGTGCCATGGTCTCGGGATCCATGTAGGCGCCTTCGGCATGCATGGTCCTCGTCGCCCAGGCCTCGATGCTCTCGGCCAGGGCGCCGTAGTCATAGGGGTTGTCGACCGCCACCGCGGCACGGGCCTCACCGGTGAACGGTACCCGCTGCAGCAGCATGCGGCGCCAGTGCTTGAGCTCGAGGTTCGAACGAGCGGCGATGTCGACGGGTGCGAGGAATGTGTCGATCGCGGTGACCCGAGCCTCGATGACGTCGAGCCCCAGGCTGCGGGCGACCGAGACGCGATGGTGGCCGTCACGCACGAAGTAGTAGTCACCGACCTGGTAGACGTCGATCGGCGGGATCTCCTCGCCCGTGCGGCTCGCCCGCGACAACCGCTCCCACCGCTGTCGGCTGCGCGCCGAGGTCGGGCGGAACCGGCGGTCGAAGTCGCGCACCTTGTCGACCGATCCGACGATCGCGTCGAGGGGGATGAGCTTGGTGCCGAGGTAGTTCTCCGCGCGTCGTCCCAAGGCGTCGACGACCTCGTCGAACGACATGGCCTGCGCGTCGTCGCTGTCGTTGCGCAGCCTGGCCGCCAGGCTCGACAGGACCTGGTGGCGGCGGGCACGCATGAAGTCGCTCTCGGCGTCGACCCGCGGCGATCCAGAGCTGCCTGACCATGTCAGCTGCTCCCCCACACGGGCCAGGTCGACCTCGATGACCTGCCACGGGATGACATTGCGGATCGTTGTCGAGCCGAGGTGCCGGTCTGACTTGAGCATTCCGTACGGATGGATGTGACCGTGCAGGTGCCAGGTCGGCTGCAGTGTCTCGATGACGCTGTGCAGCGCCTCGATGCCGAGATGGGCGGGCTCGGGCTCGTCGCCGAGTCCCAGCGGGGGAGCGTGGGTCAGCAAGATGTCGACGCGGTCGAACCCGGCCGTGGTGGCTCGCGCGATGAGCTCAGCGGCTCTGTCGTCGTACTCGCGTTGGGTGTACTGGTGCGATCCGTCGTTGTAGCGGACGCAGCCGCCCAGACCGGCCACACGCAGACCGCCGATCTGCATGACCTGCCGGTCGAGGTTGACCACGCCCCGAGGTCCGGACGCCGTGCCCGGAGAGATCTGCGGATCGTGATTGCCCGGCACGAATGCGGCTGGCGCATCGACGATCGAGGCGAGCTCTTCGAGGTAGTCCCACGGCAGGTCGCCGGCGCCGAGGACAAGGTCGACGCGCACGTCACGGGCCCGCGACCGCATCGCGGGAACTTCTTCATCGGCCACCGCAAGGACGCGGATCATGAATCGAGCCTACCCCCGGACGGATACGGTGCATGGATGCGCGCGCTCCCTGCAGCCTTCGACGACCGAGTGGTCGAGCCGATCGATGCACGACTCGATGACGTGGCGGTATCTCATCGGGTCCAGATTCCTTGGGCCATCGAGAGCGGAAGCCGCGCGTGGGGCTTCCCGTCGCCGGACAGCGACTACGACTGCCGGTTCTTCTTCGTCCGTGACGCTGCAAGCTATCTCTCGCCCTGGCGGCCGCGCGACGTCATCGAGACTCCGCTCGACCCGGTGCTCGACGTCAACGGCTGGGACTTGATCAAGGCCGTGAAGCTGCTCGTCGCGGGCAATGCCGTCGCGCTCGAATGGCTCCGGTCTCCCTGCATCTACCACGGAGACGCAGAGTTCCGAGACGAGCTCGTGGAGCTCGGGGACCGGATCGTGGATCGCCAGGCGATCGGACGGCACTACGCTCATGTCGGATCTCACCAGGCAGCGCGGCACGGGTTGACCGGCGAGATCCCCCTGAAGACGTTGTTCTACGCCCTGCGACCAGCTGCGGCAGTTCGCTGGTTGGTCGAGCATCCCGAGCAGTCGGTTCCACCCATGGATCTGCCGACGCTGCTCCGCGAGACCTCAGTTCCGGCGGCTGTGCAGCGAGCCGTCGCCGACCTCGTGGCCCGCAAGGCAGAGACTCGCGAGCTGGGGGTCGGACAGGTCCCGGGCGAGCTTCGGACCTACATCGTCGAGGCGCTCGAGCACGGCGTCGAGCTGTTTGCCGAGCGGGCTGACCGCGATGAGTCAGCCGCGCGGCAGGAGGCTGCCGACTTCTTCGGTCACCTGGTGTCGCGGTACGGGCCCAGCTGACGATCAGCGGCGTCGTTCGCTCACGTACTGCGCAGCGAGCAGCGCGGCGACGACCGTGTTCATGAGGATGACGGCGACGAATCCGGTCAGAAGAATCTCTTGCACACCAGGTAAGACGTCGCAGGACGCGATGTATGACGCGCGATTCGCGATCTCATTGCAGCGCGGAGGTCAGCCGCATGACGTTGTCGACATATCGCAGGCGTTTGGGCCTGGTGGCCCAGTCCTCGGAGAGCAGCTTGGACGAGACAGCGCGGTAGTGATCCTCGACCGCGCGCGATCCGGGTGACCACCTGGGGACCCAGCATCATGAGCGAGATCTCGTAGTTGAGGCCCGAACGAGCGCATGTCCATGTTGCTCGAGCCGATGACGGCGACGGAGTCGTCGATCGTGAAGTGCTTGGAGTGCAGGATCAGTGGGGCCGGGTACTGGTAGATCCGCACCCCGGCGTCGAGGAGCGCCTGGTAGTACGAGGCCTGGGCGTGCCCGACCATGAACTGGTCTGACACCTCGCTGACGAACAGCTCGACGCGCACGCCCCGCATGGCAGCGGTCGTGACGGCGTAGAGCAGGGACTCGTCCGGCACGAAGTACGGGCTCGTCAGAGAGATCCGGTCGGTCGCCGAGTAGATCAGGCTCGTGAACATGCGCAGGTTGTTCTCGGCGACGAATCCGGGGCCGCTCGGCACCAGCTGGCAGGTGACGTCGCTGACGCACCCCGGACTGACCGCGACTGTCTGCTTGTCGGGCACTGAGACGTCGAGCATCTCATCGGTCTCGACGTACCAGTCGGAGGCGAACACTGCGTCGAGGGCGGCTACGACTGGCCCTTCGAGCCGCACCATCAGCTCGACCCACTTGCGTCCTCGCTTGTGGTTCTTGGGCTTGTTGTAGCCCGGTTCCGTCAGGTTCTGCGAGCCCGTGAACGCGACCTCGTCGTCGACGACGAGCAGCTTGCGATGGTTGCGCAGGTCAGGACGGCGGAAACGGCCCTTCAGCGGCTTGATCGGCAGCATGACCCGGTACTCGATCGGCCCGGCGTCGAGCCGTTCGATGAGACGGTCGTAGCCCGGAATTCCGCGCGATCCGAGGTGGTCGAACAGCATCCGCACGGCGACACCGCGCTGCGCTGCTGCTTCGAGAGCGTCGATCAACGGGCTGGTCATCTCGTCGAGCGCCGTGATGTAGAACTCGATGTGGACGAACTTGCGGGCCTGGCCGATGGTCTCGATCATCTTGGCGATCGACGTCTCGTAGTCCTCGATGAACTCCACGGTGCTGCCGCTGACGGCAGGCAAGGCGCTGAGCTCTCGGTTGAGGTGGACGACGGTGCGGACGGCCGGTGTCGTGTCGACCCCTTCCGGCTCGATCAGGCCCTCGGTGTGGGTTGCGACGTTCTTGAACGCTTCCTGCTGGCGTCGGTGACGGTTGCGGCCCAGGCGGGTGTTGCCGAAGAAGCCGAAGGCCACCAGACCCAGCAACGGGCTCAGCATGATCGCCATGAGCCAGGCCATGCCCGACGAAGGTCGCCGGTTGCCGGGGATGATGCCGAGGGCGGCGACCTTGAGCAGGATCGACGTGAGCGCGAGGGCGAATCCGACCAGCAAGGCGATCGTCGACAGGTCACTGTCGATGTCCGGAAGCACGGAAGTCATGCACGGAAGTCTGCACCCAATCGGCGCGCTCCGTGTCCTTTGGGCGTGTGTGACAGTTGACGGTACGAGGACACCTGCGGAAGCGAAGGGCAGAACGTGCCAAAAGTTGTCGACCATGACCAGCGGCGAGCCGAGATCGTGCAGAGCGCTCGACAGCTGATCGGGGCGCATGGCGGCGAGGCACTGACGCTGCGCCGGCTTGCCGATGAGTGTGGCCTGGCCAATGGTGCGTTACGGCGGTACTTCCGGTTCAAGGACGACGTGCTGCTGGCTCTCGACGCCGATATCGTGCAGCGTTTCGCCCAGCACGCAGAACGTGAGGACTACGACTCCCAGCGCGGCGTCGACGCGGTGCGCACGCTGATGAACGGCATGCTGCCGCTCGATCGCGAACGCAAGGTCACCGCCGAGGTGCTGGCGGCGCTGCGAGACCACGCGGCGGTCGACGAGTCCGTTGCCGAGGCGTTCAGCAACCGGATCCGTCGCCTGTTCGACCAGGTCGTGGCCCACTTGAAGGAGGCCCGGGACGATCGTCAGATCACGGGCGGGCGCGACATCGAGGTCACAGCCGCGATCCTGGTCAACACAGTTCTCGGCATCAACCTGACGGCGACGTACGGCGAGGAGCTCGACGTCTCCCGGTACGACGCGGCAGTCGTCGAAGCGATCCTCGCCTCGGCGTGAGGGGCTACTGAGCCGGCAGCCAGACGACCCCGGCCGGAGCGGTCTTGCCGCCGAGCTCGACCGAGCCGAGCTCACCGAGCACCACCGTCACGGTCTCCTCGACGTCGACGCCGGCAGGCAGCGCAACGGTCGACGTGGTCGGGACGAGGTCCATCGTGGCCGGTGCGTCACGCTGCGCGAGGGTCACGGTCACGGTCTGGCCATCGCCCGAGACGTCGGTGGCGACCAGCGGGTTGGTGCTGCTGCCATACGTCACGATCCACAGCTTGCCCGTCGGGGGACAGGCCCGCTCCGGCCGTCGCGGCGGTGTTGTCGTCGACGCCAGGCGGCAGCCCTCTCGTCGGTGCGTCCGCAGAGGGTGGGGCCGAGGTGGGTGGCGGCCGCCGAGGTGGCCGCGCTGGTCTCCGCGGAGTCGGAGCCTGACGAGCAGCCGACCAGCAGCACTGTGGCGGCGACGGCGGCACCCATGCGTAGGTACGTCATTCAGATCTCTCCTGAGTCGGCGATTTGATGATCACAGCGATCGACTCCGAGCGTAGACTCTCGGACGTCAGCCCATGCCGGGTTCGAGTCACCTTGCTTCGAGAGGCCTGTCATGTCGACACCTTCTTCCCACAAGACGCCACTGATCACCTTGATCCGGGAGCGTTGGATCGCCATCGTCCTGGTGGTCCTGACGGTGCTGTTCATCGTGCAGAACCGCAACCAGGTCGACATCAACCTGTTCTGGATCCACGTGCGCATGTCACTGTGGCTCGTGCTGTTCGTGATGGCGGCGATCGGAGCGGCGATCGGCTACCTCGCATCTCGGCGTCGTCATCGCTGATGAGGTGGTGAGCACCCCGACCTTCACCAGTCCGCGCCGCCGGACGGTCAAGGCGCTGCTCATCGTGGTGCTGTCGCTGCTGGTCGCCTGGGCGATCGTCCAGCTGGTCGGCCAGATCGACTGGGCGGCCGTCGTCGATGCCACCCGCAAGCTCCACTGGTGGCAGGTCCCGATCTTGCTGGTCGTGCTGTTCGTGCGGCAGGTGCTGAATGCCTCACCGCTCGCGATCTTCATCCGTGGGCTGGGAGTGTTCCGCGCCGTCATCAACGACCAGACCGCGATCCTGCTGTCGATGATCGCGCCGCCGCCGTCCGACCTCGTCATGCGGATCGCGATGTTCCGGTCGTGGGGGATCGAGTCCTCCCGAGGGCTGGCCGGCGCCGTCATGAACACCGTGGCGTTCTACGTGACCCGGTTCGCCGTGCCGATCCTCGGCTTCGTGCTGATCCTGCCCCACCGCTTCGACATCGCGTACGCGTGCGTCGCGCTGGTCAGCGGCCTGCTCGCGCTGCTGATCCTGGTGGGCCTGCTGGCCGTGATGGCCAGGGAGGAGCTCGCTGCTCGTGCCGGCGTCCTGGCTGGCCAGACCGTGCGCAGGGTCCGTGCGTCGGTCGATCCGGATGCCTGGGCTGCGTCGACGGTCCGCTTCCGGTGGCACGTGGTCGGCAAGATCCGTGCCGGGCTGCCGCGAGCCCTGCTGGTGCTGGTGCTGATGGTCCTGTGCGATGCCCTGCTGCTGACGTTGGCGCTGCGGTTCGTCGGCGTGAGCGCCTCGGCGGTCCCTGTCATCGAGATCTTCGCGATCTTCTTGGTGGCCTACCCGCTCACCCTGTTGCCGATCTCGGGCCTCGGTGTCCTCGATGCCGTGATCCTGGCCGCGTTGGTGGAGGTCGGGGGCCTGCAGGTCGAGCCGGCCGCCGTCGCCGGCCTGATCGTCTGGCGAGTCGTGACCGTGCTGACGCCACTGGCGATGGGAGTCGCCTCGATCGCCTTCTGGCGCAGCCGTCCGGGCCACCAGGAGCTCGCCGAATCTCACCCTTCTGACGTGGTGTCCGATGACCCGGCGAAGGACTAGGGTTTAGTCAACGTTCGGAGACCAACCGACGGTCTCTGAGCACGACGGCGTGAGGGCGACATGAACTTCTGGGAATCCCTGTCATTGATCTGGGCCGGCTTCGTGCTCGTGGCCTACCTCCTGCTGCTGTTCACGGTGCTGGGAGACCTGCTGCGCGACCACACCGTCAGCGGTGTCAAGAAGGCTGTCTGGGTCTTCTTCCTCATCATCGCGCCGATCATCACGGCGCTGGTCTACCTGATCGTGCGGGGGCGCGGCATCGCCGGGCGTCGTATCGAGGCCCAGGAAGCCGCCCGCGACGAGATCGATGCCTACATCCGACGCACGGCAGGCGCCAAGTCGCCGACCGAGCAGATCACCGACGCACAGGCGCTGCTCTCGGCGGGCTCGATCACCCAGGCCGAGTTCGAGACCTTGAAGGCCAAGGCACTCGCATGAGCACGGGGCGGCCAGGCCACGATCCAGAGCTCGTCGATCGGGTGGAAGCACTGCTGCCGACGTTGGTCGACGACCTCAAGCGCCTGGTCGCCATCCCGTCCGTCGCCACCGACGGCTTTCCTGCTGAACCGCTGTTCGAGGCGCACGACTTCGTCGTCGAGCTGCTGCGCGATGCCGGGGTCGAGTCGATCGAGCAGCTGCGCATCGAGGGCAAGACAGCGCCGGTCGTCATCGGGCGCATCCCGGCTCCCGACGGTGCGCCGACGGTGCTGCTCTACACGCACTACGACGTCGTCCCGGCCGGCGATCTCGAGCTTGGAACACCCCGCCGTTCGAGGCAACCGAGATCGACGGTGCGCTGTACGGTCGCGGCACAGCCGATTCCAAGGCCAACATCCTCAGCATCGTAGGCGCGCTCAAGGCCCACGGAGGCCGCCCACCGGTCGGCATCACCGTGGTGATCGAGGGTCAGGAAGAGTTCGGCAGCCCATTCGACAACTACCCGCCCGAAGCCTCCGAGATCTTCGCCGCCGACGCCATGATCATCGCCGACGTCGGCAGCGTGCGGCCTGGACATCCGACCTTGACCGTTGCGCTGCGCGGCTCGGCCCAGGTCGACCTCGAGATCCGCACCCTTGTCGCCGACAAGCACAGCGGCCAGTACGGTGGCGCAGCGCCCGACGCTCGGATCGCCCTGATCCACCTGTTGGCCTCGATCCACGACGAGAACGGTGACGTCAAGGTTCCTGGGCTGCGACGTGAGCCGTGGACTGGTGCGACCTACGAGGAGGCCGAGTTCCGCGAGCTCGGCGAGATCATCGACGGCACATCGCTGTTCGGCACCGGCACGCTGGGGGAGCGCATCTGGTCTGGTCCCGCCGTCACCGTGGTCGCCTTCGAGGCTCCGCCGGTCGACGGGCTGATCAATGCTGTCGCCGGCCACGCCCGTGCGGTGCTCAACCTGCGCGTGCACCCCGAGCAGCCGGCCGCAGAGGCGCAAGCCGCCCTGGTCGACTACCTCTCGGCACAGCGGCCCTTCGGCATCTCGGCCACGGTCACTGCCGGTGAGATCGGCAACGGATTCGCCGCCGACTCGACGGCCCCGGTTACGACGCCGCGATGGACGCCCTGGCAGCCGCCTGGGACGAGGACGCCGCGCTGATGGCCGGTGGCGGCTCGATCCCGCTCGTCATGGCCCTGCACGAGGCTGTCCCGGCAGCCGAGAAGCTCCTGCTCGGCGCGACCGACAGTGACGCCAACATTCACGCCCCCAATGAACGGGTGCTGATCGACGCCTGCGCAAGGCCACGATCGCCAAGGCCGTGTTCTTCACCGAGTACGCACGACGGATCAAGGACCAGTCATGACGACGACGGCCAGCAAGCCGAAGCGCACGTTCCAGTTCCCAGGTGCGGTCACGACCCTGGCGTTCGTCGCCATCGCCGTGTGGGTTGCCGCGCTGTTCATCCCGTCGGGCCAGTACGAGCGCGGACGCCGACGCGCCCCCGTCATCGATCCTTCCACCAGGTTCCCTCGCCGTTGTCGTTCTTCGACAGCGTCCGCGAGCTGATCCTGTCGCCGATCAACGGTGCCTACGGCCTGCAGGACTCGACGACCGGATTCGTCAACACCGAGGCCGCCGGGCACATGTTCGGCTCGATCGGCGTCATCATCTTCATCTTCGCGCTCGGTGGGTTCATCTCGGTGAGCTTCTCGACCCGCAGCCTCGAGGTCGCCGTCGGTCGCCTGGCAGTGGGAGTCGGCGAGCGCGGCTGGCTGCTGATCGTGGCCGTCATGCTGCTGTTCTCGCTGTTGGGCTCCACGATGGGCTTCTCGGTCGAGACCTTCGGCTTCTATGCGCTGCTCATCCCGATGTTCGCGGCACTCGGCTACGACCGGATGGTCACGGCGGCGGTCATCATCTTGGGTGCGTTGACCGGCTCGATGGCCTCGACGGTCAATCCGTTCTCGATCGGTGTCGCTTCTGGCGAGGCCGGTGTCTCGATCGGCGACGGCATCGTCCTGCGCTTGTTCCTGTGGGTCGTGCTGACGACGGTCTCGATCGTCTTCGTGCTGCGCTACGCCCGCTCGGTCCAGCGCGATCCGAGCCGGTCGGTCGTCGGGTTCGACGAAGATGCTGCCGAGCAGACGGACGAGCCGTTGTCGACCGAGCTGACCCGTACGCAGAAGCCGTCCTGACCATCACGGGGCTGACATTCGCTCTGATGATCTTCTCGGTCATCCCGTGGTCCAGCATCTTCGGCGGCGCGACGAGCGGGGCCGAGTACGACATCCTGCACGAGACCGCGACCGAGCCGTACTGGTTCGAGCCAACTGGTGGTTCCCGCAGCTCGCGATGCTGTTCTTCCTGAGCGCGATCCTGATCGGGCTCGTCGCCCGGATGGGTGAGAAGAAGATCGTCTCGCTCATCACGACCGGTATCGGCGACATGATCGGGCCCGCGATCGTGATCGCCCTGGCCCGCGGCGTCTCGGTCATCATGACCAACACGCAGACGCTCGACACGGTGCTGAACGCGATGGAGAACCTGGTCGAGGGCACGTCCGCAGGCGTCTTCGCCGTGCTGGTCGCGATCGTCAACATCCCGCTCGCGTTCTTGATCCCGTCCTCGTCAGGTCATGCGACGCTCGCGATGCCGCTGCTGGCTCCGTTGGGCGACTTCGCGGGCGTCTCGCGCTCACTCGTCATCACGGCGTTCCAGATGGGCCACGGCTTCATGCTGATGTTCGCCCCGACCAACGTCGTCGTGGTCGGCGGCCTGGCGATCGCGAAGGTCGGCTTCGACAAGTACCTACGCTTCATCGCGCCGCTGCTGGCGATCTACTTCGTCATCATCGTGGTCGTCCTGGGGATCGCCGCCGGAATCGGCTGAGCGGCCCCATCATGACCGACGCGACCATCAGCCTGCTGATCCTGGCGGGCACGATCGTGCTGTTCGTGACCAACCGGCTCCCGGTCGGGGTCGTCGCGATCGGCACGGCGATGGCGCTGTACTTCACCGGCGTCCTGACCGCGAACCAGGCGCTTGCCGGGTTCGGCGACCCGGTCGTCGTCTTTATCGCGGCGCTCTTCGTGGTCAGCGAGGGCATCGACTCGACCGGCGTCACGACCTGGGCCGGACAGAACCTGATCGACCGGGCCGGCGAGGACCGCAACCGGCTGCTGACCGCGGTCATGGTGCTGTGTGCCCTGCTGACTGCGCTGATCAGCCTCAACGGTTCGGTGGCCGCCCTGCTGCCGATGGTCGTGGTGCTGGCGACCCGCATCGGTGTCGCTCCCTCGCAGATGCTGATGCCATTGGCATTCGCTGGCAGCGCAGGCTCGCTGCTGATGCTGACCGGCAGCCCGGTCAACGTGCTCGTGTCCGATGCGTCCCGGGATGCTGGCGGTGGCGGCTTCGGATTCTTCGAGTACGCGGTCGTCGGCGTGCCGTTGCTGGTCGGCACCATGGCGATCGTGCTGCTCTTCGGCGCGCGGCTGCTGCCGTCGCGCCGCTCCAGCCAGCTAGGTCGTGACCTGAGCCGGCACCAGGAGACACTGACCCGCGACTACGCCCTCCACGAGGGCTTCTACCGGCTGCGGGTGCAGGCCGACTCACGACTGATCGGCACCCGCCTGGCCGAGGTCGCCTTCACCGACGACACCGACGTCACCTTGGTCGGCATCCAGGCCCGCTCAGAGCATCACGCTGGACGAGCGCGACGTGCTCGTCGTGGCTGGCCCGTCCGAACGGGTCGCGGCGCTCGTGCGCCGTGAGGCGCTGCTCGTGCTGGCCGAACCGATCGGCGCGAGCTCGTCCGAGGCGTTGTTCGGCCAGGAAGCCGGGGTCGTCGAAGTCGTCGTGCCACCACGTTCCCCCCTGATCGGTGACGTGGTCTTTCCGGGTCAGATGCGTCCCGGCGGCGTCACGATCCTGGCCGTGCAACGGCGGGGGGCCGACCGAGGGCTGGTCCAGACCCAGCTCGCTGCCGGAGACACGCTGCTGATCCGGGGAACCTGGTCGGACCTGGAGGCGCTCAGCGAGGATCGCGACGTCCTGGTCGTCGACGATGCCTCCCTCGTTCGTCGGCAGCTGGGTCCTCTGGGCGCTCCGGCGCGACGGGCTATCGCGATCCTGGTCGCCATGATCGTGCTGCTGTCGTTCGGGCTCGTGCCCCCTGCCATCGCCGGTCTGCTGGCCGCCGGAGCCATGGTGCTGTGCCGGGTCGTGTCGTCGGAGCAGGCGTACCGGTCGGTGTCGTGGAGCGCGATCGTGCTGATCGGCGGGCTGATCCCGCTGTCGACGGCGATCCAGACCAGCGGGGCCTCCGACAAGATCGCCGCCGTGCTGATCGACGTCGTCGGCGACGGCAGCCCCTACTTGCTGATGATCGCCCTGTTCGCGCTGATCGCGGTGCTCGGCCAGATCGTCAACAACACCGCGACGACGTTGATCGTGCTGCCGGTCGCGGTCTCGGCTGCACTCGACACCGGCATCTCCGTCCAGCCTGTCCTGATGCTCGTAGCCGTGGCTGGCGCAGCATCCTTGCTGACCCCCATCGCAACTCCGGCCAACATGATGGTCATGGGGCCCGGCGGCTACAGGTTCGGCGACTACTGGAAGCTCGGCCTGCCGATCATGCTGTGGTGGATGGTCATCGCCGTGGTGCTGATCCCGCTCGTGTGGAAGTTCTGAGACATTTGCGTACGACAACCGAAGGTGGAAACCATGTCTGACATTCTCGTAGGTGTGCTGGCGCTTCTTGCCGGCCTGATGCTGTGCTTCCGCGGCTACTGGACGCTTCGACTGGTCCTGAGCATCTGGGGCGCGCTGATCGGCTTCGGCCTGGGCTCGGGCCTGGCAACGTGGATCAACGACGACAGCTACCTGGCCTCGGCCCTGGGCTGGATCATCGGCATCGCGCTGGCACTGGTGTTCGCCCTGCTGGCCTACCTGTACTACGCGGTCGGGGTGATCCTCGCGATGGGATCGATGGGCTTCGCACTGGGCGCGACCGTCACGACGGCGCTCGGAGTCTCCTGGGACTGGGTCACGATCTCGGTGGGCGTCGTGGTCGGACTCGTGGTCGCGCTGCTGGCGATCGCGGCCGATGTGCCGATGATGCTGCTCGTGGTGCTGAGCTCGCTGGCCGGCGCCAGCGTCATCGTCGCCGGCATCATGCTGCTGACCGGCGTGCTCGAGACGGCTGACTTCGACACCGCCACCGTGACCGAGAACATCGACGGCCATTGGCTCTGGACGCTCGGATTCGTCCTCCTGGCGGTTGCCGGGATCGTCTCGCAGCTGAGCCACACCAGGGGAATCGCGAGTGCTCGTCAGGGTTGGGACGGACATGCAGCAGGACATCGCCGCGCCTGAGACCGTGAGCCGCGACGCTCGTTGCCTGGCGTATGTCTTGGTGGTGCTGGTCGTCACCGACGTGCTCCTGATCAACCAGGACATGTGGCTGACGGTGCCGGTCGCCTGCCTGGCCTGCGTCCTGCTCCTGGTGATCGGGTGTCGGGCGGGCCTGAGCCTTGCCGACGTCGGGCTGTCTCGAGCCGGTCTCGGGCGAGGTCTGCTGTGGGGCACTGTCGCAGCTCTCGCTCGTGGCCGTCGGATACCTGCTGGTCGCGGTGCTGCCGTTCACCGAGTCGGCCTTCGACGATGACTCGATGCCGGCGACGGCGGGCGCTGTCGCCGTCAAGGTGCTGGTCGTGATCCCGTTGCGGACCATCGTCCTGGAAGAGCTCGCGTTCCGGGGAGTGCTCTGGGGGTTGCTCGTCGCCGGTACGGCGCACGACAGGCCACGTGGTGGTCCGCAGCGGCCTTCGGGCTGTGGCACGTGCCGGCGGGGTTGCGGCTGCTCGACAGCAACGAGGCACTCGCGTCGGCGTCCGAGGGCTCGTGGCTGATCGGTGCTGCCGTCGTGATCGCGATCGTCGCCTTCACCGCAGCAGCCGGCATCGTGTTCGCCGAGATGCGACGCCGATCGGGCAGCCTGTTGGCCCCGGCGGGACTGCACTGGGCGACCAACAGCATCGGCACGGTCCTGAGTGCGGTGAAATAGGAGGCGTGATGGACGAGGCAGTGGTGGAGGAGGCAGCGGTGGACGAGGCTGCGGTGGACGAGGTGGTGGGCGTCGTCGGCCGTGGCCTCGATGCGGCGCTCGGCCTGGCACGCAGCTCAGTCTGGTGCCGGCGCAGGCACTGGCTGTGCGAGGTGCGCAGCCCCTACGTGCCCTGACGCAGCTCGCGCTGCGACCTCCGTTGGTGCCCGAGGCGTTGTCACCAGGCCGCGCTCTGCACGACGTGTCCGACGCGCCCCGTCACGGCGCAGAAACCACGTGGGTCGCCGCCCACGACCTGGTCGAGTCGGTGCTTGATGCGCAGCTGCCCCGCATCGTCGAGTCGGTGCTCGATCGGATCGACCTGAACGCTCTGATCGCAGAACGGGTCGACGTGGCACTGATCGTCGAGTCGGTGCTCGACCAGCTCGACCTGACCGAGCTGAGCCGCGCACGGATCGACCTGGCCCAGCTCGCCACCGAGGTCATCGACGAGATCGACCTGCCCGCCATCATCCGAGAATCGACATCAGGAGTCGCCTCCGATGTCGTGACCGGAGCGCGCGCGGTGCGGCCAGCGCCGACGAGGCCGTCGCACGATTCTTGAGCAGGCGCCGCAGGCGTCGCGTCGATGTGGGGGAGCAGCCATGAGCCCAGCGGCAGCGCGGACCGTATCGTCATTGCATGGTCGCCCGGCAGGCGTCGTGACGCGGGTCGTGGCCGGTGTCATCGACTACCTGCTCGCCGGAGTCGTGGTGCTCGTGGACACCTGTCGATCATCGCGCTGCGGTTCGTGACCAATCCGGTCGGGTTCAGCTGGCCGCGGACGGCTGGTTCCTGCTCATGGTGAGCGGCATGGCCTTCCTCGTGGTCTACCTGACGGCGTCCTGGGCGGTGACCGGAAAGCCGCTCGGCGGCAGCATCATGGGCACGCGTGTCGTCAACCGCCACGGTCGACGGCTGGGGTTCAGCCTGGCCCTGCTGCGAGCGCTGATCGTCGTGGTGTTCCCGATCGGTCTGCTGTGGTGCGCGGTCAACGCGGGTGGTCGCTCGATCCAGGACGTCGCACTGCGGACCCGGGTGCTGTACGACTACGACATCGCGACGTCGTACGTCGTTTCTGACACGGTGTCGGACTGACCTTCGGGCAACAGTAGGGTTTCGGGCGTGAGCTCAACCCCCGGCCCTGCCGAGCCCGAGACTCGGGCGTCTTCGTCGCATCGTCAGCGCCAGTCGAGTGGCTCGCTACACCCTGCCGGGAGCCTGGGTCGCGCTGCTGTTCGCCGTGCTGTCCTTCACCCCGTCGCTGCTGCCACGCAGCGGCGTCTTCCAAGGCGTCCTGGCGGGCATCAACGGCGCGATCGGCTACGGAGTCGGTGTCGCCCTGGCGTGGGTGTGGCGCGAGTACGCCGACCGAGATCACAAGCGCGCTTCACCCCGGTCGTGGCGCATCTTCTGGGGCGTCGCGGTCATCGTCGTCGCGGTGGCGATCGCTCTCGGAGAGCGGTGGCAGTGGCAGCTGCGCGAGCTGATGGGCGCCGACGACGTCGCGTTCTCGCGCTTCGTCCTGATGCCGCTGCTCGGCGTCCTCACCTTCGTCCTCCTGGTCGGCATCGGGCGGGCCCTGCGCAGCGCCTACCGGGGCCTCTCGTCGTTGCTCGCGCGCAAGATCGGACCGCGGGCCGCCCGGGCGACCGGATGGCTCACCGTCGCGGTCGCCACGTTCCTGGTGCTCAGCGGGCTCGTCTATGACAACGTCATCAAGGCCGTGGACGCGTCGTTCTCGCTCGGAGACCAGACGATCTCGTCACGTCTGACCCCGCCGGAGCAGTCGACCCGTTCGGGTAGCGAGGCCTCCCTCGTCAAGTGGGAGGACCTCGGCCGCCAAGGTCGCCGGTTCGTCGCCGGCGGGCCGTCGGCGCAACAGATCACGGCCGTCACAGGACGTCCGGCTCTCGAGCCCGTCCGCGCCTACGTCGGGACCGCGGCGGCCGAGGACGTGGACGAGCGCGCCCAGCCGCGGTCGACGAGCTCGAACGCGCGGGCGGCTTCGAGCGCGACTACCTGATGGTCGCCAACACGACAGGCAGCGGCTTCCTCGAGCCCGGTGCTGTCGACTGCCTTCGAGTACATCACGGGCCAGCCGGCGATCGTCTCGATGCAGTACTCGTACCTGCCGTCGTGGATCTCGTACCTCGTCGACCAGCAGAACGCCCGCAATGCGGGACGTGCGCTGTTCGATGCCGTGTACCAGCGGTGGAGCGCTCTGCCGCAGGACGCGCGGCCCAAGATCTACATCTTCGGAGAGAGCCTCGGCTCGTTCGGCGGAGAGACCGCGTTCAGCGGCGAGGCCGACCTGGCCAACCGCACCTCGGGCGCCCTGCTGGTCGGTCCGCCCAACTTCAACGCCCTGTACCGCGAGTTCACCGACCAGCGCGATCCGGACAGCCTCGAGGTCGAGCCGGTGTTCCGCAACGGGCGTATCGTGCGGTTCAGCAACGATGCGCGTCAACCCGCCGAACCCGTCGACCAGCCGTGGGACGGCCCGCACGTGCTGTACCTGGTGCACCCGTCCGATCCGATCACGTGGTGGACCCCCGACCTGATCTGGAGCAAGCCCGACTGGCTGTCGGAGGAACGCGGTCGCGACGTCCTGCCGTCGATGCGCTGGATCCCGTTGGTGACGTTCTGGCAGACCGCCGCCGACATGGCGGTGAGCCAGAGCGTTCCGCCGGGGCATGGACACACCTACGTCGGGGACCACGTGGACGGCTGGGCCCAGGTGCTGCAGCTCGACGGCTGGACATCGCAGCAGACGCAGAGCGTCCGTGACGTGATCCTGGCCGCCCGTCGATCCTGACGCGCCGCCGCCCTCACTCACAGAAGACTGAGCGTCGCTGGCACGACCGCAGTAGCGTTGGGGTGTGACCGCACCCACGATCAGTACCGTCGGCGAGCTGCGTGCAGCCGGCCATGTCCACACGACGCTGCGCACCGAGCTGCGCACCAACTTGCTGGCTGCCCTCCGGGAGGGCCGCGATCCCTGGCCGGGGCTGCACGGCTTCGAGAGCACAGTTGTCCCGCAGCTCGAACGGGCACTGATCGCCGGGCACGACATCGTGCTCCTTGGCGAGCGTGGCCAGGGCAAGACCAGACTGCTGCGCACGATGGTCGGGCTGCTCGACGAGTGGTCCCCGGTGATCGCCGGCTCAGAGCTCGGCGAGCATCCGTACGAACCCATCACGACTGCGAGCGTGCGCCGTGCTGCTGCAGCTCGGCGACGACCTGCCGATCGCCTGGCGGCACCGTGACGAGCGGTACGCCGAGAAGCTCGCGACCCCCGACACGAGCGTCGCCGACCTGATCGGCGACGTCGACCCGATGAAGGTCGCCGAGGGCCGCAGCCTCGGCGACCCCGAGACGATCCACTTCGGTCTGATCCCGCGCAGCCACCGCGGCATCGTCGCGATCGACGAGCTGCCGACCTCGCCGAGCGCATCCAGGTCGCGATGCTCAACGTCATGGAGGAGCGTGACATCCAGATCCGCGGCTACGTGCTGCGGCTGCCGCTCGACGTCCTGGTGGTGGCGAGCGCCAACCCCGAGGACTACACCAACCGCGGCCGGATCATCACTCCGTTGAAGGACCGGTTCGGTGCCGAGATCCGCACCCACTATCCGACCGAGCTGGTCGACGAGATCGCCGTGATCCGGCAGGAGGCCGACCTGGTCGCCGACGTCCCTGATCATCTGATCGAGATCCTGGCCCGCTTCACGCGAGCCCTGCGAGGTTCTTCGGCCGTCGACCAGCGCAGCGGCGTGAGCGCCCGGTTCGCGATCGCCGGAGCGGAGACGATCGCCGCGGCAGCCATCCACCGGGCGACCCGACGGGCGAGGAGCATGCGGTGGCCCGCCCGGTCGACCTGGAGACGGCTGTCGACGTGCTGGGCGGCAAGATCGAGTTCGAGTCGGGTGAGGAGGGCCGTGAGGACGAGATCCTCGATCATCTGCTGCGGGTCGCGACGGCCGAGACGGTTCGTCAGCACCTGCGAGGCATCGACTTCGACCTGCTCCTGGCTGCGCTCGAGCAGGGCGTCCTGGTCACGACCGGTGAGCAGGTGACGGCACCGACTTCTTGGCCGGGCTTCCGGTGCTGGGGGAGTCGGACGTGTACGACCAGGTGTGCGAGCGGCTGGGCGCGACCGATGAAGGGCAGCGGGCCGGCGCGATCCGGAGCTGGCGCTGGAGGGCTTGTACCTCGAACGCCGGATCGGCAAGGAGGCTCGGCCAGGGAGAGGCCATCTATGGCTAGAGCCAACCGCCGGCTGACCCGCGACGCTCGCTACGGCAAGTACGTCGACGGGCCAGATCCGTTGGCAGGCTCCCGGTCGACCTGTCCGAGGCGCTCGGAGAGATCGGCGAGAACGTCATGGCGGGCTACTCGCCGAGCACGCGTTACGGGAGTTCCTGCGCCGCGGCGGTCAGGACCAGGCTGGGCTCGACAACCTGGCCCGACGAGTCGCCGAACGGCGACGAGGCGGCGACGACACCATCTCGACGAGACCCTCCAGGAGATCCGCGAGCTGCTCGACCGGGCCGTGCTGGCCGAGCGCAAGCAGCTGGCCCGCGACGTCGACCTGGACGACAGCGACCGAGCACTGCGCGAAATCCAGCTGGGCAACCTGTCGCCATCGGCAGCGGCGGCCGTCAGCGAGACTGAGCGACTACGACTGGCAGAGCAGCGACGCGCGCGCCGACTTCGAGAAGATCAAGGATCTGCTGGGCCGCGAGATGCTCGACCAGCGGTTCGCCGGCATGAAGAGCGCCCTCGAGAACGCGACCGATGACGATCGTGCCGCCATCAACCAGATGCTCGACGATCTCAACCAGCTGCTCGAGGCGCACCGGCGCGGTGAGGCAGGCCAGGACGAGTTCGACGCGTTCATGGACCAGCACGGGGAGTTCTTTCCCGAGAAACCGCAGACGATGGAGCGAGTTGCTCGACACCCTGGCCCAGCGAGCCGCCGCAGCCCAGCGGATGCGCAACTCGATGACGCAGGAGCAGCGCGACGAGATCGACGCACTGGCCCAGCAAGCATTCGGATCGCCCGAGCCGTCAGCTGGTTGGCCAGCTCGACGGGAACCTGCGCTCCTTGCGTCCGGGCGAGGACTGGAGCGGTGCCGAACGCATGGATGGCGAGCAGGGGCTGGGCCTCGGTGACGGCACCGGTGTCTTCCAGGACATCGCCGATCTCGATCGGCTGTCCGGATCGCTGTGCGCAGTCGTACAGACGGCTCGCGCATGGACGACATCGACATCGACAAGCCGCGCACCAGCTCGGCGCCCAGGCGGGGGTCGATGCGCGCACGCTGCAGGCGTTGGAGAAGGCACTGCGCGACTCCGGCACGATGAAGCGGGGCGCCGACGGCCAGGCTCAAGCTGACCCCCAAGGCGATGCGGCTGCTCGGGCAAGGCGCTGCTCGCGACGTCGCCGAGAAGATGTCGGGACGTCAGGGCAGTCGTGATCTCCGCCAGGCCGGGGCAGCAGGCGAACGGTCGGGCGCGACCCGCGAGTGGGCCTTCGGCGACACAGAAGCCTGGGACGTCACCCGGACGATCACCAACGCGCTGACCCCGAGCATCCGGGGAGGGCACGCCGCTCGAAGGCGGGGTGCGCATCCAGATCGGTGACGTCGAGGTGCAGGAGACCGAGCTCGTACGCAGGCGTGTGTCGCGCTGCTGGTCGACACGTCGTTCTCGATGGCGATGGACGGCCGCTGGGTGCCGATGAAGCGCACCGGCACTGGCGTTGCACACGCTGATCTCGAGCCGTTTCCGAGGCGATGCCCTCCAGCTGGTCGCCTTCGGCAGGCATGCCGAGGTCATGGACATCGAGCAGCCGCGGGTCTGGACGCGATGTACGCCAAGGGCACCAACTTGCATCACGGGCTGCTCTTGGCCGATCGTCACTTCCGCAAGCGTCCCAACGCGCAGCCGGTGCTGCTGATCGTCACCGACGGCGAGCCGACGGCCCGCCTCGAGTCGAGCGGAGACGTCTTCTTCGGCTATCCGCCTCACCCTGTGACTGTGGCCCGTTCGGTGCAGGAGCTCGACAACGCGAAGCGCCTGGGGGGCGCACACGACATTCTTCCGACTGGGTCAAGATCCTGGCCTGGCGCGGTTCATCGACTCGATGGCCCGACGTGCCGACGGCTCGGTCGTGGCGCCTCAGCTCGACGATCTCGGTGCGGCGGTCGTCGGCTCCTATCTCGGGTCACGTGACGGACGCAGCAGCCGTTCGGTACCTACAGCGACCTGTTCGACGGCGGGCGGGGGTTCTGGGTCGGGTGACCTAACGGTTGCCGATCGAGACGGTGCACACGAGCCCGAGGTGATCTCAGCTGGCGGGCTGGTCGATCAGCACCCGGCCGTCGACGAGATCGACGCGGGGCGCCACGTAGATCGCGTCGAGATGACGCCCATCGCGGCTCCCCGGCCGGCCGATGCGGTGGTGCAGGTCGTGATCGACGTGCTCGACCGCGACGACGTCGCGCCAGTCGCGATAACCGGCGGCTTCGAGCGCAGCCCTCGGCGTACCAGGACGGGCCGGCCAGATTGTTCAGGTCGGCGGCGAGCACGTCGACGCGGTGCTCGTGGCACAGCTCGGCCAGTCGGCGGCCCTGGACCTCGCGGGACGCGGCGGCGCGCGCAGCCGCACGTCCCGGCCGACGAGGAAAGATGGGCCGTCGCTCCAGTCCATTCGGTCCCACTCTCGAGGTGCTCGTAGCGGGCGATCGTGACGTACCGCTGCTGCCTCGTCCGAGTGCCGAGCGGCAGGCCTGCACCCCGATCAGCCGGTGCTGCGCCGGATCGCTGTAGACGTCGTTGTGGCCTCGCTGCGATCGCGCGACCTGCCACGTGGGAAACATCCGTTGCAGGCTCCGTCGCTGGGTCGGCCGGTTGACCTCGACCAGGAAGTAGACGCTGGCTCGGGCTCCGTCGTCGCCGTTCAGCCGCGGTCCAGCAGCACCGCCCGGCCGGGCCACCGATGACGCACCGGCGTCCAGTTGGACCCCAGGATGTTCTTGTATCCGAGGCGGAACGTCGCCGTCATGGCGTGAGCGTAACCGAGAACCACGAGTGGCGCGGCGGGTCGGTCGGCGGGCGGTTGACGGCCGGGAGAGAGATTGGAGGTGCCGTGGCCGACCTGGGAGCAAGCAGCCATCGTCTGCGCGATCAGTGTCCTGGCCCTGCTCGTCGTCAGGCGACTGCCGCGCACCCGCGTGGGCGACGCGCTGCTGCCGGCGTTCCACGAGTTCGCCCTGATCTCCGGCCTGTACGGCATCTGGCGGCTGGCCCGCATGCTGCCGATCACCCACGAGGCGGGGGCAGTCGACCGGGCAAGGAAGATCGACTCCTTCCAGCAAGCCTGCGCACCTGCCCACCGAGATCTCGATGCAGCACTTCGTGATCCACCACGACACCTTGGCGAGGGCCATCAACGGCTACTACGCGATCGTGCACGTTCCGGCGCTGATCGCCTTCCTGATCTGGGCGTTCGTGCGCCACCGCGACCTGTACCCGCGGTGGCGCAACGGGCTCGTCGCCGTCACGGCCGGGTGCCTGCTGATCCGTTTCGTCCGGGTCGCACCACCGCGCTTCGTCGAAGAGCTGGGGTTCGTCGACCTCTCGGCGCGGTTCGGGCTCGGCGTCTACGGCGACGTCGGCACGGGGGTGTCCGACCAGTACGCGGCGATGCCGTCGATCCACGTCGGCTGGGCCGCCGTCGTCGCGCTCGGCGTGTTCGCGATGACGAGCCACCCCGTGCGCTGGATCGTGCTGATGCACCTGCCCGTCACGGTGTTCGTCGTCGCTGCGACCGGCCACCACTGGTGGATGGACGGAGTCGTGGCCGTCATGCTGCTGGCGGCAGGGCTGTGGCTCGACACGCGGGTGTCGAGGCGGCGCCGCGAGCGAGCCCTCGTGCCCGTCAGTTGAGCAGCTGCTTGGACTGGTGCACGCGCACCCAGTCGACCTTGTAGGTGAACTCGTCGCGGGTGTGCTCGGGGTCGGCCCATCCCCAGTACTTCGAGCCGACCTGCATGTTGATCCGCAGGTGGAATGTCGAGTCGAAGGTGTCGCCGCGGAAGTACGACTTGGTGCCGGGCGCGTCGAAGTCGACCAGACCCACCGTCTTGCCGTCGTAGAGGTAGCGCAGGCAGCCTGGCGACCAGTTGACGCCGTAGGTGTGCCAGCCCTCCCAGATCTTGTCGTCACCGACGTCGGCCCGGCCCAATGTGTGGTCCTTCGACCACTCCTGCAAGGTGTCGTGCCACGAGTTCCACTCGTACGACGCCGACGGGTCGAGCTGCGGGTCGTCGGAGCACCGTAGGACTCGATGACGTCGATCTCGCCGCGCTTGGTGTCGGCGCGCAGCCAGAACGCCGGCCAGATGCCGCGCGATGCGGTCGCCTCGCTGGGCACCCACGCCCGGATCTCGAAGTGCCGTATTTCTGGCCGAATCGGTTGGCGGCTGCATTGCCGTACCCGGCACTGTCGATCGTGTCGATATAGCCCGTGGAGTAGTCGCGGACCTGGTTGTCGGGGTAGATCGCATTGAGGTTGACCCGCCACTGGTCGGCCGGCAGCCGTCGTCCGGTGATGTTCAGCGCCCCGTCGGCCACCGTCACGGCATCCTTCGTGATCCACGCCCGGTCTTGGTTGAGGAAGGTGTTGTCGCGCACCCGCCACGTGCTGCGGTCGATCGAGGTGCCGTTGAACTCGTCGGAGAACGTCAGCTCGCCCTGCGCCGGGTCGGAGTAGTCGATGTCCTGGCAAGCGGTCGCCGGAGAGGCGGTGGGCGGGGACGACACGGCGAGCTTGATCGCCCTGATGCGGACGAAGCTCCTGCCGCGCATGCTGGCACCTTGCGCGTACAGCCGGATCCGGCTGCCGGGTCGAGTGGTGCGCAACGACACCGTGACCGTCCGCCAGCTGCGCGACTTCGGACGTACGGTCACCGAGCGGCTCGCGAGAACGCGGCCTGCGTCGACCTCCTGGATGCGCAGCCTCAGCTGTCGTCCGGGTTGCGACGTGCGGAGCTGCGCACGGGTTGTCACGGTCGAGCCGACCGTGCTGATGGCCGGAGCCGACAGCGGGGAACGCATCGAGATGTGCTTGCGTCCGGCCTGGCGTCGCGGCCGGACCTGGAGGGACGAGACCTTCCCGCCTGTCCGGATCGCGACGACCCGGGAGTTGCCCGATGACTTCCAGAGGTGTGGATCGGCCGAGATCGTGACCTGTGAGTCAGCGGCTTGCGCCTGGTCGTCGGTGCCCGGAGCGATCAGCAGCGCCGCGGTCGCCGCCACAGCGGCGGCACCGCCGACGACACGACGTCGACGGCCTGGTGCCGACACGATCCCCCGAGAGTGCATGACGTCACCGTAGGGGGATCCCCTGTCCCGTGGGAAGCCCCCGTCGGTCAGACCGGCAGCAGCCGCGTGATGAACTTCGCGAGCTGGTCGATGTTGCAGCACTCGTGCATCTCCACGACCTCGGCGTACTGCGGTGCCACCGAGTCGCCGAGCCCCCACCGCATCGAGGCTTCTGGGTTGAGCCAGAAGGTCCGCTTGGCCCGCTGGCTGATGGCATGCAGGGCTGGCAGGTTGGGGGACTGGTTGTCTGTTGCGGGCGTCTCCCAGGATCAGCACGGCCGTACGCGGCCCGATCGCGTTCATGTAGTCGGCGTGGAAGTCGCCGAACGCCTCACCGTAGTCGCTGCTGGTGTGCCACTTCGTGATGCGCGCTTCTTGAGCGATGCGGGCCGACAGGTCATCGCTGTCCTCGCGCACCAGGTCGGTGACCTCGTCCATCGCGTTGACGAACGCGAACACCCTGACCTTGCTGAACTGTCCGCTCAGCGCCTGCACGAGGTGCATCGTGAACCCCGAGAAGCCCGACACCGAGCCGGAGACGTCGCACAGCAGGACGAGTCGGGTCGCGAGGGATGCGGCTTGGCGAAGACCGGGTGCATCGGGACGCCGCCGGTCGACATCGAGCGGCGCAGGGTCCGGCGGATGTCGATCCGGCCACGGGTCGCTTTGCGGCGGCGGGCAGCCAACCGGGTGGCGAGCTTGCGGGACAACGGCGCGACGGTGCGCCGCAGCCCTCCAGCTGCTGCTTGCTGGCGCTGAGGAAGTCGATACGGTCGGTGCCGCTGCGGATCGCATGGCGGGTCACGGTGTCACGGCCCCGGACCTCGGCGGTGCGGCGGCGCGCTTCGGCCGCGACCATGAGCCGCAGCCGGTCGATGTTCTGCCGGACCTCGTCGCGCTCGATGCGCTGCAACAGCTCGCCGCTGCCCTGACCGCCTCCCTGGCCCTGACCGGCGCCCTGACCTTGTCCTGCGCCCTCGCCGCGCAGGCGCATCGCCTGAGCCAGCAGCGTCTGCGGCCGCAGGCGTTCCAAGGTCAGGTACGCCGACCATCCGGCATTCGACGCACCAGGTTGTCCTACCTGGCCGAGGAGGTCGACAGCGATCTCCGCGACGCGTTCGAGGCCGTGCTGGTCGTTCTCGGCGAGCGCGGCTGCCAGCAGCTCGCGCAGATCGTCCAGGTCGAAGTCTTCACTGGTCTCGAGCGCCGTCTGCGGCGCGCCGACACCCGCAGGGAAGTAGATGTCGAAGGTCATGTCGAAGACATCGCGCTGCCCGCCGCGCCGCACGAGGGCGGCGGCCAGGCCCTCTCTCAGCTGGTGCCGGTCGGCGAGGCCGAGAACCTCCACGACCGCCGCAGCGTCGACGGTCTCGCTCGTGCCGGCCGGGATGCCCTTGGAGCGCAGGGCACTGACGAACTCGACGAGTCGCCCCGCGAGCTCTTGCGGCGCCACCGCGCTGGAACCGGCGGGCGTCATGACGGGCTGAGCACCTGATCGAGGTCGAGACGTGTCGTGGCCTTCTCCAGGTCGTCCTGATGCTTCAGGATGACGCCCAGGCTGTCCTTGACGACGTCGTCGTCGAGGATGTCGGCGCCGAGCGCCACCAGCGTCCGGGCCCAGTCGATCGTCTCGGACACCGAGGGGGCCTTGCGCAGGGGCATCGCACGCAACGCGTTGATGACGCGCACCAGCGACTCGCCCAGCGTCTGGTCGAGATCGGGCACCTTCAGCGAGACGATCTCCTGCTCCAGCGTCGGATCAGGGAAGTCGACGTGCAGGAACAGGCAGCGTCGGCGCAGGGCCTCCGACAGCTCACGGGTCGCGTTCGAGGTGAGCACCACGAAGGGCCGATGCTTCGCGGTGATGGTGCCGAGCTCCGGGGATCGTGACCTGGAACTCGCCGAGCACCTCCAGCAGCAGACCCTCGATCTCCACATCGGCCTTGTCGGTCTCGTCGATCAGCAGCACGCTGGGGTTCTCGTTGCGGATCGCGGTCAGCAACGGGCGGGCCAGCAGGAAGTCGTCGGTGAAGATGTCGTCGCGCGCGTCGTCCCACGACTCGCCGCGCCCCGAGGTGATGCGCAGCAGCTGCTTGGCGTGATTCCACTCGTACAGGGCGCGTGCCTCGTCGACTCCCTCGTAGCACTGCAGGCGCACCAGGTCAGCACCGCACGACGTCGCCACGGCCGTGGCCAGGGCGGTCTTGCCGACTCCTGCGGGCCCTTCGACCAGGAGGGGCTTGCCAAGCTCGCTGGCGAGGTAGACCGTGGTCGCGATCGCGTCCGATGCGAGGTAGCCGGCCGAGGCCAGCTTGGACTTGACGTCGGAGATCGACTCGAAAGGCATGGTGCGCATGCCTACGATGATGCCGTGGCCCTGATCCAGATCGTGCGCGAGGTGCAGCTCTCACCCTCTGACGCGTGGTCGCGTCTGACCGCCTGGGAACGACACGGCGAGTTCGTGCCGCTGACCACGGTGGCCCTGACCGACCACGGTTTCGACGCCTTCACGGGCGTCGGCCCCGTGGGCTTCCACGACCCGATGGACGTCGTCGACTGGCGTGAGCCGTCCTTCTGCCGTCTGGAGAAGCGTGGACGGGTCGTGACCGGTTGGGCCGGCTGAGCGTCGAGCCAGCCGGCGCTGGCAGCCGGGTCACGTGGCGCGAGGACATCCGGGTCAGGGGAGTGCCGCGGTACTTCGACGGACTGACCCGGGCCTCGAGCCGTGCGCTGTTCTCTCGAGTGATCGACGGGCTCCTGGCCTGACGGCGTCAGCGACGTACCATCGCGGTATGGCCTACACCCCGGAGGGCGAGACCCTCGAGATCTGCCGTGACCTGATCCGGATCGACACCAGCAACTACGGCGACGACTCCGGACCCGGAGAGCGCAAGGCCGCCGAGCACGTCGCCGGGCTGCTGGCCGAGGTGGGTATCGAGTCGCAGATCTTCGAGTCGGAGCCGGGGCGCGCCAGCGTCATCGCTCAGTGGGGCAACCGGAGCCGTCTCGACCCCGGACTGCTGATCCACGGCCACCTCGACGTCGTGCCGGCCCAGGCGGCTGACTGGACGGTCGATCCGTTCGCTGCCGAGGTCGTCGACGGCTACCTGTTCGGCCGTGGCGCGGTCGACATGAAGGACTTCGACGGCATGCTGCTGTCGGTCGTCCGTGCCCGGCAGCGCGCCGGCGTCATTCCGAACCGGCCGATCACCTTGGTGTTCACCGCCGACGAGGAGGCCGGTGGCGTGCTGGGCGCGCACTGGCTCGTCGAGCACCATCCCGAGCTGTTCGAGGGATGCACCGAGGCGATCGGTGAGGTCGGTGGATTCTCCACTGAAGTCGGCGGTCAGCGGCTCTACCTGATCGAGACGGGCGAGAAGGGCATCGAATGGATGCGGCTCCGTGCGCGGGGGACCGCCGGCCACGGCTCCATGGGCAACCGTGACAACGCGATCACCCATCTCGCGAACGGTCTCATCGCCCTGGGACAGCACGAGTGGCCAGCCGAGCCCGGACCGTCGATGACGACGCTGCTCGCGAAGGTCCGCGAAGCTGACTGACAGCGACGGCACCCCCGACGAGCTGCTCGAGCACTTCGGCCCTGCGGTGCGGATGATCGGTGCGGGCATCCGCAACACCACCAACGCCACGATGCTGGAGGCCGGCTACAAGCACAACGTCATCCCCGGCGAGGCCGTTGCCTACGTTGACGGCCGGTTCCTGCCCGGGCACGGTGACACCTTCCTGCCGGCCGTCCAGGACATCGTGGGCGATCGGGTCGTCGTCGAACGTCATATCAGGGACAACGCCTTGGAGTACGCCTTCGAGGGTGATCTCGTCGACGCCATGACCGTCGCGCTGCACAGCCAGGATCCGGGCGCCCACATCGCGCCGTTCCTGATGTCGGGCGGCACCGATGCCAAGGCGTGGGAGAAGCTCGGCATCACGTCATTCGGCTTCGTCCCGCTGCGACTTCCCGCCGACCTCGACTTCACTGCGCTGTTCCACGGAGTCGACGAACGCGTCCCCGTCGAGTCCCTCGAGTTCGGCTCCAAGGTCTTCGACGAGTTCCTCAACCTCGCCTAACCCCACCCCCTGACGAGGTGGTTACCGCCCCCTGAGGAGGTGGTAACCGCCCTCCGGGAGGGCGACAACTACCTCGTTGAGGGGCGACAACCACCTCCTCAGCGGGGGGGGAGGGGTTAGAGGGTGCTGCGCATGCGGATGATCTTGCGGCGCAGGGTCACGGTGCGCTGACCTGTGCCGTCCTTGCGGAGCCGGTCGAGCTCCCACCCCTGGTACTCGGCGGCGTCGGTGAGCATGCGGCACACCGCCGACCTGGACTTGGTGCGATCGATCGTCAGGTTCCAGAACTCGTACTCGAACATCGCTGCACCTTTCAACGAGGGGTTCATCATCGGGCTGCCTCGGACACGTCGTCCAGCGCCTGGAGGATCTCGGCCGGCAGATCGAGCTCGTCGGCGGCGAGATTCTCCTTCAGCCTGCGCCGTGGTGCGGGCACCGACGATCGCGGCTGAGACCTGTGGGCGTTCGAGCAGCCAGGCGAGCGCGACATGGGTCATCGTGACCCCGAGCCCCTCGGCGGCACGCGCGAGCGCCTCGACGACACTGGCCTTGGCTGGCGTCAGGTGCTCGGCAACGAAGGCGTCCCACCCGGGTGTCGCCGCACGCGAGTCGGTCGGGACGCCGGCCCGGTACTTGCCGGACAGCACGCCACGACCCAACGGCGACCAGGCCAGCAGTCCCATGCCCAGATGAGCCGTGGCCGCTGCGACCTCGTCCTCGGGATCGCGATTGATCAGCGAGTACTCGACCTGGTTGCCGACCAGCTGGACGCCCTCGGACCTCGCAGCCAGCCACGTGTGCGCGATGCCGGTCTGCCAGCCGGTGAAGTTGGAGACGCCGACGTAACGGGTGCGACCGGTGCGCAGGGCATGCTCCAAGGCGCCCAGCGTTTCCTCGAGCGGGACAGACAGGTCGGGGGTGTGGATCTGCCACAGATCGAGGTGATCGGTGCCGAGGTGGCGCAACGAGGTGTCGAGCTGGTCGAGCAGCGTGCGCCGCGATCCGTCCTTGACGACCTGACCGTTCCGGCGCGCGAAGCCTGCCTTGCCGGCCAGCACGACATGGTCGCGAGCACCGGACGAGGCGAGCAGCGTGCCGAGCAGCCTTCGCACGCGCCGTCGCCGTAGATGGGCGCCGTGTCGACCAGGGTGCCGCCAGCGTCGAGGAAGACCCTCAGCTGGTCTTCGGCCTCGAAGGCGTCGACCGTGCTGCCCCACGTCATGGTGCCCAGCGCGAGCCTGGACACCTCCAGCCCTGAGCGACCGACCCGGCGATACCGCATGGCAGAAGGCTAGACCGAGACGTGGGTCAACCCGTGTAGGCTCGCGCGGTGGACTTCCTCCAAGCGGTCGTGCTCGGCGTCATCCAGGGTCTGACCGAGTTCCTTCCGATCTCCAGCAGCGCCCATCTCGCGATCTTCCCGAAGTTCTTCGGCTGGGACGATCCGGGCGCCGCATACACCGCCGTCGTCCAGATCGGCACCGAGATCGCGGTGGTCCTGTACTTCTGGCGTGACATCTGGACGATCGGGTCCGGCTGGGTGCGCGGGGTGTTCTCGGCGCAGGCACGGCAGCTGCCGGAGTGGCGGATGGGCTGGTTCGTCATCATCGGCTCGATGCCGATCGTCCTGCTGGGGCTCGCCCTGCAAGACCTGATCGACCGTGAGTTCCGCAACCTGTGGGTCATCGGCACGACGTTGATCGTGCTGGGCATCGTGCTGGGCATCGCCGAGCGGGTGGGCCGCAAGACCAGCAAGATCGAGTCGCTGACGATGCGACACGCGATCCTGCTGGGTCTGGCCCAGGCGGGAGCACTCGTACCGGGCGTCTCTCGCTCAGGAGCCACGATCAGCATGGGACTGTTCCTCGGCTACGAGCGCGCCGCCGCGACACGCTACGCGTTCCTGCTGGCCATTCCCGCCGTCCTGGGGGCGGGCATCTACAAGCTCAAGGACATCCCCGGCGGCGAGAACGCGTACGGCGTCGGCCCGACGATCGTCGGCACCATCGTCTCGTTCGTGGTCGGCATTGCTGTGATCCACTGGCTGCTCAAGTACGTCAGCACCCGGTCGTTCGCACCGTTCGTGATCTACCGGATTGGTTTGGGCGCACTGGTGCTGATCCTCGTGGGCTCTGGCGTCATTGCCGCCAGCACGACGGTCGGCTGAGTCTCACAGCCAGCCAGAACGCTTGAAGCGCCAGTAGATGTAGCCGCACAAGGCTCCGATGACACCGACGCAGATCGGGTAGCCGTACGTCCAGCTGAGCTCAGGCATGTGCTCAAAGTTCATGCCGTAGATCCCGGCGATCGCGGTCGGGACGGCGAAGATCGTGGCGCCGGCGGTGAGCTTGCGCATGTCCTCGTTCTGCTGGACGCTCAGCTGCGCCAGGTGCGCCTGCAGGGCGTTGTCGAGCAGGTGGTCGATCGAGTCGATGGCCTCGGCCGCTCGCGCGAGATGATCAGCGATGTCGCGAAAGTAGGGCCGTGCCTGCTCGGAGGCGGTGCTCAGCGCCAGCCGGTTCAGTGGTTCGCGCAGCGGCAGCACAGCTCGCCGGAACTCGAGCGTCTCGCGCTTGAGCCGGTAGATCCGACTGGAGTCGTTGGAGCGTTGCGCCGAGAACACCGACGTCTCGACCTCTTGGACGTCGATCTCCAGCCTCGGTGGCGACGTCCTCGTAGTGGTCGACGATCGTGTCGACGACGGTGTACAACGCCGCCGTGGGGCCGTGAGACAACGCCTCGATCATCTTCTCGGCGTGCTTGCGTGCCTCGCGCAACGGACGTCCACCGTGCCGGACGGTCAGCAGGTAGTTGTCGCCGAGGAAGACGTTGACCTCGTGCGTCGTGATGTCGTCATCGCTGTACGAGACCGTGCGAAGCGAGATGAACGTGTGATCGGAGTAGCGCTCGACCTTGGGTCGCTGATGCGCTTCGAGCGCGTCCTCGACCGCAAGCGGATGCAGACCCAGCGACGAACCGACGCGATGCATCTCGTCCTCGGTGGGATTGCCGATGCCGATCCACAAGAAGTCGTCCTGGCCGAGCGTGGCGAGCGCCGCGTCGATGGACGACGTGTCGTGCGGCGTCGTCTCGCGCACTCCGTCACGGTAGACAGCGCAGTCGATGATCACCTCGACATTGTGCCTCGGTGCATAACCGAGCGGCCGTCGACAGGCCGCAACCGCCCAACAGATACGCTCGGCCCATGCGTAGTTGGTCGAGTCCTGAGGTCCCGGTTCTTGGCGATCTCGGGTTGGGTACGGGTCCGACGGTCCAGGTGCACGACACATCGGCCGGCCAGGTGCGCCCTGTCGATCCGCAGGATCGCGCCCGGTTGTACGTCTGCGGCATCACGCCGTACGACGCGACCCACATGGGTCACGCTGCGACCTACCTGACGTTCGACCTGCTCCAACGCGCCTGGCGCGACCGTGGCCTCGACGTGACCTACACCCAGAACGTCACCGACGTCGACGATCCATTGCTCGAGCGTGCTCTGGCGACCGGCGTCGACTGGGTCGAGCTGGCCGAACGCGAGACGGAGCTGTTCCGCGACGACATGACGGCGCTGCGGATCATCCCGCCGGCGCACTACATCGGTGCGGTGGAGTCGATCGAGCTGGTCGTCGACCTGGTGGAGCGTCTCCAGCAGGCTGGCGCGGTGTACGCAGTCGACGACGACCTCTACTTCGACGTGCACGCCGATCCCGGCTTCGGCCTGGTGTCTGGCTTCGACGAGGCCGAGATGCTGCGCATCTTCCCGCAACGCGGGGGAGACCCCGACCGGGCCGGCAAGAAGCACCCCCTCGACTGTCTCCTCTGGCAGGCCGAACGACCGAACGACCCGGCGTGGGAGACCCGTCTGGGGCAAGGGCCGCCCCGGGTTGGCACATCGAGTGCACGGCGATCGCGCTGGAGCACCTGGGCGAGGCCTTCGACGTCCAGGGTGGCGGATCCGACCTGGTCTTCCCGCATCACGAGATGTCAGCGTCTGAAGCGACCGTCGCCACGGGTCAGCCGTTCGCGCAGGCGTACGTGCACGCGGGCATGGTCGGGTACGAGGGCGAGAAGATGTCCAAGTCCAAGGGCAATCTCGTGCTGGTGTCCAAGCTGCGCGCAGACGGTCATGACCCGATGGCGATCCGGTTGGCGTTGCTGGCTCACCACTACCGCGCCGACTGGGAGTGGTTCGGCGACGAGATCACGACCGCTGAGGCGCGGCTGGCTCGCTGGCGTGCTGCCGTGACCCGGAACCGTTGCACCGTCCGGTACCGCCGTGCTGGAGCAGATCCGGGCAGCGTTGACCAACGATCTCGATGCCCCGGCAGCCCTCGCGGCCGTCGATGCCTGGGCGTCCGACGACACAGCAGAGGATCCTCAGGCAGGGCGTACGGTCCGAGCAGCAGTCGACGCCTTGCTCGGCGTCGAGCTTTGACTCACCCGCCTGGACCGCAGTCGTTGCTGCCGCTGAAGCACGGCTCGTAGTTCGACGGCAGCTCGTTCGGCGCTGGGTCGGGCACCCAACGGTCGGTCGGGACGGCGAGCACGATGGCTGCCACGACGGCGAGCACCACCCCGATGCCGCCGAGCGGCCCCCAGACCTTGCTGTTGGCCAGGGTGCCGCAGGCTGCCGCGCCGAACATCGCTGCGACACACGCTGACGCCGTCCACAGGTAGCGACTCTCCTGGCCGGCCGTCGGGTCGACTCCGTCTCCACCCAGCACGAAGTACACGTCGGTGAACTGCCAGAACAGCAGGAGCAGCAGAGCTGCGCCCAGGCACAGCAGGACGATTGCCAGGGCACGGAGGCGCTGCACGGTCTACTCCGGGTCGACGTTGCGGCGGCGCAGGTAGCGTTCGAACTCGCGGGCGATCGCGTCGCCTGAGGCTTCTGGGAGCTCGCTGGTGTCGCGTTCGCTCTCGAGCGCCTCGACGTACTCGGCAATCTCGTCGTCCTGAGAGGTCAGCTCGTCAGCGCCCCGTTGCCAGGCCTCGGTCAGCGAGACAGCACGCCTTGGGGCAGCGGGATTCCGACCGCGTCTTCGAGGGCGCCGAGCAGCGCCAGGGTGGCCTTGGGGCAGGGCGGTTCGGCGAGGTAGTGGGGGACTGCTGCCCACAGAGAGGCCGATGCGATCCCTTCGGCTGCGGCGACCTCGGCGAGCACCGACGTGATGCCGATGGGGCCGTTGTAGCGCGAGGGCATCAAACGACATCCGTTCCATCAGGACCGGGTCGGACGTCGAGCGGTGACGGGCACCGGCCGGGTGTGCGGCGAGTCGGCGAGCAACGCGCCCAGCGTCACGATCTCGGTCACGCCGGCCAGCTGGGCGATGCCGACGACGGTCGAGCAGAACGTCTTCCAGCGAAAGTGCGGCTCGGGTGCCCGCAGGATCAGCACGTCGCGCTCGCTGTGCTTGGGGCGCGCGTGATAGATCGCCGGCGTCGGCCACAGGATGACCCGCTCACCGACCTCGGTCGTGAGCACCTGCGGACGGTGTTCTTGGAAGTTGTAGAACTCTTCGGGGTCGAGCTCGATCAGCAGCGGCCTCCCACTCCTCGATCAGGTGATCGACGGTGCCGGAGGCCGCATCGGCGGCGTCGTTCCAGCCCTCGAACGCTGCCACCATCCAGGGATCACGCATCGGGGATATCAACGTTCGAGCTCACCCCTCCACACTATCCCCGACCAGCCCGATGCTGGCTCAACCATGGGCCGAGCGGAGCGAGGCAGCCGCGGCGCGGCGAGCCCTGGCGAGCTGCGCAGGGAGCGCGAGGAACGAGCGCGGCGCGGGTCTACTCGTTCTCGGTTCTGTACCCCAGGTTCGGCGACAACCACTTCTCCGCCTCGTCGAGCGTCCAGCCCTTGCGGGTCGCATAGTCCTCGACCTGGTCGCGACCGATGCGTCCCAGCACGAAGTACGACGACTCGGGGTGCGAGAAGTACAGCCCGCTGACGGATGCTCCGGGCCACATCGCCATGCTCTCGGTGAGCTCGATGCCGGTGTTGGCCTCGACGTCGAGCAAGCTCCCAGATGGTCTGCTTCTCGGTGTGCTCGGGGCAGGCAGGGTAGCCGGGGGCCGGACGGATGCCGGCGTACTTCTCCTTGATCAGCTCTTCGTTGCTGAGCGCCTCGTTGGGGACGTAGGCCCAGAACTCCTTGCGGACCCGTTCGTGCATGCGCTCGGCGAAGGCTTCGGCGAGTCGATCTGCCAGCGACTCCAGCAAGATCGCGCTGTAGTCGTCGAGCTCTTTCTTGAACGTCTGGATCCGGTCGGTGATGCCAACACCAGCCGTGACCGCGAACGCGCCGACGTAGTCGCGCAAGCCGGTCTCCTTCGGTGCCACGAAGTCGGCCAACGACTTGCGCGACGAGCCCGCCCGACCCTCGCCCTGCTGGCGCTGGCGTAATGTCGTCAGCACGGTCGATCGGGACTCGTCGGTGTAGACCTCGATGTCGTCACCGGCGACCTGGCTGGCCGGGAACAGGCCGAACACGCCATTGGCGTGGATCCACTTCTCGTCGATCAACCGGTCGAGCATCGCCTGCGCGTCGTCGTAGGCTCGCGGGCCGCTTCGCCCGACGTGGGGTTGTTCAGGATGTCGGGGAACTTGCCCTTCATCTCCCACGCGTTGAAGAACGGCTGCCAGTCGATGTAGGCACGCAGCTCGTCGAGCGGGTAGTCGGTGAAGGTCTTGACGAACTGAGTCGCCTCGCCGTGCCGGTGGTCGCAGCCGGGACCGGAGCACAGGTCACGGGCCTGCTGCGCGAGCAGGCGGGGACGCGGCGGGTGGTAGTCGGACCAGTCGATCGGCGTGGCCTGCGCGCGGGCAGCGGCGATCGTCAGCAGCGAGCGAGTGTCCTGCCGGGCCGCGTGACGTTCGCGCAGGGACTCGTAGTCGACGTCAGTCTCGGCGAGCAGCTTGGGACGCTGCTCGTCGGACAGCAGAGCTGCGACGACGGGCACCGAACGCGAGGCGTCCTTCACCCAGATGACGGGACCGTGGTACTTCTGGTCGACCTTGACCGCCGTGTGGGCACGCGACGTCGTCGCACCGCCGATCATCAGCGGGATGTCGAACCCTTGACGCTCCATCTCGGCGGCGAAGTTGACCATCTCGTCGAGCGACGGGGTGATCAGCCCGGACAGACCGATGACGTCGGCACCTTCAGCCTTGGCGGCGTCGAGGATCTTCTGCGCCGGCACCATGACCCCGAGGTCGACGACGTCGTAGTTGTTGCACTGCAGCACGACGCCGACGATGTTCTTGCCGATGTCGTGGACATCGCCCTTGACCGTGGCCATGACGACCTTGCCGTTGCTGCGCTCGGCGTCGCCGGGCTGCTTCTCGGCCTCGATGAACGGGATCAGGTAGGCGACGGCCTTCTTCATGACGCGCGCCGACTTCACGACCTGCGGCAAGAACATCTTGCCCTCGCCGAAGAGGTCGCCGACGACGTTCATGCCGTCCATGAGCGGCCCCTCGATGACCTCGATCGGGCGGCCGCCGCGGGCGCTGATCTCAGCACGGAGCTCTTCGGTGTCGGACTCGGCGAACTCGTCGATGCCCTTGACGAGCGCGTGGGTGATCCGTTCGCCGACTGGCAGCGAACGCCACTCCTCGGTGGCGATTCCTTGACGGAGCCGTCGCCGGCGAAGTCTCCGGCGATCTCGAGCAACCGCTCGGTGCTGTCGGCGCGCCGGTTGAGGATGACGTCCTCGATGCGCTCACGCAGCAGCTCGGGCACCTCGTCGTAGACCTCGAGCGCGCCGGCGTTGACGATTCCCATGTCCATGCCGGCGTTGATCGCGTGGTACAGGAACACGGCGTGGATGGCTTCGCGCACGGGATTGTTGCCGCGGAACGAGAACGAGACGTTGGAGACGCCACCGGAGATCAGCGCGCCGGGAAGGTTTTGCTTGATCCACCGGGTCGCCTCGATGAAGTCGAGACCGTAGTTGGCGTGCTCCTCGATACCGGTCGCCACCGCGAACACGTTGGGGTCGAAGATGATGTCTTCGGCCGGGAAGCCGACCTCGTCGACCAGGATCCGGTAGGCACGTTCGCAGATCTGCTTGCGTCGTTCGAGATTGTCGGCCTGCCCGTCCTCGTCGAAGGCCATGACGACGACCGCAGCGCCGTACTTGCGACACAGCTGGGCTTCGCGGACGAACTTGTCGACGCCTTCCTTCATCGAGATCGAGTTGACGATCGCCTTGCCCTGCACGCACTTGAGCCCCGCCTCGATGACCTCCCACTTGGAGGAGTCGACCATGGTCGGCACACGGCAGATGTCGGGCTCGGTCGCGATGAGCTTGGTGAAGCGCTCCATCGCATCGACGCCGTCGATCATGCCCTCGTCCATGTTGACGTCGATGACCTGCGCGCCGTTCTCGACCTGCTGACGCGCGACACTCAGCGCCGTGGGGTAGTCGCCGGCCTTGATCAGGTTGCGGAAGCGTGCCGAGCCGGTGATGTTCGTGCGCTCGCCGACATTGAGGAACAGAGAGTCCTCCGTGACGATCAATGGTTCGAGACCTGAGAGCCGCAGCGCCGGAGCGATCGTGGGTCGGATGCGCGGGCTCTTGCCGGCGACGTCACGGGCGATCGCGGCGATGTGGGCCGGCGTCGTGCCGCAGCAACCGCCGACGAGGTTGACGAATCCGGCGTCGGCGAACTCCGAGACGATGGCGGACGTCTCGTCAGGTGCCTCGTCGTACTCGCCGAACGCATTAGGCAGACCGGCGTTGGGGTAGCAAGCTCACGAAGGTGTCGGCGACCCGGGACATCTCGGCGATGTAGGGGCGCATCTCCTTGGCACCCAGCGCGCAGTTGAGTCCGACGAGCAACGGCTTGACGTGTCGCACCGAGTACCAGAACGCTTCGGTGACCTGGCCCGAGAGCGTTCGGCCCGAGGCGTCGGTGATCGTGCCGGAGATGATGACCGGCCAGCGGCGCCCGTGCTGCTCGAACAACGTCTCGAGCGCGAAGATCGCGGCCTTGGCGTTGAGGGTGTCGAAGATCGTCTCGATCATGAGGACGTCGGAGCCACCATCAATCAGACCGTTGGCCTGCTCGAGGTAGGCCTCGACCAGCTGGTCGTAGGTGATGTTGCGCGCGCCGGGGTCGTTGACGTCGGGCGAGATGGACGCCGTGCGACTGGTCGGGGCCGATGGCTCCGACGACGTAGCGGGGCTTGTCGGGGTTGAGCACCGTGACGGCGTCGCACTCGCGGCGGGCGAGGCGGGCCGACTCCAGGTTGAGCTGTAGGCGAGGTCTTCCATGCCGTAGTCGCTCAGCGAGATCGACGTCGCGTTGAACGTGTTGGTCTCGATCAGGTCGGCGCCGGCTTCGAGGTACTCGCGGTGGATGCCGGCGATGATCTGCGGCTGCGTGATCGACAACAGGTCGTTGTTGCCCTGCACGTCCGACGGCCAGTCCTTGAACCGATCGCCGCGGTAGCCAGCCTCGTCGGGCCGGTCACGCTGAATAGCCGTGCCCATCGCGCCGTCAAGCACCATGATGCGGCTGGTCAGCGCCTCGGTCAGCGCGTCGGTGGCGTCAGGGCGATGGTTCGAAGACTCAGTCACGAGCAATCCTCAGGTCCGGCTAGACAAATAAGGGAATGCTGGGGAACTCCAGCCGGCGGCGGGCTCGCCTGGGCCTCGGGAGTTCCCGAACTAGGTTCCTAGTCTCTCACGCATCCCAACCCTCCGGAGACGGTGACTCACCGGTGGACGGCTACCGTGTTCGGGTGACTTCCTATGCAGCAGTCCTGTGGGATCTCGACGGCACGATCGTCGACACCGAGCCGTTGTGGATGGCCGCAGAGCACGAGCTCGCCGAGGCGCACGGAAAGATCTGGACCGAAAGAGGATGCCTTGCAGCTCGTCGGCAACTCGCTGATCGCGTCGGGGGAGTACATCCGGGAGCGCCTCGAGCTCGACCTGTCGGCCGAGGAGATCGTCGACTACCTCGTCGAACGCTTGGCCGCGGCATTGCGCGCGGGCATCGAGTGGCGTCCCGGGGCGCGTGAGCTGATCGAGGCGCTGGACGCCGCCGGTGTTCCGCAGGCCCTGGTGACGATGTCGTACACCGCTATCGCCGAGCCGGTGGCATCAGCGCTTCCGTTCGCGGCTGTCGTCACCGGTGACACGGTCGAGCGGCCCAAGCCCTTTCCTGATCCGTACCTGCTGGCGGCCGAGAAGCTGGGCGTGGACGCCAGCAAGTGCCTGGCGATCGAGGACTCGGCGACTGGCGCAGCCTCTGCGACGGCTGCCGGCTGCGACGTGCTCGCGGTACCGCACTTCGTCAACGTCCCGGAAGCCGAACGGCGGGTGCAGATATCGACCTTGGCCGGTGTGACGCCGGACGATCTGGACAGCTTCTTCAGCTGAGCTTCAGCGGTTGAAGAGCTTGCCCAGCAAGCCCTTCTTGCGCGACCAGCCATGCTGCTGCAGGAAGTCGAACAGCGGCTCCTTGATGCGGCTCGTCTCGAACGAGTAGGTGAGAGGGGCGGCGGTGATCCCGTCGTCGGTCTTGCGGATGCCGCCGACCTGCCAGCTGAACGACTTGCTGGAGCTCTTGCCGGAGAACAGCTGCTTCTCGAGCTTTCCGCCGATCTTGCCGTCGTCGATGCCGACCGAGCCGGTGGTCGACGTGTGGCGTTCGGTGAAGTCGTAGGTGCCGTGGTCGGCGTCGAACGAGACCGTGATGCGGTAGTCCTTGTCGATCGTCTCGATCTCCTTGGCCAAGGGGTAGAGCGAGGTGGCTTTCACGATGTCCCAGCTTCCGACGATCGTGTCGCCTTCGACGGAGAAGACGAACGGCTCGGCGGGATCGTTCAACGCGGGCAGGAGGGCGATCAGCGCAGTCAAGGGAGTCGGCATGTCACCACCCTAGGCTCAGGTGGCGATCTGCAGCAGTGGAAGCTCAGGCGGGGTGCCGCCGAACTCGGGGCACAGTGACTGGTGCGCGCACCAGCCGCACAGCCCGCTCTTGCGGGGCGGGAAGTCACGCAGCTCGATGGCCCGCTCGATCGCGCTCCAGAGGGCCGCGAGTTCTTCTCGGTCGCCAGCAGATCGTCCTCGGTCGGCTCGTAGCGCAGGAACGCGCCGTCGCCGAGGTACATCAGCTGTAGAAGCGTCGGGATGACACCGCGCGTGCGCCAGATGACGAGCGCGTAGAACTTCATCTGGAACAGCGCCTTGTCCTCGTAGCGGGGGTTGGGCGCTCGCCCCGTCTTGTAGTCGACCACTCTGATGCGTCCGTCGGGCGCGATGTCGACGCGGTCGATGATGCCGCCGAAGGCCACGCCTGACTCGTCCTCGTAGGAGACCCGTTCTTCTCGCGCCGCGGGCTCGAGCCACCGGGGATCTTCCATGCCGAAGTAGGTCGTCAACAGGTCGACGCAGGACGCGAGCCACGCCGTCTCGTCGGCAGCCTGCTCGGCGGTGAACAGCTCGGCCAGCCGCGGCTCCGCCTCGCGCAGGGCAGCCCACTCACCGGGCAGCAGCTCGACCGCGCGCTGCAACGTGCGCTCTGGCGCTGCCTCGCCGAACAAGTCTTCGAGGACGGCGTGGACCAGCGTGCCGCGCACCATGACGGGGTCGGCCGGCTCGGGCAGCCGGTCGATGACCCGGAACCGGTAGAGCAGCGGACAGTTCTGGAAGTCGCCAGCACGGCTGGGCGACAGCGACCGGCGATAGGTCAGCGGTGCGGCATTCTCCGTCATGGCCATCACCCTAGTTCTCGGGGCCGACACACCACGTCGTCGCTGCACACCCGATAGGTTGGCCTGGTGAGCGACTCCCACCGACCCGGCGCGTGGCGGATCGGTCGGCTGTTCGGAGTCGATCTGCTGATCCGCCCGTCGTTGCTGATCCTGGGCGCGATCCTGGTGGTCGTGTTCGCGCCTCGGTACGAGAACTGGACCGACACCAATCCGTACGTCCTGTCGACGATCTTCGTCGTGTCGCTGTACGTGTCGATCCTGGTGCACGAGATCGCCCACCTCGTCATGGCACGGTCGTACGGGATGCGGGTCGACTCGGTCACCCTGCACTTGTTGGGCGGCGAGACCCTGATCGCGGGGCAGAGCCGCACGCCCAGCCAGGAGCTGTTGACCTCGATCGTCGGCCCGGCCGCGTCGCTCGCGATCGCGCTGGGAGCATTCGGCGTGTCGGATGCACTGGGCACGGGCACGGCGGCTGATGTCGTGTGGTCGATCGCCGTGGTCAACCTGATCGTCGCGATCTTCAACATGATCCCGGGGCTGCCGCTCGACGGCGGACGAGTCTTTCGCGCCGTCATCTGGATGGTCACCCGCGACGAGGAGGTCGGCATCCGGGCGGCCGGCTGGGTCGGTCGTCTCACGGCCGTCGCCCTCGTCGTCGCAGCGCTGGTGACGTTCGGCGACGCCGAGGAGGGCGTGCTGAACCTGCTAGTTGCCGCGATGGTCGCCGTCGTCCTGTGGCAAGGGGCGAGCCAGGCCCTCCGCAGCGCCGCACGCACCGCCCGGATCAACCAGCCGTTGCCCGCGAGCTCGCGGTGCCCGGTGCGACACCACCGCCAGGGGCCGTCGCCCTGCCCGCAGATCTGCACGGCACCGAGCTGTTGCGTGCCATGACCGTGCGTCCTGCTGAGAACTACGTACTGACCGAACCAGACGGAAGCGTGTTCGGTGTCCTGACCACACGCGCCGTCGACGATGCCTATCGAGCGAGCCGAAAATGACTTCCTTCACCCGCAGCGGACCCCTCACCGAAGGCGAATGGGTCCGCCTGACCGACCCCAAGGGCCGCAAGCACAACGTCCAGCCGAGGCCGGAAGGAGTTCTCGACCAAGAAGGGCCAGATCAAGCACGACGACATGCTCGGCCAGCCCGAGGGGATCGTCATCCACTCGTCGATGGACGCCCCGTACCAGGTGTTCCGGCCGTTGCTGTTCGAGTACGTCGTCTCGATGCCGCGCGGCGCCGCGATCATCTACCCCAAGGACGCCGCGCAGATCGTCGCGCAGGCCGACATCTACCCCGGAGCACGCGTCGTCGAGGCAGGCGCCGGGTCGGGCAGCTTGACGTCTTACCTGCTGCGGGCCATCGGACCGACCGGCACGCTGGGCTCCTGACGCCTGCGCGAGGAGTTCGCCGAGAACGTCACGAAGAACGTGCACCAGGTCGCCGGCACCGACCTGCCCGGTTGGACGTTGACGGTCGGTGACGTCCGCGAGGTCATCACCGAGACCGAGATCGATCGACTGATCCTCGACATGGTCGACCCGTGGTCGTGCATCCCACTGGCCGTCGAACGCCTGGTCCCCGGCGGCATCATCTGCGCCTACGTCGCCACGACGACACAGCTGTCGAGGTTCGTCGAGACGATCCGCGAGGACGGCGGATTCACCGAGCCGCGGGCGTGGGAGACGCTTGAGCGCGACTGGCACCTCGAGGGCCTGGCGGTGCGGCCGCAGCACAAGATGAACGGGCACACCGCCTTCCTGGTCACCGCACGCCGCATGGCGCCCGGTTACCACTCGATGGGCACGTCGCGGCGGCCCGCGCCGGGTGCCTACGGACCGGACTACACCGGCCCCAGGCCGTTCGGGCACGACGCTTCCTGACGGTGCGCTGACCGTCTGCTGACCGGGTCCGGGCGCGACGGTCTTGCAACGTTGTCCAAACGACACTTGAGGCAGTGCTTGAGATGACATTCACAAAGTTGTCTTGACGGGTAGGGTCATCCGTACGAGCAGGAGGTGTCTGATGAGCGAGAACGAGCCCACCAGCATGAGTGGTCCCGACCAGGAGATTGCCTACTTGCGCGCGGAGGTCGAACATCTGCGCCGGCGCCTCGGTACCGAGCGATCGACCAACGCCGCGCTGACCGAGCTGGAAGCCGAGCTTTCGGCGACGAACAGCCAGAACGAACGGCTGACGTCGACGCTGCGCGAGGCCCGCGACCAGATCGTGACGCTGAAGGAAGAAGTCGACCGGCTCGCACAGCCGCCGACCGGCTTCGGCACGTTCCTGCAGCTCAACGAGGACGACACGGTCGACGTGTTCACCGGTGGTCGCAAGCTGCGGGTCAACGTGAGCCCCACGGTCGATCGTGATGCCCTCCGCAAGGGACAAGAGGTCATCCTCAACGAGGCCATGAATGTCGTCACGGCGCTGGAGTTCGAGCAGACCGGTGAAGTCGTGACGCTCAAGGAGATCCTGGCCGACGGCGAGCGTGCCCTCGTGCTCGGACACACCGACGAAGAGCGTGTCGTCCGACTGGCCGAGCCGCTGCTGGGGCTCAAGATCCGCGCCGGCGACTCGCTGCTGCTCGACGGTCGATCCGGTTACGTCTACGAGCGGGTGCCGAAGTCCGAGGTCGAAGAGCTCGTCCTCGAAGAGGTGCCCGACATCGACTACGACTCGATCGGTGGCCTGCGCCAGCAGATCGAGTCGATCCGCGACGCAGTCGAGCTGCCCTACCTGCATCCAGAGATCTTCATCGAGCACGAGCTGAAGCCGCCCAAGGGCGTCCTGCTGTACGGGCCGCCCGGATGTGGCAAGACCATGATCGCGAAGGCCGTCGCCGCGTCCTTGGCCAAGAAGGTCTCGGAACGCACGGGTGAGGAAGGGCGGTCGTTCTTCCTCAACATCAAGGGCCCGAGCTGCTCAACAAGTACGTCGGCGAGACCGAGCGGCACATCCGCCTGGTGTTCCAGCGCGCCCGTGAGAAGGCCAGCGAGGGCACACCCGTCATCGTGTTCTTCGACGAGATGGACTCGCTGTTCCGCACGCGCGGCTCGGGCGTCTCGTCCGATGTCGAGAACACCATCGTTCCGCAGCTGCTCAGCGAGATCGACGGCGTCGAAGGCCTCGAGAACGTGCTGGTCATCGGTGCGTCCAACCGCGAAGACATGATCGACCCCGCGATCCTGCGGCCGGGTCGACTCGACGTCAAGATCAAGATCGAGCGCCCCGACGCCGAGTCGGCCCGCGACATCTTCAGCAAGTACCTGACTGCCAGCCTGCCGTTGCATCCTGATGACCTCGACGAGTGGAGCGGCGACCGGCAGGCCTGCGTCAGCGGGATGATCCAGCGCACCGTCGAGCGCATGTACACCGAGTCCGAGGACAACCAGTTCCTCGAGGTCACGTACGCCAACGGCGACAAGGAAGTGCTGTACTTCAAGGACTTCAACTCCGGCGCGATGATCCAGAACATCGTCGACCGGGCCAAGAAGATGGCGATCAAGGATCTCCTCGACCACGGCGCTCGCGGTCTGCGCATCCAGCACATGCTGCAGGCCTGCCTCGACGAGTTCAAGGAGAACGAAGACCTGCCCAACACGACCAACCCTGACGACTGGGCGCGGATCTCGGCAAGAAGGGTGAGCGCATCGTGTTCATCCGCACCTTGATCTCCGGCAAGAGCGGCAACGAGCCCGGACGGTCGATCGATACGGTCGCCAACACCGGCCAGTACCTCTAGGAGCCACACTGACGCACGATCTCCCTGCCACCCGCGAGCTGCGGAGGGTCTCGTACGCGTGCGACGACGCGCAGCTGCTGACCGCCGAGGTGCAGGCCGAGTACGGCCGGCGCTACGGCGGTGACGGCGACGTCGCACCGATCGACGTGCACCAGTTCGACCCGCCCGGCGGACACTTCGTCATGATCTACGTCGACGAGGTTCCTGCCGCGATGGGCGGGTGGCGGCGTGGTGGTCCGGCGGGGCAGTCCGATGCGGAGATCAAGCGGATGTTCGTCCGTCCGGCGTTCGCACGACAGGGGCTGGCCAGACAGATCCTGGCCGAGCTGGAGACCACGGCCGCAGCAGCTGGTGCGACTCGCCTCGTCCTGGAGACCGGGACGGCGCAGCCGGAGGCTATTGCCTTGTACACATCAGCTGGCTACGAGTCGATTCCGAAGTTCGGCTTCTACGCCGACTACGACGACAGCGTCCATTTGGCCAAGGTCATCGCAGCACGCGAATGATCCCCAGGCGGCTAGGGTCGAAGCATGACAGTTCGCCGGGTGCAGGGTAGTGAGGTCGAGTACGGCATCGCCGCGCAGGGACAGCCGCACGCCAATCCGATGGTCGCCTCGACCCACGTCGTGAACGCTTATGCGGCGGCGCACGGTCTGACGCGCCGCGCGCGGTGGGACTTCGAGGAGGAGAGCCCGCTGCGGGACGCGCGCGGTTTCGACCTCAGCCGCGATGCGGCCGATCCGTCGCAGCTCACCGACGAGGACATGGGTCTGGCCAACATCATCCTGACCAATGGCGCTCGCCTCTACGTCGATCACGCGCACCCGGAGTACTCCAGTCCTGAGGTCACCAACCCGCTGGACGTCGTGCGGTGGGAGAAGGCCGGTGAGGACGTCATGCGGCTGGCCGCAGAGCTCGCCGGACAGATGCCCAACACCCCGCCGATCGTCCTGTACAAGAACAACGTCGACAACAAGGGCGCCTCGTACGGCTCGCACGAGAACTACTTGATGCGCCGCGACGTGCCGTTCGAGCACATCGTGCAGCACCTGACGCCGTTCTTCGTCTCGCGTCAGGTCTTTACGGGCGCAGGCCGTGTCGGGCAGCAGCAGGATGGCAGCGTCCATGCCTTCCAGATCAGCCAGCGGGCCGACTACTTCGAGGTCGGGGTCGGCCTGGAGACGACGCTCAAGCGGCCCATCATCAACACCCGCGACGAGCCGCACGCCGACCCGCGCAAGTACCGCCGACTGCACGTCATCATCGGCGACGCCAACTGCTCCGAGACAGCGATCTACCTCAAGCACGGCACGACATCGCTGGTGCTCGCCATGATCGAGGCCGGCTTCATCACCGAGAGCCTGGCACTGGCTGAGCCGGTCAAGGCCGTGCACGACATCTCGCACGATCCGAGCCTGACGCACAAGGTCGAGCTGGAGAGCGGCCGAACCGTGACAGCCCTCGAGCTGCAGGGCGAGTACCTCGAGCTGGCCAAGGCATTCGTCGCCCGCAACGGCTCGGACGAGCAGACCGACGACATCCTCCAGCGGTGGGAAAGCGTCCTTGTCCGCTTGGCGCGCGACCCGATGGAGTGCGTGCGCGAGCTCGACTGGGTGGCCAAGCTGGCCCTGCTCGAGCGTTACCGCGAACGCGACGGCCTGTCGTGGGACCACGCCAGCTGCACCTGGTCGACGTGCAGTATCACGACGTGCGGCTGCACAAAGGCCTGTACCACCAGCCGTGCGCACCGGACGGATGGACAGGCTGTTCACCGACGAGCAGATCACCGCTGCGGTCACCGAGCCCCCGCACGACACGCGAGCGTTCTTCCGTGGCCGATGCCTGGCCAAGTTCAGCAAGGACATCGCTGCCGCGTCGTGGGACTCGGTGATCTTCGACCTGCCCGGCCGTGACTCCCTGCAACGGATCCCCACCATGGAGCCGTTGCGGGGAACCGCCGAGCACGTCGGGCAGCTCTTCGAGAACAGCAACACGGCCGCCGACCTGTTCCACGCCATCACCGGACGATGAGATGACCGACGAGCTGCGTGCGAGCCGGGCTAGCGTCGTTTGGACCGCCGGTACTCCGGGTCGATACGCGAGTTGGCATCGCGCATCCGTCGAAGCTCTGCGGGGACCTCACGGAGCCTGAAGATGAACGAGACCGCAATCAGGGCGTACACGACGTAGTCGAACCACGGCGGCAACCATCCTGCGAGTGCCGCGGCGAGGAGCACCGCCACGGCCAGGGACAACAGGCCGACGTATACCCAGAAGCTGCGCGGCACGCGGGCGCGGCCGGGGGAGCGGTGTGAGGGCATGGACGCGGTCTAGCTCGCTTCGCCCGCGCCGGGAATGATCAGGAGCTCATGCTTGTCGGGGGCGTCAAGGGTCTCCAACGTGACGGACGGACTCTTGCCGAGGTCGAAGTCGATCTGATGGACGTCGTCGGCTATCCGATCCTGCTCGTCCTGGCGCCAGAACCGCTCCTTGACGAGGTAGACAGTCGAGCCCCACTGTCCGTTCTTCACTTCGTCCGAGACCGAGATGTCGAAGTTGAGGAGGTCGCCGTTGAAGTAACGAGACGTCAGCTCATCCGGATCGAGGCTCAGCACATACTTGCCGTCGCTGTTGGTCTTCGCCGGCTTGAAGGCCTTGGTGTCGACGGTTCCGCCCTCAGGTAAGTCGTCTAGGTCCTCTGGCCACAAGGTGAGCCAGACCCTGGCGTCCTGCAGCGGCTTGCCATCTCTCTCGACCACTCCGTGAACGAGGACGGTCTCTGAGTCCTTGCCGGAGGTTGCGGGTGGCGATCCACATCCTGCGACCAACCCGGCGCTCAGCAGGATCGTCACGAGCACGGCGAGTCGCATCTTCACGGCCCGAGCATGGCACAGCCACTGAGCGTTCACCCTGAGTTTCGCCAAGGTCAGGTGACGCAGCGGCGCATCCACGGACCGGATACGTCGCCAAGTCACCGCCCCTGGGTGGTCTTCGGGGGATAGGGTTGTGTCATGTCAGAGCAGCAGCACAAGAACACGCGCAAGCCAGCCGAGGCCGACGAGCAGGTCGAGCCCACCGAGGTCGACACCGAGGCCAAGGCCAAGCTCGATGACGACGTCGACTCGATCCTCGACGAGATCGATGACGTCCTCGAGGAGAATGCCGAGGAGTTCGTCCGCAGCTTCGTGCAGAAGGGCGGACAGTGATGCTGCCTGAGGGCACCCGCCTGACCGGCAACTCGTCGTTCGCCGACTACCTCGCGTCTGCTGCCCCCCAGCTCATGCCGGGGGCCGCCTCGCGAGCCGCCGGAGCCACTGCTGACCTGGCTCCCCACGCCACGACGATCGTCGCTGCGACGTTCGACGGTGGTGTAGTCATGGCCGGCGACCGCCGCGCCACGATGGGCAACGTCATCGCCCAGCGCGACATCGAGAAGGTCTTCCCGGCCGACGAGTACTCGTGCATCGGCATCGCCGGCAGCGCCGGACTCGCGATCGAGATGGTCCGGCTGTTCCAGGTCGAGCTCGAGCACTACGAGAAGATCGAAGGCACTGTGCTGTCGGCCGACGGCAAGGCCAATCGCTTGGCCGCCCTGATCCGGGGCAACCTCGGTCTGGCCATGCAGGGGCTGGCAGTCGTGCCGTTGTTCGCCGGCTTCGACTTCGAGACCCAGCAGGGGCGCATCTTCTCCTACGACGTGACAGGCGGCCGGTACGAGGAGCACAGCGGCTTCCACACCGTCGGCTCGGGCTCGGTGTTCGCCCGCGGATCGCTCAAGAAGCTCTACAGCCGTGGGCTGACCGAGGGCGACTGCGTCACCGCGGCGATCCAGGCCCTGTACGACGCCGCCGACGACGACTCCGCCACTGGAGGCCCCGACCTGACGAGGCGGATCTTCCCGGTCGTGTCGGTCGTGACAGCCGACGGCTACCGACGTCTGGCCGCCGACGAGGTCGGTGCGATCGCCGATGACGTCATCGGCGGGCGGCTGGTCCGCCCGACGGGCCGCCGGCCCCGCTCAACTGACTGACGTAGACCCCTGACGTAGAAGACATCCGAGGAGCACCCATGACCCAGCAGTTCTACGTCTCGCCCGAGCAGCTGATGAAGGACCGGGCCGACTTTGCTCGCAAGGGCATCAGCCGCGGGCGCAGCGTCGTTGTCGTGCAGTACGCCGACGGCATCGTCTTCGTCGCGGAGAATCCGTCGCAGGCCCTGCACAAGATCAGCGAGATCTACGACCGCATCGGCTTCGCTGCTGTTGGCCGCTACAACGAGTTCGAGAACCTGCGCATCGCGGGAGTGCGGCTCGCCGACATGCGCGGCTACGCCTACGACCGCCGCGACGTCACCGCCCGCGGTCTGGCCAACGCCTACGCCCAGACCCTCGGCACGATCTTCTCGTCCGGCGGGGAGAAGCCGTACGAGGTCGAGATCTTCGTCGGCGAGCTCGGCGACGACGCCGCCCACGACCAGGTGTACCGGCTGACGTACGACGGCTCGGTGGCTGATGTGCCTGGTTTTGGTGTCATGGGAGGCCAGAATGAAAAGGTCGAGAGCTATCTGGTCGAGCACTACACCGCGGCCCTCGACCTGGAGAGCGCCATCAAGCTCGCCGTGACGGCGTTGGGCCAGGACACTGACCCGGTGCGCACGGTGGAGGCCTCGGCGCTCGAGATCGCCACGTTGTCGCGCACCCGCCCCCAGCCCCGCAAGTTCAAACGACTCAGCGACGCCGACGTCGTGGCGGCGTTGGGCAAGTAGATCCCGTGAGCTTCGGCGTGTTGTTCGCCGCGACACTGCCGGGTCTGGTCGTGTTGCTGGTGGTCCTGGCGGCGGTCGAGCGAGTCTCGAAGCGTCGGCGTGGGCTCAGCGCCGCCGGCCTCGACGTGTTTTCCGCCGCGATGCTGCCGGGCCGCGCGATCGAGCAGGAGCATCGGGCCGAAGCCAAGGAACGTCGGATCAATCCGTCCGACGGTGCACCGCCGCATGGCATCGACGTCCTCCGGGGACGGCGCACGTGCGCCGCCACCCGTGACGGTCGATCGATGATCAGTGCGTGAGCTTCAGGCCCACGACGCAGCTGACCAGCCCAACGAGCAGCAAGATCTTCAGCAGACCGGCCGACTCGTCACCTGAGATCATGCCGAAGGCGACCGTCAGTGACGCTCCGATAGCGACCCAGATCGCGTAGGCGGTGCCGATCGGCAGTGTCCGCATGGCGTAGGCCAAGCCAGCCATGCTCGCGGTCAGCGCGACCAAGAAGAGTGCAGACGGTGCGAAGCTGCTGAAGCCCTCGCTCTTGCCGAGCGCGACAGCCCAGACCGACTCGAGAACACCAGAGACAACGAGTACCAACCATGCCATGACATCTTCCTCACGGCCGTCTTGTCGCTTGCCGGGTACGGCTCCCTCGTCCGGAGGGCCGATACGACCCCACGCCTGCCAGGCTACCAGCGTTTTGCGCGTCATCCCGCACGGTTGCGTGCACGCGACTAGGCTGGCGACATGGACCGACGGATCTTCGGTATCGAGAACGAGTACGGCGTCACGTGTTCATTCAAGGGCCAGCGTCGTCTGTCACCCGACGAGGTGGCCCGCTACCTGTTCCGGCGCGTCGTGTCATGGGGTCGCAGCAGCAACGTCTTCTTGCGCAACGGTGCCCGGCTCTACCTCGACGTCGGCAGCCATCCCGAGTACGCCACGCCAGAGTGCGACGACCTCGTCGACCTGGTCACGCATGACCGGGCGGGGGAGCGCATCCTCGAAGGCCTCATGCTCGACGCCCAGCAGCGCCTGGCAGACGACGGCGTCGAGGGCGACATCTACCTGTTCAAGAACAACACCGACTCGGCTGGCAACTCCTACGGCTGCCACGAGAACTACCTGGTGAGCAGGCACGGCGAGTTCAGCCGACTGGCCGACGTCCTGATCCCGTTCCTGGTGTCACGTCAGATCATCTGCGGTGCTGGCAAGATCCAGCAGACGCCGCGCGGCACGATCTTTTCGGTCAGCCAGCGCGCCGAGCACATCTGGGAGGGTGTCTCGAGCGCTACGACCCGGTCGCGGCCCATCATCAACACGCGCGACGAACCGCATGCCGACGCCGAGCGCTTCCGGCGTCTTCACGTCATCGTGGGCGACTCCAACATGAGCGAGACCACGACCCTGCTCAAGGTCGCCACCACCGACCTGGTCCTGCGGATGATCGAGGCCGGCGTCGCGATGCGCGACATGACGTTGGACAACCCAATCCGGGCGATTCGCGAGATCTCGCACGACATGACCGGACGACGCAAGGTCCAGCTCGCCAACGGTCGCGAGCTGTCGGCCCTGGAGATCCAGGCCGAGTACTTCGGCAAAGCAGCCGAGTTCGTCGACAAGAACGGCCTGCACACACCCACGATCACCCGCGCCCTCGACCTGTGGGAGCGCACGCTCAAGGCCGTCGAGTCCGAAGACCTGTCATTGGTCGAGCGTGAAGTCGACTGGATCATCAAGTACAAGCTGCTCGACCGCTACCGCACGACGCACGGGATGGGCTGGGGTGATCCGCGGATCGCCCAGCTCGACCTGGCCTATCACGACATCCGACGCGATCGCGGTCTGTTCTACCTGCTGGAGAAGCGCGGAGCGGTCGCGCGCGTCACCAACGATCTCGACGTGTTCGCGGCCAAGTCAATTCCTCCGCAGACCACCCGGGCGAGGCTGCGAGGCGACTTCATCAAGCGCGCACAGGAGCGACGTCGAGACTTCACGGTCGACTGGGTCCACCTCAAGCTCAACGACCAGGCTCAGCGCACGGTGCTGTGCAAAGATCCGTTCCGCTCCGAGGACGAACGGGTGCAGAGGTTGATAGACGGGATGTGACTGCGGGTTACTTGGGGGCTGTCGTTACGATGATCCACGATTTGTCCCGTCCACCCAAAGGTCGTTCATCGTGCGTCGAATTCTCCTGGCATCTGTTGCCGCCAGCCTCGTTCTTGCCGGCTGTGGGGGCAGCGATTCCGATGGTGGCGGTGCCGATCTGTCATCGGTCAAGGTGAGCTCGGCCAAGACTCCCAAGATCACCGTCGACAAAGGGTTCAAGGTCACCAAGACCTCGACCGACGTGGTCTCAGAGGGTGACGGCGACGTCGTCAAGGCCGGCGACACCGTCAAGGTCAACTACGCGGCCCTCAACGGACGTACCGGCAAGCAGTTCGACAGCTCCTTCACCCGCGGCACCCCGGTCACCTGGACGCTCGACGAGACGCTCTTCAAGGGCATCGTCAAGGGCCTGACCGATCAGAAGGTCGGCAGCCGTGTCGTGGTGGGCGTCTCGCCCAAGGACGGTTTCGGGGCCGCTCAGAAGGAGTTCGACATCAAGGCCGACGACTCGTTGGTCTTCGTCTTCGACATCGTCGCCAAGGTGCCGACCGAGGTCACCGGCAAGGCCAAGAGCCTGCCGTCGGACCTGCCGAAGCTCGAGCTCGACAAGGACAACCATCCCTCCGGCTTCACGCCGACCAAGGACACCAAGAAGAAGCAGACCAAGGCGAGCCTGCACACCGTCATCCAGGGTGACGGAGCGAAGATCGGGAAGGGCCAGACCCTGACGGCGCAGTACGTCGGGCAGGTCTACCCCGACGGCAAGGTCTTCGACGAGTCGTGGTCCAAGTCGCCGGCAGGTTCCCGGTGGGTACCGGCGGTCTGATCAAGTGCTGGGACGAGCTGCTGGTCGGCCAGAAGCTGGCAGCCGGGTCGTGCTGGTGTGCCCCGCAGACAAGGCGTACGGCGACCAGCCGCAAGGCGACATCATCAGAGAAGGGCGACACGCTGATCTTCGCGATCGACCTCCTCGACGCAGCCGCTGCTTCCTGACATCCTCCTGTCATGGCCGAGCGCAAGACCGAGAGGTTGATGAACCTCATCTTCGCTCTTCTGGTGAGTCGTCAGTACCTGACGAAAGATCAGATCCGAGAGTCGATCGCCGACTACCGCGACTCGTCGCCGGCCGCCTTCGACCGCAAGTTCGAACGCGACAAGGACGAGTTGCGGGAGCTCGGCATCAACGTCGAGACGGGGCAGAACGACAAGTACTTCAACGACGAGCCCGGATACCGGATCCGTCGTGACGAGGCTGAGCTGCCTGATCTCGAGGCTCACGCGGGAAGAGGCTGCTGTCATCGGGCTCGCTACCCAGGTCTGGGAGCACGCAGGCATGGCGAGCCAGTCGACGACGGCGCTGGTCAAGCTCAAAGCGATCGGTGTCGACGTCGACACGAGCGTCCTTCGCATGGCCGAGCCCGAAGCTGTCGACCGACGAGCCGTCCTTCGACGCGATGTGGATGCGACAACCCGTCGGGTTCCGGTCACGTTCTCGTACGCCAGGCCCAACCAGCAGCCGATGCTCAGGCATCTGCAGCCGTGGGGGATCATCTCGTGGCGCGACCGCTGGTATGTCGGCGGTTTCGACCTCGACCGCAACGAACGAAGACTGTTCCGGTTGTCGCGCGTCATCGGCGAGGTCGAGACATCGGGGCAGCCGGGATCCTACGAGATCCCTGATGGCATCGACATGAAGGAGTTCGCCCGGGCACTGTTCCCGCCGGCACCGGCCGAGGCAGCCGTGCTGCACGTCCGTGCTGGGAGAGGACAGTCGCTGCGACGCATGGCTGAGTCTGTGACACCACTGGGCAACGGGCTCGACGAGATCCGGCTTCGCTACTCGTCTCACTGGGAGCTGGCGTCCGAGGTCGCGTCCTACGGCCCTGACGCCGTCGTGATCTCGCCACCCGAGGTGCGCTCGTCCGTGATCACCCGATTGCGGGCAGCGGTCGACGGTTCGTTGGAGGGCAGCACGTGAGCCGTTCGCAGCAGCAGGTCATCCGGATGCTCGCTTTGGTCCCGTACCTGCAGGGCAATGACGGCGTGCCCGTCAACGAGGTGGCCGCAGAGTTCGGGGTGACGCCCAAGGTGATCCGCGACGACCTTCGCCTGTTGATGTACACCGGCACGGGGGAGTACGCCGGAGAGCTGATCGATTTCGATCTGACGGCGCTGGAGCGCGATGGCATCGTTCACATCCGCGATGCCGACTTCATGACCCGTCCGTTGCGGATCGGCTCGCGTGAAGGTGTCGCGCTGATCGTCGCGCTACGCACGCTGCGAGCGTCAGCCAGCGGCGCCGGCTGACCGTCATCGACGCAACCCTGGCCAAGGTCGAGAGCGCTGTGGGCGACAGCGTCACCGCACCCGTCGACATCGTCCTCGACACGGTCGATGCAGACATCCACAGTGCGATCGTCCGCGCACTTGCCACGGGCAAGCGGCTGGAGCTGTCGTACGCCACTGCCACGCGCGACGAGGTCTCCGACCGCCAGGTCGATCCTCGCCGGCTGTTCACCGAGCAGGGCAAGCTGTACCTCGAGGCGTGGTGCCTGAAGGCCGAAGACTTGCGGTTCTTCCGGCTCGACCGGATCCTGACGGCCGAGGTCACCGCGATCGATGTCGAGGATCACGACGCCACCACGCGCGACCTGTCCGACGGCTTCTTCACAGTCGGCGAGCAGACGCCGTACGTGCTGGTCGACCTGCATCCGCGCGCCCACTGGCTGACCGAGTACTACCAGGTCGATCTGCTCGAGCAGAACGATGACGGTGTGTGGCGGGCCAAGATCTACGGCGCCGACCTCGACTGGTTGCGCCGTCTGGTCCTGCGCAATGCCGGCTCTGTGACGGTCATCGAGCCGAGTCAGTCCGCTCACAGGTGATTGACGACGCTCGCGTAGCCTTGCAGGCGTACGATGAAGACGTCGTACCCACAGAGGAGTAATCATGTTCCGTCAGATCGGCCCCACCGAGATCTTGATCATCCTCGGAGTCGTGCTGCTGCTGTTCGGTGGCAAGAGCTTCCCGAGCTCGCTCGTGGCTCAGGCAAGGCCCTGCGCATCTTCAAGACCGAGGTCAAGGCGATGCACGACGACGATGACGACGAGCCGGTCAAGCCGGCCTCCCTCGAGACGATTGAGGCAGACAAGAAGCCCGAACAGGGCTGACGTTTGGCGCTGCGACCCGGCACGCCCGCCCGCAACCGGGCGGCACGATGCCGCTCATGGGACACCTGCGCGAGCTGCGCAACCGCCTGACCCTCGCCGTTCTGGCCATTCTTGTCGGAACTATCGTGGGCTGGATCATCTACCCTGACGCCTTTGCGTTCATCAAGCAGCCCTACGTCGATGGCATCAAGCCATTGCTGGAGCGCAAGGGCTTCAACGCCGAGCTGGTGCTGAGCGGCGGCGTCGGATCGGCGTTCAGCTTCCGGCTGCAGCTGTCGCTCGCGATCGGGCTCGTGATCTCCAGCCCGATCTGGATGTGGCAGATCTGGGCGTTCATCCTGCCGGCGTTGCACCGCAACGAGAAGCGGTGGGCGGCGCTGCTCGCGGCAACCGGTGCTCCGTTGTTCGCCGGCGGCGTGACAGTCGGCTACCTCGTGCTCCCCAAGGGGATCGAGGTGCTCATCAGCGTCGCCCCCGACTCGGTCAACGTGCTGCTGTCGTTGGGCGACTACCTCAACTTCGTGATCCGCACCGTACTGGTCTTCGGCATCGCGGCGCAGATCCCTCTCGTGGTCGTGATGCTCAACCGTCTGGGCATCGCGAGCTGCACGTCAGCTCGCCAAGGCACGGCCGTGGACGATCATCGGCATCTTCGTCTTCGCGGCGATCGCGACGCCCAGCACCGATCCGCTGACGATGCTGTTCCTCGCCGTGCCGATGACGGTGCTCTACCTGGTCTCCGAGCCATCGCGAAGCTGACCGACCGCAAGCGCGACAAGCTGGCGGCCGAGAACGAGCCCGCAGATGACGAAGCATCCCCGCTGGACGACTGAATCGCACTACGCTGCTGGCATGCACCTCGCGCTCGTGGTCAATCCCACGTCAGGCAAGAAGCGGGGTGAGCTGATTGCTGCGCAGGCGGCCGATCGGCTGCGCGGCGCAGGACATCGCACCACGACGATCCAGGGCGAGGACGCGCCGGCTGCGCGCGACCAGCTGAGCTGGCGATCGATCAGGGACTCGACGGCGTGCTCGTGGTCGGCGGAGACGGTGCCCTGCACGGCGTCCTCGACCACGTGGCCGACACCGACCTCGTCTTCGGGCTGATTCCTGCAGGAACCGGCAACGACACCGCACGGTCCCTCGACATTCCGGTCAAGGACGTCGATGCAGCAGTCGAGGTCGTCCTGGCCGGTCATGTGCGCACGATCGACCTGGCGCGCGCCGACAACGCCTACGTCGCGACCGTCGTCGCATCAGGATTCGACTCCAAGGTCAACGAACGCGCCAACGCGATGACCTGGCCCCGGGGCAACATGCGGTACAACATCGCGATCGTCAAAGGAGCTCGCCAGCGTTCTCACCCCTGCCGTTCGACATCGAGCCTCGACGGCGTCACGATCCACCGCGAGGCGATGCTCGTCGCCGTGGGCAACGGGCCGTCGTTCGGTGGCGGCCTGCGTATCTGCGAGGGCGCCAAGATCGACGACGGCCTGCTCGACGTCGTGATCATCAACCCGGTCAGCAAGGGCAAGTTCCTGCGTGTTTTTCCCCAGCCTTACCGTGGCACGCACACGACCCTGCCGGAGTTCGAGCGTCACCGTGTGCGGGAGGTGACCCTGTCATCGCCGGGGATCGTCGCGTACGGCGACGGTGAACGTCTGGAGCGTTGCCGATGACGACGACCGTGCAGCCGGAGCGTTGCGTGTCTTCGCTCCTCCACCTCCCGCGTAGTCTGGACACATGACCTCGCCGGCCGAAAAATACGCACAAGCACGAGCCAGCAGGCAGATACCCCACCTGACGGAGTTCAAGGGGCTGTACGAGTTCGGTCTCGACGGATTCCAGGTCGAGGCCTGCAAGGTCGTCGAGGACGGTCACGGGGTGCTCGTCGCCGCACCGACCGGTTCGGGCAAGACGTTGGTCGGCGAGTTCGCCGTGCACCTGGCGCTCGCCACGGGGCGCAAGTGCTTCTACACGACGCCCATCAAGGCGCTGTCGAACCAGAAGTTCGCCGACCTGGTCGACCGTTACGGTGCGGACAAGGTCGGCCTGCTGACCGGCGACAACACGATCAACGGTGAGGCGCCGATCGTCATCATGACGACCGAGGTGCTCCGCAACATGCTGTACGCCGGATCCCGCACGCTTGACACCCTTGGCTACGTCGTGATGGACGAGGTGCACTATCTCGCCGACCGGATGCGTGGCGCGGTGTGGGAAGAAGTCATCATCCACCTGCCCGAGTCGGTGTCGGTCATCTCGCTGTCGGCGACGGTGTCCAACGCCGAGGAGTTCGGCGACTGGCTGACCGAGGTACGTGGGCGACACCGTCACGATCGTCGAGGAGCGACGTCCCATCCCGTTGCACCAGCACGTCCTGGTGGGCCGCACGCTGTACCCGCTGTTCGAGCCGAGCAAGGATGACCGCGGCGTCGAGGTCAACAAGGCATTGGAGCGTCTGGCCCGCGACGACTGGCAGTACACCCGCATGATGAAGGGTCACAAGGCCAAGGGCGGCAAGCGGCCCCGCAGCCGCAATCGCACGCCCAGCCGGGTCGAGGTCGTTGAACGGCTCGACGCCGAGGGGCTGCTGCCGGCCATCAACTTCGTCTTCAGCCGGGCCGGCTGTGCCCAGGCCGTGCAGCAGTGCCTCGACGCGCGGATCACGCTGACGACACCCGACGAGCAGACCGAGATCGGCCGGTTCGTCGATGCGGCGTGTGCTCACCTGCCCGAGAACGACCTGCACGTCCTGGGCTTCTACGAGTTCCGTGACGGTCTGGTGCGCGGTATCGCGGCGCACCACGCGGGCATGCTCCCGACCTTCAAGGAGTGTGTCGAAGACCTGTTCAGCGAAGGGTTCGTGAAGGTCATCTTCGCGACCGAGACCTTGGCACTGGGCATCAACATGCCGGCACGGTCGGTCGTCATCGAGAAGCTGTCGAAGTGGAATGGTGAGACCCACGCCAACATCACGCCGGGGGAGTACACAGCAGCCACCGGACGGGCTGGCCGTCGCGGCATCGACGTCGAAGGTCACGGTGTCGTGCTCTGGCAGCAGGGACTCGATCCCAAGCAGGTCGCCGGGCTCGCGAGCACGCGCACCTACCCGCTGAACTCGTCGTTCCACCCCTCGTACAACATGGCGGTCAACCTGGTCGGCCAGGTGGGCCGCGAGACCGCGCGTGACCTGCTGGAGCAGTCCTTCGCCCAGTTCCAGGCCGACCGAGCTGTCGTGGGTCTGGCCCGGCAGATCCGCAAGGCTGACGAGGCGCTGGAGGGCTACCGCGAACGGGTCTCGTGCGAGCTCGGCGACTTCATGGAGTACGCCTCGCTGCGCCGAGACCTCAGCGACATCGAGGCGACCGGCTCCAAGGCCCGACGTCAGGCCGAACGCGACGAGGTCGTGGCCTCGCTGGTCCGGTTGAAGCCCGGTGACGTGATCCACGTACCGGTGGGCAAGTTCGCCGGACTGGCCGTCGTCCTCGACCCGGGACGAGTCAGTGACTCCGACGGGCCGCGACCCATGGTGCTCACCGCCAACCGGCATGCTCGCCGCCTGGCGATCATCGACTTCCCGACGCCCGTCGAGCCGATCACGACGATGCGCATCCCGAAGTCGTTCAGCTCGCGCAATCCGCAGGCACGACGTGACCTGGCCTCGGCGTTGCGCACGCACGCCGACAAGGTGTCGTACCACCACGCGAAGGCGTACCGCGCCCAGCCGACGCGCGAAGATCCCCGCATTGCCGTGATCCGCGAGAAGCTGCGCGACCACCCCTGTCACCAGTGCCCCGACCGCGAGTCGCACGCCCGGTGGGCTGAGCGTTACCTCAAGCTCGAACGTGACACGCGCAACCAGCGTGGTCGGATCGAGCAGCGCACGAACACCGTCGCCCGCCAGTTCGATCGGGTCTGTCAGGTGCTCGACGTCCTGGGCTACCTCGATGGTGACGAGGTGACTGCCGACGGCATACGGCTCAAGCGGCTCTACAGCGATCTCGACCTGCTGGTCAGTGAGTGCCTCCGTCAGGGCACCTCGGGACTCCCTGGACGCGGCCGAGCTGGCAGCTGTCGTCAGCGGTCTGACGTTCGAGTCACGTAATGCCGACGACCTGCCCACGCCGCAGTTCCCGACGCGCGAGGTGCGAGACGCGGCCTCGACCATGAACGACCTGTGTGCCGAGCTGCAGCAGCTCGAGCGGGAGCATCGGGTGAAGTTCTTGAGAACGCCCGACTTCGCGTTCGCGGGGGCGGTCTGGTCGTGGTGCCATGACGCGACCCTCGACCAGGTGCTCAACGACATGGACCTGGCGGCTGGCGACTTCGTCAGGGCCATGAAGCAGCTGATCGACGTGGTCGCGCAGATCGCTGATGCGGCCGGACCTGGGCCTTTGCGCAAGACCGCCCGCGAAGCGCTCGACGCGCTCCGTCACGGCGTGGTCAGCTACGCCAGCATCAGCGCCTGATCGCGGACCTGGCTGCAAGTGCTCGTTCGGTGGCACGCCGAGACCCCAGGTCGCACCGAAGTCGGTGAACGCTGCGACATCGGCCGTGCCGGTCAGGTCAGGCAGCTCGCAGACGTTGCGCCGCACCGCGACGACCTCGCGCGCCGCGGCGATGTAGTCGACGGAGTCGATCAGGGACTGTCGCACCCGCGGCTTGATCGACGGCTCGGGTCGAGGGCTGCAGCTGCGATGCCATCGAGGTCGCCGAACTCTTCCAGCAGGACCGCGGCAGTCTTGTCGCCGATGCCGGCCACACCCGGAAGGCCATCCGAGGCATCTCCGCGCATGACCGCAAAATCGACGTACGACGCGGCGTCGATGCCGTACTTGGTCCGCAGCCAGGCGTTGTCGACGACCTCGTGCTTCGACACGCCCTTCGCGACGTACAGGACGCGGATCTGCCGCTCGTCGTCGACGAGCTGAAACAGGTCACGATCACCGGTCACGATGTCGACGGGGCCGTCCCAGACCTCGGCGAGCGTGCCGAATGACGTCATCGGCCTCGGAGTCGGGCGCGCCGACGACGGGGATGCCGAGCAGACCGAACGCCTCAGCGATCAGCGGCACCTGAGGGCCCAGCAGAACCGTCGGTGGTGTCGGCCTCGCCGCCCTCGGCATCGAGCCGCTGCGTCTTGTAGGTGTCGATCAGGTCGACCCGCCACTGCGGACGCCACGCCTCGTCCCAGCAGGCCACGACGGCCTCGGGCTCGTACTGCGTCGTCAGGGACGAGGTGAAGTCCAAGATGCCCCGCAGTGCGTTGACTGCGGTGCCGTCAGGGGCTTTCAACGTCTTCGGGATCCCGAAGAACGCGCGGAAGTACAAGCTGGCGCTGTCGAGCAGCAGGAGTCGACCATGGGAGGCATCGTGAGAGGGCACGGTCCGAGCCTAGACCCGTGCCCTCCCGCAACGGGCCCTCCCAAACTTCTGAGGCGGGCTTTTAGCGGATGCGCTTCTGACCGTGCGAGTGACCGTGCTTGCCGGTCAGCTCCGCGCTCTCTTGGCCTTGGCCTTCTTCGCATCTCCGTACAGCCCCTTCTTGGACAACGTCAGCGTGGCGACCGAGTGCGCGGCGGCGTCACCGAGCTGATCCAGCGCCTTGGTGCTGATGTTGCTGATGTTGTCGCACGCCTGGTGGTAGCACTTGTCATATGCCACCCCGGCGGTTCCGCCGAACAACGCGACTTCCTCGGGTGTCTTGACGCCTTCGGCGCCGCTGAACAACCCTCCGGCCGGGATGCCGACCTCGATGAACGGTCCGTAGTCAGATCGTCCGTCGAATGCCGTCGGCGCCGTCGCCAGCTTCTTCTTGCTGAAGTACTTCAAGAAGACCTGCTCGATCTCGGCCGACCCCGCCGGTCCGGCGTTGCCATCCTCCCGAGCCGTCGCCGTCGTAGACGAACCGGGCGAAGTTGGGCGAACCCAGCATGTCGAAATTCAGGTTGGCGTAGATCTTGGCACGCTGAGCATCGGTCAGGCTGCCGACGTAGTGGTACGAGCCGAGCAGTCCCTTCTCCTCGGCGCCCCAGAACGCGAATCGGACCGGCCGGGACGGCCTTCTTGGCCAGGCCAGTCTTCTTGTACTGCTTCGCGATCTCGAGGATGGCGGCCGTTCCGCTGCCGTTGTCGTTGATGCCCGGGCCTGCCGCGACGCTGTCGAGGTGTGCACCCACGACGACGACCTGGTCAGGGTTCTTGGTCTTGCGAGGCAGGTCGGCGATCACGTTGGTGGTCGTGCGGTTGAGATCGACCTCGGTCTTCGCAGTCACTCGAACGGTCGCGCCCGGCGTTGCTGCCAGGGCGGCGCCGTCAGCGAACGACGTGCCGACGACCGGGATGTTGACCGGGTTGCCGAGCGTTCCGGTCAACAGCTCTGCCGTCCTTCTTGGCCCTCGTTGAAGATGATCGCTGCGTCGTACCCAGCGGCTTCAGCGTTGGCGGCCTTGACTCCGAAGTCGCAGGTGCCACGCTGGATCAGTGCGACGGCCGGATCTGGGCCGGGAGCGGGGAAGTCGCTCGGCGCGCAGCCCGATGTCGCAGTTCCGGCATCTCCAGGCGGGATGGTCAGGTTGATCGCGGTGATCGGCCCGGTCACGTCGCCGGACCCTGAGTAGTCGAACGCCTCGGTCTCGATGTCCTTGGCGACCGGGGTGACCTGGGCCAGGGTGGCCGGCTCGAGGTCACGGCTGAACGCGAAGGTGAATGACTGCTTGCGGACCTTGTAGCCGGCCTTCTTCAGCTCTTTGGCCACGAAGTCCGCCGACTGGTCGTAGCCGGGAAGCCGCGACGCTCGGGTGCCCTCGTTCCGGTTGGCGATGACCTGCAGCCGCCGCAGGGTCTTCGCTGGCCGTTGACTGTCACGGCCTTGGTGAGTCGGCTCGTGTCGACGCCTGACCCCTGGTGTTTGTCGCGTGTGTGCTTGTCGCCAGCCACCGCAGGTGCGGTGACGAGGAGGCTGCTGGTCAATATGACTGCAGCAGCAGGAATTATTGCTCTACGCATCAGGACCCCCCGATCCTAGACATTGGATTTTTCACACTAGGTCAGCTTCTGGCATCTGTCATTCGCTGCCGTGTCGGACGGCCCGGTATCGTCGCTGTGTGAGTACATGGCGCAAGGCACAAGAACTAGCCGCTTCGCGGGGCATCGACGCCCTGCTCGTGACCCCGGGGGCGGACCTTCGCTACCTGACCGGATATGTCGCGCTGCCGCTCGAGCGCCTGACGTGCCTGGTCCTTCCCGCTTCCGGAGCGCCGACGCTGGTGGTCCCCGCACTCGAGCGCCAGGCGGCCGTCGCGTCGGGCGTCGACGTCGAGATCGCGACGTGGACCGAGACCGAGGATCCGTTCGCCTTGGTCGCCCAGCTCGTCGGTGAAGCGACGACGATCGGCCTCGACGACCACATGTGGGCCGCGAGGGTCTTCGCCTTCGGCGAGGCGATGCCGCAGGCCGACCAGGTGCTGGCCGGTTCGCTGGTCCAAGTGCGCATCCGCAAGGACGCCGCCGAAGTCGCCGCGCTTCGTGATGCCGGCCTGGCGATCGACCAGGTGCACAGTCGCGTGCACGAGTGGCTACGTCCTGGACGCACCGAGCGCGAGGTCGGTGCCGACATCGCCGCAGCGATCCTCGAGGCCGGGCACGAGACCGTCGACTTCGTGATCGTCGGTTCAGGCCCCAACGGGGCTTCACCCCATCATGAGCTGTCCGACCGGGTCATCGAGGTCGGCGAACCGGTCGTGGTCGACATCGGCGGGACGATGCCCTCGGGCTACTGCTCAGACTCGACCCGCAACTACCTGGCTGGCGGCACCGTCGATCCGGAGTACGCCAAGGCCTACGCGGTGCTCGAAGAGGCCCACCAGGCACAGCGCGAGCATGCGCGTCCGGGCGTGACAGCCGAATCGGTCGACGCCATCGGCCGCCAGATCATCGCCGACGCCGGCTACGGAGACCTGTTCATCCACCGCACCGGCCACGGCATCGGCCAGGAGACCCACGAGGAGCCGTACATCGTCGAGGGCAACGATCTCGTGCTCGAAGAAGGCATGGCCTTCTCGATCGAGCCCGGAATCTACTTCGAGGGACGTTTCGGCGCCCGCATCGAAGACATTGCGGTGTGCACGGCCGATGGCCTCGAGGTGCTCAACAACACCCCACGCGGGCTCGTCGCCCTGTGAGACCCGCCCGCCCCGGGCGGACCCCGAACGTCAGCTGGAAGCTGGCCTGGCCGGCAGCTGCTGCTCTCGGCGTCGTCTCGTCGCTCAACTTTGATCCGGTCAACCTGCCCTTTCGCCATGGTTGTCGGGGTGGCCGGGCTGATCTGGTTGGCACGTGGGCTCGACGGTGCCCGCAAGCGCACCGTGGCCGTCACGGGCGTGGTGTATGGGCTGGGATTCATGGGTCCGCTGATCTGGTGGATGAATGCCGTCAGCAGCGGTGCCTATGTTGCGCTCGTGGTGGCAGAGACGCTGTTCTTCATCCCGATCATGCTGGCGTTGCGGGCCGCGACAAGACTGTCGTGGTGGCCGCTGGCCGGTGCGGGCGTGTGGGTCGCAGGGGAGTGGGCTCGGGGCGGCTTCCCGTTCACCGGTTTCCCGTGGGGGCGCCTGGCGCACACGTCGATCGACACGCCCTTCTCGTCCTATGCGCGGCTCGTCGCGATGCCAGGCACCAGCGCGGTCCTGTTCGGGGTCGCGGCGCTGCTCGTCGTCGTGGTCGTCGGTCCGGCACTCAGGACCCGCCTCCTGGCAGGCGCCGGGGTGCTCGCGCTGGCGGGCGTCGGTGCGGTGCTGCCCACGGGCATCGCTGGCGCTGACGGCACGCGACAAGTTGCCTTGGTTCAAGGTGATGTCCCTGGGGTCTTCCTGACCTGGCCACGCGGCGAGATCTTTGATCTTCACCTCGCTGAGACAGCGCGCCTAGCCGACCGGATCGACGCGGGCGAGGTCCCGCGCCCTGACATGGTGCTGTGGCCTGAGAACGCCACCGACATCGATCCGTACAACAACGCGTATGCCCGCAACCAGATCGAGAATCTCGCCGCCCGGCTGCAGGCACCCATCCTGGTCGGCGGTCTGTTCGACGGGCCGACCGTCGACACGTCGTACAACGCCGGCGTGGTGTGGACCGAGAACGGCCCCGGCGATCGCTACGTCAAGCTTCAAGCCGGTGCCGTTCGGTGAGTACGTGCCGTTCCGCAAGCAGGCCGGATCCATCTTCAACCGGCTGGCCCGCGACATCCCGCGCGACATGATCGCCGGTGACGAGCCGGGGGCCATGACGATCGCCGACACCCGTATCGGTGACACGATCTGCTACGACATCGCCTATGACAGCGTGATCCGCAGAGCCATGGACGGCGGTGCGCAGCTGCTGGTCGTCCAGACCAGCAATGCGGCGTTCACCGGAACGTCGCAGCCCGAGCAGCAGTGGGACATCTCGCGGTTGCGCGCCATCGAGACCGGCCGCTGGGTCGTCGTCCCGTCGACCAATGGCATCTCCGGAGCCGTCGATCCGAGCGGGCATGTCGTCGAGCGCGCACCGATGCACCAACCAGCCACGATCAGCACGACCGTGACCCTGGCCGCCAGCCGCACACCGGCCCTGGTGATCGGCCGCTACCTCGAGTGGCTGCTGGTGATCGTCGGGGTGGGAGCATGGTGGGTCGGAACACGACGACGCAACCAGAACCAGGGAGACGAGCAGTGAAGGCATTGGTCATCGTGCCGACTTACAACGAGTCGGCCAACCTGGCGATCATCGTGGAACGCATCCACGTACAGCAGCCCCAGCTCTCGACGTCCTCGTCGCCGATGATGGATCTCCCGACGGCACCGGCGACATCGCCGATGCGCTGGCCGCCGCTGACCCGCGCATCCACGTCATGCACCGCACGTCCAAGCAAGGGCTCGGCTCGGCCTATCGGGCCGGTTTCGCCTGGGGGTTGGCTCGCGACTACGACACGTTCCTCGAGATGGACGCTGATGGCTCGCACCGTCCCGAGGACCTCACGCAGATCTTGGCGGCTAGCGAGGGTGGCGCCGACCTGGTCCTGGATCTCGGTGGGTTCCCGGCGGCGCCGTGGTCAACTGGCCATGGCACCGCAAGCTCATCTCCCGTGGCGGGACGTTCTACGCACGTCTAATGCTTGGCATCCCGATCAAGGACGCCACCGGCGGCTTCCGTGCGTTCAAGCGCTCGACTCTCGAACGGCTCCCGCTGGACGACGTGGCCTCGCAGGGCTACTGCTTCCAGATCGACATGGCTCGACGAGTCGTCGGAGCCGGGATGTCCGTCGTCGAGGTGCCGATCACGTTCGTCGAGCGTGAACGGGGCGAGTCCAAGATGAGTGGTGCTATCGTCCGCGAGGCGCTCTGGCGGGTCACGGTGTGGGGGCTGGCCCGGTCGGTCCCGCGCAAGCGGCGCCGCAGCTGATCGGCACCCGGTTCCGGACGTCAAAAGACCCGGCCGCAGCCGGGGTCCTTCACCGCATACCTAGGCCTGTGGCAGGTGTCTAGGCGCTTTTCTTCTTCTTGCTCGGCCGGTGCAGATGCGGGGGACCGATCTCACCGCCGCGCAGAAGCGTCAGACGTTCGGTCAGGATCTCTTCGAGCTCGTCGACCGAGCGACGTTCCAGCAACATGTCCCAGTGGGTGCGAATCGGCTTCTCGACCTTGCCTTCGGGCTTGACGCCGCCCGCCAGCTCGCCGACCTGACCGGTCTTCGGATCTTCCCACTCGAACGGAATCTCAGCCTCGTCGGCCATCGTGACCGAAAAGGTGTGTCCATCGGGGCACACGTACTCGACCTGCTGCCGGGGAGCCATCTCGACGCCGCGCTCATCCTCGAAGCTCTGTGTTCCGAGCCGAGCACCTCGCAGTGCGCGTTCAGCCATGTACCTCCCCTTTTCATGTGCGTTACCTACTACAACGTAGGCCACGCAGATGAAATTCCCCTGAACGGTGAAGTTATTCGCTGCGAGCGCGATCGCCTTGCAGGGCTGGCACCCGCATCAGGGCGAGGAGCCCGGCGACCAGCACCAGCATGATCCCGATGATGCCCCACCGGTCGTCGCCGAAGATGAAGGCGAACAGCCCGAACAGGGTCGGTGCCAGGAAGGAGGCAGCGCGACCGGTCATGGCATACAGGCCGAAGCGCTGACCTTCCTTGCCCGGGGGAGTGAGCCGGACGAGGTAGGTGCGCGACGCCGACTGGGCCGGCCCGACGAACAAGCACAGCACGAGTCCGAAGATCCAGAAGCCGACCATCCCGTCGACGAACAGCAGGACCAGGCCGGCGCCCAGCATCAAGATCAAGGAACCGACGATGACCCTGCGCGGCCCGAGCCGGTCGTCCAGTCGACCGGCGAAGATCGCGCCGCCAGCCGCGGCAACGTTGGCGGCGATGCCGAACGGGATGACGGTGTCGTCCGTGAACCCGTAGACGCTCACGGCGATCACCGCTCCGAACGTGAACACCCAGCCAGACCGTCGCGGTAGAGGGCACTGGCGATCAGGAACTGAAGAGTTGGCCGGTCTTCACGCCACATCGTGCCGCCAGCTCGGCGAACAGCAACCGGTACGACTCGGCGAAGCCGGCACTCGGCAGGGGACTGGCGTCGGCCGGCAGCTCGGGCACCGCGAGCAGCACCGGGATGGAGAACGCCAAGAACCACACGGCCGCCACGACGGCCACCCAGCGGATGTTGAGGCCGTTCTCGGTGGAGACCCCCAGCAGGCCGCCGTCACCGGAGATCAGTCCGACGTAGACGATCAGCAGCAGCACGATGCCGCCCAGGTAGCCGAACGCCCAGCCGAGGCCCGAGACTCGTCCGACGTTGTCAGGAGTCGAGACCTGGCGCAGCGTCGCGAAGTACGGCACCTGGGCGGGCTCGAACAGCACGGTCCCGATCGCGATCAGCAGCAGTCCGAGCCACAGGTAGTCGTGGCTCTCCTCGACCAGGAACATCAGGGCCGTGACACACACGACCGACAGGGTCAGCAGGCCGAGGCTGCGCTTGCGGTGGCCTGATCCGTCGGAGCGCTGGCCCATGACGGTGCCAGGACGGCGATCACGAGGCTTGCCGCGCCGATCGACCAGCCCAGCCAACGAGCTGGCCGAGATCGGACCAGGCAGGTTGTCGCCCACCGCGTCGGTCAGGTAGACCGAGAAGACGAACGTCACGATCACGGCGTTGAACGCTGCCGATCCCCAGTCCCACAGGCTCCAGGCGATCACGGCCCTGCGGTTCGCGGCGACCGCTACTGCAGGTGAGCCGGCTGTCTCGTGATCGGTCATGTGGGTTCCTTCCAGGTTCCTCGATCGACCAGGACGTCCTTGAGGACGTCGGTGCGGTCAGTCACGATTCCGTCGACTCCCAGGTCAAGCAGCCGTGCATCTCGGCTGCGTCGTCGATCGTCCACACGTGCACCTGGGCGCCCATCGCATGGGCCCGAGCGATGACCTTGGGCGTGACGACGGTGACAGCGCCCTTCTGAGCCGGCACCTGCAGGCAGGTGAAGCGGGGCCGGTGGCGGCCGCGGAGCAGCGCTGACGGGGCGAAGCGCATCATCACGACCTCCTTGCTGGAGGCAGCAGTCGCGACGTCGGGCAGGATGTGCCGAACACGGCTGATCCGTGCGTGGGAGAGGAGCCGAGGCACACCCGCGCGACGGCATCGTGGTGCTGGATCAGCGCACACGCCGCATCGACGACATCATCGGACTTCACGTCGATGTTGAACCGGGCGTCCGGGAAGGCCTCCAGCAGCGCACCCAGCTGGACCAGCGGCTCCCGATCGTCCAGACGTCGCGCGCGAGATCGTCGACCGTCAAGGAGGTGACGGCGGCCGCCGTGCCCGTCAGACGTTCGAGGGTCTCGTCGTGGATCGCGAACACGACGCCGTCGGCGCTGAGCCGCACGTCAGTCTCGAGGTAGCGATAGCCCAGGTCGTAGGCGTGTCGGAACGCCGCCATCGAGTTCTCGATGCCGAAGGTTGCCAGCCCCACCTTGGCGCCCCCGCGGTGCGCCAGCGCTAGCGGGGGCGGGGTCGAGGTAGTCGGGCACATCCGTCACGCTATGCCCTGGCGGGCGCACACGCACCCACCTGGCTACATGTCGCGGAACGTCTCGATCTGCGCGCCCAAGGCGTTCAGCCGTTCAGCGAGGTCTTCGTACCCGCGGTTGATGACGTAGACGCTGCGGAGCACCGAGGTGCCCTTGGCGGCGAGCATCGCCAGCAGGATCACGACAGCGGGACGAAGCGCCGGCGGGCAGATCCAGCCGGCGCCACTCCAGTGGGTGGGACCGTCGACCAGCACACGGTGCGGATCGAGGCCTTACCCGGGCACCCAGCTGTTCAGCCTCGGTCAGGTAGATCGCCCGGTTCTCGTAGACCCAGTCGTGCAACATCGTCTGACCTTCGGCCGTCGCCGCGATGACGGCGAAGAACGGCAGGTTGTCGATGTTGAGACCCGGGAACGGCATGGGTGGATCTTGTCGATCGGGGCGTGCAACGACGACGCGTAGGTCGTGATGTCGACGAGGCGGGTCTCGCCGTTCTCCGCGCGGTACTCGGGGGTGCGGTCGTACTGGAAGCCCATCTCCTCCAGCAGCGCGGCTCGATCTCCATGAACTCGATCGGCACCCGGCGCACCGTGATGCTCGACTGGTGACGATAGCCGCCGCGATCAGGCTCATGGCCTCGATGGGGTCTTCGCTGGGGGCGTACTCGACGTCGCAGTGGATCACGGGCGCACCGGTGATGCGCAACGTCGTCGTGCCGATGCCTTCGATGCCGACGCCGAGCTTCTGCAGGAAGAAGCACAGGTCCTGGACCATGTAGTTGGGGCTGGCGTCTGCGGATGACCGTGACGCCGTCGTAGCGGGCCGATGCCAGCAGGGCGTTCTCGGTCACGGTGTCGCCGCGCTCGGTCAGCACGATCGGACGCTCGGGACCGACACCCTCGGCGGTCGTCGCGTGATAGGCTGCCCTCGGTCGCAACGACCTTGAGCCCGAACGGACGAAGCGCTGTCATGTGCGGCTCGACGGTGCGGGTTCCGAGGTCGCAGCCACCGGCGTACGGCAGCTCGAAGTCGTCGTAGCGGTGCATCAGCGGGCCGAGGAACATGATGATGCTGCGGGTGCGACGCGCGGCGTCGGCGTCCATCGAGGCCAGGTCAAGCGGCGGGGAACGATGCGGCTCCGAGGTCGTTCTCCTCGTTGAGCCAGGTGGCCTTGACGCCGATCGAGGTCAGCACCTCGAGCAGTCGGTTGACCTCTTCGATGCGGGCGACCTTGCGCAGGATCGTGGTGCCGGCGTTGCAGCAGGCTCGCACACAGCAGTGCGACTCCGGCGTTCTTGCTGGACTTCACGTCGATCGCGCCAGAGAGGGTCGTGCCGCCGCGGACGCGCAGGTGGCTGGGGCCGGAGGTGCCGACGCTGACGAGCTCGGAGTCGAGGGCGCTGCCGATGCGGGCCAGCATGTCGAGGGTCAGGTTCTGCTGGCCCTTCTCGATCCGGTTGATCGCGCTCTGGCTGGTCTTGAGCTCGGCAGCGAGCTCTGCCTGGGTCATTCCGCTGTGCTGTCGAGCGTCCCGGATGAGGGCGCCGATCCTGGCCAAGTAGTCGTCACGAACCGTCATGCCGACCACCATATCTCAGATATGAGATAACTCAATCGGCCTTGATCGGCGTGGCGTCACGCCTGACGCGCAGGGCCAGCACGACGCCTACGAGCGTCAGGGCGCCAGCGAGAACACCGACTGTTCCGACGTGAGAATCCTCACCCAGGACGTCGATGAGCTCGGCCGTCACGACCTGTCCGGCGATCATGCACAGCCCGAGGACGAGCACGCCGTGGATGCGTACTGTCCACGTCGCGATCCAGATGAAGCCAATTCCGCACAGGCCGCCCAGGTAGAGCCACCAGGTCTGGGGGAGAGGGTCGAGGTCGCCGTCGGACAGCAGGCTGACCATGAAGAAGACGAGCAGGCCCGCCGTACCGACCACGAAGTTGTTCCAGGTCGTCGCCCACGAACCGCCGACAGCGGCAACCCGTCCGTTGAGCGCTTGCTGGATCGCCTGCAAGGTGCCTGCGACGAATGCCAGCAGGGCGTACGCCGCCAGGAGCGCGTCGGCGTTGTCGACGAGACGCTCACCTGCGGCCAGCACGACCGCCACGACGGCCAACGCGGCCGCCACGACCCGCGGGGCGGCGATGCCGTGGCGTCCGCTCGGCGACCAGCCGAAGTGGTCGACCAGCAGCGAGCTCGAGGACTGACCCGCGGTGAAGGCCACGATGAACAGCGCGACGCCGATCGTGCCGACCGTGATGCCCTGGGTCGCGACGAAGAACGCGCCACCCAGACCACCCAACAGCTCGTAGGGACGGAGTCGATGCTCTGAGACGCCCCGGCGAAGCCGCGGACTCCTGCTCGCACGCTGGGCCGGCAGAGCACGAGCACGGTCAGCAGGAACAGTCCGCTGCCGAAGCTGATCGTCGCGGCAAGCGCACCAGATCGCAGGCCGTCGCCCAGGCGATGGCCGAGCTCGCCGTTGATGCGTGACTGGATCGCCACGAGAGCGCCGCCGAACAGCATGATGGGGACAGAGGCCGACCGCAGCCAGCCCGTGGGGGCGGTCACCTCAGACAGTCGTGGAGTCAGTCTGGCCGAGCAGCCGGGCGTCGTCGACGCCACCGTGACCGACGACTTGAGCCCGAGTAGCTGCCGTGGCCTGCCGGGGAGGTCGTGCAGTCGTGGATCGGGAACAGCGTGCGAGGCGAGACGCGGTGGATGAAGTCGACGGTCTCGCTGGACTTGGCCCATGGCGCTGATAGAGGGAGCGCCAGCACGTCGACGTCCGACGGGGCGTGCTCGTAGGTGTCGCCGGGATGGAACAGCGTGGGTTCACCCGCTGCCGTCACCAGCACGCCGACGTTGCCGATGCGGGGGATCGTCGGCAGGATCACGGCGTGCTGCGCGCCGATGCCGGTGATCGACAGCCCCTTGACCGTGGTCTGCTGACCGTCGGCGTTCTCGGTCCAGTCTCCGAAGTTCGACCAGCGCGGCCGTCTCGGGATCGCACAGCAGCAGCGCATCGGGATTGCGTTCGAGCAGGGCCGGCGCGCGTCCCTGATCGAGGTGATCGGGATGCTGGTGGGTCACGATGATCGCGTCGAGGCCGGTGAGGGCGAACGTGTCGTCGACGCTGAGCGTGCCGGGATCGATCAGGATGCGCGCCTCGCCGGCTTCGACGAGCAGGGCGGCATGTCCGAAACGAGTGATCTGCATGGGATCAATCTTGGCTGATCCGGCCGATCTGCGGGACATCGGTGCCGAAGTAGCGTCGCATCGAGCCGGTTGCGGGCCGCAGCGCCGCGACGTTGCAGGTGGCGCTGGCCCCACGCCGTGCGCCCGACGGCTGGTAGCGGACGAGGTTGGCGGGAAGGATCAGGACGACCGCCCACGGCAGCCGGGACGGCAGGTGCAGATCCCGGAGACCTTCCTCGCCGAGGAAGACCCGCAACATGCTGAGCAGCCGTTCGCGTCCGAAGCGTCGGACGACCGGCGCGAAGTGCTCGACGTGCAGCTCGTCCTGGGCCCCGACGATCGCCTGGGCGAAGCTGGGGTCCGGCTTTGCTGATGCCAGCCTGTGCCAGGAGCACGTGATAGTTCAACCGGTGCTGCTCACGTTCGCTGTCGAACAGCCAGTCAGGGCTGACGCCCATGAGCCACCCGACGTACTTCCACAGGTGCATCACGGCCCGTGAGTCGGCCCGCGTGACCCTGACGCCGAGCGCGCGCACGCCGAGCAGCAAGGTGCCGTTGAACAGGCCCAATGTCGCGGCCTGGTCGGACTGGTTGATCGGCAGCCCCCACCGGGCGACGTCCCAGCGGTCGCCGGTCGCGAAGCTGTGGTTGACCAGCGCATGCATGAGCCGGACGTGCACGGTGAGCTGGAATCCCTCGCCGCTGCGACGCATCGCATCGTGCTCGGAGATCGCGATTCCCCATTTCTGGGTCTCGCCGAGGCGCCGCCTGGTCATGTCGCCAGTGAGTTCCGCCGGTCGCGACGAGAAGGTCGGTCGGACCGCCGAAGCGGTAGCCGCCGATCAGCGACAGCTGGAGCAGGACGTCGGCGGCATTCTGTCCGGTCAGCCGGTAGAGACGGGCGCCCTCGTTGACGAGATCCATGTCGACCCAGTCGGGCACAGCGTCGACGTGATCGAAGAAGGACCGCAGTGCTGGTGGAGCGTCTTCGATGCTCTCGATGCCGAGACGTCAGCGCTTGGTGGAACTGGCGCATCATAACGGTCCGGTCGTCGCGGATCGCGCGGGCGAGGTCGGCGCCGATCTCGTCACTCTCCATGAACCGTCGGCCGATCAGCCCCATGAGGTTCTCGTCGACCTGGTCGACTCGGCCGACCTTGCGCAGGACACCGCCGATGCGGGCGCCCCGCTCTTCCTGCTCGCGGAAGCGGGTCGGAAGGACGGGAGTGGCTTCAGTCGTCATGCGTCGATGCTGACACGAGCGATTGCTCGCATACAATTCGCTTTTTTGCCTACACTCGGGAAGGTGGCCCCTCCCGAGAGCATCGGTCGACCTGCGCAAGCGACCCCAGCAAGAGCGTTCTCGTCTGATGGTCGAACGCATCATCAGCGCCGGGCAGGACGTGCTGCTGCGCGATGGCTACGACAAGGCCTCGACCAACCGGATCGCCCAAGAAGCTTGGAATCAGCCCTGGATCGCTCTACCAGTACTTTCCGGACAAGGCGTCTATCCTCACCGCTGTCGTCGACCGGTACTCGGTGAGCTGACGGCGCGATTCGACCGCCGTGCTCGCCGACCGGCTCGACGAGCCCGGTCCCTCGTCGGTGCGCTCGACGCTCGACGGGCTGCTCGACGCACTGGAGGAGAACGTCGAGTTCTTGCGGCTCGTCGTCGAGACCTTGCCGCGCGCCCAGCACGGCGGACGCACCTCGGAGCTTGAGCAGCGTGCAGGCGACCTCGTCGCCGCCTACCTGCTGATCAACAAGCCGCACACCCGCGTGTCAGAGCCGACCACGTCGGCGTGGATAGTCGTCAGGCTCGTCGAGCACCTGACCGTCCAGTACGTCCTCGAAGCACCTCCGATCGCGCGAGAGCAGTTCGTGGACGAGGCTGACAACTCTCGTCCTGTCATACCTCGAACCACGGGACACGAACTCAATGCGAGCCCCCCTCTAGCATCGGGGCATGAGCGAACACTCTGCCGAGACATCGACGCTGTCCCGTCCTGCGGCGGCCGGCCTCATGGTCGGGGGGTTCGTCGCACTGCTCTATGTCATCGAGCTGATCGACACCGTCGCGTCGGGCGGCTCGACCGCAACGGGATCGCACCTCGCGAGCTTCGCAGGCCTCGACGGCATCGTCTTCGCGCCATTGCTGCACGGGGGATGGGCCCATCTGATCGGAAACACCGTGCCGCTCCTGGTGCTCGGATTCCTGATCGGGCTGTCAGGTGTTCGCACCTGGGTGCAGGTCACGGTCATCGTCTGGATCTTCGCGGGTGTCGGTGTCTCGCTCTTCGGCGGCGGCAACACCAATCACCTCGGTGCTTCGACGCTCGTGTTCGGCTGGCTGGCCTACCTGCTCGTGCGGGGCCTGTTCAACAGGAGTCTCGGCCAGATCATGCTCGGCGTTGTCGTGTTCGCGGTGTACGGAAGCGTCCTGTGGGGCGTCCTGCCCGGGCGACCCGGCGTCTCGTGGGAGGGCCACCTGTTCGGCGCGCTCGGCGGGGCACTGGCGGCGTGGCTGCTCTCGGAGCGTGACGTCCCGGCCCGGTCAGCTTGACTTGCCCCCGTGCGACGCGGAATCCCCTTTAGTTACAGTGTGTCTTGCCGGTGGCCTCGCCAACGGCTTCATGCATCATCACAAGAACGGGGACTTGATGTTCACTACTCGCACGCGTCAGACCGCAGCAGCGCTGGCCACATCCTTCGCACTCCTGGGCCTGGCGGCCTGCGGCGGATCGGACGAGCCGGCTGCCGAGAAGACCACCGCCACGACGGCCGCGCCTGAGGCGACCGAAGCGACGACGGAAGCCCCGCCGGCGGCATCGTCGGGCGACCAGCCCGACTGGGCCAAGCCGGTCACGGAAGTCGGCGAGAAGATCACCACGATCAAGGTCGGCGACATCACCGTCGACGTCTTCCAGGTCGGCACCGCCCAGGCGACGAAGACCGGCCAGTTCGTCGATCCCGACAACAACAAGCCCATCATCGACAAGGGCGACGAGATCGTCTTCGTCAACTACGTCATCACCAACACGGGTGCTCCGATCGATCTCGGCTCGTCGTTGGTCGACGTCAACGCACGCTATGACGACTGGAAGTTCATGCAGGGCATGGACTCGATCGTCGATCAGGATCTCTTCGCGGCACAGAAGGTCAACACCTTGGGCCTGGCACCCGGAGCGTTCAAGGACCCCGGCGTCTACACCCTCGGTACGGATCAGACGTTCACGTACGGAGAGAACTTCCGCTACCAGAAGGACTCGCCGATCACCTTCGACGCATCGGCCACCCCGGTCGACGCGCAGGGCGAAGCTTGCTGCACGACAAGAAGGTCGAAGGCGAAGCCAAGGCCACGATCAAGTAGCGCGAACTCACGACGGCTCCGAGCGTTCCGGCGACTCGGAGCCGTCGTGCGTCTGCCTGTGAGCGGGGTTCCCTGACACTCCACCATGAGCACCGACTGGGAGCACACCCCGAGTCCAGGGCGACGCGGCCAACAGATCGCATTCGCAGGTGCAGGCGTGCTGCTGGTCTTCGGGCTCCTGTCGATGTGGTTCGTCATGGGGCCGGGCTTCGGGGCTGACAAGGCGCACGTGCAGACGACGGCCGGCTTCGGACAGCTGGTTGTCGACGCACGCGACGGCCTCGGCACCACGGAGGTGCTCGAAGCCAGCCTGTTCGAGACCTACGCCATGGTCGAGGTGCCGGTGCAGGGAGTGCAAGACGGACCATCACGTATCAATACGACGGTGACTTCGACGACGTGTTCACGAAGGGGCAAAGAGACGCTGACGAGACGACGTTGATCGACCTCGCTGATCTCGACTTCTCCAGGATTGTGGACCTGATCCGGACGGCGCCGACTGACGTCGGTCTGCCTGACGGCGTCGTCTCCAGCGTCACGATCCGGATGGGCAGCGTGCCCGGCACTTCAACAGGGGAGCGTCCCTCCGTGTTCGTCCACGTGTCGACAGAGTTCGACGAATCAGGTGCTGTGCAGACCGACCTGTCAGGTGATGTGATCAGTATCGACCGCGGCGATGACTAGCGGTCAGCAGCGCGACGAGAGGAAGAACTTCGGTGTCTCAGCCCACGGTGGTCGTCAGTCTGCCGATCTCGGATCGACGGACGTCACACGACTTCTACACCCGGGTTCTCGGGTACCCGGCCAGCGGGCCGCTCGCCGGTGACGGCGTGCCTGAGCCGTTGCAGCTCGAGCTCGCGGACGGCGTCAACCTGATGCTGGTGCCGACTGGCGGCTTCGCCTGGGTCATCGGCGATCACCAGGTCGCAGCGCCCGGACACAGCGAGTGCCTGTTCTCTCTGACAGCTGATAGTGCAGCTGCGGTCGACGGCTGATCGAGCGCGCTCGGCAGGCCGGCGCGAGGATCGTCGCAGAGCCGGCGCAGCAGCCCTGGGGTTACACCGGGACCTTCGCCGATCCCGACGGACATCTGTGGGCGACACTGGCCGTTGGCAGCAGCCCTGAGTGACGTTTCGCGGCGGAGCGGGGCACGCAGCCTCTAGGGTTGACGCATGTCAACTGCGCTTCGCTGGGCCGGTCGAGCACTTCTGGTCTACCTGCTTGCGCGTTGCGCCGTCCTGACGGCAGGCGACGTCGTCGACCGCGCATGGGTTGATGCGCTGTTCGGCGTTCTGATTTTTGCAACGTTGACCTGGGCATTCGTGCCTGTGCGAAGGCTCACGGCGATCGCGACACAGCGCGGCTAAGCACGGATCTGCAGGCGCAACGGGCCCGCTGACACCTCGCTCGCACGCCGCTGTCAGTGCCTCATGGAAGGGTGGACCCCATGACTGAACAGGCTCCCGCGTCCCGGCACCACTCGATCGACTACATCGAGATCGCTGTCCGTGATGTCGCCGTGGCGAAGGAGTTCTACGCATCAGCATTTGGCTGGGAGTTCAACGACTACGGCCCCGGCTATGCGGGCATCAAAGATCCAGCCGCTGCGGGGCGAGAGGTCGGCGGCTTGTGCCTCGGTGAAGACGTTCGCCCTGGGGGACCACTCGTCATCGTGTTCTCCGACGACCTCGAGGCCAGCGTCCAGAGCGTCGTCGATGCTGGGGGAGAGGTGATCAACGGTCCGGTACCAGTTCCCGGGTGGCCGACGTTTCCATTTCACCGATCCGAGCGGCAACGAGCTTGCCGTCTGGTCTGAAGGCTAGGGGGAGCTTGCCGTGCTAGATCCTGAGTGGATCGAGCATCGTCGTGGTCGTGACGGCGAACGACTCGGGTGGATCGTTCCCGAAGGCGACGATTTCGTCGCGGTCGACCTGCTTGGTCGTCGGCACACCGATCCCATTGACTGGGTCGGCGCCGAAGAGGTCCTCGACGCTGGGCATCGGCTACCTCGCAGACCGCTGACGCTACGACTCGCGGATGGCCGCTGGCTGCGGGTGTGCATCACCGAGGTGACCTCGAAAGTGATCACGGTCAGCGAAGACCACGGGGGAGCAGTCGGGGCTCGCCAAGTCGACTACAAGCTGCAGCTGCCGGTGACCGCAGATCTACGACCGCTCAATCCCTAGGGCTTGCGGGGTTTGACCTTGACCAATGTTGAGGTTCTAGCCTCAGAACATGACGATCTGGACCTGCGCGGCGTGCGCCATCGAGCATGCAGACACCGAGCAACCGCCATCGACGTGCGAGATCTGCAGCGACGACAGACAGTTCGTACCCGCAGCGGGGCAGCGGTGGACGACGCGAGCCGAGCTGGCTGCTGCTGGTCATCGGGGAGTCGTCAACGAGCTGGAACCTGACCTGTACGCCGTCGATGTCGCGCCAGAGCTCGGTATCGGGCAGCGCGGACTTCTCCTACGTACGTCTGGCGGCAACCTGCTGTGGGAACCACCAGGATTCATCGACGACGACATGGTCTCGACGCTTCGTGAACTCGGTGGCGTCGACGTCATCTCTGCGAGCCACCCTCATCTGACCGGAGCGTCCATTCAGTGGAGCCACGCCTTCGACAAGGCGCCGGTTCTCGTGGCGTCCGCGGACCGACAGTGGATACGACGCCCCGACGAGGTCATCGAGCTGTGGCACGGCACAAGAGAGGTTTTGCCTGGCGTGACCTTCGCGCAGTGCGGTGGACACTTCGCCGGCAGCAGCATTGCTCACTGGCAGGCCGGTGCCGATGGACGCGGAGCGCTGCTGACCGGCGACACCATCGCGATCGGCGCCGACCGGATGAGCGTCAACGTCATGCGCAGTTATGTCAACAAGATTCCGTTGCCCGAGCGCGCCGTCCGGCGCATCCTCACGTCGATCGAGCCCTACTCGTACGACCGCCTGTACGGCGCATTCGGGACCATCGACACCAATGCGGCCGCGTTGGTCGACTCGTCGGTGCACCGCTACATCGCGTGGGTTCGCGGCGACGTGCCGGACGAGCCCGACATCTGATTCCGAACTAGGTAGACGTCGACCTCGTCTTGGCTATCGAGCACGAATCCGTGGCGTTCGTACAGGCGTCGAGCCGGGCTGCCGACCAACACGTTGATTCGGACGGGAAGCGTTGCGTCGAGGCCCACAAGAACGTCCTCCAGCACCTGTCTGCCGAGACCACGGTTCTGTACGCGAGGTGCGAGATAGAAGTGCTCGATCCAGATGCTGTCGGGTTCTTCTCGCACCGCGATGCAGCCAACTGCGTCTCCATCAACCTCGATGATCGAGGTCGCGCCAGGCGAATATCCGGTCAAGAACCGCTGGCGCACACGTACCGGATCGAATCTGCCGAGGCGTTCGAGATCTGCTCGCATGACCTCGGCGCGTACTCGGCAATCCAGGTCGCATCGCGTTCATCTGCACGACGCAATGACCATGCCAGAACCATGTCCCAAGTCTGGCAGCATTCGATAGTCTCAACGCGCGTGCCCCATCGACACGGGGGAGCCGCATCGAGGCGAATGGAAGCCAGACATGACTTCACGAACCGCAGGCATGACGAAATCGTTCATGGGAGTGGCTACCGCCCTTGCTTTGGTGCTTCTAGCATCAACCGCCGCGGCCGCGATCACCGTCAAGAGCAACCGAGCTCCGAGTTCTTCCAGTGCGGCGACGCCCTTGCCTGCCGAGAAGGACGGAACGCTCGACACGAGCGTCCCCGATCGCCGAGAAGTTCTCAAGCAGGAACGTCTGGAATCCTACGTTTCCCCGTTGCTTGAATCGGGACTGCTGGAGTCAGCCGAGAACTTCGGCGGCGACGCTTTCGACGTCGACGCGAACGCCTATGACATGTGGTGGCGCGGTGCCGTGCCGAAGAACGTCCAGAAGGCGCTCGACAGCTTTGATGTCGTCAAAGTTCGGCTTCATGAGGCTTCGTACTCCGCCCGAGAGATCGAGGCCGCGGCGACAAAGGTTGCTCAGTACCGCTCAGATCAGTTCGGGGTCGTCACAACCACGCTGGGAAGCCTGGAACGGCCGACGCCTGTGCATGGCATCGAAGTCGAAGTCGAAGTGCACGGCACCATGTCATTGGCTGCCATTGCCGAAGAGCTGACCGAGTTGGCTGGACTGCCGGTGTCCGTGAATCAGGAACTAGCGAGCGTTCCAGCGGTCGGAAAGCTGCCGCGTCATCAGCAAGAACGCGCGTGATCCGTCCCATCGCACCTCGATAGCATCGCGAGCATGATCGCTCTCGCCGCATCAGCACGAGAGCTGGAGTGTTCCAAGCCATGTGGGTGGTGGGCTTTCTCGTTGGAACAACTACTCACACGGCTGATCTGGTCGTCAGCGGACTGGACGTCTACGGCGCCTATCCTCTCGGCGTCCGTCTGTTCTGGGTGACACTAACGATTCTGGATCCAGCCATCGCTGCGCTGATCATCTTTCGGCGGCGCTCCGGCATCGTGCTTGGCAGCGCCGTGATCATCGCCGATATTGCGGTGAACTGGACCGCCTTCGCTCTGATCGGCGGCCTCTCGTTCTTCGGCGTCATCAGTCAAAGCCTGTTTGCGGCGCTCATCGTTGTCACGGCTCGCCCCCTCTGGATGTGGTTCGGGCAATCTTCCTGCGAGAAACCCGCCAACGTGAGCAGAGAACTCTGACCGCCCACGATTTCGAGACGGCTCCGAGCGAGGCGCTCTAGAACCGACATTTCATCGCGTAGCGGCTCGTGATGATCGTGTAGCCATCGACGATGTCGTTGAACGCGACTTCTTCGAATTCGGCGCACCTGGAGCCCGTACAGCCACGAGCTCGTTGATGTGGTCGAGCAGCGCTGTCAGGACGGCGCCGAGTAGGTCTCTGCGCCTGGACTGCCGACGCCGTCAACGACCGCAGCCGGGAGGCTTCCCTTCTGACGCAACTCCCGACAATCAATGTCCGATAATAGATATTATGTCAACTAACGTGGAGACGAGCGGGCATCTTGGTGAACAGGACTCCCCTGATCATGAGCCCGTCGCCACGGAGCCCGCAGCACAACTGGCTGACCCTGGCGTCGCTGTCAGCATCACCACGGATGGTTAGAGGTCGTCCCAGGGTGTGGACTCGACCTTCACATCGTCGTCGTCAACCGTGTACTTGCCGATGAGATCAGTCGAGTATTCGGTCGTGCCGGTCCCAGACGGGTTCCCCCCTCCGGGCGGTACCAGAAGATCGACGCGAACCATGAATCGATGACCGGTCCGAAAGGTCACGTTGTACGGCGCCCGAATGACCCCGGTGGTCGACGGATCCTGTTGTCTGAGAAGCAAAGGACAGGCGGCATCCGTCGAGGTTTCCGGTTCGACACATGCGTTGGCTTGAGCGTTCGCCACATCCAGCAGGGGTCGTCTGCAGCGCCTCCGTTGCCGCCACCGCAAGTGCGGCCGTCGCTGTCGGCGGGCGGGCCACCAGCCAGCGGGCGCGACCTGGAAGTACTTGCCAGGTCCGGTCCGGTCAGGTCGTAGACGGCGGGATACACCTGCACCGGCTCCGACCGAGAGTTCGCAGACACCCCGGGAACATCGCTCACTGCAAGCCGCCTGCGGTCCCGGCGACATCGACCTGCTTCACACCGGTGAGGAAAATGTTGTCCCGTGCGGACACGGTGGCCTCGACCGTCAGCGGCGCGTCTGGGCGCCATCCCGGCCGCAGCAACCAGTAGGAACCTGCATCTCGCGTCACTTGAACGTATGGGCAAAGGTCTGTGAGGCAAGCTTCATCACAGCCGCCACCTCCGCGGTGTCACCCTCACGCTTGGTCGTGGTGACAGACACCACCTCGATACGCTCGGTCGCAGCTCCAAGGACGTCATCGGTCAAGAAGGCCGCATCGGTACCGGATGCGCCGGGTCGAACGATCTGCGCTGCGCTAGAAGCATCACCGTCGGCGATGGCAGCGAGGTAAGAGCTCGCCGCCTCCGACGGATCACTGGAGCTGGATACCAGCGCTGCCGCGGTCAGATAGCCACCGACCGCAAGCGCGACTGCACCCAAGGAGATCCACACGCGTCTGTTGCGCCGCGTCGCAGGCGCCGTCGGTGAACTGCCAGTCATCGAAGTTGTCGTCACTGGTTCGACCCCGTCCCCCAAGGAGTCATCGAGTTTCCCCGCTCAGACTGACGGCGTCACCCTGACCGATGAATCCGGCTCCTCAGCCTGACCAAGCCGACGACGAGCAACACCAGACCGAGGAACAGGCCACCGACTCCCCCCAGCGGGATATCCGCACCGTCCGGATCCAGTGACTTCAGGTAGATCATGGCCACGGTCATCATGGGTCGCGCCGAGGCCGACGCACAGCGCGCCTGCGAACGATCGGCGCCAGCCTGCAACGAGAACGGCAAGCAGCACAGCACCGCCACCCCGGATACGGCAAGCATGACGCGTCCGGCGGTCTCCGGCAGCGCCACGACGGCCACCAACGCGCGACAATGGGTGCAGCAGCAAGAACCCTGGCTGACAAGAACAGCTTTGACCGAATGTTCATGTGCACGAGCATTCCCCAACGTCGCAGCGCAGTGCGCGAACCTCCGTACTCATTGTCGGTAGCGTTGCGTGATGAGCAAACCGATCGACGGCAAGCTCGCCGCCCTGCTCAGCGAGGACAAGGACGTCTTGGCTGCACGCCTGTTCGTCGAGTCCTTTGCAGGTGGCGTCCAGAGTCCCCGGAGTTCCGCAAGATCCGCGCGCGCACCTGGCGTCGATGGCCGGGCTGGACGTCTCAAGATCTTCTCTGGATATGGCCCACTACACGCTTGGTGTCGCCTGGCGCTTCGCTGGGAGCGCGCACCGCCGGCTGCGCGGCTGTTCGCCGGAGATAGCGCCAGCATGTACCCTTCTGCTCCTCAGCGACGGAGAGATGGTCCGGAGGTCCGCCGATCCGTACACCGCGGCGCTGAGCGCAATTCGTTCCGGACGCGCTTGGCTGGTGCTCGACAGGGCCTCTGTCGTAGATGAGGACTGAAGAAAGGCGCCTACTCCCCTGCAGGTTCGGAAGCTGACGCCAACCGCGCCAGATGTCAGAAACCCGTGATGACAGCAGCTCGTACCGGGCATCCAGCCGGGTGGGACCTGTAGGCCGGTCGGCCTCGGTTTACCGACCACCACTTCATGCGAATCGAATCGTCCTCGCGTCAGGTCGACTTCCTCGCCGTTGGCAGTCGGTTCCACCAGCGATAGTCGACGCGTTCTCCGTCGACTTGCACCTCGCCGATGACGAGCGTGCCGCCGAGTAGTCGTGCACGACGACGGCTGTCGTAGCGCACTGGCCGCGCGCCGGATTGTCAGGACTCCAAGACGGGATGTCCTCGGGCGAACATGTGTCTGGTCCCCACGACTCACGCAAGGCAGTAGCAACAGTCGCGCTCCATGCCCGCAACTCTAGGGGCCTGATCTGACATGTTCTGGCCACAGACGGGCTGAACGCGTTTGTCAGTGCCTGCTGTCACAGTGAAGGGGTGAGCGACATGACAGCACGGCTGGAGCAGCAGCGGCGTGAGACCGCCGAACGCCTGTCCAAGCTCACCGGCACCTTCGACGACATCGTCTCAGCATCACGTGACAGCAATGCCGACGACGAGCATGACCCCGAGGGCACCACGATCGCCTTCGAACGCTCCCAGGTCTCAGCCCTGATCACCCAGACCCGCGACCTGTTGACCGAGATCGACGCGGCGCTGGCTCGAGTCGACGCCGGCACCTACGGGTTCTGCCAACGGTGCCACCTGCCTATCTCCCCCGAACGACTTCAAGCGCGGTCCCGTTGCCCGCACGTGCATCGGCTGCGCCTGACCCCGCCGGCGGCACCTGCGACGAATACCCGACATGCCCGTGGGTACCCCTCGACATGGAGACGACAGCCCAACGCCGGCCGACCCGCGACAGCACACGTCCACTCGCCTGGGGTGTGCTGGCCGCGTCCGTCCTGCAAGTCATCGCACCGATCATCACGATCAACGGTCCGGGCACATCTCCTGGCGACGGTTCAGGGCCCGACCTGCTCATCACACCCGTCGGCCGGGCGTTCGCCATCTGGGGGTGTCATCTACACCCTCGCCATCGTCCAGGCTGCCGTCGTCCTGGTACGGCGCATCGAGATCCCCTCGCCGGCTCCAGGTCGATCAGATCGTGCTGTATCTCGGCGGCGCGCTGTGGATTGCACTCGCCGGACTCGACAACAGCCTGGCGACGGCGGGTGCCTTGCTGCTGATGTTCATCGCGGCCATTGACGGAGTCCTGACGGCGGGCCAAGCTCCCCTACCTCCGCACTGGACGACTGGCCTCACCCGCGCCGCCGTCGGCCTCTACGCGGGCTGGGTGACGGCGGCGTTCTTCCTCAATGCATCCACCGCACTCGTCGACTCCGACGTCGTCCAGGCTGACCAGCTGGGTGGCAGATCGCCGTCCTCGTGGTGGCTGCCGCTGTGTTGGCCAACGTCACCGTCTTGTGCGGCGGACATCCTGACCTACTCCGCAGCCGGATTGTGGGCCCTGCTCGGCATCGGCGTCACCGCCTCGTCTGACGGAACAACCGAGGTCATCTGGGTCGCCGCTGCCGCCGCAGCGCTACTCGTGATCACGACGTTCATGGTGCGACTGCGAGGAATGCAGTCACAGACCTCGTGACGATGTACGACCGGCCGCCTGTCGGTGCCGACTGGCAGTCTTGACCCGTGAACGACATGTCCACCCCCTCTGTGACGCGAGATGTGCATGTCGAACATGCACTCAACGCTTCCTTGACGCTCGCGCTGCTTCGACGCGGCCCAGGTGACCCGACTTTCCAGCGGGTCGGCGACGTCATCTGGCGCACCAGCAGGATGGCCACCGGTCCGGTCACCTACGCGATCGAGCAGCTCTCGCCGGTGCGACTACGTGGGCGGGCCTGGGGTCCTGGTCGCGAAGAGCTGCTCGACCGACTCCCCAGCTCGATCGGTGCCGACGACGATCCGACGACCTTCGTGCCTGGTCACGCGCTGCTGGCCGACGGGGTCCGCCGGTTCCCTGGGCTGCGAGTTCCCGCACCGGACGCGTTCTCGAGGCAGTTGATCCCTGCGATCATCGAGCAGAAGGTTCTCGGCGTGGACGCGTTCGCCGCGCAGCGCCGGCTGCTGCGACGATTCGGGGAGCCTGCGCCTGGACCAGCGCCAGCGGGGATGCGCGTGACGCTCGAGTCCGCGCAGTGGGCGGCGATCCCCTCGTGGGAATGGCATCTGGCAGGTGTCGATCCACGACGTGCCCGCGCCGTGCAGGCGAGTGCTCGGGTAGGCCCGCAGCTGGAACGGCTTGCTGAACAGCACCCCACCGATCTTGCCGCCGTCTACCGCGGCCTCCAGAGCATCCCGGGTGTCGGCGTGTGGACTGCCGCAGAGGTCGGCTACCGGGCGCTCGGTGACGCCGATGCCGTGCCTTTCGGCGACTTCCACGTCGCGAAGGACGTCGGCACTGCTCTGCTGGGCCGTCGCATCGATGACACTGACTTGCTCAGGTGCTCGAACCATGGTCGGGTCATCGGTTTCGAGTCGTGCGCATCCTCCAGCTGACTCCCCTGGCCACGACCGAGCGGCGAGGGCCCCGACTCCCCCGGGTCGACTACCGCAGAATCTGAGCTACCTTCACGGCGCGTTGTGGATAACTCTGGTGCGGGAAAGTCGAGTGTCTGACCTTTGGTGCAGAGTGGTTTGTGTGCGGGAATCGCAGTGATTCCGGTACGTGAACCACTTTCGGAGGTGCATCTCGTGTCGGCTGTTCTTGTGTCGTTTCCTGATCCGTTGTCGGGTGGGGTCACGGCGATCGAGAACGCCCTCGACACGATGCCGATTGGCGGGTGGGCTGGTCTTGAAGCCAGTCTGGTGCGTGAGCTCGCAACCCGGATGATGCGTGCTGAGGCCCGGTTGAAGGCCCACCAGCTGGCTGCGGCTCGGGTGTCGGAGGCTTCGGGTCTGGCTAAGGAGTCTGGTGCGACGTCGACGGCTGCCCTGTTGGCTGGGGCGTTTGGTGGTGACCGGCGTGAAGCCGAGTCGATGGTCCACCGCGGCAAAGCCCTCGAGACCACACCCACGACTGAGGAAGCTCTTGCGGGTGGTCAGATCGGTGCCAAGCAGGCCGGGATCATCGCCGATGCCGTCAACGACCTGCCCGATGATGTGACACCAGCGCAGAAGCAGGCCTGCGAGAAAGCACTGCTCGACGACGCACCGAAATACAACTTGAAGGATCTGCGGTCGAGGTCGCGTCGGATCACTGACCAGTTCAAACCCGCCCCCGAGGTCGACCAGGACGAAAACAACAGCCTGGAGGATGAGGAGAGGAAGGCGTGGCGGCGGTCGGAGTTCTGGATGAACGCCAACGGCGACGGCACCACCAGTGGTGGGTTCAGGTTGCCTGATGCGCAAGCCGAGATGCTGGACGCGGCGATCAAGGCGATCTGCGCCCCCAAACGCGACCACCTCAGAGACCACCCCGGCGCCAAGACCAAAACCCAGAATCCCGGAGGCGCCGGCAAAGACACTGACACGTCGGGGCATGCGTTCTACGACCGTGAGCTCGACTGGCGCACCCGGATGGGTGTCGGCTTCGCCGCGCTCTGCTCCAGGCTCCCTGGGCACCTGCTGCCAGGACGCAGCGGACTCGGAGCCACCCTGATGGTCCGCTTGGACTACGACACCCTGGCCAACGGGGTGAAGGCGGCAACCTTGTCGACCGGCACCCGTATTTCCGCCTCCCAAGCTCACTGATGGCCTGCAACCTCGGGATCGTCCCGCAAGTCTTCGGCGGCAAATCACTACCGTTAGATCATGGGCACGAACAGAGACTGTTCACCAAAGCCCAGAAGCAGGCCTTGGCTGCCCGTGACCACGGGTGCACCTTCCCGGGATGCGACCGGCCGCCCGAACAATCAGAGGCCCACCACTATCGAATGCCGTGGTCGAAGGGTTCGACCACGAAGCTGGATGACGGGTGCTGATCTGCCCCCACCACCACCGACTCATCCACACCGACAACTGGGCTATCAGGCTCAACGCGGCTACCGACAAGATCGAGTACCGCGCGCCGGGCTCACTCATCTGGCAGACCAACCACCGCTGGCGACCCTGACGTACGGGTTGCGGGAGAACTCTGCCTCCCGCCGACGAACCGGACCCCCTAACCTTGGTGCGTGAGTCAGCGCAAGGTCCGGGCACGGGACGTCGATCGTGATGTCGCGATCGAGATCGTCGAAGCAGCCTGGGCTGACGGACAGCTGACGCGTGATGAGTACGAACAGCGAGTCGACCGGCTGCTCCAGGCGTCTACCTTGGCTGACCTCGAGCGAGACATTCTGGACCTGCAGCCCGAGGGCGTCGTCTGGCGGCCGCGCCCATCCTCGGCCACGACTACGCCCGCGCCCCCCGTCCGACACGAGCCGACTACGCCGAGCACGAAGCTGTCGGTGCTGACTGGGCTGGTGCTCGCAGGAGTCGGCGTCGCTGCGCTCGCGTTCGTCGTCCGTCCAGGGTCCGCCAGCTCTCCCGATGCCCCGACGCCTCAGCCCGCCAAGACGAGCGCATCGCTGCTCACCCCAGAAGCCTTCAACCTCGCACGCGAAGCCCTCGACGAGCACTCCGGTTCAGACACCGTGTACACAGCCATGCTCACTAGCGAGGCACTCTCCGTCATCCGTCCGACCACGGCCGCAGGAACCGACGCTGTCAAGACCACCTGGGACGGCGAATGGGGCGCGGACGAACCGGTGACCGCGACGGAGAACGTCTGAGCCTTGGGCTCGTCGGAGCGGATGCTGTGTCAGCTGTCCTCGCCGATGTGAGCAAGCAGGCCGGTGACGATGCGAACCCGACACTCGTGTTCAAGATCGAACGCCACGGCAACCGTCGCGTCTGCATCACCGCCACCGCGAGCGGAACGACCCCATGGACCGGCACGTACGACTGTCGTGGGCAGAAGTGGAACGCTGATGGCCTACTCACGGACTCGAGCCAGAGACGCCGACCGCGCGACGGCGATCGAGGTGCTGACCGCCGCCTACGCCGATGGACAGCTCAGCCGGACCGAGCTCGATGCGCGCACAGCCAAGCTGCAAGCCGCCAAGACCTTTGCTGACCTGGACGAGCAGCTTTCGACCTGCAGCGGCCTGGCGAGCAGAGCTGGCGGCCGCCGGGCGTCGGCACGAAGTCGTCCGCAGTCACAAGTCGCCCGCTCAAGATTGCTGGAATCGTGGCTGCCACGGCGGTGGCACTGTGGCTCCTCCTGCCCCAGGTCTTCGCCGAAGACTCGCCCCCCACTCCGTTCGCTGGAGCAACGGTTGGCCCGGATGACGCGCCAGAAGAACCCGCCCCGATCAAGGATCCTCGCACCGCCGAAGGGTATGCCGAGTTCCTGAGCGCGATGCAGGCCAAGCTCAAGACGACCAAGGTGACCCGAGCGCAGCTGAGCGAGGACTCGCTGACCGTCACGATCCCGCTGACCCCGAAGCAGAGCCGCCGGTACGTCACCTGGTCGTGGGACGGTGAATGGACGGAGTACTCGACCGGGAGGTACTCCGACTCCGAAGAGGTATGGCTCCTCGACCTCAAGAACGTGGATGCGTCGAAGTTCGGCGCATCGCTCGAGCTCGCTCTCGGCAAGATCGAAGATGCTGAGTCAGCCTCGTTCAGCATCCAGTCGAACGGCAAGTCCTGCTACAACATCTACGTCGACAACCGCTTCGACGAGTCGTTCTACGGCCGGTTCGCCTGCAACGGGAAGCTCGTCGAGGGGCTCTGACCGACAGGGCTACTGACCCACACGACCGTCGACGCATTCCCGCAGCAGATCGGCATGGCCGCAGTGCCGGGCGTACTCCTCGATCCGGTGGACGAGAAGCTTCGCGCACCGAGACGTAGTCGTTGCCGAGGCGTTCACCGAGGTCGGGGTGCTCGGCCAGCAGAGCGTCGGTGGCCGCCTGCTCGCGCTCAAGGTCGGCATAGGCCGCATCGACCATGGCCTGATCTGGCCGGACGTCGTCGAAGTCGGCGTCGCGTGCACCGTAGAGCTTCGGCACGTCGATGTCTGGCTCGATCCAGGTACGCCAGTCGCGCTCGACCTCGACGAGATGACGTAGCAGGCCCAGCAGGGACATCGTGGACGGCGGAACCGACCCGGGTCGCGAGCTGGGCTGCGTCGAGACCGTCGCACTTCATCAGCAGCGTCAGGCGGTAGTCGCGGAGAAAGTCCTGCAACGTCGCCAGCTCACCGTCTGGGCTGGAGCCATCCCGGTTGCGCGGATCCCGCTCAGGATCGGCCCACATGTCGGGGTAGGTGGTTGCCTCGGTCCAACGTTCGAGTTGATCGGCCATGAGCTCGATACTGGTTCAGCCGCACTCCCCTGGCAACTCGTGCAGGATGCCGAGGGCCGGACTCCCCTGTGTGGAGAATCCGGCCCTCGGTGCTGCGATCAGATCAGCTTGCGGGGATCTTGACCTTGATGATTCCTACCGGTGCGCGGTCACGCGCCGACACGTAGGCGAACCCACGTTGGGCGTCGACGGAGATTCCATACACCTTGTTGCCGTACTCGTGTGCCGCCAGGCGCGTGACCAGCGAACGGTCCGACGTCTTGAGCACTGTCACACCACTGTCCTGGTACGTGTTGGTCGCGTGGGCCAGGAAGATCAGCCCCTTGGTCTCGTCGACGTCGACGGCCCGCCAGGTCGGCGTGGTCGTGGCGACCTCGTCCTCCAGCGAGTAGTCGGTGCCTTGGTAGACCCGCAGCCCGGCTGTCCCGGCCGTGTTCTCGTTCGACACGTAGATCCGGTTGGCTGAGGCCGCGAACGCGATGCCGTGCGACGACCAGCTGGCGCCAGGGGTGTCGATCGTCTGGACGACTGCGCCCGTGGAGGCATCACTGACCGTGAAGCCGGTCCCCCCTGGTGGCGCCGAACACGCGTCCGCCAGCGAAGTCGACCGCGATCCCTCGCACATTCGCACCGAAGGCGAAGGGCCCCCGGATGACCGAGGCATCGGACGGGTCGACCACGACCCAGCTGGCACCGTACGCGACGTACAGCTCCTGCTTGGCCTCGTCGAGCGCGAGGTCACGGACGCCCTCAGCGGCAGCATCTGGGATCGTCAGCACCTTGACCGTCTTGTCGGTCGCGGGGTTGATGACCCTGACGCGGGCCGGACGCTGCTCGTTGCCCACGAACAGGTGGCCGGTGGCCTTCTCGACCACCGATCCGACCGGCTTGTCGTCCATCGACGTGTCGTCGGCACCGGGGATGGACGTCAAGGGCGTTGCCGTCCAGTCAGGTGTCCCCTCCCCCGGATCTGTGCCGCCTGGCTCCTCTTCGCCTGGATCCGTGCCACCGCCGGTGTCGCCGGGCAGGACACGCTTGCTCTTGGTGATGGCGATGGCGGTGGTCTCTTCGCCGGCGGGGTTGAGGCGGAAGTCGCGGTTGGAGACGTAGACGTGCTGTCGTTCTTCGTCGACCGCGATGCCGTAGCCGTCCTTGCCGAACGCGGCACCCTTCTTGTCCGCGAGCTCCTTGCCGGTGGCCAACGAGTGGACGCTGAATCCGCCCGAGGTGTCGTTGGTGCCGGTGTAGCCGACGTAGACCAGCCCGTTGGTGGAGTCGATGTCGACCTGACGGGCGTTCGCGCGGGTCGGGGTCGACCACTTGGACGCGAACGATCCCTTGGCATCGAACACCTCGACGTTCTTGACGTCAGTCGCTTCCTCGAAGTACGCGACCGCGACCTTGCCGCCGACCTCGTCGGCGGCCACGTAGTACGCACCCGTGGTGCCTGAGATCGTGCCGATGCTCTCACCCGTCGTCGCGTCGAGCACCTCGACACCACGTGCCGGGATCGCGACGTACACGTAGCCGAGCTTGGGATCAACGTCGATCGAACGGTTCGACTCGCTGACCGTGAACGGCCCACGCACGACCTGACCGTAGGTCTCTGCCTTGGTCGAGACCACGATCCAGTTCTTGTTCTGCTGACCCACGTACAACAGGTCGTTCTCGTCATCGATGCCCAGATCACGGATGTTCTCGGGCAACGTCATGGTGTTCTTGACCTGATCGGTGACCGGATCGATCTCGAAGATCTTGCGACCATTCTGATCACCCAGGAACACATGATCACGCTTGGCCGAGAACGCCACACCCGCCGGCAACGACGCAGACGACTTGTCCACCGACTTCAGGTTGCCTGCCGCCGAGTAGTCCCACGTCTCCGCGAGCACCCGTTCACTCACGTTGATGGCGATGGCGGTGGTCTCTTCGCCGGCGGGGTTGAGGCGGAAGTCGCGGTTGGAGACGTAGACGTGCTGCCGTTCTTCGTCGACCGCGATGCCGTAGCCGTCCTTGCCGAACGCAGCACCCTTCTTGTCCGCGAGCTCCTTGCCGGTGGCCAACGAGTGGACGCTGAATCCGCCCGAGGTGTCGTTGGTGCCGGTGTAGCCGACGTAGACCAGCCCGTTGGTGGAGTCGATGTCGACCTGACGGGCGTTCGCGCGGGTCGGAGTCGACCACTTGGACGCGAACGATCCCTTGGCATCGAACACCTCGACGTTCTTGACGTCAGTCGCTTCCTCGAAGTACGCGACCGCGACCTTGCCGCCGACCTCGTCGGCTGCCACGTAGTACGCACCCGTGGTGCCTGAGATCGTGCCGATGCTCTCACCCGTCGTGGCGTCGAGCACTTCGACACCACGTGCCGGGATCGCGACGTACACGTAGCCGAGCTTGGGATCGACGTCGATCGAACGGTTCGACTCGCTTACCGTGAACGGCCCACGCACGACCTGACCGTAGGTCTCTGCCTTGGTCGAGACCACGATCCAGTTCTTGTTCTGCTGACCCACGTACAACAGGTCGTTCTCGTCATCGATGCCCAGATCACGGATGTTCTCGGCAACGTCATGGTGTTCTTGACCTGATCGGTGACCGGATCGATCTCGAAGATCTTGCGACCATTCTGATCACCCAGGAACACATGATCACGCTTGGCCGAGAACGCCACACCCGCCGGCAACGACGCAGACGACTTGTCCACCGACTTCAGCGTCTTCTTCGGCGCGTACTTGATCGTGTCCTCGGCGCCCGGATCCGTGCCGGGATCGGTGCCCGGGTCGGTTCCGCAGCCCAGGCAGGGGCCCGGGTTGTCGGGGTCGATGACGTCGGGCGCCTTGTCGTCGGTGACGGCCTTGCCGTGCTCGTTCTTCAGGATCGTGAAACCGTCGTAGTACTGACCGTCCGCGGTACGCGACTCGTACCGCAGCTTGCCTTCGCTGACGTCGACCGACTGGTACAGCTGCAGACCGCCGCCCATCCGCCGCAGGTGTGCGTCGTTCTCGTTCCACAGACGCGGGCCGGCGGTGTACTTCTTCGAGCCGACGACCGACACGGCGTAGACCGGGCCGTCGTACGACAGCTCGGTGTTCCAGGTCGACGGATTGTCCTTCTCCGCGTCGTCGTGGTTGCCGCGTCCGTACGCGTGGTCATGTCCCTGGAGCACGAGGTCGACGTTGTGCTTCTCGAACAACGGCAGCCACGCGTCCCGGATCGTCCGGTTGTCGCGGCCTTCGTCGAGCGAGAAGATCGGGTGGTGGAAGTAGACCACGGTCCACTGGTTCGGGTTCTCCTCCAGCACACCCTTGAGCCATGCGGTCTGGATGGCTAGTGGGCCGGCCGCGCTCGCATTGCTGTTGAGCGAGATGAACCGCACACCTTGGTAGTCGTTGTAGTGGACGGTGCCCTTGAGCAGGTCATAGTCGGCGCCGCTGCCCTTCGGACCGTTGTCCGGGTAGGTGAACTGCGCCTGGAACTGCTCGGAGATCGCATCGCCCTCGTACTCGTGGTTGCCGGGGGCCATCAAGAAGTTCTTGGTGCCCATCGCGTAGCCGGTCGCGTCATACACCTCCCCCCACTGCTCGTCGCTCATGGCGTCGTTGACGATGTCGCCGACCTGCACCATGAGATCGGCGTCTGGCCGGTCACGCAGTGCGTTGCGGATGACACGTGACGACTGCGACTTGATGCCGTTCTGCACGTCGCCGAAGTACAGGAAGGAGAAGTCCTTCTTGCCGGCCTTTGCGGTGGTGAAGTGCTGCCACTCGCTCCAGTTGGTGCCGTCGCCGACCCGGTACTGGTAGGTCGTACCACCGGTCAGCCCGGCCAGCGTCACCTTGTGGAACTTGGCGTCGTAACCGAGATCGGTCTTGATCGTCGTGCTCTCGGCATCGAACTTCATCTGGTCGTTGCGGTAGGTCTTGCTGGATGCGACCAGCACCTCGACCTGCGGAGACGTGACCGCCGTCGACGACCGCCAGCTGACGTACTGGCTGGTCTCAGGGGTGGCCGTGGGCGTCAGCGTGATCCGGTCGGGAACACGCGTCGGGTTGTAGTGCTCGGCCGGTGACGTGGCGACTGCCTGAGCCGGCGTCGCCGACATCGTGGCGATCCCGGTCAGGACGGTGCAGGCCAGGGCCGCACCGAGGACGCGGCGCACGAGGCGCCGAGGTTGTGTCGACGTGGACACGTTGCTCCCTCTCATCGGAGTACTCATCGAACCGTCACCTTCTTGGTGGCGGACTGGAACCGACGACGTTGCCGGTGCCGTCGTAGCGGACGGAGATCTTGTGGCTGCCCTTCTTGAGACGGGGAAGCTTGACCTTGACGGTGCCGTTGGCCGAGGCCTTCAGCGTCACCGTGGCGATGACCTTCGAGCCGTCGTAGACCCGCACGCGCGCGGCCGGTGCCTTCACGCCGGAGATGGCGACCCGCACCGTGACGGTCGGGCGGCTCTTGGCCTTGATCTTCGACGCGAGGCCGCTGATCTTCGTGGTCGAGCTCGCCTTGACGACGGTGATCGTCCGGGCCGTCGACGTGCCTGCCTTGTGCCCGGTGGACCCCTTGGCGGGCGTGAACGTCGCGGTGATCTGGTGACGTCCTGCCGTCAGGGTCGAGGGCAGCTGTAGGCGACCTTTCCACTCGTCGGCACGGTGGTCGTGGTCGAGCAACCTGCTGCCGTCCTTGAACGCGACGCTGCCGTCGGGACGCTTGCCTCCAACGACCGGCACGGCCGCCGTCACTGTCACTCGTGCCGTCGAGCCGTATCGCTGCGAGGCCGATCGATCAGCCGTGAGCGCGGGGATGACCGCGGTGGGGTTCGTCACCGGCGGGGTCGCAGTGGGCTCGGTCGGCTCAGGTGTCGTCGGGACCGTCGTCGTCGGTGCCGGGCCCGGCACCGCCATCGACGGCAGGGCCGTCGGGGTGCCGTCCTTGGCGCGCGACGACCCCGGACCACCGGCGCGGGGCTTGTCGATCGTCGTGACGAGCTTCTTGCCGCCGGACTTGACGATGTCGAAGCCGTCCACGAGCTGGCCCGAGACGTTCCAGCTCTCGACGTGCAGCTCGCCGTCCTTGACGTCGACGAGCTGGTACATCTGGGTGTCCCGCTCCATGGCGCGCAGGCGGGCCCCGTTGACGATCCAGTTGTTCGACTCGGCCGGGTCCGGAACGTAGTACTTCGGTCCGGCGACGGAGACGAGGTAGACCGGTCCGCGGTTGCTCTTGGCAGCGGTCGTGCCGGACGGCAGGTCGGCCTCGTTGGCGATGACGTTGCCGCGACCGTAGGCGTGGTCGTGTCCGTTGAGCACGATGTCGACGTCGTACTTCTCGAACAGCGGCATCCAGGCAGCGCGCAAGATCGCGTTGTCACGACCCGACGTGACCGAGAAGATCGGGTGGTGGAACGTCACGACGGTCCACTTGTTGGGGTTGTTCTTCAGCACGTCCTCGAGCCAGTCGGTCTGCGCGGCCATGGCCTCGGTGTCGCCCGGGAAGTTGCTGTTGAGGGCGATGAAGCGCACGCCCTGGTAGTCGGTGAAGTAGACGTTCTCCGCGTACTTCTGCTTGATCGACGGGGTGGAGTCGGGTCCGTTCTGCGGGTACTCGAACTGCGCTGCCCAGTTGGCCGACAGCTGCGGTCCCGGATAGTACTCGTGGTTGCCGGCGGCTGCGACGACGTTCATCGAACCGTTCGCGAAGCCCGCTGCACCGAACCACTCCCCCCATTCGGCGTCGGAGCTGTCGGTGTCGATCAGGTCGCCGGCATGCATGACGACCTTGGCGTAGGGGCGTGCCTCCGTCGCGGCGCGGAACGTGCGCGAGACATATGACTTGATGTCGTTCTGCGCATCGCCCTGCATGATGAACGAGAACGGCTCGGTGTCGGAAGCTGCGGTGGAGAACTCGGTCCACTCGCTCCAGGAGTCTCCGTCACCGACGCGGTAGACGTAGGTCGTGTCGGGGGCCAGACCGGTCATGGAGGCCGAGTGGTGCGACTCCTGGTAGCCGAGGTCGGCCGTCATCGTCGTCGTGGTCGCGGCAAACGTCTTGGTCGCCTGGGCGTCGCCCTTCGTGGCGAGCGACAGCTCGACCTTGGGGGTCGTCACGTCGCTGGACGTGCGCCAGGAGACGTTCTGCGAGGTGGCCGGTGTCTCGGTGGGGGTCAGGATGACCCGGCCGGGTGTCGCATCTGGTCGGTAGATCGTGGCGGGGTTGGCGGCCGGTGGCGCAAGACCACCGGCGGCGATGGCGACGGCGCCGGTCGTGAGCACGAGGCCCACAGCGACACCGCCGACCAGCATCTTGGGACGGACTCGAGCGAACCGTCGAGCAGGGAACAGTTGACATCAGGGGGATGTACCTCTCCATCGAAGCACCGCGAGATGGTGCGGCTCCACACTAAGAGTGAGTGACAGCCTGTCCGCGCCAAATCGGTTGCCTGCACGAGAGGTTCGGCGACTGTTCGCCAAGCGTTCGCCTGACTCGCGAATGGAGCAGGTGCCCTAGGTGGACGAGGAGTCGCGAAGTGGAACTGGGCTCGTACGATGGTTTCTGCAGGAGGTGATCATGAGCGCCGGTGACCGGGCCCGACACGAGTACCAGCGCGTCTCGAACGCGAGGCTGCGGCGGCCGAGCATCGAGCCGACTCCGAGCAGGACCCGGAGGAGCGCGCCAAGAACCAGGCGCGTCGTCAGGCCAGCGCGTCCCAGTGGGTCGAGATGCAGGTGCAGCGAGCTATCAACGATGGCGAGTTCGACAACCTTCCGGGAGCTGGCAAGCCCATTCCCGGCATCGACCGCCCGCACGACCCCGACTGGTGGCTCAAGCAGCTGATCGAGCGCGAGCGCCTCAGCGTCGTCCCTCCGGCGATTGCGCTGCGGATCGAGCACGCTGAGATGGACGAGACACTGGATCGCGAGACTACGCCCGACGGCGTCCGGCGCGTGCTCGACGACTTCAACGCCCGGATTGTTGAAGCACGCCGACAGCTCCAGGGCGGGCCACCGGTCATCACTCCCCTGCGTGATGTCGACGAGGAGATCGTGGCCTGGCGCGAACGCCGTGCCCAGCGGGTCGCCGAGCAGAAGCAGCGGCTAGCCGAGCTGAGGGCAGCCGAGGAGGCTGCTCGCCCCCGGCGTTGGGAGTGGCTGCACCGGCCGCCTGGGGCTGCGCCGATCAGCCGACTAGCCCTGCGCCACGACTGAGAACACGTTGCCAGACGGATCGGTCAGCCAGGCAATGTCGGGCCCGTGTCCGCGCATCACGCCGTCGGCGTCTTGCGGCATCCCCTCGTAGAGATTGAACGCCACCCCGGCAGCGGCCAGCTCGGACACGGCCGCCGTGACGTCTGCGACGGGCAGGTTGAGGACGGTGAACGAGGCTGGTTCGTGCGCGTCGCCCTTGGGATAGAACAACACGTAGTGGCCATCGCCCAGCAAGATGCGGCCGAAGCCGCTGTCGTCGACCGTGACGCTCAGCCCGAGCTTGTCACGGTAGACTCTGCGGATTCGGCAGAATCTCGCACTGAGAAGCCGCTGAAGGGGTGGTGGTAGTCGACCATGATCGTGCCTTCTCTCGTCGGATCAGTTCCTGTCGGTTGAGCGGGGTCGCAGGAGGGCATCGACCAGCTCGTCGGGGCGGCTCAGCGCGGCCAGATGTCCGCCGGGGACGACCTCGATCTCGACCCCGAGACGTTCGCGTGCCAGCCGGCGCTGGAACTCGACCGGGAACAGTCGGTCGTGCTCGCCGGCAATGACCCGGGTTGGTATGTCTGGCCAGGCGTCGAGGCCCCAGGGGGTCGCGAACACCGCGTCCGCCTCGTCCTGAGGATCGTCGGTGAGCGTTGCCAGCATCGCGGGTGGCACGTCGTGGAAGAAGTACACGTCGGCATCGAACGGGCCGTCGGGATCGCGTCCTTCGGCGACGTCGTTGGCCGCCCGAGCGACCACGGAGCCACTCGCCTCCCACCACTGCCCGGCCGTCTCGCCCGGCAGCGGGATCATGGCGTTGACCAGCACGAGCTCCTGAGGTCTGAAGGTCGAGGCCGCCCACGACGCGCTGAAGCCGCCGAGCGACTGGGCCACCAGCACGACGTCGTCGAACCCCTGGGCTGCCTCGACGATGAGGTCGACGTACTCCGGCAGCCCTGCCTCCGGGTCGGGGCCGGGCAGGTCGACCGCCACACTGGCAACGTCGCGGGACGTCAGCCTCTCGCGCACATGGGTCCAGAAGGACGCCATGCCGCCAGCGCCTGGGACGAAGACATAGGTGCACGGGCTCATGCCGTGACCGTTGCACGTGTCGCCTTGACAGACAAGAGCAGCGATGACCAACCTCGTCCCATGACTGATATTCCTTGGGTCGGAGCGCCCGCACGCCGCGCCTTCGACGCCGCCGGCTACACGACCCTCGAAGAGCTCTTGGCAGCCGACGAGAAGGGAGCTGCTACGACTGCACGGCGTGGGCCCCAAGGCGATCAGGTTGCTCCAAGAGGCGGCCGCCCGTGGCTGAGGTCTACTCGAACGGCGCCGGGTCGCCCGCACCGACGCGGACGACCTCGGCGTAACCGTCCGAGAAGTCGACGACCGTGGTCGGCTCGGCGATGACGTCCTCGCCGGACTCGATGACGGCATCGACCTGGCCGTCGAGCTCTTCGGCGATGAGCCAGGCCGCGGCCATCGGCTCGGTGGTCCCGGGCAGGATCAGCGTCGTCGACAACAGCGGTTCTCCGATAGCGGCAAGCAGGGCTGAGACGATCTTGTGATCGGGGATGCGCACTCCGACAGTCTTCTTCTTCTCGTGCAGCAGCCTCTTCGGCACCTCGCGGGTGGCAGGCAGGATGAAGGTGTACGGCCCCGGGGTCGCGTTCTTGACGGCCCGGAAGATCGAGTTGTCGACATGAACGAACTGACCCAGCTGGGCGAAGTCCTTGCAGACCAACGTGAAGTGGTGCTTGGAGTCGAGCTTGCGGATCGAACGGATCCGATCGAGAGCATCCTTGTTGCCCAGCTGCGCCCCCAGTGCGTAGCCCGAGTCGGTCGGATAGGCGATCAGGCCGCCATCCTGGATGATCGCTGCAGCCTGATCGACTGCGCGCTGCTGAGGATTGGCCGGGTGGATGTCGATGAAGCGCATGGTCTGAGGTTACGTCTGATGCGCCGACATGGCGAAGGGCCGGGTGCCCGTGCACCCAGCCCTTCGCCATGCTCGTGCTGCTTCGCCAGCTTATCTGAAGATGCTGTACCCACCCGGTCCGACCAGCGCTGCCACGATCAGCAAGACGATGCCGATCAGGATGTCGCCACGCACGAGGCGCAGGATTCCGTAGATCGGCGATCGCGACGGCAATTATCCACAAGATGAAAGCCATGCGTGTCCTCTCTTTCGGGTGGCGTCTGCCACTCCCGGGGGCGGTACCCCTGCGCTCGAAAGCTAAAACACTCGACCTGTCTGACAGAGCATTCGGAGGGAATTGATTGTGAGGTGGGTCACTCAATTGCGTTCCGCGATACGGACAGCATCTCGGGCGTCACGACACCCCGTGGGCGGCGACCTATCCTGGAGGCTGTCTTCTGGCCATATCGACAAGAGGGGTGCCGCCGATGAGTGAAGCCGCTCTGACACTTGCCGAGCGCCGCGAGCAGCAGCTCGCCCACACAGCATCTCGGACAGCCCACCTTGCGTCGCGTGAAGCGCTGCTGTCGCCCCGGCGCAGCAATGACGCTGCGGGCCATCGCTGAGGCCGGCCAACTGGCGCTCGGCGACTCTGATGCTGACGCCGTGCTGGCCTGGGTCGCCGAGACCTTCGGCTACCGGACTGCTGTGGCGTGCTCGATGGCCGACGCCGTGCTGCCCGCTGTCGTCGCCCAGCACCTGCCGTGGGTCGACACGCTGTTCCTCGAGACCGGCTACCACTTCGCCGAGACGATCGGCACGCGCGATGCTGTCGAGGCGTCGATGCAGCTGTCGATCGTCGACGTCCTGCCCAAGCTGACCGTTGCCGAGCAGGACGCCGAGTACGGCGAGAACCTGTACCAGCGCGATCCGGCGGCGTGCTGCGACATGCGCAAGGTCGAGCCGCTGCACCGCACGCTCCAGGGCTACGAGGTATGGATCACCGGGGTCCGCCGCGACGAGGGCCCGACTCGTGCCGACACGCCCTTCATCACCTGGGACGAGAAGAACGGTCTGGTCAAGGTCAATCCATTGGCCGCCTGGACATTCGACGACCTCCTGGCGTACGCAGATGACAACGACGTCATCGTCAACCCGCTCGTCAATGACGGATATCCCTCGATCGGCTGCGCGACCTGCACCCGTCGCGTGGCGCCTGGCGAGGATCCCCGGGCCGGCCGGTGGGCCGGGCTCGACAAGACCGAGTGCGGTCTGCACACCTGATCCCCCGCCCAGTACCTGCTGCGCTCTACTTCTGACAAGGCACCGATGACCCTGACTGACGAACGCCGTCTCACCCAGCTGCAGTGGCTGGAGTCCGAGGCGATCCACATCATCCGCGAGGTCGTGGCTGAGTTCGAGAAGCCCGTGCTGCTGTTCTCGGGCGGCAAGGACTCGGTCGTGATGCTGCACCTGGCGACCAAGGCGTTCTGGCCGTCGCCGGTGCCTTTCCCGGTGCTGCACGTCGACACCGGGCACAACTTTCCCGAGGTCATCGCCTACCGCGACGAGACCGTCGCCCGCCTGGGACTGCGTCTCGAGGTGGCCAGCGTGCAGGACTACATCGACGATGGCCGGCTGCGCGAACGCAGCGACGGGACCCGCAACCAGCTGCAGACCCAGCCGCTGCTCGACGCGATCACCGACGGAAAGTTCGATGCGGTCTTCGGCGGCGGTCGTCGTGACGAGGAGAAGGCTCGTGCCAAGGAGCGTGTCTTCAGCCTGCGTGACGAGTTCGGCCAGTGGGATCCGCGCAACCAGCGCCCCGAGCTGTGGAACCTCTACAACGGCAAGCACCGTCCCGGCGAGCACGTCCGGGTGTTCCCGTTGAGCAACTGGACCGCCGCCGACGTCTGGCAGTACATCGGCGCCGAGCAGATCGCCCTGCCCGAGCTCTACTACGCGCACCAGCGTGAGGTGTTCGAGCGCGACGGCATGCTCGTCTCGGTCAGCGATGTCTCGCAGCCCCGCGAAGGCGAGACCGTCGAGAAGCGTCAGGTCCGTTACCGCACGGTCGGCGACATGTCGTGCACCGGCGCGGTCGAGAGCGATGCGACAACGGTCGAGGACGTCATCGTCGAAGTCGCCGCAACCCGCATCACCGAGCGTGGCGCAACCCGCGCCGACGACCGCGCCTCCGAGGCAGCCATGGAAGACCGCAAGAAGGAAGGCTACTTCTGATGCGCACGCTCTTGCGTCTCGCCACTGCTGGATCCGTCGATGACGGAAAGTCGACCTTGGTCGGCCGGTTGCTGTACGACTCGAAGTCGGTGCTGGCCGACCAGTTCGACGCAGTCGAGCGAGTCAGCCGTGACCGCGGACTGGCCTCGGCTGATCTCGCGCTGCTGACGGACGGTCTGCGTTCGGAGCGTGAACAGGGCATCACGATCGATGTGGCCTACCGCTACTTCGCGACGGCCGAGCGGTCGTTCATCCTGGCCGACTGCCCCGGACACGTGCAGTACACCCGCAACACCGTGACCGGTGCCAGCACCGCCGACGTGGTGGTGCTTCTGGTCGACGTCCGGCACGGCATCCAGGAGCAGACTCGCCGTCACCTCGCGGTGGCTTCGCTGCTGCGCGTCCCCATGTCGTGGTCGTCGTCAACAAGATCGACCTGGTCGACTTCGACGAGGCGACCTACAACCGGGTATCCGACGAGGTGCTCGACTCGGCTCGCAGCCTGGGGCTGTACGACGTGGCCACGATCCCCGTGTCGGCGCTCGACGGCGACAACGTCGTCGACCGGTCCGACCGTACGCCGTGGTACGAAGGCCCGAGCCTCCTGTCGTTCCTCGAGCAGCTCTCCCCCATCGGCGATCCGCACTCCGAGCCGCTGCGCTTCCCCGTCCAGCTCGTCATCCGGCCTCAGTCGGCTGCCGGCGACGAGTTCCGCGACTACCGCGGCTATGCCGGTCAGATCGCGTCCGGACTCGTGCGCGTCGGCGACGCCGTGACGGTGCAGCCGAGTGGGCGCACCAGCACGGTCGAAGGAATCGACTTCGCAGGTGTCGCGCTGACCGAGGCGTTCGCACCGCAGTCGGTGACGTTGCGTCTCAGCGACGACATCGACATCAGCCGCGGCGACCTGATCGTCACCTCGCGCAGCGTCCCGCCGGTCACTGAAGACATCGATGGGACGATCGCCTGGCTGGCTGACGGCAACCTGGTGCCCGGCACCAAGGTGTTGTTGAAGCACGGGACCAAGACCGTGCAGGCGATGGTCAAGCTGATCGGCGGCAAGCTCGATCTCGATGACGCCCGGTTGCTGCCGGCCGACTCTCTCGGCCTCAACGACATCGGCCACGTCACGTTGCGTCTCGCGGCCCCGATCCCAGCCGAGGAGTATCTGCACGCCCGCAGCACCGGAGCATTCCTGCTGATCGACGCCCAGGACGGTGCAACCCTGGCCGCTGGCATGGTCGGCGACGCGTTGCTCGACACCAAGGCTGAGGTGGCTGCCGTCGCTGGTGTCGGCGTTCCTGCATGACGACTGGTGGAAGCCTGCCGCTGACGTTGCGTGTCACGGGTCGTCGTGTCGTCGTGGTGGGCGGCGGTCACGTCGCCACACGGCGCGCGTTGAGCCTGCTCGACTCCGGGGCTGCGGTCGTCGTGATCTCGCCTCAGGTGTCCGAGTCGTTGGCCTCGTCGATCGGCCGCGGTGATGTCGAGTGGATCCAGCGCGAGTACGCGGCGGGAGACCTCGCGGGCGCCTGGCTCGTCCAGACGGCGACGGGTACGTCTGTCGACGACGAGGTTGCAGCAGATGCCGAAGCGGCTCAGATCTGGTGCTTGAAGGGTGGCGATCCCGACCGGGCGACAGCCTGGGCACCAGCTGTCGCCAAGGTCGACGACGTCGTGGTCGCCATCAGCGGCGGTGGCGATGCCGGACGGGCGTCAGCACTGCGTGACGGTGTGGCTGCGGCCCTGCAGTCAGGTGAGCTGCCGATGCGCCACCGGACTCACCATCCTGATGGTTTCGTGGCCCTGGTCGGCGGAGGACCGGGCGATCCGGGCCTGTTGACGACCCGTGGACGACGCCTGTTGGCTGAGGCCGATGTCGTGGTCGTCGACCGGCTCGCTCCGCACAGCATCCTGGCCGAGCTGGATCCGGACGTCGAGGTCATCGATGTCGGCAAGATGCCCGACCACCACCCGATCCCCCAGCACGAGATCAACGCGCTGCTGGTCGACCGAGCCAAGCGCGGCCTGGTCGTCGTGCGACTCAAGGGTGGTGACCCGTACGTCTTCGGCCGTGGCGGCGAAGAGCCATCGCGTGCCGTGAGGCGGGTGTGCCGGTCGAGGTGGTTCCGGGCGTCACGAGCGCGATCTCCGTTGCCGCAGCGGCAGGTATCCCGGTCACCCATCGTGGTCTGGCCCGTGGTTTCAGCGTCGTGACGGCCCACGAAGCAGTCGCAGCGCTCCCCCACTCGCGCGATCACACCATCGTGATGTTGATGGGCGTCAAGCGGCTTGCCGAGACCTGCGCCGAGCTGATCGCCAGCGGGCATGATGCCTCGACGCCTGCAGCGATCATCGAACGCGGCTGCACGCCCGCTCAACGAGTCACGGTCGCCACGCTGGCGACCCTCGCTGAGGTTGCCGCTGCCGCTGGCGCGACCTCGCCGGCCATCACGGTGATCGGAGACGTCGTCACGTTGTCGCCGCACTGGGCCTGAATCGGGCGGATTCGGTGATACTGGGCCGGTGAGGTTCTCATTCGTCGTGATCGCCGGACTGCTGCTCGGGTTCTCGCTCGCGGCCTGTGCCAGTGACGGCCCGGACTCGTCGCCGATGCCCGACGGGATCAAGGTCGAGGTCGACCAGTCGCGGTACCAGCAAAGTGGCCGAACTCTCTTTGTCAGCATCCAGAACGGAACCGATCAGCAGATCACGATCAGCGACTTCACCCTCTCGTCGCCGCGTTTCGACGATGTCGACTGGTCTGGTGACGACGTCCTTGAAGCCGGGCAGAAGACCGACATCGACTTCACGATGCCGCGTGGTCGATGCGGGTCCGACCTCGACGCCTCGATCGCCGTGACCTATCAGGTCGACGGTGGCAGACCTCAGATCTCGACGACTACCGTCGACGACCTCTACGACCACGCCCTGTACTTCGCCGACCGAGACTGCGCCCAGCTCACCTTCGAGGAGGCGGCGAAGGTCGAGATCGGCCAACCCCAGGTCAGCGGTGCGGACGTTCGTCGGTGTTGAGCCTGCCGGTGACCCTGACACCCACCGGCAAGCGCGAGGACGTCCGGTTCGTCGGATTCGGCGACACCGTGCTGTTTCGCCAGGCAGCGGGCTCACCAGTAGACGTCGACCTGCCGCTGACCGGGGCGCCGCGCACCGTGACGATGCAGGTCGTCCCAGCCAGATGCGATCCGCACGCCCTCGCCGAGGACAAGGTCGGTCGATTGTTCCCGGTCAAGATCGAGGCCGACGATCTCCCTGCGGACGCGGCCTACTTCCTGCCGCTGGACAAGGGGCAGAAGACGGCCTTCTTCGACTTCTTCCGGTCGCACTGCGCAATCAGCTGAACCGAGGTGGCGGCCGACTTCAGCCGACCGCCACCTGGTCAGTCCCCCTTCACGTTGACGATCTGCCGCAGGGTGTGACGGATCTCGACGAGGTCGGCAGCATCCTGCATCACGATGTCGATGTCCTTGTAGGCCCCCGGGATCTCGTCGACGAACGCCGAGGTGTCGCGGTACTCGATGTCACCCATAGCGGCCCGCAGGTCGTCCTGGGTGAACTCCCGACGCGCCGCTGCCCGGCTGAAGGCCCGGCCAGCCCCGTGCGGAGACGAGTTCGCAGCGCGACCGGATTGCCCTTTCCGGCGACGACGTACGACCGCGTCCCCATCGAGCCGGGGATCAGCCCCATGGTGCCGGCCGATGCGTCGATCGCGCCCTTGCGTGACAGCCACACGTCCTTGCCGAAGTGCTTCTCCTTGGTCGTGTAGTTGTGGTGGCAGTTGATCTCCTCCAGACGCGCGACCGACGGGACACCTAGCCAGCTCGCGAAGCAAGCGACGACGCGGTCCATCATCTCCTCGCGGTTCAGCAGGGCGAACTTCTGCGCCCACCGCAGCTGCCGGATGTAGGCGACGAACTCGTCGGTGCCCTCGACGAGGTACGCCAGGTCGGGATCAGGAAGATCGATCCACCACCGCTTGCACAGCCGCTGTGCCACGGCGATGTGTCGCTGCGCGATCTTGTTGCCGACGCCCCGCGAGCCGGAGTGCAGGAACAGCCAGACCTGGTCGTCCTCGTCGAGGCTGACCTCGATGAAGTGATTTCCCGAGCCCAAGGTGCCCAGCCGCAGCTCCCAGTTCGGCGATGCGACGGCGGGGTCGAAGCCCGCCTTCACGGCATCGCCCGCGACTCGTCGAGACGCGTCCGCGTGTGCTCACGCGTCACATCGGTGTTGTAGTTGCCGGCCGACAGCGGGATCGCCTGCTCGATCGACTCGCGCAGGGCCTTGCGATCGCTGGGCAGGTCCGCGGCCGTGTAGGGCGTGCGCACAGCGATCATGCCGCATCCGATGTCAACGCCGACGGCCGCAGGGATGATCGCCCCGAGGGTCGGGATGACCGAGCCAACGGTCGCGCCCTTGCCGAGGTGGGCGTCGGGCATCAGCGCGAGGTGCGGGTAGATGAACGGCATCGTGCTGGCCGTCTCGGCCTGGGCGCGTGTGCTCGGTTCGAGGATGGATGCCCAGCTGAACAGCCGCTGGGAGATCTTCTCCATGGTGTTCTTCTCTCTGTGTGGTGTGTCATGAACATGCAAAAAGCCCCGACCGCGGGTGCGGTCGAGGCTCGGTGTCCGAATCAGCTGGCTGGTCAGCCAGGACAGGATTCGGGGTGTCGCGCATCGACCGCACGGCGCTCATACTCGCCACGCAGCGAGTATTCGGGCAGCACGAACAAGGGGCTGGTCGATGCAATATTGCTCATCGGATGCCTCCTCGGTCGTCGGTGGGGTGTGATGCGTCGCAGGACGCTACCGCATCGGCTCGTCGAGACGCAACCAGGCATTGAGGTGCCGCTCGCCCTGGCGCATGATCAGGGCATGGCCGGCGACGAAGACCGGGCGCAGGAACCAACCGGTTGCGCGCATCCAGCGGCGGTCGGTGGCTACTCGCCAGTCGATCTCCATCTCGCAGGTGCCCGGTGCGCTCTCGCGGAACGTCACGATGCCTTCACCGCGTAGGTCGCCCTCGGCAGCGAACGTCAACCGGTCAGGACGGGATGTCGTGAGGTCGGTCAACGAGAACGTCAGCCCGTAGCCGAAGGCGCTGGTGGCCCGGACCGTCATCCGGTCACCGTCGTAGCCGGTCACCCGCACTGCCGGCCACCAGGCCATCGGGTCGTCGGTCGCCAACAGCCGTCGAGCACGTCCCACAACGACTCACGCGTCTGTGCCACGGTCCACCGCGACACGAACACGTAGTCGCGCCTCATGGCGTGCTGCGGCCGACCGAGTCGCTCCGGCGCAACCACCACAGTCCGATGAACGGCAGCACCAAGGGGATGAACCCATATCCTTCGCCGAACCCCGACCACACGGTCTGGACGGGGAAGAGCTTTGTCGAGCAGGGACAGTGCGCCGACGGCGAGCACGCCCACGAGCTCGATCATGATCGTGACGAGCGCCAGCCGGCGGCGGTTCCGGGCCAGCGCATACGTCGCTGCGACGTACACCAGTGCGGCGAACGCCGACAGCGCGTACGGCACGATCGTGTCGGACTCGACATCGGTGATCAGCTGGTACAGAGACCGAGCGGTCGCCGAGAGCGCGAAGACGGCATAGACCGCGACGAGAGCACGACCGAAGCCGTGTGAGGTGTCAGACATACGCGCCCTGCCAGATTCCGAGGCACCTGATCGACAGGACGCTGACGGTCAGCATGGCAACGACCACCACGCCGGTCCCCCATCGGGACTTCTCGGCGATGCCCCACAGAGTCGCTGCGGTCGGGATCACGACCATCGTGACCAGGTACGAGATGAACAGCACGCCGTCGACATCGCGCGAGGTCTTGGACAGGGCGATCAGCTGCCGACCAGCAGGACGATCAGGACGATCTGCAGGACGCCCACCGCATAGAAGAGCGGATTGCTGAACTCGAGCCGCCGATAGGTGTGCCAACCGGCGAAGATCGCCACCAGGAGCGCGAGAGCCGCGATCCCATAGCCAACGGTGTCAGTCACACACTGCCTTTGTTCGACGTGCCCTCCTGCGAGGCCGCACTGTCCAGAATTTCCAGCACTGATTCTTCCACGAAGCGTCGCCAGGTCGACCGGCGGCGGAGCATGAAGTGTCCTGCGCCCGGGAGGGAGCGCCAGGTCGCCGCCGCGGCGATGGGTCGAGCGCGCTCGACGAAGGCGTGACTGAGCTGGGCCGAGGTCCACCGGTCGCTGGTGCCGTGCAGGACGTGCAGTCGTCTCCCCCGCAACGATCCGTGCGGCTCACCCTCCGGCAGCCATGGCGCCAAGGCCACGACGCCCAGCACGTGAGGATCGTCTGCGACCCGGCACGCGGTACGTCCCCCCATAGAGTGACCCACCAGGATCACCGGCAGTCCTACGTGGCGGGACGACAGCTCAGCCAGCGCCCACCGCGCATCCCTGACCGGCGACGGATCGTCAGGTGCGTTCCAGCCGCGCACCCGGTACTGCAGCAGCTCGACCTCGAGATCGTTCCGCTTCGCGAAACGGCGCAGCGAACGCGCCATCGCGGCGATCCGCCACCAGCTGGCGTGCCGGTCGAGCACGGGCTCTTCGCTGTGCTGCTGGCCGCCGTGCAAGAACAGCACGACTGCCTTGGGACTGGCGAGTGAGGCGTAGGTGTCGAGTCGCGGGCCGGGCACGTCTTCGATGCTGGCACCTGTCGCCCAGGTGTGCACGATGAAGCGGCCATAGACTGATGAGAGGTTCGCCGCACAATTGCGGGGCCCACACCCATCCTGACCGGAGGCTGCACCGAATGGCTCGTAGGAAGCTTCTTGGAAGGGAGCACACGATGGCCTCATCTGCGCGACTGAGCATCGCCGGCGAGCCGACGGACGAGCCGGCAGCTGCACCCGATCTTGGTGACCTGCTGACCCGGGTGTCGCTCGGCGACGAGTCGGCCTTCGGTGCGCTGTTCGATGCGCTCGGCTCATCTGTCTACGGGCTCGCCCGCCGCGTCATCCGCGATCCGGCGCGTGCCGAAGAGGTGTCCCAAGAAGTCTTCATGCAGGTCTGGCAGACCGCGGCGCGGTTCGACTCGTCGCGCGGAAGCGCCAAGAGCTGGGTCCTGACCCTCGCTCATCGCCGCGCAGTCGACGCCGTCCGTCACGACCAGGCCGCCACGAACCGCGAGAACAAGTACGACTGGTCGGGAGGGCCCGACTACGACGAAGTCGAGGAAGCGGTCACGATCAGCCTCGAGCACGAGCAGGTTCGACGTTGTCTGGACGGCCTGACCGATCTGCAGCGCGAGGCGGTGACCCTGGCGTACTACCAGGGCTACACCTACGCCGAGGTGGCCACGGCCCTCGCCGCGAACACCGCGACCGTCAAGACCCGAATGCGGGACGGCATCGTCCGCCTGCGCGACTGCATGGGAGTGGAAGCATGAGCACCGACCTGCACTCCTTGATCGCGCCCTATGCGCTCGACGCGTTGGACTCCGACGAGCGCCAACGGTTCGAGACGCACCTCGAGCACTGCACCGACTGCCAGGCCGAGCTGGCCGGGTTCCTGGAAACCGCAGTACGCCTGGGTGACGCCATGAGTCACACACCGCCGGCCGGTCTGCGCGAGCAGCTGATGGCCGACATCGTGAAGACCCCTCAGGAGCGTCCGGTGGTCACCGCACTCGCGCAACGTCGCGGTCTGCGCCGGGCACTCCCCCGTCTTGCCGTGGCGGCCGCCTTCTTGATCGGTGCGGTCGGCGTGGGCGGCTACGTCGCCGAGCACGAGAACGCCAAGGACGCCCGGAGCCAGAACCAGCTCATGTCGTCGGTCCTGAGTGCCGATGACGTCGAGACGTCCTCCAAGACCTTCGACGAGGGCGGAAGCGTCAGGCTCTACCTGTCCGACACCGCAGACGCGGCCGTCGTCCTCGCCAAGAACCTGCCGAGTCCTGGCAAGGGAAAGGTGTACCAGGTGTGGATGGTCGATGCGTCCGGTCCCCGCTCGCAGGGCTACTTCACCCGGAGCGGTCAGATGGTGATGGAGGGTGTGACGAAGGCGCAGCGGATTGCGGTGACCGTCGAACCTGATGGCGGGTCCGATCTGCCCACCTCCGATCCTGTGGCGTCGATCCCGCTCTGACCCGAGGCAACATGCTGACAGCGCTGGTGTCATGATGGCGCGGTGACTTCGGCTCTTGTCCTCATCAGTCCCGCCATGGCGGTTCCGTCTGCGTTCTACCGTCCACTCGTCGCCGCGTTCGAGCAGCGCGGGTGGACGGCTCAGACGCTGCGGTCACGGGGCTTCGGCCGCGACGAGACGGCGGCATCCCGCAACGTCGACTGGAGCTATGACGACGGGATCAACGACATCGCCGATGCCGTCGCCAAGGCGCGGGCCGATGATCCCGATCGCCCGGTGATCGTGCTGGGGCACAGCATCGGCGCTCAGCTGGCCGCTGGGCATGAGCTCAACCACGTGCCCAGCGACGGCTTCGTGGGTGTCGGCGCAGCGGTGCCGCACTACAAGCACTACCCGTTCGGCGGGGTGCCGTTGATCTTCATGGGCCTCGGCGTGCCGTTGATCAACCGTGTCTGGGGCCACGTGCCCAAGCCGATGTTCGGTGGTCCCGGAGCCGGACCCTGATGAGCCAGTGGGCCAGCTTCATCCGTACCGGACGTCCGCCGTTCCCCGCCGAGTCTCGCCACGCGACACCCTCGCTGATCGTGCACCTGCAAGGAGACTCCTTCGCCCCGTCGAAGGCCAACCATGCGTACATCGAGCGCTTCCTGGAGCCAGCGCAGACGACCCGTTGGGTCTACGGACCCGACGACGTCCCCGAAGGCGGCAGCAACGACCACGTGCAGTGGGTGCGGACCCCCGAACCCGTCGTCGACCAGGTCATCACCTGGTGGCAGGGCGTCAGCCGCTAGTCGGCGAACGCCTCGATCGCCGGGCACGAGCACGCCAGGTTGCGGTCACCGTAGGCCTGGTCGATCCGGCCTACCGGCGGCCAGTACTTGTCGTCGACCGTCCCGGACGGGAAGCAGCCGACTTCGAGGTCGTAGGCATGAGACCACGAGGGGAGCTCCCGCATCGTGTGCGGCGCGTGCACCAGGGGGTTGTCGCCGTCTGGCCAGGCACCGGCGATGACCTGGTCGATCTCGGCACGGATCGCGAGCATCGCCTCGCAGAACCGGTCGAGCTCGGCGAGATCTTCGGACTCGGTCGGCTCGACCATCAACGTGCCCGGGACCGGGAAGCTCATCGTCGGGGCGTGGAAGCCGTAGTCGATCAGACGCTTGGCGACGTCATCGATCGAGAGGCCAGCCTGCTTGAGGATCGGCCGCAGGTCGAGGATGCACTCGTGCGCCACGAGCTCGTCATCACCGGTGTAGAGCACCGGGAACGCGCTCTCGAGCCGCTTGGCGACGTAGTTGGCCGCGAGCACGGCGACCGAGGTCGCCTCGGTCAGCCCCTCTGCGCCCATCATCGCGACGTAGGCGTAAGGGATCGGCAGGATGCCCGCCGAGCCATAGGGCGAGGCGCTGATCGCGCCGATGCCCTCGCGCTTGCTCTCGATCGGGTGCAAGGGATGCGTGGGCAGGAACGGGACGAGGTGCTCGGCCACCGCGACCGGGCCGACGCCTGGTCCGCCGCCACCGTGCGGATGCAGAACGTCTTGTGCAGGTTGAGGTGCGAGACATCGCCGCCGAACACGCCCGGCTGCGCGTGGCCCAGCAGCGCGTTGAGGTTCGGCACCGTCGACGTACACCTGGCCTCCCGTGCGAGTGGACGATCTCGCACAGCTCGGTGATGCCGTGCTCGTAGACGCCGTGGGTCGACGGGTAGGTCACCATGATCGCGGCGAGATCGTCCTTGTGCGCCTCGCACTGCGCCTCGAGGTCGACCAGGTCGACCTCGCCCTGATCGGTCGACTGACGATCACGACGCGCATCCCGGCCATCACGGCCGAGGCGGCATTGGTGCCGTGCGCGGAGCTCGGGATCAGGCAGACGGTGCGGTGCTCGTCACCACGGCTGCGGTGGTAGGCCCGGATGGCCAGCAGGCCGGCGAACTCGCCCTGCGAGCCGGCATTGGGCTGGATCGAGACAGCCGCATAGCCCGTGACCTCGGCGAGCCACGACTCGAGCGTCTCGATCAGCTCGATCATGCCGGCCGCGTCGTCGGCGGGGACGAAGGGGTGCAGGTCGGCGAAGCCCGGCCAGCTGATGGGCTCCATCTCGGCGGTCGCATTGAGCTTCATGGTGCACGAGCCGAGCGGGATCATTCCGCGGTCGAGGGCGTAGTCGCGGTTGCCAGCTTCTTGAGGTAGCGCAGCATCTGGGTCTCGCTGTGGTGCTCGTGGAAGACCGGATGCGTCAAGATCTCGTCGGTGCGCAGCAGCCGGTCGGCAAAGACGGGGCCGCCGAGGTCGGGCCGTGGCTGTCGACGCCGAAGGCGCCCCAGACGACTCGCAGGTGCTCGTCGGTCGTCGACTCGTTGGTCGCGACGCCGACATGATCGGCATCGACGAGGTGCAGGTGCACGCCCTGCGTCCGCGCCTTCGCGACGATCTCTGCGGCGCGACCCGGGACCCGCGCCACGATGGTGTCGAAGTAGGTCTCGGAGACCAGCTCGACTCCCCCGGCCGCCAGGCCCGAGGCCAGCTGGCGCGCGGAGCCGTTGACCTCGGTGGCGATCTTCCGCAGGCCCTCAGGTCCGTGGTAGACCGCGTACATCGACGCTGTGACGGCCAGGAGCACCTGCGCGGTGCAGATGTTCGATGTCGCCTTCTCCCGACGGATGTGCTGCTCGCGGGTCTGCAGGGCCAGTCGGTACGCGGGACGTCCGGCACTGTCGACCGAGACTCCGACCAGACGTCCGGGCAGGTGTCGCTCGAGGCCAGCTCGCACGGCCATGAAGCCAGCGTGGGGGCCACCGTAGAACATCGGCACACCGAAGCGCTGGCTCGAGCCGACCACGACATCGGCACCGAGACTGCCCGGAGAAGCCAGGAGCACGAGGGCCAACGGGTCGGCGACGACGACGGCGAGGCCGCCCGTCGCCTGGGCGGCTTCGATCGCCGCTCGTGGGTCGACGATCTGCCCGTCCGCTCGCGGATAGGCGATGATCGTGCCGGCTGCCTCGACGTCGGGTGCACCATCGGCCAGGTCGAGCTCGAGCAGCTCGATGCCGAGCGCCTCAGCACGCGTGCGGGTCACGGCGAGTGTCTGCGGCAGCAGGCCCGCGTCGATGATGATCGGCAACGTGTCCTTGCCCTTGGTGGCGCGCCGGATCAACGTCATGGCCTCGGCCACGGCAGTGCCCTCGTCGAGCAAGGACGAGTTGGCGGTCGGCAGGCCCGTCAGGTCGGCGATGAGGGTCTGGAAGTTGAGCAGTGCCTCGAGCCGTCCCTGCGAGATCTCGGGCTGATAGGGCGTGTAGGCGGTGTACCAGGACGGATCTTCGAGCACGTTGCGTCGGATCACGGCCGGCGTGATCGTCGGGTGGTAGCCGAGCCCGATCATCGCGACACCGGGGTTGTTGCGGTCGGCCAGGGCGCGGAGCCCGGTCAGTGCCTCTGTCTCGGTCTGTGCGGCGGGCAGATCGGAGCGCGGTCGTGCTGCGGATTCCGGCGGGAACTGCTGCGCGCATCAACGCGTCGAGCGAGTCGTAACCGACTCGCCGCACCATGGCGCCCTGGTCGTCAGCAGTGGGACCGATGTGGCGGCTGGCAAAGTCGTGAGACACGAACACTCCGAAGGTAGAGGCGTTGAAAGTACGCCTCCCCTTCTGTCGACGCACACCGCCTGGCGGACGTCTTCAGAATTGCCTCGTTCGCGTGGTCCTTGGTGCCTGAGAGGTTCCGGGGAGGAATTGCCCCTTCGGCGTCGCCTGGGCGAGCTCTCCCACGCGCGATCGACAGCAGCACCACTCTACCGCCGATGGGCGAACGGGTCACCGATCACGGGACCGTGAGTCACATCACGGCGGTTCGGATCCGTCAGATCAGGAGGTACGACGTGCTCTGCGCAATGAAAAGCCGTCGGCCGCAGCGATCTCTGCGGTGCTGGGATCGACAGCCCGCTCACTGGGCAGCTGCGTGCAAGGAGCCCTCGATCTCCTTCCAGACGCCGCCGATCGCGATGCCGAAGACTCCCTGGCCGCCGCGCAGCAGGTCGATGACCTCGTCGGCAGAACGGCACTCGTAGACGCTTGCGCCGTCGCTCATCAAGGTGACCTGAGTCAGGTCGTCGGTGCCACGGACCCGCAGGTGGTCGATCGCGATGCGGATCTGCTGCAGCGAGACACCCGCGTCGAGCAGCCGCTTGATGATCTTGAGCAGCAGGATGTCCTTGAAGGAGTAGAGCCGCTGCGTGCCCGATCCGGTGGCAGATCGCACGGTCGGATCGACCAGACCCGTGCGCGCCCAGTAGTCGAGCTGGCGGTAGGTGATGCCGGCTGCGGTGCATGCCATCGGTCCACGGAATCCGGCGTCCTGAGGCAGTGGAGAGACATCATCGTTGAACAACAGGCCCTGGTCACTGGCCTCGGCTGCCGCATCGGAGGCGGCAGCGTCGTTCTCGTGTGACTCGATCATGCGAAGTGCCTTCCAAAGCAGGTATGGGGGAAGACTACCGCGACGGAACTACATCCGTGTACCTTCGGCAGCACCCTCAACTTAAGGGTGAGAGTTTGCCGGGTCAACGACCGAGCGTGTTTACCGGCGTGTCGCAACCATAAAGTCTCACGTGAAGGTTGAAAGTCGGAGGGCTGCGGCTCAGCCGAAGTCCTCCGGCTCGACCTCGTCGAGGAACTCACGGAACTTCTCGACCTCTTGATCTTCCTCGGACGTCGAGACGATCCCGGCGTCGTCGAGGACGTCCTCGGTGCACACGATGCGGGCACCTGACCTCAGTGCCAGCGCGATCGAGTCGGACGGCCGCGCCTCGACCTCGGCACCCGAGGAGAACACCAGCGAGGCGTAGAACACGCCGTCGTTGACGTCGAAGATCCGCACCTCACGCAGCTCATCGCCCAGGGCCAGCACGATGCTCTGCATCAGCTCATGGGTCAGCGGACGATTCGTCTCGGTGGCCTGCTGGGCGTAGGCGATCGCCGACGCCTCGACTGCGCCGATCCAGATCGGCAGGTAACGACCACCCTCGGCCTCCCGCAGGAGGACCAATGGCTGGTTCGTCGGCATCTCGACCCGAACTCCGACGACCTCGAGGCCACACATCAGCTCAACCGCGCAATCGACTTCTGACCAGGACGGACTGGAAGCGGATCGACAACGCGGCCAGGCCGGCGATCGTCCGATCTGTGGCCTCCTTGTCGAGCTGGCGCGAGCGCGGTGTCACGACCTGCTCGAACAGCGCCACCTCGCGATCAGCGGCGGCGCTGAACATCTTGAGGTGCCGGGGCTCGAGCCCGAGCCGGCAAACTCGCCGACCAACGACGCGATCTGCAACGAGGTGCCGTCGTAGTAGGTCTGCGAGGGGCGGCGAACGATCAGTCCATACTGCTCGATCGCCTCGAGCGTCTCGGACGTGATCCCGGCTGACGCCAGAGGCGTCGCGGGACAGCCGGACGCTGCCCGGTGCGTCGAGGAAGGTCTCGTCGGTCGGCAGCCCATCGTCGGCCAGGCTCAGACGCGGGACGCGCGTCGTGCCCGTCTGCTCGGTGTCGGGCACCTGACCGCGATCCATGTCGTCGAGGACCTGGCGGATGTGGCTCAACGGCCAGAACTTGTCACGCTGCTGGCGAAGGATGAACCGCAGGCGCTCGACATCGGCGAAGGAGAACTTGCGATAGCCCGACGGGGTGCGCTCTGGCTCCAGCAGGCCCTCGGACTCGAGGTAGCGGATCTTGGTGATCGTCAGGTCACCGAACTCCGGCAACAGCTCGTCGAGCACCTTGCCGATACCGAGCCGGGAAAGCGCAGGAAGCGGCTGGGTCACTTCTGCGCTCCAGCGAAGTAGATCAACCGGTACTTGCCGATCTGCACCTCGTCACCTCCGGACAAGGTCACCTCGCCGTCGATCCGGTCGCGATTGACGTAGCTGCCGTTGAGGCTGCCGAGATCGGCGATCGCGTATCCGGCATCGCCGCGGGTGAACGTGGCGTGACGACGCGAGACGCTGATGTCGTCGAGGAAGATGTCGCTGTCGGGATGGCGGCCCACCGTCACGACATCGCTGTCGAGCAGGAAGCGGGCACCCGAGTCGGGACCGCGCTGCACCAGGAGCATCGCGCTGCCCGCAGGAAGGTTCTCGACCGCAGAGACGTCGGAGGAGGAAAGCTCTTCGGTGTCGGCGTCGAGAATCGGTATGTGGGTCGTGTGATCACTGACCTGCATCGACGGAACGGCTCCGGTTTCAGACGATTCAGCGTCGGGCTCGTGCTCCGGCGTAGACATCGGCAGTTCTCCTGTGGGTCGACCTTGAGTGCGGCTTGAGACTTCACCTTCAACCTATCACCCGGTGCGTGGCACCAGGTGCGAGATCAACAGCTGATCAGTCGGCGACGAGCGCCGCATATGCCTCGGCCTCGAGCAGCGCCGAAGCCGGGTCTTCGTCGGTGGGTCGCAGCTTGATCAGCCACCCCTCACCGTAGGGATCGGAGTTGATGACCTCGGCTCCCCCATCGAGGGCGTCGTTGCGGGCCACGACCTCACCGCTCAGCGGCGAGTAGATGTCGCTGACCGACTTGGTCGACTGAGCTCTCCGATGACCGAACCTGCCGTCACGACGTCGCCCACGGCCGGCAGCTCGACGTAGACGATGTCGCCGAGCTGGTCCTGCGCGAAGTCGGTGATGCCGACCGTCGCGATCTCCTCGTCGAGGCGCACCCATTCGTGCTCTTCGCTGTAGTAGAGGTCCTCAGGAATCACCGTATTGCTCCTTGCACGTTCGTGATGTGGGTCGAGAGTTCAGGATGTGGGTCGAGCGTACTCGGGGCTCTTCTGGTCAGCCAGGGCCGTGATCGTGACCTTGTCCAGCTTGGTCACGGTGGCGGAGGCACCGCGATTCTCGACGCTGTCGACGAGACCGCCGGGGAAGCGTACCGCCTGGGCCAGGTCGTCGGCATCCCCGATCGCCTCGATGCGATACGGACGTTTGATCTCTCGTCCTCCGACGCGGATGTTGTCCTCGGTGTCGAGGAAGTAGGTCTGCGCGACGACGCGTGCCACCCCGTTGATCGCGATGACCTCGGCGCCAGCATCACGCAGCTCTTCGACGGCGTCGAGCAGTGCCGAAGCATCCATCTGCTTGTCAGGATCAGAGATCGTGACCTCGATGCCCGGACCGGTCGCGCCGACGCTGCCGGCCAGGATCGCGAGCCTCGGCACGGGTCTTGGCCTGCTCCTGCGCCTGCTTGGAACGCTTGGTGCTGCTCAACAGGTCGTCACGGGTCGTTCGCAAGTCGTCGATCTGCGTCGTGAGACGTTCATTGGCCGAGTCGAGCGACTTGAGCAGCTCGACGAGATTCTCGCCGCGTACCCCGGAGTAGTCGTCCGAGCCGTCGTCGCGCACCTGGACCATGATCGCGAAGGCAAGTCCGCCGATCAGGGCGGCGACGGCCAGCTGCGAGACGCTGACCTTGAACAGGCCGGAGCCGCTGAAGAGGCGGCGGCGCGTGCGGTTCTTCTCGGGCGTCTCAGGCATGGAAGATCCGTCGGCGGATCACTGCTGCGTTGGCGAAGATCCGGATGCCCAGGACGACGACCACGCCGGTCGACAGCTGCGAACCGACACCGAGCTGGTCGCCGAGGTAGACCATGAACGCCGCGATCACGACGTTGGAGATGAACGACACGACAAAGACCCCGGTCGTCGAAACGTCGCTCCCCCAATGCCCGCAGGGCACCGATCACGGCGTCGAGGGCTGCGACGATCGCGATCGGCAGGTACGGCTGCAGACCGGCTGGCACGGTCGGCTCGAACACGAGCCCGGCGACGACGCCGACGACCAGCCCGAGGATCGCGATCATTGATTCTCCTTGATGGCTTTGGCGTGACGGATCGTGAGCCGATCGTTCGGGACGGATCCGAGAGTCAGCTTGGACGATCGTGCCACGTCGAGGCCCACTCCCGCATTGTCACGCCGCGAAGCCCAGTACAGACCGGACGGATTCTCCTCGAACCGATCGCCGAGAGTCTCCTTGTCGCCGATCGCCTCGACGACGTACGGCGGCACTATCCCGCGATAGTTGACCTTGATGACGCCGGCGGCGGTGCGGATCGCCGACAGCGAGCCGATCCGGTTGCCGTTGATCGCCACGGCCTCGGCACCGGCGTACCAGAGCCCGTTGACCAGGACCCCGCAAGTCTTCGTCACGGATCTGACCATCGGCGTCAGGCGAGAAGTTGGGGGTGACCGTCACGGTGATACCGGGACCGGATGCCGGCAGGTCGGAGGCGACGAGGCGCAGCCTTCGTACGCCGGATCGAACCGGTTGACCGCGGACGACAGGTCCGCAACCTGCTTGCGCAGGTCTTCGGCGACCTTCTCCCGGCTGACCAGCAGCTTTTTCGAGCAGCCACGTCGGAGATCAGCGTCTCCCGTTCGCGCTCAGAAGCGGGCCGGTCCGACCGGGTCTGGATGGCCGCGATCGACACCAGCAGCGCAAAGACTCCGAGCGCCAGACCCGTCAGGACCGTGTTGAACTCGCGGGTGTGCTGGGGGCCGGAGCGGACGACGTAGTAGTCGTCGTCCAGCGCCGTGTCGGCGATCTGCTCGAGCAGACCCTCGGCACGGCTCGTGGAGTCTGACTCACTCATGGTAAGCCCGCACGACACGTTCGGTCGTGGTCAGCAACCGTCGTACCTGGAAGGCGTACAAGATGCCGCCCCACCCAGTACAGCGCCACTCCCCAGACCGTGAAGGCCCAGCCGAAGACATTGGCCAGGTCGGCGATCGTGCCGGTCGAGTCGCCTAGCAGCAGCAACGGGAAGGCGTACAGGAGGCTCGCGGTCGCGGCCTTGCCCAAGAAGTGCACCGGCAGCGAGCTGCCCGCGCGTGCGAAGGAACGGCACGAGGCTGAACAAGAAGACGTCGCGCAGGGGCAGGATGACTGCGAGCCACCACGGGATGATGTCGCGGAATCCGAGCCCGATCACGACGGCCAGGATGTACACCCGATCGGCCACCGGGTCGAGGATCGCGCCGATCTTGGACGACTGGTTGAACTTGCGCGCGAGCTTGCCGTCCAGGTAGTCCGTGACACCGGAGATCATCAGCACCAGCAACGCCAGGCCGTCACGCTCGGGGCCCAGCACGAGCCACAGGAACACCGGCACGAGCAGCAGGCGGACGAAGCTGAGCAGGTTGGGGACGGTGAGGATACGGTCGTTCACCTCGATCCGCCTCCTCGGCTCTTCTGGTCCCGGGAATGTCCACACACAGACTAGGACATGCGTACCGAACGTTGCGTGTTGGATGACGACTGACAGACTGGGTACTGCAAGAACACAACAGAACATTCAGGGCATGACCTGCCCGCATCCCGAGGAGGATCAGACGTGGCTCTCTACACGCTTCCGGATCTGCCGTACGACTACGGCGCACTGGACCCGCACATTTCCGGCAAGATCATGGAACTTCACCACTCGAAGCACCACGCTGCCTATGTCGCCGGCATCAACCAGGCGCTCGAGCGGCTGGAAGAGGCGCGCGACGAGCAGGCCTTCGGCAACATCAACCTGCTGGAGAAGAACCTCGCGTTCCACCTCGGTGGTCACATCAACCACTCGATCTTCTGGAAGAACCTGTCCCCGAAGGTGGCGACAAGCCGACCGGTCAGCGCTGCCGCGATCGACCAGGACTTCGGCTCGTTCGACGGTTTCCGTGCGCAGTTCGAGGCCACCGCGCTCGGTCTGCAGGGCTCCGGCTGGGCGATCCTCGCGTGGGACTCGCTGGGCAGAGAAGCCGTCATCGTGCAGCTTTCGACCAGCAGAACAACATTCCGGCGACGCTGATCCCCATCACGCAGCTCGACATGTGGGAGCACGCGTTCTACCTCGACTACCTCAACGTCAAGGGCGACTACGTCAAGGCGTGGTGGAACATCGCCAACTGGGCCGACGCCCAGGAGCGCTTCACCGCAGCAACCTCCGGCGGCCAGATCATCTTCTGATCTGTTCCACCGGCGACGGCGGGATCCCGACCTCTACTGGTTGGGGTCCCGCCGTTTGCCATGCTCGGCCAGGTCGCGCAGCTGGGCGTTGTACGCCTCCAGCGCCGCATCGTCGTTGCGGTCCTCGGCACGGTCGGAATCGCTTCGCCTCACGCGAGTCGGAGCGGAACCACTGGAACAAGATCGCGATCATGACCAGGACCAGTGGGATCTCGCCCATCGCCCACGCCATACCGCCGCCGAGGTACTGATCGGTCAGCAGGTCCGTGCGATACGGCCGGTCGATCGCCTTCCAGTAGTCCAGTGCGAACACGGTGTTGGACGACATGATGGCGGTCGCGAAGAACGCATGGAACGGCACCGTGACGAGCAGCATCCCGAACCTGGCAATCGGCGCCAAGGCCCTGGGTGAAGGGTCGATCCCGATCAGCACGTAGTAGAACAACGTGCCCACCGCCAAGAAGTGGATCTCCATGATCGCGTGACCCCAGTGATCGCTCATGAGGGTCTCGAACAGGCCCGTGAAGTACAGGCCGTAGAGGCTGCCCACGAACAGCACCGGCCCGACCAACGGGTGGGTCATGACCTTGGAGAAGCGGGAGTTCAGGAATCCGAGCAGCAGCGCCCGCGGTGACACCTCACCGGGTTGGCGGGGCCCTGGCAAGGTGCGCAGGGCCAGGGTCATCGGGGCGCCGAGCACCAAGAAGATCGGCGCGACCATCGACAGCAGCATGTGCGAGGCCATGTGCGCGCTGAACAGGACATGGGAGTACTCCCCCAGCCCCCCGAACGTCGCCCAGGCCACCGCCAGCATGCCGAACAGCCACGAGATCGTCCGACCGACCGGCCACGCATCGCCCCGGCGGTGCATCGCCCACACACCGCGCAGGTACAGAGCAGTGCCGAGACCAACGATCGCGAGACCGACACCGTTGCCGGACCAGCCCCACAACAAGCGCAAGACGGTCGGGGCGGCCGGCATCGGTCCGCCGAGCAAGCCTCGACCGGAGTCTTCAGGACGTTCTCACCGACCGGCGTCGGCGTGCGCGAGGGGCGACAGCCAGGCCGACAGCAGCGGCCATGATGAACAAGCTCGCTGACAGCCAGGCGCAGGAATCCCGCCGCCCGCAGCGATGATCCGACGTCGCTGGAGATAGCCGAGAGCCCCGAGGGCGACGAGTGCGACGACCTTGCCGATCACCAGCTGTCCGTACGACGAGCCGAAGACGTCGTCGAAGGACTGCAGCCGCGTCATCGCGTTCACGACTCCCGACACGGCGACGATGACGAATGCCCACAGAGCGACGGCCGAGTAGCGGACGACCGCGGCCTCGAGCCGCTTGCTGCCCTGCATCGCGACCCAGCCGAGGGCCGCCAGGCCACCGACCCAGACCGTCGCACCGACGATGTGCAGGTACAGGCTCGTCGTGGCGAGACTGTGGGATCCGGACGAGGCCGCGTGCCCGGTCAGGGCGATCGGGCCGAGCGAGGCGATCGTCAGCCCGAGGGCGACCGCGACCGACCGCACGCTGAGCGTGAACCGGGTGAGCACGGCCACCACGAACGCGCCGAGCGCCTGGAGGCAGATCGCTCGGCCGGTCGACGTCCGAAGTAGCCGGAGACCTCGGCCGGCTGAAACCCGGGAACAGCTCGGCTGTCGTGACGAAGAAGTACCCGACGCTGATGACGCCCCACGCCAGCGCCCAGCGGGACGCCAGCATCACCGCTCGCGTCGAGAGTCCACGCATGCCCTCGGCGTCCGACGGCAGCAGGAACGCCGCCGCAAGCAGGAACCCCACCGTCAGGACAGCGGCGATGTCGCTGGCCAGCTTCGTGAACCGCACGGCCCAGCCGATGAGCTCACTCGGCTCGTCGAGACCAGGCGTCGGCGGCTGAGGTGCGCCGCCGCCGAGCACCAGGAACACGTACAGCGACAACCCCGCGACGAGGATCGCCACAAAGGTGTCACGCGTTGTCTGAGTCATGTCGCTTCCTCAACGGTGCAAGCAGCAGGCCGATCGCGACGGCTGCCGCGAGGATGCCCCAGAACAGGTGACTGCGGTGGCGGTGCAGGAAGTCCTGCTGCTTGGGCGCCTTGACCTGCTCGACGGCCGAGCCAGTCGTCACCTCGTAGGTCAACGTCGTCGACACCGGGTGCCCGTCGGCCGAGACCACCCGGAACGCCAGCGCATAGGTGCCGCGCTGCCCGACGTCGGCGACGTCAGCAGTGATCTGGTTGTTGACGGCCTTGATGTTGGTGACCTTGACGGGCTTGCCGTCGGGCGCAGTGACCGCGACCTGGGGACGAGCACCGATGTTCTCGTTGAAGTCGAGCGTGATGCTGCTGGGGGCGACGTCCAACGACGCGCCGTCGGCCGGGTCCGACCCGGTCAGCGATGTGTGAGCGCTGACCGGGCCGGCCCCGAGGACGAGCAGCACGGTTCCGACGAGGAGACCGCGAAGGATGGGGCACGTTATGCACGACGTCGATTCTGTCGCAATGCCACAACCAGGGCTGCGAGGGCCACGACGAGCGCTCCGCCACCCAGCCACGCGCCGAGGGACTGACCGTCGGAGTCCTCGGTGTAGGACGTCGCGCCAACCGTCTCGGTGTCGTCGCCGGCACCATGGTGGTCGCCGGTCGAGGCCTCAGCCAAGGTGAGCACGGGGGCCGGCTTCTCAGGCTCCTCAGATCCCTCGGCGATCTGGCTCCAGTCGGCAACCTCGCCGTCGGCGTAGGTCTGCTCGACGCTGAACGCGATCGAGTCGGCCTTCGGGAACGGGCCGCCGGACAGAGCGAACTCGTCGAACTCGCCGACACCGATTCCGTCGCCCTCGGCAGTCCAGGTGATGGTGCGGACGGCCTCGGTGAGGGTGTAGTCGCCGACCGTGGTCTCCTTGTCGAAGCTTCTGCTTGTCGAGCTTGGCCTTCCAGCCGGGCTTGGCCCCGACTGTGACGAAGGCGAACGGCGTCTCAGCCGGCAGGGTCACCACGATCTTGGTGGTGGCGGCCGTGTCGGACTCGTTCGGTACACGGAAGACGGCTTTGCCGAATCCGCCTTGCGCCGCGTCGGTGGACGAGACGGTGACGTGGGCTGTTGCCGGAGCGGCGACTGCCACGAGAGCGAGGCCGATGAGCGCAGCGCTGAGCCGCGAGATGGTGCGTGTCATGAAAATTCCCTGGTTCGAGATGAAGTCTTGCTTCGAGATGGAGTGCTGAAGGGGTCATCACGACCCCATCGGCGGACCTCTCAACCAGCGCGAATGTGCGAGCAGGACGTCGTGCCGCAGCAGCGGGACCACGACGGGCGCCAGCGGACGAAGCGAAGGAACAGGGCTCGTGACGTCGAAGATCGGTGCGGCCCGCAGGCCGAGTCGTTCGGCGAGGTGCCAGGCGAACTGTTCACCGCGTGCCAGCGCCAGCGCACTGAAGGCAGTCGCCGCAGCATGGCCGAGCAGCATCGATGCATCCATCGTCATGGCGACGTCGGACGCACCCAGGTGGACTGCGACCTGGCACAGCAGCAGCAACCCGACGATCTGCCCGCCGGTGACGCGACGAGACGACAGGGACCAGGCGATGGAGGCGCCACCGAGGAAGACGGCCAGGACAGCGATTCCGGACAGCTCACCACCGGCGGTGTGGTGCCCGAACGCCGCGGCAGCGACACAGGCCAATGCGGCCGCGAGTGAACGCACCAGGCGCATGGGTCGGCCAGCCGGGCTGAGCGCTCCAACCTGGTCGTGGGGGTTCACGGGGCCAACGATATCGGCGCGGTCGGACGAGCTGGACATCAGGCGCTCGCGTGGGCTCCCGGAGGGGTCCGCAGGCGTCGAATCGTGAGCGCTGCGACTCCGATCACCACAGCAGCTCCGAGCAGCCACCACCACGGCAGCACCAGGACCCGACCCGACACCGTCGTGACTCCCGAGCCGTCCGGTGCACTGATCCGTACCTCGCACCAGCAGGCCACCGGTGTGCGTGTCTGCCCGGTGAGGGTCACGGTCTCGCCCGGGCGGACCACGTCCCCAGACACCGGAAACTGGTTGGTGCCGGAGGCAGTTCCGAGGATCGTGCCCTTCTGGGCGCCGGGCACCGTGATCACAGTGCCTGAGTTCTTGAGATCGGCCGACACCGTCAGGTCTCGCCCCGAGAACCACGGAAGGTCGAAATTGGACAAGCCCGCCTTGCGAACGACCGGCCGGTCCCCTCGACGTACACCGAGGTCGAGATCGCGGTTTTGAAGTTGACGTTGCCCGAGGTGTCGACCGTGTTGTCGGTGATCTTCACGGTGATCCGGCGCTCGCTGGCTCCGCGATCGGCTGGCGGTTGGATGCGGACCGGGACCTTTCCACGCTTTCCACCTGGGACCGTGAACGCCGTCGACTCGACCGTGACCCAGCGTGCTGCACTCTGTGGACCATCCGGCAAGGGTGTGCCCTTCGAGCTGGCTTCACCTACCTCGAGCGTGTACTTGCGCGGGGACGAGCCGTTGTTGCCGACGGAGTACTCGAGCGTCACGTCGTCCTGGTCAGCGGTGATGACGGACCGAACCGGCGCCACCGAGAGTGTCGCGGAGTCACCGCTGACAGGCGGGCTCTGCGTCAGGACCGGCTTCGGCGCCTCGGTACTGGTCAGCGCCAGGTAGCCGACACCGACGAGGATCGCCAGGACGACGACGAGGAAGCTGCCGCACCTCAGAAGTAGACCGTGACGGTCAAGTTCGACTTGTAGGTGTCGGGCTGAGGTGTCGCCTGCGCGGGGATGTTCCCGTAGACGGTCAGTGCCTGGGCGCTGCCCGTTCCGGTGCCTGCCTTGGTGTCAGTGCCCTGGGTGTTGCCCCAGTTGACCGCACCTGCGGTCTGATAGAGGTTGAACGCGACGGTGGACGTGTTGCCACCCGTGCCAGACATGTAGCGGGACGCCGTGGTGCTTCCCACACCTGAGCCCGCGTTGATGCCGACGTTGTACGGCGTCGTGTTCGTCGCGGTGACCGAGATCGTCGTGTTGACGTTGATCGCCGTGTTCAGGACGCCCTGGCTCTGGCCGAAGTCGAGCGAGTTCGCCGAGACCGTCGCATCAGAGAGGATCTTCAAGGTGGCGTCGAAGGTCGACGTCTTGGTGCCGTTGCTGTAGACCGCGGCGCCGGCCAGGCTGGTGCTGCAGGCGAGCGCCGTGACGGTGCTGACCAGGATGGTGGCGGTGCGACGCATGCGGATTCCGATCTCCAGGGGTGGACGTCCTCGAGCGACCGGCCCCCCGTGCCGCACGGAGAAACTATCAGTGCGGAGGGTCGCGGCGTCCAGTGCGTCGTCCGAGTCCTCATAGGATCATGCGGTGAACGCAACTGTGGTGGCCAAGGATCTTGCTGGTGGACACGATCATCGGACCCTGTTCTCCGACCTGTCGCTGACAGTCGCTCCCGGCGACGTCGTGGGCGTCGTGGGGGCCAACGGCGGCGGCAAGAGCACGCTCCTGCGTCTGTTGGCGGGCGTTGACGAGCCGCTCGGCGGGTCGGTGGCCCTTGCCCCCGTCGACGCCTTCGTGGGCTGGCTGCCCCAGGAGCACGAGCGGGTCGACGGCGAGACCGTGGCCGGCTACATCGCCAGACGAACCGGTGCCGCGTCCGCCACCGAAGCCATGGAGTCAACAGCTGCAGCACTGGGATCGGGGACGGCCGAGGCCGATGCTGCCTACGCCGCAGCGTTCGACCGGTGGATGGCCAGCGGCGCGGCCGATCTCGACGACCGGATCCCGGCGATGCTGGCCGAGATCGGACTCGGCTCTGGTCCCGATGCACTCATGACGAGCCTGTCGGGCGGGCAGGCCGCCCGCGCAGCCTTGGCGGCGCTGCTGCTGAGCCGGTTCGACGTCGTGCTGCTCGACGAGCCGACCAACGACCTCGACCTGCCCGGACTCGAGCGCCTGGAGTCATTCGTGACGGGTCTGCGCGCCGGTGTCGTCGTGGTCTCGCACGACCGTGAGTTCCTGGCCAGGTGCACCAACCGCATCGTCGAGCTCGACCTCGCGCAAGACAGCGTCGCGGTCTACGACGGCGGCTACGAGGCCTACCTGCACGAGCGGGAGGTGGCCCGGCGTCACGCCCGTGAGGCGTACGAGCAGTTCTCCGACACCAAGGCCGACCTGGTCTCGCGGGCCCGCACCCAGCGCGAGTGGAGCTCGCAGGGTGTCCGCAACGCCATGAAGAAGTCGCCCGACAACGACAAGATCCGTCGACGGGCACAGAGCGAGTCGTCGGAGAAGCAGGCTCAGAAGGTGCGCCAGATGGAGTCGCGCATCGCCCGCCTCGACGAGGTCGTGGAGCCACGCAAGGAGTGGGTCCTGCAGTTCGACATCGCGCCGGCGCCGCGGTCGAGCGCCGTCGTGGCGACACTCAACCAGGCTGTCGCCCGGCTCGGCGACTTCACGCTCGGACCTGTGTCGCTGCACGTCGAGGCCGGCCAGCGCATCGGGATCACCGGGCCGAACGGTGCGGGTAAGACGACGTTGCTGCGTCTGTTGCTGGGTGAGCAAGCCGGCCGCCGGAACCTCGGCGCTGGGCGCCACGGTGTCGATCGGGCGGATCGACCAGGCGCGCACGGTCCTGCCGTTCGGGCTCGACCTCGGCGAGGCGTTCACCCAGGTCGTACCTGAGCTGAGTCCGGCCGACGCCCGAACCCTGATGGCGAAGTTCGGCCTCAAGGCCGATCACGTGTCGACACTCGTGGAGCACCTGTCACCCGGTGAACGAACACGCGCTGCCCTGGCCGTGCTGCAGGCCAGGGGCGTCAACCTCTTGGTGCTGGACGAGCCCACCAACCACCTCGACGTCGCGGCGATCGAGCAGCTGGAGCAGGCCCTCGAGGCCTACACCGGTGCGCTGCTGCTGGTGTCGCACGACCGCAAGCTGTTGGCGAACGTCCGACTCGACGCTCGCTGGGACGTTGTGGCTGGCCAGGTCACGGTACGCTGACGCCCCTGCCTCGACGCCCCCGACGCGGTGGATTGTCAACCGCATTCGGCCACGACGACCCCGGCGCGGTGGTTTATCAACCGCATTCGGCCATATGGCGTTGATAAACCACCACGTCCCTGGAATGAGGTTGCGGATCCACCGTCTCGGGGCGGGAGCGTTCGCGGCAAGGGCTCAGGCGTGGGCGGAGGACCAGAACACCGCGACCGCGATATTGATGACGGTCAGTCCGAGGATCGTGCCGAACAGCGCGTTGCTGATCTGCTCCTTGCGGGTGTTGGCCATGACGAGACCCAGCACGACGAGTGCAATGACGAGCTTGACCGCGATCTTGGCGTGGTTCAGATCGGCGTCATCGGCCTCGAGCACGCCGACCGCGGCGAGACCAGCCACGAAAGCCGTGCCGGAGCCATCGCGCATCGCCGCATTGACCTTCTTGACCGGCGCTGACGCCTGCGCCACGAGGCCGCCGAAAAGGGCTGCCATGCCGAGAAGATGAATGAACAGGATGACCAGACGCAGAGTTTCCACGCGCCAAGGATAGACGGGTGCAGGGTTCACCCACCCGCCGGATTCAGCTGAAGAACGCAGCCCCGCCAGGTGGCGCCGGCGAGCGTGAGCTGTCAGCGTCGGTGAAGGGCGTCTTGGCAGCAAAGGTCGTCACGACGTCGCGGTACGGCAGCACCCGGTACGGGAACGGCGAGCTCGCGGCGCGACGCGCCAGGGCCTCCCAAGGCAACGGCACCTGGGACGCTGCGACCAGCACGTTGCCGAATCGACGGCCCTTCAGCGTTGCCGGCTCAGCACTGATCAGCACGTGCGCGAACGCATCGCACACCCCCTTCACGGCACGCCGGACGTACGGGAACGGCGCCTTGTCGGCGAGGTTCAGCAGCACGATGCCACCCGGTGCCGCCACCCTGGCCAGATCGACGAGGAACTCTGCAGTTGTCAGCTCGGCTGGGATCTGGGCACCGTCGAAGGCATCGAGCACGATGATGTCGGCGAGGTCTTCGCGCATCGCGGCGATCCCGCTGCGTCCGTCGACAGGACGCACCTTGATCGCGCTGCCACGCGGAACAGGCAGCTGTTCACGCACCAGAGCAGTGACCTGCTCGTCGGGCTCGAGCACTGTCTGCGACGATCGTGGTCGCGTGACCGCGACGTAGCGCGGGATCGTCAACGCCGCTCCCCCGATGTGCACGATCCTGACAGGGGTTCCCGGTTCGCCGTACGCGTCGATGACGTCAGCCATCCGCTGCATGTAGTCGAACTCGAGCCGCCGCGGGTCGTCGAGGTCGACATGGGACTGGTCGGTGCCATCGATCCGCAGCGTGAACGCCGACGGCCGGTCACGATCGGGCTCGATCTCGATGTGTCGCAGGGCTTCATCCGCACGCGACTCATGGCTCACCCGGCCACTGTAGGCCGCGCGTGGCTAGGCTGTGACGGTGACTCACGAGAAGGTGCTCGACGTCCAGGGAGTCGACTTCGTCCGCGAGGGCAAGCTTCTGCTCGACCACATCGACCTCGCGGTCAGCCGCGGCGAGCACTGGGCCCTGATCGGTCCCAACGGCGCAGGCAAGACGACACTGCTCAACCTGTGCGGCGCGGTCAACCACCCGACCCGTGGCACGGTGCACGTGCTGGGACGCCAGCTGGGTCGGGTCGACATGCGCGAGCTGCGCCGTGACATCGGCTTCGTCAACCCCCGCCATCCACTGCGGTCCAACCTCACGGTCGAGCAGATCGTGCTGACGGGTGCGACCGGCACCAACGGCTGGTCCCGCGCTGGCAGCCCACCGATGACGAACGCGACCGAGCCCACCTGCTCATGAAGATGCTCGGTGTCGACGTCCCGACCTCGCCTCGCTGGCTGACGATGTCGCAAGGTGAGCGGGGACGCACATTGATCGCCCGCGCGCTGATGCACGACCCGCCGCTGCTCCTGCTCGACGAGCCGTCGACCGGTCTCGACGTGGCGGCCCGCGAACAGCTGCTCACGACCCTGGACGATCTTCGATCCGTGCTGAGCGACACCTCGACCGTCATGGTCACCCACCACTTCGAGGAGGCTTCCGCGCACCACGACCCATGCGGCGCTGCTGCGTGGTGGCCGCATCGTCGCATCGGGGCCGGTCGAGGGCGTGCTCACGACCGAGCTGGTCACCGAGTGCTTCGACCACCCCATCCGGGTCGAACGCCGCAACGACCGCTGGACCGCGACAGCAGGCTGACTACTCGACGAGCCCGGCCTCGGCGAAAGAGATGCCGATCTGCCGCCGGATCTCGTCCATGGCTTCCATCGAGACGATTGATGCGGCCAGAGGCCTGATCGGGGTCTGTGCCAGTCCCGCGTCGATGCAGCGTGCTGCCTCGGCGGCCTGGAAGTGCAGTCCGTCGACGTGGCCTGCGTGCGGCTCGTCGTAGCGCAGCGTGCTGCTGCGGTCGGCCGACCACACGGTGATGGGACCGGGCGAGTTGTGCATCGCCTCGACCCTCGCCCCGCCCTCACTGCCGACGATGACGATCTCGTTGCGGGTCCAGCCATGGATCGTGGTCGCGATGACCGACATCGCCCCGCCGGGGTGCAGCATCGTGGCAGCGAGCTGGCCGTTGACCCCGCGCGGGTCGGCGACGCCGGCGGCAGCCACCGACTGGGCCGCACCGAGCAGCGAGGTGACGTAGGCGACCGGGTACGTGCCGAGATCGAGCAACGGGCCACCCGCGAGCGATGCGTCGAAGATCCGGTGGTCGTCGGCGAAGAACTCGCCGTAGTCGGTGTGCACCGATCGCAGCTCACCGATCACGCCGTCCTCGACGACCTGCCGCAGCAGGTCCCACTTGGGCAGGAACAGGGTCCACAGCGCTTCTGCGCAGAACAGGCCGGTCTCGTCGGCCTTGGCCGCGATCTGGCGGGCCTGCTGTGTGTTCAGGGCGATGGGCTTCTCGATCAGCACGTGCTTGCCGGCGTCCATCGCGAGCAAGGCATGCTCGCAGTGCGACGGGTGCGGAGTGGCGATGTAGACGATGTCGACCTCGTCGAGCGCGACCAGCTCGTCGTACGAGCCCACGGCCCGGTCGATGCCATGCGTGGTCGCGAATGTCTGTGCCCGGTCGAGTGCCCGCGAGCCCACCGCGACGACCTGCTGATGGGTGTGCGCGTGCAACGACCGGACGAACTGGTCGGCGATCCACCCCGGGCCCAGGATCGCCCAGCGCAACGGTGGGGCCTGCATCGGATCGGGGGTGCGGGGGTCGGGCAGAACCGTCGGGAACGTCATGTCAAGCCTCCAAGGCTGCGTGGACGAGAGGTGCGACCTGAGTTCCGTACAGCTCGATGCTGCGCATCATGTGACCGTGCGGCAGGGTGCCGTTGCTGAACTTCAGGTCGAATCGGTCGAGGCCCAGGATGCGCGTGTTGCGGACGATCTTGTCGGCAACGGTCTGCGGTGACCCGACGTAGAGCGCGCCCTCGGGCCCGGCGGCCGTGTCGAACTCCTCTCGTGTCGGCGGCGGCCAGCCACGTTCTCGGCCGATGCGTTCACGCTGCACCGCGAAGTGCGGCCACAGCCTTCGCGGGCCTGCTCGTCGGACTCTGCGACGTGCCCTGGCGAGTGCACTCCGACCGGGAGCGGCGGCTGCCCCAGCTGCTGGAGCGCCTGACGGAACAGATCGGCGTACGGCGCGAACTGGGCCGGCGGCCCGCCGATGATGGCGAGCATGAGGCCAGCGCCGTGGCGTGCGGCTCGGATGACTGATTCTGGGCTGCCGCCGACACCGATCCAGGTGCGGACCGAACCAGATGCGGTCTTGGGGAAGACATGTTGATCAGTCAGCGGCGGACGGAGCGCACCGCTCCAGGTGACCGGCCCTTCGCTGCGCAGCGCCGTGAACAGCTGGAGCTTCTCGGTGAACAGCTTTCGTACTGGGCCAGGTCGAGCCCGAACAGCGGAAACGACTCCGTGAACGATCCACGCCCGAGAATTACCTCGGCCCGACCTTCGGAGATCGCGTCGAGCGTCGCGAAGCGCTCGTACACCCGGATGGGGTCGTCCGAGCTCAGCACCGTCACCGCGGTGCCGAGGCGGATCTGTCGGGTGTGGGCGGCGATCGCCGCGAGGACGACCTCTGGCGCCGTGACGGCGAAGTCTTCGCGATGGTGCTCACCGACGCCGAAGAACGTCAGCCCGAGCTCGTCTGCCAGCACCGCCTGCTCGATGACGTTGCGGATCACCTCGTCGTACGGCAGCAACGAACCGTCGGCTCGTGCCGTGACGTCGCCGAATGTGTCGAGTCCGAGCTCGAGCGCCATGTCAGCCGACCTTCGCGCTCAGGACCCGGTCGGGCGTCCGCACCTCGATCAGCATGCCCTTCGCGAGCTGCCGTCCACGGCGGGTCTCGGTGACGCCGTCGACCGACACGTCGCCGTCGACGATCATGGCTCCGGCCTGCGCACCCGAGTCGGCGAAGTTCGCGAACTTGAGGAACTGGCCGAGCCGGATCATGTCGCCGCTGATCTCGATGGTCTCGGGGGTCGAAGAAGCACTCATGCACCAAGTCTAGAGTCGTGTCATGCAGATGACCGCTCGCGCCGACGTGTGGATCTCCTCGGTCCGGCTCTACAAGACGCGGTCGATTGCGTCGCACGAGTGCAAGGCCGGCCATGTCCGCATCAACGGGGCGAAGGCGAAACCCTCCCAACCGGTCAAGGTGGGCGACCGGGTCGAGGCACTCACCGAGGGCGGACTGCGCATCGTGATCGTCACCAAGATCATCGTCAAGCGGGTCGGTGCTGCCGTGGCCGTCGAGTGCTACGACGATCTGACGCCCCCGCCTCCGCCGAAGGAGGAAGTCGCAATCATGCCGCGGCGTGACCGCGGAGCAGGGCGACCGACCAAGCAGGAGCGCCGGGCGATCGATCGCTTGCGGGGACGTTAGGGCAGGTACGTCGCCAAGAACGCGTTGATGTCGGTGAGCTCATCGGCCGAGATCGCATGCACGAGACCCGGATAGCTTTGTCGGTGAGCTCGCTGTGGGCTGCCAGCCAGGCCGACGCACGGGCCGTGGCATCGGGTGCGATGACCGGATCGGCATCACCGTGCCGAAGAACACCGGCACCGAGCGCGCGGAGAGTGCCTCGTCACCCGGCAGGGCAGCGTCGAGCACGAAGCCGGACAGCACGAGCCCCGCCACGAACCGGTCGGGGGCGGTGCCGCAGCAAGCTGGCTGACCATGAGTCCGCCTTGCGAGAACCCGAGCAGGACCACCGGGCGTTCAGGTGCGACGAACTCGTCGAACCACGCGAGCATGGCCGCTGTGGCGTCGGCGGTGGCAGAGGGATCTGGTCGCCCCGGCACCTGGATCGGCACCCAGGCGAAGGAGCCAGGTCCGAGGGTCAACGGCGCTCGCACGGATGCTGCGGCCAGCCCCGGATGCAGGTGGGGCATCAGTCCGGGAAGATCCTGCTCGTTCGCGCCGTAGCCGTGCAGCAGCACCACCAGTGGATCGTCGTCTGCACCGCTGCGGATCGTGTGGCGGTCGTCTATCGCGAGGGTGGTCATCGTCGTCCTGTCAGGATCGGCAGCAAGGCCCGGCTGCTCAGCGGGGCAAGGTCGAGCGTTCCCGGATCATGCGGGTCGACCCAGCGGCTCTCGGCGATCTCGGCCGCGGCTGCGGGCGTGCCAGACAGCAGTGTCACGGAGTACACCTCGGCGCGGACCCGGTGGCCCGGCTCGTTGGCAGCATCCTCCTCGAACGTGCCGACCCAGGTGAAGTCGGCGGGCGGCAGGCACAGTCCGAGCTCCTCGTCGAGCTCGCGTCGCAGGGCGTCGAGGGGATGCTCCCCCGGCTCGATCTTGCCGCCCGGCTGCATGAACATCGTGGTGTCGTGCTTGCGCACCATCAGGGCGCGACCTGCCGCATCGACGACCAACGCCGCCGCGACATGGATGACCGGAGCCGTCACGGCTGCACGGACTCGGTCGGGCCGCCCCACTTGTCGGTCGACGAAGGCGGCTGCGACAAGACGTCGAGGAGGTCGTCGAGGTTCTCGCGGATCGTGACGATGCCGGACTGCTCAGACCGGACGAAGCCCTGGTCGACCATGGTGTCGACCATCGCCTGCATGGGCTGCCAGAAGCCCTCCACGTCGAGGAATCCGCACGGCTTGGTGTGGATCGTCAGCTGGGCCCAGGTCCACTGCTCGGCGATCTCCTCCAGGGTGCCGGCACCGCCTGGAAGTGCGATGAACGCATCCGACAGATCGGCCATGATCTGCTTGCGCTCGTGCATCGACTCCACGACATGCAGCTCGGTCACCCCGCGGTGCGTCAGCTCACGGTCGTGGAGCTGGCGCGGGATCACGCCGACGACCCGGCCACCGGCCTCGAGTGCGGCGTCTGCGACGACCCCCATCAGCCCGACATGGCCGCCGCCGTAGACCACGTCGATGCCCCGTTCGGCGAGGGTCCGACCTGTCAGCCTCGCTGCTTGTGCGTAGGCCGCTGAGGCCCCGAAGCCCGATCCGCAGAACACTGCTACCGCCGAGAGCGCCATCGCCCACCTTTCGTCAGGCTCCATCGTCGCGCAGGCAGCCGGTCAGTCGGTGGTCGGGTCTGCTGCCGACAGTCAGCTACGGCGACGCCAGTAGTGCGGCAGCACGTGCTTGACGAACACCGGCAGACACTCGAGGATGTAGCGCCTGAACAGACGGCGGGGCTCCTGGGCCAGGCGGTAGAACCACTCGATCTTGGCCGCCCGGATCCACCCCGGGGCCATCGTGGCGTGGCCGGTGACCATGTTGACGGCGCCACCGACGTTGACCACGACGCCCGCAAAGCCCGCACGTCGCACCTGTTCACCGATCATGTCGCCGAAGGGCGGGGTGACAGCCACGATCAGCAGGTCGACGTCGTACTTGCGCAGCTTCTTGGCCAGGCGCTTGGGCTGCCAGTCGCCGCGGTGGCCGTGCTCACGGAACACGACGTGCAGCCCCGAGTCGTGCAGCTGACCACGGAAGTCGTACCCGGCGTGGCTGTCGGCGCCGAGGATCGCGGCCTTCTTGCCGTGGAACTGCCGACCGGCGAGCATCCGCTCCAAGAACTCCGAGCCGGTGACGCGTTCGGGATCGATACCGCGCGAACGCATCAGGGAGACGATCGGCCAGCCGTCGGCCGTGATGTAGTCGGCCTGCTCGATCGTCCGGGCGAAGTCGTCCGACCGGGACGCGAGGGCCAGGTGATGCAGGTTGACGGTCTGGATGCGTTCGGGCCGGTCGTCCAGCACCACGGCATCGAAGTCTTCGTCGCTGAGGATGCACTTGTCGGCCATGCGGTCGATGAGCTCGGCGGTGATCACGTCGTCCCTCCCCTTGGATGAGACCTTCAGGCCTCACCCAAGGAGAGCGAGCACGACGTGAGTCATGACGCGAGATCGTGCAGAAACCCGCACGAGCGCCGAATCGAGCAGTGCCGAATCAAGCAGTGTCAGCCGATCAGGGTCGGCTTGAGCTCGACGATGCGGCTCAGCAGACCGTTGACGAACGACGGCGACTCGTCGGTCGACAGCTGACCGGCCAGCGTGACGGCCTCGCTGACGGCGACCGCATCGGGAACGTCGTCGGCGAACAGGATCTCGTAGGCGCCGATGCGCAGCAGGTTGCGGTCGACTGCCGGCATGCGGTCGAGCGTCCACTCGTTGGCATTGGCCGAGATGATCTCGTCGAGACGTTCACGATGTGCCACGACACCCTCGATCAGTGTGATCGCGTACTCGTTGACCGGATATTCCTTGTCGCCGACCCGGTCGGCGAGCGTTCCACCGGTCGGCAAGCTCTGCGCCTCGGACTCGAACAGGATGTCGAGGGCGCGCTTGCGTGACTTGCTGCGTGAAGCCATCAGGCCTTCACACGACCGAGATAGCTGGCGTCACGGGTGTCGACCTTGATCTTCTCGCCGGAGACGATGAACAACGGCACCTGGATCTCCTTGCCCGTCTCGAGCTTGGCGGGCTTGGTGCCGCCGCTGGAGCGGTCGCCCTGCAGACCCGGATCGGTGTGCTCGACGACGAGCTCGACCGAGGCCGGCAGCTCGACGAACAGGACGCGTCCTTCATTCGTCGCGATCATGGCTTCCTGGTTCTCCAGGAGGTAGTCGACCGCCGTGCCCATGACCTCGGGCGGGACCTCGGTCTGGTCGAACGTCGTGGTGTCCATGAACACGTAGCTGTTGCCGTCGTTGTACAGGTACTGCATCGTGCGCTTGTCGACATTGGCCGTCTCGACCTTCGTGCCGGCGTTGAACGTCTTGTCGACGAGCTTGCCGGACTCGACGTTCTTCATCTTCGTGCGGACGAAGGCCGGGCCCTTGCCGGGCTTGACGTGCTGGAACTCGATGACAGCCCAGAGCTGTCCTTCGATGTTGAGCACCATGCCATTCTTCAGGTCGTTAGTGGTGGCCATCAGCCAATCTCCAAGAGGTCTTTGGTCATCGTGGTGAGCACCTCGGGGGCACCCGCGGTCACGAGGACAGTGTCTTCGATGCGCACTCCCCCACGACCCGGCACGTAGATGCCCGGCTCCATCGTGAGGACGGTGCGACTGGACAGTTTACCTGTGTGTGAGGACGCGATGAACGGGTCCTCGTGGATCTCTAGCCCGACGCCGTGGCCGAGGCCTGTCGTGAAGGCTTCGAGCCACCCGGACGCCTCGAGCGAACCGCGTGCAGCGAGGTCTGCTGCGGCGACGTCGACGCCGTCGCGCAGGAGGTCGAGACCGGCTTGCTGGGACGACTTCACGGCGGCGTAGATCTCGCGCTGCCAGTCGTCGGCGCGGCCGAGGACGACGGTGCGGGTGCAGTCGGCGTGGTAGCCGTCGTAGCGAGCGCCGAAGTCGATCTTGAGCAGGTCGCCCGATGCCAGCTGCCGGTCGGTGGGGTGGTGGTGCGGGATCGCGGTGTGGTCGCCGGCGGCGAGGATCGTCTCGAATGCGATCGCCTCTGCGCCGAGGTCGAGCATCCGGTTCTCGAGGTCGCGGGCGACCTCGCGCTCGGTGCGTCCGACCAAGGGCCCGGCCAGGATCTGCTCAAGCGCCTGGGTGGAGATCTCGCAGGCCCGGCGCAGCGCGTCGACCTCGACCTCATCCTTGACCTCGCGCAAGTGCTCGACGAGCCGGTCGGCGCCCACGAACGTCACCTCGGGAGCCAGCTCGACGAGACGCTCGTAGGAGTCGACGCTCAGCGTGTGGGACTCGACGCCATACCTGCCGGCTTCGAGCTGCCTGAGCCATGCCGCCCAGCAGGTCGCGCCCGATGAGGTGCTCGACGTCGGCCAGCTCGTGCTTGGCCTGATCTTGGTATCGCCCGTCGGTCAGGAACACCGGCGAGCCGACGACCGGCACGAACAATGCTCCGTTCGATCCCGTGAACCCCGTCAGGTACCGCACGTTGACCAGGGTCGTGACGAGCATCCCGTCGAGCTCGTGCCCGACAAGCGCCTCAACGAGCCGGGACCGTCGCGCGGCCGTCGTCATGACGAGATCGCCCGATAGCAGTCGACCAGCAGCGACTCCGAAGGCCCAGCCAGGATCGTGGGCGTCGCGAGCGAGTCGAGCACGACGAACCGCAGCTGGTCGCCGCGCGTCTTCTTGTCGAGGCGCATCGACGCCAGCAGCGCCTCCCAGACACCGGCGCGATAGGTCGTCGGCAGACCGATCGACTGGAGGATCGCCCGATGTCGGTCGAGCAGGTCTTGGTCGATGTAGCCGACCCGGTGGGCCAGCTCTGCCACGAACACCATGCCGACCGAGATGCCCTCGCCGTGGCGGACCCGGTAGTCCTCGAAACGTTCGATCGCGTGGCCGAGGGTGTGCCCGTAGTTGAGGGACTCACGGCCGATCGAGCCGTCTGCACCCGTCTCGCGCAGATCGCCGGCCACCGTGCGGGCCTTGACCGCGATGCCCTTGGTGATCAGCTCGGCCACGATGTGCGACGTCGGATCGGCGATGGCCTCGGGGGCGGCCTCGATCAGCTCGAGGATCGTCGGATCGGCGATGAAGCCGCACTTGGCCACCTCGGCCATGCCGCTGCGCAGCTCGGCCGGCGGCAGGGACTGCAGGACGTCGAGATCGCACAGCACGCCGACCGGTTCATGGAAGGCCCCGACGAGGTTCTTGCCCTCAGCGGTGTTGATGCCCGTCTTGCCCCCCACCGCGGCGTCGACCATGCCGAGCACCGTGGTCGGGATGTTGATGAAGCGCACGCCCCGCAACCAGCTCGCTGCCACGAAACCAGCCAGGTCTGTCGTGGCTCCGCCGCCGAGACCCACCACGACGTCGGACCGGGTGAAGCCCGACTCCCCCAGAACCTTCCAGCAGAACGTCAGCACGTCGGCGGTCTTGGCCTGCTCGCTGTCGGGGACCTCGATCAGGTGCACTGCGAGATGATCTGAGACCAGGGGCGCACGCAGGCTCTCGGCCGTCTGTCGCATCGCCGGAGCATGGATGATGGCAACGCGCATGACGTCTGCTCCGACGAGGCCGCGCAGCTCGTCCTGCACACCGTTGCCGATCACGACCTCGTACGGTCGATCGGTCGCCACTTTCAGGCGGGTCGTCATGAGTCCTCCTCGATGAGCTGGTGCACGCGCTCGACCACCTGGGCCGGCTGCAGCGTGTCGGTCTGGACGGTGAACCGGGCGACCTCGTCGTACAGCGGACGTCGACGGTCCATCAGCGACTTCATCTGGGAGCGGACGTTGCCCAGCAGCAGCGGACGGTTGCCGTTCATGCCGACCCGCGACGCGGCGGCCGTGAGGCCGACGTCGAGGAACACGACACGGTGCTGCTTGAGCAGCTCGCGCGACGCGTCGCTGAGCACGGCCCCACCGCCGAGCGCCAGGACGCCGTCGTGCTCGGCCAAGGCCGCAGCGACGGCCTGCTCCTCGAGAAGCCTGAAGTGGGTCTCGCCGCGGTCGACGAAGATGTCGCGGACGCTGGCACCCTCGCTGGCCTCGATGTCGGCGTCGGTGTCGCGAAACGCCAGACCCAGGGTCGAGGCGAGCGCCTTCGCGACAGTCGACTTGCCCGCCCCCGGAGGGCCGACGAAGACGACGACAGGGCTCAACGGAGCCTCAGGTTGGCCAGGTAGGTCTCGACGTTGCGGCTGGTCTCCTCGACCGAGTCACCGCCGAACTTCTCGACAATCGAGTCGGCCACGACGAGCGCAACCATCGCCTCGGCGACGATGCCGGCAGCCGGCACGGCACAGACGTCGGACCTCTGGTGGTGCGCGCGGGCCTCTTCGCCGGTCTCGACGTCGATCGTGCGCAGCGCGCGCGGGACCGTCGCGATCGGCTTCATGGCTGCGCGGACCCGCAGCAGCCACCGGTGCTCATGCCGCCCTCGGTACCGCCTGCCCGTCCCGAGACGCGCCGGATGCCGTCGGCGGTCGGAACGATCTCGTCGTGCGCGAGCGAGCCGCGGGTGCGGGCCAGCTCGAAGCCGTCGCCGAGCTCGACGCCCTTGATGGCCTGGATGCCCATCAACGCCTGCGCGAGACGGCCGTCGAGGCGCTTGTCCCAGTGCGTGTACGAGCCGAGCCCTGGCGGCAGGCCTTCGACGATGACCTCGACGACTCCACCGAGGGTGTCGCCCTCCTTGTGCGCCAGATCGACCTCGGCGACCATCTTGGCGCTGGTGTCGGCGTCGAAGCAGCGCAGCGGGTCGGCGTCGAGAGCTTCGACGTCGGCATGGGTCGGCAGCAGCCCGGCCGGAGCCACGACCGTGCCGAGCTCGACGACGTGCGACACGATCGTCGCGCCAGTCGTCTGCTGGATGAACTGTGCGGCGATCTCGCCCAGGGCCACGCGTGCCGCGGTCTCGCGGGCGCTGGCCCGCTCCAGGACAGGACGCGCCTCGTCGAATCCGTACTTCTGCATGCCGGCCAGATCTGCGTGACCGGGTCGAGGCCGCGTCAACGGCGCATTGCGCTTGAGCCCGGCGAGGACGTCCTCGTCGACGGGATCGGCCGACATGACCTGATCCCACTTGGGCCACTCGCTGTTGGCGATGCGCAACGCGATCGGGCTGCCCATCGTGGTGCCGTGGCGCAGACCACCGACGATCTCGAGCTCATCGGCCTCGAAGGCCATACGGGCACCGCGGCCGTAGCCGAGACGACGTCGTGCAAGAGCGGCCTGGATCTCCTTGCTCGTCACCTGGACGCCAGCCGGCAGCCCTTCGAGGACGGCAACAAGGGCAGGGCCATGGGACTCACCAGCGGTCAACCAACGAAGCATGGACATGATTCTCCCATGCGGGCCGTGCGTGGTCCGACCGCGGTCACACGGCGTAGATGGCCGGTCCCCAAGCAGCGCCGACCACTGCGCCCATGACCATGTACGGGCCGAAGGCGTACGCCTTCGGATCGATGATCTTGAGGGCGGACAGCACGACGCCGATCACGGCGCCGAGGATGATCCGGCGTAGATGCCCACCACGACCTCGCTCGTGCCGAGCGCTCCGAGAGCCACGGCCAGGACACCGGACAGTCGCACGTCGCCGTAGCCGAAGGCACCGCCGAAGAACCGGCTGCCGAACCAGTGCAGCAGCCGGAACGCCGCGTACACGACGACATTGGCGATCAGAGCGTGCTTGAGCACGTCGACGTCGTCGAGCAGGAGCGCGCCCAGACCGACTAGCAGGACTGTCACGACATACATCGGGGCTACGAGCAGGAACGGCAACAGCTGGTGTGCCAGTCGATGAAGGCGAGCCACGAGCCGACTCCGGCGATCACGACCCACACCGCCAGCAGCCGGACGTCTCGATCTTCCAGGCCACGACCCCGGCCATGACCGCAGCCGCGCACGCCAGCCCCGGCGCCAGCCAGCGCGTCTCGGCCAGCACCGCGTACGGGAGCTTGTCGGCGTCGGCAGCAGGCGGTTCGGGCAGCCGGCGCAGCACGAGCGGACCGGCCGCGCCGATCAGCGCAGCCACGAGCACGGCGATGGCGATGGTCACGCCCCGAACCCTAGCGAGCGGACAGGGCAGTCAGCGCAGCCGCGCGCAGGCGCTGTGGAGAAACGGTCGCTCCGGTCATGAGCTCGACCTGCAGGGCCGCCTGGTGCGCCAACAGGTCAAGTCCGGAGATGACCGGGGTGCCAGCCTCGTCGGCGGCCTTGGCCAGGCGGGTCGGCCAGGGGTCGTACACGACATCGAACACGGCCCTCGACGATTCGACGAACTCGTGCGAACGGGCACCGATCGCGTCGCTGGGCACCGTGGCGACCAGCAGGTCGACCCGACTGATCAGGGGCTCGTCGATCTTGCGGACACGCACCGCGACACCGCAGCCGCGGACGACCGACTCGGCCTCCTGCGCCCGGGCAGGGTCGCGGACCACGAACTCGAGCTCCTCGACACCGGTGCGCACCAACGTCAAGGCCATCGAGGCAGCTGTCGCGCCGCCGCCGAGGATCCGCGCACTGCGGGGGACGCCGATGCCTGCTTCCTTGATCGCCGCCGCAGCACCGGGGACGTCGGTGTTGTAGGCCGAGATCATCCCGTCGTCGAACACCAACGTGTTGGCGACCCCCAGCGACTCGACGACACCGTCGTGCTGGTGGGAGACCGCAGCAGCCTCGCGCTTGAGCGGTGCTGTCACCGACAGGCCGCGGACGTCGTCACCGACGGCGCCCACGAACTCAGCAAGAGCACCCTCGTGCACCTCGACCGCCTCGTACGTCCAGTCGAGACCCAGCTCGGCGTACGCCGCCCGGTGCATCGCCGGCGACAACGAGTGGGCGATCGGCGAGCCGAGCACCGCGCACAGCATCAGCAGGCCTCCGACGTCCGGCAGTACTCCTGCAGCTTCGCGACGCCGACGTTGTGCTCGGCGAACGTGTTGGAGAAGATCGTCTCGCCGGTCTCGAGGTTGACGGCCACGAAGTAGAGCCAGTCGCCGTCGGCCGGGTTGAGCGCCGCCTTGATGGTCTTCTCCCCCGGCGACCCGATGGGTCCGGGCGGCAGTCCTGCATTCTGGTACGTGTTGTACTTCGACGGATCAGCCCGCTCCTCGGGCGTCGTGAAGACGTCGCCCTCTCGCTTGCTGACGTACGAGACCGTCGAGTCCAGCTGCAACGGCATGTCGATCTTGAGCCGGTTGTAGAGCACGCGCGCGACCTTGGCGTAGTCGTCGTCGTTCTTGGCCTCGTACTCCAGGATGCTCGCGACCGTCAGTACCTCTTCGCCCGTCAGGCCCAGCGCCTTCGCCTGGGTGCCGATGTCGAGCGACTTGGCGACATCGACGGTCTTCTTGACCATCTGGCGCAGCAGCTGTTCGGCGGTCGTGCCGGGCTGGACGTCGTACGTCGCCGGGAAGAGGTAGCCCTCGGGGTTGAGGTTGGCGACGTCGGGCAGGCCGAGCTTCTCAGGCGTGTCGAGCACCGCGACGAGGTCCTTCTCGGAGATCTCGGTGTTGGCGGCGATGGTCTTGACGATCTGGCCCACACGGGCACCCTCGGGGATCGTGACCTTGCCCTCCGCGCGGTTGTTCTTGTTGATCAGGGCGACGAGTGCGGCCTCGGCCGAGGCCTGCTTGGGCAGGGTGAAGAAGCCAGCCTGCACGGCCTGGAACCGGGAGTCCTTGAGCGCGAGCTGGTAGAACGCCTCGGCGCTCTTGACCACGTCGGCCTTGGCCAGGATGTTCGCGATCTGCTGGCCGCCGGCTCCGCTGGGGATCTCGACCGTGACGCTGCCCGAGCCCTGGCCCGTGTAGTCCTCGGGGCCGCCGAGCATGTCGGAGACCTTGCCGTAGGCGACGTACGCGCCGAAGACCAGCGCCACGACCACGACGAGGGCCACGATGCGCCCCGCCCACGGCTTGCGCTGAGGCTTTTCGGCCCGACGACGGCCAGGCCCTGTGGGGCCACCGGTCATCAGGTCAAGTCCACTGTCACTCATTGCTTCCTCGCATGCTCTCGCCGGGTGCCGAACCGCGGGTGCGTTCAGCGTCCAATGCCGTTTGCAGGATCACGGTAGCGGCAGCCTGGTCGATGACGCTGCGCTTGGCCTTGCCCTTGTGTCCGCGCTCCCGCAAGATCGAGTCGGCCGTCATGGTCGTCATCCGTTCGTCGAACAGCCGGATGTCGACCGGGTCGATCACTGCGAGAAGCTGCCCTCGCAGAACGCCCGGACCTTGATCGCGGCCGGGCCCTCGCGTCCCGACATGCCGAACGGCAGGCCGATGACGCACTCCATGACGTCGAGCTCGTCGACCAGCTGGGCCAGACGCTTGATCGCATCTGGACCGGCCGGAACCGTCTCGACCGGTGTGGCCAAGATGCCGTCGGGGTCGCTCACGGCGACACCGATGCGCGCATCGCCGACGTCGACACCGAGCCTGCGGCCACGTCTGAACGTCACGCGCGCAGCGCCGCCTCGGCAGCCGCGAGGGCAGCCGGGATGCCGGAGACGTCGGTGCCGCCGCCCTGGGCGACGTCGGCCTTGCCGCCACCCTTGCCGCCGATCTTGCCTCCGACGACCTTGATCAGGTCGTTGGCGCTCAGACCGCGTTCCTGGGCTGCCGGGTTGAGCGCGACGACAGCGGCTGGCTTGTCACCGGCGTCGCCGATCACGACGACGACCGCTGGGCGATCGGCGAGACGCTGGCGGATGTCGAGCGCCAAGGTGCGGACGTCTCCCCCGCCAGCCCCCGCAGCGTGATGGCCGACGTACGCGATGCCGTCAACATCCTTGGCCGCCTGGGCGATGTCGCCGGCAGCGCCGAGGAGCTGTTGGGCCTTGATCTTCTCGGCAGCCTTCTCGGCCGACTTGAGTCGCTCCATGAGGTCCTGCACCCGCGCCGGGACGTCGCCCGGCTGGGTCTTCAGCAGATCGGTCAGCTGGCGGACGACGTCGCGTTCCTTGGCCAGGTACTGGAAGCCCTCGATGCCTACGAGGGCCTCGACGCGGCGGTTGCCCGAACCGACCGAGCCGTCCGAGGTGATGACGACGGTGCCGATCTGCGATGAACGGTCGACGTGCGTGCCACCGCACAGCTCGCGCGACCAGGGGCCGCCGATCTCGACGACACGCACATCTTCGCCGTACGTCTCGCCGAACAGGGCGAGCGCGCCCCACTCGCGGGCCTCTGGCAGCGACATGGTCTGCGCCGTCACGGGCAGGTCGGCACGCAGCGCGCGGTTGGAGGCCTCTTCGACACCGTGCAGCTGCTCAGGCGACAGGGCCCCGTTCCAGCCGTAGTCGAGGCGCAGGTAGCCCGGACGGTTGTACGAGCCGGCCTGCAGCGCCGTGGGGCCGAGCACCTCGCGCAGCGCCGCGTGCACGACGTGCGTGCCGGAGTGCGCCTGGCGGGCGCCTAGACGCCACTCTGGATCAACCGCAGCCTCGAGCGTCTGGTCGAGCGTCAGCTCGCCGTCGGTCACCCCGGACCTGGTGCACCACGAGACCGCGGACGGGTCGCTGCACGTCGAGCACCTCGGCGCTGCCGCCGTCCCAGCGCAGATGACCAGCATCGGCGTTCTGGCCACCGGACTCGGCGTAGAACGGCGTGCGGTCGAGGACGACCTCGCCGACCGAGCCAGCCGTGATCGCGGGCACCGAACCGCCCTCGGCGATCAGTGCGAGGACCCGCGACTCGGTCGTCAGGGTCGAGTAGGCCAGCCAGTCGGTCGGGCCGTTGGCGTCGAGCGCCGAGCGGTAGACCGTGGTGTCGGCGTGGCCGCCCTTCTTGGACTTGGCATCGGCCTTGGCGCGAGCCCGCTGCTCTGCCATCAGTGCACGGAAGCCGTCCTCGTCGACGCTGAGCCCCTGCTCGGAGGCCATCTCCAGCGTCAGGTCGATCGGGAAGCCGTAGGTGTCGTGCAAGGTGAAGGCGGCTTCGCCGCTCAGGCCCTTTCCGCCGCTCTGCTTGACTGCGACGGCAGCGCTCTCGAAGATCTGGGTGCCCTTGCCGAGGGTCTGGCGGAATGCATCCTCCTCGGCGTACGCGATCTGCTCGATGCGCGGGAAGTCGGCCTCGAGCTCGGGATAGGACGCCTTCATCCGATCGAGGCTGACCGGCAGGAGCAGGGGCAAGGCGGGATCGTCGAAGCCCAGCAGGCGCATCGACCGCACCGCGCGGCGCAGCAACCGGCGCAGGACGTATCCGCGCGCCTCGTTGCCGGGGGTCACCCCGTCGCCCATCAGCATCAGTCCGCTGCGCACGTGATCGGCGATGACGCGGAAGCGGACGTCGTCGGTGTGGTCCTTGCCGTACGTGCGACCGGAGATCTCCGACGCCTTCTCGATGACCGGGAAGACCTCGTCGATCTCGTAGAGGTTGCCCTTGCCCTGCAACAGGTAGGCGACACGTTCGAGGCCCATGCCGGTGTCGATGTTCTTGTTCGGCAAGCCGCCGACGACGTCGAAGACGTCCTTCGCACTGACGTTGGTGATCTCCTCCTGCATGAACACGAGGTTCCAGATCTCGAGGAAACGGTCCTCGTCGACGATCGGGCCACCGTCGGCACCGAACTCGGGGCCGCGGTCGACGTAGATCTCGCTGCACGGACCACCGGGGCCGGGCACGCCCATGTGCCAGTAGTTGTCGAGCAGTCCACGGTTCTGGATGCGCTCGTCGGGCAGACCCGCGACCCGCTTCCAGATCTCACGCGCCTCCTGGTCGGTGTGCAGCACCGTGACCCAGATCTTGTCGGGATCGAAGCCCAGTCCGCCGTCGGCGACGGAACCGGTGATCAGGCTCCAGGCATGCGTGATGGCGCCTTCCTTGAAGTAGTCACCGAACGAGAAGTTGCCGTTCATCTGGAAGAACGTGCCGTGGCGCGTCGTCTTGCCGACCTCTTCGATGTCGAGCGTGCGCACGCACTTCTGCACGCTCGTCGCGGTCTGCCACGGTGGCGTCTCCTGCCCCAGGAAGTACGGCTTGAAGGGGACCATGCCGGCGTTGACGAACAGCAAGTTGGGGTCGTCGAACAGCAACGGGGCCGAGGGCACGACGGTGTGGCCCGCCTTCTCGAAGTGGTCGAGGAATCGTCGGCGGATTTCCGCGGTCTGCATCAGGTTGCCTTCTTGTTGGGTCGAGTCGTGTCGAGCTGTGCCTGGTCGAGGCGAAGTGACGTGAGCTGGTGGTCAACGATGGGGGTGTCGGCGCTCAGCCGGCGGACGATGTCGTGCTCACGGGCTGCCATGCCGTCCTGCATCTCGGCGCTGAAGGCTCGCCAGCCCTCACCGAGCGCGGCGGCCTGGTCGACGAGTCCGGGCGCCGACAGGCGGTAGGCCGCCCGGCGCGCCTTGGCGGCTCCGTAGACGCCGGCTGCCGTGCCGGCGACGAACCAGATGAGGCGGGGCGTCATGATCCGAGCCATTCGTCACCGGGAGCAGTCGGCTGTGCAGCACGGACGGCACGACGGCCGGCCTGCAGGCGGGCGCGTCGGCGCCGGCGGTACTCGCGTCGCATCAGCGCCGTGATCCGGTCGCGGCTCTCGGCCCGCATCGCGTGGCTGACCCCGTGGATCAGCACCGACAGCCGCACGCCCGGACGACCCAGCGCTGTGGCGACGACCTGCCGCTGGGTCGGCGGAACGATCAGGCGTCCCTCGACAACCTGCGGTTCGAGCGCTGCATCCCTGGCCACGGGCGCGGTGGCGTTGGGCTGATCACGGACGGCCAACGCGGCGGGGCGGGGCGGTTCTGCTGCCGGTTCGGGTGAAGGCTGCACTGCGCGCAGGCTGCGTACCGAGCTGACGGCGATGATCGCAGCACCGATCGCGACCACGGCGAGCACCGCGGTCGCCGCCAGGATCCACAAGCCCGCCCGACATGCCCTCGACCCTATCGCGCCCTTCCAGCCTCCACCCACCCTCGGGGGCGGTGCGCCAGCGTCCACCTCCCTCACTGGCTTGGACGCCCGCGCATCGGCCCAGAGGCTCAGCGGTCGTGCAGGATCTTGCGGATCATCGCCAGGCGATCTTGGAGTCGCGCCTCGAAGCCGTGCTCGGTCGGCTCGTAGTACGTCGTGCCGTCGATGTCGTCGGGGGCGTACTGCTGGCCCACCACACCACGGACGTCGTCGTGCGGGTAGGCGTAGTTGTGGCCGTGCCCCAGCTTCTTGGCGCCCGCGTAGTGCGCATCGCGCAGCGCCGGTGGGACGGCGGAGACCTTGCCAGCCCGCACGTCGGCCAGCGCCCGGTCGATCGCGACGATCACCGAGTTGGACTTTGGCGCTGCAGCCAGGTGGATGACGGCCTGGGCCAGCGGGATCCGCGCCTCGGGGAAACCGATCATGGCGACCGCCTGCGCCGTCGCGGTCGCCAGCGGGAGCGCCGTCGGATCGGCCATGCCAATGTCCTCGCTCGCGTGGACCATCAGTCGACGTGCGATGAACCGGGGGTCCTCCCCGCCTCGATCATCCGGGCCAGGTAGTGCAGGGCCGCATCGACGTCGGAACCGCGGATCGACTTGATGAACGCACTCGTGACGTCGTAGTGCTGATCACCCTGCCGGTCGTAGCGCACCGCAGCCTTGTCGACCGCCAGAGCAGCATCTTCGACATCGATCTCAGCCTTGCCCTGCGACGTCGCTGCCCCTGCGGCGGCCTCGAGGTACGTCAGCACCCGCCGACCGTCACCACCGGCCAGACGGACGAGGTGTGACTTGGCCTCGTCGGTCAACGTCACGGCGCCTGCCAGGCCCCGCTCGTCGGTCAGCGCTCGGTCGACCAGCACGCCGATGTCATCGTCGGTCAGGCTCTCGAGCGTCAGCAGCAACGACCGGCTCAACAACGGTGAGATGACGCTGAAGTGCGGGTTCTCGGTCGTCGCGGCGACCAGCGACACCCAACGGTTCTCGACACCGGGCAGCAGCGCATCCTGCTGTGACTTGCTGAACCGATGGACCTCGTCGACGAACAGGACGGTCTCGACGCCGCTCTGCGCCAGCGCCCGGCGGGCCCCGGCGATGGTCTCACGTACTTCCTTGACGCCGGCCGACACCGCCGAGACCTCGACGAACCGCCGCTCGGTGTGCGAGCCCAACAGGCTCGCGATCGTCGTCTTGCCGGTGCCGGGCGGACCCCACAGCAGGATCGTCAACGGCTGGTTGCCGTCGATCATCTGCCGCAGGGGCGAGCCGGGCACGAGCAGGTGCTGCTGACCGACGAGCCGTCCAGCGACCGCGGACGCATCCGCACCGCTAACGGCGCGTTGGCCTGCGAGTTGCCGGCCAGGCTGCCAGACCCCGTCCCAGAGACCGGAGCGTCCGGGATGTCGAACAGTCCGTCGGAGCTCATGCCTGGAGCCTAGGCCTCCGGTGTGACATCTGCCTTCTTCGGCTCCGGCTTCCAATCAACTCCGGCGTCGCGGCGCTGCTCCGGCGTGATCGGCGCGGGGGCTGCCGTCAACGGGTCGAAACCACCGCCGGACTTCGGGAACGCGATGACGTCGCGGATTGAGTCGGCACCGGCCAGCATCGCGCAGATGCGATCCATGCCGACTGCGATCCCGCCGTGCGGCGGTGCGCCGAACGTGAATGCGTCGAGCAGGAAGCCGAACTTCTCCTGCGCCTCGTCCTCTTTCGATGCCCATGATCGCGAAGACGCGCTTCTGGAGGTCCTCACGGTGGATACGGATCGACCCGCCACCGAGCTCGCTGCCGTTGCAGACGATGTCGTAGGCCCAGGCCAGCGCCGAACCGGGATCTGCGTCGAAGTTGTCGACGTCCTGCGGCGACGTGAACGCGTGGTGCACCGCGGTCCAGGCACCGGCGCCGACGGCGACGTCACCCGAGGCGACCGCGTCGCCGGCAGGCTCGAACAAGGGGGCGTCGACGACCCAGACGAACTCCCAGGCGTCCTTGTCGATCAGATCGCATCGCTCACCGATCTCCAGACGCGCTGCACCCAGCAGACCACGGGTCGACTTGCGTCGCACCGGCGCCGAAGAAGATGCAGTCACCGGGCTTGGCACCGACGTGGGCGGCCAGGCCATCGCGCTCGGCGTCAGACAGGTTCTTGGCCACGGGACCGCCGAGCGTTCCGTCCTCTGCGATCGTGACGTACGCCAGACCGCGTGCACCGCGCTGCTTGGCCCATTCCTGCCAGGCGTCGAACTGACGGCGGGGCTGCGAGGCACCGCCGGGCATCACGACGGCGCCCACGTACTCGGCCTGGAACACCCGGAACGACGTGTCCTTGAAGAACTCGGTGCACTCGACGAGCTCCTGGCCCATGCGCAGATCGGGCTTGTCGGAGCCGAACCGGCGCATCGCGTCGGCATAGGTCATGTGCGGGATCGGGGTGGGGATGTCGTAGCCGATGAGCGCCCACATCTTCTTCAAGATGCTTTCCATGAGGTCGATGACATCGGCCTGCTCGACGAAGCTCATCTCGATGTCGAGCTGGGTGAACTCGGGCTGGCGGTCGGCCCGGAAGTCTTCGTCGCGGTAGCAGCGCGCGATCTGGTAGTAGCGCTCCATGCCACCGACCATCAACAGCTGCTTGAACAACTGCGGGCTCTGCGGCAGCGCGTACCAGCTACCGGGCTTCAGCCGCGCGGGCACGACGAAGTCGCGGGCACCCTCTGGCGTCGAGCGCGTCAGGGTCGGCGTCTCGATCTCGACGAAGTCGCGCTCCCCCAGCACCTCACGGGCAGCGGCGTTGACCTTGCTGCGCAGCCGGATCGCAGCAGCCGGGCCGCTGCGGCGCAGGTCGAGGTAGCGGTACTTCAGGCGGGCTTCCTCGCCGACGTCGACGTGGTCGTCGATCGGGAACGGCAACGGCGCCGCGGCGCTGAGGATCTCGACGTCGTCGGCGATGACCTCGATCTCGCCGGTCGGGATGCTGGCGTTCTCGTTGCCTGCCGGACGCTGCTGGACCGTGCCGACGATCTTGAGGCAGTACTCGGCGCGCAGCTGATGGGCGACTTCTTCACGGACGACGACCTGGACCACGCCAGATGCCTCACGAAGATCGATGAACGCGACACCGCCGTGGTCTCGACGACGCGCGACCCATCCGGCGAGCGTGACCTGCTGGCCGATGTGTTCGGCGCGCAGGCTTCCGGCGTCATGGGTGCGGATCACGAGATTTGCTCCTTGGGAGAAATGGACGGTATGAGGTCTTCGGTGGGCGGCGTCCAGCCGTCGGGGGTCGACATCGACCTGTTCGCCGCTGCGGATGTCCTTGACGGACATCGGCGGGAACCAGACGTAGGGGATGCCGCGCTTCTCGGCGTGCTGGATCTGCTTGCCAACTTGTCTGCCTTGGGGGCCACTTCGGTCGGGATGCCCGGGCGCGCAGCTTCTGGGCGATCGCATTGCTCTCAGCGCGCGACTCCTCGGCATCGACCGCGACCAGCACCACCGACGGCACCGACCGTGTGGCAGACAGGGCCAGCGGGGACGAGGAGGCGCGAGACGCCCAGCGAGATGCCGACACCTGGATACGTCGCCTTGCGGTCCTGAGCGAGCTGTCGTACCGGCCGCCTGAGCAGATCGAGCCGAGGTGCTCCCACCCGGCCAGACGCGTCTCGAACACCGTGCCGGTGTAGTAGTCGAGCCCGCGGGCGATGCGCAGGTCGGCGGTCACCATCACTCCGTCGACGCCCGAGGCGCCAGCGACGACCTGGGCCAGCCGTCGAGGCCCTCGGTGAGCATCTCGTGCTCCACGCCGAGCGCCTGCACCCGCTCGACGAACGACGTGTCGGTGGTGACGATCTGCGCCAACGCCAGGATCTTGTCAGCCTGCGCATCGACGAGCCCCTGCTCGAGCAGCAGCGCGTAGATCTTCTCGGCCGGCAAGCTGTCGAGCTTGTCGACGACCTGCATCACCGCGGCGGGTTCAGCAACCCCCAGCCCGAGGTAGAACCCTTCGAGCACTTTGCGGTTGCTGATCTGCAGCGTCGGCGTCGGGATGGGCAGACCAGCCAGGGCCTCTGCCATGACGCGAGCGATCTCGACGTCGAAGTGGAACGGCAGGACGTCTCGGGCGACGACGTCGATATCGGCCTGCGTGAACTCGCGGAAGCGGCCCTGCTGAGGACGCTCGCCGCGCCAGACCTTCTGGATCTGCCAGCGGCGGAACGGGAACTGCAAGCTTGCCGGCGTTCTCCAGCACGTAGCGGGCGAACGGGACGGTCAGGTCGTAGTGCAGAGCGAGCTCGGCGGCATCGCCCTCGGCAGCAGCCAGGCGCTTGACGGCGTAGACCTCTTTGTCGATCTCGCCCTTGCGCAGCAGGACGTCGAGCGGCTCGACGGCGCGCGTCTCGATGTTGGCGAAGCCGTGCAGCTCGAAGGTTCGACGCAGGTGGTCGAGCACCTGTTGCTCGACGATGCGCTCGCGAGGGAGGAACTCGGGAAATCCGGAAAGTTTCTTGGACATCAGGACGCCACCTCGGCCAGGAACGGGTTGGTCGCACGTTCACGACCGATGGACGTCTGACCGCCGTGTCCTGGCAGGACGACGATGTCGTCGTCCAGCGGCAGCACCCGGTCACGCAGGCTGACTTGCATCTGCGGGTGGGAGCCACCGGTCAGGTCGGTGCGTCCGATGGAACCGGCGAACAGGAAGTCGCCGGAGAACATGATCTGCGAGACCGACTCAGGACCGTCGTAGTCGACTCGGTAGACGACAGTGCCGGGAGTGTGGCCTGGAACGTGGTCGACCGTGAACGTCAGTCCGTCGACGTCGATCGTTGCACCGTCTACCGCGTCGCGGACGTCGGCGGGCTCGGTGAAGTCGGGCAGGTCGGTAATGCCGAGCTGGGAGCGCAGCATCGCGGCGGACTCTCCGGAGATGGCCGCCATCGGGTCGGACAGCAGGTGGCGGTCGGCCGGGTGGATCCACACCGGACAGCCGTACTCCTTCGCGACGTCCTGGGCGTTCCACATGTGGTCGAAGTGTCCGTGAGTGATCAAGACGGCCCTCGGTGTGAGGTCGTGCTCGGCGACGACCTGGCGCACGCCGTCGATCGAGCCCATTCCGGGATCGACGATCGCGCAGCCGGAGCCGGGCCCGGCGGCGACGAAGTAGCAGTTCGCCTGCAGCGGACCGGCCGGAAATGACGTGAGAAGCACGCCCCAAAGCGTACGCGAAGGCGCTCACACGGATGACCCGGCACGCACCGTCCCGCAATTGATGGGAGCCGTGGCGCACAGCCGGGCCGGTATCCACCTAGACTGTCGGCCATGAGTTCTGCGCCCACGAACCCTTGGGGTCGTGTAGACGATGACGGCAACGTCTATGTGAAGACCACCGACGGCGAACGACTGATCGGCCAGTGGCCCGGAGGTGACCCCGCTGAGGCGATGTCGCTGTACGTGCGACGTTACGAAGGTCTCGAGGTCGAGGTCGATCTGCTTGAGAAGAGACTCGAGGGCGGAGACCGTCTCGCCCGACGATGCCGCCAAGGCGGTGACGAAGGTGCGCGGGCTCCTGGTCGACGCGCAGGCGATGGGTGATCTCGACTCGCTGGTCAAGCGTCTCGACGCCCTGCAGCCGGCGATCGACAAGCAGCGTGAAGAGCGCAAGGTCGAGCGCGCTGCGAAGGTCGCCGAGGCGCAGGTCGAGAAGACACCCGCATCGCCGAGGCTGCCGAGAAGCCGCTGCGGGCACCGACTGGAAGTCCGGCGCCGACAGCGCGCGCCCTCCTCGACGAGTGGAAGGCGCTGCCCCGCCTGAGCAAGTCGGCCGATGACGGCTGTGGCACCGGTTCGGCTCGGCACGAACCACCTACACGCGTCGCCGCAAGACGCACTTCGGTGAGCAGTCGACGCTGCGCGATGCGGCGAAGGTCGTCAAGGGAGAAGCTCATCGTCGAGGCCGAGGCCTTGTCGACGTCGACCGACTGGGGTCAGACGGCCGGCAAGTACCGCGACCTCATGGCGGAGTGGAAGCGTGCCGGCTCGGCACCCGCAACGTCGAGGACAAGCTCTGGAAGCGCTTCCGGGCCGCTCAGGATGCCTTCTTCCAGGCCCGTGACGAGGCGAACTCCCTGCTCGACGCCGAGTACGAGGTCAACGCCGAGAAGAAGCCGAGATCCTGGCCGATGCCGGAGGCTTGCTGCCGATCACGAATGTCGACGCAGCCCGCAAGGCTTGGCTCGACATCGCCGACCGCTGGGAGGCCGCCGGCAAGGTGCCGCGCGCGAAGATCGGTGAGTTCGAGGCGCGGATCCGCAAGGTCGAGCAGGCCATCAAGGATGCGACCGACTCGGCGTGGAAGAAGACCGATCCCGAGAAGTCGGCCCGTGCCGACGACATGATCGGCAGAGCCAGCGCGCGATCGACGAGGTGGCCGAGAAGATCAAGGCGGCCGAGGCCAAGGGCGACGACAAGAAGGCCAAGAACCTCAAGGAAGACCTGGCCTCCAAGGAAGCCTTCCTCGAGATGGCCAAGAAGGCCCAAGCCGACTTCTCCTAACCCCATCCCCGCTGACGAGGTGGTTACCGCCCCCTGAGGAGGGCGTTACCGCCCGTCGGCGAGGTAGTTGTCGCCCTCCTGTGGACGACGACCTGGACTGGATCGGGCATGTGCCATGACATGGGCACATGCCCGAACTCGTCAACGATGGTCATCCGTTCACCACCGCGCAGGCCCCAACACTCGGCCTGACGCCCAAGATGCTACGGCTTCGTCTCACCCAGGGGCTCGTGCGCAGGGTGTTCCGCAACGTCTACGTCGACGCCTCCGTCCCTGACTCCAGGGCTGGCCGCGTACGCGCCTTGGCCCTGGCGACGCCAGCCAACGCGATCGTCTCGGACGAGACCGCCGCCTGGGTCCACGGCCTCGACGTCTTCGCGCCCGGTCGACGCCACGATCTCACGCCATCGATGCTCGTGCGCCACGGCAAGGGACGCGTCGAGCACACCGGCAGCAACGGACGGCAAGCCATCATCGCGCCCGGCGACGTCGAGTTCGTGGACGGGCTGTTCGTCACGACGGCTCTGCGCACCACGTCCGACCTCCTACGGCGGATGTACCGCCCCTATGCCTTGGCGGCAGCTGATGCCTTCGCGCACGCCGGGCTGATCGACCGGTACGAGCTGATCGACTACGTCGAACATCTCAAGGGGTTCCGTGGAATCGTGCAGGCGCGCAGCCTGGCGGCGATCGTCGAGCCGAAGACCCAGTCGGCCGGCGAGTCGTGGCAGCGCTTGCGCATCCTCGATGCCGGGCTGCCCCCGCCAGACCCTCAGCACGAAGTCATCGATGACTTCGGTCGGTCGTACTTCATCGACCTGCCGTACCCCGATGTGCTGGTCGGGACGGAGTACGACGGGCGCGAGTTCCACACCAACGACGAGCACCGTCGACACGATCAAGCGCGTCGTGACTACCTGACCGAGGTCTACGGCTGGCGGTGGATCATCGGGACCAGGGATCGGATCTTCGGGGACGACACGTCGTTCGAGCACGAGCTGGGCCGTGCGCTGGGGCTCACTCCCCTGAGCAGATGGTGGGGAACGGGGCGCTCCGGACTTCCTCGAGGGGCTACAAGTGCCTCGTGAGGGGGCAGTAACCACCTCGTCAGGGGTTTACTGGGTGAGGCGGTAGACGTCGAAGACGCCCTCGATGGTCCTGACGGCGCTCAGGACGTGGCCCAGGTGCTTGGGGTCGGCCATCTCGAAGGTGGACTTCGACTTCGCGACCCGATCGCGGCCGGTCGACAACGACGCCGACAAGATGTTGACGTGCTGGTCGGAGATGACCCGCGTGATGTCACTCAGCAGCCGGGGACGATCGAGACCCTCGACCTGGATCGCGACCAGGAACGTGCTCTTGGCCGTCGGCGCCCACTTGACCGACACCAGGCGTTCGGCTGGTTGCGCAGCGCCAAGAAGTTGACGCAGTCGATGCGATGCACCGAGACGCCGGCGCCACGCGTCACGAAGCCTTCGATCCGGTCGCCCGGCACCGGCGTGCAGCACCGGGCGAGCTTGATCAGCACATCGCCCTCGAGCCCCTCGACGATGATGCCGGCGTCGCCGCGGTTGTCGGCGCGACGCCGGGGAGATCCGACCCCAGGCAGCGTCGTGGCCTCGGCCAGGTCTTCCTGCGCACCCTCACGGCCGCCCGCGAGGTCGATGACTCGCTCGACGACGTTCTGTGGGCTGGCGTTGTGCTCGCCGACCGCAGCGTACAGCGCTGAGACGTCGGCCAGGTTCAGCCGTGGGCGACCGCAGCCAAGGTCTCGTGCTTGAAGAGCCGGTGCAGCGGCAGCCCCTCTTTGCGCATCTGCTTGGCGATCAGGTCCTTGCCACGCTCGATGGCCTCTTCGCGGCGTTCCTTCGTGAACCACTGCCGGATCTTGTTGCGGGCGCGCGGACTGACCACGAACTCAAGCCGAGTCGCGGCTGGGGCCGGCATCGGGAGACTTCGAGGTGAAGCCTCGACGACGTCACCGCTCTCGAGCGTCGACTCGAGCGACACAAGACGTCCGTTGACGCGTGCGCCGATGCACGCGTGGCCCACCTCGGTGTGCACCGCATAGGCGAAGTCGACCGGCGTGGCGTCGGCCGGCAGCTGGATCAGGTCGCCACGCGGGGTGTAGGCGTAGACCCCGGCGTTGTTCATCTCGAACCGCAGCGTGTCGAGGAAGTCAGCCGAGTCGGACGTCTCGGACTGCCAGTCGAGCAGCTGCGCAGCCAGCCGATGTCATTGCCGTCGGGGCCCTTGGTGCCCTTGCCGCCGGCAGCAGCGTCTTCCTTGTACTTCCAGTGGGCCGCGACACCGTACTCAGCACGTCGGTGCATCGCGAAGGTGCGGATCTGCAGCTCGACGGCCTTGCCCTGCGGACCGATCACCGTGGTGTGCAACGACTGGTACATGTTGAACTTCGGTACCGAGATGTAGTCCTTGAACCGGCCCGGGATCGGGTTCCATCGTGCGTGCAGGACTCCGAGCACGCCATAGCAGTCGGCGACGGAGTCGACCAGGATGCGCACGCCGACCAGGTCGAAGATCTCGGAGAACTCACGTCCGCCGACCAGCATCTTCTGGTAGATCGAGTAGTAGTGCTCTGGGCCGGCTCGACACCGTGGCCTTGAGCTTGACGTGCCGCAGGTCTGACTCGACGTCGCTGACGACCCGCTCGAGGAACTCCTCACGCGACGGCGCACGATCGGCCACCAGGCGCACGATCTCGTCGTAGACCTTGGGGTGCAGGGTCGCGAAGGCGAGATCTTCGAGCTCCACTTGATCGTGTTCATGCCGAGGCGATGGGCCAGCGGCGCGAAGATCTCGATCGTCTCACGGGCGATGCGCTCCTGCTTGTCCTGACGCAGGTAGCGCAGCGTGCGCATGTTGTGCAGCCGGTCGGCGAGCTTGATCACGAGCACCCGGATGTCGCGGCTCATGGCCACGACCATCTTGCGGATCGTCTCGGACTGCGCGGAGTCGCCGTACTTGACCTTGTCGAGCTTGGTCACGCCGTCGACGAGGTGCCTGACCTCGTCGCCGAAGTCGGCAGTGAGCTGCTCCAGCGTGTAGGGCGTGTCCTCGACCGTGTCGTGCAGCAGTGCTGCGCACAACGTCGGAGTCGTCATGCCGAGCTGGCGAGAATCGTGGTGACCGCGAGCGGATGCGTGATGTAGGGGTCGCCGCTCTGCGCTCTGCCCGAGTGCATCTTCTCGGCGATCTCGTAGGCCTTCTGAATGGCCGTGATATCGCCCTTGGGATGCGTGGCGCGGTAGACCTTGATCAGCGGGTCGAGCACCGTGTCAGGAGAGCTGGTGCGGCCTCCGCCGATGCGGGCCAGACGGTTGCGCACCGCGCAGACGCCGGTGCCGGATCGGTGTTCTTCGACACGGCCGGACGTTCTTCGGTGCGATCAACCACGCGGGCTCCTCCCTGTGTCGTCCATGGTAGGCCAGAGGTGCCAGCGCTCAGTGCTCAGCAGCGTCAGAGCAAGCTCGCCGATCAGCGTGGCGGCCGCACCCAGGACGAGGACGGAGACGAGGACGAGTGCGACGATGCGGACCTGGTGCTGGTTCATGGTGCTCGTTTTCAGTAGGTACGGAGGGCGGCACAGCCGACCGGGGCAAGGCGTTCGCCACCGCCCAGCGCGGCGATCTCGATCAGGACGAGGTTGCCGACGACGACGCCGCCGGCCTGGCGGACCAGATCGGCCGCAGCCAGCATCGTCCCCGCCGGTGGCGAGCACGTCGTCGACGACCAGGACCCGGGCACCCGGGACGAGGGCGCCGACATGCATCTCGAGCGTCGCCGAGCCGTACTCGAGGTCGTACGAGACTGCGTGGGTCTCGGCTGGCAGCTCCCCGACCTTGCGGACGGGTACGAAGCCGACTCCGAGGCGCAGCGCGATGGCCGGGCCGAGGATGAAGCCTCGCGCCTCGATGCCGAGCACCGCATCGACCGGACCGACCTGTTCAGCGAGCTGGGTCAGGCTGTCGATCGTGGAGGCCAGAGCCGCCGCGTCGCCGAGCAGCGGCGTGATGTCGCGAAACGTCACACCGGGCTCGGGCCAGTCGGCAATGGGTCGGACCAGGTCGTCGATGAAGGAATCGACGTGCGTCGTCATGAACCGGAGATGTTGATGTCGCACGCCTTCTTGGCGTGCTTCTCGATCGCGGTCTGCGCCTTGGTGACCTCGGGGGTCGTCATCTTGGACAGCACCTCGGGCGAGATCTTGCCGCTGCTGATCGCCTTCTGTGCGGCCTCGGAGTCGGAGAGGTCGACCTTGGCGTCCTTAAAGGCCTTCTCGAGGTTGATGAAGACGCCGTCGAGCACCTTCCACTCGGCCTTGACGTCGCTCGGGGCAGCGGCGGCGAGCCGGTGGAACGCCTCGACGCTGTCCTGGATCGAGCCGCTGCTCGCAGCACCGGTGATGGTCTTCTGGGCCGACTTCAGCTCTTTGCAGTAGTCGCCGGACGAGCCGCCCGCCTTGTCGTCGCTACCGCCGCAGGCAGCCAGCGACAGCCCGAGCACTACGACACCTGTCGCCAACACGCTGATCTTCATGAAATCTCCTCTGCAGGGCGGGGGCCAACAACGCGCCACCCATTGACGTCACGACCCTATCGGGGCGTGTGAACTGACGGAACTACGACCGGCCCTTGCCACGCTGCGACCGCGGCTTGCGCGAAGGCTGCGCCCGCTTGGCGGCGCCGGACGCCTGCACCGGTCGGCTGGGGGCGGCGGCACCGGCCGGTACCTCGACGGGTGCCTGCGCCTCCTTCGGCCCGTCGGGCCAGCACACGCGCGGTGTGAGCCTTGATCGCGGGCTCCCGGTCCTTGAGCTGGCTCAGCATCGGCGTGGCCAGGAAGATCGACGAGTACGCGCCGACGAGCATGCCGATGAACAGCGCGAGGGCAAGGTCCTTCAACGGGGCCCGTTCCGAGGATGAAGATGCCCGCGAACAGCAGTGCAGCAACGGGCAGCAGCGCCGTGATCGTCGTGTTGATCGAACGCACCAGTGTCTGGTTGAGTGCGAGGTTGGCCTGCTCGGCGTACGTGCGGGTCGACGACTTCAGGATGCCCTTGGTGTTCTCGCGGACCTTGTCGAAGACCACGACGGTGTCGTACAGCGAGTAGCCCAAGATTGTCAGGAAGCCGGTGACGGTCGCGGGCGTGACCTCGAATCCCGACAGCGCGTAGACGCCTGCCGTGATGACGACGTCGTGCGCCAGGGCAACGAGACCCGAGACGGACATCCGCCACTCTCGGAAGTAGGCCCAGATGAACAGCACGATGATGACCAAGAACACGATGAGACCTGTGAGGGCCTTCGTGGCGACCTGCTTGCCGTACGTCGGACCGATCAGGTTCTGGCTGACCTCGGTGGCGCCGGCAGCCTTGAGTGACTCGGTGACCTTGGTCGCCTCGTCCTGCGTCAGGGCTCGGGTCTGGATGCGGATCGAGTCGCTGCCGGAGGTCTGGACGGTCGGGTCGCCGGCTTCGGGGACGTTGGCGTCCTCGACGGCCTGGACCATCGCATCGGACGTGGCCGAGTCGGCGACCTTGACCTTGGCGGTGAACTCGACGCCGCCCTTGAACTCGACACCGAGATTGAATCCGCGCACGACGAGCGCCAGGCCGGCGATGATCACCAGAACTGCGGAGATCGTGTAGAAGACCTTGCGACGTCCGACGAAGTTGAACGAGACGCGCCCCTCGTAGAGGTGCTGTCCGAAGGTGCTGATGCGGCTCATACGTGCGCCTTTCCATCGGTGCGGACTGACGACGAAGCGCCGATCTGTGACACCTTGCGACCGGAGATTCCCAGGTGCGCGGCGTCGAGACCCGACAGCTTGTGGCCCTGGCCGAAGAACTTCGTGCGAGCGAGCAGGGAGACGAGCGGCTTGGTGAACAAGAACACCACGAAGACGTCGATCAGCGTCGTGAGACCGAGCGCGAAGGCGAAGCCACGCACCACGCCGATCGCGAAGAAGTACAAGGTCAACGCCGCAATGATCGACACCGCGTCAGCGGCGATGATGGTGCCACGCGCTCGCACCCAGCCGGCCTCGACGGCCAGTCGCAAGGACTTGCCGTCACGCACCTCGTCTCGGATGCGTTCGAAGAACACGATGAACGAGTCGGCGGTGATCCCGATGGCCACGATCAGTCCGGCGATGCCCGGCAGGGTCAACGTGAAGCCGACACCCTGCCCGAGCAGCAGCACCATGACGTACGTCAAGGCGCCCGCGACGAGCAGCGAGCCGATGATCACGAGCCCGAGGCCGCGGTAGTAGAACAGGCAGTACGCGATGACCAGGATCAGTCCGATGACACCGGCGATGAGTCCGGCGTCGCTTGCCAGCCGGCCAGCGAAGGACCGATCTCCTCGCTGCCGTTGATGCCGAACGTCAGGGGCAGCGCGCCGAACTTCAGCTGGTTGGCCAGCGCCTTCGCCGATGTCGCGGTGAACGATCCGGTGATGGACGACTTGCCATTCGTGATGGGCGCCTGAGAGACCGGGGCGGTGATGATCTCGCCGTCGAGCACGACCGCGAAACGTCCGCTGGCCGGGGTCAGCGCGGTCGTGACGTCCTTGAACACGCCCTTGCTGTCGCCCTCAGCTCGATCTGGACGCTCCACTGAGCCTTCTGGGCGTCGTAGGCGGCTTCGGCGCTCTTGATGTCGCCACCGGGGATGATCGTGGGGCTGAGCACCTCGACCTCGCCGGTCGTGGTGTCACAGGTGACGAGGGGCTTGCCGGCGACGTCGTCGACATCGACTCCGTCGGGGTTGCAGACGAATGCCGCAGCCTGTGCCTGCAAGGCCTTGATACCGGGCTGCACGTCGGCTGGCAGCGTGTCGAGGCCTTCGGTCTCGGCCTTGATCATCTGGTCGAGCGTCGGCTTGCTCCAGTCGATCTTGTCGATGATCTTCTGCTGCTCGGCGGTGTCGGTCTTCTTCGCGGCACCGGTCAGGTTGCCGCTCCACACCGAGCCGGAAGCGCAGCTGCGCGGTCTTGCCGACCTCGTCGACGATGCCGGCCTTGCGCTCGCCGGGGATCTCGATGATGATCTGGTCGCTGCCCTGGGTCGTGACCTCGGCCTCGGTGACGCCGGTGGCGTTGACGCGCTGGTCGATGATGCTGCGGGCCTGGTCGAGCTTGTCCTGGGTGACCTTGCCGTCGGTGGCCTTGGCCTGCAGGGAGATACGGTGCCGCCCTCGAGGTCGAGCCCCCAGTCGGGGGTGCCAGGCGCTGTCGTCGTCCTTGTCGTTCGTGAGGTCGATCAACGCGACGATGCCGTACAAGGCGATCACTGCGGCCAGGAACAGGATCAGCGTGCGCTTGGGACGCGGCTGGTTGGAGCTGCGCTGTGGTTGCTTGGCCATCACAGATCAGTGTCCGTCTGGGTGTCGGCCTCGGGCGCGGTCTCCGCAGGGATGATGCGGGAGACGGCGTGCCGGTTGACGGTGATGATGGTGTCGGGCGCGATCCGCAGCTGCACGGTCCGTCGTCGATCGTCACGGTCTCACCGAAGATCCCACTGGCCAGCATCACCTGCTGGCCGGGCTCGAGCCGACTTTGCAGCCCCTGGAACTCACGCTGCCGCGAACGGGCAGGGCGCAGGACCAGAAGCCAGAAAGCAAGGATGAGTACGACGATCGGCAAGAAGGTCGAAGCCCAGTTGTCCACGGTGAAACTCCCGTACGAAGGTGGTGGCCCGATGTCACCTCAGGCGTGGCCGGTGGGCCGCCGATTAGTTTAACCCGGCAACCGAATTCTGGTGACACATCTCGCCACGCGTCGCTCAGGCCGTGTCGCTGGGCAGCGAAAAGCTGCTCGGACCCGGCCGGAGCGGCCAGCCCGAGATGCCGCCAGGCCGCGGCCGTGGCGATCCGGCCACGCGGTGTCCTGGCCAAGAATCCGAGGCGGACGAGGAACGGTTCTGCCAGCCTTCGACGGTCTCGCGCTCTTCGGCGACGGCCACCGCGAGGGGTCGAGACCCCGACGGGTCCACCACCGAAGCTGCCGGCACAACGCATCGAGCACCGCCCGGTCGAGGCGGTCGAGCCCCAACTCGTCGACCTCGTAGAGGGCAAGGGCGTCCATGGCTACCGTGTGGTCGACGACTCCCCCAGCCCGCACCTCGGCGAAGTCGCGCACGCGCCGGAGCAGGCGGTTGGCGATACGGGGTGTGCCGCGCGAACGCATCGCGATCTCACGGCCGGCGTCTTCGGATACCTCAAGCCCTAGGAGGCCGGCAGACCGCTTGACGATGCGGTGCAGCTCTTCGGCGTCGTAGTAGTCGAGCTTGCGCGGTGAAGCCGAAGCGGTCGCGCAGCGGGCTCGGCAGCAGTCCGGCGCGGGTCGTCGCACCGACCACTGTGAATGGCGGGATCTCGAGCGGGATCGCGGTGGCGCCGGGCCCCTTGCCGACGATGACGTCGACCCGAAAGTCTTCCATCGCCATGTAAAGGAGTCTTCGGCCGGCCGCGACATGCGATGGATCTCGTCGATGAACAGCACATCCCCCTCGTTGATCCCCGACAAGATCGCGGCAAGGTCTCCTGCGTGCTGGATTGCCGGACCACTGGTGATGCGCAGCGCGGCCGACAGCTGGTTGGCGATGATCATCGCGATGGTCGTCTTGCCCAGACCAGGCGGACCGGACAGCAGGACGTGGTCGGGCGTGCGTCCCCGTGCGACAGCTGCCTCCAGGACCAGCGACAGCTGCTCACGCACCCGCTCCTGGCCGACCAGCTCGTCGAGCGTCTTGGGTCGCAGCGCCGCTTCGAACGCACGGTCTTCGGGGCCTGCCTCGGCGACCACGACCTCGGCCGCCTCGTCGTCGTACATCAGCGATCCTTGGCCATGGCTCGCAGCGCATCGCGCAGCACCTGCGAGACGTCGGGGGTCGAGCCGGCAGGCAGGCTGGCCGCGACGTGGTCGAGTGCCGCATCGGCCTCACGCGCCGACCATCCGAGCCCCAGCAGCGCCTCGTGCACCTGGCCGCGCCAGGCGACCGAGGTGGAGGCCGACTGGGTCGTCACCCCGACGCGGTCCTTGAGCTCGAGGACGATGCGTTCGGCTCCCTTGCGTCCGATGCCGGGCACCGTGGTCAACGTGGCCAGATCGCTCTGGCCGATCGCCTGACGCAACCGGTCGGGGTCGAGCACCGCGAGCATCGCCTGGGCGACCTTGGGACCGATGCCGCTGGCCGTCTGGACGGCTCGAACATGTCTCGCTCGTCATTGGTCGCGAATCCGAAGATCGTCAGTGAGTCCTCGCGGACAACCATCGAGGTCGACAGCTGCACCTCGGTGCCGATCCGCAGTGTCGCAATCGTGCCGGGAGTGCACATGACCTGCATGCCGACTCCCCCGACGTCGATGACGGCCGAAGTGATGGTGACGGCGGCAACCGGGCCGCGGACGTGAGCGATCATCGTGCTTGCGCCTTTGCTGCGGCAACCGCCGCCTCGAGTCGGTTGGTGGCCCCGCCGCGCCAGATGTGGCAGATCGCCAGCGCCAGCGCGTCGGCGGCATCGGCCGGCTTGGGTGCCTGCGTCAGCCGCAGCAGCCGGGTGACCATCTGGGTCACCTGGGCCTTGTCGGCACGTCCGCTGCCAGTGACGGCGGCCTTGACCTCGCTCGGCGTGTGCATGTGCACGGGAATGCCGTGCCGAGCCGCGACGAGCATCGCGACGCCGCTGGCCTGCGCGGTGCCCATCACCGTGCTGACATCGCGCCGGCTGAACACGCGCTCGACGGCCACGGCGTCTGGACGGTGCTGGAGAACGCTGGCCTCGATCTGCTGCTCGAGCCGATGCAGGCGTCGAGCGATGTCGAGGTCTGCGGGCGTGCGGAAGACCCCGACGTCGACCATCGTCAACGGACGTCCGACGCTGCCCTCGACGACGCCGACACCGCAACGGGTCAGACCTGGATCGATGCCCAGAACCCTCATCGAGCGGCCACCTGGTTAGAACGCATGTTCGACAGCCTAACGTCGTCGCGGTCGGCTTCCGGCAGACTCGCCGGGCGGAGCCGACCGAGACGGATGTCGTCGGCGATCTCCTGCATCCGCGATCGAGAGCTCGCCCAGCCCCGCACGGCCTCGGCGATGACCAGCCCGTCGCCGCGCCACGCCTCGATCGGCCAGCGGGCGACCCGGCCGGCCCGCAGCACCACGAACAGTGGAAGCAGCAACAGCAGGACCAGCAGCTCGGCCACGGCCACCGCCAGGACGAGCACGACAGGCACAAGCACGAGGAGCAGCACCAGGCCGATGAAGATCGCCAGGCCGACGAGCAGGTCGTCGACGCCCCCAGGCCCACTGGGAACATCCACCAAGCCCTCAGGGTCGCGCCGACGCCAACGCCACGGCAACCAGCGGCGCTTGATCCGCCAGGACTCCCCCGTTGGATCGACGACCTGCACTACTCGGCCGCAGCCATGACCTCGTCGGACGCGTCGAAGTTGGCGAAGACGTTCTGCACGTCGTCGCAGTCCTCGAGCGCGTCGATGCAGCTTCATGATCTTGCCGAACGTCTCGGCGTCGACCTCGACCGTGACCGAGGGCACGAACGACGCGTCGGCCGAGTCGTAGTCGAGCCCGGCCTCCTGCAGCGCAGTGCGCACGGCGACCAGGTCGGTGGCCTCGCACAGCACCTCGAACGAGCCGTCGAGGTCGTTGACCTCTTCGGCGCCGGCATCGAGGACCGCCATCAGGACGTCGTCCTCGTTGGTCGGACCGCTCTCCTGCTCCTGCGGGACGATGATGACGCCCTTGCGGTGGAAGTTGTACGCCACCGAGCCGGGGTCGGCCATCGTGCCGCCGTTGCGGGTCATCGCAGTGCGCACTTCCATCGCGGCCCGGTTGCGGTTGTCGGACAGGCACTCGACGAGCAGCGCGACGCCGCCAGGCGCATAGCCTTCGTACATGATCGTGATGTAGTCGACCGCGTCAGCGCCGACGCCGCCGCCGCGCTTGACCGCCCGGTCGATGTGGTCCTTGGGCACCGACGACTTCTTGGCCTTCTGGATCGCGTCGTACAACGTCGGATTGCCGTCGGGATCAGCGCCTCCGGTACGGGCCGCGACCTCGATCGTCTTGACCAGCTTGGCGAACATCTTGCCGCGCTTGGCGTCGACGATGGCCTTCTTGTGCTTCGTGGTTGCCCACTTGGAGTGGCCTGACATGGGCGCCTCTCTCTGACTGACGTGTTCTATGACTGTCGAACGTAGTCGACGAAGTACTCGTGGATGCGAAGATCGTTGCCGACCTCGGGATGGAACGACGTCGCCATCACGTTGTCCTGACGAACCGCGACAATTCTACCGGCTGCCGGCCCTTCGTCGATCGCGGCAAGCACCTCGACCCCGTCGGTGACCTGCTCGACCCACGGCGCCCGGATGAACACGGCGTGCACCGGCTCGGCGAAACCGTCGAACGAGATATTGCCCTCGAACGAGTCGACCTGGCGGCCGAAGGCGTTGCGACGCACCGTGATGTCGAGGCCACCGAGCGTCTCCTGCCCGACGATCCCGTCGACGATGCGGTCGGCCAGCATGATCATCCCGGCGCACGTCCCGAACGTCGGCATGCCGGCACCGATCCGATCGACCAGCGGCTCGAACAGCTCGAACGTCCGGGCGAGCTTGTACATCGTGGTCGACTCGCCGCCGGGAATCACGAGAGCATCGCATCGCGCGAGCTCTTCGGGACGACGCACGGCGACGGCGTCGACGCCGAGCTCGGACAGGGCGTGCAGATGTTCACGGAAGTCGCCCTGCAGAGCAAAGACGCCGATCGAGGGGGAAGCCACGGCCCAACCCTACTGAACAGCTGCGGGAGACGAGGAAGGCGGCGGTGACGTAAGAGACGAGTCTCCAGGGGATACGCCACCACCGCCGGGGTCTGATCCAAATTAAGCTCCCCGATCAGCTCCCTCTTGTGCCTTCGCGCGCTTGAGGCACTCCCATACCCCGCGCACGTCGACCCTTCGATCATACCCCTCGTTAGCCTGAGATCCACCCACCGACCGGGTGTTTGACGCGAGAAAATGAACACGGTGTCAGCCGTGCAGGCCGTGTCAGCCGCACAGGCCGACCAGGACGAGCAGCACGCTGTAGCCCAGCGAGTTCGATGCCGCAGACTTCCAGGTCACCGAGCCGTAGTTGGTCTGGGCCTCGACCCAGAACGTGCCTCCCGTGATGAGCCCCGTGAAGTGCTTGGACGTCACACCTGCACCGACCGTCTCCACGGTGGCACCGGCATTTCCATGGTGCAGGACGTAGCCGGTGGCACCGGGCACGGCGGTCCAGCTGATCTGCACGGAGCCGACGCTCAGGAGACCGCATGACGCGACGGGTGCCGGAATCGTCCTGGCAGTCAGGGTGCCACCTGTCACCGGAGCAGCATCGGTCCATGGGACAGCTGCGGCGGGGCTCGCGACCAGCAGCATCGCCGCGGACCCGGCCGCCACCGAACGTCGAGCGGTGCGACGTGCACCGGGGTCCGACCTCCGCCTGCCGGGGTCGGCTACCTCCGTCTCCGGGCGGCTTGCGCCGAAGCAGCAGCACCAGCATCCCTGCGACGTAGAGGCCGAGCACGAACAGTCCGACCGGGCTCACGGCGGCGTCGACGACGTAGCCGAGCCGTGGCACGTCGAACATGACCTTCTCGGCAGCTGCGACGACGTACACCTCTTCGTCCGGCACCGTGTTGGCATCACCCTTCAGGGTCAGCGGTGCCGACTGCCGTCAGGCGCCGTCTCGACGAGACGGTGCGTGACCCGCTCACCCGACCGGGTCGTGACGGAGACTATGTCGCCAGGGACGAGGTCCTTTGCATCCACCGTGCGAGCCACCGCGAGAGCCCCGGTGTCGATCGCTGGCGCCATCGAGCCCGACCGGAAGACCAACGGCCGGACGTCGAGAACGAGTCCAGCCAGGGTCGCCACGATGCACACGACTCCGAGCACCGCGGCCACCGTCAAGAACACCTCGCGGACCAGGCGCACGGGCTGGGTCATGAGATGTCCGACGTGGCATTGGCCGAGAAGCTCACCGAGGTTGTCTTGCCCTGCAGCCCGGTCGGCGCGGTGTCGCTGAGCTCGCTGTACGCACAGGTTCTCGGTGCCGCCACCCGTGCCGCTGGTGTTGGCGGCCGCGAGGGCGGTGGTGGGCCGCTTGGCCAGCAGGACCGTCGTCGTGACGTTGGTCAGGGCCGCTTCAGCGAAGACCACGGTGCCGCCCGTGCACGTGGCGCCGGACTTGGTGCCGCCCAGGCGGATCGTCAGCAGCAGCCCGTTGCTCGCGGCGGTGTTGAAGTCGCCCGCGTTGGTGCCTGACATGCCGCCGGTGAACGTGTACTTCAGCGGCGCGGTGCCCACGTTCTTGACGACCAGGACGTCGGCAGAGGTCGAGCCTGGCACCATCGCCGGCATCGCCAGGCTCGTCGAGGCGTACGAGTCGAGGTCGTTGACCTTGACGTTGAGCGTCGCTGAGGTGAACGTGCCGGCGTCGATCGCGGCCTGGTCGGTCCAGAACGCGAACGTGCTGACGGCACCGATGCCGAGCGCGACGCCGAGGCCCAGGGCCGCGCGCAGTCGCACGGATGTCACGGCCGAGGCCCATCCGGTGCGGCGGTGCGCTCTGTGATCAGTCATCGACAACCTCCACGCCATGACGAGACCCAGCCACCAGCGCCAGCCCGCTGCCGGCCAAGGCGGCACCCAGCCACAACATCCACGGCTGGCCCCCCGCTCCGGTCGCTGCCGAGCACGTCGACTCTCTGCTGACCGCGAGTCGCCTCTCGGCTTCCGGCATCGGTCAGCGTGACGTCGAACGTCAGGGCCACCGCATCACGCTGGGTCTGGTTGGTCGACGACCGTTCGAATCGTGCGCGCAGCTCGGTGTGCACCGAGGCCCCGACCGGCAGTGCCGACGAGGTCAGCACGTGGGCCCGACCTCGCCGCTGGAAGCGATCCACGGACCGGCGCCGGCGCGCGCTGCGAACGACAGGTCGCCGGACAGGTCTGCGTCACCCCGCTCGTCCCCGCACCGCGACACGCAGGTTGGCATCGCTGGCCCCTTGGTTGCGCACGTAGAACCCGCCGATCGTCGAGTCCCCGGGCACCCACCGCAGGTCGGGATCGAAGAGCGGCTCCCCCAAGGCCGTGCCCCGAGCGCTGCCCATCCGGGCTGAGACCGATCTCGTCCGCAGCAACCGCGGAGGCCGGTGCCAGGAAGCATCCGGCCACCAGCAGGCAGACCCACAGCGGCCGACTCATGTCGACACGTGCCGTGGTGCGGTCCGTCGGCGATCCAGGGCGGCGGAGGTGAACATGTAGGCGGCGTACAGCAGCAGGAAAGACACCGACGAAATCATCGCGAGCTGCCGTTCTTGGCCTGTGATGTAGTCGTTGACCCGGCCGACGTACGGCATCGAGTACCAGAAGCTTGCCCTTGATCTGCACGGCTCGCACCGGCTCTGCATCGGCGACGTTGTTGGCGTCCCCCTGCGTCCTGACGGCTGGTCGCCTGAGGCAGTGAACCCCTGGCTGACGATCCGGTGCGTCACGACAGTCGACTCACCGGACCTCAGCTGGTACGTGATGACGTCGCCAGTGCTGAGCGACTGGATGTCGGTCGGCTTGACCACGACCAAGGTTCCGGGCGGGTACGCCGGAGTCATCGAACCTGTCAGGATCGAGTAGGGCGTCGCACCGGCCAGGCGCGGCACCACCACGGCGCCCAGCAGCACGATGACCAGGACGAGCAGCACTGCCCACACGAGCGCACGCCACAGCCACGTCGCGGGCCTGCGCGCTGATCCTGCTCGGGTCGAGTTCATCGACGCCCCCTCACTCGGCGTCGCCCCGTGCACTGACGAGACGGGACGACGCCGGCCGTTACCGACGATTCGTCACGAGTTGTGGGTCTGCGTCGCGGTGAGCTCGAGGCCGTCGAGCGTCTCGGTGACGCTCTGCGAGTCATTCGTCGCGCCGGGGCCGTCGAACGCGGCCGACAGCGTCACGGTCACGTCGTAGGTGCCCGGGTCGGTGATCGCCGCAGCGGGCTCGGTGAGCGTCGAGGTGATCGCGACCTCATCGTTGAACGCCGCTTCGACGGCGTCGACGGAGGAGTCGTCGAGGGCGACGGTCGCGCCGATGTGGTCTCCGACCAGGGTGAGCGTCGCGGTGCACTCCTTGGTGATGGTGTCACCGGGGACGATCGTGGTGATCGTGACGCCACCTTCGACCCAGGGGTCTGAGCAGTCGACGGCCGACAGGGTCAGCGACCCCGATGCGATGGTTCCGGCGTCGCCTGATCCGGTGGCACTCCAATACGCCAACGATCCGGCTCCACCGAGCAGAAGCACACCTGCCGCGGCTGCTGCGAGTACTCCCTTGGTTGACTTCTTCATGATCTCTCCCAGCCATGAGTCCCCTCGCCGTGACCCCATTGGTCACAAGAGGATCGGGACCTTAGTCCCAAACCCATAGTTGCTCAGAAGATCCCGAGTCGCCATCGATTGACGAAACTCCTCCAAAATGAAACAAAAAAGACGTCCCGGCCAAAACCGGGACGTCCTCCCTGACAAATCGTTTAGTTCCTCCAGCGAGCCCGCGCCGTCACCATGGGCCGGAGCGACGAAGTCCGGGAGAGCCCGTAGACCTCACCATGGGGCGGAACGAAGCGACGCCAAGCGGCCCGGACGAAGTCCGGGAGAGCGCGAGGAACGAGCGCGAGGCGGCGGAGCCGCCCCGCTTACCAACCCCGCTCTGCCAACCGGTGCGGTTCGGGGATCTCTTCGACGTTGATGCCGACCATGGCTTCGCCGAGTCCACGCGAGACCTTGGCGATGACGTCGGGGTCGTCGAAGAACGTGGTGGCCTTGACGACGGCCGCGGCACGCTCGGCGGGGTTGCCGGACTTGAAGATGCCCGAGCCGACGAACACGCCCTCGGCGCCCAGCCGATCATCATCGCTGCATCAGCAGGTGTGGCGATGCCGCCGGCGGTGAACAGCACGACGGGAAGCTTGCCCGTTCTCGGCCACTTCCTTGACGAGCTCGAATGGCGCCTGCAGCTCTTTGGCTGCGACGTACAGCGTCTTCGGACAGCGACTGCAGACGGCGGATCTCGCCACCGATCTTGCGCATGTGCATGGTGGCGTTGGAGACGTCACCGGTGCCGGCCTCGCCCTTGGAGCGGATCATCGCCGCGCCTTCGGTGATACGACGCAGCGCCTCGCCGAGGTTGGTCGCACCGCACACGAACGGGACGGTGAACTTCCACTTGTCGATGTGGTTGGTGTAGTCGGCCGGGGTCAGCACCTCGGACTCGTCGATGTAGTCGACACCGAGCGACTGCAGCACCTGCGCCTCGACGAAGTGTCCGATGCGCGCCTTGGCCATGACGGGGATCGAGACCTGCTCGATGATCCCGTCGATCAGGTCGGGATCGGACATCCGGGCCACGCCGCCCTGGGAGCGGATGTCGGCCGGAACACGCTCGAGGGCCATGACGGCGACCGCGCCGGCGTCCTCGGCGATCTTGGCCTGCTCAGCGTTGACGACGTCCATGATGACGCCGCCCTTGAGCATCTCTGCCATGCCCCGCTTGACCCGAGACGTGCCGACCGTAGTTGCTTCGTTGCTCACTGCAGTGTCCTTCTTCATGTCACCCGGAATGTCGCGACGAGTCTACTCCTGGGCGACCGGCGGCATTTCGGCGGACACATCTCGGACGTCCGGCTCAACGGCGGGCAAATCGGCGACGTCCTTGGCGTTCTGCCGGGGCGTGCTGTGTGGCGTCGAGCAGGTCGTTCAGGCTGACGCGCTTGCGTCGCGGACGCCCCGTGCGCCGTCCGTCCTGTCGTTCGATGTCGTCGATGGCTCGCCATGCGTCGACGTCGACGGCGTGGGCGGCCCGCGAGTCGACGAGGGCCCGCAGCGAGTGGTGCTGATCTGCGGGGTGCAGGCAGCAGCCCGGCGTTGAAGTCGGCCACGAGGTGGTCGACGGTCTCTTGGGCGCAGCTTGTCTGGTGCCGATGAATCCGCTAGGGCCGCGCTTGATCCAGCCGACCACATAGACGCCTGCTCGGCCGGCGACCCTGCCCTGCTCGTTCGGGACGACGGCGGCGGTCTCGTCGAACGGCAGGCCGGGCAGCGGGGTCCCGCGGTAGCCGATGGATCTGAGGACCAGACCGGCGTGCAGGGTCGTGAGCTGGTCGGTCGCCACGGCGCGGACGGAGTTGCCGTCGGCGACCAGGTCGTTGTCGCAGTACTGCACGGCCTCGACAGCGTGCTGACCGACGATCTGTACTGGCGAGGCGGCGAACCGGAAGACGATCGTGCGTGCATCGGGCCGGGCCGGGCGCTCTGCGGCAGCTCGCAGCACGGCGGCTTCTGGGCGGTCATCGGATCGGTGACGTGCTGGTCGAAGGGGTCACCTTCGACGACGATCTGGATGTCGTCGCGGGCGGCCAGTCCGACGCTCGGGCAGGGTGAAGGCCGCCTGCGCCGCGCCCCGGCGTCCCAGGAGCACGACTTCGCGCACGGCACCGCGCCGAAGCGCTTCGAGCGCGTGGTCGGCGATGTCGGTCGGAGGCCAGCTCGATCTGGATCGGTCGTCAGGATGCGGCGACGTCGAGGGCGACGTTCCCGTTGCCGACGATGACGACCCGCTCGTGGCTGAGGTCGAAGACGGTCTCGGCGTGATCGGGATGCCCGTTGTACCAGGCGACGAAGGCTGTTGCGGTCGGCTTGCCGGGCAGCCTTCGCCCGGGATGTCGAGCCGGCGGTCGTGCGATGCCCCGGTCGCGTAGATCACGGCGTGATGATGGGCGGCCAGGTCGTCGTGGTCGATCGTGGTGCCGATGTCGACGTTCAGGAAGTAGGAGAAGCCCGGCTGGTCCTCGATCTGGCGGAACAGCGTCTCGACCTGCTTGGTGCTCTGGTGGTCGGGTGCCACTCCGGCCCGTACCAGTCCGTACGGCGTGGGCAGCCGGTCGAAGACGCTGACCTGCGCGTCGCGGCGCTTCAGCAGGCGTCTGCGGCGTAGAGCGCCGCCGGACCCGATCCGACGATCGCGACCCGCAGCTTTCGCGACGGACCAACGGGACGATCGGAGCACGGGCGCCTGCGGCGGATGCGCCGTCCCGTCGTCACGGGCTCGCCGGTCTTCGTGGAAGAGCGCGTTGATGTCGACGAAGGGCAGCTGCGCCTCGGTCAGCTTGCCGACCGGCGCGATCGCGCCGACCGGGCAGGCGGTGACGCATGCCCCGCAGTCGACACACGAGACCGGGTCGATGTACAGCATCTCGGCCGTGGCGAAGTCGGGCTCGTCGGGCGTCGGATGGATCGCGTTGACGGGGCAGGCGAAGACACAGGATCCGTCACCGCAGCAGGACTGGGTGACGACGTGGGCCACAGTTCAGTCCTGGATCGCGAAGGCGACCGGGGGCTCACTGCGGTAGCGCGACGGACGTCCGTCGATCCGGCACAGCTTCCACATCCACCGGGCCAGTCGGCTCTTGCGCAGACCGGCCTGGTCGGCGAGCATCCGGACGTCGCCGAACAGCTTGCAGGCGCTCGCGCGATGCAGGTGCCCGCCAGTAGAGATCCTTCATGACGCTGCGCGGGATGCCGAACTCCTTGCGGAACGACTTGGACGGCACCATGATGACGTCGCGCACAGCACCCGCATGATGACGGGGAACAGCAGCGAGATGATGAACTTCTCGCCACGCTTGAGGTTGGGCGCGTGCCGGCGGATGTAGTGGTGCGCGAAGGAGATGTGCCGACTTCCTCGGCGACGTGGATCTCCATGATCCGCGACAACACGGGCGGCAGCTCCTTGCCGCTGCGCAAGATGCCCTTCTGGGTGTGGTCGATGGGCTCCTCACCGGCCAGCACGCCGATGAAGAACGCGTACGGAACCGCTGACCCGGCCCAGGGCAGCAGGCCGCGATGCGTCGCATGATCCACGGCATTCCCTCGACCGGTGCGCCGATGCGGTTGACGGTCTCTTGGAACATCTGCGTGTGGTGGCACTCCTCGGTGGCCTCGTGCGTGAGGTACCGGTACTCCGGCGAGCCGTTGGGCAGCGTGAAGACGTACTGCATGATGCCGCGGATCAGGATGTTCTCGAACTGCAGGCCGACCTCGAGGATGTTGGCCTGGCGCCACTGGCCGATCGCGATCTGCCGTTCGAGCGACTGCGCCTGGTACCACGGGTGCGCGCCGAGCGGATCGACGTCGGTCGGCAGCACCCACCCGGGGATCGTCGGCGCGGACCTGGAAGTCGGGATGCTCCCAGTCGATGTCGATGAAGGCGTCGAAGTGCCGGTCGACCGAGGCCTGCGACAACCCTTGCAGGATGTCGGCGTACTGCTCGGGACTGACGTCGACGGGAATCTCTGGCAGCCGGCGTGATCCAGTGTCTGCGACATTGAACTCTCCTCGTACGGCTCGGTGTACGTCCAGCATGAGCCACACCCAGGGTATGTGTCAACGACTATGTAACATTCGGAGTGTCACGTAAGGAGAATGCTCGCGATCAGCCGCAGCGCCGGGTCGTCGACCGTCTGCTTGTAGACCATGACAAGACGCTGGAACACCGTGATCAGGCTGGCCAGGGCCAACGCCCACAACGTGATCTCGCGCAGGAACGGCAGGTCGAGGAGACCGGCGAAACCGGTCATGACCAAGATCGAGACCAGCCGGTCAGAGCGTTCGGCGATACCGCCCTTGGCGGTCATGCCCAGAGACTCTGCCCGCGCCCGGGCGTACGACGTCAGGTTGCCCAGCACCAGGCAGGCGAAGCTCAGCCACAGGTACAGCCGAGGATCGCCCAGGTCGGCCTCAGCGTCGGACGACGCGTAGTAGAGCATGATGCCGCCGAACACCGCCGCGTCGCCCACCCGGTCGAGCGTCGAGTCGAGGAAGGCACCCCACTTCGACGCCTTGCCGAGCTTGCGGGCCATGTAGCCGTCCATGATGTCGCTGAACACGAACGCCGTGACGACCATGACGCCGATGAAGAACTGCCCCCGCGGAAAGAACCACAGGGCTCCGGCGCTGACGCCGATCGTGCCGACGACCGTGACCTGGTTCGGCGTGATGCCGACGCGCAGGAACAGGTCGGCGAGCGGCGACCAGACATTGGTCCAGAACTGACGAAAGCGTTCGAGCATCTTCTACGACTCCTTGGGCCAGGCGGCCGCGAGCATCTCACGGGTGTTCGCCGAGCAGTTGCGGCATGGTCTTGGTGTGCCCGATGACAGGCATGAAGTTGGCGTCGCCACCCCAGCGCGGCACGATGTGCTGGTGCAGGTGGGCGGCGATGCCGGCACCTGCGGCGTCGCCCTGGTTCAGTCCGAGGTTGAACCCGTGCGGACTCGTGACGGTGCGCATGACCCGCATCGCGGTCTTGGTCAGTGCGGCGATCTCGACCGTCTCGTCGTCCGTCAGCTCGGTGTAGTCGGCGACGTGGCGGTAGGGCAGATCAGCAGGTGGCCGGCGTTGTACGGATAGAGGTTGAGCACCGCGTACGACACCTCGCCGCGGTGCACGATGAGGCCTTCGGCGTCGTCCATCGCCGGGATCCGGCAGAACGGACAGTCAGCCTGCGCCGACGTCTCGGGCTTGTTCTCGCCCTTGATGTAGACGATGCGGTGTGGGGTCCACAGCCGCTGGAATGGATCCTGCTCCCCCACGCCGGCCTGGAACTGCTGCTCGTCGCTCACCCGAGCAAGCCTAGTGCGTCAGTGCGACGCGTCACGGCACCCCACCGGTCGGCGCCGTGTAGTTGACTGGAGCCATGAGCACCCAGCAGCCCCCGACCTCCGCCGAACGCGTCGCCGCGCGCAGCAGCACCGTCGCGTCGACGACGAAGCAGCTCGTGGTGCTGGCCGTCGGCATGACAGGGGCAGGCATCATCGCGGGCGTGCTGGGCAGCGTCTCTGCCACGTCGAACCCCATCTGGGTGCTCCCGGTCATCGTGTCCGGCTTCGCCTGCTTCCTTGGCCTGCTCGCGACGACCGCGTGGTCGATGCGGTCACGCATCGGCCTGGCTCCGGCGCCCCTGATCACGAGCGGTGTCTACCTGGGCTGCGTCCTGGCCGTGGGCGGCCTCGTCGCGATGTCGGTCGAGACCCCGCGACCGGCGTACCTGGTCCCGTTGGCAGCGGCTGCCGCAGTCGCTGCGCTGTCGATTCTCTCGCGGGCACGGGTCCGTGGCTGGCACGCCCGCCAGGAGCGGCTGCGGTCAGGAGCCCACGCGGCCGGACAGGTCACCGACGACGGTCTGGCGGTGTTCGCCGACTCCCCCACGATCAAGCTCGCCACCATCACGATCACCTTCCGCGACCTTCAGGGCGTCCAACGCTGGGTGACGTCGCTCGCGGTGCAGTCCCTCAGCCGGCCGATCCAGGTCGGCGACGACGTCGAGGTCTGGTTCGACGGAGCCGACCCGGGCAACCTCAAGCGCATCGTCGTCGAGCACGACAACGGCGTGTCCCGCCTCGCGCCCGGCAAGGTCAGCTCGGGCGCGAAGCGGTAGACGACTCGACCTGGACGCGCGACTCGATCGCCTCGACGATGCGGGCCAGGGCGTCGTCGAGGGCGACGCCGTTCTCCTGGTCGCCGCTGCGGTAGCGGAACGAGATCGCGCCGGCCTCGACGTCGTTATCGCCTGCGATCAGCATGAACGGAACCTTCTGGGTCTGCGCCGTGCGGATCTTCTTCTGCATCCGCTCGTCGGAGTCGTCGACCTCGACCCGGATGCCCAGCGTCTTGAGCCGCTTCGCGAGCTCGTACAGGTAGTCGGCGTGCCGTTCGGCGACGGGAATGCCGACGACCTGCACCGGGGCGAGCCACGGGGGGAAGGCGCCGGCGTAGTGCTCCACGAGGACGCCCATGAACCGCTCGATCGAGCCGAACTTGGCCGAGTGGATCATGACGGGCTGCTGCCGGCTGCCGTCAGCAGCGATGTACTCGAGGTTGAACCGAGGCGGTGACGGCATGTTGAAGTCGTACTGGATCGTCGACATCTGCCAGGTACGCCCGATCGCGTCACGGGCCTGCACGGAGACCTTTGGCCCGTAGTAGGCCGCACCACCCGGATCAGGGACGAGCTCGAGACCTGTCTCGAGACACACGTCCTCCAGCACCTTGGTCGCCAGCGCCCACTCGTCGTCCGAGCCGATGAACTTGTCGGGCTTGGAGTCGTCGCGGGTCGACAGCTCGAGGTAGAAGTCGTCCATGCCGAAGTCGCGCAGCAGGCTCAGCACGAAGTTCAACAGGTGGCGGATCTCGTCGGGCGCCTGCTCGGGGGTCACGTACGAGTGCGAGTCGTCCTGGGCGAAGCCACGGACGCGGGTCAGGCCGTGGATGACGCCCGACTTCTCGTTGCGGTAGACGTGCCCGAACTCGAACAGTCGCAGTGGCAGCTCACGGTAGGAGCGCTGACGCGACCGGAAGATCAGGTTGTGCATCGGGCAGTTCATCGCCTTGAGGCGGTAGTCCTGACCATCGACGTCGAGCGCCGGGAACATGCCTTCGCCGTAGTACGGCAGGTGGCCAGAGGTGTAGAACAGGCCTTCCTTGGCAATGTGCGGCGTGCCGACGTACTCGAAGCCCTCCTCGATGTGCCGGCGGCGGACGTAGTCCTCCATCTCGCGCTTGATGACGCCACCCTTGGGGTGGAACACCGGCAGGCCCGAGCCGATCTCGTCGGGGAAGCTGTACAGGTCGAGCTCGGTGCCGAGGCGACGGTGATCGCGGCGCTGGGCCTCCTCGATGCGATGCAGATGATCGTCGAGAGCTTCTTTCGTCTCCCAGGCCGTGCCATAGATTCGCTGGAGCTGCTTGTTGTTCTCGTTGCCGCGCCAGTAGGCCGCCGCGCTGCGCATCAGCTGAAGGCCGGGATGCGCTTGGTGGTCGGCAGGTGCGGGCCGCGGCACAGATCGCCCAGGCGACGGAACCGTCACGCTTGAGGTTGTCGTAGATCGACAGTCCGCCGGCGCCGACCTCGACGCTCGCACCCTCGGCAGCATCGCCCGCGGTGCTCTTGAGACCGATCAGCTGGAGCTTGTAGGCTCGTCGGCCAGCTCGGCACGCGCCTCGTCGTCGGTGACCTCGCGGCGGTCGAACTTCTGACCTTCCTTGACGATCTTCTTCATCCGCGCCTCGATCTTGACGAGGTCTTCGGGGACGAACGGCTCGTCGACGTCGAAGTCGTAGTAGAAGCCGTCGGTGATCGGCGGACCGATGCCGAGCTTGGCCTGCGGAAACAGCTCTTGGACGGCCTGTGCCATGACGTGTGCGGCTGAGTGCCGCAAGATGTCGCGCCCGTCGGCGGAGTCGATCGCGACCCCTTCGACGGTGTCGCCGTCGGCCAGCTCGTAGGCGAGGTCCTTCAGGTCACCGCCCACGCGTGCGGCGATGATCTCGGGTGTGTCGGCGAAGAGCTGCCAGGCCCTTGTGCCCTTCTCGACAGACTTCGCCTCATCGTTCGCGACGATCTGGATGTCAGACACAGAGCTTCTCCATTCATGGTGACGCGCCCTACGGATGGCGCGTGCTGCTTGTCAGCAGCCTACGCGAGCGTGGCTCACCTCCGCCGGGGCGGTGACATAGCGACCTATCGATGCGGACGGCGGTGACACAGCGACCTGTCAGGGCGCCGGAAAGGTCGCTCAGTCACCGCCTCGGCGGGACGGGTGGCACCGGAAGCAGCAGGGCGGCCGGCGCGCCAGCCGGGACGGCCGGTCGGTCGGGGGCAACCGGGTCGATCCGGCGATACGGCTCGCCGACGGGCGGACGCTGGTCGACGTCGCCCTTGTTGGGCCACAGCGACATGGCTCGCTCCGACTGGGCGGTGATCGTCAACGAGGGATTGACTCCCAAGTTGGCGGTGATCGTCGACCCGTCGCTGATGTGCAGTCCGTCATAGCCGAACAGCCGCTGGAACGGGTCGACGACGCCGGTCTCGGACGACTCGCCGATGACGCAGCCACCGATGAAGTGCGCCGTCAACGGCACCCCGACGAGCTCGCCGGCCGAGCTGCCCGGATATCCCTCGATCCGGTCGGCGATGTCCTTGGCGACACGATCGGCGACCGGGATGTAGGCGGGGGTTCGGCTCCCCCGCGCCCTGGCGGCTCGTCATCCGATGACCCAGCAGCCCCCGTTTGGTGAAGGTCGTGATCGAGTTGTCGAGCGACTGCATCACGAGCACCACGATCGACTGCTCGGCCCAGCGTCTCGGCACGTGCATCCGGACGCTGCCGCGCAGACCGAGAGCACGGTAGCCGCGCAGCACCGCCCGCAGCCGGCCACCGGGCCCCGGCCGGTCGGGCAGGGCCATGTTCATCAGCGACAGGGCACTGGAGCCGTGCCCGTACCGGACGGGTTCGACGTGGGTGTCGGCATCGGGATGGAACGACGACGTGATCGCGACGCCGGGCGTGTAGTCGGCCTTCGGGTCGGACGACCGGGCCGACAGGACGGCCTCGGAGTTGGTGCGGCTCAGCTCTCCGATGCGGTCGGACAGCCGCGGGAGCGAGGTGCGCTTCAGCCGGTGCAGCAAGCTTCGGTGTCGAGCGCGTTGCCCGCGAACACGACCTGCTCCGCGGTGAACGTGCGGCGGCGCAACGGATTGCCGGTCCGGCTGGTGCGCACGGCGTAGCCCCCGTTCTTCGGACGGACGTCGGTGACCGTCGTCATGGCGTGCACCTGGGCACCTGCTCCTTCGGCCAGGTGCAGGTAGTTCTTGACCAGGGTGTTCTTGGCGTTGTGGCGACATCCCGTCATGCAGGCGCCGCAGTCGATGCAGGCTCGCCTGGTGGGCCCGGCGCCTCCGAAGAACGGATCGGCGACGTCGTCTCCTGGCTCGACCCCGTGCGCCCCACCGAACAGCACGCCGACGTCGGCGGCGTGGAACGTGTCCTCGACGCCGTAGTCCTTGGCCAGTGCCGCCATGAGCCGTCGGCCGGTGTCACCCCGGGATATGTCGTGACACCGAGCATCTTCTTGGCCTGGGCGAAGTGGGGCGCGAGCTCGGCCTTCCAGTCGGTGATGTGAGCCCACTGCTGGTCGTGGTAGAAGGCGTCGAGCGGCTCGTACAACGTGTTGGCATAGACCAACGACCCGCCTCCGACGCCGGTGCCGCTGGCGATCAGGACGTCCTTGAGCAGGGTCAGCCGCATGATGCCGAAGCACCGGGCCCACGGCGCCCAGAGGTACTGACGGGCTCGCCACGACGTCTTGGGCAGCTCGTCGTCGGCGAACCGTCGGCCCATCTCGAGCACCCCGACGCGGTAGCCCTTCTCGCTCAGGCGCAGTGCAGCGACGCTGCCGCCGAACCCGGAGCCCACCACCAGGACGTCATAGTCGTACTTCGTCATGGCAGCACCCTACGACCTTGTTGACACTCTGCCAATAGCCCGCAAGACTGAGTTTCGTGAACGCCATCCGCCAACGCCTCGCGCCTGCGGCGCGTCGTCAGCAGATCATCGACGCCGCCAGCGTGCTGTACCGCGACCGCCCGTACGACGAGGTGTCGACCGCCGAGCTCGCCCAGGCCGCTGGCGTGGCCAGGGGCCTGATCAACCACTACTTCGGCGACAAGCGGGAGCTGTTCCTCGAGGTCATGCGCGGGTCGATCCTGATGCCCGAGTCGGCGTTGCCCGACTACGACGGCATGACCCTCGAAGAACGCGCCCGACTCACGATGGACTGGATCCTCGACGCCGCCACGACGTACGGACAGGCCTGGGTCGCCGCCAGCGGTGCTGCCAACCTGCACGGCGCCTCCGACGTGCAGGCGATCGTCGACGAGGCCGACGACCGGGCCGCGCGTCTCGTGCTCGATGCCCTCGGACTCCCCGACACCCCGCACCTGCGCGCGCGGCTGCGCCCGCTGGCAGCGCTGACCAAGGCGATCTGCCGCGAGTGGCTGCAGCGCGGCACCTACACCCGGGACGAGTCGCTCGACCTGCTGACCGACAGCGTCCTGCTGTTCGTGCAGACCCCTGCCCCACCCTCGGAAGGACGACCATGACGTCTGTCGGCATCATCGGATCCGGCTTCGGTGCGCTCGCCGTCGCGATCGAGCTGCGCCGCGCGGGCCACACCGACCTCAGGCTGTGGGAGCGCGCCGACTCGATCGGTGGGGTGTGGCGCGACAACACCTACCCAGGCGCAGCCTGCGACGTCCCCTCGCCCCTGTACTCCTACTCGGTACCGAGCCGGATCCCGACTGGTCGTACCGCTACGCCCAGCAGCCCGAGATCCTGGCCTACCTGCGCTCGACCGCCGACAAGTACGGCATCACGCCGCTGGTGCAGCTCGACCGCGAGGTCGTCGCCGCACAGTTCAGCGACGACAGCTCAACGTGGACCGTGCAGTTCGCCGACGGCACCGAGCAGACCGTCGACATCCTGGTCAGCGCCGTCGGACAGCTGTCGCAGCCCGTGCTGCCAGCCATCAAGGGTGCCGAGACCTTCGAGGGCATCGCCTTCCACTCCGCCAGGTGGGAGCACGACGTCGACCTGGTCGGCAAGAAGGTCGCCGTCGTCGGCACGGGCGCCAGCGCGATCCAGTTCATCCCCCACCTGACCCAGCAGGTCGCCGAGCTCACGGTCTTCCAGCGCACACCGGCCTACATCCTGCCCAAGCCCGACCAGGCATACGGACCGCGCTACCGCGCAGGCCTTCGCCACGTCCCAGGTCTGCTGAAGGGCGAGCGGGCGACGTTCTGGGGCCTCGGCGAGCAGTTCTCGCGCGGGCTCGACGACGGCACCTTCGCTGGCAAGTCGATCAAGACCGTCGCGCTCAAGCACCTCGCCACCAAGGTCAAGGACCCGGTGCTGCGAGCCAAGCTGACCCCCGACTACCCCGTGGGCTGCAGAGCGCATCCTGTTCGCCAACACGTACTACCCGGCGATCGCCCAGCCCCACGTCGACCTCGTGACCGACCCCATCACCCAGATCACGCCCACGGGTGTCACGACCGCCGACGGAACAAACTATGACGTCGACGTCATCATCTACGCGACTGGCTTCGACGCGCAAGAGTTCCTCGAGTCGATCGACATCACCGGCGTGGGCGGTCAGAAGCTCGCCACCCAGTGGACCGACGGCGCACGGGCGTACCTCGGCATCTACGTGCCGCACTTCCCGAACCTGCTGCTCTCCTACGGGCCCAACACCAACCTTGGCGGCGGGTCGATCATCTACATGCTGGAGGCGCAGGCCCGTCACATGCGCCAGACGCTCGACCAGCTCAGAGCCGGCGGGCACCGCCGCGTCGAGGTCACCGAAGCAGCCGAGGAGCAGTACGACCGCGAGGTGCAGACCCGCCTCGCCCGCTCGGTGTGGTCGCAGTGCAAACAGCTGGTACCGGCATGCCTCCGGACGCATCACGTCCAACTGGCCCGGATCGACCCACCCCTACGCCAAGCGCACCAAGACCCTGCAACCGGAGGCCTTCTCATGGCGTTGAACAGCTACCCGGCAGAGCCGTGGGACCTGCACGGCCATGCCTACATCGGCGTGTGGCTCATCCCTCGCAAGCACCTGCCGCCCCCACACTCGGCGGCCACCCGGCCGATCACGATCTTCGGTCGCGGCATCGTCTCGACGGCATTCTTCGTGTACGAGCAGCCCAGTCCACTGACGTACGACGAGATCATGTCGACGGTGCTGGTGCGCCAGGGCTGGCGTCCGCGCGTGTCGATCACCCACATCTGGGTCAACAGCCTAGCCTCGCGTGACGGTGGACGCGGCTGGCGGGCGATTCCCAAGGAGCTCGCCGACTTCGACGTCGCAGCGCACCGGTCGTATGTCGCTGACGGGATCGGCGCCCTCGACGTCGGCCGGATCCGCCGGTTGCCGTTCGCTCTCTCCGACCGGCTTTCGCATCGCACAAGATCGCGCGGGAACGCTGAAGGTGTCGCCGGTACGCGGCCGCATCCGGCTCGGTCTTGGTCGTGGCACCTGGACGTTCGACAGCGGCGGTCCGTTGTCGTTCCTCGCCGGACGCAAGCCCCTGCTGACCCTCGCGGCCCGACCGTTCAGGCTGCTGTTCGGGTCACGCACGGCCTAGTCTGGACCGATGCGTCTCGCGATCGTCTCCCTGGCCGTCATCCTGCTGTCCCGGCTGCACCTCCGGCAGCGATCCAGAGACCTCGCCAACCCCTGAGCCAACCGGCACGACCGCCACGTCCAGCCCGTCGGCCGGCTCGCCGAGCACCGCACCGGCGCCCACCGGGACCTGACTGTGCAGCGATCTGGCAGCCCGGCAAGAGCCCCGCGCGACTACGACTCCTGCATCGATGACGGTCAGCCCGCCGAGCAGGAGGTCGTCAAGTGCCAGGACGGCTCGTCGCTCGTGATCTATCGTGACGAGTTCTACGCCGTCACGGGCGGCCCGATCGTCCACCCGGACGTCGCGCCGCTGCAGGACACCGACGAGTTCACGACGACCTACACGGCCTGCACCGGCGAGTAGGTCGCTAGCCGCCGATCCTGGGCACCGCCGATCGACGAGCTCGACGGCTCCGGGCACGACGTCGTCGAGCCCGTCGGCGACGTCCTTCACCGCACCGACCGGCCGGCCATTCGCCACCTTGCCGGTGAGGTCCGTGACGACGCTCGCTGCATCGGGTCGGCCGGGTGTCGCCTGAGGTGCGGTCGTCGTCGAAGGCGCTGCCGCCACCGGGTGCGCTGCAGGTCGTGGGACATCAGCCGCACCAGCAGAGGCCGTGCTCCGTGCTGCGACGGCATTCGGCTCACGACGGACCGGCTCCGTCGGAAACCCCGCTCGGGGGGCGACGTGGACGACACTCTCGGTCACCGGGGACGCCGCGACGGCCGAGCCCGAGGTCCCGGTCGACATCACCGCGACCGTCGTCGCCGTGACAGCAGCCGCCGGAACCAGCACGGCCACCGCTGCACCCTTCGTCGTGGCCACCAGGTTCGCGAGCATCCCGCCGCCGACCTTGCCGGCGACGAGGGCTCCCCCTCCGACTGTCGTCGTGGCCAGCGCTGCGGCGCCGCCACGGCACCGAGGTCACGGTTGACGTCCTGCAGCTCACGCACGGATGACGCTGCAGTCGGCGCACCCGTCGACGTGCGCCCACGCCCCGATCCTGTTCCTTCGCCGACGCCGTGCGTCGCACGACAGCTGCCAGGCTGGCGCGCACCTCGCCGCACGACCGCGCGACGTGATCATGGTCGACGGCGACGTGCTGCTGCAGGTAGGCCTCGCGCAGCCCCGTCCTGGCTCGGTACACCAGTGCGGAGACCGTGTTCGCCTTCATCCCCAAGGTGTCGGCCAGCTCGAGCGGCTTGCGCCCCTCGACGTCGAGGTGCCACAGCACGCGCTGCCACCGCTCGGGCAACGACTGGTAGGCTGCCTTGACCGCAGTGCGCTCGAACAGGTCGAGCTCGCCAGCCCCGAAGGCCACGGGCACGTCGATCTGCGAGTCGTCGTCGGTCGTGATGACACGCTGCGCGACCTTCGCCCGTCGACCGGACTCGTGCCGGATCGTCGTGAACAGGTACGCCCGGAACGACTCGTCGGGCCCCTTCCACGGAGCAGGAGGTCGAGGATCTGGGCGAACGCCTCGGCCACGACGTCCTCGGCTTCTTCGCGCTGACCCAGATGCCGAGCCAGGCGGCGGGCCACATAGCTGTGGCGGGTGTACAGCTCGGCGTAGGCGTCGGTGCGGCCGTCACGGCTGAGCCCGATGCGGCTCGGCGTCGCTGAGGTCGTCAGAGAGAACGGGTGGGAGTCGATGCTGTTGTAGTCGGCGGACACGAGGTGCACTTCCTGGGAGTGTGGGACTGCGTGGGGAAGTTCGCGACCCGTGTAAATGCAAGTTTCAACTGACATACTGTCTCACGTTGAATTGCCTCGCATGACGGAATGTTTGTGACCTTGGACATAGTTCCGACGGGCCACTCACATCGAGCCCCGCGCGGAGGCTAGCGTTGCCACGATGACCCAGACTCACCAGCAGGCCGCCGTGCTCGACCACGGCGACGACGTCCTGATCAGCCGAGACGGCCGGGTCGGTCACCTGCGGCTCCATCGCCCGCGAGCCATCAACGCCTTGACCCACGACATGGTTCGTCTGCTCCAAGACGCCCTCGACCGGTGGCGCGATGATCCCGACGTGGCAACGGTCGTGCTGACCGGTGCCGGCGAGCGAGGCCTCTGTGCCGGCGGAGACATCGTCGCGATGTACCACGACGCACTCGCTGGCGGAACTGCCTCAGAGGGGTTCTCGGCCGACGAGTACCGCCTCAACGCGACGATCGCCAGCTATCCAAGCCGTTCGTCGCGGTGATGGACGGCATCGTCCTCGGTGGCGGGATCGGCCTGTCGGCACATGCCGACATCCGTGTCGTGACCGAGCGTTCCTCGATCGGCATGCCAGAGACGGGTATCGGCTTCCTTCCCGACGTCGGCGGCACCTACCTGCTGTCGCACGCGCCCGGCGAGCTCGGCACCCACCTCGCGCTGACTGCGGGGACCGTGCGCGCCGGTGACGCCATCGCGATCGGCCTGGCTGACTGGTACGTCCCGACTCAGCACCTGCCCGGGCTCGTCGCCGCTCTCGCCACCACCGAGCCCCTTGAGGCCGTCGCCCAGGTTGCCGAACCGACCCCCGACTCTCCGCTGCTGGCTGCCCGGTCGTGGATCGACAGGTGTACGAAGGCCCTGATGTCCTGGCCATCGTCAACCGGCTGCGCGGCTCCGAGATCGATGACGCCCGGGCCGCGGCCGTCACGATCTCTGCCAAGTCACCGACCGCCGTGACCGTGACGCTCGGCGCCCTGCGGCGGGCTCGCGACATGACCGATCTGCGTCAGGCCCTCGACCAGGGAGTTCCGCCTGGCGCGGCGGCTGCACCGGCACCCCGACTTCGCCGAGGGCGTACGGGCGCAGGTTGTCGACAAGGACCGGACCCGCGCTGGTCCCCCGCCTCGTTGGACGAGGTCGGCGACGTGGAGGGCTACTTCGCTGACGCCGGCGATGCTGAGCTGGGACTCGCCGACGACGTCGGCTGACTCTCCAGGTCGGCGACTGCCCCGATGACGATGACGGCTGGCGGTGCGACCTGCTCGGCGACCGGCGTCGAGCCCAGGTCGGCGAGGGTCGAGCGGATCGTGCGTTCCGTGGGCAGGCTGCCGTCGCAGATCAGTGCCACGGGAGTCGAGCCCGACAAGCCACCGCCCATCAAGGCCGCGGCGATGTGCGCGGCGTTGGCGACCCCCATCAGGACGATGATCGTGCCGCCGGCGCGAGCCAGGGCCGACCAGTCGGTCAGGCTGGTCGGATGCCCGGGCGGCGCATGTCCTGACACGACCGTGAACCCGTCGACCAGCCCCCGGTGCGTCGCTGGGATACCGGCGATCGCAGGCACGGCGACAGCCGACGACACTCCCGGAACCACCTTGACCGGGACACCGGCGTCCTGACATGCCCGTCAGCTCCTCGAAGCCGCGACCGAACACGTCGCCGTCGCCTCCCTTGAGCCGGACGACCTGCAGACCCTGCTTCGCTCGATCGATCAGCAGCGCGTTGATCGCCTCCTGCGGGGTGGTTCTGCCGCGCGGGAACTTGGCCACGTCGACGACCTCGACGTCGGGCCGGGCTGGTCGAGAAGCACCAGCGGGGCCAGATGGTCGGCCACCACGACGTCGGCGGTCATCAGCGCCTTCAGGCCCGCGACCGTGATCAGCTCGGGTCTCCCGGACCGCCGCCGACCAGCGTCACACCGGCCATGCCGACATCGCCGCGACTGGTGGATTCGCTGTCGCCCACGTCAAACCAAGCATGCGCACATTCTTGCCTGCAACGCGCACGCCGCCGACAAGCAGGGCATCGGATCTCCCCGGCGGTACCTCCCGTAGGCTGCCAGCACGCCCGTGGCGCAGGAACCCGGTGAGAGTCCGGGGCGGTTCCGCCACTGTGATGTTCCCGCACGACCACGTCGAGCGGGACACAAGCCAGACACTGGCCACGGACGGTCCGACCACATGACGGGGCGAGAACCCCTAGGAGGAGACCGGCGACATGGCCGACCTGACGACCCGCATTGCCCTGCTGTCCACGTCCGACACCGATCTGCTCTCGGCCCGTGCCAGCGGTGCTGCCTACGAGTGGGCCGATCCGAGCCGCACCTCCGACGACCGGCTCGATGCCATCGTCGACGGCGTCGACCTCGTGGTGGTGCGCCTGCTGGGCTCCCCGCACGACCTGTGGCCCGGGCTCGGCGCGGTCCGTGAGCGCGGCGTCCCTCTGGTCATCCTCGGCGGTAGCCTGCAGCCGAGCGCCGAGCTCATGGAGCGTGTCGACCGTGCCGATGGGTGTTGCCGCACAGGCGCACCGCTACCTGGCCGAAGGCGGCCCCGGCAACCTGGCCCAGCTGCACGCCTTCTTGTCCGACACTGTCCTGCTGACCGGCGTGGGCTTCGAGCCGCCAGACGAGATCCCGGCGTGGGGGTTCGCTGATCGCACGTCGGCACCTGCGGCCGACCTGCCGCAGATCGGGATCTTGTACTACCGCGCCCACGAGGCCAGCGGCAACACCGCCTTCGTCCACGCCCTCGCCGACGCCGTCGACTCGACCGGCCAGGCCACCGGCGTGCCGATCTTCGCCGGTTCCCTGAGGGCAGCAGGTGACGATCTCTACGAGGGGCTCGGCCGGCTCGACGCCCTCATCGTGACGGTCCTCGCCGCCGGCGGCAGTGTCCCGGCCACCGCCAGCGCCGGCGGGGACGACGAGGCCTGGGACGTCGAGCGCATGGCCGCCCTCGACATCCCGGTGCTGCAAGGCCTGTGCCTGACCAGCAGCCGCGCGGAGTGGGAGGCCTCTGACGATGGCGTGACCCCCCTCGACTCGGCCACCCAGATCGCGATCCCCGAGTTCGATGGCCGCATCATCACCGCGCCGTTCTCGTTCAAGGAGCTCGACTCCGACGGCCTGCCCCAGTACGTCGCCGACACCGAGCGGTGTGACCGGGTCGCCCGGATCGCCGTCAACCACGCCCGGCTGCGGCACATCCCGAACGCCGACAAGCGCCTGGCGCTGGTGCTGTCGGCGTACCCGACCAAGCACGCCCGCATCGGCAACGCCGTCGGCCTCGACACCCCGGTCTCCACGATCCGGCTCCTGCGGCGCCTCCGCGACGAGGGCTACGACATCGGCGGCGAGAACCAGGTCACCGCGCTGCTCGACGAGGAGGACACGACGGCAGGCGACGGCCTCATCCACGCGCTGATCGCGGCCGGCGGCCAGGACGAGGAGTGGCTGACCACGGCTCAGCTGACCGACGCGCACGTCCGCATCAGCCCGTCCGACTACGCCACGTGGACGACCGACCTGCCGGCCGACCTGCGCGACGCGATGCAGGAGGCATGGGGTCCGGCGCCCGGCAGCCTGTTCGTCAACGACCAGGGCGAGCTCGTGCTGGCCACGCTGACCGCCGGCAACATCGTCCTGATCATCCAGCCGCCACGCGGCTTCGGCGAGAACCCCGTCGCGATCTACCACGATCCCGATCTGCCTCCCAGCCACCACTACCTGGCCGCCTACCGGTGGCTCGAGCACGGTTTCGGCGCCGATGCAGTCGTCCACCTCGGCAAGCACGGCTCGATGGAGTGGCTGCCGGGCAAGAACGCCGCGCTGTCGGCATCGTGCGGCCCGGATGCCGCGATCGGCAGCATGCCGTTGATCTACCCGTTCCTCGTCAACGATCCGGGCGAAGGCGCCCAGGCCAAGCGCCGCGCCCACGCCACGATCATCGACCACCTCGTCCCGCCGATGGCTCGCGCCGAGTCGTACGGCGACATCGCCCGGCTCGAACAGCTGCTGGACGAGCACGCCAACATCGCCTCGATGGACCCGGCGAAGCTCCCCGCGGTCCGCGGCGAGATCTGGGCCCTCATGCGGGCCGCCGAGATGCACCGTGACCTCGGCCTGGAGGAACGCCCAGACGATCAGGAGTTCGACGACTTCCTGCTGCACGTCGACGGCTGGCTGTGCGAGATCAAGGACGCGCAGATCCGCGACGGTCTGCACGTCCTCGGCCAGGCACCCACCGGCGAGGCGCGCACCAACCTGGTGATGTCGATCCTGCGCGCCGCACAGGTGTGGGGTGGCGTCGGCAACGCTGTGCCTGGTCTGCGCAGCGCGCTCGGGCTCAAGGAAGGCGCCGAGCTGCACGCCGTCGACGAGATCGAGACTCGCGCACGTGAGCTGGTCGAGCAGATGGAAGCCGCCGACTGGGATCCTGCCGCTGCTGCCGGGCTGCACGTCGATCCGCAGGTGCAACGGGTGCTGGCCTTCGCGGCCGAGCAGGTCGTCCCTCGTCTCGACCGGACGACCGACGAGCTCGCGGCGATCCTGCACTCCCTGAACGGCGGCTTCGTCCCGGCAGGCCCCTCAGGCTCCCCCCTGCGCGGCCTGGTCAACGTGCTTCCGACCGGACGCAACTTCTACACCGTCGACCCGCGGGCTGTGCCGTCCCGCCTGGCGTGGCAGACCGGGCAGGCGATGGCCGACTCGCTGGTGAAGCGACACCTCGACGACACCGGCACCTACCCGTCCTCGGTGGGGCTGTCGGTCTGGGGCACCAGCGCGATGCGCACCAGCGGCGACGATGTCGCCGAGGTGCTCGCGCTGCTCGGCGTGCGCCCCGTCTGGGACGAGGCCTCACGCCGGGTCAGCCAGCTGGAGACCATCTCCCTGGCCGAGCCGGACGTCCCCGCATCGACGTGACGGTGCGCATCTCGGGCTTCTTCCGCGACGCGTTCCCGCACGTCGTCGCGATGCTCGACGACGCGGTACAGCCGTGGCCGACCTCGACGAGTCCGATGACGACAACTACGTGCGAGCACACGTGCGCGCCGACCTCGCCGACCACGGCGACGACCGACGCGCCACGACCCGCATCTTCGGCTCCAAGCCGGGCTCCTACGGTGCAGGCATCCTGCAGGTCATCGAGTCGGGCACGTGGCGCGACGACAACGACCTCGCCGAGGTCTACACCGCGTGGGGCGGGTTCGCCTACGGACGCGATCTCGACGGCGCACCGGCCGCCGACGACATGCGGGCCAACTACCGGCGCATCACGGTCGCGGCGAAGAACGTCGACAGCGCGGAGCACGACATTGCCGACTCCGACGACTACTTCCAGTACCACGGCGGCATGATCGCGACAGTTCGTGCACTGACCGGATCGGACCCGAAGGCGTACGTCGGCGACTCCACGAATCCCGACTCGGTCCGCACCCGCACGCTGTCGGAGGAGACGGCGCGCATCTTCCGGGCCAGGGTCGTCAACCCCCGCTGGATCGCGGCGATGCAGCGACACGGATACAAGGGCGCCTTCGAGCTCGCAGCGACGGTCGACTACCTGTTCGGCTTCGACGCCACCGCCGGCGTCGTGCACGACTGGATGTACGAGAAGCTCGCCGACGAGTACGTGCTCGACGAGACCAACCAGGCGTTCTTGCGCCAGTCCAACCCGTGGGCACTGCGCGGCATCGTCGAGCGGCTGCACGAGGCAGCCGAGCGTGGCCTGTGGGCCGAGCCCGATCCGGCGACGCTGGAGGCCCTGCAGGGGGTGTACCTCGAGGTCGAAGGTGATCTGGAGGACCGCGACCAGTGAAGGTGCTGATCGCCGGTGTCGGCATGGGCCTGCAGCACGTGACCTCCGAGGTCGCGCAGGCCCTGCGCGGCGCCGACTACGTCATCGCCGCCACCAAGGGGCCTGACGACGAGCTGCTGGCGGCACGCCGCGTCATCGCAGATCACTTCGGTCTCGAGGTCGTCGCCGTCGCCGACCCCGAACGCGACCGGAAGGATCCGGCCGACTACCCGGCCGCGGTGAAGACCTGGCACGAAGCCAGGGTCGCCGCCTACGAGCAGGTGCTCCGAGCCCGCGGTGGCACCGCAGCCTTCCTCGTGTGGGGCGACCCCTCGTTGTACGACTCGACGATCCGGATCGTCGAGCAGCTCCGCGACCCGGATGCCGCTCGACTACACCGTCCTGCCAGGCATCTCGGCGCCTCAGGTGCTCGCCGCCCGGCACCGGATCGTGCTGCACCCGGTGGGTGTCCCCGTGCACGTCACGACCGCGAGACGCCTGCGCGAGGCTGTCGAGGCGGGACAGAGCAACATCGCGGTCATGCTCGGAGCGAACCTCGACCTCGACGGCCTAGACGATTGGTCGATCTGGTGGGGCGCAAACCTCGGGACTGATTCAGAAGAGCTCGTCGCCGGTACCGTCGCAGACGTGCTCGCCGACATCGAGGCCGTGCGCAGTCGGGCCAAGCAAACCGCTGGCTGGATCATGGACACCTACTTGCTGAGGGCTCCCTCCAACCCGCTGAGGGCTTCATCCAACCCGCTGAGGGCTCCATGACCGGTCTGCTCGTCGCCGGCACCACCTCCGACGCCGGCAAGAGCATCGTCACCACGGCGCTGTGCCGGGCGATCGCCCGACGCGGTGTCCGCGTCGCGCCGTACAAGGCACAGAACATGTCGAACAACTCGATGGTGTGCGCCGACAACGCCGGCGTGCACGCCGAGATCGGACGGGCCCAGTGGGTGCAGGCCCTCGCCGCCCGCGCAGAACCCGAACCTGCGATGAACCCCGTGCTGCTCAAGCCCGGCAGCGATCGTCGCAGCCACGTCGTCGTGATGGGACAACCTGCTGGCGAGGTGTCGTCCTCCAATTGGACGACCGGGCGACGTCATCTCGCCCAAGCCGCACACGATGCGTACGACGACCTCGCGGCTCGCTACGACGTCGTCATCGCCGAGGGTGCCGGCAGCCCCGCCGAGATCAACCTGCGCGACGGCGACTACGTCAACATGGGGCTGGCACAGCACGCACAGCTGCCGACGATCGTGGTCGGCGACATCGACCGCGGCGGTGTCTTCGCCGCCATGTTCGGCACGCTGGCGCTGCTCTCCCCCGCCGATCAACAGCTGATCGCCGGATTCGTCGTCAACAAGTTCCGCGGCGATCTCGGATTGCTGAGACCCGGCATCGACGACCTCGAACGACTCACCGGACGCCCCGTCCACGGCGTGCTGCCGTGGGACCAGAGCCTCTGGCTCGACTCCGAGGACGCGCTCGACCTCGTGAGCAGGCGCACCGCAGGGTCGACAGCCGCAAGGTCGCCGTGATCCGGCTCCCTCGCATCAGCAACTTCACCGACGTCGACGCCCTCGGGCTCGAGCCCGACCTGGACGTCACGTTCGCCGCCGACCCGCGTGACCTCGGTGACGCCGACCTGATCGTGCTGCCCGGGACGCGGGCGACGCTGGCCGACCTCACGTGGTTGCGTTCGCGCGGACTCGACCAGGCCCTGACGGAGCACGTGAGGCGTGGCCGGCCGCTGCTCGGCATCTGCGGTGGCTTCCAGATGCTGGGCCGCACGATCAGCGATCCGCTCGGTGTCGAGGGCGACGCCGGTGCTTCCGTGGACGGTCTCGGCCTGCTCGACGTGTCGACGACGTTCCGGCAGGAGAAGGTGCTCCGCCTGCCGACCGGCGAGGCTCTCGGCGCCCCAGCCAGCGGCTACGAGATCCACCATGGACAGATCACGGTCGGCGACGACCAAGACTTCCTGGGAGGTGCCCGCACCGGATCGGTGTACGGCACGATGTGGCACGGCAGCCTCGAAGGCGACGACTTCCGTCGCGCCTTCTTGCACCATGCGCTCGACACCCCGCCGTCGACCGCATCGTTCCCGGCCGCCCGAGAAGCCCGCCTCGACCGCCTCGGCGACCTGGCCGAGCAGCACCTCGACGTCGATGCCCTGTTGTCGCTCGCTCGCAACGGCGCACCGACAGACCTGTCGACCCTCAGCTGGCAGGCCGGCTCATGAAGCTGCTGCTGCTCGGTGGCACCGGCGAGGCACGGGCTCTGGCTGAACGCCTGCTCGCTGCGGGTGTCGACGTGACCACGTCACTGGCAGGCCGGGTCGTGAATCCGCGCCTACCGGTCGGCGATGTCCGCATCGGTGGTTTCGGTGGCATCGACGGCCTCCGTCAGGCTGCTGCCGACTACGACGCCGTCGTCGATGCCACGCATCCGTTCGCCCGTGGCATCAGCGCCAACGCTGCGGCCGCCTGCACCGACGTCCCGCTGCTGAGGTTCGAACGTCCAGCCTGGCCGGACGACCCCGCCTGGCACCAGGCCCCGTCTCACGAAGAAGCGGCCGCAACGGCCGCCTCGCTCGGTCGACGTCCGTTCCTGACCGTCGGTCGCCAAGAGCTCGGTCGTTTCACCGGAGCGTTGGCCGCGCACGACGTGCTGGCCCGGGTCGTCGACGCCCCGTCGATCGCCCTCCCGCCGTCGTGGACCATCCTGTCGAGCCGGGGACCGTACACCCTCGACGGCGAGCTGGCGATCATGTCCGAGCACCGTGCCGACGTGCTGATCACCAAGAACTCCGGCGGTCAGCTCACCTGGCCGAAGATGAGTGCCGCCGCGCAGCTCGGCGTGCCGGTCGTCATCGTGCAGCGTCCTGCCGCCGAGGCGGGCGTGATCACGGTGCACAGCGTCGACGACGCCATGGCGTGGGTGGAGACACTCGCCGGGCGGTGACCCTGCCACCGCCCGGCCGACGGTGCTAGAGGCTCTCGGCGAGCCTCGGCGTTCGGTCTTGGCGACCTCGGCCGTGTAGAGCCGCGAGATGAGACCCGTCAGCACGACGCCCAGGACACCCCACAACGTCGCGAGGGTCAGCAACGAGGCACGACGGAAGTACCAGAGCAGATCAGCCGGGAAGTCGCCGATCTCGTTGACCGTCGAGAACAGCTGCCCGGCGATGACCACGACTGCCAGGTAGACGGCGCCGCCGACGACCACGGCGCCGTACGTGCTCAACCGGTCGCGCAGCTTGACGGCCAGGTAGGTCGAGGCGATGGCCGCCACGATCGAGACGAGCAGGAAGCCGAAGTACAGACCCGTGCGCTCGCCGATCGTGTTGCCGTCACCGACCGCCGGTGGCGTCGACGGGTACTTGAGGAATGGCACCAAGGCGATCGAGACGAATCCGATCAGCGCGACCACGGCAGTCGACTGTCCGGGCTGCATCCGGCCGAGTCGGCCCAGCACGGCAGCCGCAGCCAGTGCGACGAGTCCGCCGAGCGCGAGCCCGACCGCAACGGTGCCGGTCAGCAGCCCCCAGGTGCGCTGGTTGTCGCGTGAGACCTCGGTGCCGCTGTCCTCATCGCCGTGCGAGTGGCTGTGCCCTCCAGCCTCGTCGTCGTGGCTGTGCTCGGCAGGAGCTTCGGCCTCGGGCGCGGCGCCGACAGACTCGAGGGCGATGGCCGCCTCGACGTGCGGTTCACCGACCTCGTCGCTGACGAAGAAGGCCGCCAGGCCCGCGATGAGTCCGGCCAGCAGGCCGCGCACCAGAAAAGCGCGTGCATTCATGGGTGTGTTCCGTTCAGGTGGGGTCGCTGCACACGCGTCAGGGCATGCGGCAGCGACTCAGGGTCCAGGTGGGTTGGGTGAAGCGGAAGAGCGTCAGTGGCAGGGGAAGCCGAGCAGATGACGCCCGTCGTGGACCCACTCATGGATCGCGTTACCGGACGGGATCGAGATGGCACCCTGGTCGGCACTGATGAAGAAGATCACCAGGACGGCCAGCAGTCCGTAGAAGAGCGCCCAGGGGGCGAGCTCTCGCAGGTCGATCGTGGGAAGTGCAGGGGCGCCGGCCAGCGGCGCCGCAGAAGCTTGCGACATGTGTCCTCCTTGGGGATACGTGCGTCCCCGTTCGATGGGTGGCGAACACTCGGGTCTGACTCCACCGCCGAAGCGGTGTCACAGTAGCGCGACTGTGCCGGAATCTCACCGGCTTCCTTGTGCTCGCTGCAACGATCGTAGTGGACGAAGGCACCGTGGCGGCAGGATTTCTCACGCGTCGGACGTGTGCAGTTTCACCCGCCGCCGAACGAGGCTCACTGCCCCGCACACGAAAGCCGCGCCGTAGCAGACCCGGCGGGCGATCTCGGCCGCGCGGACGATGTCGGTCGGACGCGCGGGACGGCCCGAGCCCATGACCGCGCGGTGCTCGACCCGGTTGCCGTAGTACTGGTTGACACCGCCCAGGCGAATCCCGAGCGACCCGGCGAAGGCCGACTCGACGACGCCCCCGTTGGGACTCGGATGCGCGGAGGCATCGCGACGCCACGTCGACCACGCCTCCTTGCCGCGACCCGGCACCGCCGCGATCGTCAGCAGCCCGGACAGGCGCGAGCCCGGCAAGCTCACCAGGTCGTCGAGGCGGGCTGAGGCCCAGCCGAAGCGCTCGTAGCGGTCGTTGTGGTGTCCGACCATGGCGTCGAGCGTGTTGCTGGCCCGGTACGCCAGCAGGCCTGGCACGCCGGCGACCGCGCCCCAGACCAACGGCGCGACCACGGCATCCGAGGAGTTCTCGGCGAGCGACTCGATGACCGCCCGAGAGACCTCGGACTCGTCGAGCTCGGACGTGTCCCTGCCGACCAGGTGGGTCAGCCGACGTCGGGCACCGGGGAGGTCACCGCGATCGAGGTAGCCGTGGACGGCCAGTGCTTCACGCTCGAGCGAACGTCCGCCCAGCACGGCCCAGGTCGCCAGAGCCACCAGCGGCACCCTGGCAGCCGGCGGCGCCGATCGTTCGGCGATCAGCCCTGCGGCTGCTGCGGCTCCGACCAGGCCGGTGCAGTACAGCAGACCGCGCCCCCGTGAGTCGGCGTACCAGCGGCGTTCGAGCGCTGTCGCGACCTGGCCGAAGCCTGCGACCGGATGCCCCCGGCGCGGATCGCCGAAGACGCGGTCAGCGACGAATCCGAGCACCAGGCCAGCTGCACGAGCCCTCATCGCAGCACGTCGTCCAGCACGTCGAAGAGCTGGTCGGTCAGGGCCTCGTCACGCACTGCGATCCGCACCCAGCTCGCGCCGAGCCCAGGAAACGTGTCGGCCCGGCGCACCGCGACGCCCGCCTCGCGAAGCGCCGAATGTACGCCGTCACCCACCTGCGCGAGGACGAACGAGGCTGACGACGGCACCGAACGAGATCCCGCGCGCTGAAAGCCCTGACTGCAGGTGGTCACGCCACACGCCGATCGCCTTCGCACGCAGCAGCGCCTCGCTCAGCGCCGGCTCGACGGCGCATGCCTCCATGGCCGCTGCGGCGGGAGTCGACACCGACCACGGTGTCTGCTGTGCCGCCAGCTGGGCGATCACGGTGCGATCGCCGACGACGTAGCCTGCGCGGATGCCGGGGATCGACCAGTGCTTGGTGAGGCTGCGGATCACGACCATGCCGTCGGTGACCGTGCCAGCGAGCGACTCGGTCTCGTCTCCGACGGCATCCATGAACGCTTCGTCGACGACGACCAGACGTCCAGGCCGCTGGAGTGCGCGTAGCTGTCGTGCGGGGTGCAGGACTCCGGTCGGGTTGGTCGGGTTGCCAACGAACACGAGGTCGGCGTCGTGGGGAACCATCTCGGGGTCGAGGGCGAAACCGCGAGTGGCGTCGCAGTGCACGGAAGTGACGCTGCAGCCAGCCCGCTCGAGCGCTGCATGCGGCTCGGTGAACTGCGGATGCACCACGACCGGCCTGCGCCAGGCACGCAGCCCGGCAATCAGGGTGAAGGCCTCTGCCGCCCCGGCCGTCGCCAAGACCTCGCTGGGTTCCAGTCCATGCAGCGACGCGATCGCAGCCTGCGCCGCAGTCGCGCTGGGGTAGCTGCCCGAGTCGTCGACGGCCCGGTGCAGCGCCTCGTCCAACCAGCCAGGACGCGGGCCGGTGAAGACGTTGACCGCGAAGTCGAGCAGGCCAGGTGTCGCCTCGACGTCGCCGTGGTGCAGCAAAGGATCGGCAGTGCCGGAGTCGCCGAACGGCTCAGCGGCATGTGCGGCGTCGGCGAAACGCTGGGCCAGCTGCGGGTGTCCGGCCCAGTGCACGTGCAGGTACGACGCGTGCACGCTCGCACTGCTGAACCCCGAGGGCTCGCCGTCCATGGTCCACGCCGGACGTTCACCGTGCGACGGTGCAGTGACAGTGCGGTGGAACTCGTGCCCGGTGACCTGCTCGCCGGCACGCGCCAACACCGAGTCGGATGCGGCGACCGCAGTCGGATACCGCAAGGTCAGCCGGTCACTCATGGCCGCCGCCGCCGAGACGGCACCCACCATCGGGACACCATCGAGGGTGTCGGCGAGGTACAGCAGTCCTGCGCACTCCGCCACCGTGGGGATGCCCTGGGCCACGGCAGCCCGCACGTCCTGCACCAGGCTCTGGTTGGCCGCGAGCCGATCGGCGTGCACCTCGGGGAACCCTCCACCGAGGTAGATCCCCTGCGTGCGGGCCGGCAGACGATGGTCGGTCAACGGGTCGAACGTCACGACGTCACAGCCCGCCGCGGTGAGCAGCTCGGCGGTCTCGGCATACGCGAAGGTGAACGCCTGCCCCCCGGCCAGCGCGATCACGGGCCGCCCTCCCCCGCCAGTCCCGACCTCGTCGTGGGGCGACCACGGGGCAGCATCCAGGTCTGGTGCGCTTCGCGCGACGTCGAGCAGGACGTCGAGGTCGAGGTGCCTCGCCATCGCCTCGCCCAGTCGAGCAACCAAGTCGACGGCACCCGCGCGCTCGGCCGCAGGCAGCAACCCCAGGTGGCGTGACGGTGTCGAGAGACTCTCGTCGCGCGGCAGCACGCCCAGAACCGGCAGACCGGCGTGCTCCATCGACCGACGGATCTCCTGCTCGTTGCGTGCCGAGCCAGCGCGGTTCAGCACGACCCCCGCGACCTGGACGTCAGGGTCGAACGCGGCCATCCCTGCAGCAATCGCGCCGGCTGACCGTGACATCCGACCGACGTCGACGACCAGCACGACCGGGCTCGCGGTGAGCTTGGCGACATGGGCGGTCGACGAGAAGCCGTCGGTGCCGAGCTGACCATCGTGCAGCCCCATGACGCCCTCGACGACGGCGACATCGGCTGGCACGGGGACCGATGCGCCGTGCAGCAGGAGCGGGACGATGCGGTGCTCACCGACCAGGTGCGGGTCGAGATTGCGACCCGGCCGCCCGGTGGCGACCGCGTGATAGCCCGGGTCGATGTAGTCGGGGCCGACCTTGTGCCCGCTGACCTCGAGCCCGGTGTGCCGCAACGCCGCCATCAGGCCGGTCGCGACAGTCGTCTTGCCCTGGCCCGTCGTCGGTGCAGCAACGACCAGGCGAGGCAGACTCACCACTCGATGCCCCGCTGACCCTTCTGGCCCGCGTCCATCGGGTGCTTGATCTTGGTCATCTCGGTGACCAGGTCGGCCGCCTCGACCAGCAACGGATCTGCCCGGCGTCCGGTGATGATGACGTGCTGGAAACCGGGTCGGTTGGTCAACGTCTCCACGACGTCCTCGACATCGACCCAGCCCCAGTTGATCGGGTACGTGAACTCGTCGAGGATCAACACGTCGTGCGTCTGCTCGGCCAGACGCCGCTTGATCTCCTGCCAGCCCTCGGCGGCGGCTGTGGCATGGTCCTCAGCGTCACCCTGCTTGCGCTTCCACGACCAGCCAGAACCCATCTTGTGCCACTCGACGGGTCCACCCTCACCCGTCTCGGCGTGCAGCTTCTCCGAGACGTTCGAGCACCGTCTGCTCGCCGATGCGCCACTTGGCGGACTTGACGAACTGGAACACGCCGATCTTCAGGCCTTGGTTCCAGCTGCGAAGACCGAGACCAAAGGCAGCCGTCGACTTGCCCTTGCCGTCGCCGGTGTGGACCACGACGAGCGGACGGTTGCGGCGCTGCCGGGTCGTGAGTCCGTCGTCGGGCACGCTCACGGGTTGTCCTTGCGGCATCAGGCAGCCCCCCGCTCGGTGTGCGCGTCGACGGTCCGTCGCAACGTGTCGGCTGCGACGTCGGCGACCGGCAGGTACTCCGCCGCCCATCAGCTCGGCCAGCGTGACCGCCAGGCCCATCCGCATCGGTCCGCGCTCGCTGTCGATCACGACTGCCGTGACACCGAGCCGGGCCACTTCGGCAGCGGCGAGACGCGAACGTTCCACCGCGTTGGCGCCACCGGTCGCCCGACCGTCGGTGACGACGATCAGCAGGGGCCGACGGCTCGGATCACGCAGACGTTCTCGCCGGATGACCCGGACCGCCTCGAGCAGACCTTCGGCCACCGGTGTCCGGCCGCCGGCAGGCAGCGCGTCGAGGCGTGCTGCCGCGATGTCGACAGACTGGGTGGGAGGCAGCGCGACCTGCGCCTCGGCCCCGCGGAACGTCACGAGGCCGACCTTGTCGCGCTTGCGATAGGCGTCCATCAGGAGCGCCAGGATCGTCGTCTTGACCTCGGTCATGCGCTTGCGCGCCGCCATCGAGCCGGACGTGTCGACGCAGAACAGCACGAGATTGGACTCGCGGCCTTCGCGGATGGCGTACCGCAGGTCCTCGACCTGCAACGCGACCCGATCAGCCGCGGGCGCAGCGCCTGCTGGCCCGCGGCCGCCATGAGGGTCTCCACGAGGTGCAGGGAACCCGGTCCCGACGCCGTCACGCCGACCCGTTGGCCGTGATGCGTGATCGCTCGGCTGCGTCGACCAGACGCCCCGTCGCCGACGCCGTGAACTGTGAGCTTCTTGGGGGTCCACGCAGGCGTGCCTGCCGAGACCACGGAGTCTCCCGCCGAGCTGGACGGACCCGGGGGCGGCGTCGGGGGCGCCTCGGACGCTTCCGGCTCGGACGGTGCGGGGTCAGGTTCAGCCTCAGGTGCCGAGTCGTCCTCGGGTCCAGACGGCGGCTCAGGCTGGCTGTCGCCCTCGTCCCCCAAATCGGGCTCGTCATCGGCTGGTTCGGGTGCGGGCGGCTCCGGCTCTGGCTCTGGCGGCAACTCGTCGCCGAGGATCTGGTCGAGGAGCCCTCGTCGAGGCCCGGAGCATCGAAGGGATTGCGGCGACGTCGATGAGGCAGCGCGAGCAGCGCCGCCCGGCGGATGTCCGCCCGGGTCACCGTCGTGCGACCGTGCCAGGCAGCGTGCGCGACCGCGGTGCGCGAGGTCACGATGTCGGCGCGCAGTCCGTCGACCTCGAATGCCGCACAGACCTCGGCGATCTTGAGCAGGGCCGCATCCGTGGCTCGACATCAGGCAGGGCTGTACGGGCGGCGTCGATCTGCGCGGTCAACGCCTCGTCGGAGGCGGCGTAGGCAGCGGCGAACCTCGTCGGGGTCGGCGTCGAAGCTCATCCGCCGGCGGACGACCTCGGCCCGCAGCGCGGGCTCGCGCACGGCGGCGACCTCGACGGTCAGCCCGAACCGGTCGAGGAGCTGGGGCGGCGAGCCGCCCCTCTTCAGGATTCATGGTGCCGACCAGGACGAACCGCGACGCGTACTCGAGGGAGACACCATCACGTTCGACCGTGACGCGCCCCATCGCCGCCGAGTCGAGCAGCACGTCGACCAGGTGGTCGTGCAACAGGTTGACCTCGTCGACGTACAGCAGTCCGCGGTGCGCAGCAGCGAGCAGGCCCGGCTCGTACTCGACCTTGCCGTGCGACAGTGCACGCTCGAGCTGGATCGATCCGAGGACCCGGTCCTCCGTCGCGCCGACCGGGAAGCTCCACGAGCCGGGCCGCGCGCCGCTGGGTACCGTGCCCGGCCTCGAAGGGACCATCGGGCGAGGCGGCCGATACATCATCGGGGTCGATCGAGAACCGGTCGCCGACGTAGACCTCGACGGGCGGCAGGACCCCCGTCATGGCGCGGACCGTGGTCGACTTGGCTGTGCCCTTCTCGCCGCGGACCAGCACGCCACCGATGTGGGGTGAGACCGCGTTGAGGATCAGGGCCAGGCCCATGTCGTCGAGCGCGTCGATCTCGCACCCGAGGACGGCAGAAAAGGGGTACTGCACTGGCATGGAGGCTCCCGCTCATGTCGCCATTGGCTGTGACACCACCACTGCGTCACCGCAGCGTGGTCGAGCACGGGGCCGGTCTTCGGACTTTCCAGGTCCCCCGGATTGCAGGGGCCTGGTTCACCGCAGCGGGCCTGTGTCGGAGTCTCACCGACTTCCCAGATTCTCCCGTCGAGCCGTCCTCACCGGTTCCGATGGCTGGACCCTTGGGGCACCTCGTGCCGTTCAAGACGATAGCGTGACGACCGATGCAGGCCACCGATCCCCCCTCCGCGACACCCCTCGCAACCGTCATCGGCATCGGTGCCGGCGGCTGGGCCGAGCTGCCGGCCGCGCTGCAGGAGACGGTTCTCGCGGCTGCGACCCTGGTCGGAGGGGCACGCCATCTCGCGATGGTTCCCGAGGTGGCCGGCCAGCGACGTGCGCCGTGGCCCTCTCCCCCTGCGCGACCGTCTCGACTCGTTTATCGCCGACCTCGATGGCACCGACAGCTCGGCGTTCGTGGCCCTGGCTTCGGGTGACCCGTTGGTCTCTGGAATCGGCACGACGTTGATCTCGCTCCTGGGGGCCGACCAGGTGACGATCCACCCTGGCGTCTCCTCGGTCGCCTTGGCACGTGCGCGGCTCGGATGGTCCGCCGAATCGTGTGCCGTCGTCAGCCTCGTCGGACGCGATCCCGCCGCGATCCTTCGCGGAAGCTCGCCCCTGGCGGCCGGGTCCTCGCCCTGTCCTCGGACGAGACGACACCCGCGCAGGTGGCGGCGCTTCTCGTCGAGACCGGCTACGCAGACAGCACGCTGCACGTCCTGGGTGACCTCGGTGCGGACGACGAGTCACATCTCGTCGGCACCGCACGCGGCTGGGACCAGCCTGCACCCCGGCTCAACGTCATCGGCATCGAGCCGTCGGACCACGGCTCACCGGTTGGACGTCCGGGCTGCCCGACGAGGCCTTCGAGCACGATGGCCAGCTCACCAAACGAGACATCCGGGCGTCGGCGCTCTCACGTCTCGCTCCGACCCCCGGCGAGCACCTCTGGGACGTCGGTGGAGGCGCCGGATCAGTCGGGATCGAGTGGATGCGTGCTCATCCCCGCTGCACCACGACGACGATCGAGGCCAGCTCCGAACGTGCCGCCCGCATCGGACGCAACGCCAGCCGCCTGGGGGTTCCGGGACTCCGGGTCGTCACCGGACGCGCACCCGACGCGCTGACCGATCTCCCCCGGCCGGATGCCGTGTTCATCGGTGGCGGTGCCACCGCGGCAGGCCTGATCGACACGTGCCTGGCGGCGCTCTCGCCTGGCGGACGGATCGTCGTCCACGGGGTGACCCTCGAGACCGAGCTGGCTCTCGCGGAGGCTTACCGAACCCACGGCGGCGAGCTGACTCGCCTCAGCGTCGAGACCTCGGCCCCGTTAGGCGGATTCACCGGATGGTCTCCCGCCCGCACCGTCACCCAGTGGTTCCTGACCGTTTGAGCCGCCGGGTCCTCGACGTCCCGTACAGGTACGACTCCCGCCGCCATCGGTTCCGAGGGCCTCCCCGATCAAGATGACCGCTGCCTGCCGCAGGCCCGCAGCCTCGACTGCGTCGGCGATCGTCGCGACCGTGCCGCGCAGGATCGGCTCCTCGGGCTGACTTGCCCGATAGACCACGACCACCGGGCAGTCCGGACCGTAGTCGCCCTCGACGTCGGTCATGACCTCACGGATCCGGGTGATCGCCAGGTGCAGTGCCAGGGTGGCCTTCGAGGCGGCGAAGTGCGCCAACGACTCGGTCGCAGGCATGGCCGTCGACCGGGCTTGCACGCGAGTCAGCACGACCGACTGCGCGACATGCGGGACGGTCAGCTCGCGGCCGACCGCCGCCGCGGCCGCCGCATAGGCCGGGACGCCGGGGGTGACGTCCCACGGCACACCGGCAGCGTCGAGCCGGCGGGTCTGCTCGGTGAGCGCCGAGTAGACCGAGAGATCGCCCGACGCGAGCCTGACGACGTCCTGGCCGCGCTGGTGGGCCGTGACGAGGTGCTGCGTGATCTGGTCGAGGTCGAGGTGCTGTGTGTCGACCAGCTCAGCACCGGCCACGTGGCTCAGCACCTCGGGGTCGAGGTAGGTGCCGGGGTACAGGACGACGTCAGCGGACGCCAGAAGCTCGTGGCGCGCACCGTCAGCAGATCGGCAGCGCCGGGACCAGCTCCGACGAAGTGCACCGTCATCGGTCGGACTCCGTCGCGTCCGCGTCGACGTACCGCGGCGTCCACACCCCGGCAGGACTGACACGGGTCCCCGAGGCGCCCACGATGATCAGGCACAGCATGTCGATCGTCGCGGGATCGAGCTCGCCCAGCGTCGTGACGGTCAACGACTCCTGCTCGCGGCCGATGTCGCGCCCGATGACCACGACGGTGTCGGGCGAACGATGCTCCAGCAGCACCTCGCGTGCGGTGAAGATCTGCTGCGTGCGCGACCGCGAGGCAGGGTTGTAGATCGCAAGCACCAGATCGGCCTCGGCGATGGCGCGCAGGCGCCGCTCGACGACGCTCCACGGCTTGAGCCGGTCAGACAGCGAGACGACGGCAAAGTCGCCGCCGATCGGCGCGCCAGCCCGGGCGGCCACCGCTTGCACCGCGCTGACGCCGGGCACGACCCGGATCGCCACGTGCTGGTAGGCAGGGTCCTCGGCCGCCTCGAAGACGGCCGACGCCATGCCGAACACCCCGGCGTCGCCGCCTCGAGACGACGGCGACCTTGTCGCCGGCCACCGCCAGGTCGAGCGCAAGGCGCGCCCGGTCGACCTCGACGGTGTTGCCAGAGGCATGCCGGGTGAGCCCGACACGCTGCGGCACCCGGTTGACGTACGGGCCGTATCCGATGACGTGGTCGACCTCACCCAACAGCGTGGCCTCAGGCGTCAGCCAGTGGTCAGGCCCCGGGCCGAGCCCTACGACCAGCACCTCGGGTCGGGCGGCGCTCTCCACCGGTTCAGGTGTCTTGCTCTCACGGACGTCCCTTGACCGGGCCCCGTTCAACGAGTCGCCGGTCAGCACGATCAGCGAGAAGTACGGCACGCTGTCGGCGTCGACCTGGGCGACCGGCTGCCAGAGCTCTTCGGGCATCGAGGCCCGTTCGACGTACAGCGCGTCATCGATCCGGCCGGCCGCCTCGAGCGCGCGGCGCACAGCCGGAAAGGTCCGCCCGAGCTTCATGATGATGGCGGCATCGGTGTCGGCCAGGCGACGGGCCAGCTCGGCCTCAGGCAGGGTTCCAGGCAGCACCGTCAGCACGTCGGTCTGCCGCACCAACGGGGCAGCAGTCGTGGCGGTGGCAGCCAAGAAGGCCGGCACGCCAGGCACGATCTCGGTCGGATACCGGTCAGCCAACCGGTCGTGCATGTACATGTAGGAGCCGTAGAACAGCGGGTCGCCCTCTGACAGCAGCACGACGACGCGCCCTTGGTCGAGATGGGCGGCCAGCCGCGCCGCCGAGGCCTCGTAGACTCCGCCATCGCGCCCGCATAGCCGCCAGCGTGCTCGGTGGCACCCGTCGTGACCGGATAGGTCAGCTGTTCCTCGATGACGCCGTCACCGAACAGTCCCGCTGCGATCCGGCGGGCATTCGACTGCTTGCCCACGCCTGCGTGATACGCAATGACATCGGCATCTTGGATCAGCCGGGCGGCCTTGAGCGTCATGAGCTCCGGATCGCCCGGACCGACTCCGACGCCGTAGAAGCGACCTGTCATTCCTTCTCCTGGGCTAGCGCGTTGAGTGCCGATGACGTCATGGCCGAGCCGCCGCGACGGCCTCGGACGGTGACGTACGGGATATCGATGCCGTGCTGGTCTGCGAAGTCGACGAGCGCCTCCTTCGACTCACGTGCACCGATGAAGCCCCGACCGGGCAACCGACGATTGCCGCTGGCCGCGGTCCCCCGTCGAGGATGAGCTCCAGCAGGTGGAACAGGGCTGTCGGGGCGTTGCCGATCGCGACCAGCGCCCCGTCGAGGTGCGGCTCCCACAACGAGACCGCCGCGGCGGTGCGGGTCGTCGACCAGTCGCGGGCCAGGCCTGCGACTCGTTCGTCGTTGAGGAAGCACAGCACGTCGTTGTCCTGCGGCAGCCGGGCGGCGGGTGACCCCGGTCGCGACCATCGTGGCATCGCACAGGATCGGTGCACCCGCTTCGAGCGCTGCACGTGAAGCCTCCACCATGCGCGGGTGGATCCGCAGGTCTGCTGCGAGGTCGACCTGACCGCTGCCGTGCATCATGCGGACTGCCAGCTTCTCGGCATCGGCCGGGATCCCGCTCAGATCGGCCTCGCGCCGGATCGTCGCGAACGAGTCGACGTCAGATCGCCGGGCCGTCGTCGATGTAGTCGTAGTGCCGCGAGGGGCAGCCGGGGGTCGTCATGGGTGCTCCTTGGGGACGAGGACGCCGCGCCACGGCGTGATGATCACGCTGGAGGTCGACGAGGTCAGGTTCACGGATCGAGGCGCGGTCGAGGCCAGTCGGGGGCACGGGTGGTGGATCCGCCGGGAACCTCGCCGAACGCGAGCGCCGGGCTGGGCGAAGGAACCAGGTGATGCGCCGGGGCCGAAGGCGGTGAGAGGTTCTGACAGCTGGCGGACGTGCCAGGCAGCGGTGTCATCACCACCGTGGCTGTCGAGAACCCGCCGCTCCATGAACTGCTCTGCCAGCTCAGCAAGCCGGGCGGCGGCCGCCGGTGCTGGCAGTGTCTCGCCCACCCGTCGCCGACCCTCAGCTGCACCTCATGACCATCCAACGCCACCAAGCCCAGGTCGCACGACCGGTCCAGCAGATCGCCACGACCGTCATCGAGCACGAACAGGAAACGCCCCGGAAGCTCGGCAAGTCGAGGCGACGCGCGCAAGCGCTGATCCAGCTCGGCGCCGACCGATCTCAGGTCGAGCCGACCTCCTGAGAGTCCCGACTGCGGCGAGAGCATGACGTTGCGGACCAGCCGTGCGTGCGACTCGGCAGGAGGCCGGTCGAACTGCAGAGCCGTGACAGCCTCCTCCGGCAGACCGCCGCCGGCTGACGGGAAGCCCCGGCCAGCTGGAGATTGGCCCGCGACGTGACGTGCACGCGCCCGTCCCGTACCTCTCGGCAACGGCAACCAAGGACTCCAGCGATGCCGATGGCACCTGACCGCCGATCAGTCGCAGGCGGACGAGCATCCCGTCCTCAGCCGGCCAGGACGCGACGCGCCGGGCAACGGTCTGCCCGGTGGCGATCTGTTGACATCGCGTCGACCCATCTGTGGTCCTGGCCCGTCCGCGAGGCCGCATCTGACCTGGCGACGGATGCCGCTAGGGCCAGCAGGTCTTCGGACTTGGGATCATGCGGGTCGGGGCGCCTTCCCGGGACGTGCGTCCAGTGGCTGCAGTCCGAGGACCGCGTGCTCCGCCCGTCACCCTCACCGCTGCGCGTCAGCTCCGGATTCTCACCGGATTCCCTGACTCCACGACGTGGAGAAACTGGCGCTGCCAGCATAGCCAGATCGGCCGATGCCATCCCGCGCCCCCTCGAAACGTACGGCAGTCTGTGATGTTCGACACCTCTGTGCGCCTAGGTTGCGGTCTAGCGAAGGCGGTTTGCTGAGAGTCTGACTAGAATCCCTCTGGCTTCAATGTCATGGAAGCCCACCGCACGTGAGCCGAATCCGCTTCCACGTGCGCCGCTCAATCAGCAGAAGCGGAACGGGACAGTCACTTCCCGCGCACCTTGCGCTTGGGGCCACTCTCAGGTCCGACAGACTCTCATCTCGTAGGCGCATCGAGGGAACTATGCGCAGTATCAACCGGGCGATGATCGCCCTGCTCGCGGCTGTCCTGATGTCGGCTCTGGTCGTGGGCAGCACGTCCACGTCGGCTTCGGCACTCAGCAAGTCGAAGGCGACCAAGGTCGTCAAGAAGGCCGCCGCACTCAAGGGCAGCCCGTACAAGTGGGGTGGCACGTCGCCGAAGGGCTTCGACTGCTCGGGCTACACCCAGTACGTGTACAAGAAGGCCATCAGAGAAGCTGCCCCGCATCGCGGGCGATCAGGCCAAGAAGGGCAAGAAGGTCAAGAAGTCCGACAAGAAGCGCGGCGACCTGATCGTGTTCTACGACGGCAGCACGCCTACCACGTCGGCATCTACGCCGGGAAGAACAAGATCTGGCACGCCAGCCGCCCTGGCAAGCCGGTCAAGAAGGAAAAGATCTGGACCAGCAGCTAGCAAGGTCCGTCGCTTCTGACGCCCGCCCACCCCGGCGCGGTGGTTTTTCAACCTCATCCCGACTGGGACGGTTGAAAGGCCACCGCGCCGCGGTCTTTGCGGCTGAGGGGTGGGTGGCTGACCGCTACGCGGACGTGTTGCGAAACAGGTAGATTCCCACGGTCTTGCCGCTGACGGCGACCCGCTGGCCCGTCGTCACGAACTTGTCGGTGGTCTCCTCGCCGGTGACCTGGTAGACGTAGCCGACATGCTCCAGCTTCCAGCCGAGTGCCTCGATCTCCCCAGCGTGCCCAGGATGAGCTGCTGAACGAGTCTCTGACCCTGAGGCCTCACCGAACGTCGCCGATCCCTGGGTCACGCCCACGTCGAGCTGGACCTCGTAGAAGCGCAGCCCCGCTTCCTTGGCGACGCCCGCCTGTCCGACGGGTCCGGCCCGCCGCTTCGCCTCAGCGGCCTTCTTGGCCGCTTCAGCGCGTGCCGCCGCTTGCGCGGCCTCGACACACGCCCGCTCCGCCTGCTCGGCCGCCTTCTCCTCTTCGGACTTGAACAGTCCCATGGTCCGCTCCCCTGCTCGACTGCGACGAGCCTAGGGGATGCGTATGCCTGTCACACCGCATTCAGCGGAGCTCGACCACGGGGAGTCAATGCAGAAGGCCCCGGCAGACTCGTGAGTCTGCCAGGGCCTTCGTGTCGGTGGGCGATGCCGGGTTCGAACCGGCGACCCCCTCGGTGTGAACGAGGTGCGCTACCACTGCGCCAACCGCCCGTGACGTGCGTCCCGAAACTCTAGCCCATCGGGCCGCACGCCTCACACTCGGCAGGTCAGGGATCGATCCCCTTGGCCGCCTCGCGCGCCCAGATCTCTTGCGCTTTGAGCGTGATCGGACCCGGCGCCGCAAGCTCTCGGCCGTCGACCTTGTCGATCGCCTGGACGTCGCGCGTCGTGCCGACCAAGATCACTTCGTCGGCAGTCTGCAGCACCTCGATCGGCGCATCCTGCTCGACGACGTCGATCTCGCCCGCACACCAATCGAGCACCCAGCGCCCGCGTCACGCCGGCCAGTGGTCCGGCCGCCAACGTCGGTGTGATGAGTCTCTCGCCGACGACGTACATGATGTTGGAACCGGTGCCTTCGCACAGCATCCCGACGGTGTTGGGCATCACAGCCTCGGAGGCGCCGTGGGCGTGCGCGTGCTCGATCATCAGGGCGTTCTCGGCATACGAGGTCGTCTTCAGCCCTGAGACCGCCCCGCGCTCGTTGCGGGGCCACGGCACGGTCACGATCGACGCGATGGACGAAGGACGGGTCGCCGGCTCGGAGATCACGACGTGCGTGAGGCCGGCGCTCCCCCCGCGGCGAGCCCAACGGGCCACTTCCCGACGTCACGGTCACCCGGATCCGACCGAAGTCGATCCCCTGGCCGTCCATCGTCGCGGCGATGCCCTCGCGGATCGCGCCGACGTCAGGTGTCCCGATGCCCAAACCATGTGCAGAACGTTCGAGCCGGTCGAGATGACGGGTCAGCGCGAACGGCTCGCCACCCTCGATCTTGACCGTCTCGAAGACCCCGTCGCCCACGATCATGCCGTGGTCGAGAGGCGAGATCGCCGGATCCTCGGGAGATTTCAGTACGTGTCCATTGAGCCAGGTCTTCATGCCCCCACGCTACGCGGACCCCCCTGTTTGCCCCTCGCGGAGGATCGGCTAATGTTCTTCTCGGCCCGCTAAGCGGAGCCAGTGCGGACATAGCTCAGTGGTAGAGCATCACCTTGCCAAGGTGAGGGTCGCGAGTTCGAATCTCGTTGTCCGCTCGGAGAGGGTCTCCATGCCCATCCTGCGGTGGGTTGGCCGAGAGGCGAGGCAACGGACTGCAAATCCGTTTACACGGGTTCAAATCCCGTACCCACCTCTCACACACAATTGAATAAGCATGGGCGATTGGCGCAGTCTGGTAGCGCGCTTCCCTGACACGGAAGAGGTCACAGGTTCAAGTCCTGTATCGCCCACCATCCCATCCATGAAACCCGGATCCGCGCAAACGGGTTCGGGTTTTGTGCTTCCCGCGATGCGGGGTTCAGGGTCGCCATCGGTGGTTGGTGCGCCAGATCAATGAGCCCGGGGCGCGGTACTCGATGCGGTCGGTGACCCGGTTGAGTCTGATGGCCCAGTCGTCGGTGTGGACGAGTCGGTGGTGGTGGGGGCAGATCAGCACCCCATCATCGAGCTTCGTGGTCGAACCCTTCGACCACGGCATTCGGTAGTGATGGGCCTCGGATTGCTCGGGTGGCCGGTCGCATCCGGGGAAGGTGCAGCCGTGATCACGGGCCGCGAGTGCCTGCTTTTCGGGCTTTGGTGAACAGGCGTTGTTCGTGCCCATGGTCCAGTGGCAACGATTTGCCACCGAAGACCTGGGGAATCAGACCCAGATTGCAGGCCATCAGGCGAGCTTGGGAGGCCGAGATGCGGGTGCCGGTCGACAACGTCGCCGCCTTCACACCATTGACCAGAGTGTCGTAGTCAAAACGCACCATCAGGGTGGCTCCGAGGCCGCTGCGTCCTGGCAGCAGGTGCCCCAGGAAGCCTGGAGCAGAGCTCGGCGAACCCGACACCCATCCGGGTGCGCCAGTCGAGCTCACGGTCGTAGAACGCATGCCCAGCCGTGTCAGTGGCCTTCTCACCGTCAGCGGTTGCGCCAGCAGGCTCTGTCTTGGCGCCGGGGTGGTCTCTGAGGTGGTCTCGTTCGGGGGCGCAGATCGCCTTGATCGCCGCGTCCAACATCTCGGCTTGGGCATCAGGGAGTCTGAACCCACCTGTGGTGGTGCCGTCGCCGTTGGCGTTCATCCAGAACTCCGACCGCCGCCACGCGGCCTTCTCCTCATCCTCAAGACTGTCGTTCTCGTCCTGGTCGACCTCGGGTGCGGGTTTGAACTGGTCAGTGATCCGACGCGATCGCGACCGCAGATCCTTCAACGAGTACTTCGGGGCGTCGTCCAGCAGCGCTTTCTCGCAGGCCTGCTTCTGCGCTGGTGTCACATCATCGGGCAGGTCGTTGACGGCGTCGGCGATGATCCCGGCCTGCTTGGCACCGATCTGACCGTCAGCGAGTGCTTCTTCGGTGGTGGGTGTGGTTTCGAGGGCTTTGCCGCGGTGGACCATCGACTCGGCTTCACGCCGGTCACCACCAAAGGCACCCGCCAACAACGCCGCTGTCGAGGTCGCACCAGTCTCCTTAGCAAGACCCGAAGCCTCCAGCACCCGGGCAGCAGCCAGTTGGTGGGCTTTCAACCTGGCCTCGGCCCGCATCATCCGGGTTGCGAGCTCACGCACCAGACCAGCTTCAAGACCCGCCCACCCACCAATCGGCATTCCATCGAGGGCGTTCTCGATCGCGGTGACCCCACCCGACAACGGATCAGGAAACGAGACAAGAACAGCCGACACGAGATGCACCTCCGAGAGTGAGTTTGCGTACCGGAATCACTGCGATTCCGGCTCACAAACCACTCTGCACCAAGGGTCAGACACCCCGATATCGGCGAGCAAAGTTATCCACAAGGCGCCGAGTGGAGCATTCTCGACAAGCTCTACGGGCGAAGCGCTGGCCCTCCGGACCGGTAGCCTCACCTCGGTCTGCTCCCACTCTGCTCAAGGAATCCCGTTGAACCTCACCGAGCTCACAACCAGCATCCTCGCGTCCGTCGTCATCGCCGCCGGCCTCGTGACGACGTCCACCCTCCCGGCTGAGGCCGCTGCCAAGAACACAGTCCGCGCCAACCCGGCGAAGCCGATCGTCAACGAGCGGTTCACGGTGACCGGGAAGCTCAGCACTCCGGTCAAGCGCAAGGCCTACCTACAGCTCAAGTCCGCCGGCAAATGGAAGAAGGTCGACACCGACACGACGACGTCGAAGGGTGCCTACAAGCTCAGCAGCCGCACCAAGGCCGACCGCGACTACCGCATCGTCGCGCCTGCCACCACGATCCACGGCAAGTCCTACAAGCGCATCAACGGACCAGCGAAGAAGGTGCGCGTCGTCGAGCAGACCGCAAAGATCAAGACTTCAAATGCGACGCCGTCCGTGGGTGAGAGCATCACAATCACCGGCACGTTCTCTCCGCGCGCAAGGGACGCGCGGTGGTCGTGTACGTCAAGATCAACGGCAAGACCATCAAGTTCGCCCAGTGGTCTCAGGACCGTAAGGGCCGAGCCGTCGGCTACGCGATCGTCGAGGCGGGCGACGAGGACACTCCAGCCGAGTTCTTCATGCGTGCGAAGGCCAGCAAGGGTGCAGCAGCCGTGACCACTGACAAGGTCACCGTCACCCCGCATCTCTAAGGGCTGCCCTCAGGCTCAGCGCGGGCCGGCCCCCCACCGCACGTCGTCGACGGTCTGCTCGACGGCGGCGTTGAGGGCCGCCCCGATCAGCACCGAGATCGACAGGACGTACAACCACAGCAGCACCGCGATGGGCGCGGCGAGCGGTCCGTACACCGACATCCCTCCGGTCGAGAAGCCCAGGGCCCAACGCACCAGGTAGCTGCCGAGAATCCAGAAGACCAACGTCAGCACCGCACCAGGCATGCCCACGAGCCAAGGTTTTCGGGCCGGAACCGCCAAGTGGTAGAGCGTCGTGACGAAGCCGACCGACACCACCAGCACGGCAGGCCAGTAGAAGAGGCGCAAGAACGACCACCGGTCCGACAGCACGTCTGCGGCAACGTCGGGACCCATCAGGACCATCGGCACCAGCACGATGCCGATGACGAGAGCGACGACGTAGAGGCTGAACGACAGCGCACGGGTCTTGAGGATGCCTCGGTGTCCCCCGAGCCCGTAGATGATCGAGATCGTGTCGAGGAAGACGTTGAGCGCCCGCGAACCCGACCACAGCGCGAGCACGAAGCCGATCGAGATGACGTCGATGCGTCCACCGTCGAGCACCTCGTCGAGAGTCGGTGCGATGACCTTGTCGACGGTGCCGTCGGTCAATGCCTTCGACGCGACGTCGATGATCCGTTCCTTCAGCACGTCGACCTGGGCGACGTCGTAGCGTTCGGCGATGAAGCCGATCGTGCCGGCGAGGCCGAAGACCAGCGGCGGGAGCGACAGGATCGCGAAGAATGCCGCCTCGGCTGCGAGCCCGGTGACCCGGTAGCGGAAGCAGCTGCTGACGGTTCGAGCCACGAGTCTGCGGACCGCTTCGGGGAACCCCGGTCGGTCTACCGGTTCCACCGCCATGGCTCTACCGTAGCGACATGGACCCCCTGCAACGCGCACCTATCAACCAGGCGTCGCCGCTCGTCGGTTACAACGTCGCGACTGCCGACCAGGCCCTGATGGACTCGGTCACGGCCTTCGGCGGCGACGCTGCCGGCGAGATCGTCGACGCTCTCACGCCGATCGGGGCTCTGGCCGGTTCGGCCGAAGCACGCGAGCACTGGCACCTCGCCAACGAGAACGAGCCCGTGCTGCGGACCAACGACCGGTTCGGCAACCGGATCGACGAGGTCGAGTTCCACCCGTCCTGGCATTGGCTCATGACCCAGGGCGTCGGCTTCGGCCTCACCGCCGAGCCGTGGACCTCGCAGAGCCCGGTCGCGCACCTGCAACGCGCGGCGGGCTTCCTGACCTGGGGCCAGGTCGAGCAGGGCCACATGTGCCCGATCACGATGACGTACGCCGTCATCCCCGCGCTGCGAGTCGATGACGCGATCGCGAAGCAGTGGACCGGCGGGCTGGCCTCGCGCTCCTACGACTTCGGTCTGCGAGCACCCGACGAGAAGGCCGGCCTGCTGGCCGGCATGGGGATGACCGAGAAGCAGGGCGGATCCGACCTGCGCACCAACACGACCCAGGCACGTCCGACCGAGACGCACGGCGAGTACCTCCTGACGGGCCACAAGTGGTTCACGTCGGCGCCCATGAACGACGTCTTCCTGGTGCTGGCCCAGGCCCCGGACGGTGTCACGTGCTTCGTGGTGCCGCGGGTGCGACCCGACGGCAGCCGCAACTCCCTGACGATCGTCCGGTTGAAGGACAAGCTCGGCAACTGGTCGAATGCGTCCAGCGAGCTGGAGTTCAACGACGCGTGGGGCGTCCGCCTCGGTGACGAGGGCCGTGGCATCCGCACGATCATCGAGATGGTCTCGGCGACCCGGCAGGACTGCATCCTCGGCTCGGCCGGCATCATGCGCAAGGCCGTGGCCGAGGCTGCCTGGCACACGTCGAGGCGCGCAGCTTTCGGCTCGACGCTGGCCGACCAGCCCGCGATGATCAACGTCCTGGCAGATCTTGCCGTCGAGAGCGAGGCCGCGACGATGGTCTCGCTGCGCCTGGCGTCGGCCGTCGACCGGCTCAACGACCCCCACGAGCAGGCACTGCGGCGCATCGGCCTGGCGTTGGAGAAGTTCTGGGTGTGCAAGCGGACGCCGTTCATGGTCGCCGAGGCGCTGGAGTGCTTCGGTGGCAACGGCTACGTCGAAGAGTCCGGCATGCCGCTGCTGTTCCGCGAGTCGCCGCTCAACTCGATCTGGGAGGGCAGCGGCAACGTCAACGCCCTCGACGTCTTGCGTGCCCTCGCACGCGAGCCGGAGAGCCTGGAGGCCTGGATCACCGAGGTCGGCCGGGTACGTGGCGAGAACGCCCACCTCGATGCGATGGTCAACACCGTCCTGTCCGAGCTGGCCGACCTGTCCGACATCGAGACACGGGCGCGGCGCATCGCCGGCCAGATGGCTGCTGTGCTGCAGGGTGCCGTCTTGCTGCAGCACGGTGACCACGGGGTCGCCGATGCCTTCTGCGCCTCGCGGCTCGGTGGCGACTGGGGTGGAACGTTCGGCACGCTCCCCCGCGGGCTCGACCTCGCCCGCATCGCCGCCCGCACGACACCTCACCTGGAGTCCTGAATGGGTCGTCCCATCACGATCGCCGTCCTCTCCTCGGCGATCATCACGTTCGTGTCGGCCATGGCCCTTCGGGCCGCCGATGCGACGCTCGCCGTCGCGGCTGTCGCGGCGCTCGCAGTGCTCCTCGCGTGGTACGCGCAGCTGCACGCCACGGACGACCGCGGAACAGGCGGGCTGGTCAACCCGGCAGCCGTAGTCACCCTCGCCGTCGTCGGGCGCCGTCCGTGGGCAACGTTGCTGCCTGCCATCGCCGCACACGCCGTGGGCGGCGTGCTGGGTGGTCTCGCCGCACTCGGGCTCGACAGCCAGCTGGGCGACACCTTGGTGTTCGCCGACCCGGCGCTCCTCGTGGCTGGTGCAGGTGGTGCGGTCGTCGGCCTGATCGGCGCTTGGGCGACGCTGAGCATCGACGGCGGTGGCCCCGAAGCGTTGGCGGCTGTGCCTGCGGTGGTCGGCGGTGCGCTGCTGCCGTTGGGCCTCGTCGCGGTCTACCACCCTGCCGCCGTCGTGGGACTGGCGACGGCCGGGCTGGTGCCCTGGGACGTCGCGCTGATCGCCGCGGGGGCGACGCTGGTGGGCGCTGCTGTGGGCGCCTATGCCGTCTCGATCCTGGTTCCGTCTGAGTGAGCCGAGCCACAGGCCGGATCGGTTTTCGCCGTCATACCGACTCCTGAGACCACCATTTGGACACTCGTCTCACATGACAAGACGGACGCTTGTCGTACCGCCGAACCGACTACAGACTGTTCACATGCTTTCGGCACAGACACTCTGGCTCGTGGGACGTATCCACGTTGACCTCGGTCGTGCCCGCAACATGATGTGTCGCTGATCAACGCGCACCTCCTCTGACTTACTCGATCAGGCGCGCGGCGACCAAGCCCAAGACGCTCCTGTCCTGATCGCCGTGTGCCCTGCCCCAAGGGATCTTCATGGCAACAGCACCCGGCACCGCCACACCCGCCCGTCGTCCGCGCCCCAAGCGTGGCGAGGGCCAGTGGGCGTTGGGCTACCGCGAGCCGCTGAACGCCAACGAGCAGTCCAGAGGACGACAACCCGCTCAACGTCCGCGCTCGCATCGAGAACATCTACGCGCACCGTGGCTTCGAGTCGATCGACGGCGGCGACCTGCGCGGCCGCTTCCGCTGGTGGGGTCTCTACACGCAGCGGAAGGCTGGCATCGACGGCGGCAAGACCGCGACCCTTGAGCCCGAAGAGCTCGACGCCGACCGTTTCATGATGCGAGTGCGCGTCGACGGCGGCCAGCTCGACCCCTCGAGCAGCTGCGGACGATCGCCGACATCTCCGTCGAGTTCGCACGCGACACCGCCGACCTGACCGACCGCCAGAACATCCAGTACCACTGGATCGACGTCCGCGACGTGCCGACCATCTGGAACCGTCTCGAGGCTGTCGGCCTCTCGACGCAGGAAGCGTGCGGCGACTGCCCCCGCGTCATCCTCGGCTCCCCCGTCGCCGGCATCTCCGCCGACGAGATCATCGACGGGACGTCGGCTATCGACGCCATCGAGAGCACCTTCATCGGCGACCGCGAGTTCAGCAACCTGCCGCGCAAGTTCAAGTCTGCGATCAGCGGCAACCCCGATCACGACGTCGTGCCCCAGATCAACGACATCGCGTTCACCGGCGCGGTGCACCCTGTCCACGGACCCGGTTTCGACCTCTGGGTCGGCGGCGGACTGTCGACCAACCCGATGCTGGCGCAGCGCCTGGGCACCTGGGTCTCGCTCGAAGACGTCCCCGAGGTCTGGAAGGGCGTCGTCAGCATCTTCCGCGACTACGGCTACCGCCGCCTGCGCACCCGCGCCCGGCTGAAGTTCCTGCTCGCCGACTGGGGCGTCGAGAAGTTCCGCGAGGTCCTCGAGACCGAGTACCTCGGTCGCAAGCTCTCCACGACCTCGACGCTCCGGCCTACCCCGAGACGCCCGCCGATCACGTCGGCGTCTTCCCCCAGACCGACGGCAAGTTCTACGTCGGCGTGGCCGCCACGGTCGGACGCATCTCCGGCACGCTGCTGAACCAGGTCGCCGACATTGTCGAGGCCCACGGCAGCACCCGCGTCCGCACGACGCCCATGCAGAGCTTGTGGTGCTCGACGTCGCCGAGGACAAGATCGAGTCCCTCATCGCGGCCCTCGACGAGATCGGCCTGCACGCCCGGCCGTCGCAGTGGCGCCGCAACACGATGGCCTGCACCGGCATCGAGTACTGCAGCTCGCGATCGTCAACACCAAGGATCGTGCGGCGACGCTGATCAACGAGCTGGAGAAGCGCGTTCCCGAGCTTGACCGGGCCATCACGGTCAACGTCAACGGCTGCCCCAACTCGTGTGCTCGCATCCAGACCGCCGACATCGGCCTCAAGGGCATGCTCGTCAACGACGCCGACGGCAACACGGTCGAGGGCTTCCAGGTCCACCTCGGTGGAGCCCTGGGACTCGACGCCGGCTTCGGACGCGAGCTGCGTGCGCACAAGGTCGCGGGCGATGACCTTCCCGAGTACATCGAGAAGCTGTCGCGCAGCTACCTCGACGAGCGCAGCGACGACGAGTCGTTCGCCCACTGGGTTGCCCGAGCAGACGAGGAGGTGCTCCGGTGAGAGGAATTCCGTACCACTGCCCCTACTGCGCCGAAGAAGATCTTCGTCCGCACGGCGAGAAGCACGGCGAGTGGGAGTGTCACTCGTGTCTTCGGGCGTTCCGGCTCGGCTTCATCGGCCAGCTCGCGCCCAACAACCTGACCACCCATTGAGAACTACACCCACCACAACATCCACCGCAGCACCCTCTGGAAGGAGGCAAGCATCATGACCGCACCAGCACTCATCGCTCTTGCGCACGGCAGCACCGATCCCCGTTCCGCCGACACCATCACAGCCCTTTTGGAGATGGTCGCATGCATGCGGCCAGACCTTCGTGTGGAGCCGGCATTCCTCGACCACTCGCAGCCCAACTTCGACCGTGCTGTCGATCAGCTCGTCGCGGAAGGGCACCAGGAGATCGTGGTCGTCCCGCTGCTCCTCAGTGAGGCGTTCCACGCCAAGGTCGACGTCCCCCACGCGATCGCTTCAGCGTCGTCACGCCACGACGGCGTGAAGATCCAGGCCACCAAGGTCCTGGGCATCGAGAACGCGTTCTTCCACGTCCTCGACAAGCGACTGCGTGAAGCGCTGTCGAAGAACCGGGTGCGCGAGCTCGACGCTCTCGTCCTGGCTGGCGCAGGCTCGTCCGACCCGATCGCCAACGCGGCGATCTCGCGGGCAGCTCGCGCCTGGGGCGCGCACCACAAGCTGCCGACCATCGCGGCGTTCGCTTCTAGCGTTCCCCCGGCTGCCGGTGAGGCAGTGCGTCAGCATCGCGCCGACGGTCGTCGTCACATCGCTGTGGGTCAGCTGTTCCTCGCGCCGGGTGTCCTGCCCGACCGCGTGGCCGGCTGGCCTACGAGGCCGGTGCCGTGGCGGTCGCCGAGCCGCTGGGCGTCGATGTCGAGGTCGCGCGGATCATCTTGGCCCGTTACGCCGTGGGAGCAGTCGACCTGGTCCCGCTGGAGGCCATGTTCGCCTGAACAGCATCTGCTCCTTGAGCTTGTCGAGAGGTATGTCCTTTCGGCAAGCTGCAAGGAGCAGTTCTCGTTCACATCGCAGCGAGCCTGGCCCGTTCCTTCTCGACGTCGAAGGTCGCCGCAGGCCAGTCGAGGTCGAGCGACTTCAGCTCGTCGCGCAGCAGCTGGGCGACGGCCCAGTTGCGGTACCACTTGCGTCCGGCTGGGATCAGCTTCCACGGGATGTCGTCGCACCGCTCCAACGCGATCTCGTAGGCGCGCTGGTAGTCGTCCCACAGCATGCGTTCGTCGAGATCTCCCGGGCTGTACTTCCAGTACTTGGTGGGATCGGCCAGCCGTTCTTCCAGACGCTCGCGCTGATCGTCGGCGCTGATGTGAAGGAAGCACTTGATGACCCTGCCACCGCCGTCGACGAAGTCCTTCTGGAAGCTGTCGATCGCGTCGTAACGGCGCTCGATCTCGGCTTCGGATGCCACTTGCGCACCCTCCCGATCAGGACGTCCTCGTAGTGGGACCGGTCGAAGATCCCGATCATGCCTGCTGCTGGCAACGCCGGTGCGATGCGCCACAAGAAGTCGTGCTCAAGCTCCTCGGAGGTCGGCTGCTTGAACGACCGGATCGCGAGTCCCTGCGGATCGACCAGCCCGGCAACCCCCGCACCGTCCCGCCCTTGCCGGAGGTATCCATGCCTTGCAGCACCACCAGGACGCGAGGCGCCGACTCGTCGACCCGGCCGGCAGCGAAGAGGCGCTCCTGCAGGTCGGCGAGCTCTGGTCCGACGACCTTGAGATCCGCCTCGGCGTCGTCCTTGCGGCCATCGAACCCGGGCGTCGATCTCGAGTCGTGCTCCGACAGGTCGACCGGACCGGACACGGACAACAGCTCGCCGAGTGACTGGGTCATGCGGGCAGTATGCCCCACCGCGACCCCTCGCGCCGGAGTCCGTAGGGTGCAGACATGTGGCCCGACGACGACGAGCTCAGGCGGCTGTACGCCTACCCCGATTCTGACCGCCCCTGGCTGCGCACCAATTTCGTCTCGACCCTCGACGGAGCAGCCTCCGCCGGCGACGGGTTGTCGGGCTCGCTCGGTGGTGAGATCGACACCCACGTGTTCGGCATCTTGCGATCGCTGGCCGATGTCGTGGTCGTCGGCGCAGGAACTGCCCGCGCGGAAGGTTACCGGCCTTCGAACCTGCCCATCGCGGTCGTGAGCCGAAGCCTCGACATCCCCGACGCCCTCCTGGTGCCTGGCCAGGTCGTCGTCACGACGTCCGACGCTCCGGCGCTCCGGCTCGCGCAACCCGCCGAGACGGTCGACGTGATCGCAAGCGTACCGGCACGATCGACTGGCCGGCCGTCATCGAGGCCTTCGCCCACCGAGGCCTGCACCGCATCTTGTGCGAGGGCGGGCCTACTCTGCACGGCGACCTGGCCTCGCTCGACCTGGTCGACGAGGTCTGTCTCACGATTGCCCCGGTGCTGGCCGGGGGCCCCGCTCCACGCATCGCGCATGGGCAGGAAGCAGTCGATCGCGCGATGCGGCTCGGTCACTGCCTCGAGGTGGACGGGGTGCTGCTGACCCGATGGACCAGAGACCGCCAGTAGGCTGGACACCAGTCCGGACTCGACGAAGGGACACTGCACATGTTTGACGTTGCACTGCTGATTGAACGCGGCTCAATCCACTCGATGCCGACCAGATCATCGCCCTGCACGAAGGGCTGGACGACACGGTTCGCTACCACCTGTTGCTGCCGGTCGAGAACTCGTCGGCGACGCTGGCCGCGTCGATGACGGCATTCGGTGGACAGATCACGCCAATTGCCGACGTCGACAACCTGACGAGCTGCAGAACAAGATCGTCAGCGCGGGCCAGGACGGCTCGATGGCAGCGCTGCGTTGCTGACCCAGCGCGGCCAGCAGGTGACGGCCACGTTGACCGAGGACGACCCGATCGAGGCGCTGCTCGCCCTCGTCAAGGAGACCGCCTCCAGCGAGGTCATCATCTTGACCCAGCCGCACATCGTCAAGGAGTTCCTGCACGTCGACTGGACATCCCGCGCTCAGCGCAAGCTCGAAGTTCCCAGCGTCCACCTGCTCGAGCACGTGCCGTTCGACGCTCAGCGTTGACCGCTGGCTGTTGTCGACCGACGTAGGCTGGGCACATGAGCTGAACAGTGACAAGAAGTACGCGGTCGAGAAGACCGACGAGCAGTGGAAGGCCGAGCTGAGCCCGGCCGAGTACGAGGTGCTGCGCCGCGCGGGAACCGAACGCCCCTTCACCTCGTCCTACGAGACTGATCCGACGGTCGGCGTCTACACGTGCCGTGCCTGCGATGCCGAGCTGTTCCGCAGCGAGACCAAGTTCGACGCGCACTGCGGCTGGCCGGCGTTCTACCAGCCGTTGGCTGAGGACCGGGGTCGAGTACATCTCCGACACGTCGATGCCTGGGCCTCCTCGCGTCGAGGTGCGGTGCGCCAACTGCGGCTCGCACCTGGGACACGTCTTCGAGGGCGAAGGCTTCGGCACGCCGACCGATCAGCGCTTCTGCATCAATGGCATCAGCCTGAAGCTCAACCCCGCCTGACACACCCCCGCGAGTGGTGCGCCTCGGACGTTCTGAGACGGCGTGTTCGTCCAGACCGCACCACTCGCGGGACTGGGCGGGGCTGAGCTGGGTCGCTGACCTGACTACGGCGCTACGGCCAGAGGTTCACCAGGTCGACGACGTCGTGGCGCTTGCCGGTGTAGAACGGCACCTCTTCGCGGACGTGTCGGCGGGCCTTGCTGGCACGCAGATCGCGCATCAGGTCGACGATGCGGTGCAATTGGGCAGCCTCGAAGGCCAGCATCCACTCGTAGTCGCCCAGCGCGAACGAGGGCAACGGTGTTGGCACGGACATCCGGGTACGGACGCGCCTGCATGCCGTGCTCCTTGAGCATCTCGCGACGCTCTTCGTCGGGCAGGAGATACCACTCGTACGAGCGCACGAACGGGTACACGCACACGTAGTCGAGCACCTCTTCGTCGGCCATGAACGCCGGGATGTGCGAACGGTTGAACTCGGCCGGCCGGTGCAATGCCATCTGTGACCAGACCGGCGCCATGCGTGAACCGAGGGCGGTGCGGCGGAACAAGTTGTAGGCCCGCTGCAGCGCATCGCTGGTGGAGGCGTGCCACCAGATCATCAGATCGGCATCGGCACGCAGTCCACTGACGTCATACGTGCCACGTACGACGACGTCGTCAGCGGCCAGCCTCCTTGAACAATGCCTCGACCTCGGCTGCCTCAGCCTCTCGGGCTGAATCGCCCAGCACCCGATCGAGGCGGAAACACCGACCACATCGTGTACCGGATGGTCTCGTTGATCTCCTTGGCGAGCTTGCCCTTGTCCTTGATGCGTTCGGCCGGGATGGGTGACGTCATGCGTCCATTCTCTCAGCGTCGAGAAGTCGCCGCGCAGCCGCCCGACCCGACGCGATGACAGCGGGGATCCCGACGCCCCGGTAGGCGGCACCGCAGACTTCGAGCCCGTCGACCACCGCCACGGCACGTTCGACGGTGCCGACCAGCTCGAGGTGGCCGACGTCGTACTGCGGCAATCCGCCGCCCCAACGGTGGACTTGGGCGTCGACGACGCGTCCGACGTCGCCGGTAGCCGCGGCCAGGTCGGCGCGAGCCATCTCGATGAGCTCTGTGTCGTCGTGATGCAGCAGGGCGGTGTCCCCCGCGCGGCCGATCGACGTGCGAGCGATCGTCAGGCCCTGAGCCTGCTCGGCCGACCAGCCCCACTTGTTGGTCGAATAGGTCGCGGCCTTGATCACGGTGCCATCGACCGGAGGAACCAAGAACCCTGACCCGCCGGGATCGTTCGCGCCGTCGAGCACGAAGGTCACGAGCGCCATGCTGGCGTAGTCGACACCCGCTAGGGCAAAGGCAGCATCGGGCGCCGCCTCGGCCAGCAGCCGGGCGGCCGCTGGCGCAGGAGCCGCCATGACGACGGCGTCGACGTCGAGCACCTCGGCAGCGGTGGTCGGTCCGACGACCAGTCGCCAGCCAGTGGCAGTACGGCTCACGGCCCGGACGGTCGCGTCGCACCGGACCTCGAAGTCGCCTGCGGTCACGATCGCCTCCGGCAGCTGGCCGATGCCGCCGCGCAGCCCGAAGAAGACCGGTCCCGTCGAGGTAGCCGCCGCCCGTGCAGCGGTCGCACCCGTCAACAGGTCCGCACCGAGCGCGACGATCTGCGGCGCGGTCGCCCGCAACGAGAGCCGGTCGGCGTGCCCTGCGTAGACACCGCCGAGCAGGGGCTCGACCAGCCGGTCGACGATCTCCTGGCCCACCCGGTCGGCCACGAAGGCAGCCACCGACACGTCTTCATCGGGAACGGGCAGGATCGTCGACCGGACGTCGTGCGTCACGATGCCCGAAGCCGTCAGCGCTGGCAGATCGGCTGGCACGCCCATGACCGTCGGGGGCATGGGACGCAGCGCCCCCCCGGGTCCAGATCGCGGCCGAGGTCGTCTCGGCGTGCACGATCTGGTCGGCGAGCCCGATCTCCCGGACGAGATCGAGTGCCTCGGGACGGCGCGCCAACATCGACTCCGCGCCCCAGGTCGATCGTCATCCCGGCGATCTCACCGAGACGCAGCTTTGCCGCCGACCCGGTCAGAGCCTTCGAGGACGACGACGTCGGCCCCGCCCGAGGCAAGCTCCCACGCCGCTGCCAGCCCGGCCATGCCACCACCGATGACGGCGATCTTGTGACTCATGGCGCTACTTCGGCTCGTACCCATGGACGAAGTCGACGAGCCGGGTCAGCGAGTCCGGGTCGGTGGCCGGCAGGACACCGTGTCCGAGGTTGAACACGTGGCCTTCCGCGGCGCGTCCAGCCTCGATGACCTCGGCAGCGCGCGCGTTGACGAACTCGGTCGGCGCGAACAGCGTCGTCGGATCGAGATTGCCCTGGACGGCCCGGCCGGGGCCGATCCGACGCACCGCATCGTCCAACGGCACCCGCCAGTCGACTCCGACGACGTCGGCTCCGGCGTCGCCCATCGCGTGCAGCAGCTCTCCGGTGCCGACACCGAAGTGGATACGGGGGACGTCGAGGTCGGCGATCGACTCCAGCACCGCGGCCGAGTGCGGCTTGGCAAAGGTCTCGTAGTCCGCGAGCGACAACGCGCCGGCCCACGAGTCGAACAGCTGGACCGCCGAAGCTCCAGCCTCGACCTGAAGACGGAGGAACTGGCTGGCGATCGTGGCGACCCGGCCGAGCAGTGCATGCCACAGCTCGGGATCGGAGTACATCGCTGCTTGGTCTTGCGGTGATCACGCGAAGGCCCGCCTTCGATCAGGTAGGACGCGAGCGTGAACGGCGCGCCAGCAAAGCCGATCAACGGTGTCGCGCCCAGCTCGCCCACCAACGCCGTGACGGCGTCCGTGATGGGGGTGACGTCATCGGCTTCGAGGTCGCGGAACTGGCCGAGCTGGTCGAGCGAACGGATCGGCTCGGCCACGACCGGGCCGGTACCTGGGACGATGTCGAGGTCGACGCCGATGGCCTTCAGCGGCACCACGATGTCGGAGAAGAAGATCGCCGCGTCGACGCCGTGGCGACGCACCGGCTGCATCGTGATCTCGACCACCAGATCGGTGCGGAAGCACGACTCGAGCATCGTGGTTCCCTCACGGATCTTGAGGTACTCGGGCAACGATCTGCCCGCCTGGCGCATGAACCACACGGGTGTGTGACCCGGCTGCTCGCCACGGCAGGCTTGAAGGAATGCGCTGTCGGTCAGGAGTGAAGTCACTGCACCAGTCTCTCAGGTCGTGCGGAGTGTCGTCGCCCAGGCGTGACCCCGACGCGCCTACCATCACAGGGTGGGAGTTACCAGTGAGATCGATCGCACGCCGGGTGAGTTCACGGCGGCCGTCGAGCAGGTACGACACGCAGTCCTTCGACCCGAGGTCGTGGTCGACGAGATGCCAGCGCCCCAGCGCATCGCACCGTTCTCCTACGCCATGAGCGGCGACGTCCTCGTCGCCGACGAAGAGCTCGCAACGGGGCGTTTCATCCTCTTGCACGATCCGGCCGGCAACGACGCGTGGGGCGGAACTTTTCGCTGTGTGACGTTCGCGCGAGCCGACATCGAGGCCGACATGGCAGCCGACCCGGTGCTCCCGAGCGTCGGCTGGAGCTGGCTGACTGAGGCGCTCGACGCCTACGGAAGCAGCTACACAGCCGCTAGCGGTAGCGTGACCGTCGTACGTTCTGAGGGATTCGGTGAGATGGAAGACGATGGTGGCGATGCGCAGATCGAGGTACGCGCCTCGTGGACACCGCTGCTCTCCCCCACGGCTGGCGCGGGCGACCACGCTGCTGCCTGGTCCAACCTGCTCGCCGCGATCTCCGGCCTGCCGCCCCTCGCGCCGGGCGTCATCCCCTTCCAGCGAAAGCGCGGTGTCCGTTGACAGCGTCTGACGGCACTGAGACCACCGAGACACCTGAGGCAACCGAACCGGTCATCCCCGAGGCACCCCGCCTCGAGCTGCGCGACCCGCTGCCTGCCGTCGTCTCCACCGAGGCACAGCTTCAGGAGACGTGCGAACGCATCCTGGCCGGCACCGGCCCGATCGCCCTGGACGCCGAGCGGGCCTCGGGCTACCGCTACTCCCAGCGCGCCTACCTGATCCAGATCAGGCGCGAAGGCTCCGGCACCCACCTGGTCGACCCGACAGCCTTCGACAGCCTCGTGCCCATCGACACCGCCTTCGACGGCAACGAGTGGATCCTGCATGCCGCGACCCAAGACCTGATGTGCCTGGCAGAGGTGGGCCTCTACCCCGAGTCGCTGTTCGACACCGAGCTGGCGGGCCGACTGCTCAACCTGCCGCGTGTCGGTCTGGCCGCACTGGTCGAGCACTACCTGGGGCTGAGCCTGGCCAAGGAGTTCTCGGCCGCAGACTGGTCCACCCGTCCGCTGCCAGAACCGTGGCTTGTCTACGCCGCGCTCGACGTCGAGGTGCTGGTCGAGCTCCGCAACCTGATCGACGCCGATCTGCAGAAGGCCGGCAAGCGCGAATGGGCCGCCGAGGAGTTCGCGTCCCTGCTGTTCTTCCAGGGCCCGCCCGAGCGCAAGGAGCCGTGGCGGCGCACGTCGGGTATCCACAAGGCTCGCGGCCGACGGGCCCTGGCACTGGTGCGCGAGATCTGGGAGACCCGCGACCGTATCGCCGCCGACCGCGACACGACGCCGGGACGCATCCTGCCCGACGCGTCGATCCTCGAGCTGGCCACCCAGCCTCCCAGTGATCTCACCGCGCTCAAGAACATGCGCATCATGCGCAACCGCGGACCCCGCCGTTTCGCCGCCGAGTGGTTGGAGGCCGTGCAACGTGGTCAGGCAGTTGCCGAGATCAAGCTGCCACCGACCACGCAGCGCACCGACGGTCCCCACCGCCGCGCGCCTGGGCCGACAAGAAACCCGAGGCCGCCGATCGACTCGGTCGCAGTCGCGAGGTCGTCACGACCCTGGCCGAGCAGCACGACCTGCCCACCGAGAACCTCATCTCTCCGGCCCTCGTGCGCAATCTGGCCTGGGAGCCGCCGCAGGACGTCACGATCGAGTCGGTGACCGCGGTGCTGTCCGAGCAGGGCGCACGCAGCTGGCAGATCGGCCTGATCGGCGAGGCCCTGACAGACGCACTGTCACCAAAGTGAGTGTTGCCTACCCTTACACTGGCTAGGTGCTTGCCAACTTCTTGATCGGACTGCGCGAAGGCCTCGAAGCCAGCCTGGTCGTCAGCATCCTCATCGCCTACCTGGTCAAGACCGACCGTCGCCACGACATCAAGTACATCTGGTTCGGCATCGCTGCCGCCGTGGCTCTGGTGGTAGCAGCCTTCACCGCGATCAACCTGGCCATCGGCGAGCTTGCCGTTCCGTACCCAAGAGCTCGTCGGAGGGTCGCTGTCGATCCTGGCGGCGGGTCTTGTCACCTGGATGATCTTCTGGATGCGACGCACCGCCCGCGGCCTGAAGAAGGAGCTCGAGACCGAGCTCGCCGACGCTGTAGCGCTGGGTCCTCTGGCGATCGCGATCGTCGCCTTCCTCACGGTCGGCCGAGAAGGACTCGAGACCGCAGCCATCATGTACGGCACGGTCGCCGACGCCTACACACCGACGCCGTTCATCGGTGCGGCGCTCGGACTGCTGGTGGCAGTGATCCTCGGCTACCTGATCTACCGAGGCGCCGTCCGGGTCAACCTCGGCAAGTTCTTCACCGTCACCGGCTACCTGCTGATCGTCGTCGCCGCTGGCGTGCTCGCCTACGGGATCTACGATCTGCAAGAAGCCGGATTCCTGCCCCGCCTGACCTTCACGGTCGGACCGATCACCAACCTCGGCAACGCCGCCTTCGACATCTCGTCGACCATCCCGCCGACAGCTGGTACGGCAGCCTCCTGAAGGGAACCGTCAACTTCCAGCCCAACCCGTCGTGGTTGCAGCTGATCGGATGGGCCGCTTACCTGTTCCCCGTCCTGTGGCTCTACTCCCGCAAGCCCAAGCCGGTCACCGCGCCCGAGAGCGTCCAGGCTGCCGCCTAGTTGCCGGTCGGGGTTACGGTGAATCACGATGACCAGGTTCGACAAACCCGCCCTGCCCGGCCCTGCCCTGTTCTCAGCGCAGCCAGGCGCAGCCGACCCTGCCGAGATGACGGCGGCAGGTCACCGCATCGCGCACGTCCTGGTGCGCGGCCCCCGTGCCGCGGCTGACCAAGAGCTCGTCGAACGCGTCCTGCACCTGGCTGACGAGGACGGACTCGGCACGATTGCCGAGCTGTGGCTGCACGCGCCGGCCGACAGCATCGCTGGCGCCCTGTGGCGTCTCTACCTGTTACGTACCTGGGTACACCGCCAGCCCGACGTCGCAGCCCGCGAATTCGCAGCCGGCAAGGCGTTCGCTCCCGTCGACGAGGTGCTGGCCGGCGTCGTCGATCCGCCCGGCCCCGACGAGGTCATCGCGCTGGTCGACACCGTCGTGCGCGGCATCGTCGCCGCCGACTTCGACGTGACCCTCGACAGGGCATCGGCCTTCGCCCGCATCGTCGCCGTCGGTCGCGCGCAGCTCGACACCGGCGATCCGCACAGCGCCGCCAAGCTCGTCGACACCTCGTTGGCTCTGCGACGGGCCGCAGAGCTCGAACGCTCCGGCAAGCTCCACTGATCGTGGTCCTCGATAGTTTCGACGGCCCGAGACAACGAAGAACCAGTCTCGCCGCTTCACCGAATCTCGAGAACAAGTTTAGGCGTTACCAACCCTGCTGCCCACGTGCAACCAAGGACGATTGAGCGTTTGAACCGACTCTCGTGCCGCGCGTGAACGCGGCACGAAGGGGCTCACAGGTCAGTCATATGAGACAGCATGTTTGACAGCCTGTCTACACGTGGTTTAGTTTGCCGTGTAACGCCTGAACTCAGTGGGAGTTCGCGCCACGACCTGCCAAAGGAACAAGTCCATGATTTCCTCGATTGCCCGATTCGCCGGAGTTGTCGCATTGTCGACCGCCACTCTCTTCGCAGGTTCGTCGTCAGCTTGGTCAAGCGAGGACCTTGGCCCCACGACCCCAACCGAAGGACTTCAGAAAGTCGTCTCTGGTGAGGAATTCGACGCACTTCAAGGTGATGCCGACACTTCCACCGCAGACGCCGACGACTTCGCCCTCATCGCAAAGGCGGGCTGCTCGGGCCCCTGGTCGGGGTACGCTGGACCCACTTGGACCACGGCCCACGCAAAAGCTGCAACATTGCGGGCAGCGCTGGCTACAAAAAGACATACTCGTGGTTTGTTGCCCCCATTTCCGATGGCCGCGCTTGCGCGCAAGGAAAGGGCCACAACAGCAACGGCACCGCAAAGTGGGTATCCCTCGGTTGCGGGACAAGCGGATCAGCGAAGGTTGCGTGGGGCAACTGGATCGACTACCCGTCCTACAAGGCCAAGTCGCTCTCATTGCCACTGGGCACCCCGACATTCTGGTACTGAGTCCGTTGGCAAAAAATGCGTTGGCCGCAATGGTCCTCACAGTGACCGGCGTCTCCTCCTGCGGTGTCAGTAGCGAGCCAGCTACCCCGCAGCGGGAGGCGCCGCCCTCACCGAGCGCGAGGTCAATCGCCGACATCAGTCACGAAGCGCGCCTGCTTGAGGAACAACTACGGTGCAAGAAAGTTGTCCATCTAGTCGATGACATCTGGTTCTGGGACCGCGCCGTCGGGTTTGTATGCGAAAGCAACGACGGCACTGTCGTCCGTGCCTTCGTGTATCAAACTCCTGGTTCTGCGATGAAGTCTGCATCGGAACAGGCGCAGGGCAATGGAATGGCAGTAGCCGCCGACGATCGCCTACTTATCTCGGGCGACGAAGACACCCTGAACACACTCAGCCGGAATCTGCCCAATCTCCCGAAGGCACAGACGCGCAGCCTGCGCGGCACCGCTCCAACGCCCGCTGAAGAGGATGCAGCGTTTTGCGTACGAGCCGTATCCGCACATGCAATGCTTACCATCGAAGGCGATAGCGAGTCCGCGAGTGACATTGCAGATCTTGATTCCGTGTATCCCGGCTACGCTGAGCGGGTGGCGGCCGTGGACCGCGAGATCGCGGATCTCGCACTCCAGGCGTTGTATCAGATGACGCCCTGAGCTTTTGAGGGCGCCATCAGTCGCATAGGCCCAGAAACCAAGGAACTTTGCAGAAGGGCGGGGAGTTGCGCAGTAGCGCACTTCTTGACTGGCACATCCAACCTCCTTCTCAGCCTGCTCACGATTGCTCAAGTCGAGTCCGAGGTTCTTCAAGTGTCGTTTGCGAACCCAAGCACGGTCGCGGTCGGTCCCCAACCTTGTCAGATCCGCTCGCTTCGGTTATCGCAAGCACCGGGCCCGCCCCCACCCGCCTTGTGTCGTTCCGCAGGCGGGCTAGGCTTGATCAAGCGTCGGGCTGCGGTAGCCCCGGGTCCCAAAATTAGCCGCCGAGAGCGGCCATGCGCCGTGAGGCGCTTCCCAGCCCGGCGTGCCCCCTCAGCTCCGTGACTTCGTCCCGGCCGTGCGTGGTGCGAACGTCGTGTACGACTGCGTAGGGCGACCAATCTCGGCCAGCGCCTGCAAATCGTCCTCGGTCGGCACCCAGCTCGCTGCTGCAACGTTCGAGACGACCTGCTCCGGCTTGGTCGCTCCGGCGATGACGCTGCTGACTGCAGGTTGAGCGGCGAGGCCGCCAATCGCGAGCTCGAGGATCGACACGTCGCGGGCGGCAGCGAACGCTTCGAGCTGTCGATCCGGTCCCAGTCGGCCGTCTGCAGTCGCACGGTCTGCGCGGTGGCCGAGAGCCTGGAGCCCTCGGGGGCCTCCGCTCCGCGCTGATACTTGCCGGTCAGCAACCCGTACGCCAACGGAAAGTACGGCAGGATGCCGACTCCCAGCGCCTGGCATGCGGGAGTCAGCTCGACCTCGGCCAGCCGGTTGTAGAGGCTGTACTCGTTCTGGGCCGTGACGAAGGTCGCCAGATCGTTCGTCCGAGAGATCCACGCCGCTTCGACCATCTGCCACGCCTGGAGGTTGGACGCACCGATCGCGCGCACCTTGCCCTCGGCGACGAGCTCGGTGAGCGCTCCCAAGGTCTCCTCCAGCGGAGTCAGCGGGTCAGGAGTGTGGAGCTGGTACAGGTCGATGTGGTCGGTCTGGAGCCGCCGCAGGCTCGCCTCGACCGCGGTACGCACGTAGGCCCGCGACCCCCGACGTCCGCCGTCGTCACCGTTGACACCCTGCATGTCCATGCCGAACTTGGTGGCGATGACCGCCTCGTCGCGACGAGATCCCAACGCCTGACCCAGCAGCTCCTCGCTGCGTCCGAGCGCGTAGATGTCGGACGTGTCGAAGAACGTGACGCCGGCGTCCAGTGCTGCGCCGACGACGGCACGGGTCTGGTCAAGGTCGATACGCGCGCCGAAGGCATTGCAGCCGAGGCCGACGGCCGAGACCTTGATGTCGCTGGAACCGAGAGTGCGAGGAGTGCTGGTCATGCCTCCACCCTAGGCAACGAACGAGTGTGACCCACCTCACATTCGATGTTGCGTCACCCTCGCCGACGAAGGACGTCTCCTTGACGAGTCGCCCCACCAGTACCCAGGGGGGTGGTGGGGCGGCTCCTCACGTGTATCTACGTGGCCCCCCGCCCGCTAGACTCCTCGAATGCTCATGAGGACCGCGACGCGCAGAACTGCTGCCGTCCTCATGGTGACGTGTGTGGCCATGCTGCTCGTGGCCACCGGCGGATCCGCCCGCGCGACTCAGACGCGTGCTGTCAGCCAGCGTCGGCCAGGCCACGACCGAGTCGTTGCCCGCCCGTCACCTGGCTGTTGCGACGCCATCGCAGCAGGACCAACTGCACCTGCACCTCGACCTGGCGTCCACTCCCCCGGAGCCGTACACACCGAACCCGCCACCGACCGGCGACGCAGCACGATCGGCTGGCTTCTCGCAGGTCGCGGCAACGACGCCTGCACCTGTCGGACGGGCACCACCGACTCTGTGAGTCAGTGCCTTCGTCCCGTCCCCTTCCGCGCTCCCGCGCCATTCGAAAGTCATCCCATGTCATCCCGTGCCCCCATGTGGCGCGCCATCGCGGCATTTGTCGTTGTGGCTGTGTCACTTCTGCTTGCTCTCAAGGTGGACGCCAAGCTCGGCCTCGACCTCAAGGGCGGAACTCAAATCGTCCTCGAGGCCCAGGACACCAAGACCGTCAAGGCCGATGCCGAGTCGACCGACCGCGCCCTCAGCGTCCTGCGCGGACGCGTCGACGCGCTCGGCGTGTCCGAACCGACACTCGCCCGCTCCGGTGAGAAGCGCATCATCGTCGAGCTGCCCGGCGTCCAAGACCCTCGCGAAGCCGCCAAGGTGATCGGCCAGACTGCGCAGCTGTCGTTCCACGAAGTCCTGTCCATCCCCGAGCCCGACGCCAAGCCAGGCGAGGGCGAGCAACTCGCGGCAGATGAGGACGGAAACCCGCTTCTGCTCGGCCCGCAGCCCCTCGACGGAAACGGCGTCAAGAACGCCGAAGCCGCGATCCCGCAGGACGGCGTCGGCGAGTGGATCGTCAACGTCTCGTTCAACGGCAAGGGAAGCTCCGGCTGGAAACAAGCTGGTCAGCGATGCCTGCGCCAACCCTGCTGTGGGCAATCGCATCGCGATCATGCTCGACGACAAGGTCATCTCGTCTCCCGGTGTCCAGCCTTCTATGTGCCAGTCGGGCGGAGGTGCGAGCACCAGCATCTACGGCAGCTTCACCCAGGCAACCGCCACCGACCTCGCCGTCCTAATCAAGGGCGGCGCCCTCCCGGTCAAGGTCGAGATCGTCGAGCAGAGGACCGTCGGCCCCACGCTCGGCAAGGTCGCCATCGACGCCTCGATCGAGGCCGCCATCATCGGCATCGTGCTGACCGGCCTGTTCATCATGTTCGTCTACCGCCTCGTCGGCTTCCTCGCGACGATCGCGCTCGGCACCTACGCCCTGCTGGCTTACGGCATGCTCGTGTGGCTCGGAGCAACCCTGACTCTGCCGGGTCTGGCCGGATTCGTCCTGGCCATCGGACTAGCCATCGACGCCAACGTCCTCGTGTTCGAACGAGCCCGAGAGGAGTACGCCGAACGCTCGGCAGCCGGCCTGGAACCTGCGCTGACCACCGGCTTCAACAAGGCGTGGTCGGCCATCATCGACTCCAACGTCACAACCTTGCTTGCCGCGGCGTTGCTGTTCTTCTTCGCCTCCGGTCCGGTCAAGGGCTTCGGTGTCACCCTGTCGATCGGTGTCGTCGCCTCGATGGTGTCGGCACTCGTCATCGCCCGCGTGCTCTGCGAGTTCGCGGTCAAGCGAGCCTTCGTCCGCAAGCGTCCCGGCATCAGCGGTCTGGCCGGCACCGGTCGCATCCGCAAGTGGCTCACCGAGAGCGGCCCCGACCTGATGAAGCGCAGCGGCACCTGGATCGTCATCACGCTCGTCGTGGCGGTCGTGTCGATCGGCGGCATCGCGATCCGTGGACTCAACCTCGGCGTCGAGTTCACCGGCGGACGTCTGCTGGAGTACTCGACCTCCAAGGCCATCGATCCCGAGAAGGCTCGTGAAGTCGTCAGCGACGCCGGCTTCCCCAGCGCAGTCGTTCAGTCGTCGTCGGGCCAGGAAGGCCGTGAGAACATCACGGTCCGCCTCGACAAGATCACCGACGACGAGGCCGTCGAGATCCAAGAGGCGCTCGCTGCAGCAGCTGGCGACGTCGAGAAGGAACGCGACGAGCTGATCGGGCCGAGCCTCGGCAAGGAGCTGCGCGACAAGGCCATCATCGCCTTCGTGATCGCGGCCCTCGCCCAGATGCTCTACCTCGCCTGGCGGTTCAGGTGGACGTACGCGCTCTCTGCGGTGCTGTCGATGTCATCGGTCGTGCTCACTGTCGTCGGCGTGTTCGCCTGGTGGGGCAAGCCGATCGACGGCGTGTTCCTGGCAGCCGTGTTGTCGATCATCGGTCTGGCGGTCAACGACACGATCGTGGTCTTCGACCGTATCCGCGAGCACACCCGGGAGAACCGTCACCCGTCCGCTGCGTGAAGTGGTCAACGACGCGATCCTGCAGACCATCCCCCGAACCATCAACACCGGTCTCGGAGCGATGTTCATCCTGGCGGCACTCGCCTTCCTGGGCGGCGACTCGCTGACCGACTTCGCCATCGCGTTGCTGCTGGGACTCTCGGTGGGCATCTTGTCGACGATCTTCACGGCGTCGGCGCTGGCTGTCGTCCTCGAGGAGCGTTGGCCCTTCGACCCCGATGCGGAGGCGAAGAAGGTCATCGACCCCTATGCGGCCGTCGACGACGGTCGCAACACGGGCGCGGTCATCTGATCAGAGCTGCTTCACGTTCGTGACTCAGGGTCATGACAGTCAAGTTCTCGAGGCTTGAACTGTCATGACCCTGAGTGTTTTGTCCCGTTTTCCCCAACCACCAGCTGTTTGGTGCTGACTCCAGCCCGCCATTTCGGTAGTTTCTCGGCATGCGCATCGGAACGACTGTCCTCGCCACGTTGCTGCTGCTCGGTGCGTGCACGTCCGAGGCGTCATCACCGAAGCAGCCAACCGACTCACCGACATCGTCCGGGTCCGCAACCCCGACTGCCACCGCACCCACGATGCCGGAGCAGGCCACCGAGGACTCCCCCGAAGGCGCCGCCGCCTTCGTCAAGCACTGGGTCGACGTGTTCAACTACGCGGCCCAGACCGGTGACGTCGCCGAGCTCGAGCGGCTCTCGTCGCCCGACTGCACGGGCTGCCAGAAGCTACATCACGCTCTACCGAGACACCTACGCCGCCGGCGGCTACTTCAAAGGCGGCGAGTGGACGACTGGCCCGCTTGCCATGAAGATCCGTGGAAAAGTCGCCTACGCAACTACCGATGTGAGCACCGGCGGCGGACGTTTTAAGACCGACAATCACGCCGATGAAAAGATCAGCAAGCGCGAGACAACTCAGATCTCCTTTGCACTCGCCGGCCATGGACGGGGCAGGCAAGTCACGCAGATGGCATTGGGCGGGACCGAATGAGTCGTCTAGTTCTGCTACCTCTAGTTTCGATCCTGGTTGCGATCGCGGCAGTCTCTGCGCAGGCCGATGTAGAAGTGGGGCCAGATCCCGGTCAGCCCGGCGTGATCCTCGACGGCGACAGGATCGTCGCACCACCGGAGAGTCCAGAGAGTGGAACGACACCGATAACTAGCCCGGATCCAATTGACACCTACTGCGAACCCGACGTTGGCGGCGTTATTCAATGTCTTCCGCGCACACCCGACCAGGACGACGTACCTTCCGCGCGCCCCGAACCAACCGAGGGCGACATCTTGCGGGCGACGCGTGAGATCGGGCTACCGAGCCTGACGGTCAAGATCCAGCCTGGCGAGACGACACTTGTCAACGTCCCGACGATCTTCCATGCCGAACCGCGTCCGTTCGAGCGCAGCGTGACCCTGCTGGGCTTCGACGTCGACCTGGTGGCGACGCCGATCACGTTCCACTGGGTCCACGGCGACGGCACGTCCCAGGACACCTCCACTCCGGGCAAGCCGTACCCGGCGCTCGACGTCACCCACAGTTACCCTGCGTCCCGCCGACGACGTGATGGCACGGGTCGACGTGACGTACCGCGTCCAATATCGCGTGAACGGCCAGGCATGGCAGACACTCAACGAGACGATCACCGCATCGGGTCCCGTCGCCGAGCTCGACGTCGACGAAGCGGCCCCCGTCCTGACCAAACCCTGAGTGCAACAATGGCCGTATGCCCATTGCAGAACACATCGTTGACCTGATCGGCAACACCCCGCTGGTCAAGCTGAGCTCTGTCACGACTCCCGGATCGGCCACCGTCGCAGCCAAGGTCGAGTACTTCAACCCTGGCGGAAGCGCCAAGGACCGCATCGCGGTCAAGATGGTCGACGCCGCCGAAGCGTCCGGCGCGCTCAAGCCCGGCGGAACCATCGTCGAGCCGACGTCCGGCAACACCGGCGTCGGACTCGCCCTCGTGGCCCAGCAGCGCGGCTACAAGTGCATCTTCGTGTGCCCCGACAAGGTCAGCGAAGACAAGCGCAACACCATGAAGGCGTACGGCGCCGAGGTGGTCGTGTGCCCCACCGCCGTCCCGCCGGAGCACCCCGACAGTTACTACAACGTCTCCGACCGGCTGGTGCGTGAGACCGAGGGCGCCTGGAAGCCCGACCAGTACTCCAACCCCGCAGGTCCCGAGAGCCACTACGAGACGACCGGTCCCGAGATCTGGGAAGGCACTGACGGCAAGGTCACCCACTTTGTGGCCGGCGTAGGAACCGGCGGCACCATCACCGGTGTCGGCCGCTACCTCAAGGAAGTCTCCGGCGGCAAGGTCAAGGTCATCGGCGCCGACCCCGAGGGCTCGGTGTACTCCGGCGGAACCGGCCGCCCCTACCTCGTCGAGGGTGTTGGTGAGGACTTCTGGCCCAGCGCCTACGACCCGGCCATCCCCGACCAGATCATCGCCGTCTCCGACGCCGACTCGTTCGACATGACCCGCCGCCTCGCCCGCGAAGAGGGCCTGCTGGTGGGCGGTTCGTGCGGCATGGCGACGGTCGCTGCGCTGCAGGTCGCCGCCGAGGCGGGCCCCGACGCGTTGGTCGTCGTGCTGCTGCCCGACGGCGGACGCGGCTACCTGTCGAAGATCTTCAACGACGACTGGATGTCGTCGTACGGGTTCCTCCGTGAACCGCTCGACGGTCACACTCACGAGATCACCGCGGGCGACGTCCTGCGCAGCAAGACTGGCGGGATGCCGGCGCTGGTGCACACGCACCCGTCCGAGACGATCCGCGATGCCATCGAGATCTTGCGCGAGTACAACGTCTCGCAGATGCCTGTGGTCGGTGCTGAGCCGCCGGTCGTGATCGGCGAGGTCGCTGGCAGCGTCAACGAGCGGGCGCTGATCAGCGCCGTGTTCGAGGGCCGCGCCCAGCTGACCGATCCGGTGTCACAGCACATGGAGCCCAAGCTGCCGCTGCTCGGCGCCGGTGAAAGCCTCGACGTCGCCCTGAAGGCCCTCAGCGCCAGCGATGCCGTCATGGTCATCGAGGACGGCAAGCCGCTGGGCGTGCTGACCCGCCACGACCTGTTGGGAGTGCACGTATGAGCGATCACGACACCTCACCCGAGACACCGGGCTTCGCGACGCGCGCGATCCACGCGGGCTACGAGCCCAATGCCGAGAACGGCGCGGTCAACGTGCCGATCTACGCCAGCTCGACCTTCGCGCAGGACGGAGTGGGCGGGATGCGTGGCGGTTACGAGTACGCCCGCACCGGCAACCCGACCCGTGCGGCACTGGAGGCCAACCTCGCGGCCCTCGAAGGCGGGACGTACGGACGTGCGTTCGGCTCCGGCATGGCGGCGACCGACTGCGCGCTGCGTTCACTGCTGCGCCCCGGCGACCACCTGGTGATCCCCGACGACGCCTACGGCGGAACGTTCCGGCTGATCGACAAGGTCTTCAGCCAGTGGGGCATCACCTACACCCCTGCGGCCGTCAACGACCTCGACGCCATCCGTGCCGCCGTCACCGACGACACCAAGGCCATCTGGATCGAGACGCCAACCAACCCGTTGCTCAATGTCGGCGACATCGCGGCGATTGCCGAGATCGCCCGGGAGGTGGAGGCGACGTTCGTGGTCGACAACACCTTTTGCCTCGCCGTACCTGCAGAATCCGCTGTCGCTCGGCGCCGATGTCGTGCTGCACTCGACGACGAAGTACATCGGCGGTCACTCCGACGTCGTCGGCGGCGTCTTGGTCACCAACGACGCCGAGCTCGACACCGCGTTCGCGTTCTTGCAGAACGGCTCCGGCGGCGTGCCCGGACCGTTCGACGCCTACCTGACGATGCGCGGCGCCAAGACGCTTGCCGTCCGCATGGACAAGCACTGCGACAACGCCGAGGCCATCGTCGAGTTCCTGCAAGGGCATCCGGCGATCTCGTCGATCCTCTACCCCGGTCTCGCCGAGCACCCCGGGCACGAGGTCGCAGCCAGGCAGATGCGTCGCTTCGGCGGGATGATCTCGGTACGGCTCAAGGACCAGCAGGCTGCGCTCGACTTCTGCGCACGCACCAAGCTGTTCACGCTGGCCGAGAGCCTGGGCGGCATCGAGTCGCTCATCGAGCATCCTGGCGCCATGACGCACGCGTCAACGGCAGGCTCGATCCTCGAGGTTCCCGACGACCTGGTGCGGCTGTCGGTCGGCATCGAGGACATCGCTGACCTGATCGCCGATCTGGAGCAAGCCCTGGGCTGACCCGCCCCTCGCGGTGCGGGGATGGATGCTGCCAGAATCACTCCATGAGTGACGTGATGCTGCTGCTGGCACATCCCCGCGCGGCCAGCTACTGCCATGCGCTCGCCGAGAACATCGCTGAGCGTCTGGTGGAGCTCGGCCACCAGGTGCGATCGCACGACCTGTACGCAGAACGCTTCGACCCGATCCTGGCGTCGTACGAGTCGCACATCAGCGGTGAGCTGATCAGTCGGTGCTGACGCGCGAAGAAGATCCGCTCATCGCCCTGCACCGTGAAGAGCCGCGGAGGGCCGAGGGACTCGTCGTGGTGCACCCCAACTGGTGGGGCATGCCGCCGGCGATCCTGACCGGTTGGATCAATCGGATCGTCGTGCCCGGCGTCGCCTACAGGCTCGCCGACGCCACCGGCCACCCAGAACCGCTTGCTCCGATCCAAGACCTCTTCGTCGTCAACACATCGGACACAACTGACGAACGTGAGGAAACTCTCTACAAAGACCCTTTGGCGTCCATCTGGGGGCGGTGCGTCGCGCCGTATCTGGGTTCTCCACGCGTGACCCGGCGGGTTCTTCGCCCGGTGACGGATTCTTCGGACCATCAACGAAGCCTCTGGTTGGGCGAGGTGACCGATTTGGCGGGCCAGACATTCGGTACCGCCTCGTAGGCTGGTCTGCATGTCTGAACGTCGTGGCCTGCTAGGTGAGATGTCGTGGTTCCAGGTCGCTGCAAGCGTGTTGGCGGCTGTCACAGCCGCTTGGATCGCATCGAGCTTGGGTGTTGCCGGAACCCTGATCGGGGTGGCCGTGGCGGCTTCGTCGCGTCCATCACCTCGGCCCTGTACGGCCGTACCCTCGACAAGGGCAAGACGCTGTTGGTGCAGACGAGCGCCGGAACCGTGATCGAGAAGACCGTGCAGGACGGCGGCATCGCGACCGCGATCCAGCAGGCCGCCGAGGTCGACGGCTCGTCGGTGACGGGGGCCGAGGTCATCGAGCCGCCTGATCGGCGGCTCCACTGGAAGACCATCATCGCCACGACCGTCGCCGTCCTGCTGCTGTCGCTCGGCGCCATCACGGCCTACGAGGTCGTGGCCGACAAGACGCTAGGCGGGGCCAGCGGCACGACGATCGGCGACACGTTCAGAGGAAAGTCGAGCTCGTCGTCCCGACGACAACGAGAAGAACAAGGACGACGAGAAGGACCAGCCCGAGAAGGCACCGGCCACTGAGCCGACACCGACGCCGAGACCGACGGCTACCAAGCCCGCTCCGGCCCCGGCCGTGACGACTCCGACACCGACCGTACCCACCCCGACACCGACCGAGAGCACGGCGACGCCAGAGCCTGACGAACCTGTGGAATGAAGCCCTGACCTGCGGTGTTGATGCCGACAACTCTTCGAAAGGAGCGCACCATGACCATCAAGTTCACCCCCAACCTCTCGGACCAGACCATCGCCGAGATGGAGGTCTTCGACGCGTTCCGCACCGGTGAGCAGCTGCTGGACGACCGGTTCCCCCGAGACGCCGTGCGGGTCCTCCGCAAGGTCGTCGAGGCTGAGCCAAGCCACGCGGCAGCCTGGGAACTCATGGGTCGTGCGCACTTCGCCGCAGCCCAGCTCTCCCCCGCAGAGCAGGCGTTCCGGCGTCTCGTCGAGCTCGAGCCGACCAGTGCGTGGGCCCAGACGGCGCTCGGCCTCTCGCTCGATCGCCAGAGCCGGCACCGTGAGGGCGCCGTGCACCACCGCCTCGCAGCCGCGATGGGTGCCTCCGCGCGCGACATGACCCGTGTCGAGCTCGTCGACCGCCCGATGGACTGACGATCCTGGACACCACGTGGGCGGCTGCGGCGACAGCTGTCGTGCTGATCGCCGTGCCGCCCATCTGGTCCGTGACCCGCCACCTCGTGACGCTCGTGCACGAGGCGGGCCATGCGCTCGTGGCCGTCCTGACCGGCCGACGGCTCAACGGCATCCGTCTGCACAGCGACACCTCGGGGCTGACGGTGTCGAGCGGCAAGCCCCGAGGCCCCGGCATGATCGCCACGGCAGCGGCTGGCTACCTGGCTCCGGCGGCCCTGGGACTGGGGGTCGTCGCCCTCGTCGACGCAGGACGCACGGCCTGGGCGCTGTACCTCGCGCTGGGAACGCTTGCGGCGATGCTGGTGTTCATCCGCAACTGGTTCGGCTTGGTCGTCGTCGTGCTGAGCGGTGCCGCGGTGGCCGCTCTCATCTGGCGAGCGCCCGAACGTTTCCACGACTTCGCGGCGCTGACCTTCGCCTGGTTCCTGCTGATCGCCGCACCGCGCACGTCGATCGACCTGTGGGCGCACCGGCGACGTGTCCGCACGCGCACAACTGACGCCGACGTCATGGCTCGGCTGACGGTGCTACCGGCCGCGGTATGGAACGCGTTCTTCGTGCTCGTGACCGCCGGGGCGCTGGGCGCTGCCGTCTGGCTGGTTGGATAGAGCCGTGTTCACCCTCGGCAAAGAGCTCTCCGGAGCGCTCGGACGTACTGGCACCATCGACACCCCCACGGAGAGATCCGTACGCCGGCCTTCATCCCGGTCGGCACGCGGGCCACGGTCAAGGCCGTGCTGCCCGAGGCGATGTCAGACCTCGGTGCCCAGGCGCTGCTCGCGAACGCGTACCACCTCTACCTGCAGCCTGGCGCCGACATCGTCGACGAGGCCGGCGGTCTCGGCACGTTCATGAACTGGGCACGGCCCCGACCTTCACCGATTCGGGCGGCTTCCAGGTGCTGTCGCTGGGCGCCGGGTTCAAGAAGACCCTGTCGATGGACGCCAACCGGGTCGAGGCCGATGACGTCATCGCTGAGGGCAAGGATCGGCTCGCCACCGTCGACGACGACGGCGTGACGTTCAAGTCGCACCTCGACGGCTCGAAGCACCGCTTCACCCCCGAGGTGTCGATGCAGATCCAGCACCAGCGGCGCCGACATCATGTTCGCCTTCGACGAGCTCACGACCCTGATGAACACCAAGGACTACCAGATCAAGTCTTTGGCGCGCACCCAGGCGTGGGCGCAGCGGTGCGTCGTCGAGCACGAGCGGCTCAACGCAGAGCGTTCCCACAAGCCCCGCCAGGCGCTGTTCGGCGTCGTGCAGGGCGCACAGCACGAAGACCTGCGTCGCCAGGCCGCCCGCGGCCTCACTGAGCTCGACTTCGACGGCTACGGCGTCGGCGGTGCGATCGAGAAGGAGAACCTCGGCACGATCGTCCGCTGGGTCAACGAGGGGCTCGAGGTCGACAAGCCCCGGCACCTGCTCGGGATCAGCGAGCCCGATGACCTGTTCACCGCGGTCGAGAACGGTTGCGACACCTTCGACTGCGTCAGCCCGTCGCGGGTCGCCCGTTCGTCGCGGATCTACACGATGACGGGCCGGCGCAACCTCAACGTCGCGGCCTCCCGCCGCGACTTCGGACCGATCGACGACGAGTGCGACTGCTACACGTGCGCCAACTACTCGAAGGCGTACCTGCACCACCTGTTCAAGACCAAGGAGTACAACGCCGGGACGTTGTGCACGATCCACAACGAACGCTTCACGGTGCGGCTCGTCGACTCGATGCGTGAGCACATCGAGGCCGGGACGTTCACCGACTTCCGGGACGACTTCCTCGCCCGGTTCTACGCCTGAACCCTCCGCCTCGCAGATTCCGGGGTTGACCCTCGGAGCACCCGCGTCACCCAGGACTCGGGGTCTTCCAGGGAAATCTACGACTGGGGCGACCAGTAGGTGGGCTCGCGCTGCTTGAGGACCTTGATGACGGCCACCGTCACCGGCATGAACAGCAGCTCGACGGCGCACTTGAACACGAAGCCGACGACGAAGTAGTTGATGAACTGCCCGCCGGTCTGGATGCCGATGGCCGACGCGGCGATGGCGCAGAAGATGAACGTGTCAGCGGCTTCACCGACGCCGGTGGAGCCGGCGAGGCGGCGCCACAGCCCCGGCTCGGCTGAACGTGCCTTCATCCGCACGAGCACGTACGAGTTGAGGAACTGGCCCGTCAGGTAGGCGATCATCGACGCGGCGACGATCTGCACGCCCGACCACACCACGCTCTCGAACGCTTCTTGGTTCTCGTAGAAGCTGGCCGCTGGCAGCTGGATCGCGAGCAAGAACGTCACGAAGGCCAGCACCGCTGAGCCGAACCCGACCAGGATCGCCCTGCGAGCGGCCTTGAAGCCGTAGACCTCGGAGATCACGTCACCCAGGATGTACGCCAACGGGAACAGGATCGCGCCGCCGTCGGAGATGATCGGCCACACCTGCACCGGGCCGATCGAGAAATTGCCCGAGCCGAACTCGACGGCCTTGGTGGCGGCGATGTTCGAGACCACCAGGACGACGCAGAACAGCGCCGAGGAGGATGTCGAAATAGGACGAACCACGCGAGGCGTAGTGGATCTCACCCGTGACGCGGGCGGGAGCAGCCGCAGAACTCATGCGCCCCATCCTGCCAGTCACCCACCCCTCTGGAAGAATCCAAGCATGAGTGACCTGCTGCCCCCACCGCACTGACGTGCTCGTTGTCGGCGCAGGACCGGCCGGTTCGGCGGCCGCCGCCTGGACGTCCCGCTTCGGGATGGACACCGTCCTTGCCGATGCCGCGACGTTCCCGCGCGACAAGACCTGCGGCGACGGACTCACGCCTCGTGCGATCGCCGAGCTGGAACGCCTCGGGCTGGGCGACTGGGTCCGCAGCCACGGAACCAACCGCGGGCTGCGCGCAGCCGGTTTCGGCCAGGGGTGTTGCTCCCGTGGCCGGGTGGATCGCTGCCCGACTACGGCTCAGCTGTCCCCCGCACCGAGCTCGACGACAAGCTTTTCCGGGTGGCCGTCGACGCCGGGGCAGTCCCGCTCGAAGGCGCCCGCGCGGTCGACGCGATCCGCGATGCCTCGGGCAAGGTCACGGGAGTCACCTTCGAGCTTGGCAAGGCGCGCGTTGCCCACACCGTGCACTGCGATCGTCTGATCGTCGCTGATGGTGTCCGCTCGCCGTTGGGCGCGAGCTTCGGACGCGAGTGGCACCGCGACACCGCCTATGGCGTCGCTGGCCGGTCGTACGTGAAGTCGGGACGCAGCGACGACCCGTGGATCTCCTCGCACCTCGAGCTGCGCGGCGAAGCATCTTCCACCGGCGAGAGCGAGCTTGTCGCCCGGGTACGGCTGGATCTTCCCGCTGTCCGACGGCGAGGTCAATCTCGGTGTCGGCGCCCTGGCCACCGCCAAGCGTCCTGCGTCATTGCAGATCCGCCCGTTGATGGAGTACTACGCGACACTGCGTCGCGAGGAGTGGGACCTCAGCGGCGAGCTGCGCATCCCCACGAGCGCATTGCTGCCGATGGGTGGCGCCGTCTCCGGAGTCGCTGGCCCCAACTGGACGCTGATCGGTGATGCCGCCGGCTGCGTCAACCCGCTCAACGGCGAGGGCATCGACTACGGCATGGAGACCGGACGCGAAGCCGCCGAGCTGATGCGGAGCCACCGCGACCTGTCCCAGGCCTGGCCTGAGCTGCTGACGAGCCACTACGGCGAGGCGTTCTCGATCGCCCGACGGTTGGCCGGACTCATCACCGTGCCTCGACTGCTGCCGACGGCCGGACCGATCGGCATGCGGTCGCACACCCTCATGACGTTCGCCTTGCGGGTCATGGGCAACTTCGTCACCGACGAGGACCGTGACTTCACCGCACGTCTGTGGCGTTGGGCCGGCCGGCAGTCCGTCCGCCTCGACGACCGTCCGCCGTTCACGTCCTGACCCTGACCCTGCCGAGGCTGTGTCCCAGCAACCTCATCCCCCTGGGCCGGTGTCCCAGCAACCTCATTTCGCCGAATGCGGTTGATAAACCACCGCGCCAGGGTCGAGGCATGGCAATGAGGTTGTAGATCCACCGCCACGTGCGAAAGGCCCGACCGAAGTCGGGCCTTTCACGTGTGACGGCGCTGAGGTCGCAAGCAGTCTCAGGCAGCCGGCGGCGGGGGCGGCGGGTTGTTGCCACCACCCTTGTTGATCTCGGGGATCTTCTCGCCCGACTCCTTGAACGACAGGACCGTGAACACCGTCAGCGCGATGCCGGCGATGAACAGCAGCCAGCCCGACCAACCGGGGTTGACGCCCGAACCGTAGGTGAAGGCCCGCAGGATGAGCAAGAGCGTGCCGAGACCCGCAGTTGCGGCGGCCACGAGGCTCCACGGCACACCGTCCGGCAGGTTCTCCGCGGCAAATGCCTTGATGGCGACGACCACGGTCGAGACAATGACCAGCAAGATGCCGAGAGTCGCGTAGCTGTCCCAAGCGTTCGTGCCGGCGCTGCCGAAGCGGCCGAGATCGACGGTCACATAGCCTGCTGATGAACGACAGGATGATGGCGACGACACCCGCAACGAGCGCGCCTTGTTCGAACTTGCCCAGAGACTTGAAGTCAACGGCCATGACAGAATTTCTCCCAACGATGAGTGATAACAACTGCAATCTAGTCCCGAAGGGCCACCTAAGGTAGTCATTTCATCGCTGAACGGGCCCGCGAGTCGCATCCGCACCGTGTGGTATGTACGCGGGGCCAGGCCGCGTGGGACCGACCTTCGTCAGCACACCGGCCGCCACCGCCAGCGCTGCCGCCACGACCAGCAGGACCAACGTCGCGATCCCAGACCACCCGAAGCCGACGACGAAGTACTCGTTGCCCTCGATGCCATAGGTCGAGACGAAGAGCGCAAGTGCCAGGGCCGTCAGCACCAGCAGCACTGACGCCACGAAGTCGAGGATCTTCGCCGCGAGAGGCTCGAAGAAGCCGACCAGCAGCGCCGTCACAGCCGTGAAGAAGGCGATCGCCAGAAGGCCGCAGCACAGCACGCCCCAGCTGGTCCACGCCGAGTGGTATATCTCGAAGACAGGAGCACGATCGTTCTCGCGTCGGTAGGACACCTCGACGAAGTGCGGAAACAGCGAGGTCACGAGCGCCACGAAGGTGACCCCCACGCTGCCGATCCTGCACGCGAGCGCCAACGGATTCATGCTTCGACCTCTCCGACGTCCAACACTCCGTGAGATTGTGCCTGCCCGTCCGCCGGTGAGCTCACCCCTGCGGCACAATCGCACTATGAATGCTGATGTCATCGTCGTCGGAGCCGGACTTGCCGGGCTCGTGGCCACCGCTCAGCCGTCGAAGCCGGCAAGAAGGTCATCCTGGTCGACCAGGAAGGCGAACAGGGCTTGGGTGGCCAGGCCTTCTGGTCGTTCGGAGGGTTGTTCTTCGTCGACTCGGTCCAGCAACGCCGGATGGGCATCAAGGACTCGGTCGACCTGGCGATGCAGGACTGGATGGGCAGCGCCCAGTTCGATCGTCCGGAGGATGCCAACCCGCGTCGGTGGGCCGAGGCGTACGTGCACTTCGCGGCCGGCGAGAAGCAGGCCTGGCTCAAGGAACGCGGGCACAGCGTGTTCCCTGTCGTGGGCTGGGCCGAGCGCGGCGGAGGTCTTGCCGGCGGCCACGGCAACTCGGTGCCGCGATTCCACATCACGTGGGGCACCGGTCCCGCGCTGGTCGAGCTGTTCGAACGGACGGTGCGTGCGGGCCATGAGCGCGGTCTCGTGCAGTTTGCGTTCCGGCACCAGGTCGACGAGCTGATCGTCACCGACGGCGCCGTCACGGGCATCAGCGGGCAGGTCTTGGAGCCGACGGACGCCGAGCGTGCCGCGCCGACGTCACGGACGTCGATCGGAGAGTTCACGATGACCGCCCAGGCCGTCATCGTGACGACGGGAGGCATCGGCGGCAACCACGACCTCGTCCGCGCGAACTGGCCCGAGCGGCTCGGCACTCCCCGGCGCACATGATCTCGGGCGTCCCGGCCCACGTCGACGGTCGCATGCTTGGCATCGCCGAGAAGGCCGGCGCCAGCCACATCAACCGCGACCGCATGTGGCACTACGTCGAGGGCATCAAGAACTTCGACCCCATCTGGCCCCAGCACGGCATCCGCATCCTGCCTGGTCCGTCGTCGCTGTGGCTCGACGGCTCCGGCCAGAGGCTGCCGATCCCCGGGCTGCCCGGATTCGACACCCTCGGCACCTTGAAGATCCTGCGTCACAGCGGCCACGACCACTCGTGGTTCGTCCTGACGCAGGCGATCATCGAGAAGGAGTTCGCCCTCTCGGGGCAGGAGCAGAACCCCGACCTGACCGGCAAGAGCATCAAGACGCTGGCGAAGGAACGTCTGTCGAAGGGTGCGACGAGCCCGGTGGAGGCGTTCAAGTCCCACGGCGAAGACTTCGTCGTCGCCGACACGCTCGACGGCTGGTCGCCGGCATGAACGCGTTGACCCCCGACTCCCCCCGTGGATGTCGCCGTCGTCCGACGCCAGATCGAGGAACGTGACCGCGAGCTCGACAACGACTTCACGAAGGACCTGCAGATCGCGGCTCTGCGCCAGGCGCGTTCCTACCGCGGTGACAAGCTGATCCGGGTCGCGAGCCCGCACAAGATCCTCGACCCGAAGAAGGGGCCGTTGATCGCGGTACGTCTCCACGTGCTGACCCGCAAGTCGCTCGGCGGACTCGAGACCAATCTCGACTCCCAGGTCATCGGCGCCGACGGTCAGCCGCTCGATGGCTTGTTCGCCGCCGGAGAGGTCGCCGGGTTCGGTGGAGGCGGCGTGCACGGCTACAACAGCCTCGAAGGGACGTTCTTGGGCGGCTGCCTGTTCAGCGGCCGGGCCGCCGGCAGAGCGGCGGCCCGACAGCGGCTGACTACCTGGTGCGCAGCCGGGCGATCTCTTCGCGCGAGTGGACCACGGCGGGGCTGTCGTGGCCGCCGCTCTCGCTGAGGTCGTGTGCCAGGTCGAGACTCGCCGCGAGCACGTGCTTCTCGCGGCGTCGGCTGACGCCGTGAGCCCGTCCTCGGACGGCGGCCTTGCGATCCTTGCGCCGGTGGGAGCGCTAACCTGAAAAGTGCTGTCAGCTGGAGCTCGGTGATCGTGCCGTTCTCGACCTCAGGGGCCAGCACGTCGTGCAGCCAACCGCGCTCACGGTGAGCCCCCAGCGCAGCGCCGTGAGCAGGATCAGGATGCTGGCGACGGTGATGCCCAGCATCAGCGCGGCAACACCGAACCCGTTGCCGTCCGCCAGGGCAGGCATCGAGTCCCAGGCACCGTGCACGACCATCGCGCCCACGATCAGCATCAGGCCACGCCCGACCCGACGAGGCTGCGCTGAGGTGCCGACGAGGTAGATGATGCCGGCCGCGAAGATCGCGGTGTACATCCCGTGCGAGGCGATACCGGTCGCCGATCGCAGCACGAAGGTCTGCAGCACCGAACCCACCTGGTCGACGCCGAAGTGCTGGTAAGCACTGTTCTGCCCGTAGAGCATGTCCTCCAGCACCTGGAACCCGAGACCGATGAACGCTCCGACGATCAAGCCGTCGTACACCGTACGAATCACTCCGGAGGCAAGGCCCAGCAGCAGCACGAAGACGACGCCCTTGGCAGTCTCCTCGACCAGCGGTGCCGTCAGTCCTGCCTTCCAGTCGCTTGCCCAAGCCTGGCCGAAGGTCTTCGTGTACAGGTCCATCAGCGCCGCATTGCCGGGCAACGCCATGGCCCACGTGGCTCCGATGCCGCCGCCAAGGAACCCGACGACGGCCAATGATGCGGGCGTCCGCTCGTAGCGGTCGACGTGGTGCAGGAACAACAGGAACAGCAGGCAGAAGACGCCGGCCGAGCCGAGGGCAGCCAGGTTCGCCGCCTCGAACACCTCAGCCGTCGGCGCCGCCAGACGGTACAGCTCTCGTGCACCGAGCACGACCAGAAGGAGGTAGACCCACCAGCACGCGTTGCGCGGCTGGAAGAAGTGGAAGCGTCGGCCCCAGCCCGATTCGTCGATCGCGGCAGCGCGCCGCTCGATCAGGTCTGGCGACTGCTGAAGAGCTGTCATGATGCACCGCTTCCGTCACGGGCGAGCGAGGCGATCATCGCATCGGTCTCTGAGCTGAGGGCCGCCAGCTGGGCCTCGGGCCCGACGACCTGGACCTCGATGCCGACCCCGCCGACGACGAAGGTCGTCACAGTTCCGACGTTGCGCCCGGAGGCGAAGTCTTGCGCGACGCCTCGGAGGCCCGAAGCCGTCGTCACGTTGCGGATGCTGCTCGAGGTGTGGAAGTCAGCACCGCCGGTCGCAGCGATGCGTTCGACGCTGCTCAACAGGGCACGAGCACTACCGTCGAAGGGCCCTTGAAGCGTCGTGAACGCGACCCCGCTCTTGACGAGGACGACCTGACCGACGGCCTTCTCGCCGCCGCGCGTCTCGTCGGTCGTGCGCAGCCCGCTGATCACGCCCCAGCCGGAGGCCGCGGTCATGGTGACGTCGTCGGTCACCTGGATCGACTCACCTGCGCGCACCGGGTCGTCCCACGCCACCTGGTCGTTGACCCACGGCATGATCCACGCCCACAGCGCAATCACCGCGAAGGCGACTCCAGCGTACGGAAGGGAGCGTCTGTCGAGCCCCAACAATCTGTGTTCCACCGGAACCCGGTGTACTTCGTGGTGAGCTGACATCGACGAGGTCGTCCTCCCTGTTGGCACGCTGCCACTTCTGTCGAGAAAAAAACTTAGCGGTGCCCCGGGAGCACCGCCCACCCGAACCGCGTACGTTGGGAATCATGACGCCTGCACCTGTGATCGAGCTCAACGATGGCCTTGCCATTCCAGCGATCGGCTTCGGAACGTACAAGATCGACGACCCAGATCTCATCGTCGAGGCGATCGACACCGGCTACCGTTTGATCGACACGGCCACCCGCTACGAGAACGAGACGCAGGTTGGACGAGGTATCGCCGGCTCCTCCGTCAACCGTGACGAGCTGTTCGTCACGACGAAGCTGCGCGGCAGCGCCCATGGGGCAGACGGTCCTCGCAGAGAGCTCGAGGCCTCCCTCGAACGGCTGGGTCTCGACCACGTCGACCTGTACCTGATCCACTGGCCCAATCCCAGTGCCGACCTGTACGTCGAGACGTGGCATGCGTTGATCGAGCTGCGCGACGCAGGACTCACGACGTCGATCGGCGTGTCCAACTTCCTGCCCGAGCACCTCGACCGGATCATCGCCGACACCGGCGTCGTACCGGCAGTCAACCAGGTCGAGCTTCACCCGTACTTTCCCCAGGCTGAGCAGCGTGCCGCCGACGAGAAGCTCGGCATCCTGACCCAGAGCTGGTCACCGATCGGACGCGGGACCGACCTTCTCGAGCACCCGGCACTCGCAGAGATCGGCACCAAGCACGGCAAGTCACCTGCGCAGGTCGTGCTGCGCTGGCACACCCAGATCGGTGCTTCTCCTATCCCGAAGTCGGCCACCCCAGAACGGTTCAGGGCCAATCTCGACATCTTCGACTTCGGCTCGACAGCGATGACCTGCAGCTCGTCGCGGGGCTGCAGACCGGTCAGCGCATCGGCGGAGATCCGCGCAGCCACGAAGAGTTCTGACGGTTCAGCGTTCTCGCGGTCGGGGCACCGTCAGGCGCCGACCGCCGCCGGCAGCCACGCAACGACACCGCCGGGCTGTACCGAAACCCCTGCACCTCGTCGCATCCCCGCGCACGCAGGTAGGCTTCCTGCTCGATCGTCTCGACGCCCTCACCGACGACGACCAGCCCCAGGGCGTGGGCCATCACGATGATGGCGTTGACGATCACCGCGTCGGCGGGGTCCGAGACGACCTCGTTGATGAAAGAGCGGTCGATCTTGATCTTGTCGATCGGGAATCGTGTGAGGTACGCGAGGCTGGAGAACCCAGTTCCGAAGTCGTCGATCACGATGCCGACGCCGAGCGAACGCACCGTCTGGATCACGTCGATCACCTCGCGGGGGTCCTCCATGAAGATTCCCTCGGTGATCTCCAGCTCCAGCTGTTCGGCCGGCAGACCCGACTCGGTCAGCGCCTGCCGCAGCACCCGCAGCCAGTTGCGATCGTGGAACTGCCGAGGTGAGACGTTGACGGCCAGCTTGAGCGGATAGCCGAGCTCGGCCGACAGCGACACGGCGTCACGACAGGCCTGCCGCAGGACCAGCTCGCCCAGCCGGATGATCAGCCCGTTGTCCTCAGCGACCGGGATGAACCGGTCGGGCGGGACGGAGGTCCCGTCGCAACGCCGCCAGCGCGCCAAGGCCTCGACGCCCACGACCTTGTCGGAGTCGAGCGAGATCTGGATCTGGTAGTGGACGTCGATCTCGTCGCGGTCGAGAGCACGTCTGAGCGCCGCCGCCAACGCCAGCTTGTCGTTGGACTCGGCCAGCATGGCCGGCTCGAACCACCGGAACGAGTTACGTGTCGCCAGCTTCGCCTGGTACATCGCGGTGTCAGCGTGCTTCAGCAGCGTCATGGCGTCCTGTCCCCCGAACGGGTACATCGCCAGACCGACGCTCGCGGTCAGGATGATCTCGTGGCCGCCGCACTCGATCGGCTCGGGGATGGCGTCCAGGACAGTCATGACCCGCCGCTGCACCTGTGCCGGGGACATCGCGTCGATCATGACGAGCACGAACTCGTCTCCGCCGAATCGAGCGACCAGGTCGTGAGGACCGACGTGCTGCTGCAGCCGGGCGGCCATCTTGACCAGCAGCTCGTCGCCGACGTGATGTCCCAGGGAGTCGTTGACCCGCTTGAAGTGGTCGAGGTCGATCAGCGCCACCGCGACTCCTTGGCCGGTCCGACTGGCGGTGCGCAGGTCGGCGTCGAGTCGTTCGGCGAGCTTGGTGCGGTTGGGCAGATCGGTCAGGAAGTCGAAGTGCGCCAGGTGCCTGATCAACGACTCGGCCTCGCGCCGCTGCGTGATGTCGTACGCCACCGAGAGGAACCCGCTGACCTCGCCGGCCTCGCCCCTGATGAGGGCGATCGCCTCGTTGACCGGGATCGTGGTCCCGTCCTTGCGCAGGTAGTCGACCTCGCGCTCCTCCACCGGATCGGGTCCGGTGCTCCACAACGTCGCTGGGAGCCCGACGCTCTCGCGCAGGGCAGAGATCGGCGAACCGACCAGCCGTCGCGATCGAACCGAAGGAGACGCTCCGCCGCGGGGTTGGCCGCCACGATCGTGCCGTCAGGATCGGTGGCGACGATGCTGAACGGAAGGCTGTCGAGGATCGACCGGCGCAGGGTGTCGACCTGTCGCGCGTTCTCGACGGCTGCCGCCAGGATCCGCTCGGTCATGTCGATCATCGAGGCGAGCACATATGTCTTGCCACGCAGCTGCATCGGGTTGAGGCCGATCTCGATCGGGAACTCCCGGCCACTGGCATGACGTCCGAACAGCGCGCGTCGGGCGCCGATCTGCCGGGCGTCCTGACGAGACAGGAACCCTTCGCGGAGGCTCGCGTAGCTGCTTTGGAAACGTTCGGGGATGAGGTCTTCGACGCCCATCGTCAGCAGCCGCTCCCGGTCGTGTCCGAACAGCTGCTCGGTCTCGGAGTTGACCAGCACGATCAGGCCCTGCTCGTCGACCATGACCATCGCGTTGGGCGTCGCCTCGATGATCTGCCGGAGCACCGAGCTGTCGGTGTCGGCGCGCGAGAAGATGTCGGGCACTCGTGCTCACCCCCCTCGATCTTCCAAGATTCGTGCGGTTGTGCACACGACACGATCACACAACCTACCGGTCGTGTGAAATATCCGACTAGATTGCCTGACATGACAGCCGTCGCGCTCATCTTTGCCGCAATTGCCTCCGCTCTGCACGTCCTGTTCTTCAAGCTGGAGTCGTTCAGCTGGCGTCAGCCGTCGACGTGGAAGACGTTCGGCCTGGCATCGCAGGAGGATGCCGACACGACGGCGTCGCTGGCGTACAACCAGGGCTTCTACAACTTGTTCCTGGCAGTGGGCGCCGCGACGGGCATCGCGATCATCCTGGCGAGCGACACCCACGACACGATCGGCTGGACGCTCATCGTGTTCGCCTGCGGCAGCATGCTTGCGGCCGCGTTGGTGCTGATCTCGACAGGCAGGTCCTACGCTCGTGCCGCCACGATCCAGGGCGGTCCCGCGCTCGTCGCCGTGATCGCGAGCCTCGTCGCGTCCACGTGAGTTCTTGACGGAGGGCCTCGTTACAGTGAGGCCGTGCTTCGAATTGCGACCGTCAACGTCAATGGCATCCGTGCCGCCCACAACAAGACCCGCGGGCAGAGCTCAGGTCTCAGCGAGTGGCTCGCCGCCCGCGACGCCGACGTCGTGACGTTGCAAGAAGTTCGGGCGCCCGACGACATCGTGCGCGAGATCTTGTCGACGTCGGGCTATCACGTCGTGCATACCGAGGCTGCCGCCAAGGGACGCGCCGGAGTCGCGATTCTCAGCCGGGTCGCGCCGACCGCGCACCGGGTCGGCAACGGTGACGACTACTTCGACGACGCCGGACGGTGGATCGAGTCCGACATCGTGCTTCCTGACGGCTCCACGCTGACCACCGTGTCGGCCTACGTCCACTCCGGTGAGGCCGGCACTCCACGCCAGGAAGACAAGTATCGGTTCATGGAGCAGATGGCCGTCCGCATGGCCGAGATCCGCGCGACCGGCGCGCACGCGGTCATCACCGGCGACCTCAACGTCGGCCACACCGAGCTCGACATCAAGAACTGGAAGGCCAACCAGAAGAAGGCCGGCTTCCTGCCCGAGGAGCGCGCCTACTTCGACCGCTACTTCGGCGAGCTGGGATGGGTCGACGTGCACCGCGCCGTGGCCGGCGAAGTGCCCGGTCCCTACACGTGGTGGTCCATGCGAGGGCAGGCCTTCGACACCGACACCGGCTGGCGCATCGACTACCAGATGGCCACGCCCGAGCTCGCCGCCACGGCCACGACCGCTGTCGTCGATCGCGCCGAGAGCTGGGCCGAGCGCTGGTCCGATCACGCACCGCTGGTCATCGACTACGACCTCTGAGCGGGACTGCTGCCGGACGCCGTCGTCCGTCCCCACCGGGACGGTGACTGAGCGACCTTTCCGGGGCCCGGACAGGTCGCTCAGTCACCACTATCTGGTGCAGGTCTAGTTGAACTTGACCTTCATGCCGGTTCCCTTCTCCTTCAGGACCCGGATCTTGACACCGGCTGCCGGCAGCTTCACTCCGTGGTTGGGGGAGCTCGGCATACCAGTACTTCTTGGTGTCATCGAACAACGGCTTGGCTGCCTGACCACGGATGTAGCTCGGCTTGCCGTTGGTGTGCAGCGTCATCGAGTCGGCCTTGTGCAACGAGAACGGAGCGTCGTACATCTGGATCCGTGCTCGCCACGGGGCACCCGTCACGATGTTGGTGATCGGCGCCGGGTTGGCATCGATGATCAAGTTGCGACCCGTGCCAGGGTGGACGTTGGTGTTGTTGTCGTTCACCGACGTGTCCCAGTACGAGATCAGCAGGCCGTGACCGTACTTGTAGTGCTCGGCGTAGTCCGGCTTGGTGTTGAGGAAGCCGAAGTTGTACGGCCCCGTCGTGAGGTACTTGTCGTACGAGACGTACGACCGGTGCCCGGCGATGTAGTAGTTGTCGTACAGCTCGTTCGTGGTCGCTCCCACGATCGAGAAGCCGTCGAACGTCCAGGCCGGTCCACCTTCCTCGGCGCCGTCCGAGAGCACGGTCTCGCTGCCGGCCTTGACCGTGACGTCGTCGACGAACAGTCCGGCTTCAGCCACGCCACCATCGGTCTTGTAGAAGAAGCGCAGCTTGATCTTTCTGCCCGTCGTAGGCGCCCAGCGGGACGTTGAGGTCTGCCCACGCCTCCTGCTCACCGTCGATCGCCGGGTTGCCCGACGGGTCGTCGGCGATCGGGGTGCCGTTGATGGTTCCGTCGAGCGACTGCCACGTGGAGCCGCCATCGGTCGAGGCCTGGATGTAGGCGTAGTCGTAGCCGGCCTCGATCGCGTAGCGGACCTTGGCAGCCAGCACCCCACCGGTCTTGCCGGTCAGGTCGACATCGGTCGTCATCGAGTTGGCCAGGTCGTCAGCCGAGCCGGAGAAGAACTGCTTGGTTCCGGACGCCGGAGCGCCGTTGTCCTTCGCGACTGGCTTCTTGGGCAGCACCACCACCGCGGCCTGAGCCTTCTTGGTGTTGTACTCCTGCGGACCGAGGCTCGAGCGTCTTCTTCTGCTTGGTCGCGATGACCTCGTAGTCGAGCCAGCCCAGCTGCAGCTTGTTCCAGGCACCGAGGTCTCCGGGACGGGTGCCGAGAGCCTCACCCTTGCCGTTGAGCCTGCTCTGCGCCATCAACGTCCAGTACTCGCTGTTGTTGTCGCCGAGGTTGCTGGTGTCGTAGTCGTCCGGCAGACCGAGGTCGTGACCGTACTCGTGGACGAACACCGACAGGCCGCCGTTCTCAGGCTGGATCGTGTAGTCGCCGACCCAGATGCCGGTGTCACCGATGGGCGTTCCACCCAGGCGGTTCTGTGGCGGTCCGGTGATGCCGGCATCGGTGTTGAACGCGTACCAGCGGTGCGACCAGATCGCGTCCTCACCCTGCTGCGGGTCACCGTCGGCCTCGTCGCCTCCGGCGTGGACGATCTGGAAGTGATCGATGTAGCCGTCGGGCTCGTTGAAGTCACCGTCACCGTCGAAGTCGTAGCGGTCGTACTTGTCGTACGACGCGATGGTCGCCTTGATCTGCGCGTCGGTCTGACCTGCGGCCTTCTGGTCAGCGACCCAGGCGGTCAATGCGTCCTGGATGAGGTTCCAGACCGTGCGGTACGACTCGTCGCGGCCGTACCGTGCCTCGTTGTACGGCACCTTGACCCAGTCCTGCACCTGACCGTCAACGGTGTAGCGCCCCGACGACTGCGTCTCGTAGTAGGTCTTGACCGACTCCTTGCCCTTGCCACTGGCGAAGTAGAGGTCCTGGTAGTGCTTGCGGTTGTAGTCGGCCTGCCAGATCGTCGAGTTGTCCTTCGCGCGGTCGGGCTTCGGGATCTGGTTGCGGAGCGGCCCTTCGAACGTCGTCGGGCCGGCGACGGTCGGATCGGTGTCCTGGTCGGGGAAGTCAGGATGACGCTGGTTGCCGAACTCGGCGAGGATCACGAAGACCTTGTCGGCACGCTCCTGCGCAAGCTCGACGTACTGGTCCTTCTGCTTCTTGCCCTGGATGGCCTTGCGCTGCTTGGCCGTCGACTTCTGGTTGGCCAGGGCGGCGGCATCGGCTGGGCTGTATCCCTTGCCGACCTTGACGACGGAGCTGCCTGAACGCTGCTGCGCGGTGGCGTCACCGTTGAGCACCGAGGTGACTCCGGCTTCGCGGAGCGCGCGACGCTTCGTCTCCAACGGGTTGGGCAGGTCGTCCTTCGCGCCCTTGACCGGCTTGTCCGCCGCGTTGGCGGGTGGTGCTGGGTCCGCACTGCCGGGTGAGGCGTACGCCAGCCCCAACGCAGATACGAGTGTGAGGCCGACGAGCCCCGAGGTCACACGCTTCACTGTTCCCCCTACTTGATTGCTTCGACATGCGGTGGAGCGATCGCCTCACCGCTTTCTGACCCGTCCCTCGTGGGGCGCAGATCACACAACGAAGCCAACTTAGGTAAATCTCAGCCAGAACGGGAGTCTTGACATTTAGCCAAAAAGGACTATGGGCATCTAGTTCTTTCGAACTAGATGCGATGACCCTGGAGGCACTATCCTCATCAGATGGCCACCTTCCCCCTGTACGTCGCCACCGTGAGTGCCGCCATCTTGCTGGTGTTCACCGCGACGATCTCGCCGGCAGCCGCCGTCTCCTCGTCCACGTACGAGAAGCAGACCATCAAGCGCACCAACACCCACCGGGTCAACCACGACAAGGTCAAGGTCTCGGCCCGGTCATGCGTCGACCGGTGGGCTGAGGGCCAGGCGCGCTGGATGGCCGACACCGGCAAGCTCCAGCACCGTGCTGGTCGACTGCGCAAGATCCTCAAGGCCTGCAAGCTGACCGGTGTCTCGGAGAACATCGCGTACGGCTACTCGTCGGGCACCAAGACCGTCGATGCGTGGATGAAGTCCTCCGGACATCGCAAGAACATCCTGGCCTCCAAGATGCGCTACATCGGCGTCGGCGCTGTCAAGGACGCCGATGGCGTGTGGTGGTCTGCCCAGGTGTTCGGCACCAAGAAGTAGTCGAAGAGCCCGGTTTCAGAGTTCACGCAGATTTAGCATTCCACGCTCTGATGACCTCCCCACAGGCCTAGTTTTTGCCCTATGGTGGCTTCCAGTTGCACGACGTTGGGCCGTACGAATGAATGAGTTTGCCTCTCGAGGTGTCTAGTTCTTCTCGAAGGTTGGATGTACGTCGCGACAGCCGCTCACGACGGTCGTGGGTGGCATCTCGCCAATGAGGAGTAGGACATGGCAACAGGAACCGTGAAGTGGTTCAACGCTGACAAGGGCTTTGGATTCATCGCCCCGGACGACGGAAGCGAGGACGTGTTCGCTCACTTCTCGGCTATCCAGACCAGTGGCTACCGTTCGCTGAACGAGAACCAGAAGGTCGAGTTCGACGTCGAGCAGGGACAGAAGGGCCTCCAGGCCGCGAACATCCGTCCGCTCTGAACCCACGAGAAGACCCCGGAGCCCGGCTCCGGGGTCTTCTGGTCCTGTGCGCCTGCTCAGACCGCCCCGCTCAGACCGTGACGCGCAGGATCCGGTCGTCTCCGTCACGGACGTCGCCCCGACCGTCGGTGTTGCTGGTCGTGACCCACAGGGCACCATCGGGTGCGACCGCCACGCTGCGGATCCGGCCGTACTTGCCGGCGAGGTGCGCGACGGGCTTGCCGGCCGTCGCACCGTCCAGCGGCACGGCGAACAGGCACTCCCCCTGCAGCGCGCCGATGAAGACCGTCGAGCCGGTGATCGCGATACCCGCCGGGGAGCAGTCGTCGGTCGCCCAGGTGACCTGGGGGTCGACGAGGTCGTCACCGCCTCCGGTGCCTTCGACCTGCGGCCAGCCGTAGTTGCCGCCTCGTTCGATCAGGTTGAGCTCGTCGGCGCTCTTCTCGCCGAACTCCGAGGCCCAGAGTCGTCCATCGGCGTCGAAGGCCAGGCCCTCGATGTTGCGGTGTCCGTACGACCATGTGCGGTTGTCGAAGGGATTGCCCCGGCATGGCCTTGCCGTCGCGATCGAGTCGAGGCACCTTGCCAGCCAACGAGTCGCGATCTTGGGCAGCTTAGACGTCCCAGCGTCGCCGGTCGAGACGAACAGTGCTCCCTCGGCGTCGAACAGCAGACGCCCTCCGTGATGTCGCGAGCCGATCGGGATGCCGGTGAGGATTGGCTCGGGCTCGCCCAAGGACGAATCGCCGATGTCCATCCGCACCACCCGGTCGTCAGTCGCGGTCGTGACGTAGGCGTAGAGGACCGTGTCGTCGCCGGGCGCCAGCGCGATGCCGAGCAAGCCGCCCTCACCACCGGCCACGCCACTCGAACCTGCCACCGATCCAAGCGTCGTCACCGTGCCGTCGGTCGAGACACGCACGACGCTGCCGTCGTCACGCTGGGAGATCAAGGCGTCCCCCGCCGGCCAAGAAGGCGATCCCCCACGGCACGTTGAGCCCGGTGGCGATCGTGTCTGTGACCTTGGGCGTTCCGGCGCGGGCTGGAGCCGATGGTGCGGACTCCGTGGGGGCCGGCTTCGTCGCCGACGGTTCTGGCACGACGGGCTTCTTGCCCTCCTCGCTGCTGCACCCCAGCAACGTCGCCGCGCCGACGACGACCACTCCGGTCAACAGCGTTCGACGTTCCATACCCCGATCATGCCCGGCGCAGGCAAGCCGCGCAGCACGACAACGGTGACCCTCGGCGTGCACCCGCCTCGTGCCGGGTGACGCCGAGGGGGCGCCTTGCACCCACCGCCGGCCACCCGGGCCGAACGACCTGGATGGCGAGGAACTCCCTCCCTGCGATCAGGTGCATCTCCAGTGTGCCGCACAGGCGGCGCACGCACGGCAGATCAGCAGCGCTGGGCAGCCGGCTCGTCGCGCCGCACGTGCGGGTGCAGAAGATTGCCCGTCGCGACCAGGGCGCCGGCCTCCTGCAGGTCGGCAAACAACGGTCCGATGAACTCGGCCGGCGCGTCGACGCGCACCGACATCCCGTCGAGCCGTCCGACCAGCGAGATCAGTCGCGCGACGACCCAGCTCGACCACTCCGCGCGATAGCAGGGCTCCATCTCGTCAAGCGTGCGAGCGTCGGGTGAGATCCACTCGTGCGGGGCGAGCAGACCGTGCTCGGCGGACAGCACGAACCAGCTGCTCCCAGAGGCTTCGGCGTCGGCCCGGCTCAGCTGGAACCCCAGCTCACGGAAGATCTCCTTGGCCGGGGCCGGACCGCCACCCGGTTGCCGAGGCTGCCCAGCAAGATGATGTCGAACACGTGGGCCTGAGACTCTGACTCCAGCGTCGGGTCGAACGGGCCGGTCGCCGACGAGGGGTCGCTGTGCGCGTCCTCTCTCGCCGGCTTACTGGCTTTTCCCGAGGTCTCCTCCGAGGTCTCCTCGGCGGACGAGTCGGAGTCGCCGGCCCGCTTGAAACGCCCGACCGTGGGCTGGGTCGTCTCGGGGTCCTCTCCGCGTTCTGCCTTCGGGACCGGCGCGTACTCACCGCGAGCGACCCGCCGAAACACTGGGGAGCGATGTGCGAACTGCACGTGCTTGGCCCGCCCACCCTCGGTCAGACCGATCAGGTGCGCGCGGATCGTGGCCTCGTTGACCTTCGGGTAGAACGTGAAGAACCATTCGCGGACGTCCTCGTACCGAAAGACGTCGGGCATCGAGTCGGCGCACTCGTGCATGATCTTCCACACCGGTCTGTCGTACTTCACGAGATCTCCCATCCCCGCAGTCACACGTCGGACGTGTGGCTCAGCTGCGTCTACAGGGCAAGAGTTCGTCGCCCCTCATCTATGACGACGTTCGAGGGACAAAAATCTTACGAAGAACTGACCCGGGAATTGTCGCTACCGCGCGGGAGTTGAAGATCGTGTACGGACAACCAATCGAGAGGCATCCATGAGCACCGTCACCCTGACCAAGGAAACGATCGACGACGCCCTCGGCGCCGAGGGCATCACGCTCATCGACTGGTGGGCGTCCTGGTGTGGTCCTTGCCGCCCAGTTCGCGCCCGTCTTCGAGGCCGCGAGCGAGAATCACACCGACGTCGTGTTCGCCAAGATCGACACCGAGGACCAGCAAGAGCTGGCTGCGGGAGCACAGATCACGTCCATCCCGACACTGATGGCCTTCCGCGACGGCGTGCTGGTGTTCTCGCAGCCCGGCGCCCTTCCGGCCGCTGGCCTCGAGCAGATCATCCAAGCCGTCCGCGACCTCGACATGGAAGAAGTCCACCGCAAGGTCGCCGAGGCCGAGACCCAGGCCTAAAGACGCTGTCCGCGGGTCGCTCGGCCCCACCGTGGGGCCGAGCAGCCGCGAGGCTACCTCTTCTCGCAGGCGATGCCATCCTTGTCGCGATCGCTCTTCTTGTTCTGCTTGTAGATCGCCGCACTGCGCTTGAAGTTGGTCACCGGCTTGCCGGACGTCTTGTCCTTGGCGCCGGGCTTCCCGACGCCGTGCGGGTAGACCTTGTTGAGCTGGGTGCAGTTCTTGTAGGTCTTGGTGGGTGCCGCATCGGCTGAGGTCGCCATGGCGACCGGGCCAAGCGCCAACGAGACGCCGGCGATAATCATCGTGAATGTGCGCATCGAGTGATGCCCCTTCCGTGGGAGAACACTCAGCATGCGCCATCGCGGCGGGCAGCCGAGGCTATTCGACGCAAGATGGTCCACAAGGACCATGCGGCCTTGACTCAGACGGTGATGAACGACCGCATGCCGATCGCGCCCATGTCGATCGAGCTGTTGAAGAACCTGAGGTCCTCGCCGTCCTCCAGCAAGCTCAACGCGGCGATCATCGGCCGGTAGTGGTCGTCGGTCGGCACCGCGATGCGAGCCTCCGACCAGGTCGCGTAGGGGTCGATCAGCTTGCCGATCTCACGGTCACGCAAGGCAACGGCGGTGTCGGCATCGAACTGCTGCGCCCAGTCCCAGGCGCTGCCGCCGTCCCACTTGACCCGTCCGAGCGCGTGGACGATGTTGCCGCTGCCGATGAACACGACTCCGCGGCGTCGCATCGCCCTCAAACGTCCGTAGAGCGCGTACAGCCGGGCAAGGGCATCGAGTAGTCGATGCTGATCTGCAGGACCGGGACGTCGGGAGCCGGCGCGAGATGCTTCAGCACGCTCCAGGTGCCGTGATCGAGACCCCACTGCTTGTCGAGCTCTGCCTCGTACTCGACGAGCTGCCTCGCGAGGATCTTGGCGACCTGCTCGTCCCCGAACGTCTCGTACTTGACTCGGTACAGCTCGTCGGGAAAGCCACCGAAGTCGTAGATGATGGGGTTCTTGGGGGCGTCGGTGATGTGGGTCGCGCCCGGCGTGAGCCAGTGGGCGCTGACCACCACGATGGCCTGAGCCTGCGGCAGCCTGCCCCAGCGCCTGCCACGTACGGGTGTAGGCGTTGTCGGAGATCGCGTGCATGGGATTGCCGTGCCCGATGAACATCGCGGGCATGAGCTCACTCGGGATGAGCCTGTTGTCGAGGTCGTTGATCGAGTAGCTGGCCATGACGCTTCCTGAACGCTAGTAGTTGATGCTTCAACTATACACGTTCTGCACGTGAACCTCCATCACCATTCAGGACCGGGCTGGCGAAGAAGACGAGGAGGAATCTTCGGCGCCCGAGGCACGACGTCGGCCGCAGCGGCTTCGATGTCGAGTCGTGCCTGGCTGATCGCCCGCGTCGCGTCAGCCACCGCCGTCGGAGAGATGACTGCCTCGGCAGCCCTCTCGCGCACCACATGATCGAGCAGCCGGGCGCAGACGCTGACGTGCATGCGCGACTCAGTGAGTCCGGCCGGCAGCCAGGTCTCGTGCAGGAAGCTCGGCAGGCACTGCACCAGCTCTGGCGTCCCGTACAGCGTGCAGAAGGCACCCGAGTCGTGGAACTCCCGCTCGGCATCGAGCAGCCGAGCTCGGTGCTCACCGAGACCAAGGGTCATGTCGGCGGTGTCGAGGAAGGCGGTCAACCGCTGATGCACCCGGACGTAGCGACGCACCGTCGCGGCCGAACGCCGCCGGGCGAGCTGGGCGAAGAAGTCGTCGATCAGCGCCCAGCCGGGTTCGTCGAAGTGCATGCGGTCGAGTCAACCACCGCCATCAGACAGTTACCGGCTTGCAGGATCGGCTGCCACCGACGACAACACACCGGCGGTGAACGAGTCGAACGTCACCCGGTCGGGGGTCGCCGGCCGAGAACCGAGCCGCACCGCGACGACTCCCTCGCTCGGCACCACCGCGACGTACTGGTTGCCGTAGCCGAAGGCCCAGTACGCATCGTCCGGTACATGAGGTGCGCGGCCCGTCATAGGGCGCCTTGTCGTCGGCGAACCCGGCCTGCCGAAGAACCTCCACAATGCGACCGCGTCCATTCGTCCACCACATCAGCCCATAAGCCGCGTTGTGCGCGGACGACGGGCTCGTGGCCTGCTCGACGTAGTCGGCCGACAGCAGCTGCTCGCCCTTCCACGTGCCCTCGTTGAGCATCAGGTGGCCGACCCGCGCCAGGTCGTGGCACGTCGACTCGACACCCGAGAAGGTCAGCGCGTTGCCCGCCGCATCACGTGCCCAGGTGGTGTGTCTCATGCCGATCGGACCGAACAGCCGCCGCTGCGCGATGTCGACGACGTCGTCGGTCTCGTCGACGTCGTCCAGCACCGACTCCAGCGTCTGCGCCGCGACGTTGTCGCAGCTCCATCCCTCGTCGGGCCCACGGTCTTGTGCGACGCCGACGCTGTAGGCCGTCTTGTCGGGAGCCACGCGGATCATGTGCCGGTCGGCTGACTCGTCTCCGTGACGACCCGATGTCATCGCCAGCAGCGACCGCACCGTGACCTCCTCAGCCGGGCCGCCGCGCCACTCGTCGACCTGCTCCGAGGCGGAGCCGTCTAGGTCGACCTCTCCCCCGTCGACGTACATCCCGACCAGCAACGACGACAGCGACTTGGTGATCGAGTAGACCCGTTGCGGAACCTCTGCGCCGCCACCGTTCCAGTAGCCGTCGTGGACCAGGACACCGTCCTTGATCACCGCGACACAGGTCGACCCGTCCCGCGCCAGGATTGCGTCGAGCTCGGACCAGTCCCCTCGTTCAGATCGTGCCCAGGCGGAGCCGGGATAGCGAACGGCCGGTGCCACCGTGGACGCCGCGGTGGGCACTGTCGGCGTCGCCGTGGGTGTCGGAGCCGACTTGGCCGTCGCGTCATCGTCGGACGGTGCGCCACCACAGGCTGCGGCAAGCAGCAGCGGAACTATCACCCACGCGGCCCGGAATCGCATGCATCGACCCTGCCACACCTCCGCAGCTGGCCTTGACTCCCGCTGGGCTCAGCGCTCGCAGACCAAGCCATCTCCGTCCCGATCCTGGTACCAGCCGTACTCCTCGTCGGCACCGCGTCGGTACGGCCCGTAGCCAGCCGCATTGGCCTCGCCACAGGTGCCGAAGTGGGGATCGGTCGACGACGCCAGAGGTTGAGGTCTCGCGGCGGGAGCCGGCTTGTTCGCAGCCTTCTTCACCGCGGACGCGACCGCTTTGTCGATCGAGCTTGCCGCGCTTGGCCTTTCGGCCGCCACCGCGTCAGAGACCGCATCGTCGACGAGGGCCTCCTGCTGGCTCTCCAGCTTCTCGGTGGCAGCCCGGGCCTCTGCCTCGACCTCTGCCAGTGAGGCCGCCGACTCCTCACGCACGTCAGCGAGGGTCCGTTGCGCCTCCTGCTCAGCCTCGGTCACGGCGCCCTCGACGTCCTCTGCGCCTAGTCCCAGACCGAGCAGGAGCCCCAGCACACCGGCCGCAAGTCCGATACCCGACTTGGTGTTCAGCTTGGAATCCGAGACCTTCGAGCGAAAGGTCCGATCGTTGTTCGTCATGTGTCACTCTCCATTCGCGTCGCACGCTACGGAGAACGAGCACCTGACCGCTCCCGAACGACCTATCTGGCCGTGCTGGTGGGACGTCCATCCCACCGAGGCTTCGAAGGGCACCCGACGACCTCAATTTGAACCGATGCGCGACAATGGAGGGATGCCCACCGCCATGGATCTGCGCCTGCTGCTGCGCCATCCAGTCGAGTTCGTGGTCGGTGAGACACCGGCCGAGTCCCGGTTCGTCTTCCACACTCCCGACGGTGACCAGACCGCCACCGCCAACGAGGCCATCGGGCCCCGAGCCAGGGCATCCGCACGATGTCGGCTGACCGTTCCGTCCGCGCCTGGGCGACCCCGGCGATCCTCGCCCTGCGCATCATGGCCCGCGGCGCGCTCGGCTCGCCCGACCCCAACGCTGTTCCAGCTGCAGAGCGCAGGGGCGGCCATCGGACCCAACCCAGGCGCCGGCCAGACCGCCGTCAACGCGTTCATGAAGGCGCTCGAGGTCGACGCTCCGGCGGCCGCCTCGACCCCACAACGAACGGCGTACGTCTCTCCGCACGCGGCTGCTCCGCGCACCCGTGAGACGACGTTCTCGTGGTCGCTGATGGTGTCCTTCCTCGAGCACCCGACGCCAGAGCAAGCCGCCGTCGTCCGTCTGCGCGTGCACCCCCGCTCAGGCTCCTTCGCGGCCTTCGATGCCAACGACCTGTTCAACGGCTCGGCCCACCCCATGGCTCAAGATGCCCGGGAGCCGACAGCGGCGATGCTGCAGCGTCTCGGTCAGCTGTGGCCGGCGGCGGCGACGCTGCGCGACGAGCACTCGCGGGGTGCCGTCACGGTGAGCCCCGACGCTCGCCCGTCTGGGTGAACGCAGCCTGGCTCCCACCCTGATGGCCAACCGCATCGAGGTCCGCTGGCCACCCGCTGACGCGGCTGTCGACGTCCGCCGTGGTCCGCCGCCGGGAGACGCCAGGCTCCGACCGTCCGTCGGCGTTGACCCACGGTCAGCTGTTCTCCTTCGACTGGCAGATCGCCCTCGGCAGCGACATCTTGTCGGCTGCCGAGCTCGAGCAGCGACGCAGTCGCAGAGCGGGCTGCTCCGGCTGCGCGACAAATGGGTCTTTGTCGACAAGGCGCGGATCAGCCAAGCCCTTGAGCAGCGTTCGCGTGACATCTCGCCGCTGGAGGCCCTGCGCGCAGCAGTGACCGGCGAGCTCGAGATCGACGGCCGTCGTACCGAGGTCGACACCGTCGGCTGGCTCGAAGACGTTCGCCGCCGATTGGCCGTGCAAGATCGCGACATCGCCCCTGCGACGCAGCCTGAGGGCCTCGACGGTCACCTGCGCGACTACCAGCTGCAGGGCCTGCAGTGGATGACCCAGTCGTCGACCTCGGGCTCGGCGGAGTGCTCGCTGACGACATGGGACTCGGCAAGACCGTCATGCTGATCGCCCTGCACCTGCAGCGCGCCGTCACGACGAACGCACCGACCCTCGTGATCTGCCCGGCCTCGGTGCTCGGCAACTGGGAACGAGAGATCAGCGATTCGCGCCCGGCGTCAACGTCCACCGCTACCACGGTGCCCGCCGCAGGCTCGACGACGTCAAGGACGGCTTCCTGGTCACGACGTACGCCACGATGCGCGCCGACGCCTTGATCCTCGCCGATCACGAACCGGGCTGGGACTGGTCGTCGCCGACGAGGCACAGAACATCAAGAACCCGCATGCCCGGACGGCGCGGGCGATCCGCGACATCCCGGCTGTCGCACGTCTTGCGCTGACGGGCACGCCGGTCGAGAACAACCTCTCCGAGCTGTGGGCGATCCTCGACTGGACGACGCCCGGCCTGCTGGGCACCTACGAACAGTTCCGTCGCACGTGGTCGCGAGCCATCGAGGCGCGCCGCGACACCGAGAAGGCGACAGGGCTGTCCCAGCTCATCCGACCGTTCGTCCTACGTCGTCGTAAGTCCGACCCGGGCATCGCGCCCGAGCTGCCGCCGAAGATCGAGACAGATCACCGGATCAACCTGACTCGCGAGCAGGTCGGTCTGTACGAGGCCGTCGTCCGCAGCACGATGGCCCAGATCGAGCAGGCACAGGGCATCCAGCGCCGCGGTCTCGTCGTCAAGCTGCTGACGCAGCTCAAGCAGATCTGCAACCACCCCGCGCAGTTCTTGCGCGAGCAAGAAGGCCGTCTGCTCGGACGTTCGGGCAAGCTCGGCGTGTTCGACGAGCTGATCGACGAGATCGTCGCCGAAGAGGGCGCCACGCTCGTCTTCACCCAGTACACCCAGATGGGCCGGCTGCTCACCCGCCATCTCGACGAGAAGAAGATCGCCAACCAGTTCTTGCACGGTGGCACCACCGTCCGCGGTCGCGAGAAGATGGTGCACTCGTTCCAGAGCGGCCAGATCCCGGTGTTCGTGCTGTCGCTGAAGGCTGCCGGTGTCGGCCTCAACCTGACGCGCGCCGATCACGTCATCCACTACGACCGGTGGTGGAACCCTGCCGTCGAGGACCAGGCGACCGACCGTGCCCACCGCATCGGCCAGACCAAGAACGTGCAGGTCCACAGACTGATCAGCGAGGGCACGATCGAGGAGTCGATCGCCGAGCTGATCCGCTCGAAGCGCTCGTTGGCCGATGCCGTCGTCAACGGTGGCGAGGGTGCGCTGACCGAGCTGTCAGATGCCGCGCTGGCCGATCTGGTCCGGCTGCGCAGATGACCTCAGCCGAGGCACTTCGCTGTGACACTCGGTAGAAGTAGGCCCCGTTCGCCGACGGCGTGCAGTCGCTGGAGAACCTGACCGGCTTCTCGTTGTACCTCATCGTGACCAGCACGTTGCCGCTGGCATTGCGGTAGGCAGCCCACTCGATGTTGCCGGCAAGCAGACCAGCGACCTGACCACGCCACGGGTTGCGCCGATAGGAGTACGCCGCCTTGGAGCTCGCGCCACGGGTGCTGCCCGGCGCCTTGATGAGTGCGGCGAACGGCATCGTGACCTCACCGTGCGCATGACGGAACACGGCGGCCGTCCGGCTACCGGCGATGCGTTGATCGAGCCGCTTGAAGAAGTCGTCGAGAATGGGCGCAGCCTGCTTGAACGACGTGCGCTCCCCTGCGACGCCCGGCCCGAACCGGTAGAAGTTGCGTGCGTCCATCACCTCGGCCATGACTCGCGCGTCCTTGACGGACAGGTACTTGCGGAACGTGATCGACGTGTCAGCGCGCATGCCCGGAGCGGTGCTGTAGAGCCGGTAGATGTCGAGTGCCTTGTCGACCTGGTGATCGAGCGTCTTGACGTACGAGGGGCGGTAGAGGCGCTGCAGGATTCGCCTGGCGGTCGCACGTACGTTCGCCCGCTTCTTGACGGTCTCGATCGCGGCCCCGGCCACGTTTGGAGGACCCCTCCTCGATGATCAGGTCGTTGTCGACCTTGCGAGGCAGGAACCTCAGTGCGGGGACGGTCGCAGTGAGCCCCGCACGCATCGCCCGATCGCTCTGCTTGGTGCGATAGACCGGTGAGGTCACGACCGCGACCTTGTCACCTGCTGCCGCGGAGCTTCGACAGGAACTGACCGTAGTTGTCGGCCGTGCGCCGTCCGATGCCGCGCCACTCGGCCTTGCCGATCGTGCTCAGGTGTCCGTAGCCGATCGTGCGTTCAGCCTTCTGGAACGCCCTCAGGTCATTGTCGAAGCGCTTGCCGCGGCTCGTCAGTGCCCGCTTCTTGGACGCCTTCTTCCACACCGACAGCACGCGCTTCTCAGCTGCGGTGTCGGTCTGCGAACGCGCACCGTGCCGCGCGACTGTCTCGAGGAAGAACAGCTGGTAGCCGTCAGGCGGTGACAGCACCGGAGTGCTGGCCGGATCGCCGTAGGGGGTCTGGTTGGCGTAGTAGCGGTTGGAGCTCGCTGCATCTGCCTGGACAGCCGACGTGAGCAGCGCCAAGGACGCAAGAGCCGCTGTCAGGCCGTGGGTGATCGTGCGCGTTCGCATCTGTCCACTGTAGGCGCCCCAGCGGCGATCACCGATCAGCAAGCCCGCCCTGCAGCAAGGTCAACCGCGCTCGCGACTCGTCGGCGGGTGATCGACTCCCCCGCCCGCGCCGTTGCTGTGCCTTCCTCACCGCAGCCGAAGCTTCGCGAGGAACGAGCATGCGTCGACGGCCAGGAGACCTGAGGCGTCGAGCCACTTGATGAGCCGAGCGGCCAACGCGATCTGGGGCGCGGGCGTCGGCAGGCGGCGCCATCAGCCAAGGCGGCTCGACGAAGCGGGGCAGACAGACGACCAGCTGGTCGAACGTCAAGACATCGAGGAAGTGCCGACCGCTGTTCCTGCCGTCGGACAGCCGGGCGCTCTCGTGAGGCGTGAGCAGACCTGCCATGTCGCCCTCGGCGAGGAAGCCGTGCAGGTGCTGGTGCACGCGCAGGATATCGCTCCTGAGTCGCCTCTGACCTTCGCTCGGACTGACACGAGAAGAACTCGGCGAGCAGGGACAAGGAGCGGCGACGGCCTGGAAGCTGTGAGGGGTGGTTCATGACTCTCACGCTAGGCAGCGCGGGCGGTGCATGGCGATGCGCTCGACACGGGCCTGTGGACGACGCACCGACACCCGCTCGGCTGTGGACACGCCGTCCGACAGTTGTGCCAAGGTGATGCCATGTCGACTCGTCCCACCGCTCTGTGGGCAGCCATCGTCCTGCTCGTCCTCACCGTCATCCAGCTGGCTGTCGGGGCGTTCGGCGGGTTCGACCAGTTCGACGGCAAAGGGTTCGGCTACCGGCTCGCGGTCTATCCGGTGCTGATGCTGCTGGTGCCCGCGATCTGGTGGTGGAAGCAGAGCCCCCGCCCGGTCGACGCGCTGCCCTGGACGCGTTCGCGCTGATCATGGCCCCCTTCTTCATCGATGTCACCGGCAACACCCTCAACCTCTACGACACGATCGAGCCGTGGGACAACATCAACCACTTCGTCAACTGGATGCTTCTGCTGTGGGGCTGTGGCCTGCTGATCGCGAGGGCCGACGTCCGACCGAGATGGCTGCTGGTCTTCGGCATCACCGGGCTCGGCGCCATCCTGGCCGTGGGCTGGGAGCCGGCGAGTGGTACACGTTCATCCGCCGCGGCACCGAGCTCGACGGCGCCTACGAAGACACGTTGAGCGACGCTTGCTCGGCACCCTGGGCGCGTTCGTTGCGGCACTGATCGTGGAGCGCACGACCAGGCTCAGCAGCCGTCCCGCATCAGACCGGGCTCAGACCCCTTCGTGACCTCGACGAACGTCACCGGTGCAGTCACCCCTGATCTCGCTGATCGTGGGGTCGAACAGGAAGCCCAGCCAGCCGCCGTTCTCCGGATCGAACACCCTGATGCCGGACTGGCTGTAGCCGGCTTCGACGCGCTGCTCCTCCGGGTACTGCGCCCGCACCTCGTCGAACGTGCTGCCCTTGCCGATCCCGTCGGAGGTGGTGATGCCGTCGCCGCGCACCCCGATGGAGACGATCTCGCCGTTGCCGAGCGTCTGGACGTCGAAGGAACGGGCGTACTTGTCCTTCCAGACCAGCGGAAGGGCCACACAACCATCGACGGCCGGAACGACATCGGCGACGAAGTATCCCGTGGCCAGTGCCGCGGCCTTGGACATCCCGCCTTGACTGGGCCGACGGCACCCGGTTGCAGGACGAAGTCTTCAGGGACGTCGGGGGCGTGGCGGTGGCGCTCGGCGTCGAGCTCGGCGTCGAGCCGCGGCTCAGGGCTCGCGGAACGGTCGCTGTCGGTGGTCAACGCATTGGCCAGCACACCGGTGCCAGCGCCGCCGGCGATGCTGACTGCCAAGACAAGCCCTGCTAGTTGCTTCTTCATCATGGCCATTCTCCTGCTCGAACGAGTCTGTCACTGGTGTAGATGCGCTGACCGGCCGAAAAGTTGCCCGTTCTCGCACACCAGTTCTCATCCACCCGCTGCGGAGTCCAGCTTGGCGCGCAACATAGCCGCGGGCTGTGTGGATGCGCGCCTTCACAGTGCCGACCGGCGCGCCGGTGAGCGCCGCGATCTCGTCGTACGGCAGCGAGCCGAGGTCACGCAGGACGAATGCCTCGACGGCGGTGGGATGCTCGCGGCGCAGTGCGTCGAGGGCGTCGAGCAGATCGAGCCGGGTGCCGGCGATGACGCTGGTCGTACGAGGGTCAGGTCGCTCCCCGACAGCGTCGGCCGTGGTGTCGTTGAAACGCTTCTTCATCGATCGGTAGGTCTGCAGCGCCTGGTTCGAGGCAATCACGGTGACCCAGCCGACGAACGAGCCGCGCCCCGTGAAGTCGTGCAGTCGGGTCGCGATCGTGAGCAGCGCCTCTTGGGCGGCCTCCTCCGCATCCTGGCGGTAGGGCAAGAACTTCGCACAGCGCCGTACGACCAGCGGCCGCACCGCAGCCAGGAGGTCCTCCATCGCATGCGGCTGCTCGGCACGCGCCCGCGCCACCAACGTCTCCCAGTCGGTCGTGTCCATGCTTCATACTGTCTCCTCATGAGGCAGATCGGTCGCTATCGGCTCGACGCGGCGCATGGGTCGGGAAGCTTTTCGCGACGGTGTGGCGTGGCTTCGACACCGAGCTCGAGATCCCCATCGCGGTCAAGGTCCTGGCCGAGAACTGGTCGCACCACGCCGACGTCCGCGAACGTTTTCTTGCCGAGGCCCGACTGCTGCGAAGGATCGCGAGTGATCGGGTCGTGCGCGTGCACGACGTCGGCACCCACGGTGACCAGCCCTTCTTCGTGATGGACTTCATCGCCGGTGGCACGCTCGCCGACCGGGCAGATGGAAGCCTCGACGCCGGCCATGCCCTGCACCTGGCAGCGGAGTCGGCCCGTGCGGTGAGCGTGCTGCACGAGTCAGGCGTCGTGCACCGCGACATCAAGCCCAGCAACCTGCTGGTCTCCGTGCAGCCCGACGGCACCCGAACGCGTGCTGGTCGCCGACCTCGGCAGCGCGAAACGGCTCGCCGAGGCCAGTGGTATCACCGTGACGACCGGAACCCCGTCGTACATGGCACCCGAGCAGGCGCTGGGACGTCCGATCGATCAGCGGTGCGACGTGTACGCGCTGGGCGTCGTCACATATGTCCTGCTGACCGGATCGCTGCCGTTCGACGTCAGCGACCCGATGACTCTCGTCACGCGAACTGGCACCGATCGACCCGCGCTCGTCGCGGCTACCCGGTCGCTGCCGGCGCCACTCGATCGGACGGCGGTCGACCAGCCCTGGCCAGGACGATGGCGCTCGACCCACAGGCACGGTCCACTCGGCTGCCCGACCTGGCCGACGGCTCGCCAGGACGTCGCGGCGGGCGGTCACGGCGACCGCGGCGCTTCGGGCCTCCGGACGAGAGTCGTCGTTGCCCTGGCAACTGTTGCCTTCGCAGCCAGCGCCGGCGCGACATGGCTCTTTCTGCGATAGGTCAGAGAGCGTAGGGGTAGGCGACGAACAAGATGGCGGCCAAGGCCGCGCCAGCGAGGTAAATCGTCGCCATCAGCATCGAGCCAAAGCGAAGCCGCACCCGAGAGACGCTTCGCAGGGCCAAGCCCACCGCCGCGAGTGGCATCAGCACCCAGGCGATGCCCCAGCCCGTGCCGAGGACGTCATCGGGCCACGGACTCCTCCGGCCTCGACCAGCGCCGAGACCGAACAGCACGTACAGCGGGAACAACATCGGGAGCGATCCGCGCAGCGCAGCACCGGCTGCGGTCCGCAACCCGGCAGCGCATCGGGCCGTCGACCCGTCTCGGCGGCAACGGCTCACCGATCGATGGTCCACCCAATCTCGGCAAGAAGGAGCGGCGTCGCAGCAGCAGGAACCCTGCGGCGAAGATGACGGCGAGCATCCACCAGGCACCCGCGTCGTTGTCGCGCATCGCCGGTGGCTGGAAGTTGTACGGGGACGAAGGCTGTCGTCAGCCACACGAGACCCGGCAGCAGCGCGACGACGAAGGCGCTGAGCGCCAAGCCGATGGCGTACGTCTGAGCTTCACCACCGCGTCACCACCGGCCCGGCGTAGTGACCATGGTCGGCGTGGACGGCCGAGGCGGAGCTGACGGCGCCGCTGCGGGTCCGACAGGTATCACCGGCCGCACTGGCTGAGCCAGGTCGACACCGTCACCCACCGCTTCGAGGGCACGCAGCATCTCCTCGACGCTGGCGAACCGCTGATCAGGATCTACCGCCATGGCCCGGTGCACGACCGCGACGAGCGAGGCACTGACCTGCGGTGTGATGTCGCGCGGATCAGGACGCGGCTGAGTGCGGTGCGCCAGGAGCGGCGAGGCCATCGTGCCTTGGAACGGCGGCACGCCGGTCAGGCACTCGTACAGCAGGCAGCCGACGGAGTAGACGTCGCTGCGCTCGTCGGCGTTGCCCTCGAACTGCTCGGGGGCCATGTAGTGCGGAGTCCCGGCCACCGTCGCCGTGGCGTCCGACGCCGCACGGGCAATGCCGAAGTCGACGATCTTGACGCCCCCGTCGGGAGTCACCAAGACATTGGCCGGCTTGATGTCGAGATGCAGGATGCCGGCCTGGTGGCAGGCGATCAGCCCTTCCAGCACTCCGCGGACCACGATGACCGAGCGGAGGCTCGGACCTTGCCGGTTGAGCAGGTCACGCAGCGACGTCCCCTCGACCAGCTCCATGACCAGGTGCGGGGTGACCTCACCGTCTCCATCGGGCATGTGCACCAGGTCGTGCACCGTCACGACGTTGCGGTGCGACACCCGTGCCAGCGTCCCCACCTCGCGGGTGATGCGTCGCATGGCCCGGGGGTCGTCGGCGACAAAGTGCGAGAACCGCTTGATCGCCACTTCGCGTTGCAGCTGGCTGTCCCGGGCGCGGAACACGACACCGTGGTTGCCGGCACCGATGCGCCCCAGCATCTCGAACCTGGACCCGACGGGGACGGTTGTGGCAGGCGGCGTGCTGGAGGTCGTCACCGGCGTCGTCGACAGAGGATCTGACATCAGAGTGATCCTCCCGCTTCTCATCGACACCTCACTGTGAACGTACGTCGTCTGCCTCTATTGAACCTAGTGAGTGGTGACGCCGCGCAGGTGGACCGTGCCAGCCGTGTCAGGTGACGCCACGACGCGCACGCCGGCGAGTGCGACGACCGACCCTGGGTGCAGAGGAGTCCAGTCGTCGATGCGGTGTCCGTCGACCGCGGTGCCGTTCGTGCTGCCGAGGTCCTTGACCTCCCAGATCGTGCCCTGCCGGCGCAGTGCGGCGTGCCGGTAGGAGACCTCGGGGTTGTCGAACGGCACAGCGCTCTCGGGCAGGCGCCCCAGAACGGCATCGCCGGCGACGGTGAACAGGCTTCCATCGCGTTCGAGTCGCAGCCCGGCGGCGACGTTCATCGTCGGAGCCGTGTCGTCGAGGGCAGGCACCAGGGCCGGGAAGCCCATCGTCGCCGCCGGGTCGTCCGCCTTCGACTCCCCCACGACGTCCCAGCCCACTGATGGACGCTGGACGGGCCGGGGTGCGACCTCCGCCCTTCCACTGCCTCTGGCTGGCGGGACCCACCCCGACCGCAGCCCCGGATCGACTTCTACCGTGACGGTCACGAGCTGAGGGACGGCCCACCCGGCGCGCTCGGCGTGATCGGCGTACAGCTTGGCGCCGTCCTCACCGAGACGCTCGAGATCTCCGTCGGGATCCAACCGCTCGAGATCTTCGGGAGCAACCCGCACCGTGAGCTCGGCGAACGCCAACCGCTCACCGCTCGGCATCACGACGTGCTGGCTGGTCAACGCACGGACGAAGCGGCGTCGCAGGACGGCAGCCGAGCCAGTCGGGTACGACACGAGCTTGGCGGCCACCTCGGTTGCCGCGGCACGTTTGGAGCTCGTCCCGAAGATGCTCTGCGCGATGCGCAACGCCGCGAAGACGACGGCGACGAACAACACGACGATCAGCAGGTTGAAGGTCAAGGTGGAGAGAGTTCCGGGCATGACATCATCGTCAGGGTCAGTCGTGGCCGAAGTCGAGCCACGGCGGAACACATTCCACGAAGGAGCGCTGGTGCTGCACATCGCCTGGTCGGCCGGTGAGTCGCATGCTGGCGAGGCGACGCTCGCCGACGGCGCCGTGTTCGTGCTGGCCCGTCGGATGACGTTGCCGCAGCAGACGCCGATCGTGTCACGAGAGGTCGGCGGGTCGACGTACGTCTTCGTGAGACTGCCCTATGTCAGCGATCCCGCGATGGTCATCACCGCGACGTCGGCAGGACCGGTGCTGCACCGCGGGCAACGAGCCGACGGGGCCGTGGTCGGCTGACCACCCCGTTCGGCACTTCGACGACACCCGCCCCAGGCCAGAAGATCTCGTTGCCGCACAGCGGCTGTCGGATCGAGCTGCGGTATCCCGACCTGACGTTTGCGGCAGTCGCCACCTTCGACGCCCCTGCGCTGCCGCTGGCAGACTCAGGCACCGTCCAGCTCGGCGTCGACTCGCTGCAGCACGACGACGCGTGGCTCGTGGCCGCGATCGCCGTGGCGTTGTCACCCGACAACGGGGTCGTCGCGCACGGTGACCTGAAGGCGGCCTTCGCCCGATGGCGCAGCACCGAGGTGCCCAGCGACGGCGCGTTCGACCGCAACCTGCTGCGGCCTGCACTGATCTCACGTGGCCTGGAGCTGCCGGGACCGCGCATGAACAAGATCGTGTACCTCGTCGACCGGTGCCGCCGCACGTCGGAGTTCCCACCGCGGATCCTGGACGACATCCGTGCCCGGTTGGACAGTCTTTGAGCTGTCTCACCAGCCTCGTGAGCGGTGGGCAGCCTCGTCAGGGTCCATCCACACCGTGACCGGAACCGGGTTGAGCCGGGCTGCGACGGCTGCTTCGATCGACTCGTGCTGGTGCTCGTTGACCTCGTCGAGGAGGGAGTCGAGGAGCCGCTCACGCAGATCGAGGGTCAACGTGCAGGTCACGAACTCGGCAGGTGAGTCCGCCCAGCGGGTCGGGGTGGCTCTCTGCACGCGTGTAGGAATGGCCGAGTGCCTGGTCGATGGCCCGGAAGTCGTGGCGCCGGAAGCAGCCCTGCGTGACCGTCTGGAGTCGCAAGTAACGCGCGATGTGCTTGACCACGATCCGATGCGTTCGCCGTTCTGTCGTCCCCTGGGGCAGCCACGGTTCAGCGACGAAGGCTCGGCAGGACGCGCACGAGCGACATCAGTCCCAGCGTCGCCAAGAAGTCGTGACCGGTCGGCTGGCGTCGTTGGGCGTCGAGGTGCGCAGCCAGCTCGGGGCCAAGCCACGGTGTCACGTCGACCTCAGCCAAGAACGTCATGAAGTCGTCGGCGACCTGTACGTACCGCGCGATGGTCTGCTCAGTCCGCCCACTCGCCTGCTCGAGGATGAACGCGCGGAGACCAGATCGCACGTCATCCGGGCGGGACGCGTCCTTGCCACGGACGTTGACGTCCGAGGGCGGGCTGGGGTCGTCCATCATGGCTCCTTCGTTTGTCGTCGTTTCACGCTAGTTCGACAGCCAAGATGGGATGTTCATCCCACTGCAGACTGTGGAAACACGTTCAGGTGACCATTGCCTGGGGAAAACTGTCAGAATTGCGCTATGTACCTCGACGGCATCAGCGACGAACTCGACGCGATCAGTGGCGCACCCGACGCCGAGTACCGGATCGCGACCTACCGGCGAAAGCTGGCCGAGTTCCCGGCCGGCCACGCCGAACGCGCCGAGTACCTCACCTATCTGGCAGACGACCTGACGGCCAAGGGCGACCTCGAGGAAGCACGCGAGACGTATGAGGCCGCGATTGCCGATGGCGGCAAGACGACGCTCAACCCGCGCAGCGGCATGCTGACCGTCGCCCTGCGGTCGGGCGACGAGGCCTGGATCACCGAGATGCTCGACACCCTGATGCAGCTCAGTCGCAAGGACGGCCTGGTCATCGGCGACTACGGCTGGATCGGTGAGGCACTCGAAGAGTCTGGACGCTTCCGCGAGGCGTTGCGCTGGTTCACGATCCCGCTGCGCGACCTGCAGCCCGGGCACGTCGACCGGTTGCCGCTCATCTGCCTCAACGGTCGTTACCGCACCCGTCGCGAGCTCGGGATGCCTCTCGACGCCTATGACGACGCGCACGACATGTGGATTCGTCTCGATACCCAGCTCGACGAGCCGAACGAGCCCTAAACTTCTCGGGTGAACCTTCGTTGGCGCCTGCTCGCTGTCACCCTCATCACCACGGCACTGACCTTGTCTGCCCTTACCGCGCCGGCGTCCGCCAAGGCCGATCCGCGTCTGACCCGTAGCCTGTACGTCGACACGCTCAGCAGCGCCGCGAAGGCCGCCAAGAAGGATGCGCGGGTCAAGAAGCTCGCTCGAACGCCCCAGGCGTTCTGGGCGACCGACTACCTCGATCCGACCAAGGTGCGCGCCGCTGTGCGGACCTACGCCAACCGCGCCGTCAAGAAGAAGCGGACCCCCGTCGTCGCGATCTACGCGATTCCTGCCCGTGATTGTGGCTCGCACTCCGCAGGCAGCTTCACCGCGGTGCAGTATCGCAAGTGGGTCGCCCAGCTCGCCTCAGGGCTCAAGGGCAAGAAGGCAATTGCCATCCTCGAACCGGACGCCCTGGCGATGCTCGGTGACTGCCCCGAGCAGGGCGACCGGACCGGTCTGCTCCGCTATGCGGCCAAGAAGCTGAAGGCCGCTGGCGTCTGGGTCTATCTCGATGCCGGTCACTCGAACTGGCGTGCACCCAGTGTCATGGCGGAACGCCTGAAGTCATCGGGCATCGCCTACACCAGGGGTTTTGCCACGAACGTCGCAAGCTTTTCAGCCGACCAAGGCCGAGAAGACCTACGCCGCCGACGTGATCGCCGAGCTGCGGAAGCTCAAGATCACCGGCAAGCGCTACGTCATCGACACGTCGCGCAATGGCAGCAGCAAGGTGCTCCCTGGCGAGTTCTGCAACCCGCCCGCAGCGCGCATCGGAGCCAAGCCGCGGATCTACCGCAAAGGACAGCTGCAGGCGTACCTGTGGGTCAAGAACCCGGGTGAGTCCGACGGCCTGTGCAACGGCGGACCCGCTGCTGGGACGTGGTGGAAAGCTGGCGCGCGGAAGCTGCTCGCGAAGTAGGGTGCCGGCCCGTCACGCTCCTGAGGATGACTCACCACGGTGCTGACCGCCGATCGCCTGGTCGCCCTCGTTGACGTCGGCAAGCCGTCGATGGTCTCCTCGATGTCGGGGCCGGTGCTGTAGACGAGCTCGTCGTCTGACTCGAAGTGCTCGTCCTTCAGCAGCGGGTGGACGGGCTGCTGTTCGTCCTGCTTGAGATCGGTCTGCTTGAGACTGTCCTGCTTGAGACCGGCGTCCCGCAGCACGTCTTCGGCGCGCGCGACGACGTCCTTGACGCGAGGATCCTCGGTCACCCGGGTCGCGGCCTCACGGGCGAGGTCTTCGGCGCGCGCGGTCGCTTCTTTGACCCGCGGGTCATCAGCGACCTGGCTGGCCGCCTGCACGATCTGGTCGTAGCGTTCGCGGCCGGCTTTGGCACCGAGCACGTAGCCGCCTGCGAACGCGGCGATCAAGGTCAGCTTCTTGAGGGGATGGCTGAGAAGACTCATGCACCATGACTACCCCAAGACTGGTCAGGCAAGCGCGCTGTCTTGCTCAGTGACCGAACAGACCACGGATGTCGTCCTTGCTGAGCGCCCCTGACAGTGAAGCACCATCGTCGAGGACCGCGTCGAACAGCGCCGACTTGCGGGCCTTGAGCTCCATGACCTTCTCCTCGATCGTGTCGCTCGAGACGAGCCGGTAGACCATGACCGGCCGGGTCTGCCCGATGCGATGAGCCCGGTCGACTGCTTGCGCCTCGGTGGCGGGATTCCACCACGGATCGAGGACGTAGCAATAGTCAGCCTCGGTCAGGTTGAGCCCGAACCCGCCGGCCTTGAGGCTGATCACGAAGACCGGCCGCTCCCCCGAGGTGAATTGTTCGATGGCGGCCGTCCGGTTGCGGGTGCGTCCATCGAGGTAGGCATACGGGATTGATGCGTCGTCGAGTCGGGATCGCACCCTGGTGAGGTACTTGGTGAACTGGCTGAACACCAGGACCCGGTGGCCTTCGGCGGTCACTTCTTCGAGGTGCTCCATGAGGACGTCGATCTTGGCCGAACCGACATCGTCGTGCTGCTCGTCGACCAAACCTGGGTCGAGGCTCAGCAACCGCAGCTTCGTCAGCGAGCTGAGCACTTCGAAGCGGTGGTCGGACGACTCGTCGGCCAGCAGCCCCATGACCTTCTGGCGTTCCCGTTGCAGATGGGTCTGGTAGATGCGGGCGTGCTTGGCATTGAGCGCCACCTGCAGCACCTGCTCGGTCTTGGGCGGCAGGTCGGAGGCCACTTCTTCCTTGGTGCGGCGTCGCATCAGCGGACGCACTCGACGCTGCAGCAGCTCGAGCTTGGCCTTTCCGTGGCCGGCCTCGATCGAGCGTTGGTAGTTCTCGGCGAATCGTTGCGGATCTGGGTAGAGCCCCGGGGCGACGATCGACAGCATCGACCACAGGTCCATCAGCGAGTTCTCGAGCGGCGTGCCGGTGATGGCGAGCTTGAACGGTGCTTCGAGCCGTCGCACGCACTGGTAGGTCTTGCCGTGGTGATTCTTGACGAACTGCGCCTCGTCGAGCACCAGCCCGGCCCAGCTCTGCTGGGCGTACGCCTCGTTCTCGATGCGGAACAGCGCGTAGGACGTGATCACGAGATCGGCACCGTCGACGGCGTCGGCGAGCTCGATTGCCGCGCCGTCTGCGGGTGCCGGAGATCGTGACGACGTTCAGCCCTGGCGCGAACTTCTCGGCTTCTTTCGCCCAGTTGCTGACGACGCTGGTGGGGGCGACGACGAGGAACGGCCCACTGCCGCGGTCGACCTGCCGCACGATCATGGCGAGGGCCTGGATCGTCTTGCCGAGACCCATGTCATCAGCCAGGATGCCGCCCAGCTGATGGTCGGCGAGGAAAGCTCAGCCAGGCGTACCCGTCACGCTGATAGGGACGCAGATCGGCGAGGAGGCCGGGCGGCAGGTCAGGGCTCGGGATCTCGTCGAGCGAGGCCAACGCACCCACTGTCTCGCTCCACCGGCTGGACTGCCGCTCGACGACGCCGAGCGCCTTGAGCTCGTCCCAGAAGCCCGCGTGAAAGCGGTTGACCCGCAGCTGATCGCTCCGGCGGTCGGTGAGCTCACGGGCCTCCTCGATGAGCTGGCGCAGCTGGAGGGCTCTGGCCGATCAAGCGAGAAATGGGTGCCGCTGAGCAGGACGAGATGACTCTCGCCGGACACGAGCGCGGCGAACAACGGCCCGAAGTGGACCTTCTCTCCCTCGATCGTGACCGTTACAGCAAGGTCGAACCAGTCGCTCTTGGGATCTTTGCCGTCCTCGAGCGAGATGTGGACGACCGGCGCGGTCTTGGCCAGCCGGTAGTTGGGACGTTCGCCCTCGACCTCGACGGCGATGCCATCGGCGATGAGCTTGGGGATGACGTCCTCGCTGAAAAGGGCCGCCGGATACCCGTCGATGCGAGTGTGCGGCACCAGCTGGATGCGTCCGCGCTGATCTGTCGTGACCGGGACACCGTCGGGCGGTACGAAGGAGTCGACGAGATCCCACTCTGCGCCGGGGTCACGGAACTGCTCGCGGCCATGTGCCCACGATGCCTGGCGTGACTCGCCGTTGACGTCGTACTGGAAGCCCCAGATCACCTCGGCTGCGAGTCCGTCGTGCTTGACCGTCACCATCAGACGTGGCGGACTGATCTCGGGGACCGTGATGCGTGGGTCGACCCGGACCGTGCCGAGGGTGCGCTTGAGCTGTGGGTAGAAGTCGCCCATGAACTCGGCAACGTCGGCCGGCGGCACCCGGACTCCACGCTGGCTCTGCACGAGAGCAACCAGCGACGGGTCGAGAGGCTTGTCGAACGGCGCCAGCCACAGCCGCGACGGGTAGTCGTCGTCCCAGGCCACGATGCCGTGAACGGGCTGGCCGAGCAGCATGGTGCGGTCAGCCGCCTGGGCGTCGGTGATCGAGACGTCGGAGGGACTCGCCGAGACGATGAGTCCGCCGTCATCATCGGGGGCCACGTTGACCGCGACCGAGAGTGCCGGCGTGATGATCGTGACCTCTCCACGGCTCGGTCCGATCAGCGTGACTCCGGCATCGGCGAGGCGGACGAAGATGCGCCAGGCGTCGCGGCTCAGGTTGGCCAGGTTGATCGTGCCATCGGACCGGGGACGATGCGAATAGTCGGGACCGGCGGCGGTCTGGAGCTCGGCGAGGGCGCTGACCTGCGAGCTGGCCTCGCTGACGGCGGCCTGCTTCTGGACGGACTGCCACGAGGCGCCGGTCTTGATCCACTTGCCCGTCGCCCCGCGTTTGAGTGGCCTCGCGGACAGCAGCGCCTCGCCGCGGTAGTAGGACGGTTCGAGGTCAAGCTGAAGCGCCCAGTCGGTCTTGGTCCGAGCGTCACGCCGGTCGACCAGGGGCTCGAGCGTCGATCGCCAAGGAGGCTCTGTGGGGGTCGCATGCAGTCGTTGTCGCCAACCGTCGTCGGGCAGATCGGCTCGGGCCGCGGGGGCCACCCGCGGCTGCGTTCTGCGAAGCTCGACGATCAGTGCCACAGCGTGCTTGCAGTTGATCGCGACCGGGCACGTGCACGATCCGGAGATGAGGGTCTCTCCGTGGCGGTCTTCGCTGAGCTGGACCGAGGTGAAGTACACCTGGGTGCCAGAGCCGGTCACGGTCGCGCTCGCGAACTGCTCGTCGGGATCGATGGTGTGGACTGCCGCCCGGCCCATGAATCCGTACCCCGTGCCCCGGGTCATGGCACCTGAGTCGAAGGCACGCCGCAGCTCGACATCGGTCAGAGCGCTGATGGTCGTGGGCACGTTCCGAGACTAGTCGGAGCATCCGACACCGACTGCCTCGTCGTTCACGACCTGTGGATGAACGTCCTCACACCACCTCGGCATGCTCCGAGAAGGCGACTCTCGGCGCCAGGGCCAGCGCGATCGCGGCGAGCAGCGCCGCGCCCGCACAGACAGACCACACCACGAGATAGCCCGACAACGGAGCGTTGGTCGACTCTTCGCCGAGCTTGTCGATCGACCCGGTGGATGCCAGCGCGATCGCGAAGACCGACGAGGCAATCGCGCCGCCGATGACCTTGGTGCCGTTGGTCATGCCGGTCGCGATACCTGTCCGCTCCGGCGGTGCTGCCGCCGCGGCGGCTGCGGGCAACGATGCGACGAGCGCACCGGACCCGAGGCCAGCGATCGCCATGTTGGTGATGGCCTGCAGGGTCGTGTCGTGGAACGGCAGCCACAGTGCGTAGCCGCCGGCGACGAGCAGGCACGCCATGATCAACGTCCGCCGCACACCGAGCAGCCTGGTCGTCACCGGCAACGTGAACGCGCCGATCGCGAGCGTGATGACGTACACGCCGATCAACGTCGACACGAAGCCGGAGTCGGCGCCGAGGCCGTAGCCACGCACGTCAGGGTCGGCCTGAGCGAACGTCGACAGCGGGATCTGGCCGCCGAGCACGGGGATGCCGAACAGGAATGCCGTCAGCTGGATCGGCCACTGGTTCGGGCTGGCGAGCAGGTCGACGTCCACGATCGGGTCGCTGACAGCACGTTCGTGGCGGACGAACGGCACGAGGACCAGGACGCCGAGCAGCATCACGAGCCAAGCACGTACGCTCCCGGCGCCGTCCAGTCGAACGAGCACCAGCCCGGCCATCACCAGGCTCAGCGCCGCAGTCACCAGACCGAGGCCGGCCCAGTCGATTCCGCCGGACGACTCCCCCGGCGCGTCCTCGATGCCGAACCAGATCAGCACGAGCACCAACGTGACGACGATCGCCGGCACCGCGAGGACGACGGTCATGTCGAGACTGTCGACGATCGCGCCGCTGGTCAGGGCTCCGATGATGACCGCGAGCTCGAGCGCACCGACCAGCACCGCGGCGCCACGTCGGGTGAGCAGCGACTGACGGCCCGATGCGCGGGTGCGACGGTGGATGATCGCGATCTCCAACGGCAGCCAGATCACTGCGGCGCCTTGCAGCGCCCAGCCGATCAGGAACGTCGTGAACGACGGTGCCACCACCGTGATCCACGATCCGAGCGCCGTGACGGCGGTGGCACCGACCAGTACCTTCTTGTGGCCAACGAGGTCGCCGAGCCGTGCGAGCAGTGGGATCGCGAGGGCCGAGACGATCAGCTGGGCTGCCTCGAACCAGTTGATATCGCCCTCGGAGATGTCGAGGTGCTCGGCGATCTGCGGGTAGATCGGCGTGTAGTAGCCCTGCAGCACACCGCTGGCGATCTCGACCGCGACGAGGAACCCGACGATCGCGGCGAGGCCCTTGACCGCAGTCCCGCCACTTCCGCTGCCCCTGCCGGTTGAGCCTGCCGAAACCGTCATGCGGGGAGCCTCTCGATCAGGCGGCGATACCAGCGGACACCGTCGAGGAAGGCGTCCACGCCGAGGTGCTCGTCGTAGGAGTGGATCGACTCGCGCTGGGCCTTGGTCATCCTGAACGGTGCGAACCGGTAGACCCGCGGACAGATCGCGGTGAAGAAGCGCGAGTCGGTCGCGGCCATCATGACGTAGGGCGACGGCACCGCGTCGGGGAAGATCTCGGTGATCGTCGACTCGATCAGCTCGAAGGCCTCGTCCATCGGCGAGATGGGGCTGGGCTCGTTCTGCTCGATGACGTCGATGTGCACCTTGTCGTCCTTGATGACGGTGCGAACGTGCTCGATCACGTCGGCCACGGTGTCGCCGACCATGATGCGGATGTTGACACCGGCCTTCGCGGTCGAGGCGATGACGTTGAGGGCGGGTGCGCCTGACAACGTGGTGATCGCGAAGGTCGTGCGGGTCATCGCGGCGGACTCGGGGCCCGCAGCGATCAGTGCCTTGGTCAGCAGCGGCTTGATGCGGTCGGCCTGGGTCATGAGCGGTCTGACCGCCCGCGGAGCATGTTTGCCCATGCGTTTCAGCAGCTCGACTGTCGGCGCCGGCACGCTGGCCGACATCGGTGAACGATCGATGCGGGTGATGGCGCGGGCGATACGCGCCGTGGGGCCCATCTTGGCCGGCGTGGACGCGTGACCGCCTCGGCCCTCGACCCGCAGCTCCAGCGAGGTCACGCCCTTCTCGGTCAGACCGATGACGCCGATCGGTGCAGCCACCCCCGGGAACGCCTCGCTCGCGATCGCGCCGCCTTCGTCGATCACGAACCACGGCTGGACGTCTCTGCGTGTCAGCTCTTCGACGGCCAGCGTCGCGGCCTGACCTGAGACCTCTTCGTTGCAGCCGAAGGACAGCCAGATGTCGTGTGCGGGGGTGAATCCGTCGGCGAGGAGCATCTCGACGGCAGCGCAGATGCCGACCAGGCTGCCCTTGTCGTCGAGCGTGCCACGGCCCCAGATGTTGCCGTCGACGATCTTGCCGCTGAACGGCGGGTACTGCCACGTGCCCTCGACCGGCACGACGTCGAGATGCGCCATCAGGATCACGGGCTTCTCGGCGCTGGTGCCCGCCCAGTGGAACAACAGGCCGTGGGTGTCGATACGGGTCAGCTCGGCTGCTCGTGCAGCAACGGGAAACGGCTGGCCAGCTCGTCGAGCGCCTGGTCGAACGCTCCGTTGTCGACCTGCTCAGGATCGCGATCGCTGACCGTCGGGATCCGAACCAGAGCCTGCAGAGCCTCGACTGCCGCGTCGTCATTCATGCATGCACATTACGTCCGCAAGGGGTCCACAACGCGACAAAGACACACCCCGTCAACGAGATCCGCTGACGTAGCCGAGGTGCACGGTGGCTCCCTGGCAGGTGTCCTGATTGCGTGACGTGTTCCGGAAACCGATCGAGGCACCGGAGAAGGTGACCGCCGACAGCTTGGGCAAAGGCCGGTTGACCGGCATCTGGGAGCTCAGCAGCACGTAGTCGGATGCCGTGCAGGCTCCCTCGGACTGTCCTCTTTGCTTGGTGACTGACGTGATGCGCACCGTCACATCGGTCACGTAGGTCGAGTCCTGCGACGTGTTGGTCACGGTGCCGATGATCGCGGTGGGCGCCACAGCTGGTGCAAGGCCCTTGATGATCGAGGTCTGCTCGATCGTCAAGGCGTGCGGCGTCTCCGCCGGTTGCGAGCCGCTCTCGCAGCCGGCGGCGGCCTGACCCGGTGGCGGGTGCGCCACCAGAAGTCCAGACGCGACGACGACCACGAGCACGACCCCCAGGCCGCGACCGTGTGAAGCGCGGCCGCGACGCACCAACCAGCATCCTGCGAGCACGCAGACCAGAGCCCCGACCAGCCAGGTTGCGGCCGGCCCGCCGGTGTCTGGAAGCGTCACGCAGGTCATGTCGATCAGCTGGCGACGAAGTACAGCGGGACCGAAGCGTTCTTGCACCCGTCCTGGTCGGTCGCCGCGTTGACCATCTGCAACGACACGGTGCCCTCAGCGGTCGCACCTGCCGCCATGTCGGCGTAGGTGATGTCGGCGTCACCGAGGGTGTAGTCAGCTGCCGAACATCCTTCGACGCTCGTCCACGGGGTGCCGTCGGCTTTGGCCACCGTGACCGCCACGTTCGTCAGGGTCTGCGCGCTGTCGGACGGATTCTCTACCTCGAAGTCGACGGTCTGCACCCCAACGCCTGGCTTGAGGGGCGGCGTCGTCGCGGGGGGTGCTGGTGACGACGAAGACCGAGCTGGTGCCAGTCGCGCCTGACCCAGACCCCTCGCCTTCCGACGTCCAGTAGGCGAAGGCAGTGGCCCCGACGGCAACGATCACAGCAGCGGCCAACGCGATGAGCATGGCGCGATTCTTGCGAGCAGTATTCGTGAACATGAGACTCCCAAATAGGTGTCTGCACCGACCTGCAGGTCCAAGGACGATCCCCGGGAGCCGCCCTCGAACGAGGTGGCACATAGCAGCGTGTGGCACACAGTACGTCCAAAAGGTCAGAATTGTTACCCTTCGGTTCATGCTGTCATTTCAAGGAAAAACAAAGTCTGCCGAGTGGTGTCCAATTGTCACGATCGGACGTATGGTGACGACAACACGACTCTGACTCGACTCGATTCGGAGGGTCTCGACTCCCTGCGGCAGGTTGGTCAGGAGGCTATGCCATGTTCGGCAGATCGAGCTCCGCCGCCATGCACCGACGCGACCGCGCATCTCGTTCTCGCTGGTGGTTGGCGTGCATGCTCGCCGGCCTCATCGCGATGACGGCTCAGGGTGCCGATGCCTTCTGGACGAGCACCGGCAATACGTCCGGGGTCTGGGGCAACAGGCACCAGCCTGGGGCTCGTGCTCAGCCCCGGGACGCCGACGACAGCGCTCCACCCAGGCGGCACGGCCGATGTCGCGCTGACGATCTCCAACCCGAATACTGAGCCAGCAGCGCTGACCTCGATCATGCTTGACTCGACTCAAGGCGAATCTGGCTTGTCGGTGGATGCAGCACATGCAAGTCTGCGACCCGGCGTCCGTGACCTTCACGGCCCAGACAGCAGGGTGGACGGTTCCCGCTCGCGACGGTGGCATCGACGGCGCCCTCGACGTCACGCTCACAGGCGCGGTCTCGATGGGACCAATTGCCGATGACGCGTGTCAGGGCGCGCCGCTCACCGTCTACCTGCAGGCCGGTTCATGATCGCGCGGCGCTCACTCGTCATCGTCTTGGCGATGCTCCTGAGCTGTGGGGCCGCCTGGTCGTACTGGCACGTCGATGCCACCGGCACCGGTGCTGCGAGTGCCGCCACCGTGAATCGTGGGGGCCAACCATCTGGCGTGGTGGTCGACGGCGCCGTCACCGTCACCTGGGATGCGTCGACGTTGTCAAATGGCGATGCCGTCGACGGATACGTCATCGCGAGGTACGACGCAGAGACCCTCGCCTCCGAGCCCGTTCTCTCGACCTGCGCCGGGACGATCACGGCAACTGCCTGCACAGAGTCCGACGTGCCGCCCGGAAGCTGGGTGTACGCCGTCACTCCCCTGGTCGGACAGCACTGGCGAGGTGCCGAGAGCCTCCGCAGCGTGCCGGTCGTCATCGACACCTCGGTGGTGCCCCTTGGGCGCGCGGGGACGTTCTCCGTGCTGGGTGCGATCGGCGTGACGAGCACGGGAGCAACGCTCGTCAGCGGCGACCTGGGCACCAGCCCGACCGACGTAGTGGTCGGTTTTCCGCCCGGCGTCGTCGGCGGGGACATCTATGCCAGTGGCCAGGTCTCGGCGCGGGCGCAGACGGACTTGTCGACTGCCTATGACGTGGCTGCTGGCCTGGAGCCGACCGGTCCAGACTTCGCCGGCGACCTGAACGGCCAGACGTTCCACCCTGGCGTCAGGCACACCGCCGCTGCCCTGGCGTTGACCGGGACGTTGACCCTTGACGGCGATGGTGATCCGAACGCCGTCTTCGTCTTCCAGGTCGACGCCGCCCTCAACACCGCTGCCGCGAGCCACGTCGTCCTCATCAACGGTGCGAAAGCGTCCAACGTCTACTGGCAGGTGCTCGGCGCTGCGAACACCGGGGCAAACGCCACCTTCGCCGGCACGATCTTGGCGCAGGGTGCCATCACGCTCGGCGCCGACAGCCAGCTGATCGGTCGCGCACTCTCAAGGGCCGCTGTCACGATGGCCAGCAACACCGTGCGGTTCACCGATGCGCTGGCGCCGACGGTCACCTTCGCCGATGGAGCCACCCATCTCACCAAGGATCCGACACCGACGATCAGCGGCACGAGCAATGCAGTCGCCGGTCGTACAGTCACCGTCACGGTCGACGGGCAGACCCTGACGGCGCCAGTGCTCTCTGACGGGACGTGGTCGGTGACCGCCGCAGCACTCGCCGCCGGGGTCTACACCGTCGTTGCGAAGGTGCGAGACGCCGCCGGAAACGCGGGGTTCGCCAGCCAACAGCTGACCGCGGAGATCAACCCTGATCCGGTCGACCTCGGGAGTGCCGCGCAGTACTCGGTGCTCGGCGGGACCGGCGTGACAAGCACCGGTGCGACCGTGCTGGCCGGCGACCTCGGAGTCAGCCCCAGCAACGCCGTGGTCGGATTCCCACCTGGCATCGTGCAGGGCACCATTCATGCTGGCGACAGTGCTGCCGGCCAGGCGCAGGCCGATGCAGCCACCGCGTACACAGATGTCGCCGGGCGTGCTTCCAGCCGCAGCTTCGCAGGCGACCAGAACGGTCAGACCTTCCGGCCCGGGGTGCACCGCACAACTGCGGCGTTCGCATTGACCGGGACCATGACGTTCGACGCCGATGGCGATCCCGATGCGGTGTTCATCATCCAGGTCGGCGCAGCGCTCAACACCGCCGCCGCAAGCCAGATCGTGCTGGTCAACGACGCGCAGGCCTCGAACGTCCACTGGCAGGTGCTCGGCGCCGCTGGGCTCGGCGCGACCTCCCACTTCGTCGGGACGATCCTCGCCAAAGGCGGCATCACGATCGGGGCTGGTGCGCAGGTTACAGGGCGTGCACTGTCGGTGGGGACGGTGACGCTGGCCGGGAACGGTGTCAGTGGGCCGTGAGGTGGAGGTCTCGCCCTAACCTGGATGGGTACGAGACGGCCGAAACCTCCGAAAACTGACGTGGCCCATCGACGCTCTCCCATCCCACCGACCTAGGAGGCCACATGCCGATCTGGCTTGAGGCTGGGGCGTGGGGACTTCTCGCCGGCGGGGCGCTCGTGCTCGGTGCTCTCATCGCTTGGTTGGTACGCGTGCCGCAGCCCGTCGTGGCTGGGGTCATGGCATTCGGATCCGGCGTGCTGATCTCTGCCCTGTCCTTCGACCTCATTGACGAGGCAGAGCGGATGGGTGGCCTGCTGCCGACTGTCACCGGAGCCCTCGGCGGGGCCGCCGCCTATGTCGCGGCGAATGTCTTCCTGGCCCGACGCGGGGCGCGGCATCGCAAGCGTTCGGGCGAGCAGCAGCCGTCTGAGGACGAGCAGGCGGGCAGCGGCACCGCGATCGCGGTGGGTGCGCTACTCGACGGCATCCCCGAGTCCGTCGTACTGGGCGCTTCGCTCTTGGGCGGCACCGGCGTGGGCCTGCCCGTGTTGGCGGCGATCTTCATCTCGAATCTCCCCGAGGGACTGTCGAGCGCGGCCGGGATGAAACGAAAGGGACGCAGCGCACGGTACGTCTTCGGCGTGTGGATCGGTATTGCCGTCGCGTCCGGAGTCGCCGCCCTGCTCGGTTGTCTCCTCCTCGACGGTGCGCCGCCCGAGACGATCGCAGCCATCACGGCCGTCGCCGCCGGCGCGATCTTGGCCATGGTCGCCGACACAATGATCCCTGAGGCATTCGAGAAGACGCATCTGTATGCGGGCCTTATCGCGACGGTTGGGTTTTTGCTTGCGTTCACGATCGGGCGGGTGTGATTTGTCGTGAGACGGATGGGAATCCACGCGGCTGGCGAGAACCTGGCGAGAACACCGTGGCCAGGCGCTCGCCTAAGCCGCTGGCGCGCAGCACCTGAGTGTCGAATGCGGCGCGCACGTGTCCTGTTAGCCAATAAGCGTCACAGACGTCTGCGCGCAGGTCAGTAACTTGGAGGGCAGTTCGCGCGTCAGCGGACTGCCATGCATGGCGAGTCAGCACCCGCATCGCCTCCTCCCCAGTTACGATTCATGCCGTCACACGGCTACCAACGCAGCGAGGCCGTAAGGGGCGATCTCTGGGGCGACTTCGGAGCAGTCTGCGGTGAAGGTGACACCCGAGACCTCGGGTGGCACAGTGCTGACTTTCGGCACGTCAAGTGCCGAGAATATACGGATTGATTCGTCGGCCTGCTGAGCGTCGAATCCTCGGTCAACGTGCCTAAACCACTCGACTCCGAGGGTCGCAGCGACAACCTCGTGAACGCGCATCTGACGGCCAGGGTCGCTCGCGAACAATTGCTCAGCGTTGCTGATCATCCGCTGCAGGCTAGTGCCGGCGAGGGTCTCCGTGGTCATCACCGAGGCGACGCTGGTGGTCGCTCCTTGGACTGGGAGCACTTGCTCGAGGGAGAAAATGTGCTTGCGGGTGGTGAGAGTGGTCGTCTTGACCTCTAGCCGGCTCCCCTGCGCCGCGAAGTCAAATCGGTCGTCGACGTCACTGTGCCATGAGTCGAGCATTTCGTTTGTGTTGCTCACCCTGCATAGGACTAGTAATTCACCCCACAGCCCCAGCACGCTTCCGCGCGGCACAGGGTTTGGGTCGAACAGTCGCACCAACCGTCGCATAGCGATGCTGACCTGCCCGGGCTCGGGCGCAGTACCGATCACGTCGATCACGTTGGCGACGACAGAGAGGAAAGTGTCTAGGTATTCCAGTTCGCCCAGGTTCAGCTGGACGAGACCCCACTGCCCGTCCTCGACCGTGCCGTCGACGTGTCGGACGTGCAGCAGCGAGCTCGGCTCGAGTGAGATCCGTTGCAACTGAGTCGGAGGCTCAGGGGACGTGTCTGCGGGGGTGAGGAGCACAATCGCAGCGCCCTCGGCCCGGCCGATCTTGAAGCCTGCAGCCGTCGGCACGTCAACGACGTCGAATCCCTTGCCAGCCGTCGCCTGGACCTTGTCGATGCACGCGCGCAGTTCTGCTGCGGTGGTCACTCGTCAGCCTTGTACTGGAAGATCGCGGCACCCGACAGTTCTTCTGGCACTCGGATCCGCAATCCGACCGCATCCCACGCCCGCCCTCCATCCTGATTCACCACGTTGTGGAGTTGGACTGTCAGCGCCGAACCATCAAACGACTGACTATCGCCGAGGTATGGGCCATTCGGGCTGCGTCCCTGTGCAAGCGCGACGCTTTCATCATCGACGGCGAGAGAGCGCTTGCGGGCCTGGAATCCATCCATCGCGTAGACGGCAACCTGCAACGTGGGATCGTCGTCAAGGTGCGCCTGCATGACGAGCGCGAGTTGCTGCACCACGATCATGTCGTCGACAGGCCCTTCCCAGTCAGCCAGGAGGCTCAAGACCTCACCCATCGGAACGAAGAACCGCTCATTGCTGCGGTCAGTCCGCGGATCAGCAGGATCGTGCTCACAATCGGCGGCGTAGGTGGCGCGCAAGAGGTCGACAGCCGCTCGGTTCTTTGCGGAAGCGCCGGCCGCGAGTTTGCCGAGCCGATCAACCGCGGTCCATGAACCCCCACGGAACTTGTTGTGCAGGATCGGGAAGCTTTATCACAGCTCGCCTGGTCGCCTTCATCGACGAATCGAGCAGCATCTTGCGCGTCCACTTCTTGAGGTTGATGCCGTCGGCCTGCGCCTGTTGCATCTCCTTGCGGAGATGCTGCTCGTGATCGACGTAGTCGCGGTACGACTGGGCAAGGTCACTCGACATCCAGGCGTGACAAAGATCGTGATAAGCCTTCTTGTATCCGAAGAACCTGGCACGTTGCTGAATCGTGTCGGCGTTGCCGACGCCTGCCCCGCGGGGCATGTAGGTGACGGCGAGACCCTGAAATGGTGAACCCGCGGTCAAGCGCGTTGCCGCCGATCACAATCCATGCCGGCGCCTCGTGCCACGTCAGATCGCCCGTCTTGTCACTGTTCACCACCCGCACCTTGGTAACGGACATCCAGTCAGGCAATTCCTCGAGCATCTGGTCGAGCGGGGGCAACCGCCTGCCAGCGCGGACCAGTCTCGTCGCGGCTGGCACAAAGTGGTCCTGGACCAACTCGTCACGGTCGGGCCCTGGAGTCTCGAGCAATATTGCCCATGCATTCATCAACGAATTGACGTACCCCTCGTAGATGGTGTGCAGGTCTTTCGTATGCGAGGGATGAACGAGCATCGACAATATTTCGTCCGGCATCTGCGTCTTGGCCAGCAGGAATGTGGCAAGGCCGTCCTTTAACGAGTCCGGAGGTGCACCCCGCGACGTATCGAGCGCGTCGATGATCTCGTCAGCCGACATCACCGTAACGAACCCAGTCACGTCAGGACCGAAGAAATCCTCACCTCCGGTGTACCCGTCGCCCGGAGTTAGGACATTGACGAACTCCGGCGAAAGCGAGTCTGCGAGGCTGATCAACAACGGAGCCTGGGGTGTGGCGGTGTACATGACGTAAGTGTTGTTCGGCACCTTGCTGCGCAGTTCGACGATGGTCGAGTAGGTCGGGGTATCCGACTTCGGCCCACCGTCGCCCTTGCCCGCGTTCATTCCGGCCTGATCAGCCTCGTCGTCAATGAGAATCACCGGAAGCTTTGCGAGGTTGACTCCCTGAGAGGGCAGTTTCGCGAGCAAACCGGCCAAAGTGTTTATGCGGTTCTTGTTCTTCATCACTGTGATGACGGTCGTCTTGCGGAATTGATCCTTCGTACCCTCCTTGAGTGCGTTCTTGATCTGCTTGGCCAGGTCAGCTACCGCGGTCGGTGAGTCGTCCGGGTTGGACATGATCGCCCACGGGCTCATCCCCGCATCTCTCTCAACGCGCAAGTCGCTGCGGAGCCGCTCGACCGTCTGCTCATGCAGGTTCGTTTTCGTGCCGGCAAGAAGGATCACGAGCGGGATCCGATTGTCTCGAGCCATGGCTGTAAGAGCCGTAAACGAAAGCGTCTTCCCGCTTTGCACCTGTCCGATCACGAGTCCCGCCGACGAGCCATCCGCGGAAGATGAACCCGGGTCGATGCAACGTGCCAGGATGTGCCGAGTCTCCTTCAACACCCGGGAACGCTCCTTCTCGTCAGACAACGCGCTTTCGACGACCGAGAGTGTCTCGGGCCCGACGATCGGACTCCACCGCGAGAGCGGGTCGGTTGGACCGGTGCCGTCGGTCAAGATCTGAACAAGCTGCTGGTCAGTCATGAGGGCAACTTTCTTCGAGAGGTAACTGCGCAGCAACTGATTGACTGCGTGCACGACCAGGTAGGGCATCTTGGCTCCGCCCTGACGCGCAAGAGCCTGGCCAAGGCCCAAAGCGATAGCGACCCGGTAAACGGGCTCGAGTTCAGTCCCCGGTAACTCGCAGTAGGCCCGCATGAAGGGGTGAGCCTGATTGACCTTCAGAGTGATGGCAGGCCTCTCGCCAACTTCTTCCTTGACCGTCAGCCAGTTGCCGTTGGACTCATCCGCAATGAGCTCGAATTCCACTCTCCAGGCCAGTCCCGTTCTGATCGATCGTGAACGTCCGATTCGCCGACACCACTTCGTCGGCAGATGTCTGGCCGCCAACGTCACCGTCGGCAGGGAAATCGACGTTGACGGTGGCCTGAGAGTGCATGACATCTGACGACGGTGTGGAACTCACTACACCAGCACCGAATGACGATGCGACACTGTCGAGGAGTGCCTTGGCCGCGTGCTTCAGGCGTGGGTTCGACCCTGCGAGACCGGTACTCCTTGGCTTGTCGCAGCAACGGCCACGGTCCTGAGTTCCAGTTCGGCGCGAAGCGCCTCAAGAAAATCGTCTTCCTCGTCATGCCAAACCAGAGAGTCCTTCGTGTACGTCACGGCGAAATCGTCCATGTGCAACTCACCAAAGACGCGTTGCGATCGGAAGTCGTTCGACGCTCCGAAAATCTCGCGCGGACGATACGTCTCTTCGCCAGCGCCCGTGACGACCTTATTGCGATAGAAGAGCGCCAACCCAGCAGAAGCAGTGGCGCCCTTCGCCCTGACTGCGACGAATCCTGTTGACATGCCGCCTGATTCGAGTCGGAGGTCAATGTCCTTGCGCCAAACGTGCGATTCCCCCTTCCTGATGAGACCAGAGCGGAGCATCGAGGACGTCGGGCTCGGCGTAAGCGATTGCCTGGCCATTGAAGGTGATCTCCACGTCCCCGTCGCGCAGGAACTGTCGATATATGCCGCCCAGGTAGGCGTGGATCTTCGAGATGGTCTTGGTCTGAGGCTTTCGGTACAACTGTTCCATCCGCACCTCGGTGAAGTGAGCGGTGGGCGACTGCGCCTCGACGACGACATCGAGCGTCTGGTCCTCGTCTCGACGATCATCGGCACGTCGAACGTGACCGTCCGCCCCTCGTTCTCTCCCAACGCTGACGATCTAACTGACCACTTCCTGGCGAACCAGCAACAAGCTGCCTTCATCCCAACACCAAACTGCGAGAGCCCGCTGTTATCGGCCGGAGGGTCCGCGACTCGAAAGGCTCGCTGCCAGTCAGCACCCGCTATGCCAGCGGCGTTGTCACGCACGACGATCGTGTCGCTGACCCGGTCAACCTCGATCTCAATCCTGAGCCGGAAGTCGGCACCGTCGACATCACGCAGCGCGTCGCGGTTGGCGACGTAACTCTGGATCGCGTTGTCGACCAGTTCCCCGAGCGCGTACCAGGGCTGGTACTTCATGTTGGGGAACAGGTTGAGCATACCGACCTCGGGCCGGATACTGATGCTCGTATCGGTCATGAGGCGCCTCCTTCCAGTCGATCCCTGCACGCACCATAGAGTGTCGAGCAGACAGATCCACGCTCATGTGGCTCACTTAGACCATGGCTCTTCTTCAGACGCTGACCCAGGTGACCAAGGACCGGCAGTCCCGACACAATCCCACCGCCGGTGGGTGGAGTGTCTTCACCGCCGACGGAGACATCTACTTCCAACTCGATACCTACGGCACTGGAGATCGACAAGATGTCGGGACTGTTAGTCAGTCGATTCAGATAGATCGCGCTCGAGCGTCCGCCCTGATCGACGTCTTGCGACAGACCTTCCCAGGCCTCTGAACTCACCATTCGCCTGCCATATTTGGTCACCGAGCCATACTATGGAGCACTCGGATCCTCATGTCGCGATTTGGCGGAATGAACGACAGCCGCCCACATTAGCCACGTCGCGTCAGCCCTGGCGGGCAATGGCTAGAGACGGATTTCCATCCAGGCTCGACGCGATACAGCAGCACAATTGTCACCATGCCGAGCAATTCACACCCGGTGGTTCGAGCGACCGACGTCCGTCCCCCGTTCTCGGAAGCTCCGCCGACCACGCATCGAGATTGACATCACGCGGTTGCAAGTCGCGATCTTCAGTAGTAGATGCATTTGGCACAATTTTCCCGCCTAGGCGCCAAGGCCACGCGCGGACCGCGAGTGGTGAGGCCGGAAGATCAGCGAAACTTCGATCGAGATCGTGGCGCCGTCCGCGAGGTCCACGAGCACGACTTCCTGTCACCCGCGGCCACCGAGACCATCATTCTCGTCCGGGCCACCAATCCTTGAAGTACTCGTCAGGCGTAGCGGGCGCCGCGTCGGCGACATGTCGCCAACGCTCACCTGACCGCGCCATCTGCTGCCGCAGCACATGAAAGATAACTCCAACGTTTACAGCATTACCCAACTGCTTGTACGTGTGCTTGTCGTCTTGTCCGACGAACGAGAAATTTGATGGAAATCCCTGCAGTGTGGCCGCCTCGGCCGGAGCCATCTTACGACGGTCGCCGTGCCAGATGGGCGTCTGAGCCATGGCAACGAGAGCCGGCGCATACGTTGGGCGCTTCGCCCGAATCCCCGAGGGGCGGAACTGCAGAATGCAGTCGGCGAGTTTGTCAGCGTCCTGCCCCTGCCATTCGAACTTACGGCGCGAAGCTGGAAAGTCGTCTAAGTCGGGATGAGCCTGGAGCCAAGCGTCAATCGCCGCCTCGTGGCGGGTGTAGAGATCGGAGTTCTTCCGCAGGAAATCCTGCTTCCAGGCAGGCATCGAATCGTCGATCACCAGTTGGTCACTCGGGACGAACTCGTCGGCCCAGATCGGGAAACCCGGCAGCCGCTTGAGACCATCTGCCTTCAGCCGGACCACAAAATCCGACCAGACTTCGATCCAGCGGGCCTCGCGTGCACTGAGACCGTACTGGCCGGCGCCTCCATCGATGGCGTCATCAGCAAGCCGTACGGACTCGAGGTCCCAACGTTGCGGGTCCCAGCCATCCACAGGCTTGTTTGTGATCACGGGGTCCTCATCCGCGCCGGGACCACCGACGAAAGTCGCGGCGATGAAGACTCGTTCCCGCACCTGCGGCCGACCGGCCTGCTCCGGCTGCAGGAGATGTGGGGAGAAAACAGCAGCGGTCGACGAAACCCGGTACCCGAGCGCACGGAGTTCACGGATGATTACGTCCCATTCGTGCTTGTGTCGTGGCCCCGCAAGGTTACGCACGTTCTCTAGGAGCACGAGTTGCGGACGTCGTGCCTCGAGAATCTTCAAGATCGAGAAGAACAGAGTGCCACGAGTCTCGCTCATACCTCGCTGAAAGCCCGACTTGGAGAATGGCTGACACGGAAATCCGCCTACAAGCACGTCGTGCTCAGGCACGAGCACTTGGCTCTCCGTCGCCCTGACGATATCTCCGTCCGGCTTAAGACCCCAGTTGTGTTGGTAGATCTTGGCCGCATCGTCATCGATCTCGGACGCATACACACACTCCCCGCCGAGAAGCTTCGAGCGCTGCGTGGAAACCACCAATCCCTGCGAATAGATCGACGAAAGTGAACGTTCGGGGCCTCGAGCTCATGTTCGATCACAGTACCGGTTGCGGACGACATTGCGAGCCATCCCGGACAAGTGTCGCATCCAGATCAGTATGAACCCTCACTCCTTGACAAACTCGTTCCGTCGATAGCTCTTGACGACGCACGACCACCTCCACGTGGACTTACCCTCGATCTCAGCGCCTAACACGAACGCCCGCGAACCAACAGACTCAGCGAGAATGTCTCGAAATTCTATTCGTTCACTCGCACTGTTCCAAGGTGATCGAGGAGTAGGAAGTTCCTGAACCAGTGGGGCAGCTTGCTGAGCGCTGGTGAAGTCCGTCAGCCGCCAACTGCCGTCCTTAAGGCACTGCGGCAGCAGGCTCGACCGATAGGGATCCAGACGAGGTCTCGAACGACATACCTAAACTGCAGTTGAACGCTGATAGGAATCGAGAAGGAATCCAGTACGCCGCCCAGGGCCGAGCCCTGATTGCAGAACAAATTGAAGAACACGTCTAGTGCGCCCTCCACGCTAGTTCTGGCCCCGGTTCAGTCAGAATAGACATCCGCAAACAGCTCAGCCGACCGCAGACGCTGCTCTACCCGCGGGCTCTGGTGGGCGACGATCAGCTATCCGCGCCAGTCTGCTCGGCGAACTCGGTGACCAGCTTCTGGACGACATCAGGAGTTCCAGCGGCGCTGTAGGTCATCATCTGACGCAGGTGCGCGCCCTGCGGTGATGCGAGCACCTGGTCTGCCTGCTCGTCGTTGTACTTGGTGCCCGGTCGCAACAGCAGCGCCACGCGGCTGCGCAGCACCTGCTGCTGCTGGCGTTCGGCGTCGCCCTGGTCGTCTGCGGCGATCACGTTGAACGCAGCCATCAGATACGGCTTGTCGAGCTGCTCGGACGGCTTGAACTCGCGGCGGTACAGCGATCGCGTCGTGCAGAGCAGCCGGCGCGAAGTGGGACGCGAAGGCGTACGGCAGGCCGAGCGAGGCAGCAAGTCCAGCACCGAACAACGACGAGCCGAGGATGTAGAGCGGCACATTGGTACCGGTGCCCGGATACGCCGAGACATCGGGGATCCGCGACTCACCCCGCAGGTACGCCTGCAGTTCCAGGACGTCTTCGGGGAATGAGTCTGAGGACGTCGCATTGCGCCGCAGCGCGTGCATCGTGTTCTGGTCTGTTCCGGGGGCACGACCCAGGCCGAGGTCGATACGCCCCGGGTGGAGGGTCTCGAGCGTGCCGAACTGTTCTGCGATCGTGAGCGGTGAGTGGTTGGGCAGCATCACTCCCCCCAGAGCCAAGACGGATGGTGCTGGTGTGGGCCGCCACGTGGGCGATCAGCACCGACGTGGCCGACGACGCGATCGATGCCATGTTGTGGTGCTCGGCGTACCAGACTCGTTTGTAGCCGGCTTGCTCCGCCTTCTGAGCCAAGGCCACCGTGCCAGCCAGCGCATCCGCGACAGACTGGTCGCGAGCAACAGTCGCAAGATCGAGAATCGAAACCGGCACAGACATGAGACGCCCTTCATCAACTAGCGACGCCGAACAGCGTCACCGTGTACCAATGACAACCGGACGGAACTCCGTTCTCATCCCAGGCCAGTAGTTGCGTATGTCTCGTCGCCTGACAGAGCGACCGCCGAGGTTGTTCTACGCGCAAGCGTGAACTACGTTCGAGACAGAGTGTTCAGCGCAAATGTTCGGGGGAACAGATGACTCATCACCATAAGTTCAAGCTGCTGCTAGCCATACTGGCGTCGATCGTCCTGGCCGTCGGCCTCACGTCCGCGCCTGCCAACGCAGCATCCAAGGGCGGCAAGATCAAAGGGGTGGTCACCCTGGACGGCAAGCCACTGAAGGGCGCGAAGGTCAAGCTCATGCGCACCGACACCGACAGCGGTGACGCCTACTCGGTCTACAAGACCGCCACGACCTCGAGCAAGGGCTACTACTCGTTCTCGGGTTCCCCGCTCAAGGGATGGACGTACAACCGAGTCATCGTCTCTGATCCCCAGCATCGCGCGGTCACGACCGTGCGATCGCTCAACGGTCGTTCCACGAAGACTGTCACCCGCAACGTCACCATGAAGGGTGCAGGCTCGATCACCGGCAAGGTCACCCTCGCCGACGGGAGCTCCCCCACCGCGGCGCAGGCATCTCGAAGGACCCCCCGATCGACCTCGGCCCGGCCGGCAACGAAAGAGCTGGCCTACCTCGACGAGAGGCAGGCGAACGCGAAGGGCACGTACCGCTTCGTTGGTCTGCCTGCGGGCACGTACACCCTCAGCTACGCCGACTCCGCCAAGAAGTACCTGAACGAGTGCTACGACGACACCGTCATTCACCAGTCCGCAGACTTCTACTGTGAGAAAGCCACCAAGATCACGGTGAAAGCTGGCAGCAACACTCCGCTCGTCGAGCAGCAGCTCAACCACGAGAGCGCTCACCTGCGCGGCACCGTCACCAACACCAGCGGTCAACCGTTGAAGAACATCTTCGTGACTCCCTACCGCGTCGGCGTGAGCACCCCAACCTGGTACCAGACCGGAAGCACCCGATCGAACGGTCGATTCGCCATCGAGCCCATCGACGCAGGCAACTGGCAAGCTCCAGGTGCGCGACAACGAAGGTGTGTGGGAGTCGCGCTGGTACAACTCAGCCAGCCGGTCAGGTGCCCAGGTCTTCTCGCTCGCAGAAGGCACATCGATCACCAACCTGGCCATCAAGCTCAAGTCGAGGGCAACATTGACTGCAAAGACAGCCCCTGGCACCCGTCGGGCCACCTTCACCATCAAGGTGGTGCGCAAAGCCACCGGCGGCCGTCCCAGCGGCAAAGTGACTGTCGCGCTCGGAGATGTCAGTCGAACCGTCTCGGTCACAAAGGGTGCCGCGAAGGTCACGCTGACCGGGTTGCCGGCTGGCAAGCAGAAGTTCCAGGTCGAGTACAAGGGAACCTCCAGCACCGCCGATGCACGCAGGACGGTCTCAGCCACGATTCGCTGAGCTGACGGGAGTCACGGGGCAAGGGGATCAAGCCGCTACTTGTTTCCTTTGCCCTTTGACTTGCCTTTGGCCTTGCCGTTCGACTTACCTTTGGTGGCGCTCTCACCACCGTTACTGGTCCCGCTCGATGGCGGAGTCGCAGCAACCGGTCCAACCGCGACAGAAAGCGTCACCGTGGCGCCGTCGGGCAGTCGTCCCGACTTGTCGAGCGAGACCACCTCACCGGCGTCGCCGTTGCGGGTCACATCGTCGCGCTTCACCACGAGCCCCAGGTTCTCCAGCGACGCTGAGGCCTTCGCATAGGTCTGACCGACGAAATCGTCGGCGGCGATCGCCACCTTGCCGGACGCCACGCTAATCGCAACGACCTCCTCGGCGCGATCGGATGCTCCGGCGTCGGGTGACTGCCTGACGACCTGGCCCGCAGGGAGCTCCGGCAGCATCGACGATCTCGGTGCGGGCAGTCATCTCGGCATCGCGGATCGCTGCCTTGGCGTCCGCCACGCTCAACCCGATGACATCCGGCACCACCGCGGGATCGTCGCCGCCCATGGTGCGCCACCCGAGGAACGCCAGCACCAACACCGCGGCCCCCACGCCGGCATACGCCGCGGTCCAGCCCATGCGTCGCCTCTGCGGCACGACAGCGGTGGGTGAAGTCGAGACGAGCGCGGTCTGGGTCAGTCCGTCCCCCTCGCGCTCCCCACCGGCAAGCTCGAACGTCTCCGGCAGGTCGATGGTGCCAGCGGCCGATCCCAGCGGCCATGCGAGCTACGGTCGCAGCGTCTGCGGGCCGCTCGGAGGGGTTCTTGGCCGTCAACGATCGGATCAGCGTCATGACATCGGCTGGCACGCCGTTCTCGGTCTCTGGCAGGTCATCGTTGAGATGCGCAAGTGCGGTCGCGATGTGCGACTCTCTCCGAAAGGGCGACGAGCCCGTCAGGCAGTGGAAGGCGACAACGCCGAGGGCATACAGATCTGACTGCGGCGTCGCTGGGCGTCCGGCGGACTGCTCAGGGCTCATGTACTCGGCCGTGCCAACCATCGCGCCGGTACTGGTCAGTGGCTCGCTGGTCGCCGAGCGTGCAATGCCGAAATCGACCAGAACGGTGCGGCCCGCTGGGGTCAGCATGATGTTCGCTGGCTTCAAGTCGCGATGGACGATGCCGGCTTCGTGCGCGGCCTGAAGGCCCTCGGCCACCTGCACCACCACTGACATGACCTGATCTGCAGGCATCGGCCCGCGCTCCCGCAGCAGCTCGGCCAACGAGTGGCCCTCGACGACTCCATCACGATGAACGTGAGACCGCCATGCGCGGATCGGTCCTCTTCGAAGTCATAGACCTGGGCCACACCGCGATGGTTGATCGATGCCGCGAGGCTGGCTTCACTGCGCATCCGTGCGCGCGCCACGTCGTCGGTCAGCGGGCCGCCGCGCAGCACCTTGACCGCCACTTGCCGACCGAGCCGGGTGTCAGTGGCTCGGTACACCGCTCCCATGCCGCCGGAGCCAACGGAGTCCCCCAACGCATACCGGCCATTCAGCAACTCATCCACGCAAACTCCACTATCGGTCGAGGTAACGGGGATGCCCCGCAGCCCTCATCAGGACTGCGGGGCATCGAATCAGTCAGCGATCAGGTCCGAGCACCACGGCGGTTGAAGATCGACCAGCCGCCGGGCCCCACGGCCAGACCGAGGACGATCAGCACGATGCCCAGCAGAATGCTGCCGTTGACCAGCGTGATGATTCCGTAGATCACGAGAGCGACGGCGATGATCCAGAGTAGAAATCCCATGGTGTTCTCCTTTGTGCGGCGCCCGGGGTGCGGACGCTCGTTGATGAAGGTTGTCGACTCGACAGCAGGTCTTGCCATCGAGCAGCGCAGGCGTGGCTGCGATCACACATCACCGAAGTCATGGCTCGGCAGTGCGCCACGCAGCGTTGGGGAACGTACCCCCGATCTGCCCAGGCAAACCTCGACAGCAGGCCAGGCAGTCTGCCGACGGTTGCCTACGGTGCCATTGACCGTCCATCCCGCGACCACAGGCAGCGCGTGCCCGCGAACGCGAAAGTGGGGAAGAGCCGAAGCTCTCCCCCACTTTCACACCATTACTGACACATGATCAGCTGCAGCCGCTGGTGCTGCCGCATCCTTCGCACACGTGGCAGGAGCCGGCGGGACGCATCTTGGTTCCGCAGGTCATGCACAGCGGGGAGTCGACCGCGGAGCCAGTGATGACTTCGAGGAGCTCGGCGCTGGTGTGGGCCTGCGTGGGAGCAGGCTTGGAAGCGGCGGCCTCGTGGCTGTCGCTGGAGACGCTGGTCGTCTTGGCGGCTTCAACAGGCTCAACCGACGAACCGGACTCGACCGGCGCACCCTTCGCCTCGACGGGGGTGTCGATCAGCGCAGCGGCAGTGCTGCCGTTCGAGATCGGCTGGTGAGAGCCGGTGTCGAGGTAGCGCTGACGCTCGTCAGCCGAGTAGATGCCAAGAGCCGCACGCGTGTCGAAGTCGAGGTAGTCGAGGGCCAGACGACGGAACGTGTAGTCCATGATCGACTGGCTGATGCGGACGTCCGGGTCGTCGGTCAGACCGGCCGGCTCGAACTTCATGTTGGTGAACTTGCTGACGAAGGTCTCCAACGGCACGCCGTACTGCAGCGAGATGCTGATCGCGATCGAGAAGGCGTCCATCATGCCGGCGAGGGTCGAGCCCTGCTTGCCGAGCTTGAGGAAGATCTCGCCCAGCGACCCGTCCTCGTGAGCACCCGAGGTCATGTAGCCCTCGGCGCCGCCCACGGAGAACGACGTCGTGATGGCCTGACGCGACTTCGGCAGACGACGACGGATCGGCTTCTCGACGATGACTTCCTTGATCTCGACCTTGGTCGAACCGGAGTCCTTGGCTTCCTTGCCGTCCGAGAGCGGCTGGCCGACCTTGCAGTTGTCGCGGTAGACCGCGAGCGCCTTCAGGCCGGCTTCCAACCCTGGAAGTAGACATCTTCGATCTCTTCGACCGACGCCGACTCCGGCAGGTTGACCGTCTTGGAGATGGCTCCCGACAGGAACGGCTGGCAAGCGGCCATCATGTGCACGTGGCCCATGGGCTTGATCGAGCGCTGACCCATCGCGGTGTCGAAGATCTCGTAGTGCTCGGTCTTCAGACCGGGCGCGTCGACGACGTGACCGTTCTCGGAGATGAACTCGACGATCGCCTCGATGGTCTCGCCGGTGTAGCCGAGCTTCTTGAGCGCGAACGGGATCGTCTGGTTGACGATCTGCATCGAACCGCCACCGACGAGCTTCTTGAACTTGACCAGCGAGAAGTCGGGCTCGATGCCAGTCGTGTCGCAGTCCATCATGAAGCCGATCGTGCCGGTCGGCGCGAGGACGGACGCCTGGCTGTTGCGCCAGCCGTTCTTCTTGCCGATCGTCAGGTTGTCGGCCCACTCCTTGGCAGCAGCACGGTGCACCGCGATGTCCATGCCGTGCACGGTGCGGATCTCGTCGTTGGCGGCCTGGTGCTTGCGCATGACGCGCTCGTGCGCCGAAGCGTTCTGCGCGAAGCCGTCGTACGGGCCGACGACACCGGCGAGCCGGCGGAGCGGCGGTAGGACGCACCCGTCATGAGCGAGGTGATCGAGCCGGCGAGGGCACGTCCACCGTCGGAGTCGTACGCAAGACCCGATGCCATCAGCAGCGCGCCGAGGTTGGCGAAGCCGATGCCGAGCTGGCGGTAGGCACGCGTGGTGTCACCGATGGCCTCGGTCGGGAAGTCGGCGAAGCAGATCGAGATGTCCATCGCGGTGATGATGAACTCGACGGCCTTGGTGAACGTCGCGGTGTCGAACGAGCCGTCGTCCTTGAGGAACTTCAGCAGGTTGAGCGAGGCCAGGTTGCAGCTCGAGTTGTCGAGGTGCATGTACTCCGAGCACGGGTTGGACGCCGTGATGCGGCCGGCCTCCGGCGAGGTGTGCCAGTCGTTGATCGTGCCGTCGTACTGGATGCCGGGATCGGCGCACGCCCAGGCGGCCTGTGCGATGTCTTCCCACAGCTTCTTGGCGTCGACGGTCTCGATGATCTCGCCGTTGGTGCGCGCACGCAGACCGAACTCGCCACCGGACTCGACCGCCCGCATGAACTCGTCGTTGACGCGGATCGAGTTGTTGGCGTTCTGGTACTGCACCGAGGTGATGTCAGCGCCACCGAGGTCCATGTCGTAGCCGGCGTCGCGGAGGACGCGGATCTTGTCTTCTTCCTTGGCCTTGGTTGCGACGAACTCTTCGATGTCGGGGTGATCGACGTCGAGGACGACCATCTTGGCCGCACGACGGGTCGCACCGCCGGACTTGATCGTGCCGGCCGAAGCATCAGCACCACGCATGAAGGAGACCGGGGCCCGAGGCCGTGCCACCCGAGGAGCGGAGCAGCTCCTTGGACGAACGGATGCGGCTCAGGTTGAGGCCGGCACCGGATCCGCCCTTGAAGATCAGACCCTCTTTCCTTGTACCAGTTGAGGATCGAGTCCATGGAGTCATCCACCGCAAGGATGAAGCAGGCGCTGACCTGCTGGGGGCTCGACGTGCCGACGTTGAACCACACCGGGCTGTTGAAGCTGAAGACCTGGTGCAGGAGCATGTGGGTCAGCCGTGCTCGAAGATCGACGCATCGTCGTCGGAGGCGAAGTAGCCGTGCTCTTTGCCGGCGGCGGTGTAGGTGAGGACGACGCGGTCGAGCAGCTGGCGCAGGCTCTGCTCGCGGTCGGGGGCACCGACGGCGCCACGGAAGTACTTGGTCGTGACGATCGTGGAGGCATTGACGCTCCAGAAGTCGGGGAACTCGACGCCCCGCTGCTCGAAGACGTTCTCGCCGGTCTTCCAGTTGGTCTGGACGACATCGCGACGTTCCCACGTGACGGCGTCGTACGGGTGCACGCCTTCAGTGGTGTACACGCGCTCGATCTTGAGTTTGGCGCCATTCTTGCTGGCAGCCTTGCCCGTCGCCTTGCGCGGTGAACCCGTGGGTCCGTTGACCGTCTCCGTCATGAACTGCTCCTTGTGTACGTGGTGCGCGGTGGATGCTACTTATTAGTGCTGCCGGGCCTTAGCCTTCGAAAGGCCGGGCTTCAAGAACGATGGTGAGTTCTTGCGCTACTTGTTCTTTGATGCGTGCTTGGCCAGCTCGCTGTCGGCGCTGGCTGCCATCAGGCTGGCGATCTCGGCGGCGAAGTCATCTGCCGAGTCGAACGCCTTGTAGACCGAGGCGAACCGCAGATAAGCAACTTCGTCGAGCAGCTTCAGGGGCTCCAGGATCGCGAGACCGACCTCATGGGCCGGGACCTCGGCGCACCCCGAATCGCGGAGCGTGTCTTCGACCTTCTGGCCAAGACGCGCCAGATCGTCGTCGGAGACCGGTCGGCCCTTGCAGGCCTTGCGGACGCCCGAGACGGCCTTGTCGCGCAGGAACGGCTCGGTCGCGCCGGAGCGCTTGACCACGGTGACTGCATCTGCTCGATCGTGGTGAAGCGCTTCTCACAGGCCGAGCAGGAGCGGCGCCGACGGATCGCTCCGCCTTCGTCGGCGATGCGGCTGTCGAGCACCTTGGTGTCGGTGTTCTTGCAGAACGGACAGTGCATCGCGCTACTCCTTTCGATGGGCATGTTGCGGTGGGGCTTGTCTTGATGGAGCTGTTGCTCGTGCGTCATCCCCGAGCTGGGGACGAAGGTGTGGAAACACTGTGGATCAATCGCTATTTCGGTGCGTAACCCCGGTCATCCTGTGGAACTAGATGTGGAGAACTACAGCGATGTAACTACTAGATCTAGTGTTACCTTACGCGTCGAAAAGGGCTTGTGCAACATCCTGGTGGACAGTGCTGACACTTTTTCGGGACACGTGCATTTGCGCAGGTCAGAGCGCATTTTGTCCTGCAATTTCGGCGTGTCGCGGGCCTCTCAGAGGGCCGCGCGAGGGTGGCGAGAGCAGCAGTCGGGCGCTAGCGCTCCTGCGCCCACAGCAAAAACTGGGCGGCGTGATGCTGGTCATGAAAATCATTGCCCGCCAGCTCTACCAGAAGGTCGTTCGTCCACACCGCCAGGCGACCCACGGTCCACGAGCCCACGTCGGCAGAGGGCAGATCGAGGCCGTACACGTCGCGGGCAAGCTCTCGCTTCTGCGCATACGTCAAGATCGGCAGGAATCGCTCGGAGTCGGCGACTGCCAGCGTCTTCGTCACGAGCCCTCGCCGAAGCCAGGCATCGACATCGCATACGTGCCGTCGACGAGCTCGGTCATCCGATCCTCGATCGATCCAGTCCCCCGCAGCAGGTACTCGATGCTGGCGCGCATGCGCCGCGCCCCCTCGAACTCGCCCATGACGCTCCACGCCTTGTCGAAGACCAGGGTGCTCCCCTGGTCGGCGCCGATCGGGTCATGGACGAACTGCTCGAGGTCGAAGATCACTGCCTTGTCGAGCCCGGCCGGCGAGAAGACCCAGGCGAACTTCTGCCAATGACGCTGCACCACCGGCTTGGGAACATACTCCTCGCGCAGGAACTCCTGCTTGAGCGCGTACGCTCGCTCGACAGCCTCGGCCGAGAAGCTCGACCGACGTCTGGAACTGCTTCAGCGCGATCTGGATCGATGGCACCGATGCCTTCGCCGGCACCCGGGTGCGCGCCGCGGCAGCCTTCGGCTTCGCCTTCGGACGCGGCTTGGCCGCAGCTGGCGGCGGCTCCTCGACGGCCTTGCCATACGTGAACACGAAGTCGCAGTCATCGCACCTGGCCTCTTTGCGACCATCCGGCAGGACCCGGATCAAGAAGATGTCATCTTCGCGGACACACAGGGGGCAGACGATCAAAGCCATGACACAAACGTATGCCCTGGCACCCAGCCGAAAAGCAGCCTCCCCATGACGAGTTTGTCGAGGTCTTGATGTAGTCCCTGGCCGCAGATCGACGATTAAGCGCGAGCAGAGGGGGTATGGAAAATGTATGGCTAACTCAACCCCGAAATTTACGATTCCTGGCCTCACCAACGCCGAGGGCGAGAAGCTCGCCGGCATCCTCCAGGAGAGGCTCAACGCGCTCAACGACCTGCACCTGACGCTCAAGCACGTGCACTGGAACGTTGTCGGTCCTCACTTCATCGCGGTCCACGAGATGATCGACCCGCACGTCGACGAAGTCATCGCCATGGTCGACGAGACGGCAGAACGCATCGCCACCCTGGGCGTCTCCCCGCAGGGCACGCCCGGCGCGATCGTCGCTGGCCGCACGTGGGAGGACTACTCGCTCGGACGGGCCACCACGAACGAGCACCTGGGCGCCCTCGACGAGGTCTACATCAACCTGCTGAAGGATCACCGCAAGGCACAGGCTGCGGTCTCCGATCTCGATCCGGTCACCGAAGACATGGTCATCGGCCAGCAGAAGCAGCTCGAGCCGTTCCACTGGTTCATCCGGGCGCACCTCGAGAGCACCGGCGGTCGTCTGTCGACAGCGGACGCCAAGTCGGAGAAATCTGCGGCAGAAGCAGCCCACAAGGCTGCCGACGTCACCGACTAACGCTTGCGCGGCTGCTTCTTGGCGGGGTCGTGCCTCGGGTCATGATCCTTGCCATGAGCAGCTGTTGGTCTCCGTGCTCGGCGTCACGCACGAACTGATGTGCCGTGGCGCCTCGCAGCACTGCACCGACAACTCCGTGGTGGGTGATCACGACCTCCTTGCCGCGGACGGTCCACTCGTAACCGCTGGGCCGGCCCTTCATGCGACGCCCAGGTACGAGAGCGCCGCATCGGTCAACGACCTGGCACGCAGCCGGGACTGGATCGCATTGCGCCGGGCCTGACGGATCAGATCGGCAGTGTCGACGCCGATGTCGCCGAAGTAGCCTGCGTGCACCCACCGCTCATAGGTCTCGGGCGTCACCTCGGGATGGAACTGCCAGGCAATCGACCGCGCACCGAACGAGTCGTCGACGATGCACTGCGGACCCCGCCAGGTCGTGCCGATGATGCGCGACGTAGGCCCGGGCGCGAAGACGTCGGTGTGCATCTGACCCCAGGGACCCTCAGGGCACAGCACCGGATCGATCGTGTCGACCCGCCCCCAGCCCAGCTCGGCCTTGTCGGAACGCCAGGACGTGCCGCCGAGTGCCCGAGCGAGCAGCTGGGCGCCGTAGCAGATCCCCATGACCGGCGTCCCTGCCCTGAGCGCCGAGCGCACCAGCTCCGTCTCGGAGATGACCGAGCGTTCCCACTTCGGATCATGTGCCGACTTGTCGGAGCCGAGTAGCACGATCAGCTCGGAGCCGCCCAGCTCACCGAACGAGGTGAGGGCGTCTCGGTCAAGCTCGACGATCTCACCACCTCGCTCGACGATCCGTTCGACGACGTAGCCGCCATCCTTGTCGGCCGCATCAGCGACCACGTGAATCCGCATGGGTTCATTGTGACCCACGAGCACCACAACGAAACCCGCCCAGGTCACCTTCCCTAGAGACCTGGACGGGTTGCGTGGTCGTGCGCGGCTACTACGAGTAGACCGGCACCGCAATCTCCGTACCCACCTGCAGAGCAGACGCGCTGGGCATGGAGTTGAGCTTGATGATCTCGTCGACCGTCTTGCGGATGTCGCCATTGGGGTTGGCCTCTCCGGCGATCTCCCACAGCGTGTGACCCGGCAGAATGCGCACCATCGTCGTCTCGGCCGGCGTGCCAGCCTCGTCGGTCGCCGTCGAGGACGGGCCGAACATCACAGCGAAGACCGCGATAGCGGCGACGGCCGCAGACAGCACGACGGCCTTGCCGCGGCGAGTCAGCCGCACTGCGGTGGTCGGCCGCTGGGCCTGGGCCTGGGCCTGGGCCGTGACGGTGCGCGCGGGTCGCATCGAGCGGGCGTCGAACTGGCTGATGGTCATGGTACTCATGGGTGCCTCCGTGGGGGAAGTGAGACGGTGAACGTGATCTCTTGCGTGGATTGGTGTGCTCGACCGAGCGGCGGCTCTCGATGTCATTCGATTGATGCGAACAGGCGTTCGATCGAACACATGTACGACAATACGGGCGACCTCTGACAAAAGGAAGAACTAATCGAACAGAATTTCGAGTGACGCTGCACACTTGCTGCCTTTGCAGGAAAAAGACATTCGAAAATCGTTCGAACATCTGGCCTACTCCTGCTCAGACAGGCGGGCACAGCCGTATCGCACTACCGTCGAGACATGCCTGCCGTACAAACTGTTCGAACATCCTGGAAGCAGGCCTCGGCCCAGCAAGCGCCGCTGTTGGCAGCCGGAGTGGCCTTCTACGCCTTCCTGTCCCCTCTTCCCGCCCTCATCGCCGGAAGTCCTGACGTACGGCCTCGTCGCCTCACCCGAGACGGTGCAGCGCCAGTCCGAGCAGCTCACCGACGCACTACCGGCTGACGCCGCCTCCCTGATCACCGGACAGCTCAGACACTGACCTCGACCTCCAGCGGGTCCCTGGGCCTGGGACTCGTCCTGGCCGTCGTCCTGGCGTTCTACAGCGCCTCAGGCGGCGTGGAAATCTCGTCACCGCGATCAACGTGATGTTCGGCATCAAGGACTCGCGCAACTTCGTCCAGCGCAAGCCTCCTCGCCCTCGGGCTCACGGTCGGCGCGATCGTCTTCGTCCTCGTCGTGATCACCCTCGTCGCGGCAGCCCCGGCGATCTTCGACGCGCTCGACATCGTCCCGGGCGTCCGCATCCTGCTGGCGCCGCCCGCTGGGCGGTTCTGCTGGGAGCGCTGGTCGTCGCGATCGGCGTGCTGTTCCGGGTAGCACCGGATCGACCCCGAGTCGCCCAGGCTCGTGACCAAGGGCGTCATCGTCGCCAGCGCGTTGTGGGTCGTCGTCTCGATCGGCTTCTCGGTGTACGTCGACAACTTCGGCAGTGACGGCAAGACCTACGGAGCACTCGCCGGTGTCGTCGTCCTGCTCCTGTGGCTCTGGATCGGGTTGTACGCGATCTTGTTCGGCGCAACCGTCGAAGCGGTCGAGGAAGACATCGTCACGGCTGAGACGATCACCGAGGACGCTGCCCGCGAGCTCTAGATCGACCACCGCGCCACGGCGAACAGCACACCGATCGCGACGATGCTGAGCACAGCGAGCACCACCGCGATGCGCAGTCCCCCGGGACCTGCATGGGCTCTGGCCCCCACGAACAAGGCCACCGCCAGCGCGAGCAGCAGAACAGGCACCCAGCCGATCGAGCCGTTCTGCTGCGTGGTCAACCCGCAGATCGCGATGGTGTATCCGCCGACCGCCGCCCACGACCAGCTGGCCAGCGATGGCGCCCGCAGCGCTCCCACACGTCGCTTGCCGTTCGGCGTCTGCCGAGATCGGCACGGCGTGGGGATTGTTCTGGAAGCTCCGTTCCCGCTCGACGAAGCCCGAGATGAATCCGAAGCAGGCGACCAGAGCGGCGAGGACTCCTGCCACGCACAGGGGAAACGCCTCGACGAGATCCACGGGTGCCTCCTGCGCCGCGTCCAGCTTGGCGTACACGACGACCGCGACGCCGAACCCGAGGATGAAGGTGAGGGCGCTGCCGACGAAATAGGTGAGATCAGCCGTCCGCCTCGACACCGCGGTCACGTCGCGGCCCGCTCGGCGCCGCTTGCGGGCTCTGCGCAGCCGGCTCGCTCCCACCCGTCGGAGCACGGGATCGACCCGCGCGGCGACCCGGGGGCCAACGAGGCAGAACGACCGAGGACTCCACGCCACACCGGCATCGTCTTGATCGTGCGCCTGGTCCCCAGCATGTCGACGAGCTCTCGAGCGACGTCCTGCGGGCTGAACATGACTCCGGTCGCCAAGATCGCGCGGGCACCCCCCTCGGGCACCATCGACTCCACCATCGCGGTGTCGACCCCGTCGGGGCACAGCGCGTGCAGGTGGATGTGGTCACGACGCTGCCGGCCACCAACGAGGTCACCAGCGACAGCACGGCAGCCTTGGAGGCGGCGTAGACGCTCAGCCCAGGCACCGGCGCATGGGCGCTGAGCGATGCGAGGACACCGATCTGTCCGCCGATGATCCCCAGGCTGGACTGCTCGCGAAAGGCGTCTGCTGCGGCCCTGACTCCCCACACTGCACCCAGCACGTTGACGTCGAACGTCGTCCGGATCTGCTGCTCGGTCAGCGAGGTGACTTCGCCCTCGAACAGCACACCGGCGTTGCACACCCACACTGCGAGCGGCGCGATCTCGCGAGCATGCACGGCGACGACGCGGTTGGCCTCGGGATCGGTCACGTCGAGCCTCAGGCCCTCTGAGGCGCCGATCTCGTCGGCCGCACGGACAGCAGCCGCCTCGTCGAGATCGGTCACCACCACGCGGTATCCCCGAGCGACCAGTTCGGCTGCCACGGCACGTCCGATGCCGCGACCGGCACCTGTCACGACGGCAGAGCGCGGAACGTCTGGACTCTTCTGGTTCGCTGGCACCGACCCAACCTAGGACCCCGACCCGCGACACGCCATCGAACATATGTTTGAACAGAGGGTCGATATCGGGTTAGTGTTCACACATGAGCGACGAACGCAAAGCCGACGTCACCGGCTTGCCCGACGGGCCGGCCGACTCCACCGGGCTGACCACCCGTCAGCGCAAGGTCCTGGAGTTCCTGCGCGACGAGATCGAGAAGCGCGGCTACCCGCCCAGCATGCGCGAGATCGGTGCTGCGGTCGGTCTGACCAGCACGTCGTCGGTCGCTCACCAGCTGAGGACGCTCGAAGGTCTGGGCTACGTCAAGCGCGACCCCAACCGCCCTCGTGCTCTCGAGATCTTCCTGCCCGACGTCATGGCCGCGCGCCGGTCGATGTCCGCCGTGCCGCACCCTGAGGGGCAGCTCGAGCAGACCTCGCTCGATCAAGCGCCGTTCGACGAGACCGGCATCAACGATGCCGCACCCACGGCGACCAACGTCCGCTCGTCGGGCGTATCGCCGCCGGCGGGCCGATCCTCGCCTGAAGAGCGCGTCGAAGAGATCTTCCCGCTGCCCAAGTCGCTGGTCGGCGACGGCACACTGTTCCTGCTCGAGGTCTCCGGCGACTCGATGGTCGATGCGGCGATCTGCAACGGCGACTACGTCGTGATCCGCCAGCAGCCCAACGCCGAGAATGGCGAGATCGTCGCCGCGATGCTCGACGGCGAGGCCACGGTCAAGACCTTCCAGCGCAAGGACGGCCAGGTCTGGTTGCTGCCGCACAACGACGACTACTCCCCCATCGACGGCACCCACGCCACGATCCTCGGCAAGGTCACGGCGGTCCTGCGGAAGGTGTGAGGTTCGGCCCCTTCGACAGGCCCCACGGACAGCGCACGAGCAGCAGTCGTCGGTGGATGCACTCACTCCGCTCGGAGCACAGCATCCTTCGCCGCGCCACGCTTCCACGCCCTCGCGTACCGCGACGCCAGCGATGACGAGTCCGGCGACCGGATCTGCCCACGTCCATCCCAGGGTGGCGTTCAGCACGAGTCCGATGAGCAGCACTGCGGACAGGTAGGTGCACAGGAGGGTCTGGCGTGGAGTCCGCGACGACAGCGTTCGACCCGAGGGCCTTGCCGGTGCGCCGCTGCGCCCACGACAAGAACGGCATGATCGCCAGAGACACTGCAGCCAAGATGATGCCCACAGGCGACGGGTCGGGTTCATGGCCGACAACGAGCGACCGGAAGGACTCGAAGAACACATAGGCAGCCAGCGCGAAGAACGAGAACGCCATCAGCCGCAGTGCCTGCTTCTCCCGGGTCTCAGGAAGCCGGTGGCGGAACTGCCAGAGGATGATGAGCCCGCTGGACACCTCGACGACCGAGTCCAGGCCGAACCCCACGAGAGCCACCGAGCCGGCGACCAGACCTGCGGTGACTGCGATGACTGCTTCGACGACGTTGTACGCCACCGATACACCCGCCAACAACTGAGCTCGACGCCCCAGACGCGCCCTGTCGTGTGCTGCCAGCGGGACGGCTGAGGTGTGGGCGTTTGCGCTCACGACTGCTCCTGGTCGCTACCGATGCCGTAGACCGGGCACAGGGTGACCGCGTCACCTGTCAGAGCCAGGACGCGTTCGGCGGCGGCCAGCAGCTCGAGGGTCGCCTCCGGGTGGGCCAGGGAGTACACGGAGGCCCGCCCCTGCGACCTGACACGCGCGATGCCGCAGTCGACCAAGCAGGCCAAGTGCTTGGACACCGTGGACTGGGCCAGGCCGAGGCGACCCACCAGATCGACGACTCGGTGCTCGTCAGTCAGCAGGTGTTGAACGATGGCCAACCGAGACCGGTCACTGAATCCGTTGAACAAGCACGCTGCACCTGTCAGGGCGGCCACTTCACTAGCATCGCTCGGGTCGGCTGTCATCGTCATATGGCGATGACAGCCGACCTTTCTGCAAGCTCAAGAACAGGCCTGGCTCACGAAGCAGACTGGCGGGCGTTCCAGGCGCTGCTGACCATCTGAGCGACCGAGTGGCGCATCGTCCAGTCGAGATCACGTGACGCGAGCTCACCCGATGCGACGATCCGCGCCGGGTCCCCTGGACGTCGCTCGGTGATCTGCGGCTCGAAGGCGATACCGGTCGCCTCGGCGACCGCATCCATGATCTGGCGCACCGAGACCCCGTCGCCGCTGCCCAGGTTGTAGACCGGTTCTAGCGGGCTGCCAGCCAGTAAGCTTGCGCGCAGCGACGACGTGGGCGTCCGCGAGATCGGCGACATGGACATAGTCACGCACACACGTGCCGTCAGCGGTCGGATAGTCGTCACCGTTGATGCGAGGGGTACGGCCTTCCTGCAGCGCCTCGATGACCAGAGGGAACAAGTTGTGCGGGCTCGTGTCGTACAGATCGGGAACTGCCGAGCCGACGACGTTGAAGTAGCGCAATGACGTGTGGTGCAGCCATGTGCCCGCGCGGTGTCGCGCAGCAGCCACTCGCCGATCAGCTTGCTCTCGCCGTACGGCGACTCGGGCGCCGTGGGGGTCGTCTCGGTGACCAGGTCGACGTCAGGGGTGCCGTAGACGGCCGCACTCGACGAGAACACGATCTTGTCGACGCCTGCCTCGTTCATGGCTCGCAGCAAGCTCACGGTGCCCTGCACGTTCTGCTCGTACGTGTGCAGGGGGCGTTGCACCGACACCCCCGCGTACTTGAACCCAGCCAGGTGGACGACGGCCTCGACCTCGTGCTCGACCATCGCCTTGGCGACGATCGTCGTGTCGAGGATCGTGGTGTCGATCAGCTCGACGTCTGAAGGCACGAAACCACGGTGACCGCTGGAGAAGTCGTCGACGACGACACAGTCGAGGCCGGCCAGCCGGAAGGCCCGGACGACATGGGAGCCGATGTAGCCGGCACCGCCGGTGACGAGAACAGTCATGGCTCCACCCTCTCAGGTGGAGCCACAACGATGGATGCGGAGGTATCAGCCGTTGAAGCGCAGCGTCCCGACGTTGTAGCCCTTGCCGGCCCGAACCGTGACCGACTTGCGGCCGGTGAACTTGCGTCCGATGCCGCGCCACGAGTCGGAGTTGACCGAGATCGTCCACTTGCCCGATGCCAGCCCGGCGATGTAGAACGTCCCGCTGCCGTCGGTGATGTCGGTGCGGATGACCCGCGTACCGGCTGAGGAGGACAAGCGAACCATGATCTCCTTGTTGGTGCGGCCCTTCGTACGTGAGACGCGTCCCTTGACCACGGCACCCTGGCGGTTGGTGCTAGTCGTCTTGGTGATCCGTTGACCTGTTCCGGAGACGCGCACCGTGTTGACGGTGCCAGCGCCGTGCGCCTTGCAGTAGCCGCGGTACATCCAACCGGCGTAGCCGCGCTTGATCTTGTTCTGCGCGTCGGTGGCGGGATTCGGATCAGCCCGACGGGCACGCGCCTCGTTGCCGCTGTTCTTGCCGCCGGACAGGTCCTTCAGCCGCTTGAAGGACTTCCAGCGCTCAGCAGAACGATCGCTGCCCTTGAAGTAGGCCCGGTTGTTGGGGAACTTGCTGGGGTACCAGTCGGAGCAGCCGGTGCGCCGTCCCACCTCGACCCAGTAGTCGCCGGGCGCGACGTTGTTGAACGTCCGCGACTTCGAACCTGCGCTGGCGAAGCCCTCGGCGACGACGCGACTGTCGAGCACACGGGTGCCGGGGATCTTCTCACGCAGCCGGATCCAGCGGTCACCCTGCTGGGTCGGCTTGTACGCCTTGGAGTAGCGGGCCTTGACGGTGACCCGGTTGTCGCTCGACGAGGCGTTCAGCGACTTGACCAAGGGCGCGGTCAAGGTGATCAGGTTGGTCTTCTTGTAGCGGTAGTTCGTGATGTCGTAGCAGCTGCCGTAGCGCGTGTTGGTGCGCCCGTACCAGGCCTGGGTCGAGCCGTTCTTGACGCCGACCATGTAGCGGTTCGACGAGGTCGCGGTCAGTGGCAGGAACTGCACGACGTAACCGCCGGAGCTGTTGGCCTTGGTCTGGCCGAAGATGTTGGCGCAGCGGGTGATGTCGAGCTCGCGCAGGGTCGTCGAGCCGCCGCTGAAGCTGGGCGGTGGCGATGCCACCGTGACCTCGGCGCCAGCAGCTGTTGTGCCGGAGATCTTGCCGTAGGTGAAGTTGGCGTCGAAGTCGCTGAGCCGCGACGCACGGATGACACTGCCGTCGCGCAGGTGGGCACCACCACCGCTGGGCCGGTTGTCGGTGCCGCGCCAGAACCACGACCGACGCACGCCCTGGGCGTCCGTGCCACTGACCCGCAGCCGGTAAGGGCTGCTGGAGGCGTTGTTGGCGCCCAGGCTCACACCGAGCCGAAAGCGGCCGCCGTTGTTCGGGACGTCCTGGCCCTTGACGACCACGACGTTTCCGCCGCGCACCGAGCGCAGCAGGTCGACGCGCACGTCGCTGACCAGGCTTCCGCCGATTCCGGTGACGGTTCCGGTGATGTCCTGGCGGGTCAGCCGCGTCTCGGTGGTCATCGAGTTGTAGTAGTGGGTCGTGCGACGCGGCGAGGTCTCAGCGACCTTCAAGCGGACGTTCTTGACCGACTTGATGTCGCGTCCGGGTGTGGCCGGCGCGTTGTGGGGGTTGTCTGCCGCGTTGGTGTGGATCGACACCGTGACATTGGCCGTCTTGCCCGGCCGGATCGAGTACGAGCGAGCACGGGGTGTGCCGGTGTCGTCCCGGAACGAGATCTTGCCCTTGCACGACTTCTTCTTGTGCGAGCAGCGAACCGGGATCTGACCGGTTCCGCTCGCGCTCAACGCAATACGGGTCGTCTTGACGGACGCGCTGTAGCTGGCAGCTTCTGCCGGCAGCGCTGACAACAGCGACACCACCAGTGCCAGGAGTGCCGCGATGATCGCGGGCGTACGCAGTCTCATGAAGTTCCCCCGAGGACTTTGATGACAAGCAGCCGTCAACATAACAAATCATCAGGGGTCCCGCTGCACGTCACCCCCGGAACTGCAGTGTTCCCACCGAATAACTCTTGCCAGCGGTGACCCGGATCGAGTGACGTCCCTTGAACGCGCGACCGATACCCCGCCACGAGTCGCTGTTGACCGCGACCGACCAGTTGCCGCTCGGCAGACCCGAGACCGTGAACCGTCCTGCTCCGTCGGTCATGGCCGTGCGCAGGACCCGGACGCCGTCGGTCGAGGACAGTCGCACCAGGATCTCCTTGTTGGTGCGCCCACCGGTGCGGGTGACCCGGCCGCTGACCTTCGCGCCCTTCGACGACGTCAACGAGACGCTCTTGGTGTACGACGAACCGGTGTCGCTGACGTTGACCTTGACGTACTTGCCTGCGCCGTTGGCCTTGCAGTGCGAGCGGTACATCCATCCCTTGCTGCCCGACTTGACCTTGTTCTGGGCGTCGGTGGCCGGATTGGGATTGGCGTTGCGTGCGGTCGAGCGGAGGCTCGCCGGAAGATCAGAGAGCTTGCGGAACGCCTTCCAGCGTTCGGCGGTGCGGTCGGCGCCCTTGAAGTAGGCCCGGTTGTTGGGGAACCGGCTGGGGTACCAGTCAGAGCAGCCGGTGCGGCGGCCCAGCCGACCCAGTAGTTGCCAGGCGGGACGTTGCGCAACGTGGCGTCGCCGCTGCTGTTGCCGAGACGCTCGGCCACGACCGGGGCGTCGAGCACCGGAACACCTGGAGCACGTTCGCGCAGTCGGATCCACCGATCGCCCTGCTCGGTCGCGCTGAAGCCGGAGAAGGCGCCCTTGACGGAGATGTCGATGCCGCTGGACGACACGTCGACATCGCGGACCGCCGGGCTGGTGCCGTTGAGCGCGATCAGGTTGCTGGTCGAGTAGGAGTAGCTGCCGACGTCGAAGCAGCTGCCGAACCGCTGCACCGCCGGTCGCCCGTACCAGGCGTCGACTGCACCGCGGCGGGCCGAGACCATGTAGCGACGATCGCCGGCCCGGTAGGGCAGGAAGTCGATGCGGTAGGTGCCACCGACCGACTTGGTCTCGCCGAAGGCGTTGCCGCAGCCGACGTAGTCGAGCTCGCGGGTCACGCTGCGCCCACCGCTGAACGACTTGGGCGGTCCGACCGCCGTGATCGTCGTTCCTGCCGGCGCGGTGCCCCGCAGCGAGGAGTACTGGAAGTCTGCGTTGAAGTCGCTGGCCTTCGTGGCCCGGACGACGCTGGCTTCGCGCAGGTAACGTCCACCGCCGGTCGGCGAGCTGTCGGTGCCGCGCCAGAACCAGGTGCGGCTGATGCCGTCCTGGTCCTTCGCGCTGATCCGCAGGCGGTAGGCGTCCGACGGCGAGTTGTTGGCGCCGAGCCGGACCCTGAAGCGGTAGCGGTCGCCGGTGCCGAGGTCGTTCTGGAACGCGACGACCTGGGTGTTGCCGCCGCGCAGGTACTTCAGCAGCTCGACCCGGATTCCGCTGACCTGGCTTCCGCCGATTCCATCGAGGACGCCGGTGATCTCCTGGCCTGCCAGGGCCGTCTCGGTCGTCACGGTGTAGGTCGTGGTCGCCTTCTTGGGCGAGGTCTCGGTGATGCGCAGCTTCTGCCCCGACTTGTAGCGGTACTGACCGTTCCGGGACGTACCGTTGCGCGGGTTGGCCGAGTCGCCGGTGCGCAGCGCGACAGCGCGGTAGACGGTCTTCTTGCCGGGCACGCTGAACTTGGTCGACTTGGTCGATCCGGCAAATCGGAGCGTTCCCTTGCAGGTGCTCGACGATGTGCAGGAGATCGCGACCTTGCCCTTGCCCGATGACGAGATCGCAATGCTCTTGGACTTCAGGTAGGCCTTGTGACTCGCGGCCTCCGCCGGTGATGCCACCAGCAGACCGGCAACGACTGCCATCAAGGTCGGCACCAACAGGACACCGCGATACTTCATGAATTCCCCAGACGCGTGATGGGCGGACAGCCGCCTCACGATATCAGTCGGTCGATGCTCCGGAGGCCATTGCAGCCGAGTCGAGTCGACGAAGAGCCCCGAGGGCCGTCTCTCGGTCGGTCGTTCGCCACATGTCGGGCAGCGACGCTGCCAGGAACGATCCGTATCTGGCTGTCGCGATGCGCGGATCGAGGATCGCCACGACCCCCTTGTCGGTAGATCGACGGATGAGTCGTCCGGCGCCCTGGGCGAGCAGCAGCGCCGCGTGATTGGCCGCGACGGCCATGAAGCCGTTGCCACCACGCTTCTCGACCAGCCTCTGGCGAGCGCTCATCAACGGGTCGTCCGGCCGCGGGAAGGGGATGCGGTCGATGATGACGAGCCGGCACGTGTCGCCCGGCAGGTCGACCCCCTGCCACAGGCTCAACGTGCCGAACAGGCAGGTGCTGGGCGTCTCGGCGAACCGGCGGGCGAGCCGGCAGCTGCGCATCGCCCTGGCACCAGATGTCGATGTCGGGCAGCCGCTCGCGCACCTCTTCGGCAGCCTTCTCGGCGCCGCGGCGTGACGAGAACAGGCCGAGGGTGCGTCCGCCGGCGGCTTCGATTAGGGCGGTGATCTCGGCGACTGCGCCTCTTCGAGACCGTCGCGACCTGGCGCAGGCAGGCTTCGCGCGACGTAGAGCATGCCTTGCCGCTGGTAGTCGAAGGGCGAGCCGACGTCGAGCGAGCTCCACGGCGGGTCGTTGTCCCAGAGCCCGAGCGACCGCGCGACGGGATCGAAGCCCCCGCCGAGCTTGAGTGTCGCGCTGGTCAGGACGACGGTCTTGCTGCCGAAGAGCTTGTCGCGCAGCGCCGCCGAGACGTCGATCGGCGCGATGTGCAGCTGCTTGTTGCCGCGCAGGTCGCTCAGCCAGAGCACCTCGGTCTCGGCCTTGGCAGCCATCCGTTCGGCGATCTTGCGGACCTCGTCGACCATGCCCTTGGCCTGCAGCCGGGCGGCATCGGGTTCGCCCTTCTCCTTGTCCTTCGGAAAGGCCGACAAGCAGTTGCGGGCGGTGTCGCGGACGAAGGCCAAGACTTCTTGCAAGGGCTGACCAGGATCGTCGATGCGGCCCTCGTCGGTGCGGGCCAGCACGTCGGCGAGGTTGTCGGAGGCATCGGACAGGTCGTCGGCCTCTGCGCCGTCGACGTGGGCGCGGGCGCGTCGGGCAGCGCGTTCGACGATGACCGGGTCGAGCTCGTCGGTCGATGCCTGGGTGACCCGCGCGGCGAGCCGTGGGCCTCGTCGACGATGACGGCGTCGTACTCGGGCAGCATCGGCACGCCGTCGATCGCGTCGATCGCCAGGAGGGCGTGGTTGGTCACCACGACCTGTGCGGTCTGCGCGTCCTCGCGGGCGAAGCTCGGCGAAGCACTCGAGCGCGTGCGCGCATCGCGAGGCACCGAGGCATTCTCGGTGGTTGACGCTGACCTGTCGCCAGGCGCGCTCGTTGTGCGCGGGTGCGGAGTCGCGGTCGCCGATGTGTCCCGCAGCGGCCTGCTCCTCGGCCCATTCGCGCAGCTCGACGACCTCGGCGCCCAGCGAGCCTTCGGGAACATCAATCAACGTGCCCTGGTCGTCGGGCGCGCCCTCGCGCACCCGGTGCAGGCACGCGTAGTTGCCGCGTCCCTTGACGACTGCGTGGTGCGGCACCTTGTCGAGCGTGACCTTGGCGGCCGCCTTGAGCGCCGGGATGTCGCGCTCGACCAGCTGGTGCTGCAGGTTCAGGGTCGCGGTCGCGACCACGACCCGTTTGCCGTGCAGCAGGCTCGGCACCAGGTAGCCGAGCGACTTCCCGGTGCCGGTTCCGGCCTGGACGAGGAGGTGCTCACCGGTGTCGAGGGCACGCTTGACTGCCTCGGCCATCTCGATCTGACCTGGCCGATCAGCACCGCCGACCGCCTCGACCGCAGCATGGAGGACGTCGCGGATGTCAGGCACATCTCGAAGGTTATCTGGGCGGTGCGCAGGTCGTGCGGGGGCCGTCCACAGGTCACTGGCTCGCCAGCCCCAGCAGCTCGCGCACCGGGCCGGACGGCGGGGTGTCACTGCCAGCCCACACGGCCCGGAACGTGCGTTGCAGGTCGAGCCCCGTCGTCGGGACGACGACCAGGTGCCCGGCAGCGACGTCGTTCTCGACGACCAAGGAGCTGAGGAATGCTGGCGCTCCCCCGGCCCGCACCGATGCCCGCACCGCGGTCGAGGTGGTCAGCTCGACGGCCGGCGCGGCCATGGTCAGCCCGTGCGTGGCGAGTGCCCGTTCGAGCACCTCGCGCGTTCCCGAGCCGACCTCGCGGCTGGTCAGTGAGAGGTCCGCGACCTGGAGCGGCGTCAGCGCAGTTCGCTGCGACGACAAGGGCATCCCGGCCGCCACGACGAGCAACAAGCCATCAGAGCTCAGCGCCCGGCTGCCCAGCTCGTCGGGCACGTCGGTGCCTTCGACGAAGCCGAGGTCGGCTGAGCCGTCCGTCACGGCCGCGATGACATGACGACTGTTGGCGGCCTGCAGGCTGACCGCGGTGGGCTCGACCCCTTCACGCGTCTGGCGTTCTGGCAGCTGGACCAGCCACCGTGGCACGAGGTGCTCGGCCACCGTCATGCTGGCCGCGACCTGCAGCTCCCGCCGGCGGTCGGTGCGCAGCGAGGCGATGGCACCGTCGACCTCGTTCGCGACGTCGAGCAGCCGTGACGCCCACTCGACCAGCACGGTCCCGGATGCGGTCAGGGTCGAACCGCGGGCACTGCGATGCAGGACCGTGAAGCCGACCTGGGCCTCGACACCACGCAGCCGCTCGGAGGCGGCCTGCTGGGTCATGCCCTGCGCCCGCGCGGCAGCACCGATGCTGCCGAACCGTGCGACGTCGACCAGCAACGACAAGGCTGTCAGGTCGGGCAGGTGGGGACTGAGGGGCATCGCCCCAGGCTACGCCAGTCACAGGCACTGCCTGTGGACCCACAGGAACGGGGGTTCTACCGACGGCCTTCCAGACCGACGAAGGTGGAGACATGACCGCCGTTCTGATCCCCGCGTCCACGTCTGTGGCGACCCGGCGGCCCCTCCTGGGACCAAACTGGTTCGCCTCGGTCATGGGTACCGGGATCGTGGCGACCGCCGCCGTCACGTTGCCGATCCACCTTCCCGGCGGCGCTGAGCTCGCGGTCGCGTTCTGGCTCCTCGCGTGCGGGCTCCTGGTGGCGCTGGTAGTTGTCACGGCCCGTCAGTGGCTCGTGCGCCCAGAGGAAGCGCGGGCCCACCTGAGCGATCCCGTCCTGGCGCACTTCTACGGCGCGCCGGCGATGGCCCTCATGACGGTCGGCGCCGGAGCCCTGCTGGTTGGCCGCCCGCTCATCGGCACGCCCGCTGCTGCCGCGGTCGGACTGACCCTGTGGGTCATCGGCACGTCGATCGGCCTGTGGACGACGCTCACGATCCCCCGCCGGCTGCGAGACACCTATCGCGGTACCGCGTTCGGCGGCTGGCTCATGCCAGTCGTGCCACCCATGGTCAGCGCCGCCACGGGCGCCGTCGTCGCACCGCACCTGCCTGCTGACCTCCGCCCTGCGATGACGGCGACGTGCTGGACCCTGTTCGTCGTCGCCCTGCTCGCAAGCCTCCCGCTGATCATCCTGATCGTCCGCCGAGTCTTCGCAGGCCAGCTCGGCCCCGCAGCGACGGTCCCGACGCTGTTCATCGTCGTCGGTCCGCTCGGCCAGTCGGTCACCGCGGCGCATGCCCTGGCGCCCGACAGCAGACTCGCGATGGTCTACGGCCTCCCCGTGCTGGCGCTCGCGGCCGTCTGGCTGGTGGTCGCGACGGCACTGACCGTGCGCACGACCCGCACGGGTCTCCCGTTCGCGATGACCTGGTGGTCGTTCACCTTCCCGATCGGCACCGTGGTCACCGGTGCGTCAGGGCTGGCCGAGGCAACCGGGAGCATCGTGCTCCGCGACCTCGCCGTCGCGCTGTTCGTGGTGCTGCTGGCAGCGTGGGTCACCGTCGCCGTGCGGACCCTGCGCAGCCTTCAGACCGCGTAGGGCTCGAGCTCGGCAGCCAGCGCTCCGTGCACCCGCGCCACGACGTGCGTGCCATCCGCCTCGTGGTCGAGGGAGTCGATCTCGCCCTGGGTGTGGATCTGGTTGAGCAGATCACCGCGCGAGTACGGCAGCAGCACGTCGACCTGGCTCGACGGTTGCGGCAGATCGGCCTCGATCGCGCTGAGCAGCTCGTCGATGCCCTCGCCCGTGCGCGCACTGACCACGATCGCGTGCGGCTCCCGCGACAACAGCTGCTGCAGGACGATCGGATCGGCGGCATCGGCCTTGTTGATCACGATGATCTCGGGAACCTCGGTCGCGTCGACGTCGGCGAAGACCTCACGTACAGCAGCGATCTGCCCCTCGGGATCAGGGTGCGAACCGTCGACGACGTGCAGGATCAGATCGGACTCGGCGACCTCTTCCAGCGTCGAGCGGAAGGCCTCGACGAGCTGGTGGGGCAGATTGCGGACGAAGCCGACCGTGTCGGACATCGTGAAGACGCGACCGTCGGCGGTCTGGGTGCGGCGAGTCGTCGGATCGAGGGTCGCGAACAGCGCGTCCTCGACCAGAACGCCGGCGTCGGTCAGCCGGTTCAGCAGGCTCGACTTGCCGGCGTTGGTGTAGCCCGCGATCGCGACCGACGGGATGTCGTGGCGCTTGCGGTTGGCCTTCTTGGTCTCGCGCGCCTTGCCCAGCTCGGCGAGCTCACGGCGCAGCTTGGTCATCTTCATCTGGATGCGACGACGGTCGGTCTCGAGCTTGGTCTCGCCGGGTCCGCGTCCACCGATGCCCTCGCCGCCGGCCGCCTGACCACCGGCCTGGCGGGACAGGTTTCCACCCCATCCGCGCAGACGCTGCGTCTGGTACTTGAGCTGGGCGAGCTCGACCTGAGCCTTGCCCTCCTTGGACTTGGCGTGCTGCGCGAAGATGTCGAGGATCAGGGCCGTGCGGTCGACGACCTTGACCTTGCAACGGTCCTCGAGGTTGCGCAGCTGGCTGGGCGCCAGTGCACCGTCGCAGATGACCGTGTCGGCGCCGGTCGCCTCGACCGAGGCACGAAGGTCTTCGACCTTGCCCGAGCCGATGAACGTCGCCGGATCAGGTTTCTGCCGACGTTGGATCATGGCGTCCAGCACCTCGGAGCCGGCCGTCTCGGCCAAGCTTCAGCTCGGCGAGTGAGTTCTCGGCGTCCTCGACCGTGCCTTCTGTCCAGACTCCCACCAGCACGACGCGTTCGAGGCGCAGCTGCCGGTACTCGACCTCGGTGATGTCCTCGAGCTCGGTGCGGAGGTTGACGATGCGGCGCAGTGAGTTGCGCTCCTCCAGCTCGAGGCCGTCGGTGCCCGTCTCGTTCGCTGGGCCTGTCGAAGTGTCGGTCATGCAATCCCGTCTTGTGTCAGCCATGTCATGGTGCCGCGCGCGACGATGTCGGCCGGCCCCGTCAAGATCATGTGGTCATCGGCCTGCCAGGTGACGTGGACGGTGCCGCCTGGCACGTCGACGCGATAGGTCGTGGGTCTGGTTGCGCCGTCAGCCGTCGCCGCAGCGACGGCCACCGCACAGGCGCCGGTCCCGCACGAGCGGGTCTCTCCGGAGCCGCGTTCGTGCACCCGCATGGCGACGTGCTGGTCACCCTCGCGGACGACGAACTCGATGTTGACTCCCTGCGGGTACACCGACTGGTCGAACTCCGGCTGCTCCAGCAACGTGCCGGCGTCGGTGAGGCGTTCGACGAAGGTCACGGCGTGGGGATTGCCGGTGCGGACGTCCTGCGCCTCCCACGTGCGTCCGTCGACGCCGATCTTGGAAGCTCCCCTGCACCTGCGGCGTGCCCATGTCGACGCTGATCAGCGCCTGCTCTTCTGAGCCTGTCGAAGGGGCCAGCGTGATGGTCTTGTCGCCGTCACGTGTGCCGACCACGAAAGAGGTCGACGGGTCGACCAGGCCTTCCTGGACCAGGTGACGGGCGAGCACGCGCATGCCGTTGCCGCACATCTCGCTGACCGAGCCGTCGGCGTTGCGGTAGTCCATGAACCACTCGCCGTCGGACGGCAGGCCGAGCGCCGATGACCGGATGACACGGATGACGCCGTCGGCACCGATGCCACGTCGGCGGTCGCAGAGGGCGGCCACGAAGGCACCGTCCAGGTCGCCGTGGATCGTGCCGTCATGGTCTGGGAGCAGCACGAAGTCGTTCTCGGTGCCGTGCCCCTTGAGCCATGGGAAAGTCATGAGCTCCAGTCTACTGCGTGCCACCGTGGCCGCTGACGATCGCGAGCGCCCGATCGATCAGATCGTCGGCGTCGTATGGCAGCCAGTGGACGCGCGGGTCCTTGTGGAACAGCCGGTCTTGCCGTCGCGCGAACTTGCGGGTCGCGGTGACCGTCGCCTCGCGCGCTTCGTCCTCGCTCAGCTCACCGCGGAACATCGCCAGGATCTGTTGGTAGCCGATGGCCCGTGACGCCGTCAGGCTGTCCTCGATGCCGTGCGGCAGCAGCGAGCGCACCTCGTCGACGAAGCCGTCGGCCCACATCTGGTCGACGCGAGCCGTCAGGCGGGCATCGAGCACGTCGCGCGGCACGTCCAGCCCCAGCATCACCAGGCCGTCGTAGATCGAGTCGTGACCGGGCATCGTGGCGGTGAAGGGCTGGCCGGTCAGCTCGATGACCTCGAGCGCCCGCACGATGCGGCGATCGTTGGTCGGCAAGATCTGTGCGGCGGCGGCCGGGTCGCGCGCGGCCAGCTCGGCGTGCATCGCCTCGGCTCCGCGCGTGGCCAGCTCGGTCGCCCACCGTTGACGGACTGCCGGGTCGGTGCCCGGGAAGTCGAGACGGTCGACGACGGCCCGGACGTACAACGACGAGCCACCGACCATCACCGGAGTGGTCCCGCGGCTGGCGCAGTCGTTGATCGCCTCACGAGCCCAGCGTTGGAAGTCGGCGACGCTGGCCGTCTCGGTGACGTCGAGGACGTCGAACAGGTGGTGGACGATGCCGTGCCGCTCAGCCTCCGTCGGCTTGGCGGTTCCGATGTCCATGCCCCGGTACAGCTGCATCGAGTCGGCGTTGATGACCTCGCCGGCATCAAAGGCGGACGCAATCTGGACGCTCAAGGATGACTTGCCCGAGGCCGTGGGACCGACGACGGCCACCATGCGATCAGCTGAGGACATACGCCGAATTCTCGCAGTACTGTGATTTCCACACGGGGGCGGTGGCGCCCACTCCTCTTAGAAGAAGGATCAGATCATGGGTTTCCTCGACAAGCTGAAGAAGAAGGCTCCTGAGCTCAAGGAGAAGGCTGCCGACCTCGCGGCGAGCCAGAACGACAAGATCGACAAGGGCATCGACAAGGCCGCCGATCTGGCCAACAAGGCCACCAAGGGCAAGTACGACGAGAAGATCGACGGCGCGGCCGGCAAGGCCAAGGAAGGCGTCGACAAGTTCGCGCAGTCCGACGACAACCCCGACAAGCCGGCCTAGTCCCGTCCAGGGACCACTCCTAGGACAGCACCCAGTCGGCCACGATGTAGCCGACGCCGAGGGGCGCCGCGTCGTAGCGCAGCTGCGCGACGATGTCGGCGCCCTTCGCCAGCTGTCCGAGAGACCGCAGAGGCTCGACCCCAGCAGCCATGAGCTCCTCGCCGAGTGCCGAGTCGAGCGAGGCCAGGCGTTCGGCATCGCCAGCTGCGAGTGCTGCCGAGATCGCCGCGTCGAAGGACTCGGCCCGCTCGTCCAGGAAGCCGGGAGCCTGCAGCGAACGTCTGGCGCTGACGTCGGCCATCACCAGCAGGGCTGTGCGACCGTCGACCGACGGCGCACCGGTCGAGTACGTCCGCGGCCCCGTCCACCCTGCTCGGTCGAGCAACCAGGCACCGATCGTCAGGCTGAGCGGCAGCTGGTGGTCTGTCCCGCCGGCGTGGACGTCGACCCCGTAGGCGGCCAGCGTCCCTCCAGCGGAGTCGTCGAGGTCTTCGGCCAGGCGGCCTGAGCCGATCACGACGATCCGGTCAGGACCCTCGGCCATCAGTGTCTGGACGGCTTCGTCGCAGGCCTGCCGCAGGTCGCCGAGCTCCTGCGACGTGCCGGGGGCGATCTGGGGAACCAGCACGGGCGGATGCGGGCACACGGCCGCTGCGACGATCACGCTGGAAGGTTACCTGCCTTCGCCGCTTCCTTCTGCTCCTTCTTGTACGCCCGCACCTTCGCCAACGAATCAGCATCGACGACATCGGCGACCGAGCGGTAGCCCATGCGCGCGTAGTCACCGGCCACGGTCGTCCAGCCGCGCGGCTTCACGTCGAGCTTGCTTGGCTACCAGGGCGGTGAAGATCTTGGCCTTCTGCTCACCGAATCCGGGCAGTGCGGTCAGCCGCTTCATGAGCGCCTCGCCTGACTTCGCCTCGGTCCAGATGCGGGACGCATCACCGTCGTAGTCGTCGACCACGATGCGGGCCAGCGCTTGCAGACGTCCGGCCATCGACCTGCCGTAGCGGTGGATGGCTGGCGGTGTCGCGCACAGGTCGGCGAACGACTCGGGGTCGGCGTCTGCGATCGCGGCAGGATCGAGCGTGCCGAACCGGTCGAGCACCTTCGCCGGGCCCGCGAACGCACGTTCCATCGGGAACTGCTGGTCGAGCAGCATCCCGGCAAGCAGCGCGAACGAGCTGTCGGACAAGACCTGATCGGCGTGCGGATCCTGAGCAATCTGGATGGCCATGCCTCCATCATGCCGCCACACCAGCACCCACCGCTCAGGATGTCGGCGGTTCTGGGTCGTCCCGGGTCAGCCATCGACGTAAAACCGCCGACATCCGGGGCTGGACGACGGACGTCGTCAGGTTGCGGGTTCGGTGACCTTTTCAAGCAGCTTCGGCAGGGCTTCCTGAAGGAGGCTCTCGTCGAGCGCGCGGCCTTCGACGAAGGCTTCGCGCAGGGCCAGCTGGCTGCCGGTCAGGATCGTCGCTGCGTGGCTCACCGCGATGGTCAGCCGCAGACCCAATGCCTCGAGCACCGACTCGATGAACGCCTCGAAGTCGGTCCGCACCTGCGCCAGGACGCCGGCAAAAGCCCGGCCCATGGCCTCGTCACGCACGACGAGCACCTGGAACTCGGCATGCAGCAGGTACCACTCCCGTTCGGGCGGGTTGAGCAGCAGGAACCGATCAACGATGATCCTGATCGCCGCGAGCACGTCCTTGCCTTCGTACGAGACTGGATCGGCCGCCGCATGGAGCGTCGCCAGCATCGTCTCGTGCTCCCGGTTGAACAAGGCGAGCACCAGATCGTCCTTGGTCGTGAAGTTGGAGTAGAAACGCTCCGCGGGTGAATCCTGCCTCGTCACAGATGTGCTCGACCGATGCGCCCTGGATGCCATCGCGCGCCAGGACGATGCGCGCCGCGTCGAGCAGCCGCTCGCGGGTTGCCGCACGTCGCCTCACCGGCCGCTGGCCGCTGGTTACCTCGGTCATGTCCCTCCTTCTGTGACGCACACAGCGTACTCGATACATTGACGTATTGGATACACAATCGTATCGTCAAAGGGTGTCGACCTCTCTTTACTCCCTCGGCCGTTGGGCTTTCCGTCATCCGCGCCGCGTTCTCGGCGCCTGGGTCGCGGTGCTCCTCGTCGCCGGCGTTGCAGCTCTCGGCATCGGCGGGAGCACCGAGAACTCCTTCGAGATCCCCGGAACCGAGTCGCAGGCTGCCATCGACTCGCTCGGGCGTACCTTCCCCGCTGAGCGGCGCCGGCGCCTTCTTGGTCATCGTCGCCCCTGACGGCGGTTCGGTCGACGACTGGCAGACCAAGCAAGCCGTCGCCGATGCGATCACCGACATGAAGAAGGTCGACGGCGTGACCCAGGTCGTGTCGCCGTACGACAAGCTGTCATCCATCGGCGTGTCCGAGGACGGCACGGCGGCGCAGGTGCAGGTGCAGTTCGACCGCGACCTGACAGCGGTCACCGCGAACGATCGCGATCAGCTGGTCGCCTCTGGTGACGCCCTGAAGGCTGCCGGCTACACCATCGCCTTCGGCGGCGACGTGTTCACCAACACCGGCCCACAGCTGTCGATCACCGAGGTCATCGGCGTCGTCGTCGCGTTCATCGTGCTGTACCTGATGTTTCGGTCCCCTGCGGGCCGCCGTCATGCCGATCGTCACAGCCTTGCTCGGGGTGCTGGTGACGACCGCGCTGACGATCGCGGCGACCGGTTTCATGACGATCTCGGCGACCGCTCCCCTGTTGGCGCTGATGATCGGCTTGGCCGTCGGCATCGACTACGCACTGTTCATCGTCTCGCGCCACCGCGAACAACTCGCCGACGGGCTCGATCCCGAAGAGGCCGCAGCCCGCTCCGTCGCGACGGCCGGATCGGCGGTCGTCTTCGCCGGCGTCACCGTCGTCATCGCACTGCTCGGCCTGGCCATTGCCCGCATCCCGTTCCTGACCGTGATGGGAGCGGTCGCGGCGCTGTCGGTCGTGATCGCCGTCGCGGTAGCGCTGACCGTCATCCCCGCCCTGCTCGGCCGCGCGGGCACCAGCTCACACCCGACGCCGCGCACCCGTCCGGCGGCTTCTCGCGGCGTTGGGTCACCGGCGTGACCCGCTTCCCGATCATGGCCATCGTCATCGTGGTGGTGGGCCTGGCCGTCATGGCGATCCCCGCCAAGGACCTGCGTCTGGCGCTGCCCGACAACGGCTCGGCCCCGGCCGGCAGCACCCAACGCGTCGCCTACGACCTCGTCGCCGAGCACTTCGGTCCCGGCTACAACGCGCCACTGCTGGTCAGCATCGACATCATCTCCACGACTGATCCAGTCGGAGTCGTCGACGACATCGCAGCAGATCTGCGCACCATGAAGGGAGTCGAGGCGATCGGTCTGGCCACGCCCAACCGCACCGCCGACACCGGCGTCGTCCAGGTGATCCCGACGACTGCAGGCACCGACGCACAGACTGCCGACCTGGTCCGGGAGATCCGCGACCGCGCCCCGGCCTGGAAGTCGCAGCACGGGGTCGACGTCGCCGTCACCGGTCTGACCGCAGGCGGCATCGATGTCTCCGACCGGTTGCAGGAGGCCCTGCTCCCGTTCGGCATCGTCGTGGTCGGACTCTCGGTGCTGCTGCTGATGATCGTGTTCCGATCGATCGTCGTGCCGGTCAAGGCCACGCTGGGCTTCCTGCTGTCGACCGGCGCCTCGTTCGGCGCGGTCGTGGCGGTGTTCCAGTGGGGCTGGCTCGAGGACTCGTGCACCTCGACCAGACCGGCCCATTGATCAGCTTCCTGCCGATCATCTTGATGGCGGTGCTGTTCGGGCTGTCGATGGACTACGAGGTCTTCCTGATGTCGCGGATGAAGGAGGAGTACGTCCGCACCGGCGACCCGCACCGCGCCGTCGTCGACGGTTTCGTCGGCAGCCGCACGGGTCGTGACCGCTGCCGCCGTCATCATGCTGGCGGTCTTCGCAGCCTTCGTGCCCGAAGGCGACCCCAACATCAAGCCGATCGCCTTCGCCCTCGCGATCGGGGTCTTCGCCGACGCGTTCTTGGTGCGGATGCTGTTCGCGCCAGCCGTCCTGCAGCTGTTCGGACGCCGTTCATGGGTGCTGCCCCAGGCCCTCGGCTCACGGCTGCCCCACGTCGATGTCGAGGGCGAGGCACTGCACCGCCGGGTCGAGCTGCAGACATGGCCACGACCTGACTCGACGGCTGCGATCACCGCCGCCGGTCTGACCACGGGTGGCCCCGAAGGACCGATCTTCAACGACGTCACCTTCGAGGTCGAGGCTGGCGACTGGCTCGTCGTCCACGGCCCGAGCGGCTCAGGCAAGACCGCACTGCTGCTGACCGTCGCGGGCCGGATGGCCTATGACGACGGTCGCCTGCGCGTCAACGGGTTCTTGCTGCCCCAAGAGACGTCGGCGGTGCGGCGATCGGTCGCGCTGGCGGAGTTCCGTGGGATCAACGACCTCGAGGACAACCTGACGATCGACCAGCACATCGCCGAACGTCTCTCGATCCGATCGTTCGGGCTGTGGGTCAGCCGCAAGCGCATCGGGCCGGTCCGCGACGCTTTCGAGCACGCGCTGGTCAACGCCCACGACGACGCTGGCCTGCCCTACACCCCCTTCGACGGATCTACGCTGGTGTCTTCGCTGCCGCGGCTCGAACGCAAGCTGCTCGGCGTCGTCCTGGCCTTGACCGACGACCCCCGCCTGCTGGTCGTCGACGACATCGACGACCTGCGGGCCAGCGAGCACATCGACCTGTTGTGGTCGGCGCTGACCTACCTGCTCGAAGACCGCGACGTGACCCTGCTCGCGAGCGTCCAGTCGTCGTCCTCCGCACCCCCACCGTCCAGCCGGCTCCACCTGCTGCACCTGGACACCGCCCGCACCCTCGACGAGCTGATGCACTGATGATCCCTTCTCCCGCTCTCCCCTGGTTCGAGCTCGCGCGCTTCAAGCGCAGCCGACTGACCCGCGCAGCGATCGTCGCCGTCCTGATGGTGCCGTTGTTCTACGGCGCGATGTACACCTGGGCCAACCTCAATCCCACCGGCAACCTCGACAAGGTCGACGCAGCCGTCGTCAACCACGACCAGCCCATCGAGGTGACCGGACGAGACGGCACGAAGCAACCCGTCGCGGTCGGTCGTCAGCTCGCCGGCAACCTGGTCAGCAGCACCGACTCCAGCAACTACAACTGGATCCTGACCGATGCGGCAGATGCGCAGCGCGGCCTGGCCGATGGCACCTACAAGGCCGTCCTGACCATCCCCGAGAACTTGTCCAAGGCCGCCACGTCGACCAGTGGTGATCCGGTCGACGCCATCCAGGGCAAGCTCGACCTGCAGACCGATGATGCGGTCAACTACATCAACGGGACGATCGCGCAGACGATCCTGCACGCGGCGAAGAATGCTCTGAACGCCCAGGTCACCGAGACCTATCTCGACAACGTCTACCTCAGCTTCTCCGACATCAACTCGCTCTCGACGACGCGGCCAAGGGCGCCGCCAAGCTGGGCGATGGCGCCGACGCGCTCGCGGGAGGTGCCGGCGAGCTGTCGGACGGTGCTGCGACGTTGGCCGACGGCACCCGGAAGCTGGCCACCGGAGCGAAGCAGCTCGATGACGGGGCGCAGAAGCTTGTCTGGCGGCCTCGACCAGCTGGACGACAAGACCAGGCCCTTGGCCGGTCAGTCGCAACAGCCGCCGACGGTTCACGCCAGGTGGCCGACGGCACCAGAAGCTGACTCGACGGTGCAGGACATCAGCTCGGCGATCCTCGGCGCGACGGCAGACGCCGACCGCGACATCACTGCCTTGACCCGGGACCTCGAAAACTCGCGCAGAGCTGTGAGGACGACCCGCCTGCCGGCTTCGACTGCAACCTGCTGCGGCAGGCCGCAGAGGGCTCAGGCGATCTCAAGGGCTTCGTGAGCGACGTCCGCGGTCAGACCAACGAGTTCAGCAGCGGAACGCAGAAGCTGGCCGATGGCGCCGAGAAGGTCGCCGATGGCAACGCCCAGCTCGCCGATGGCGTCCCGACTCTCGTGAAGGCGATCGGCGATGCCGCAGGCGGTGCGCAGAAGCTCGCCGGTGCGACAGGTCAGCTCAGCGACGGAGCCGCGCAGGCCGCCGGCGGTGCCGACCGTCTCGCCGATGGCAGCACGAAGCCGTCGACGGCGCCGAGCAGCTCTCTGCCGGGGCGCTCAGCTCACCAACGGGTTGCGGGACGGTAGCGGCCAGGTACCGGACTACGACAAGTCCGAGCGCGAGAAGCCGCCACCACCGCGGCGACCCCGATCCAGGATGCGGCCGAACGGGTGCACCCGGTCAAGAACTACGGCGCGGCCCTCGCCCCCTACTTCATCTCCTTGGCCCTGTGGGTCGGCGCGATGGCGATCTACCTGCTGCTGCGCCCCCTGTCGGCCCGGGCGATCGCATCGACGACCGGAAGCGTGCGAACCGCCCTGGCGGGCTACCTCCCCGGACTGGCGATCGCGTTCACGCAGGTCGGGCTGCTGCTCCTGGTCATCGAGGGGATCGTCGGAGTTGAACCCGCCAGCCGCTGGCTCATGATCGGGGTCTGCCTGATGACTGCGGCGGTGTTCACGGCGGTCAACCAGATGTTCGTGGCGTTGTTCGGGGGTGCCGGACGCTTCGCGGCGCTGGTGTTCGTCAGCCTGCAGCTCACCGCCGCCGGTGGCACCTATCCGATCGAGACCGCTCCCCCGTTCTTCGGCGTGATCCACGACCTGCTGCCCATGACGTACGCCGTCCACGGCATGCGCGCGGCCCTGGCGGGCGGAACCGACGGGATCGTCCGCGACTTCGTCGTGCTCGCGCTGTTCACCCTTCTGGCACTGTCCATCACGGTGCTCGCCGCACGACGCCAGCAGACCGTCACGATGAAGCGGCTGCACCCGACGTTGGTGGTCTGAGCCCCTCAGGGCTTGAACACGTCGGCCGCCGCCCGGATCTGAGCGAGATACGTGGGCCAGTCGGTGCCTGAGTCGTGGGTGTCCGAGCCGGTGCGCCCGTCGATCGTCTCGCGGAGGATCTCGGCGTGGCCGGCGTGCTGGGCGGTCTCGGCGACCATGCGCACCAGCAAGAAGCCGAGCGTCGTGTCGGCCCGTTCCTCGGGCCAGTGCGGCACCTGCCCGGGGCTGTCGATGTCGTGCGATACGACCGTCTCGTCGCTGTGCTGGCAGGCACGGTCGTACAGGCGCAGGATGTCGGCCGTCGACTGGTCGGCGGTCGCCCACATGTCAGCGCCCTGATAGACCGATCCGTCCTCGACCCACGGCAGCACGTCGGGCGCAGCACGGCCGAAGGACACGCCCAGGTACACGTGCTCGATGCCGACTAGGTGCTTGACCAGGCCCAGCAGATTGGTCCCGGTCGGCGTCATCGGACGCCGCACGTCGTACTCGCTCAGCCCGTCGACGGCGGCCAGGAGCGTCGCACGCGACTCACGCAGCTTGGCGTGCAGATCGTCCTTGATCATGGCGTCACTGCTTCCTGACCTACCGGGGAACGGCGAGCTTCTGCACGTCGACGCGCCAGCTGTTGCTGAACGAGGGCAGCTGCGCCTTCGCCGCTGACGCCGGTTTCGGCTGCGGCAGGGCCGAGCATCGCTTGTCGGCGCGATTGCCCTTGACCCGCTTCGGCACGTGGCCGTCGTACAGGTAGCGGGCGATCGTCCGATCGACACACGGGTTGCCGGCCAGCGAGTTGGAGTGCGTCGTCCCGCCGATGACCCCGACCAGGCTGGCCTTCGGGAACCGCTTGCGCACCTCGATGCTGCCCGCGTACGGCGTAGCCGCGTCGAGCGTCTCGTTGACCATCAGCAGGCTCTTGACCTTCTTGCCGGTGATCTTCTTGGGGGTGCGGGCCGGGGCCGGCCAGTGCCGGCACGGCTCGTTGTACCAGGCGTTCGACCACGTCATGAACGGCGACGAGGCGTTCAGCTTGTCGTTGTCCTTCTTCCACCGCGTCCAGCCTTCGGCCAGGCGACGTCGGTGCACTGCACGCCGAGGTACACCGCATAGCCGTTGTCGTCTCCGTAGCCCGACGAGTCGAGGTAGGCATTCTCCAGCGGCGTGACATTGCCCTTCTTGACGTAGGCGCTGAACGCCTCGGCGAGATCGGTCCACGTCGACTGGTAGTAGCCGGCGTACAGGAAGCTGTCGATCCACTCGCTGCCGCCGGCTTGCCGCCCGAAGCAGTGACCGGGTTCTGGTACAGGTCGTCGCGAGTGTCGTAGAACAAGCTTGCGCACCTTGGCCTTGCTGTTGCCGAGTCCGTAGACCTTGTCGTACTTGGCCAGCCAGCCGAACCAGATGTTGATGTTCTTGTCGAACGCTGCGTCCTGGCTGAGATTGGCCTTGTACCAGACCCCGCGCGGATCGACGGTGCCGTCGAATACCATGCGCCGGGTGCGGTTCGGGAACATCGATGAGTAGACCTGCCCGAGGTAGGTGCCGTACGAGAAGCCGTAGTAGTTGGCTTGCTGGCACCGAGACGTTGACGGATCAAGTTCATGTCGCGAGCGACATCCTTGGTCGTCAGATGACGCAGGATGCTGGCACTGTTCTTGGCCTTGCACGCCTTCGTGTAGGCCAGAGTCTTGGCTGGCCACGGGTCGCTCACCCGGAACGTCTTGTACGTGTAGGTGCTGTCGGGGGCGTACTTGGGCCGGTCGTAGCCGGCGTACTTCGGATCGCAGGAGACCTGAGGCTCGCTCGCGCCGACGCCGCGCGGATCGAATCCGATCCAGTCATAGGCTCCGCCGACCGTCTTGCCCTTGTACGTCGGGATGATCTGCCCCAGGAACGACAGTCCGAGACCTGAACCGCCCGGACCGCCGGGGTTCACGAACATGACGCCCTGGTACTTGCTCGCCTTGACGGTGTGCTTGACCCGTGAGATCGCGATCTTGATCTTCTTGCCACGTGGCTTGTTCCAGTCGAGCGGCACCGAGACGGTCGCGCACTTGGCGCCGAAGTCGCGCAGGTCTTCGTCAGCGCACTTCTTCCACACGATCGGAGAAGCCGCCGCGGCTGCCGCCGCATCCTGCTGGGATGATGCGGCCGACGCAGTGCCGGGGCCGCTGAGGGTCAGCGCCGCGACAGATGCCGCTGCGATCACGCCAAGGATCTTCGTACGCATTCAGTGCCCCTCACTGCGGTGCCCGAGACAGGCCAAGTCAGTTCACATTGCCACGCGGTGTGATCGATGGCAACAGGTTTGCGGATCTACAACGCGCACGCCTGCGCCGGTGGCAGCGGAGCGGGGACGCCGAGCGCTGGCATGCCGAGCCCGACCGACCGCACCTCGGTCTTTCCTTGCCGCGACTCCCAGGCGTCCCCGGCGGTGGTGCGCCGGTACGCGACCGGGGCGTCGTCGCTGACCAGGTGGTGTGGGCGGCGTAGGTGATGCGGACCTCGACCATGTCGCCGGGACGGACGTCGTGCTCGCCCGGGACGAAGTGGACGAGCCGGTTGTCGCGGGCACGACCCGTCAGGCGCAGGGTCGCGCCGTCCTTCTTGCCTTCATGGTCGGCGACCAGGAGCTCGACAGTACGACCTTCCTGCTTCTTCGCCTCGTCCCACGCAACCTCGTTGACGACCTCGATGAGCCGGTCGTAGCGTTCCTGCACGACGGCCTTGGGCAGCGGTCGGGCAGCTCGGCAGCCGGTGTGCCAGGACGCTTGGAGTACTGGAACGTGAACGCGCTCGTGAACTTGGCCTTGCGGACGACATCCATCGTCTCGACGAAGTCTTCTTCGGTCTCGCCGGGGAATCCGACGATGATGTCAGTCGTGATCGCCGCATCCGGCATCGCCTCGCGGACGCGATCGATGATGCCGAGGAACTTCTCCTGGCGGTACGAGCGGCGCATCGCCTTCAGCACGCGATCGGAGCCGGACTGCAACGGCATGTGCAGCTGCGGCATGACGTTGGGGGTCTCGGCCATCGCGGCGATGACGTCGTCGGTGAAGTCCTTGGGGTGGGGGCTGGTGAACCGTACGCGTTCGAGCCCTTCGATCTCGCCGCACGCCCGCAACAGCTTGGCGAAGGCCTGCCGGTCGCCGAACTCGACGCCGTAGGCGTTGACGTTCTGGCCCAGCAGGGTCACCTCGATGACGCCGTCGGCGACGAGCGCCTTGATCTCGGCGAGGATGTCGCCCGGGCGGCGGTCCTTCTCCTTGCCGCGTAGTGCCGGGACGATGCAGAACGTGCACGTGTTGTTGCAGCCGACACTGATCGAAACCCAGGCCGCGAACACCGAGTCGCGCTTGGTCGGCAGCGTTGACGGAAGACCTCGAGCGACTCGAGGATCTCGACCTGGGACTCCTCGGCGATACGGGCCCGCTCCAGCAGCACCGGCAACGAACCGATGTTGTGGGTTCCGAAGACGACGTCGACGTACGGCGCCTTCTTGGTGATGGTGTCGCGGTCCTTCTGGGCCAGGCAGCCCCCGACCGCGATCTGCATGCCGGGGTTCTTGGCCTTGACCGACGCGATGTGGCCGAGGTTTCCGTACAGCTTGTTGTCGGCGTTCTCCCGCACCGCGCACGTGTTGAACACGACCAGGTCGGGCGTCGCGCCGTCCTCGGCCCGCGTGTAGCCGTCGGTCTCCAGCAACCCGCCGAGACGTTCGCTGTCGTGGACGTTCATCTGGCAGCCGTAGGTGCGCACTTCATAGGTCTTCGTCATGACCGTTCAATGGTACGTGCCTCGACGCCGGTTCCGCCCACACAGGACAGCTAGGACGTCCGACCGAACCGCGAGCACGGCGCATCGCTTCGATCGCCGCCGCCCACCCGCTCCTCGCGCATGCAGGCCCGGCAGCTACCTCGATGCTCGTCCTTGCGATGACCGCACTTGCGGCACAGCTCGTGGACCGGAGTCTTGGCCAGCACCGCACGCCTCAGCGATTCAGCGCGCTGCAGTATCCGGCCCATCTGCCGACACTAGCCGCCCATCGGGCCACTCCGCACCTGATCGGTCGCTCTGAGGAACAGTCCCCACACCCGGCTCGCGGCGACTCACACCTGCGGCTCGCTCGTGCACGGGCTCATCTGTCAGGCGCGGGCGCCCCCAATGCCGCTTTCGTGATCTCTTGCCCCGACGAGGTGGTCTATCAACCTCACGACCCATCGTTGAGGTTGATAGACCACCGCTTCCGCGGCCGGCGATGGCCCAGAGAGCCGGCGATCTCATCGCTTGACCCGCACCGACTTGGTCGTCACGGTCCGGGTGACGTAGCCGGGCTTGCGGATCGTGACCTTGACCGAGAAGCTTCCGCTTCCGATCGGACTTCTTGACCTTGTAGGACGACCTGCTCGCGCCGCCGATCGCCTTGCCATTGCGGTACCACCGGTAGGTGACGGCGGCCGGCACCGACGTCCAGGATCCAGCTGAGACTCGCAAGGTTCGGCCAGCCTTGGCCGTGCCGGAGATCTTGGGGCTCTTGACGACGCCGAACCTGATCGGAGCAGGCCGCTTGGTCTGGTAGGCCGAGGCCGACCACGCTGGCTGCTTGGCCCCAGGGATCACCAGATGTGCAGGGACTGCGCAGTCGACAGGATCTTCCTTGATCCAGATGCCATTGGGCTGTTCCCACGCGAGAGCCGACGAGTCCGGCGCAAAGGTCGGACTGTTGAAGCCCGTCTGCGGATTGGACTCACAGCGGTACTCCGGCAGGGCTGGCACCCCCTCCAGACCGAGGACTCTGCGGCAGGCTCGCAATCACGATGCGCGCGTCTTCGAAAGTTCCTCGCACCATCGCGAGAATGGCGCCGTTGCGCGAGACCGTGCCGTCCGCGAGCGGCATGAAGTCTGATCCAGGAAACATGCCCTCGTGGAACCAGAACGCAGCACCGCGAGCGATGTCGAACAGATAGATCTGGTCGTAGCCGCCCCCGTTGACCATCAGCCGGCTGTTGGTCAACCAGGTCGGATGGTTGTAGAACACCACGCCATAGTTGGTGGCCGGAGTCAGCCGGTTCGCAGCAGTGACAGCAGTGACCCACCGCAGCCTGCACGGCTTGGGCGGCATGGTCGACGGGCAGGTGTACTTCTCGTACGTGTAGGCGATCTTCGAACCATCCGGCGAGATCGTCACGTGACTCATCGGACCTCCCCGGTACTCGTCGGCCGAGTCCTTCAAGTCAGGCGGGTCGATGCTGTTCGAGCTCGGTCCCCCACTGGTTCATCCGGTAGATCCGAGTGCCCCGGGTGGCGACCACAGTGCCGACATCCGACTGATCCGGCGACCTCCAGGGTGCCGCCTTCGTCCCGTTGCCGGTCAGCGCACGCTGACCGGATCCGTCCGGGCGGGATATCCAGACGTTGTAGTTCTTGATGAAGACGATCGAGCCGGCCGTGGTTGCCGCGTCGGCCGAGGGTGCGCGCGGGCCGACAGCGACCAGAGCACCAGCGACCAGCGCGACAACCAACAACCGACGGACGAGGCGAAGAGGGAGAATCATGCGCCCAGCCTGGGTGTCCCGGCGTCCTGGACTCCAGGGACGATTGCCCTCACTTCGCGAGTGCTATCGAGAACTTTCCCTCGTCGGCGGAGATCTGGAAGTCCACCCCGTCGGCGACGCCGATGAGCACCTCGTCACCAAGACCTGAGGTGTCGCGGCTGACCTCGAAGGACGGATCGAGGGCTTGCTCGTAGGCCGCGAACACCTCGGCCGGTGGGAGATCCGTCGCGTAGTCGACCTCTTCGCGAGATCCGCCGACCGTCTCGGAGGTCTGGCACAAGGTCGAGCCGGCAGGCGGTGCCGGCCAGCTGGCGGGCAACATCTGGACGTCGGCGATGTCGGGGGGTCCCGAAGGCAGCCGGATAGACGGCCTTGCACTCGGGAGGAACGTCACCGGTGTCGACGTCGGCGGCCGTCTCGTCGGGGCGAGCCGTGACGTCATCGCTGCCGTCAGAGCCACACCCGGTCAGGGTCATCACGGCAAGCATCAGCATGACCACGGTCGTGGGCGTGCGGGAAGAGGGCAGGGCCTTCCTCATGGGAACTCCATTCTTCGGTAGTGAAGTCCCCACGCTGCCCGGCCCTCACACCCGAGTTCCAGAGTCAGGCGTCCCAGGTACGCGGGCGGGTCAACGTCCCTTCGGCGTGACCCACAGGTGGATCGTGCCCTCGACCGTCACGGTGCCGTCGGTGGTCACTGCCTTGACCTTGACCGGGACGTCGGGACCGGCGGCCCAGTCGGCCTCGGTCGTCTCGGCCGTGCAGGTCAGCGCGGTCGTCGACTTCGCGAGGTACTGGACATCCATGCCCTTGGGCAGCCACCGCATGTCAGAGGGGCAGGTGGCCTCGGCCAACAGGCCCATCGCTGCCTCGAGGCCATTGCACGCCGCGATCGCGTGAACTGTGCCGATGTGGTTCTTGACTGACCGACGCTTGGGAATCACGATCTGGCCCAGGTGTGGCTTCATCTCTTCGACCTGCATGTGGATCGAGGCGAAGTACGGGGCCTTCTGGCCGTAGAGGACGGAGAAGAGACGCTTGCCCTGCGGAAGGGCGGTGACCTTCTTGTACAGCCGAGAGTGGATGCCATGCTCCAATGTTACCCACAAGTAACTACGTGGGACCACCGGTTCAGACAACTGCTGCCCGAACCGTCAACACATCGGGCAGATTGCTGCGGATCTCGCTCCACGTGCCGCCCTCGTCATTGCTGACCCAGACCGCACCATGACGGGAGCCGACGTACAGACCCACCGGCTGAGCGCGGTCAGAGGTGAACGCATCGCGCAGCACCACAGACCACACCTCGTCAGGCAGTCCCGGTCCGGTCTCGTGCCAGGTCTCCCCCGCATCCTCGGACACCCAGACGGCCGGCTTGCCTTCCGGCGGAAAACGTTCGATGTCGGCGACGAGCGGATACACGTAGACGACACCCGGACGAAACGGATGCGCGACGATCGGGAATCCGAACTCGAACGGCAGCCCGCCGCTGATCCGCGTCCACGAGGTCCCGGCGTCGTCCGACCTGAAGACACCGCCGTGGTTCTGCGCGTACAGCCGGTCAGGATCACCGGCATCGACCGCGACCTTGTGGACACACTGACCGAACTCGGGGGTCTCACCAGGGAAGAAATCCATCGCGATGCCCCGGTTGCGCGGTTGCCAGGACGCACCACCGTCCTCGCTCCGATAGACGCCACCCGTCGACATTGCCACAGTGACGATCTCGGGATCGCTCGGATGCGGCACGATCGTGTGGATGGCCTGACCGCCGAAGCCCTCACCCCACTCGGGCCGATGCGGGTGGTCCCACAGGCTGCGCACTGGTCCCGAAGCTCTCGCCCCGGTCGTCAGAGCGAAAGAGCGCTGATGGCTGGGTGCCGGCCCACACGACCCCTCCGGCCGCCGGGGACGGCTGGATCTGCCACACCCGCTCGACGGAGGCACCCAAGCCCTCAGGAAAGTGGATCGCACCCTCACGGGACTCCGACCAGGAGGCACCCAAGTCGTCCGACCGATAGACCTGCGGCCCGTACGGCATGCTCGTCGAACCGACGAACAGCCGCGGGGTCTCACCTCGGTCATCGATCGCGACCGAGTAGATCTCCTCCATCGGGAACACCGGAGCGTCCCAGCCCCACTGTTCCCGCGCCTCGTCGGAGCGTCCGATGAACAGCCCCTTGCGTGTACCTGCCAGCAGAATCGTCTGAGCCACAGTACTCACCCTCACGGTAGTCGCCTCCGCTCACGGTACGACTGGTTGACCATCCTGACCAGAGCGTTCGAAGAGCTCGCGTGGTGCCGTGCACACCACTTCAGGGTGCGTCACCGACTCAGGTTGGATCCACAACCCCTGGGTGAACCCGCACTTCTCGAGCACCCGGATGCTCCTGGCATTGCGGACGTCAGGGCTGGCGACGAACCGCGGCGCTTCGGGGTAGTCGCGGCACAGCACCTCACGGCAGTACGTCGTGATCATCGCTGTACCGAGCCCGCGATCGACCAGGTCGGGCTCGCCGATCAAATAGTCGAAGGCAATCGCAGCAAGATCTTGCACCCGCACGGCGTAGTCGTCGTAGGCCACCACCGGATAGTCCTGCACATAACCGATGTCGCGACCGCGGTAGGTCACTACCCACATGCGGGTGGCGCTCGTGCCAGCCAGCTCAGCGGCATAGTGCTGCCTGGCCAGATCGGCTGACCGGGGCTCGTCCCCGAACCATGGCTGCGCATGCTCGGCAGCCATCCAGGTCACCAGAGCCGGGACATCGTCATCGGCGAGCCGCCGGAACGTGAAGCCGTCCATGGGCCACCAAGGTAGTCGAAATGTCGGCCGACTACAGGCTTTCGAGTGGCTGAGCCTCGGCCCCGAGCTCGTGGCGGACCACCTCGAAAGCCACCTGTGGCGCATAACCCTTGCGAGCCAGGAGACCCGTCAGCCGTCTGATCTTGGTCGTGTCGTCAAGCCGGGACATCGACCGCAGCTTGGTCTGCACCAGGCGGTGAGCCGCCTTCGACCTCCGCCGCAGGATCGAGCCGTCGAGCGCATCGCGAATCAGGCCGTCGGCAACGCCCTTGCGCTTGAGCTCCATGGCAAGCACCCGCGACGAGAGCCCCTTGCTCCGCTGCCGGGCCTGCACCCACGCGTGCGCGAACTCGGCATCATCGACCAGCCCTGCATCCTCGAACTTGTCGAGGACGGCCGCAGCAACCTCGGCAGACACCTGCTTCTTGGCAAGTGTCTGCTCGAGGTCGGCACGACTGCGCGCCTGCACGGCGAGCCGGTCGTAGACGATCTGGCGAGCTCGGCCCATCTCTTCGGACAGCACGGGCTGTTCGGCCTGCCCCTTAGACTGATCAGCCTGCTCAGACATGCTGGTCAGAACTCAGTGGCCGGGAGATCGGGACCTTCCACCTCTTCGATGGCCGGCTTGTCAGCCTGCGGGCCGATGCCCTTGGCCTCCATGATCCGCTTCTCGAGCCTCGACCGCGAGATCAGGATTGTCCTTGAGGAAGGCGCGCGCCTTCTCCTTGCCCTGACCGAGCTGATCGCCCTCGTACGTGTACCAAGCGCCGGCCTTGCGGACGAAGCCGGTCTCGACACCGACGTCGATCAGGCTGCCCTCGCGGCTGATGCCCTGGCCGTACATGATGTCGAACTCGGCCTGCTTGAACGGCGGAGCCAGCTTGTTCTTGACGACCTTGACGCGTGTGCGGTTGCCGACCATGTCGGTGCCGTCCTTGAGCGTCTCGATACGACGCACGTCGAGACGGACCGAGGCGTAGAACTTGAGCGCCTTGCCGCCCGTCGTGGTCTCGGGCGAGCCGAACATGACGCCGATCTTCTCGCGCAGCTGGTTGATGAAGATCGCGGTGGTACCGGAGCCGTTGATCGCGCCCGTCATCTTGCGCAGCGCCTGGCTCATCAGACGGGCCTGCAGACCGACGTGACTGTCACCCATCTCGCCGTCGATCTCGGCGCGGGGCACGAGCGCTGCCACCGAGTCGATCACGATGATGTCGAGCGCGCCGGAGCGGATCAGCATGTCGGCGATCTCGAGCGCCTGCTCACCGCTGTCGGGCTGGGAGATCAGCAGGGCATCGGTGTCGACGCCGCAGCTTGCGGGCGTAGTCGGGGTCGAGCGCGTGCTCGGCATCGATGAACGCCGCGACGCCGCCGGCCTTCTGCGCATTGGCCACCGCGTGCAGGGCGACCGTCGTCTTGCCCGAGGACTCAGGGCCGTAGATCTCGACGACGCGACCGCGCGGCAGCCCGCCGATGCCGAGGGCGATGTCGAGGGTCGTCGCGCCGGTGGGGATGACCTCGATCGGAGCGCGAGCCTGGTCGCCCAGTCGCATCACGGCACCCTTGCCGTGGGCACGATCGATCTGCGCCATGGCGTTCTCGAGGGACTTGTTGCGCTCTTTGTCGGAGGCGATGGAGCTGTTGGGCTGTGCCATGGTTTCGGATCCGTATCTGCTCGTGGGTGGCCGGTCATCGACGACGTTAGGAGGGCCCGCAGACAAAAGTGAGCCTCATCGACTCGTCTGTGGATGTTGCCCTCCACACGTCCAACCTGTGCACAAGCGTACCCGAACATCTGTTCGAAGAAGCTTGTTCGACACGCCGAGTGGTGCACACCGGTCCCCGAGTGGTGCGTCCTGGACAGACACGCCGTCCCAGAACGACCAACCCGCACCACTCGCGGGAAGGGGCGCGGAAAGGGGGCGGGGTTATCGCTCGGACGGGGGCAGGCCCAGGGTCTCGTGGACGGCGCGCCAGACAGTCTTGGGGTCCTCGCCGGCGTCGAGGGCCTCAGAGGCCGTCCGACCGCCGAGCACCGCCATGACGTGATTGCCCGCCCAGACCCGCGCGTACGCGCGACCGAACTGCTGGTCCATGCGGACCCAGAAGTCGCTGTGTCTCACCGATGAAGGCTCAGGCAGCCGAGACGGAGACGTCGGGCGCGATCGACGAGATGCTCGCGATCTGCTCGACCGTGGCCTCGTCGATCTCGAGCAGAGCGCTGACGTCGAGCAAGACCTTGGACAACGGCACCTCGAGCGCGGCCGCGAGGGCGGCGAGCAGCTCGGAGCTGGCCTCTTTCTGCCCACGTTCGACCTCTGAGATGTAACCCAGGCTGACACGGGCCTTGCCGGAGACGTCACGCAGCGTGAGTCCCTGGGACACCCGGCGAGCCCGGAGAACCTCACCGACGTGCTGTCGCATCGCGGTCATCTGGCACCTCCGTCGTTTGCGGGCATATGAGTCTCAACCGCATCGGGGTCAAGATTCTTCCCCCAGCGTAGCGACCAGCAAAGACAGCAGCGCGGCGACCGTCCCACTACGGATGGATTCGCGGTCTCCGGCCAGGCTCAGCTGCCGCGTGATGACGTCGTCGGGGCCGGCGACGGCGACGTGCACGGTGCCAGCCGGCTTGCCCTCGCTGGCATCCGGGCCGGCCACTCCCGTCGTCGCGAGGCCATAGGTGGCGCCGAGGCGATCGCGCGCACCGCACGCCATCTGGGCTGCCACCTCGGCGTCGACAGTCCCGCGTGCTGCTATCAGCCGGCACTGACGCCGAGCAGCTCGGTCTTGAGGGCCGGCGCATAGGCCACCACTCCGCCACGGACGACGTCGGAGGCGCCCGGGACGTTGACGAGCGTCGCACAGACCAGACCGCCGGTCAACGACTCGGCGGTCGCCACGGTGGCACCAGCGGCACGGAGCGCCGCGACCACCGAGGCCTCGAGGGTCACGACGAGGCCGCAGCCTTCGACTCGCGCCGGATCGTGCGCGCATCGCGGATGTACAGGACGCCGGTCCACAACGTGACGGCCACCGCTGCGGCCATCAGCACGTGGGTGATGCCCAGCATGACGTCGGTGAACGGGTTGTTCCAGATCTCGAACGGCAGGATGTAGCCACCGAGCGCGAGCGCCTGGAGCATCGTCTTGACCTTGCCGCCCTGGCTGGCCGGCATCACGCCGTACTTCTTGATCGCGAACCGCATCAAGGTGATGCCCCACTCGCGCACCAGCACCACGATCGTGACCCACCACCACAGCTGACCGATGATCGACAGGCCGACGAACGCCATGCCGGTCAGAGCCTTGTCGGCAATCGGGTCGGCGAGCTTGCCGAAGTTGGTGACGAGGTCGTACTTGCGTGCCAGGTCGCCGTCGATGCGGTCGGTGATCATGAGCAGCGCGAACGCCACCCAGGCGGTGACCCGCATGCCGACCGATTCGCCGTCCTGCGTCAGGAGGAACCAACCGAAGAAGGGAACACCCACGATCCGAATCACCGTGAGCACATTCGCGATGTTCAGGTTGCTCGGCTTGGCTGCCGCGTCCATGAGGCCCTCTCGTGCGATGAAACGACTCCTCAGTATGCGGCAGCGGCCCGGCGTGACGCCAACTGGACCTCTGCTTCACCTGGCGACACGTTGGTCGAGAGTCCGAGCGGAGAGGTGTAGAACCGTCGTCCGTCACTGCTGACGACCTTGATGCGCGGATCGTGCAGGAGCCCCTCGCGCGGCTCGACCTTCGCTCGCCGAGCTCGCTCCACAGCAGACCGACCCAGCCATTGTCGGAGCGGAGACGGATGCCATGGTCATCGGCCACGAACAGCGGCGTGCGGGGGTGTCCGACACCGCGCAGCAGGATCACGGCGAGCACGAACAGCACGACCGACGGCGCCAGCAGCACCAGGTCGTCGCGCTCGGCCGCGAACCAGCCGAATCCACCGGCCAGCAGCAGGCAGACCACGACCAGGACGATGTACAGCCCGGTCCGCCGCCGGACCTCGAATGCCTCAGTCACCGTCAGCCTGCCTGCATCGTGGCCAGGCACTGCTCGAGCTTCGTCGGGCTTGACGAGCACCTCACGCGCCTTGGAGCCCTCGCTGGGTCCGACGATGCCGCGGCTCTCCATGATGTCCATGAGGCGTCCGGCCTTGGCGAAGCCGACACGCAGCTTGCGCTGCAGCATCGACGTCGAGCCGAACTGGGTCGTGACGCACAGCTCGATCGCCTGCAGCACGAGGTCCATGTCGTCGCCGATGTCGTCGTCGATCTCCCGCTTGGCGGCCGGCGCTGCCGTGACGTCGTCGCGGTAGGTCGGCTGCAGCTGCGTCTTGCAGTGCTCGACGATGGTCTGGATCTCGGCCTCTGTGACCCAGGCGCCCTGCATGCGCATGGCCTTGTTCTGGCCCATGGGCAGGAACAGTCCGTCGCCCTGGCCGACGAGCTTCTCGGCACCCGGCTGGTCGAGGATGACTCGGCTGTCAGCCAGCGACGATGTCGCGAAGGCCAGACGGCTCGGCACGTTGGCCTTGATCAGACCCGTGACGACGTCGACGGACGGTCGCTGGGTGGCCAGGATCAGGTGGATTCCGGCTGCACGCGCCAGCTGGGTGATACGGACGATGGAGTCCTCGACGTCTCGCGGGGCGACCATCATCAGGTCGGCGAGCTCGTCGACGACAACCAGCAGGTACGGGTAGGGCGCCAGCACACGCTCACTGCCAGGGGGCAGCTGCACCTGGCCGGCCTTGACCGCCTTGTTGAAGTCGTCGATGTGGCGATAGCCGAAGTTGGCCAGGTCGTCGTAGCGCATGTCCATCTCGCGCACGACCCACTGCAACGCCTCGGCGGCCTTCTTGGGATTGGTGATGATCGGCGTGATCAGGTGCGGGACGCCTTCGTACGCCGTCAGCTCGACCCGCTTGGGGTCGACCATGATCATGCGCACCTCTTCGGGCGTCGAACGCATCAAGATCGAGGAGATCATCGAGTTGACGAACGACGACTTGCCCGAGCCGGTGGCTCCAGCCACCAGGAGGTGCGGCATCTTGGCGAGGTTGGCCAGGACGTAGCCGCCCTCGACGTCCTTGCCGAGGCCGATGACCATGGGGTGGTGATCGCTGCGCGCCTTGGGCGAGCGCAGCACGTCGCCGAGCGAGACCATCTCCTTGTCGACGTTGGGGATCTCGACGCCGATCGCAGACTTGCCGGGGATCGGGCTGAGGATGCGGACCTCGTTGGAGGCGACGGCGTAGGCGATGTTCTTCGACAGCGCGGTGACCTTCTCGACCTTGACCGCGGGGCCGAGCTCGACCTCGTAGCGGGTGACGGTCGGGCCGCGCGTGTAGCCGGTGACGGCTGCATCGATCTGGAACTGCTCGAGGACCTCGGTCAGCCGGGCCACGACGTCGTCGGAGGCCTTCGACCGTGCCTTGTGGGGCGAGCCCTCGCGCAGCATCGTGCTGTCGGGCAGCGAGTAGACGACGTCGCCGGACAACGCGGCTGCTCGGCGCGCGCCGGGATCGGCTCCATCGGCGGCAGCTCGACCTCGAAGTCGTCGGCTTCGTCCTCGACGGCCTCGACCGGTTCGGGCGTGAACGGCTTGAACGTGCGCGCAGGCGGCTTGACCTCGTCGTCGGGGCCGTCCAGCAGGGGGTTCTCGTAGGGCTCGTCGTCGGGGATGATGGCCGCGGCTGACTTGCGCTTGCGAGGCTCAGGAGCAGGCGTCTCGTCCTCGTCGACCTCGGGCTTGCGACCCAGGGCGACGTCGCGCAGGTCGCGCAGACGATCGGGCACCGCGTACACCGGCGTGTTGGTCACGACGAGCAGCCCGAAGGCGATGACGAGCACCAGGATGGGCGAGACGACGTAGGCGCTCTTGAGCAGGTCCATGGGGATCGCCGAGAACAGGAAGCCGATGGCTCCGCCGGCCTCGCGCATCGCGTCGGGATCGGGGTCGCCGGGACGCGGGACGTCGTGGGCGATGTGCACCAGTCCCAGGACGCCGCCGCACATCGCTGCCCAGCCGATGATCTGCCGGCCGGCGGGGCCGTTGCGATCGGGGTGACGCAGCGTGCGCCAGGCGATGACGATCAGCAGGATCGGCACGGCCCAGGCGAGCAGGCCAACCGCGCCAGAGGTCGCCTTGCGGGCGGCCTCGCCGATCGGTCCGGGCATGTCGGACCACACGGATCCGGCCACGACGATGCCGAGTGCCAGGATGCCGAAGCCGACGCCGTCGCGGCGCTGCTCGGGCTCGAGGTCACGCGCGCTGTGACCGATGCTGCGGGCAATCGCGCCGACCATGCCGGCCAGACCGAGCCAGAACGCCGTGGAGGCGCGCAGCAACGCGTTGAAGACAACAACAAAGGGGCCAGGTCCGGTTTTTGCCGGTGCCGGCTTGCGTGCTGCGGGCTTGCGGGCCTGCGGCTTGCGCTTGCTGGCGGCCGGCTTCTTGCGGGCCTGGCTGCCGGACGGCCGCTTGCGCGGCGGGGAAGTCGTTCGGGTCGCCATGATCAAAGGGTAAAGCACAGGTCGAAGGTTTGGCGCGAACCACGCCGTTGCACCCCAGATCAGGGGTGAGATCACACCACCGTCGTCCGGCCGATCCTCGACCGCGCTCGATCGGCGATGAGGCTGATGAGGCGCGGATCAGGTCGTCCCGCATCGAGCAGCGGCTCGGTGACCACGTCAGCACCCGAGGCCATCATGATGTCGTGGGTGGCTCCCGGCCCCAGCAGGTACGTCGAGACGACGACCCGCTTGCCGTAGGCGCGCGCCACGTCGACAGCATCGGCGAGCGGGATGTCAGGACCGCCGAGCGTCCCGACGTGGACGCGTCCGCCCCACACGGCGCTCAGCAGGCGGGCGGCCTTGCCCAGGTCGTCGACCGCCCGGTCGTCCGTGGCGATGTCAGCGGCCAGCACGATCGTGTCGCCGGCTCGTGCGCCGGCCTCGACGAGTCGACGGACGCCGACCTCGGCCAGCACCCAGTCGGGCCCGAGGGGCGCCGTGACCGTCACGGCAGGATCGAGGTGGCAGGCTCGCACGATGTCGACGCTCACGGGTCGGTCGTACGCGAGCATCAGCGGCACCACCGCCCGCGGTCCGGCGGTCTGCTCCACGACCTCGGCGATCGTGGGACGGTGACCGTCGACATAGGCGTCGACGACGTCGAACTCCTGCATCTCTCGTCGCACGGCGTTGACCAACCCCGCGAAGATCGCGCGTCCGCGCGGGTTGGTCGCGCCGTGGGCGCACAGGATCAAGGTCTGGTTCACGGGCACCTCCGATCGACCGCAGCACCCGAGAAGGTCTGCGGTAGGTCGATGAGGACGTACGCCCGCCGGCGGGCCGGGCCCGAGAGGCCCGTCGACAAGGCGTACGCCGCTGGTGTCACCACACCCCAGGTCTCCGCGGACCGTTGCGTGAACGGCCGCCGAATGCTCGGGTACGGCGTGGGAGAACATCGCCAGATGCTCGCGGGACGGCCCGACACGCATGTCCAGCCCCCTTTGAACGTCGGTGAGGATCTCCCCTCAGCCCCTTCAGCCTGATCGATGGCTGTTTCGCGGGGGTTAACGCAGCGACGGGCTTTGGTTACAGATCGGCCAATCCGGTCTGACGGCGAGCGACGATCGCCCCGTGGGGACGGTGGCCCGGCGCGGTGCGGGTGTGCGCCTCGACCACCTCGAAGCCCGTCGCGGCCAGCTGTCGGGCGAGCCGTCGGCCGGCCACCGGTACGCCGCGGTCACGGCGTGATCGAACTTCTCGACCGTCGCGCCCTCGAAGTACCCGATCAGGAGTCCCCCACCAGGTTGGATCACTCGAGCGAACTCGGTCAGCGGCAGCCCGATCGCATCTGGTTCGTGGTGGATCAGCGAGTACCAGGCGAGCACCCCGCCCAACGACCCGGTGGCATCCGGCAACGCCTCGCTGCAGCCCAGGTCGAAGCGGAGGCTCGGATACTGCTGGCGGGCTCGGGCGACGAAGTCAGGGACCAGATCGAGGCCGTGGGCCGGTGTTCCACCCGATGCCAGGAAGTCGGTCCACTGCCCTGGGCCGCAGCCTGCGTCGAGCACGGGCCGCGCCAAGCCGTCGGCCCAGTGCCGCACCAGGGCCCGGTCGGACGGATGGGTGCGAGCCATCGAGCCGAACAAGCTCGACGTACTCCTGCGCTCGGGCGGAGTACGCCCGCCCCGACATCTGCTCCGACCGCGGGCTCCGATCCGTTCACAGCGTCCATCATGGCAGTGCCGTCGACCGTCAGCGCACTGCAGCCGCAGTCCAGTGCAGCTGCCCGGCCGCCTCGGCGCAGCGGTCGAGCACGAGCGACACCATGGCCGGGTCGACGTCGGTGCCGTCGAGCAACGGTCGGGTGACCACGTCGGCACCGCATCGTGAGAGCCGGTGGTGGAAGAATCCGGGCGCCATCAGAGCCTCGCGACGGCGACCCGTCGACCCATTGCCGAGACGTCACGGACGACCTCGGCGATCGGCGTCCCGGATCCTCCGACGTGACCGACCCTGACCGGTGCCCCCCAGGCAGCACCCAGCAACCGGGCGGCGCGCTCACAGCTCTGCAGCGCCAGCACGTCGGTGGAGCCAGCCGCCCCCAGCACCACGATGTCGTCGGGCGTCACGCCGGCCTCGGCCAGACGGCGCAGCATGACCTGCGTCAACCGGTCATCAGCCCCGAGTGTCCGTGCCGCGACAACCCAGTCGCGATCGGCGGCCTGGCGCACGTCGACCCGGACGTGGAATCCGGGGGCCAGCAGCAACGGCACGATGACGGCGAGGCCGTCGACCAGGTCGACTGCGGTGTCGACCCGCGGCAGCTGCACGTCGACGAACGCCTCACGGACGTCGAGGTGCGGTGACGCGATCCGGACCGCGTCGACGAGTGCGGTGATGGCCTCCCGCGCGGCCGGCACGTCGGTTCCGTGGCTCGTCGCCACCAACGAGATCGTCATGCGTCCTCCCGCAGCGCGAGTCGGTAGCCGCGCTTGACGACGGTCTGCACGATGGGCTGTCCGACGGCCTCCCGCAGCCGGGCCACCGCGACCTCGGCTGAATGTGGATCGTCTGACTCCCCCGGCAGGACGGCCAGCAAGCTCCTCGCGCGATCGGACCGACCCCGGCTCGCGCGCCAAGGCCCGCAGGATCGACAATCCGCTGGGCGAGACCGGCAGCACCGTGTGCTCGAGCGTCGCCGCCGTGGCACGGACCCTCAGGTCGCCCGCCACGGTCGGGACACTGGCGGAGGCATCGCCGAGGTACATCACGAGTGAGCGCACCAGCGCACCGAGTCGCGCTCGTTCGGGCAGCAACGGATCGAACCCGGCGTTGCGCAAGGGATCGGCGGTGACGTGTCCGACGGCAGCCAGGGTGACCCGCCGATCCTTCTCAAGCCTGCGCAGTTCGTCGGTGACGCCGATCCGGTCGACCGTCCCGAGCCACGCGGCCGCGCCAGGTGCGGACGTGAACACGACGGCGTCGTAGGCCCCTGCTGCGGCGTCGACCACGGAGCGCTCGACGGCCGCCGGATCGGGAGGCGGGCCCCAGCGGTAGACCACGAGCCCGAACGGACGTCCACCTGCTGCGGCGAGCCGCTTCTCGAGTCCATCGTCGCCGGCGCCGTGGTGCTGCACCGCGATCGACAGCCCCCGGACACCCTCGGCGACCAAGAAGTCGGCGATCTCCGCCGAGGTCTCGGACTCGGCAACCCAGTCGGGCACCAGACCGGCCGCCTGCAACGCCCCGCGCGCCTTGGGCCCGCGCGCCACGATCCGCATCGCACCGAGTGCCTCGACGAGCTCGTGCCCCAGGCCCGCGGCTTCGGCGGTGTCGAGCCAGCCCCGAAAGCCGATGCCCGTGGTGACGACGACGACGTCCGCGCCGGTTGCGATGATCTGGCGGGTCTGGGCCAGCAGCGTGTCCTCGTCGATGTGCGACTCGACGCCCAGCGAGGCAGCCTGGGTGACGGACGCCCCCCGCCGTCCCAGCGCGAGCGACAGGTCGTCGGCGCGCCGTTGGGCCGTCACCAAGATCTGCGTGCCGGCCAGCACGGGGCCCAGCGCGGTCATGCTGCGCCGCTGCAGATCTCGACCCAGCCGTCGTTGACGCGCGTCGGCCACACTGCCAAGGCGACGTCTGGGTCGTCGAGGCACTGGCCGGTCAGCAGGTCGAAGGACTGCTTGTGCATCGGAGACGCGACGGTCGGTATGCCCTGGCGACTGCCGACCAGGCCGCGTGCCATGACGTTGGCGCGGCTGAACGGGTCGAGGTGGTCCACCGCATGGATCATCCCTGAGTCGCTGAGCCGGAAGATCGCGACCTGACGGCCCTCGACGAGCGCAGCGGCACCACGATCGGGCACCAGTGCCTCCACCGCGCAGATCCTCGTCCATCGCGTCATACCCCCACCTCCTCGTTGCGGACCGGGATGCTCGCACCCGCGATCAGCACCGCACGTTCGTCCTCGGCTGCAGGACGACGTTGACCCCGTTCCTGCACGTAGGCAAGATCTGGGTCGGGAGTCGCGGGTGCGTTGACGAACGATGCGAACTGCGAGAGCTTGCTGTCATCTGCCAGTGTGGCAGCCCACTCGTCCTCGTACGCGCCGACGTGCGCGGCCATCGCGGCGTCGAGGTCGGCGGCGATTCCCAGGCTGTCGTCGAGCACGACAGCACGGACCGCGTCGATGCCACCCTCGACCGACTCGAGCCACGGCGCCGTGCGCTGCAGCCGGTCGGCGGTACGGACGTAGTACATCAGGAACCGGTCGGTCGCCCGGACGAGCTTCGGTCGTGAGGTCCTCGGCGGAGCCGGCGCGTGCCGGGGTGTGAAGCCGCCGTTGCCGCCCACGTACATGTTCCAGCCCTTGTCGGTGGCGATGACCCCGACGTCCTTGCCGCGCGCCTCGGCGCACTCGCGCGCACAGCCCGAGACCCCGAGCTTGATCTTGTGCGGCGAACGCAGCCCGCGATAGCGCAGCTCGAGGTCGATCGCGAGCGTCGTGGAGTCCTGCACGCCGTACCGGCACCACGACTGCCCAACGCACGACTTCACGGTGCGCAGCGACTTGCCGTACGCGTGACCCGACTCGAAGCCGGCATCGACGAGCCGTTTCCAGATCTGTGGAAGCTGCTCGATGCGGGCACCGAACAGGTCGATCCGTTGTCCACCGGTGATCTTGGTGTACAACCCGTAGTCGGCGGCGACCTGACCGATCGCGATGAGGCCTTCGGGGGTCACCTCGCCGCCTGGGATGCGGGGCACCACCGAGTACGTGCCGTCCTTCTGCAAGTTGGCCATGACGTGGTCGTTGCTGTCCTGCAGCGCCGCGTTCTCGCGGTCGAGCACGTGCCCCTTGCCGAGCGACGACAGGATCGACGCTGCGACGGGTCGGCAGATGTCGCAGCCGTGCCCACTGCCGTGCAGGTCGATGAGCTCGCTGAACGTCGAGATCTCGCCGATCCGGACGATGTCGAACAGCTGGGCGCGCGTGAACGCGAAGTGCTCGCACAGGGCGTTGCTGACCTCGATGCCCGCCTCGGCCAGCTGGGTGTCGACGAGCTTCTTGACCAGTGACACGCAGGATCCGGCTCGCGTCCAGCCTTGGTGCAAGCCTTGACCCGGCCAGATCGGTGCACCCGCCGTCGGTGACGGCGCACCGCACCTGCCCGGCGGTGACGTTGTTGCACGAGCACACCGTGGCGTCGTCCGGCAGCGTGCTGCCGCTGGGAGGTTCCATGCCTTCGGGCAGCAGCCACGCGGTCGGGTCGCTGCCCAGCGCGCGACCGACCATGGGCCGCAGGTTGGTGTAGGCACTCGCGTCGCCGACCAGCATGCCGCCCAACAGCTGTTGGGCGTCATCGCTCATGACGAGCTTCTTGTAGACGCCGGCCGTCGGATCGGCGTACACCACCTCGAGACTCCCGTGTGCGGTCGCGAAGGCGTCGCCGAAGCTGGCGACGTCGACGCCCAGGCTCCAGCTTCGTCGACAGGTCGGCGCCCTCGAACACGGCCTCTCCCCCGAGCAGCCGGTCGGCGACCACCTCGGCCATCGTGTACCCGGGGCCGACCAGGCCCCAGACCCGGCCCGCGATGTGAGCGACCTCGCCGATCGCGTAGATCGACTCGTCGCTGGTGAGGCAACCGGGGTCGGCGACGACCCCGCCGCGTTCGGCCACCTCCAGCCCGACCGTCCGGGCCAGCCGTCGCGTGGCCGGACGCCGGTCGCGAACACCACGACGTCGGCATCGATCCGCTCACCATCGGCGAACTGCATGCGTGCGACCTTGCCGTCGCGGCCCGGCTTGAGCTTCCGAGGTCGCGGTCGACGTCCGCACCGAGACGCCGAGCTTCTCGATGATCCGTTGCAGGGCGGCCCCGCCGGCGCGGTCGACCTGCAGCGGCATGAGCCACTCAGCGAACTCGACGACCGTGGTGTCGGCGCCCAACGCCGTCAGCGCCCCGGCCGCTTCGAGCCCGAGCAGTCCCCCACCGACGACCGCACCCCTGACCCTGCGACCCAGGACCGCCTCGCGGTCGAGCACCCACTGGCGCAGCTCGGCGACGTCGTCGACCGTCCGGTACACGAAGCAGCCCGGCAGGTCGGAGCCGGCGACCGGCGGCACGGTCGCGTACGACCCCGTAGCCAGGACGAGCTGTCGTACTCGAACGTCGTGCCACGAGCATGGATCCGCCGGGTGTCGCGGTCGACCTGGGTCACGATCGAGCCGCGGTACAGCCGCACGCCAGGCCGCTTCCACAACGAGCCGTCTCCCAGCAGCAGGTCTTCGGGATTGCGGTCGGAGAAGAACGAGGTCAGCGCCACGCGGTCGTACGGAGGACGGGTCTCGTCGCCGAACACCTCGATGTCCCACGTCTGATCTGCACCCCGTTCGACGAGGGCTTCCACGAGACGGTGGGCCACCATCCCGGCACCGACTACAGCGAGCTTCTTCTTCGTCATGTCGTGAACACTAGGAAGGCCAGGTTTCGTCGCCACCGACTTCCTGTTACCTCGATGGAACAGTTGTCTCACGGTCGCCGTCACCGGGTTGTGAGACCGGTGGCGGATCGCTGACCTGCAGCCAGTCGACGATGCCGCAGACGAGCTGGGTGCACCCGCCGCACCCGGTCGTCGCCAGGGTCGTCTCGGCCAGCGCCTCCACCGTGGTAGCTTCCCCGTCCCACGCGTGCACGAGATCGCCCTTGGTCACTCCGTTGCATCGGCAGACCGTCGTCGCTGCGGGCATCGCAGTCGGCGAGGGACTCTCAGCCGCACCGGCACCAGACGCCCCCATCAGCAGGTGCAAGGGATCGGCCGGCAGCATCCCGGGACGGTCGAACTGCGTCGACAGGTGGGCGGCGAGCTCGGGGGCGCCGACGCACGTCACGCCGACCAAGGTGTCACCGCGAGCCACGAGCTCGACGTGACGGCGTTCGCGGCGGTCCGACAACGACACGACCCGGTCGCCCGGGTGGGCTGTCGAGCCGCGGACGCCCATCGTCACGACGTTCATCCCGACCGCCTTCAGCACGCATCGCCGAGCCGGCGATCGGCGGGAGCCTCGAGCTCGCTTCCGGATGCAACGCTCCGGGCCAGTGCCCGTGCCTGTGCCCAGCCGGGAGCGACGAGACCGCTGACGCCTGCCGGGGTCTCGGCGCAGTCACCGATCGCGCAGACGGCAGGGTCGGCGGGTGTGCGGAGATCGTGACCCACGACGATGCCGACGTTGGTCTCGAGCCCCGCCTCCGCCGCCAGCGCAGTGTCGGGGGACGATCCACACGCCAGCACGACGATCTCGGCCGGGAACGATCGCCCGTCCCGCAGCTGGACGGCATCGACGCGGCCGTCGCGCACGCCGACCGAGGCGATCTGGGCGTCCCGATGACGTCGATGCCGAGCCGGACGGCCTGGTCCCGGACGACGGCCGCGACCTCCGGGTCGAGATCGCGGTTGAGCAGGTCGGACGTTGCCACGAGGGTCACCGCGACGCCCCGGTGCCGCAGCGCGCAGGCTGCTTCGAGGCCCAGCGGTCCGGCGCCGATCACGACGGCCCGTGAGGCATTCAGCGCTGCAGCCGTGATGTCGCGCGCGTCGTCGATGCGACGGACCACGTGCGCGCCGCGTGGCAGCCCGTCCCGCAGGCCCGGCACTAAGATGACCCGTGCCTGGGCACCCGTCGCGAGCACCAGCACGTCGTAGTCGAAGTCGCCGTCGGCCGTCACGACGGTGCGCCGGTGGCGGTCGATCTCGAGAAGCGCGCCCCCGCGCGGACGCGCACCCGGCCCTGGTCGGGCGTCGGCAGGGTGAGTCCCGCCAAGTCGATGCGACCGGCGATGAGCTCAGTCAGCATGACGCGGTTGTACGGCTCGTACGACTCGTCGCCGAGCACGTCGATCTCGATGTGTGGGGCCAGCCGACCCAGCCGTCGGCGAAGCGGTTGCCGACCATCCCGGCACCGATCACGACGACCTTCATGCCACGGACCTGCCGATCGTGACGGCACACACCTTGAACTCCGGCATGCCCGAGATCGGGTCGGTCGCCGCATTCGTGACCGCGTTGACCATGCCCTCGTCGGCGAAGTGGAACGGGACGAAACACCGTGTCGGGCCGGATGTCAGCGCTGATGCGGGCCTGCGCGGTCATCGAGCCGCGCCGGGACGTGATCGTGATGTCCTCGACACCTTCTACCCCGATCCGTCCGGCGAGCACGGGATGGATCTCGACGTAGGCGCGCGACATCGAGTCGTTGAGCTTGCCGACCCGCCTCGTCTGGGCGCCCGACTGGTAGTGCTGCAGCACCCGGCCCGTCACGAGCCACACGGGCGCGTCAGCCCGCAACGGCTCGTCCGGGCCGATCTCACGCACGGCGATCATCCGGGCTCGGCCGTTCGGCGTCGCGAACGTGTCGGCGAACAACCGCGGCGTGCCCGGATGATCCTCGGTCGGGCATGGCCAGTACAGCGCCTCGCCGGCATCCAACCGGTCGTACGAGATGCCGGCATAGTCCGCTCGTCCGCCCGCACTGGCTCGGCGCAGCGTCGTAGACCTCACGGGGCTCGGTCGACCACGCGCCGGGCGCGTCGAGGCGCGCGGCCAGCCCGGCGAAGATCTCCAGCTCCCGAGCGCACACCCGGCGGTGGCTGGGCGGCCCTGCGGCGCCGCAGCACCCGGCCCTCCAGCCCCGTCATGGTTCCCTCTTCCTCGGCCCACTGCGTCACCGGGAGGATGTAGTCGGCCAGCATCGCCGTCTCTGACGGGACGAAGTCGCACACCACGAGCAGGTCGAGAGCCTCCACCCGCTCACGCACCCGGCGGGCGTCCGGGCGGCTGACCACGATGTTGCTGCCGTGCACGAACAGGGCACGAGGACCGTCCGGCTCCCCCAGGCTCGCCAGCAGCTCAACTGCCGGGACTCCAGGGCCGGGGATGATGTCCGGGTCGACACCCCACACCGCGGCGACGTGCTCGCGGGCCGCCGGGTCGGTGATCATCCGGTAGCCCGGCAGCTGATCGGCCTTTTCGACCGTGCTCGCGTCCGCCCTGACCGTTGCCCTGACCTGTGATCGCGCCGTAGCCGCCGCGCGCGGCCCCGACGAGTCCCAGCGCGAGAGCCAGATTGATCACCGCGGTGACGGTGTCGGTGCCGTCGGCATGCTGCTCGGATCCTCGACCCGTGAGCAGGAAGGCGCCGCGACCACCGCGATGTGGGCTGGCGTCGGCCAGGATGCGCGCGATCCGGCGCAGCTGGGTCTCGGGCACGCCTGTCGTGGCGGCGACCCGTTCGGGCCACCACTGCGCCACGCTGCGTCGAACCTCGTCGAGACCGTCGACCCGGGCCGCAAGATAGTCGACGTCGGCCAGCCCCTCGGGCAAGAACGATGTGCAACAGCCCGAGCGCGAGCACCAGATCGGTGCCGGGGACGAGCGGCAGGTGCTCTCCGGCGCCGTCATCGGTCAGCCTGGCCGTCGCGCTGCGCCGAGGGTCGACGACGAGCAGTCCGCCGCGATCTCGCACCGACCCAAGGTGCTGCACCGCCGGCGGCATCGTGTCGGCCAGGTTGCTGCCGAACAGCATCACGACGTCACCGTCAGCCAGATCGGTCAGCGGGAACGGCAGCCCCCGGTCGACCCCGAGCGATCGGTTGCTGGCGGCGGCAGCCGACGACATGCAGAAGCGTCCGTTGTAGTCGATGTTGCGGGTGCGCAGCGCGAGCCGGGCGAACTTGCCCAGCTGATAGGCCTTCTCGTTCGTCAGCCCTCCCCCGCCGAAGACCGCGATGGTGTCGGGTCCGTGCTCGGCCGATAATGCCGTGACGCGCGCCGCGATGTCGTCGAGCGCCTCGTCCCACGAGACCTCCTCGAACCCGGACGTCCCTCTGCGCAGCGGTGTCGTGATCCGGTCGGCCACCCTCAGCAGCCGGCGCTGGTCCAGCCCTTCTGGCACATGCCGCCGACGTTGGTCGGGAACTGTCGCGGCTGAGCGCCGAGCGGCTCGCCGACCAGGCGCTGAGCACACTGCAGCGCACAGTAGGGGCAGTGCGTGTCGGTCATGAGGTGCTCACACGCCGGCCCGGGCCATGACCGACCTCGGTCGCAGGTAGAACAGCCAGGTCACAGCCAGGCAGACGCCGTAGAAGGCCGTGAACACCCAGAACGCGCTCTTGACCGCGTCCACCGGATCGGCGATCCATGGCGCGCTGAACGTGATCGGGATGAGGAAACCACCGAGGGCGCCGACGGCTCCGGCGATCCCGATGACCGCCGACGCCTCCTTCGGCGACCGCTGCTCTGCGGCCAGCCGAGCCGGGCTTCCGTCGGCGCCGACCTGCTGGGCGTACGTCCGTTGGATCAGCGGGATCATCCGGTAGGTCGAGCCGTTGCCGATCCCCGTTGCGGCGAACACGACCAGGAAGGCACCGAGGAACCACGGAAAGATCTCCGCGTTGTGGTCGACTGCGGCGCGGACCGCCTCGGAGTACGTGAACGTGGCGGGCTCCAGGGAGCCAGCCGGCTTCGGCACGGACTCGGCTGAGCCAGCGACAGCATCACCAGGCCGGTGCCGACGATCATGCCGACGAACGCGAACAACGTGACACGTGCGCCGCCGAACCGGTCGGCGAGCCAACCGCCGAAGGGTCGGGTCAGCGAGCCGACCAGCGCTCCGAGGAAGCCGTAGAAGGCGAAGTTGATGCCGATGCCGGGGATCGACGGGACGGGCTGGTTGAAGAAGTTGATCTTGATCAACAAGGGCATGGCCGCGGAGTAGCCGATGAACGAGCCGAACGTGCCGATGTACAGCAGCGACATGACCCAGGTGTGCTTGTACTGACGACGGCCAGCTGCTCGCGTGGCCGGGAGTAGGCCGCGGCCAGGTTGTTCATGAAGAAGTACGCCGTCAGCGCCGCCACGACGGCCAGCGCGGCGTACAGGTAGCCGACCCGTTCGAGCACGATCCCGCTCTGGCTGGCCTTCACCAGGCCAAATGCCCCCGCACCGCCCACGATGATGGGAAGGAAGAACTGGATCACCGCAACGCCCAGGTTGCCGCCGGCCGCGTTCAGTCCGAGCGCGGTGCCCTTGAGACGGGCCGGGTAGAAGAAGTTGATGCTCGCCATGGACGAGGCGAAGTTACCGCCGCCGACTCCGGCGGTCGCTGCGATGACGATGAAGACCCAGTACGGCGTGTCGGGGCGCTGCACGAACCACGCGAACAGCAGGGTCGGGACGAGCAGCATCAACGCACTGAACACCGCCCCAGTTGCGGCCGCCGAACTTCGGCACCGCGAAGGTGTATGGCAGCCGCAGCAGCGAGCCGACCAGGTTCGGCACCGCGACCAGCCAGAACAGCTCCTGTGCTGTGAAGGCGAAACCGGCCTTCGCGAGCAGCCCCGCAGCCGCGCTCCACATCAGCCACACCGAGAAGCCGAGGTGCTCGCCGAAGATCGACCAGATCAGGTTGCGGCGCGCCACCTGACGGCCGCCACCTTCCCACTGGGCCGGATCTTCCGGATCCCACTCGTCGATCCACCGGCCGGTGCGTCGGCGGGGCTGACGGGGCTCATGGATGTGCGCCGACTCGTGGTCGGTCGGGCTGGTCACGACGCTGGTCATGACCACAACCTAGGAAGGCCGTGTTTCGCCGGGAGGTGTCATCAGTCAGCAGCGCGTAACACTTCGCGCACGGCACCACTGGGGCAACTGTGAGAACTTACTCGCCGTCCCAGCGGTCGAGCGCGTCCTTGACGGTCTCCAGCACCTCGGCGACCTTGGCGGGATCGCCTCCAGCCTGCCCGAGCGCCACCCCGACCAGAACGTCGTCAGCGGTGCCGCCGGCCGGATGACGCCGTGCGCCGCGTCTGCCGCGACCTTGAGCACGACGTCGACGTCGAGGATCTGCTCGATCCCGAGATCGGTGGCCAGGCCGGCGGCCCAACGGGTCAGGACGTCGTCATCCATGTGGCTGCTCCTTCGTCGATGTGGTGAGCCGGTGCAGGTCGTCAGGTGTGTCGACGTCGGACAGGACGTCGTCTGGCAGGGTCAGCTCGGCCAGGTCGAGACCGCCGACGAGTCGGTGCACTGCGAGGCCGGTGAGTGGTGCGTGGGCGTCGACGGCAGCGAGCAGCGACGCCGTCCGGTACACCGCCAACAGGGGCTGGAGCCAGCCGTTGCCCTGACGTGCCACGACCCCGTCCGCGGCGGTCAGAGCCGCAGCCAGCAGCGCCGGGATCGCATCTGCTGCCCGCGGGACGTCGGCGGCGATCACCGCCACGAGCTGCCGCCGGATCGGCCAGCGCGTCCATCCCTGCGCCGATGGCGGCCGCCGGCCCACCGAACTCCGGGTGCTCCGAGTGACCTGCGCCCCGGCAGGAGTACCGGCCAGGCCGTCAGGTCCGACCACCACGAGCGACCGCGCGGCGGCGACCGCATCGCAGGCGTGGGCCAGCAGCGGCCGCCCCTGCAGGAGGACGCCGATCTTGTCGACATCGCCCATCCGGCGCGACCGACCACCAGCCAGCACGATCGCGTCGAACGCGATCATGACATCAGGCCTGGACGACGACCGGCAGGATCATCGGCCGGCGACGCAGGCGACGTCGACGAACGAGCCGAGGACCCGGCGGATGACCTGCTGCGGCTGCCCGGTGTCAACGGGTGCCGTCGCTGATCGCCTCTTCGAGAGCGGCCACGATCTTGGGCAGGATCTCGTCGAATGCCGAGTCGTCCTCGGCGATGCCACGAGCGTGGATATCGGGCCCCACAGGATCTCTGCCGGTGGCCGAGCTCGCACCACGACGACGACCGAGACGAAGCCCTCTTCGCCGAGGACCCGACGGTCCTCGGCTCGGAGTCGGTCAGGTCGCCGACCGAGGAGCCGTCGACGTACACGTAGCCGCAGTCGACGGCGCCCGTGATCGAGGCGTGGCCGTCGACCAGGTCGATGACGCAGCCGTCCTCGGCGAGCAGGACGTTCGGCACGCCCGTCGCCGTGGCGAGCTTGGCATTGGCGTGCAGGTGACGGATCTCGCCGTGCACCGGCAGCACGTTGCTCGGGCTTGACGATGTTGTAGCAGTAGAGCAGCTCGCCGGCCGAGGCGTGACCCGACACGTGCACCAGAGCATTGCCCTTGTGGACGACATTGGCGCCGAGCTTGGTCAGGCCGTCGATGACCTTGTAGATCGCGTTCTCGTTGCCCGGGATGAGCGACGAGGCCATCAGCACCGTGTCACCCGGCTCGAGGCTGACCTGCTGGTGGCTGTTGTTGGCCATCCGCGACAGCGCGGCCATGGGCTCGCCCTGCGAGCCGGTCGACATCAGGACCATCTTGTGCCGGCGGGGCAGCATCGATCTTGTCGACGACGACACCGTCGGGGACATTGAGGTAGCCCAGCCCGCCGAGCGATCTGCATGTTGCGGACCATCGAGCGTCCGACGTACGCGACCTTGCGGCCGTGCTTGTGGGCGGCGTCGATGACCTGCTGCACCCGGTGGATGTGCGAGGCGAACGAGGCGACGATGATGCGCTTTTGGCTCGTCGCGAACACCGCGTCGATCGCCGGCGTGATGTTGCGCTCGGACGTCGTGAAGCCGGGGACCTCGGCGTTGGTCGAGTCGGTCAGGAACAGGTCGACGCCCTCTTCACCAAGGCGGCGAAGGCCCGCAGGTCGGTGATGCGGCCGTCGAGCGGCAGGGTTCATCTTGAAGTCGCCGGTGTGCAGCGCGACGCCGGCCGGGGTCTTGATCGCGACGGCCAAGGCGTCAGGGATCGAGTGGTTGACGGCGACGAACTCGCACTCGAACGGTCCGAACGTCGCGATCTCGCCCTCGGTGACGACGTACTTGGGCGCGTCCTTGAGCCGGTGCTCCTTGCAGCTTCGGGTCGAGGAAGGCCAATGTCAGCTGGAGCCGATGACCGGGATGTTGCCGCGCTCGCGCAACAGGTACGGGACACCGCCGATGTGGTCTTCGTGGCCGTGCGTCAGGACGATGCCGACGACGTCCTTGAGCCGATCACGGATCGGACCGAAGTCGGGCAGGATCAGGTCGACGCCCGGCTGGGGTCTCTTCGGGGAACAGCACACCGCAGTCGACGATCAACAGCTTTCCGCCGTACTCGAAGACGGTCATGTTGCGACCGACCTCGCCGAGTCCTCCCAACGGGATGACGCGCAGGGCGCCTTCGGGCAGTGCCGGCGGAGCGTCCAGCTCCAGGTGCATGTGGCTCATGTAGGCCTGCTTTTCGAGAAGGCCTGATGCCACGAGTCCGGCGCGAACGATCGCAACCTCGTCATCCGTGGCTTCAGGCAGAGGCGAACGCATGGTGCGATGCTCGATGACTCCCAGCAGCTGCAGAGCCGCCTTCGCCGTGATCGCGCCTTGCGTGTGATTCATCAATGCCGAGACGGCAGGAAGTAGCTGGTCGTTGATCGCGCGCGCAGCCGACAGGTCGCCGGCGTCCATCGCGACGACCATGTCGGCGTACTGGCGTGCTGCCACGTGGGCGACGACGCTGCACGATGCCGCTGGCGCCCTGGGCCAACCAGGGAAGGTTGACCGGGTCGTCACCGGAGTAGATCTTGATGCCGGTCTCGCGCATCAGCCAGGCACCCCGGTTGAGGTCGCCGACGGCGTCCTTGACCGCGGTGATCAGCGGGTTCTTGACAAGTTCTGCATAGGACTCGGGTGCGATGGCCACACCTGCGCGTCCGGGAATGTCGTACAGCATGACGGGGTGCCGTCACCGGCTCGCGCGACCTCGTTGAAGTGCGCGACGATGCCCGACTGCGGCGGCTTGCTGAGTACGGCGTCACGATCAGGAGTCCGTGAGCGCCAGCCTTGTTGGCCTGCTGGGCGAGCTCGACCGAGTGACGGGTGTCGTTGGTGCCGACACCTGCCACGATCGTGGCCCGGTCGCCGACCGCCTCGAGCACGGCCGCCAAGAGGCGTCCGTCTTCTGCGCCGGTGGTCGTGGGCGACTCGCCAGTCGTGCCGCTGACGACGAGTCCGTCATTGCCCTGATCGACCAGATAAGGACGCCACCTTCTGGGCCGCGTCGAGATCGAGTTCACCGGATGTGGTGAACGGCGTGACCATGGCGGTCAGCACACGCCCGAAGGGCGCTGCCTCGGTTGCAAGCGGCGACGTCATAACCCGAGGCTACCGCCTGAGCGACTGTCGGCGACGACCGGCAGGATGGTCCGCGTGAGTGAAGACATCTACGACATCGACACCGCATCGGTCCCGCGCGGCGACGGCACCCGTGACCTGACCCTGACCGACCGGTGGAACACCCCGCTCGGCAAAGCCCAACGGCGGTTACATCCTGGCTGCGATGCTGCGCGGTCTCGGCGACGAGATGGGCGCCGGCGACCCCATGGTCGCGGCAGTCAGCGACCTCTCGCCTCACCCGAGACGGGAGCCGCCGAGCTGCGCACGTCGGCGCTGCGCATGGGTCGCCGGGTGACACCGGCACCGCTTCACTGTGGGAAGGCGACCGGCACGTCGCCAGATGACGGCGAGCTTCGGCGACCGGTCCGGGGGGTCACCCGCGCTCGGCACTCCCCCCAGGCCGAGCCGCCGGCGGAGTGTCTCGACCCGCGCGGCAACGGCCTGCCTGAAGGCGGACTGTTCGATCGGGTCGACTACCGCATCGACCAGGTACCGGCCGTCGTGTTCCAGCAGTGGACCGACGACGCGACATTGACGGTGTGGCAGCGGCTGCGCGACGGCCGCGAGATCGACTTCCCAGCACTGGCCTTCCTGTGCGACTCGTTCATGCCACCAGTCACGCAGCTTCGGTCCCGACTTCCAGTCCATGACGGTGCCGCTCACGGTCCATCTGTCGCCGTCTGCCGGTGCCCGGCTGGATCGCCACCAAGCTGACGACCCGGCACGTCGTAACGGCTTCCACGAAGAGGACTGCGACTCTGGGACGAGGATGGCAACCTGGTGGCTCAGAGCCGCCAACTCGGTATCCTGCTCTGACCCCACCTGAGGAGCACCCCCATGGACCTGTTCGAGATCGACAACACCACGACCGTGTCCCGCGAGGAGGCCGCAGCCGAGCTGCACGCGCTGGCCGATGCGCTGGCGCGTCACAACTCGGTCGAGTTCGAGCGCGACGGCCGCCGCATCACGGTCAGCATCCCCGATCAGGTGCAGCTGGAGATCGAGGTCGAGCTCGGCGAGGAGAACGAGCTGGAGATCGAGCTCACCTGGTGATCTGACCTCGGCGCTGCACGACTCGCGCGTGCCGGGTCGGTGTTGCCACGATGGGACGATGAGCCCCTCCTGGACAGACTTCTGCACGACGCTCGGCATCGCGCTCCTGGTCGCGGCGCTGGTCGCTGTGGCCACGGCGGTGGCCGTCCGGGTGCTGGCCCGACGCTCACCTGTCGCCCAGCACCTGAGCCGCACCGCAGCGATCCCCTTCCGGATCCTGCTGGTCGTCATCGCCTGCGGTGTGGCCATCGGTCGAGATGCACCGTGGTCGGGGCGCGAGGACCTCGGCCAGGCCATCCAGCTGGCCGTCCGCATCGGGATCATCGTCTCGGCGTCGTGGCTCGTCGCCGCGCTCGTTGCTGTCGCTGGAAGGCTGAGCCTGCGGCGGTACCGCGTCGACGTCCCCGACAACCGGGTCGCCAGGCGCGCCCGGACCCAGGTGCTGGTCATCCGTCGGCTGACCCTCATGGTCATCGTGGTCCTGGCCGCCGGTGCGGTGCTGCTGAGCTTTCCGGGCGCGAGCGCCGTCGGCACGAGCGTCCTGGCGTCTGCCGGAGTCATCAGCATCGTCGCCGCGCTCGCCGCCCAGTCGACGCTCGGCAACGTCATCGCAGGGATCCAGATCGCGTTCAGCGACTCGATCCGCTTCGACGACGCCGTCATCGTCGAGGACGAATGGGGCTGGGTCGAGGAGATCACGCTGTCGTACGTCGTGGTGCGGCTGTGGGACGACCGACGCATGGTGCTGCCGTCGACGTACTTCACGACGACCCCGTTCCAGAACTGGACTCGCAATCATTCCGGAGCTGCTCGGATCGGTCGACTTCGACCTCGACTGGCGGGTCAGCCCTGACGGCATGCGTCGCGAGCTCGACCGCATCCTGCCGCTCACCGACCTGTGGGACGGACGAGTCAACGTGCTGCAGGTGACCGACGCGGTCGGCGGCTGGGTCCACGTCAGGGTTCTCGTCACGGCGCGAGACGCACCGACCCTGTTCGACCTGCGGTGCCACGTGCGCGAACGGATGATCGACTGGCTGCAGGCGCACAACGAGGGCGGGCTGCCACGTCACCGGGTCGAGACGGTCGACCGGGTGGCGCCGCGCCGCAGCCGCTCCGAGCCGGACGGGCTGTTCAGCGGCGACGAGGACGGGCAGGAACGAGCCTCGCGCGTGACGGGTCAGATTCCGGTCGTGGACGAGCCCTTGGCGACGTAGTCGGCGATGTCGTAGCCGTCGTACCGCTCGCGGCTCGTCTCGGCCCACTGCGACCAGTCGACCTCGGGGAACCAGGCATCGCCCTGCGGTGACAGGCGGACGTGGGTGATGACCATGCGGTCGACCACGCCAGCCTGGATCGCGGCGGCGTACACCTGTGCGCCGCCGATGATGAACACCTCGTCGTCGAGCTCGGCGGCGATCGCGAGCGCGTGCTCGAGATCGCCGGCGACCTCGACGCCTTCGGCCGACCACTGCGGGTCACGCGTCAGCACGATCGAGGTGCGTCCCGGCAGCGGACGTCCGATCGACTCGAACGTCGCGCGCCCCATGATCATGGGATGGCCCATCGTGGCTTGCTTGAACTGCACCTGGTCGCCCGTGCGGGGCCACGGCATGTCGCCCTGGTAGCCGATGACGCCGTTGTCGCCGATCGCGACGACCAGAGCGACCGTCACGGCGCCGCCCTTCGTCACAGCGCCGCCCTCATACTGCGATCGGGGCTTTGATGAGCGGATGCGGGTCGTAGCCCTCGACCTTGATCGAGTCGAGGCCGAAGCCGTCGATCGACGTCACGGCGGGGTCGAGCCACAGCGACGGCAGCGGGCGAGGCTCGCGGGTCAGCTGCTCGCGAGCCTGGTCGAGGTGGTTGACGTACAGGTGTGCGTCGCCCAACGTGTGGACGAGCTCGCCGACTTCAAGACCGGCGACCTGCGCGACCATCTGGGTCAGCAGCGCGTACGACGCGATGTTGAACGGCACGCCCAGGAACACATCGGCCGAGCGCTGGTACATCTGGCACGACAGCTTGCCGTCGGCGACGTAGAACTGGAAGAAGGCGTGGCACGGCATCAGCGCCATGGCGTCGAGGTCGGCAACGTTCCAGGCGCTGACGATGTGGCGGCGCGAGTCGGGGTTGACCTTGATCTGCTCGATGACCTGCGCGAGCTGGTCGATGTGCCGACCGTCGGGAGCAGGCCACGACCGCCACTGGTAGCCGTAGACCGGCCCCAGATCGCCGTTCTCGTCAGCCCACTCGTCCCAGATCGACACACCGTTCTCACGGAGATAGCCCGTGTTGGTGTCGCCCTTGATGAACCACAACAGCTCAGCGATGACCGACTTGAGATGGATCTTCTTGGTCGTCACGAGCGGGAAGCCCTCGGCCAGGTCGAATCGCATCTGGTAGCCAAAGACGCTGCGTGTGCCGGTGCCGGTGCGGTCGCCCTTGGCGACCCCGTCATCGAGGATTTTCTGGACGAGATCAGGTAGGCCCGCATGACTCAACCCTATCAATCCCCCACAGTGCAGATGCTGTGCGAAACTCTCTCCATGCCTCGTGAAGAATTCGATGCAACTCCCACTGAAGTCAAGACTTCGCCCTCCTGCAGATCGGCCTCACGGCAGGGTTCTACGTCCTGCTGTTCTTCATGCTCGGCGGCACCGACGAGCCGTTCCCGCCGATCTGGCTCGCCGTCGCGCTCGTGGCCGCCGTCGCGGTCGGTGCGTTCTTCGCCGAACGCGTGTGGCTGTCTGCCGCGCCGCTGCCGGACGACCTCGACCCGGCCGAGATCCCGCAGACGTCGGTCGGCATCTTCGCCGGCCAGACCGTGCGCAGCTCGTGTACTGCGAGATCCCGTTGCTCCTGGCCGTCATCGTCGCGTTCGTGGCCGGTCATGGCGGTTGGGCCCTGGTCATCGCCGGCTTCCCCGGCCTGATCGTCCTGGTCTGGGAGATTTGGCCGACCTTGCGCAACACGTCGATGACTGCCGCGATGCTGGAATCGCGGGGCACGAAGTCGCACCTGGTGGAGAGCTTTCGACTCATGACAGACTGGCTGTCCGTGGAATCAGTGGACCCAAGACGGTAGTCGGAGGGTTCCCACGCGTTGTACTCCACGGAGCCATCTCACAATGGATTCATGCAAGGCCCGTTCGCAGGTCGACACGCCTTTCGGCAACGGGTGATGGGCTCTGCGGGGCAATCGTCAAGAGGTGCTCCCGCCCAGATCACGAGTCGACCTGCGGACGAGCCGCCCATCTGAAAGGGACCCCTTCATGGTGACCGTGATGCCGTACGAGCGCTTCGTCCACTACCGCCACGGCGCCTTCGTCGACGTGCTCGAACCGGGTCGGCACCGCATCTGGGGGTTCTGGTCACACCTACCACCGCCTCGACACCCGCGTGAGCTGTTCGAGGTGCGCCCCCAAGAGGTGCCGACCTCTGACGGGATCAACGTCAAGGTCAGTGCCGCCGCGCAGCTGCGCATCGTCGAGCCCGTCGCACACGTCGAGCACGCCGCTGACCCGCAGGCGTTCTTGTACGACGCCGTCAAGACGTGGTTGCGCGACGAGGTCCGCGCCCGCACGCTCGACGAAGTGCTGGCCGGCATCACGGTCGACCAGACGCCCGCCGCGATCGCCGCTGCCGCGACCGAGATCGGCTGCGAGATCAGCGACTTCGGTATCCGCGACGTGCTGATCCCCGGCGAGATCCGGCGAGCCAGCGAAGAGCTCGTCGCGGCCCAGCGTCAGGCCCAGGTCGCCCTCGAACGGGCCCGCAGCGAGGTCGCCGTCATGCGCGCCATGGCCAACAGCGCCAAGATCCTCGAGGACCACCCGATGCTCGCATCGATCAGGCTGGCCGAGACGGCCGCCTCCCACGGCGGCACCGTCATCATCGAACGTCCCACTGCATGAGCAAGGTGTCAGCATGAGTCCCACGGCAGACGTCAGCGCGCGCGCTGGCCTGGCCCGATGACGCTGCCGCCATCGTGCGGGTCCAGGGCCTCGTGGCGCAGCAACCCCCTAGTCCCGGACGAGTCGCTCGCCGCGCTCGATCCGGTCGACCTGACCGAACGCTGGACCACGCTCGTGAGCTCGCCCAAGGACGCTCGTATGCGGGTGCTGGTCGCCCTCGAACGCGCCGATGTCCGAGGCTTCGCGCTGGTGCATCCCTCGTACGATCCCGACAGCGATCAGGTCGCCGACGGGGAGATCGGCGAGTTCGCCGTCGACCCAGCGCACCAACGCGCCGGACACGGTTCGCGTCTCCTGCAGGCTGCCGTCGACACGCTGATCGCCGAGCGCACCCGTGCGCTCTGGTGGGTTGCCTCGACCGATGACGTGCTGCGGACGTTCGTCACCGACTCCGGGTGGGGTCCCGACGGCGCACACCGTGGCTTGCCGATGCCGGCGACACGACGGTCAAGCAGATCCGCCTGCACACCGCGCTGTCATGACGACTGACCGGCTCCGTCATCGTCGACTCGCTCGGCGTGGGAGTTGCCACCCCGGGTGTACGGCGTCTCCTTCGGCGTCATCTCCACTGCCTCGGGACTGAGCGGTGTGATGCAGACGTGTGTGCTCTCGTCGCTGGTCTTTGACCCGGAGCGTCGCAGTTCGCGTTCATCGGCATCATCGCCTCCGGCGGCAACCCGATCGCCGGCGCTTTGACGTCGGTGCTGCTCGGCAGCCGCAACACGTTCTACGGCCTGAGCCTGGCCAAGAAGTCTTGACCTGTCCCCCGGCCAACGGCTCGCGTCCGCCCACCTGGTGATCGACGAGTCACGGCAATGGCCGTCACCCGGACCGAGACCCGCCAGGCCCGACTCGGGTTCTACTGGACCGGGCTGCTCGATCTTCACGCTGTGGAACATTTTCACCCTGATCGGCGCACTGGCCGGAGAGGGAATCGGCGATCCCCGCACGTACGGGCTCGACGCTGCCGTGGGGGCGGCCTTCCTGGGTCTGCTGTGGCCCCGGCTGACGTCGTGGCACGCCCGTGTCGTCGCGCTGTTCGCTGCGGCCGTGGCGCTCGGCGCAGTGCCGGTCTCGGCGGCAGGCATGCCGATCATCATCGGCGGCGCCCTCGGCGGTGCTGCTCGGGCTGCTGTGGCGCCCCAAGGCGGCGTCATGAGCAGCGTGTGGATCGGCATCGTCGTGATGATCGTCGGCTGCTTCGCGTTGAAGCCGCCGGCCTGTCAGTCCCCGCGCGAGTGCTCGACCACCCGTGGACGATCCGGGCGGCCGACCTGATCCCGGTAGCCCTGCTGGGTGCGCTGATCGCCGTGCAGGTCTTCGCCCGCGACACCGCCGTCGTCCTCGATGCCCGGCTCGTCGGTCTCGGCGTCGCCGCTGGCCTGCTGGCGTTGCGCGTGCCGTTCCTGCCGATGGTCGTCGGCGCCGCGCTGGCCGCTGCGCTCGTCCGCCAGCTCTGATTCCCGGTTTGCCAGGTCAGCCCCGGCGGTGGATGGACTCAGCCGAGGTCGAGAACTGCGTCCAGTCCGACCGTGACGCCCGGACGCCCGGTAACCGCGCGGACAGCCGCGACGACACCTGGCATGAACGAGGTGCGGTCGTGCGAGTCGTGACGGATCGAGAACGACTCGCCTTCGCCGCCGAAGACGACTTCTTGCGAGGCGACGAATCCGCGGGCACGGACCGAGTGCACGGGGATGCCCGCGACCTTGGCGCCACGGGCACCGTCAGGATCGGTCGTCGTCGCATCAGGCAGGGCGGCAGAGCCTGCGGCCTCACGCGCGCCGGCGATGAGCGCAGCGGGGCGAACGGCCGTGCCCGAGGGCGCGTCGATCTTGTTGGGTGGTGCATCTCGATGACTTCGATCGACTCGAAGTGAGGTGCCGCAGCCGCCGCGAACTTCATCATCAAGATCGCGCCGATCGAGAAGTTCGGCACGATCAGGACGCCGGTCGACGGCTCGTCGCCGAGCAGCTTCTCGCACCGAGGCGATGCGGTCGTCGCCGAAGCCGAGGTTCCGACGACCACGTTCACGTTGTTCTCGATGCACCAGGCCACGTTCTCGAGGGCAACGCCGGGCTGGGTGAAGTCGAGGGCCACCTCGGCACCGGCCTCGGTGATGCGGGTCAGCGGATCACCGAGATCGATCTCGGCCACCACCTCGAGGCCGTCGGCGGCATTGATCGCCCTGACCGACTCCGAACCCATGCGCCCCTTGGCGCCCAGCACTGCCACGCGTGTCATGGACGTCAGCCTATCGGCGGCGCCGTCTCGCCCAGGATGCGCACCGCCTCGGCCACCTCCGCGTACGACGTCGTCAACGGGGACAGTCCCAGCCTGATCAGATCGGGTTCCCGGAAGTCTGGCACGACGCCCTGCTCGATCAGCTGATCGGTGATCGATCGGGCCTCCGGATGACGTACCGTGACGTGGCTCCCCCGCAGCCGGGAGTCACGCGGTGACGTGACCTCCAGACCCAGCTCGTCCAGCAGATCGATCGTGAACGTGGTCATGATCTCGGACTTCTCGCGGATCGGGTCGATTCCCTCCTCGGCGATCATCTGGACGCCCTGCTGCACCGCGATGATGCCAGACACGGCGGCGGTGCCGCTCAGCATTCGACGGACCGTCGGCGAGGTCGGCAGGTGTTGGCCATCGCGAACATGTCGGCGGCGCTCCACCAACCGCAGATCGGCTGCTGGGCATCCTCCAGGTGCCGCCGCGCAACGTAGATGAATGCGGGTGATCCAGGTCCGCCGTTGAGGTACTGTAGGTGCAGCCCACGGCGAAGTCCACGCTGGCGTCGTCGAGCGTGACCGGCACCGCGCCAGCCGAGTGGCACAAGTCCCAGATCACCACGGCACCCGCATCGTGGATGGCCTCGGTCAACTCAGGCAGGTCGAGGAGCGTGCCCGATCGGTAGTCCACCTGGCTGAGCAGCACGACGGCCGTCCGATCGCCCAGTGCCGTGGTCAGGACATCTGCCGTGACGTTCTCGATCAGGTCGGGCGTCAGCCAGCGGACCGTCATGCCGCGGGCGGCCGCCACAGACTCGGCCAGGTAGCGGTCAGTCGGGAAGTTCGTCGCGTCGATCACGATCTCGTCGCGGCCCGGTCGGAGCTCCGCAGCAGCGTGCAGAGCTTGTAGATGCTGACCGACGTCGAGTCGGCGATGACCGTCTGCCCAGGCGCCGCGCCGAGGACCGCCTCACCCACGAGGTCGCCGATGGTCTCGGGCAGCGGTCCAGCCTTCTGACCACCCCCGGATCAGCCGCCCACCCCACTCGTCGCGGATGAACATCGTCAGCCGCTCGAGCGTCGCCTTCGGCAGCCGTCCCGAGGAGTTGCCGTCGAGATAGGCCACCAGGTCGTCGTCGATGACGAAGCGTTCGCGGAACGGCGCCAACGGATCAGCGAGGTCAAGGGCGGCGGCGTCTTCGAAGGTGTACGTCATGAGACGCCGATCCTCTCACGTCCCCGGCAGCAGGGGCGGTGGATCTGCAACGTTTTGCCCCCGGGTCGGTGTCGCAGCAACCTCATCTCGCCGGGTCGGTGTCTCAGCAACCTCATCCCGCCGGACCGGTGTCTCCGCAACCTCATTTCGCCGAATGCGGTTGATAAACCACCGCGCCAGCGCCGAAACCGCCCTGGAAGGTTGAAAAGCCACCGCGCTCGACGGGCAAGTGGCCGGAGAACAGCGAAGGACCCCGCTGCCGAAGCAACGGGGCCCTTCATCGAGTAGATCAGGCTTCAGCCGGACCGTCGGCCTCAGCCTCGGCCGGAGCAGCAGCCTCAGCCTCGTCGGCCTTCTCGACCACGGGGACGAGCGACAGAGCTTGCCGCGGTCGCCGAGCTCGGCGATCTCGACCTGGATCTTCTGGCCGACGGACACGACGTCCTCGACGTTGTTGACCCGCTGGCCGCCGTTCAGCTCGCGCAGCTTGCTGATGTGCAGCAGACCATCACGGCCCGGAGCCAGCGACACGAAGGCACCGAAGTCGACAACCTTGACGACCGTGCCGAGGTAGCGCTCGCCGACCTCGGGCATCGTCGGGTTGGCGATCGCGTTGATCGCGTCACGTGCAGCCTCGGCAAGCTCGCCGTTCTCTGCACCGACGTAGACCGTGCCATCGTCCTCGAGGGAGATGTTGGCGCCAGTCTCGTCCTGGATCTGGTTGATGATCTTGCCCTTGGGGCCGATGACCTCACCGATCTTGTCGACGGGGATCTTGATCGTGATGATCCGCGGCGCGTAGGGGCTCATCTCGTCCGGGACGTCGATGGCCTCGGCCATGACGTCGAGGATCGCGACACGAGCGCCGTAGGCCTGCTTCAGCGCGCCAGCCAGGACGTCGGCGGGGATGCCGTCGAGCTTGGTGTCGAGCTGCAGGGCCGTGACGAACTCGCGCGTTCCGGCGACCTTGAAGTCCATGTCGCCGAAAGCATCTTCAGCGCCCAGGATGTCGGTCAGCGTGACGAACGTCTGCTTGCCGTCGATCTCGCCGGAGATGAGACCCATCGCGATACCGGCAACCGGTGCGCGCAGCGGGACACCCGCGTTGAGCAGACCCAGCGTCGAGGCGCAGACCGAGCCCATCGACGTCGAGCCGTTCGAGCTGCAGCGCCTCGGAGACCTGACGGATCGCATACGGGAACTCCTCGCGCGTCGGCAGCACGGGCAGCAGCGCACGGCCCGCGAGGGCGCCGTGACCGATCTCGCGACGCTTCGGCGAACCGACCCGGCCGGTCTCACCGGTCGAGTAGGGCGGGAAGTTGTAGTTGTGCATGTAACGGCGCGACGTCTCGGGCGAGAGCGTGTCGAGCTTTTGCTCAAGTCCGAGCATGTTGAGCGTCGTGATGCCCATGATCTGGGTCTCGCCACGCTGGAACAGCGAGGAACCGTGGACGCGGGGCACGATGCCGACCTCGGCGCTCAGGGCGCGGATGTCTTCGAGGCCACGGCCGTCGATGCGGACCTTGTCGCGCAGGACGCGCTCACGGACGACGTTCTTGGTGACGGAACGAACGGCAGCGCCGATCTCCTTCTCGCGTCCCTCGAACTGCGCACCGATCTTGTCGATGACGTCAGCCTTGATCTCGGACTCACGCTCTTCGCGGTCGGCCTTGCTGACGATCGTCAGCGCCTCGGCCAGGTCGGCCTTGGCGACGGACTCGACGGCTTCGTAGACGTCGTCTTCGTAGTCGAGGAAGATCGGGAAGTCGCGAACCGGCTTGGCGGCCGAGCTCGCGAGCTCGATCTGCGCCTCGCACAGCTGCTTGATGAAGACCTTGGCAGCCTCGAGGCCACCGGCGACGATCTCTTCGGTGGGAGCCTGGACGCCGCTCTTGACGAGGTCCCAGGTCGACTCGGTCGACTCGGCCTCGACCATCATGATCGCGACGTCATCGCCGGCGATGCGTCCGGCGACGACCATGTCGAAGACAGCGTTCTCGAGCTGGCTGTGCGTCGGGAAACCGACCCACTGACCGTCGATCAGGGCGACGCGGGTGGCGCCGACCGGGCCGGTGAACGGCAGGCCCGAGATCTGCGTCGACGCCGAGGCCGCGTTGATCGCGAGGACGTCGTACGGGGTGTCGGGGTTGAGCGCCAGGACCGTGATGACGACCTGGACCTCGTTGCGCAGACCCTTCTTGAAGGTCGGGGCGCAGCGGGCGGTCGATCAGACGGCAGGTGAGGATCGCGTCTTCGGACGGGCGACCTTCGCGGCGGAAGAACGAGCCCGGGATACGACCGGCGGCGTACATCCGCTCCTCGACGTCGATCGTCAGGGGGAAGAAGTCGAAGTGGTCCTTGGGGTGCTTGCCGGCCGTCGTGGCCGACAGCAGCATCGTGTCGTCATCGAGGAATGCGGACACCGAACCGGCGGCCTGCTGGGCGAGGATGCCCGTCTCGAAACGGATCGTGCGAGTGCCGAAGGCACCGTTGTCGATGACTGTCTCGACAGAGTGAAGTGTGGGTTCCGTCATGGAAGTCCCTTCCGCAGAGCTGGCTCTGCATGTATGGGACGAGAACTGATCAGGCGGGGCTTGCCCGTGCCGGTCTTCGATCGAGGCCTGCGGTTGCGCTTCGATGCGTTCCGAGGGCCACTACCGAGGACCGAGCACTTCTCTGGTGCAAGCTGGCGTGCCCGACGTTCTCGTCTGGATTGTTGCGGTATTGAATTGTGCGAGAGGCGGCCACTTCGTGAGAAGTGACCGCCTCAGGCGAAATTAGCGGCGCAGACCGAGACGCTCGATGAGCGAACGGTAACGCTCGATGTCGTTGTTCTGCAGGTAGTTCAGCAGACGACGACGCTGTCCGACGAGGAGCAGCAGACCACGACGGCTGTGGTGATCATGCTTGTGCTCCTGCAGGTGGCCCGTCAGGTGCGCGATGCGACCCGTCAGCAGCGCGATCTGAACCTCCGGAGAACCGGTGTCACCGTCTTTGAGCGCGTACTGCTTGATGATGTCTTCCTTGGCAACGCCCGCAACTGTGGGCGCAGCAGTCTTCTTCGACATTTTTCTCCTTGGGTTCCGTTGCACGGCGCGCCCGGGCACATCCACCGGGGCACTCTCAATCCGTGGCCGATCACACGGCAGCATCCAGACTATCAGCGGCGGCACTGGCAGGGCCAATCGCCGGTTGGACCACCCGGTACCCTCCAGCCATGGGAGACAAGACGATGGTACGCGCAGTCGTGGTGTCGGCGCTGGCGGTGCTGCTGACCGCGTGCACCTCAGGTGAAGCGCGCGATGCCGAGCCCACGACATCCGACTCGACGACGAGCACGACAGGACAGCCGCCCGCAGCTGCTTCCGGGTCGGCGTACGTGGCACTCGGCGACTCGTTCACCGCAGGCCCCGGCCTCGCTCAGCCACAGCAGGACGCAGGCTACTGCCAACGCTCCGAGCTCAACTGGCCGTCCTTGCTCGCGAAGAGCCTGAAGGTCGCAGCTTCACCGACCTCAGCTGTTCGGGGGCCACGACTGCAGACCAGGCAGCCACCGCTGACTCCACCACGAAGCTCGGCACAGCGACGAAACTCGTCACGATCGGCATCGGCGGCAACGACGGCGGCCTGTTCGCATCACTGATCTCCGCATGCTCCAGACAACGGCGGCTGCACCCCGTTCGTGCGCGACCAGGCTCCGGCGATCTTGAAGAGCAGCGTGCCTGCCATCGCCTCCTTCGTCGACGACGTCCGTGCCAAGGCACCCGATGCCGAGATCGTGCTGGTCGGCTACCTGCGGGATCCTGCCGACTCCAGCACGTGCCCGGCCGTGGGCATTCCTGCTGCCGAGACCGCGGCAGTCGTCGATGCAGAAGAACTCCTCGACTCGTCCTTGGCCGAGGCGGCCGGTCAGGCCGACATCGAGTACGTGTCGCTGCGCGCGATGTCGTCGGGGCACGACGCCGTGCGCCGGCGACCAAGCCTGGACCAATGGCGCGGCACCCGCTGACGGCGATGGCATCTTCTTCCATCCCCGGCGGGCCGGCATGGCTGCCGTGGCCGACGTCGTGGCCGAACGGCTGCAGAAGCTAGAGCCCCAGCACGCCCTTGATCTGCGCGACATCGTCGGTCATCTGGGCGATGAGGGCGTCGATGCCGTCGAACTTGACCATGCCGCGGATCATCTCGATGAACTCGACGGTGATCTGCTCGCCCGTACAGCTCGAGGTCGGTACGGTCGAGCACGTACGACTCGACGCGACGATCGGCACCGTCGAACGTCGGATTGCTTCCTACCGAGATCGCGGCCGGCAGCCGGGTGCCGTCGGCGCGGATCAGCCAACCGGCGTATACACCGTCCGGCGGAACCCGCGTAGGCCTCGTCGACCGGGACGTTGGCCGTCGGAAAGCCCAGGTCACGGCCACGCTGGTCGCCCTTGCAGACGACACCGGTGATCTCGTGCGGGCGGCCGAGCACCTCGGCAGCATCCGGGAGACGTCCCTCGGCGACGAAACGTCGGGTCAACGTCGAGGAGTACGGCTCCTCGCCTCCGTCGAGCTGCAAGCCGTCGACGCCGAACCCGGCGCGCAGACCTGCTTCGCGCAGGAAGGCGGTGTCGCCGCTGGCGCGGTGACCGAACCGGAAGTTGTCACCCACGGCGACGAGCGAGGCGTGCAGCTGCTCGACCAAGACCCGGTCGACGAACTCCTGCGGGGTCCACGCGGCCATCTCGAGGTCGAAGTCGAGGATCCGAACTTCGTCGACGCCTGCCGCGAGCAGCAGCGACCCGGCGCTCGATCGTCGTGAGCATCTTGGGCGCATGAGCCGGTGCCACGACGGCGAGCGGATGCGGGTCAAAGGTCACTGCAATGACAGGCAGATCACCGGCAAGCTCGCGGGTGCGCTGCACGACATGCTGGTGTCCTCGGTGCACACCGTCGAAGTCGCCCACCGTCACAGCCGCGGGATCGACGCGGGTGCGGTCGAAGCACCCAGGATGTCTCGCCAGATCGTCACGGAAAAACTGTGCCATACCGTGCTGGGCGGCCGTCGGCGAGCCGAACCTAAGAACGTTCTCATCGCTTCCTCATCACCTGCCGGGCCATGATGCGGCAGGCTGGTCACCATGAACGCAACCCGTCGGCTTCCGACCCTGCTGCTCGCCATCGTGGCGATAGCGCTGACTGCCGTCATCGCGGGCCGTGTGTCGGCGGGGGCCGATCCGGCGCCCGCAGGACACCACGCCGATCGTCCTCGAACCGACCCCTGCGCCGACCACGACGCCGTCTCCGACACCCACCGCGAAGCCCACGGCCACGCCGACGGTCGAGCCCGATGACGACCAGGTCACGCCACGCCTGCGCGACGACGACGATGACGACGGCCCGGACGACGACGATGACGATGACCGCGACGATGACGACCGCGACGACGACTGAGGTGAGACCGGGTCGATTTTCCACGCTGTCAGTTCGCCAACGTCTCACCCTGACGGTCGGCGTGCTGACATCGGCTGCGCTCATCGCCGTCGGCCTGACGTTGTACGCGCTCGAGTCCCGGCGTATCGACCGTGGCATCGAGAACAGTCTCACCCGAGGAGATCGGCGAGTTCCGCGCGCTCCAGAACGAGAACGACCCCGACACCGGCAAGCCGTTCGACTCGGCTGACCGGTTGCTGCGGGTGTTCCTCGAACGCAACCTCCCCGATGACAACGAGGCCCTGTACGGCTTCCGGGCGACCGGCGGCCCCACCTACCAGGGCGAGGGCGACAAGCTGATCCAGACGTCCCCCAAGTTCCGTGCAACGGTCGAACGCCTGCGCTCCACCGGGGGCTCAGCGACCATCGAGGTCTCCGGCCAGCGATACCGCGTCATGGTCCAGCCGATCCAGCAAGGTGACTCGACGTCGGCGTTCGTCGTCACGCACGACGTGACAGCCGCGCGGTCGACGCTACGTGAGCTCATGACGACGTACGCACTGCTGTCGGCCCTGTCCGTCATCGTGATCGCCGGCATCGCGTCGTGGAGTGCGGGCAGGCTGCTCAGTCCGGTACGTCAGCTGCGTGACACCGCCCGCGGCATCAGTGACGGCGACCTCGGCGGCCGGTTGGTCGTCACAGGGCACGACGACCTCTCCGACCTTCAGCGGACGTTCAACGACATGCTCGACCGGCTCGAATCCGCCTTCGTCACCCAGCGGGGCTTGCTCGACGACGCCGGGCACGAGCTGCGCACACCGTTGACGGTCCTGCGCGGCCACCTCGAGGTGCTCGACGTCGACGACCCCCACGACGTCGCTGCCACCCGTGAGCTGCTGCTCGACGAGATCGACCGGATGTCACGGCTGGTCAACGACCTGCTGATGCTGGCCAAGGCGCGCCGCCCCGACTTCGTGACCCGCACCCGGTCGACGTCGAGTCGCTGACCTACGGCGCCCTCGACCGAGCCCGCGCCCTTGCCGATCGCAACTGGCTGATCGACGGTGTCGCACGCACCACCGTCCGTCTCGACCAGCAACGCATCATCCAGGCGTTGCTGCAGCTGTCCGACAATGCCGTCAAGCACACCGAGCCGGGTGCTGAGATCGGTATCGGATCGCGACTGCACGAAGGGCACCTCGATCCTGGGTGCGCGACACCGGCCGGGCGTCGACCCCGCCGTCGCCGACGAGGTCTTCGAGCGCTTCTCCCAGGCCGAGGGCGCCACCGAAGGCTTCGGGCTCGGTCTGTCGATCGTCAGTGCCATCGCCGAGGCACATGGTGGCACGATCGTCCTAGACGACTCAGTGGCCGACGAGGCCGCACACGGGGCGACCTTTCGACTACAGCTACCCCTGGGGGGAACCGCATGAATCGCATCCTGATCGTCGAGGACGAAGAACGTATCTCGTCGTTCGTGGCGAAGGGGCTCAAGGCCGAGGGCTTCACGCCGACCGTCGTGGCAGACGGCATCACGGGTCTCGACTACGCCCTGACCGGCGAGTTCGACCTGATGGTGCTCGACATCGGGCTGCCCGGCCTCGACGGTTTCACGGTTCTCGAGCGGGTGTCTGCTGAACGTCCCGCCCTCCCGGTCATCGTCCTGACGGCTCGCGACTCGGTCACCGACACGATTGCGGCGCTGGAGGGCGGAGCAGCCGACTACATGTCGAAGCCCTTTCGGTTCGGTGAGCTTCTGGCCAGGGTCAGGCTGCGGCTCCGCTCCCCCGGCGATGCCGCGCCCGATGACGAGATCACGGTCGGCGACACCAGGCTCGACCTTCGGCGACGTCGGGCGTTCGTCGGCGACAAGGAGGTCGAGCTGTCGGCCAGGGAGTTCGCACTGGCCGAGGTGCTGATGCGCAACCAGGGGCTCGTGCTGTCGCGCGAACAGCTGTTATCGCAGGTGTGGGGCTATGAGTTCGACCCCGGCTCAAACGTCGTCGACGTGTACGTCGGCTACCTGCGCAAGAAGCGGCGCCGAGCCGTCTCGACGGTGCGAGGGCTCGGCTACCGCGTGCAGTGACCTCCGTCAGGTCACAACGTGATCTTGAATCCTGACAGCCGCGCTTGAGGCAGCCGCGCCATCATCGGTTCGAGCGCTTCTGCCACAGCGGTCGGCGTTGGGCGGTCGGCCGGGTCGTCGGACAGGCAGGCCAGGATCAGCGCGGCGAGGTCGCCCGGCACGAAGTGGGGCAGCGCGTAGGGGCTCGTCGGTCAGCTGCGCCCAACGGGGTTCCCGCTCGAAGGCCCGGAAGCCAGCCGCGGCGCGGAACATCGTGGCACCGAACGCCCACATGTCGCTGGCATGGCCGACCTCGCCGAGCTCGCCCGGGACGGCACTGCTCTGGCGCCATGTACTCGTCGCTGCCGACGGGGTGGTCCAGCGCAGCGGCATCCTTGACGTCCATCGCGACGCTGAAGTCGATGAGCTGGCCGGCGCGCCCATGATGACGTTGCTCGGCTTCAGGTCGAGATGACAGATGTCGGTGTGCCGCAGGAAGTGCAGCGCCGAGCACAGCTCGCAGTCCGAGTGGCAGCAGCTGGTGCAGCGGCAGGTAGCCGTGCTTGGAGATCAGCGACGACAGGTTCGGCCCGTCGATGTTCTCGAGCACGAGGTAGGGGCGCTCCGCCTCCTCGTCGTAGGCGAACAGCCGGACGATGCCGGGGTGGTTGAGACGCGAGAGCATCTCGACCTCGCGCAGCATCCCCGCACGCGAGCTTTCCACGTCGACGTGACCCGGACGCACGACCTTGACGATCACGGGTGCGTAGAGCCGCTCATCGAAGGCGAGCCAGGCCTCGTAGACGTCCCCGTCGCCGACCGACTTCACGGCCGACAGGCCGGGGGCGATCAGATCGCCCCCGGCCAGTCCCCAGGTGTCTGACATCAGTTCGAGCTGCCCGTGTTGACGGTGTTCTTGGTGGGCGCGCTGTTCTTGGTAGGAACGCTGTTGACGGTCTTGACCGTGTTCTTGCTGGGCGCGGTGTTGACCGTGTTGACCGTCGGCGCCGTGTTCTTGGTGTTGACCGTGTTCTTGGTGTTCACGGTGTTCTTGGTGTTGACCGTGTTCTTGCTGTTCACGGTGTTCTTGGTGTTGACCGTGTTCTTGGTCGGCGAGTCGTCGTAGCGGTCATCGTCGTAGCGATCGTTGTCATCGCGCAGATCGTCGTCGAGATCGGTCGACTGGGTCCACGACGTCGCAGTGTCTTCGCGCTTGGCAACCGGATCGGCGTTGGCCCCGGCGACGACGAATCCGACTCCGCCGAGGGCGACGGCTCCGGCGACGCTCACGATGCCTGTGCGTACGTACTTGTTCATGTTCTCTCCTCAGTCGGTGTTCCTACTGAGCCACTCTCCCACCGGACGTGAGGCACATATGAGGCCATCGTGAGAGCCCTCTCATCTCCCCCACCCCCAACGCTGAGGAGGTACTTACCGCCCTCCGACGAGGTAGTTGCCGCCCTCCGACGAGTCGCTGGCAGCGGCCACAACTGCCTCCTCAAGGGGCAGTAAGTACCTCCTCACGGGGCTGTAGGTACCTCTTCACGGGGCGGTAAGTACCTCGTCAGCGGGGAGGGTTAGAGGAGGGGGCCGAAGGGGTCGCAGGATCGCCTCGTAGAGACGGTTGATGAACGGTCGCGACTCCCACTCGTGCAGGTCGAGACGATCGGCCTTCGACAAGTCGGCGGAGAAGACCTCGTACATCCCTTGCGCGAGGCCCGCATCGAGGATCTCGAGGTTGATCTCGTAGTTGCCGGTCAGGCTGAGCCGGTCGATGTTGGCCGTGCCGATCGTCGTCCACTGGCCGTCGATCGTCGCGGTCTTGGCGTGCACCATGTGGCTGGTGTACCGGTGGATCTCGACGCCGCCGCGCAGCAGACGACCGTAGAACCCGCGTGACAGCCAGTCGGTCACGACATGGTTGGACACCTTCGGCACCAGGATGCGGACTCGCACCCCGCGTCGGCTGGCCTCGAGAAGAGCGTTGAGGATGTCGCGATCGGGGATGAAGTAGGCGGCCGTGATGTCGATCGAATGATTGGCGCGATCGATCGCCTCGAGGTACATCCCGCGGATCGGGAACATCAAGCTGACGCGGCACGTTGCGGTGCGCCCTGATCTGCGGCAACCAGCCGCGGAGGTGAGCGGACCGATCTCCGGCAGGTGCGCGGGACGCTGGATGTTCCAGAAGTCGATGAAGGCGTTGTCGAGGTCCCACACGGCAGGCCCCTCGAGCCGCAGGTGCGTGTCACGCCACTGCGTCGCATACAGCTGGCCGATGTTGTACCCGCCGACGAAGCCGACAGCGTCGTCGACCACGAGGATCTTGCGGTGATCGCGGCCGTAGCGTCGCGGGTTGAACACCTGCCAGCCAGCGCCCCAGACGGGGTACTTGAGCACGTGAACCGGCGCAGGGAACCGGAAGAACTTGCGACTGACGACGAGATTGGCGAAACCGTCGTAGATCACGTAGACCTCAACGCCACGTTCGGAAGCATCGATCAGCGCACGCTTGAACCGCTGGCCCATCGCATCGTCCTTGATGATGTACGACTCCAGCAAGATGCGCTGGCGGGCACCCGCGATCGCGTCGAGCATGTCCTCGAACAGCACAGCACCGTACGTGTAGGTCGACGCGGCGCTGCCGTCGCCGATCTCGTGACGCGAAGCCGCCGCCGGCTTGAGCGGCGCGACATTGCGTCCGCGCAGCATCTTGCGCACCTTGGTGCCACCCATGAGGGATGCCACCGCCGCGATCTGGACCAGCAGGAGACCGATGAGCCCCCGTCGCAGCATCCGACGGGTCGACTGGCGAAGACTCATGCACCGAACCCTAGACGAAGACGGCGACTGGTTTGGCCACCTGGCCGCGTTGTTCGTACAACGCCAAGAACTCGCCGGACGGATCGAACACTGCCACGGCCCGGGGAGCCCCCAGGTCGATGCCGGTCAGCGCGCGGCCGAAGCGTACGTCGCTGGCCTCCCGAGCCGTCAGGTCGTACGAGTCGAAGCTGGCACGGGCGACGTCGTCGAGCCCGATGACCGTCAGCTCGTTCTCAGGCTCCTCGAGGGTGCGGGCCAGCCGCAACGGGAACCCGCCGACGCGGGTGCGCCGCAGCATCGTGAGGTGTCCCCCGACGCCCAGCGCTGCCGATGTCGCGGGCCAGTGCCCGGATGTAGGTGCCGCTGGAGCACAGGACCCGCACGTCGACGTCGACGTGATCGCCGTCGCGGCGCACCTCGTCGAGGGTGAACTCAGAGACTGTCACGGGCCGGGCCTTGAGCTTGACCTCTTTCGCCACCACGCACCTTGGCGTAGGACCGCACGCCGTCGACCTTGATCGCCGACACCGATGACGGCACCTGCATGATCTCACCGGTGTAGGTCGGCAGCACGGCGCGAACGGCAGCCTCGTCGAGGTGCGCCGCCGACGTGGTCTCGATGACCTCGCCCTCGGCGTCGTCGGTGATGGTCGACTGTCCGAGCCTGATCGTGGCCAGGTACTCCTTGTCGGACGCCGTCAGGTAGCCGAGCAACCGGGTGGCCCGGTTGATGCCGAGCACCAGGACGCCGGTCGCCATGGGTCGAGCGTGCCGGCATGGCCGACCTTCTTGGTGCCAGCCAGCCGCCGCATCTTGCCGACGACGTCGTGCGACGTCCACCCAGTGGGCTTGTCGACGATCACGAGCCCGGACTGCGGAACATCCGTCACACGCCGTCCTCGTCGTCGTCTTCGTCCACGACAGGCTTCTTGTACGGATCGGCGTCGCCGGCGTACTCGGCCCCGGCCGAGCGGGCCGCGACCTCGTCGTCGGAGGCCTTGACCTTGGCCAAGAGGTCTTCGATCTCCTTGGCGGTCTCGGGCACGGCGTCGAGGTAGAACGTGATCGACGGGGTGATGCGGGGTGCCGAGCTGCTTGCCGACCTCGGACCTGATGAGTCCGGTCGCGCTCTTGAGCGCAGCAGCGGTGTCGGCACGCTGCGCTTCGTCACCCATCACGGTGTAGAAGACCGACGCCTGCTGACCGTCGCCGGTCATGCGCACGTCAGTGATCGTCAGGAAGCCCAGACGCGGGTCCTTGACCCGGCGCTCGAGCATCTGTGCCACGACGACCTTGATGCGGTCACCGACCTTGGCGTTGCGGGGTCCGGCCATGATGTTTCTCCCAAAATCAGTGGACGTCATCCCGTACGAGACCCGAGGGCCTCGTACGGGATGACGTCCGGGTTGATGACTAGTCCCCGCTTCTTCTCGCGGAGCTCGAACGTCTCGACGACGTCGCCGAGCTTGATGTCGTTGAAGCCCTTGAGCACGAGACCGCACTCGAAGCCTTCGCGGACCTCGGACACATCGTCCTTCTCACGTCGCAAGCTCGAGAAGTCGAGGTTGTCGGCGATGACAGAACCGTCGCGCAGCAGGCGTGCCTTGGCGTTGCGCTTGATCGTGCCGCTGGTGACCATGCAACCGGCGATGTTGCCGATCTTGCTGGAGCGGAAGATGTCGCGGATCTCGGCGGTACCGAGCTGCGCTTCTTCGAACTCCGGCTTGAGCAGACCCTTGAGCGATGCCTCGATCTCTTCGATCGCGTTGTAGATGATCGAGTAGTACTTGATCTCGACACCTTCGCGGTCGGCCAGCTCCGTCGCCTTGCCCTGCGGGCGGACGTTGAAGCCGATGATCACGGCGTTGGACGCCGCAGCCAGCATGACGTTGGTCTCGGTGATCGCACCGACACCGCGGTCGATGACACGCAGAGCGACCTCGTCGCCGACGTCGATCTGGGCCAGTGCGTCTTCGAGCGCCTCGACCGAACCGGAACCATCACCCTTGAGGATGAGGAGCAGCTCGTCGGTCTCGCCCTTCTCCATCGAGGACATGAAGTCTTCGAGGGTGCGGCGGCCGCTGCGCTGAGCCAGCAGAGCGTTGCGCTCACGGGCCTCACGCTTCTCGGCGATCTGGCGAGCCAGACGGTCATCGGCGACGACCATGAAGTTGTCACCGGCGCCAGGCACCGCTGTCAGACCCAGCACGAGGGCCGGACGCGACGGAGTTGCCTCTTCGATGTTGTTGCCGTGCTCGTCGAGCATCGCGCGAACGCGACCGAACGCCGGACCGGCGACGAGCGAGTCGCCGACCTTGAGCGTTCCACGGTGGACGAGGACAGTGGCGACCGGACCGCGACCACGGTCGAGGTGCGCCTCGATGACGAGACCCTCGGCGTTCTGGTCGGGGTTGGCGCGCAGGTCGAGCGAAGCATCAGCCGTGAGGATGATGGCCTCGAGCAGCGCGTCGAGTCCGGTGCCGGCCTTGGCCGACACGTCGACGAACATCGTGTCTCCGCCGTACTCCTCGGGCACGAGACCGTACTCGGTGGCTGGCCACGGGCCTTGGTCGGATCGGCGTCGGGCTTGTCGATCTTGTTGACTGCGACGACGATCGGGACACCCGCGGCCTTGGCGTGGTTGAGCGCCTCGACCGTCTGCGGCATGACACCGTCATCGGCTGCGACCACGAGGATCGCGATGTCGGTCGCCTGGGCACCACGGGCACGCATGGCGGTGAACGCCTCGTGACCCGGAGTATCGATCAGGGTGATGCGACGCTCGTTGCCGTCGACCTCGGTCGCTACCTGGTAGGCACCGATGGTCTGCGTGATGCCGCCGGCTTCCTTGTCGACGACGTTGCTGCTGCGCAGCGCGTCGAGGAGCTGGTCTTGCCGTGGTCGACGTGACCCATGACGGTGACGACCGGCGGGCGGGGGGCGAGATCTTCTTCGTTGCCCTCGTCCTCACCGAACTCGATGTCGAAGGACTCGAGCAGCCGCGGTCCTCGTCCTCGGGCGAGATGACCTCGACGTTGTAGTTGAGCTCTTCGCCCAGCAGCAACAGGGTCTCGTCATTGGCCGACTGCGTGGCCGTGACGATCTCACCGAGGTGGAAGAGCACCTCGACCAGGGATGCGGAGTCTGCGCCGATCTTGTCGGCGAAGTCGGCCAGCGAGGATCCGCGGGTCAGACGAACGAGCTCGCCATTGCCCTTGCGGACGCGGACGCCGCCGATGGCGGGCGCCTGCATCTGGTCGAATTCCTGACGCTTCGCGCGCTTGCTCTTGCGTCCACGACGGACGGGTCCACCGGCGCGACCGAACGCACCCTGGGTTCCGCCACGCGTGTTGCGGCCCGCGGGACCACCTGTGCGCGGAGGACCGCTGAAGCCGCCGCCACCGGGACGACCGGGTGCGCCGCCACCGGCTGCACCGCCGCCTCCGCCGGGACGACCAGCGAAACCGCCGCCGCCACCGGGACGACCGCCACCGGCACCGCCGGGACGACCCCGGAAGCCCCGGGACGACCATTGCGTGCTGCCGGTCCGGCGAGGCCGGACTGGCGCGGCATCATGGCCGGGTTCGGGACGGGGCATACCGGGCTTGCCGGCCGACGGAGCCGGAGCGGCACCGCCTTCACGAGCAGCGGGGGACGCGGAGCGGCGCTCTGCATGCCCTGCTTGGACGAGAACGGGTTGTTGCCGGGACGTGCGCCGGGAGCCTTGGGGGGCCGGAGCCTTCGGGCCGGGGCGCGGACCGGGCGTCGGTCCACCGGGCTTGGGGGCCGCTGCTGCCGGAGCCGACGGGGCGGCCGGGGCAGGTGCCGCGGACGCTGCAGGAGCGACCGGTGCTGCCGGAGCAGCAGGCGCAGGTGCAGCTGCCTCGGGTGCGGGGGCCGCAGCGGGCTTGCGGGGTCCGGGAACCGGACCGGGCGTGCGCGCCGGAGCCGCGGCCTTGTCGGCGGATGCCGGTGCCGAGGCTGCAGGAGCAGCCGGCGCCGCATCGGACGGGGCAGCTGCCGACGCGGCGGGAGCCTTGCCGGACTTCTTGGCACCCTGCGCATGCAGGGCTTCGCCGTGCACCTCTTTGAGGCGACGGATGACGGGTGCTTCAACGGTCGAAGAAGCCGACTTCACGTACTCACCCATGTCTTTCAGGGTGTTGAGGACGACCTTGCTTTCGACACCGAACTCTTTGGCGAGCCGTGGACTCTGACAGCCACTTTTCTCCTTCAGGGGGGTCCGACCCCGAAGGAGGATCAGACCACTAGTTGATGAACGTGCTCATTGCGCAGTACTCATCGCGCAGTACTCATCGCGCAGAACTCATATGCATAGTCATGAGTGTTGCTCCGATTTCTTGGGTCTTGGGACGCATGGTCTGCGTCCCTCGGTGATCAGTCTCGCTGGTCCAGCTGGGTGAGCGTCTCGGTGAGCACGCTCAAGTCGAGCGGCCCTTCGGTTCGAAGGGCCCGACCGAACGCCTTGCGGCGTGTCGCCAGCTCAAGGCACCGGATCGTGGGGTGCAGGTGCGCCCCTCGCCCCGGCAGCGTTCCGCGTAGATCGGGTGTCACGACAACTGCCGCCTCCACCTGTTCTGCCACGACTCGCACCAGAGTGGCCTTGTCCGCACGTTGCCTGCAACCGATGCAAGTACGAACGACCTTGGACAGTCTACCCGTTTCGGGAAGCGACTGCGTCATTGGTCACTGGCCCTCGGTACGAGGCGCCTCGGTGTCGGAGCGGATGTCGATGCGCCACCCCGTGAGCTTGGCTGCGAGACGGGCATTCTGGCCCTCCTTGCCGATCGCCAGCGAGAGCTGGAAGTCGGGCACGACGACTCGCGCGGAGCGGGTCGACTCGTCAACGATCGTGACGCTCTTGACCTGCGAGGGTGACAGCGCGTGGGCGATGAACTTGGCCGGATCGTCGTGGAAGTCGACGATGTCGATCTTCTCGCCGTGCAGCTCGTGCATCACGTTGCGCACACGTGAGCCCATCGGGCCGATGCAGGCGCCCTTGGCGTTGATGCCGGACTGGTTGGCGCGCACCGCGATCTTGGTGCGGTGACCGGCTTCGCGAGCGATGGCGACGATCTCGACGGAGCCGTCGGCGATCTCGGGCGCTTCGAGGGCGAACAGCAAGCTTGACGAGGTTGGGGTGGGTGCGGGAGACCTTGACGCGGGGTCCGCGCATGCCCTTCTCGACCTCGTAGACGTAGGCCTTGAGGCGCTCGCCATGGGCGTACTTCTCCTCGGGCACCCGCTCGGTCGCCGTCAGCACCGCTTCGAGGCGACCGATGTCGAGCATGACGTCGTGCGGGTTGCGTCCTTGCTGGATGACGCCCGAGACGATGTCACCGACCTTGCCGGAGAACTCGCCGTACTTCGACTCGTCCTCGGCGTCGCGGATGCGCTGCATGATGAGCTGACGGGCGATGGTCGCGGCGAAGCGGCCGAAGTCGTCGGGGGTGTCGTCGAACTCTTCGCTGAAGGCCACGGGCGGACGAACAGGCGTCTCGCCCTCTTCGGGCTCGGGTGCCGGGGGCGTCTCGAGGCGTTCCTTGGCCCACACCGTGATGTGGCCGGACTTGCGGTCGAGCTCGACCCGCGCGTGCGGGTGAGAGCTGCCGGTCTTGTGATAGGCCGAGAGCAGGGCGGTCTCGATGGCCTCGCAGACCACCTCGAACGGGATGTCCTTCTCGTGCTCGAGGGCGCGCAGTGCGGCCATGTCGATGTCCATCAGGCGTCCTTCCTGTTGAGCCGATTTGCACGAGCGCTGAATTGATCTGGTCGTAGGCGTAGCGAGTCGTCGTCCGTCCGACGATGTCGACGCCGCTGTCGTCGCTGGCACCGATACGGCCGTCGACGGATGCGTCGTCGTCGGTCAGCCGCAGGCGCACGAGACGTCCCTCGTTGCGACGCCAGTGGCGCGGCAGGGTCAGCGGTCGGTCGACGCCACGGGACGTGACTTCGAGCGTGTAGGGCTGCTCGCCCATCACGTCGGACGAGTCGAGCACCTCTGAGAGGGCCCGGGTCGCATCGGTGATGTGGTCGATGCCGACTCCGCCGTCGCGGTCGACCGCGATCCGCAGGACTCGCTTGTTGCCAGCAGGCGTCAGGTCGAGCGCCTCGAGATCGAAGCCCAGTGCGGTCACAGTGGCTTCGACGAGGGTCTCCAGACTTTGCGTCATGGCTCGTCCTCCGTCTTCTGTTGTAGGTACTTCTCTTGGTGGCAGCCAAGGTGGCGCTGCGTGAAGTATCCGGACCACCTTATCGAACTTCGAGCGGCTACCCTGCCACCATGATGACCCGTCGCGTCCTGCTCGGAACAGGTGCCGTTGTTGCCGGGGGTGCGGCCGCCCTCGGTGCGGCGCAGATCACTCACCGGCTCGACGATGCGGCACGTCTGGTGGGCCTCGAACCCAAGCCGGAGCCTGTTCCGGGCGACCGCGAGATCGTCCGGCAGGCGGCGTCGGACCAGGCTGCCGTGACAGCCACGGTGGAGGCCCTCGACTCGGCGTACCCAGCCTGGGGGCTGGCCCCCGTCGCGGGGATCTGCCAGCAGCAGCCGACGCCGTCGGCGGCAGCACGGCGAGCACCGACCTCGCGGCGCTGCCCACCGACGAGCGCGCGGCGCTCAGCCTGCTGCGATCGACGTTGCGCACCGCCTCGCGGGAACGGGCGGCTGCTGCTCAGAAGTCCTACTCCCCCGAGCTCGTTCGGGTGCTCGCGTCGATGTCGGCCGGGCTGGCCCAGTGCGAACGGCAGGTGACCGCGCGGTGAGCACTGTCAGCACCGGGGACGACCTGAACGCCTGGCTCGCGCTCGAGCACGAGGCCGTGTGGCTGTACCCGGTCATCGGGGCGCCGTTCGACGGCCTGCGTGCCCGTGCGAACCAGTCCTTCGAGGCACATCGCGACACCCGCGACGCATTGCTGGCCAGGCTCGACCGGCTAGGCGTCGAACCGGTGTCCACAGCTCTGTCGTACCGGACGCACGCTCTGAAGAACGTCGCATCGGCTCGTCGGGCGGCGCGGGACATCGAGTCGCGGATCAGCGCGGCCTGCCTGCAGGTCGCTGGTCGAAGCGATGCCGATACCCGCACCTTCGCGGTGAAGAGCTCCAGAAGGCCGCCCTCGCCGACCTGGCCTGGGGAGCGCGTCCCCAAGCCTTCCCCGGTCTGCCCTGACCGCCGCCCGACCAGCCCCTGATCAGCCCCGCAGAGCCGATACCAGATCGGCCAGGTCGACGTCTTCACGTTCACCGGTGGCCCGGTTCTTGACCTCGACCTTGCCGTCGACGAAGCTCTTGCCGACCACGACGATCGTCGGGACACCGGATCGGCTCGGCGTCCTTGAACTTGACGCCGGGCGACACCTTGCCGAGACGGTCGTCGAACAGCACGTCGAAGCCTTCACCGACCAGATCGGCGTAGACCTGCTCGGCGCCGGCCACGACGGTCTCGTCCTTGCCGGCCACGATCAGGTGGACGTCGAACGGTGCGAGCTCCTTGGGCCACACCAGCCCGGCGTCGTCGTGCGCGTACTCGGCGACGGCGGCGACGGCACGGCGAGATGCCCACGCCGTACGAACCCATCGTGACGGTGACGGCTTGCCGTTCTCGTCGAGCACCTTGAGGTCGAGCGCTTCGGCGTACTTGCGGCCGAGCTGGAAGATGTGTCCCATCTCGATGCCGCGGGCCAGCTCGAGCGGACCGGATCCGTCGGGAGCAGGGTCACCCACCCGCACCTCAGCGGCCTCGATCGTGCCGTCGGCGGTGAAGTCGCGACCGGCGACCAGGTCGATGACGTGGGAGCCCTGGATGTTCGCTCCGGTGACCCAGCTGGTGCCGTCGACGACCCGAGGGTCGAGCAGGTAACGGATGCCCGACTCGCTCTCGGAGCCCAGAGCAGCAGGCCCGATGTACCCCTTCACGAGGGTCGGGTGGGCCGCAAAGTCCTTGTCCTCGAAAGCCTCGATCTCGGCGGAGACACCTGCGCCTCGAGCCGCTTGGCGTCGACCTCACGGTCACCGGGCACGCCGATCGCCAAGGGCTCGCGGGAGCCGTCGGGGTGCCGCAGGATCACCAGGACGTTCTTGAGCGTGTCGGATGCCTGCCACGGACGATCGTCGCGGGCGAAGGCCTCGTTGAGGTGGTCGACCAGCGTCTCGATCGTCGGCGTGTCAGGTGTCTGCTGCAGCGTGCGCGGCCGGCAGTCCGTCGAATGCGATCGCGTCGGGCACGATCGTGGTCACCGCCTCGACATTGGCCGCATAGCCGCCGGCCGACCGCACGAAGGTGTCCTCGCCGGTCTCGGAGACCGCCAGGAACTCTTCGCTCGCCGAGCCGCCCATCGCACCGGAGGTCGCCTGGACGATGACGTACTCGAAGCCGAGCCGGTCGAAGATCCGCACGTACGCGTCACGGTGCGCCTGGTAGGACGCCTCGAGTCCTTCGTCGTGGGTGTCGAAGGAGTAGGAGTCCTTCATGATGAACTCACGACCACGCAGGATGCCGGCGCGAGGACGAGCCTCGTCGCGGTACTTGGTCTGGATCTGGAACAGGCTCAGCGGCAGGTCCTTGTACGACGAGTACAGGTCCTTGACCATGAGGGTGAACATCTCCTCATGGGTCGGGCCCAGCAGCAGGTCGTTGCCCTTGCGGTCCTTGAGCCGGAACAGGTTGGGGCCGTACTCCTCCCACCGGTTGGTCGCCTCGTAGGGCTCACGCGGCAGCAATGCCGGGAACCGCACCTCCTGGGCGCCCATCTCCTCCATCTCCTCGCGGACGATCTTCTCGACCTTGGCCAGGACCTTCAGGCCCAGCGGCAGCCACGAGTAGATGCCCGGAGCGATGCGACGGACGTAGCCGGCACGCACGAGGGCTTGTGGCTCGGCACCTCGGCATCGGCCGGATCGTCGCGGAGGGTACGGAGGAAGAGCCGGGACATACGCATGCCCCGAGCCTATCGGGCTACGACCGGACGGCCTTCAGGGCGATCCGGATCATCGGCGCCTGCAGCGGGAGCCGGGCGATCAGACCGATCTTGTACCAGGCGGGAGCCCGCCTGCTGCGCAGGCCGTCAGCCGCCATCTGCACGTTGGCCGGGAACACTGCCGCGAGCAGACCGGCGGCGAGCACCCCACCGAACCGCCGGCTGCGCGGGTCGAGCAGCATCGCGCCGGCGGCGATCTCGACGGCACCGGAGACCAGGACCAGCCTCCTTGGCGTACGGCAGCTTCTTCCGGCACGATCTGCTCGAAGGGCTTGGGCTTGGCGAAGTGCAGCGCACCGGCGCCGATGAGGAGGCCGGCGAGGAGCTGATGTCACGAGTCATGACAGGACCTTAGGGTAATTCTTCCCCGCTGTGCGGCCGAACATCGGCGAGAACAGCTCGGTGACGCCCTGGGTCCACGTTCCGTCGTCGCGGATCGTGATGACGACCTGCGAGGTGCCGATCTTCAGCCGTCGCGCCCCGTCGAGCCGCAACGTCAGCTGCTTGTCGAGATTGGGGGCTGGATCTCCGAGGACGCGCATCGCGATGGTGGCCGTCCGGTCTCCCCGCCGCACGAGCACCCGATGATGCACCGGACGGTAGTCGACTCCGGCGACTGCGGTGCCGTCCTGGCTGTGGACCCGGAACGACCCATTGCGCTGACTGGGCCGTCGAGTCTGAAGGTGACCCGGACGACGGCACTGTCGGCATCCTCCGTGAAGGTCTGCGGCCCGGCACTGACAGTTCCGAGTGCCATCATCTGCTCCAGCGGGACGACGCAGTAGCCCTTCTTGCGCGCGCCCTTGACGATCGCCGGGACCGCCTTGATCGTGCGCGGAGAGTTGCCGACCGCGTCGTGCATCAGGATGTTGTTCTCGCGGTGCCTGCGCAGCCCGGCCAGTGCGCTGCGAGTGATCTGCTTGGTCGAGCGGTTGCGCCAGTCGTCGGTGTCGACCGTCCACAGCACCTCGCGCAGGCCGTATCGTCTCGCGATCTTGCGAACTCGCTTGTCGGTCGCGCCGTAGGGAGGCCGGTAGAACGTCGGACTCTGCCTGATCGCCCGACGGATCGCCTGCTTGGTGAGGTGCAGCTGCCGTTTGACGCTGCGATTGGGTCGGCTGGTCAGATCGGGATGGTCCCACGAGTGCACCTCGACCGCGTGTCCGTCGCGCACCATCTGGCGCAGCAGCGCGGGGTGACGTTGAGCGTTCTGCCCGGTCACGAAGAACGTCGCCTGAGCGCGCTGCTTGCGCAACACCTTCAGCAACCGCGGCGTGTTGGTCTTGTGCGGACCGTCGTCGAAGGTCAGTGCCACCTTGCCGTGGCGGCAGGCCAGGTCTGGCGGGATCGGACGAATCGCCGCCGCGGCGGTGGCCGGGCTCAGGGTCAGGGCGGTGATCAGGAGGATCGTCGCGACGAGGGCAGACAGGCAGCGGCGAAGCACGACAGCAGTGTAGGGGTGGGACGGCCCGGCTCAGAGCAGGATCGACGCGAAGGTCGTCGTGTGCTGAAATCCGGCCCGTTCGTAGGTCCGTCGAGCCGCCGTGTTGTGGTCGTTGACGTACAGCGTCACCAGCGGGGCGACACTGCGTCGGACCTGCTGGACGACCGCTGCTATCGCCGGACCGGCGATTCCTCGTCCTCGCAGGTCGGGACGCACGTAGACCCCCTGCAACTGGCATCCGTACTCGGTGGCCGCGCCGACCTCGGTCTTGAAGATGACCTCGTCGTCCTCGATGATCGCGAACGACCACCCCTGCGAGATCAGCTGGGCGACGCGAGCGCGGTAGCCGCTGCGGTTGCCGATCTCGGGGTTGACGCCGACCTCTTCGGTGAACATCGCGACGCAGGCGGGGTACAGGATCTCGAACTCGTCCATCAGCACCGGCCGGACACGCGGATCGGGTGCCAGGGCGCTGTCGCGATCGATCACCATGAACGGCTGGTCGAGGCGCGGAGATCGCGCCGGGCCCCATCGTGGCTCGAGCAGGTTCCACATCGGCAGGACCGCGTCTCGCGGCCCGACGATCGACGACGGGCGGATCCGTTCGGACAGCAGATGCTCCGAGAACGCCTTGATCGCCCGGGGCGTTGCCTGCACGGGGATGATGTTGTTGCCCGCGTGGCAGGCGGAGATCAGCTCGTCGTCCTCGAAGTAGCCCAAGATCTGGCCACCCAGCCATCTGCTCTGCAGGCGAGTGGCGTCGACGCGGTTGCGGACGAACAGGTTGACGAGCGGATCCTGGTCGAGCAGCTCCGCGAAGTTCGGGTAGGTCATCAGGGGTCAAGGACCGAAGCTGACTTGTCGTCTTGAGCACTGAGCCTCCCCACCTAAGTTGGCTACACACTACGCGGACCCGGGCCGGGCCAGGGTGCTGGGAGCGCTCACGAGTCAGGCGTCGGGGGCTGGCCCAGCAGGCGACCTGAACGAGCCCTGCTGCTGAAATAGTCGCGGTGACACTCCGTCGGACCGCGTGAACGCGCGAGAGAAGCTGCTTGCATGCGAGTACCCGAGTCTCTCCGCAACGCTTCCCGGTGCCATACCGCCCAGCAGCAGACGTCGTGCCGAGTCCATGGCGGCGGTGAACGACTGCTCGGCAGTGCCGCTCGACACCCGCGCAACGGCGCCAACGACGCCATCTTCGAACGCGTACCAGCCTCTCAGCTCGTCATAGCCGGGCGGGCGCAAGCACGTGTACTGGGCCACAGCACCTCTCAGCATTGCTTCTTCGTCCTGCTCAGGAACGTTGAAGACCTGAACGTCCTGCTCACTCAACCGGGTCGACGCCGGCGCCGACTGTATCGGCATCATGATCGAGTCGGCGTCAACCTCGACCCGGTTGGGAATTCCGGCAGGAAGCCAGATCGCCTGGCCCGTGCCGAGTTTCCAGCTCCGCTCCCCTACCTGCACTCGAGCGCATCCGCGATACATCCAGATGATCACGTGGAAATTGTTGACCAACGGCGGTGTCGCGCTAGCGGGGATCGAGCGCGGCCCGGGTTGCCCGGTCCACTGTTGACGCAGTAGACGCACCACCTCGGCATCGCGCTGCGCAGTCCGCTGGCGTTCATTCGCGCCCGGGGTGCGCACCAGTGTGGCGTAGGCAGATGGCGGCATGCCGAACTCGGCACGAAAAGCCCGACAAAAGCCGCTCGCACTCTCGAAACCGACTCGATCGGACACCCAGCGCACATCACGTCCTGTGGTCAGATAGTCCGTGGCTGCGACAAGCCGGCACGCCGTGCGCCACTGCCTGAAGCCACCGCAACCTCGGCCAAGAACTTGCGCTGCAGGGTCCGGGGACTCGAGTCCCACCCGTCTGGCCCATTGGGCGCTCGTATAGCCTGAGCCCCGGATTGCGCATCAACTCGTCGGCGACGGCTTGAAGCGCCGGCGAACTCGGGTGACGAAGTTGAGTCCGCGGCAATGGCAACACCAGATCAGGTTCCGGCAGTTGCGTGCCGATGCACAAGAGCCACCCAGGCCCGTTTGCGGGCGACCGACAGTGCGCAGAGGCGAGATCCCCACCGTGAAGTGATGGATGAGCCACTCCCGCCAACCAGCCGGCACCATGACCCTGCTGGGTGCGTTGGTTCTGGAGATCACGTGGCGCCCAGGCACCATGACCGGAAAGCACAACGCCCCCGGCTCGGCATCGATCTGGCTGTGCGCTCCTGCGGGAATCGCACAGTGCCTGCCCGGCAACCAGGCGTTCCACACCCGTTTCGGTACGAACTGACACCACCCCCTTGTCAACCCAGACCAGGACGCACTCGTCATGCGTACGCCAGCTCATGGACGCCGACGCGCGCGAGTGAGCCGTTGACCAGATCGTGTGAAGCGCACCACTGCTAAGACTTTGGCGTTGCAGGTCAACCACTGTCACATAGGCGAGCCTACCCTTAGGCGACTCCTGGAGTCACTTCGCCTGAACGCCGACGAGCACGAGTGGATAGTCATGCCAAAGAACTCCCGTCCAACCACGGTTCATCCGTTGAGCCTGCGCGAGCTTGAGGTGATCAGGGTAGAAGATCTGACGCCCGGCATGCGCCGAATCACCCTGGCCGGGCCGCAGCTCGACGCCTTCGTCTCGTCCAATGGCCTGGACCAGCCGGCGTTTCGCAGCGCGGGCTTCGACGATGCGATCCGCTTGCACCTGCCCTATCCCGGAGCGACCGAAGCCGCGCTCCCCGTGCAGAAGCGAGGACGACTGGAGTTCGGCAAGGATCCTCGTCCGCTCTCGAAGGTCTACACCGTGCGTCGGTGGGACCCCGAGAGTCGCGCGCTTGACCTCGACTTCGTCAAGCACGGAACGGGTGTCGCAACAACCTGGGCCTACCGGGCTTCGGTCGGGGCCCGTTCCACATCTCGGACCCCCCGTCTCCGAAGGTCTCCCGGCTGTGGACTGGCTACTGGTCGCCGGCGACGAGACCGCCCTTCCGGCAATCGGGCGTCTGCTCGACCAGCTCCCCTGCTGGAACCCGCGCGCAGGTCTTTGTCGAGATCGCCGAGGCCGCACATCAACTTCAGCTCTCGGCAAGTCAGAACGTCGAACTGACCTGGCTACATCGCGATGCCTCCCCCGGCACAACCACCCACCTGCTCGATGCCGTGCGGAACGCCACCTGGTGGCCCGGACGGCCATGGGCCTGGATCGCGGGTGAGACCAGCACGGTCCGCGATATCCGCCGCTACCTCGTCGAGGAGCGCCACCTGCCCAAGTCCGACATCGAGTTCACCGGCTATTGGAAACGCGCTGAAGTTGTCGCGCTGCCCGATGACCCTGCCGTGCCCGATCCGGAGAAGAACCCAGAAGCCTTCGAAAAGCTCCACGAGCTCGGAGAACTGCTGCCACCCCTCGCCATCCGTGCCGCAGTCAACCTCGACATCCCAGAACAACTGGCCCGTGGTGCCACGACCGCCGCTCAGATCGCCGCCCAGATCGACGCCAATCCGATAGCCCTCGGCAAGTTGCTCCGCTACCTGCACGCGATCGAAATCCTCGATGAGTCGGCACCGGGGCACTACCACCTCAGCGCGGCCGGCGACTTCTTGGTCGCTGACTTCGTGATCGACGTTCTGCACCGCGACGGCGCGGTGGCCCGCCAGGAGCTTGCCTTTCACGGCATCGAAGAGGCGGTCCGTACCGGTCGGTCGTCCTATGCCTCGGTCACGGACAGGACTACAGTGCCCTGCGCAGCGAGCAGTGGTTCGAGGACACCTATCTCGACAGCATTGCCAGCTTCGCGCCCTATATTGCCGCACCGCTGGTCGAGTCTGGCGTCCTCGATGAAACAGACCACATCGTGCTGCATTCAGACGGCGCAGCGGCAATCGCCCAAGCTCTTGTCGCAAGGAACGCAGACGCTCACATCACGATCGTGGCCCTGCCCTCGCACGCAGCCTGGCTGAACCGCGAGCTCAAGACCTCCATCCCCGATGAGAACGCCCGCAAACGTGTCTCAGTCGCCGAGCAGTCGATGTTCGAGTCCCCGCCCGACTGCGATGCCGTCTTGTTCGTCAAGTCGCTGTCCCAGCTGCCCGATGCTGACGCCGTGCACGTCCTGCAAAAGACCAGCAATTCCCTGACCTCCGGCGATCGGCTGTTGGTACTCGAGGATGTGTTCGACGTCGATGGGCTCGACGAGCATGCCGCAGAGGCCGATGTGCTCAACCTGGCTCTTCACGGCTCGGGCCACCGCACAGACGCCGAGCTGCGGGCGCTGTTCGAACGGGCAGGCCTGCGTCTCGACGAGGTCCAGACCATCGGCTGGGGTCACTCGCTCTATCTCCTCCGCACCTCTGAGAAAGGCATCACATGCTGAACCGACTCCCCCATCGCCGACGTATCGCAGCGGTTGGACTGGCCGTAACCCTCGGCCTGTCGCTGGCCGCCTGCGGCTCCTCCGAGAGCGATGGCTCCGCTGCCACAGCCGAGGGCGGCTTCCCGGTCTCCGTCGACGCTGTCTACGGCAAGGTCACCGTCGACGCCGTGCCGAAACGCGTCGTGGCGCTGACAGTCCAATCGGCCGACATCCTGGTGTCCTTGGGCATCCAGCCCGTCGCAGTGGCGACCAGTGAGAAGGAGATTGCTGACACCTTCCCCTATCTGAAGGGGACGTTCACTGGTGAGCTCGAGCCTGATCTGCTGCAGGAATATCAGGCCAATGCCGAGAAGATCGCCTCCTACAACCCCGACTTGATCGTGGGAAGTTCCTACCAGATCACCGAGAAGGCCTACAAGCAGGTCTCCGAGATTGCGCCCACGCACCCGGGCGTACGAGCCGGCAATGTCGACTGGGTCGACACGGCCGCAGCCCTGGCCGAGGCTAACCGGTACCGACGTGCAGCCGGTGCTGGACAAGACCGAGCAGGCCTGTGCGGCCGCACGCTCGAAGGTTCCCGGCCTGGCGGGCAAGACGTATCAGTTTGTCGCAGCTGAGGAAGGAAACTTCCGGTTCGGCAATGGCAAGCTCCCTCGAGTGCTTCGGCCTGACAGCCGACGATAGCCAGGACGACTCGATGAAGACACCCGATGCCGGAATCTCAACTGAGCGGCTCGACGAGCTCGACGCTGATGTTCTCGCCATCTGGGACTACGCAGGCGAGTCGGCCAAAGCTCAGAAGGATCCGCGCTGGGCCAAGCTGCCAGCGGTCGCGTCCGACAGCATCATCTGGGCAGACCTCGTGCTGGCCAGCGCGGCCAACAGCCCCAGCCCATCGTCGTTCGACCATCTGATTGACGTTGTCCTCCCGGTCCTGCAGAAGTCGTCGATTAGCAAGTGACCGGGACGATCCACCCGGCGCGGTCGAGGCAGGCCACACCTGCCTCGACCGCCCCGGCCCCTCGGGCGACAGTTGCCTCCAGCGGTAAGCGGCGGACCGTTGGACTGCTGCTCGCCATCGTGCTGCTCGCGCTGGTCTGTGTAGCGAGTATTGCGATCGGTTCGAAGAACATCGGGCTGTCCGCAGTGCTCGATGCGCTGCAAGGCCACGGCGACGACGGCATCGGCTATATCGTGCGCGAGCTCCCGGGTACCCCGCACGATTGTGGGGCTGGCAGTGGGCGCCGCCCTCGGTCTGGCCGGAGCACTGATCCAGGCGCTGACCCGCAATCCCCTGGCCGATCCCGGGATCCTCGGTGTCAACGCCGGCGCCGCCTGCGCGATCGCCATCGCCATCGTGGTCTTCGACGTCGAGTCGATCTCCGGCTACGTGTGGTTCGCAGGGGGCGGCGCCCTGCTGGTGACCGTTGCGGTCTACCTGATCGGCGCGGCCGGACGGGGTGGGGTCGATCCGATCCGACTGACATTGGCCGGTGTCGCGCTCGGCGCAGTGCTGATGGGCATCACCACGGCGGTCATGGTTTCTGACGCCGAGGTGCTCCACCGCATGCGCGTGTGGAATGCCGGCACCCTCGTCAATCGCGATATCGACACCCTGGCCACGATCGCCCCCTTCCTGATATTCGGCCTGCTGATCGCCGCATGTGTGTCGGGTCCGCTCAATGCGATCGCGCTGGGTGATGACCTCGCCCAATCCCTCGGAGTCAGCGTCATACGCACTCGCGTGCTCGTCGTGCTGGCGGTTGCACTGCTGGCCGGAGCTGCGACCGCAGTTGCCGGCCCGATCAGCTTCATCGGCCTGATGATGCCGCACGTGGCACGCTGGATCGTTGGCCCCGATCAACGTTGGATCATCGCGTACACGATGGTCTTGACACCTGCGTTGCTACTGGCCGCCGACGTCGTAGGCCGAATCGTGATGCGTCCCGGCGAGGTACCGATCGGCATCATCAGCGGACTTGTCGGCGCGCCCGTGCTGATTGCGCTGATCCGGCGCAGGAAGGCAAGTGGACTGTGAGCGCCCGTCTGGTCGACTTCGGCCGACCCACTCTGATGCTGCGTCGGGGCCCGTTCGCGCTGCGCTTCGACCGCAGGACCGTGATCGTCTGCGCAGTCCTGGCCGTCCTGACGGTTGCGCTCGGCTTCTTGAACTTGATGCTGGGCGACTACTCAGTTGGCATCGATCAGGTTGCCAAGGTACTCACCGGGGCCGAGGACGGGTTTGCGCAAACTGTGGTCGTGCAGTGGCGGGCCCCCCGTATCGTGGCCGCAATCGTGTTCGGCGCGGCCTTCGGCGTGGCGGGCGCAGTTTTCCAGTCGCTCACCCGAAATCCGCTGGCAAGTCCCGACGTGATCGGCTTCGCCACTGGCTCCTACACCGGCGCACTGGTCGTCATCATCTGGTTCACCAGTGCCTATGCCGTCGTCGCGGTCGGCGCCCTGGTCGGAGGGGCCATCACCGCTGCGACGGTGTACCTGCTTGCCTACAGCAGAGGCCTACAGGGCTTTCGATTCATCGTGGTCGGCATCGCAGTCGGAGCCATGCTGGCATCGGCCAATGCCTGGATGCTCCTGGTCGCCGACGATGAGGTCGCCGGGGCGGCCGTCGTATGGGGAGCCGGTTCTTTACACGCAATCGGCTGGTCACAGACCGCAGTCGCATGCCTGGCCATCGTGCCATTCGCGGCGGCGGCCATGGTGCTGGCGCCAGGCCTACGTCAGATCGAGATCGGTGATGACGCATCCACCGCTCTTGGCCTGCGCGTCGAACGCCACCGCGGGATGCTGATCGCCGTTGGTGTCGCCCTGACCGCCGCGGTCACTGCCGCGGCCGGCCCGATCGCCTTCATCGCCCTGGCTGCTCCCCAGATCGGTCGCCGTCTGGTCCGCGGTGCCGGCGTCCCGCTGATCCCTGCCGCCATGACGGGCGCTCTGCTGCTGCTGGCAGCCGACACAGTTGCCCAACATCTCCTACCCACCTCGCCGCCGGTCGGTATCGTCACGGTGGTGATCGGCGGCGGCTATCTCATCTGGCTACTCGTCGTCGAAGCACGGCGTCGACTGTGATCCCATCCCAGGAGTTCCGTATGACCACGACCCAACCACTCTCACCGCCCTCGGCGGTGGGGTCGCCGGCCCGCCTGCGCGCCGAGGACATCACGATCGGCTACGACAAACGGGTCATCTCAGAACACCTCGACGTCGCGATCCCCGATGGCTCGTTCACCGTCATCGTGGGGCCCGAATGCCTGCGGCAAGTCGACACTGTTGCGCGCCCTCTCACGGTTGCTGACGCCAACTTCCGGTCAGGTGATCCTGGACGGACAACAGAATTGCCAGCTACAAGGCCAAGGAGGTCGCCCGCCGTATCGGCCTGCTGCCCCAGACGTCCAACGCCCCCGATGGCATCACCGTGGCCGACCTTGTCTCACGCGGGCGCTACCCGCACCAGAACCTATTGCGCCAAATGGACCTCGACGGACGAGCAGGCCGTCGCCGACGCGATGGACGCAACGGGCGTCGACGACATCTCGGGCCGGTTGGTCGACGAGCTCTCAGGTGGTCAGCGCCAGCGGGTCTGGGTCGCGATGATCCTGGCACAGCAGACTGATCTGCTGCTGCTCGACGAGCCCACGACCTTCTTGGACATCGCCCATCAGGTCGAGCTTTTGGAGCTGTTCACCGATCTCAATCACGATGGGCACACGCTGGTCGCGGTGCTGCACGATCTCAATCAAGCCGCCCGTTACGGCACCCATCTGATCGCTATGCGTGATGGCAAGGTCGTGGCCGAAGGTCCACCAGCAGAGGTCGTGACCGCCGACCTGGTCGAAGAAGTCTTCAGATTGCGTTGTGTCATCATGCCTGACCCTGTCACGGGCACGCCGTCAGTGACCCCGATCGGCCGGGGTCGCAGTCCTCGACGCTGATGGGCCAGGGCGACCACAGGCCCCCCGCGCAGATGGTGCTCCGCTGAGGGGTTGGCATGCTGGGCGAGCCCGTCGATCAGCGCGAAATGGCGTGGGTCATGGGTCCGATCCGAGACCCTGTGTCCGGCCATGACCTGCGAGGTCATGGCCAAAGCAGTCGGCCGTTCCGACATCTCGGCAGTCATCGAAGCGGTACACCAGCAATTCCCCGGCTTTGTGTTCTGCGTGGTTGGCGACGCCGACTCCCATATCTCGAGGACGTCGAGACGGGGCCCGCTGTGGTCGAGCACATGTCATGAATCACATCGACCTTCGAGCCAATCGGGCACTTTGCTTGTCCACGGCTCAGAGCCGACCGCCATGAAAGGCAACCTCCCCGGAACGGTAGTCCTCATCGGCTTTCCATTCTCCGATGCCGCTCACGAGTGGTATCGCTGCGCTGTCGAACAGGAGACCGCTGCGCTACGCGTGGAGCATTCCAGGTCGATCGTGGCGATTCTGAACGGAGTCTCCAGAAGGAGACTGTGCGGGCAACACCATCGTGAAGCCGAGCCAGGCGAGCAGACTTCTCAGCTCACGGACCTCAGCTGACGGTGACCGCCGCAGAGCCGCCCTCGACGGGTTCCATGCCTTCGGCCAGACGCATGGCCTCCTCGATCAACGTCTCGACGATCTTCGACTCCGGCACGGTCTTGATGACTTCACCCTTGACGAAGATCTGTCCCTTGCCATTGCCCGAGGCGACACCCAGATCTGCTTCCCGCGCCTCGCCGGGGCCGTTGACGACGCAGCCCATGACCGCGACCCGCAATGGCACCTCGAGACCGTCGAGACCTGCAGTGACCTGCTCGGCCAGGGTGTAGACGTCGACCTGCGCGCGACCGCACGACGGGCACGAGACGATCTCGAGCTTGCGTTCACGCAAGTTCAGCGACTGCAGGATCTGCAGACCGACCTTGACCTCCTCGACCGGAGGTGCCGACAGCGAGACCCGGATCGTGTCACCGATGCCCTTGCCCAGCAGGTAGCCGAAAGCCGTGGCGCTCTTGATCGTGCCCTGGAATGCGGGACCGGCTTCGGTCACCCCGAGATGAAGGGGCCAGTCGCCGCGTTCGGCCAGCATCTCGTAGGCCTGGGCCATGATGACCGGGTCGTTGTGCTTGACCGAGATCTTGAAGTCGTGGAAGTCGTGCTCCTCGAACAACGACGCCTCCCAGACCGCCGACTCCACCAACGCCTCAGGCGTCGCCTTGCCGTACTTGTCGTAGATCCGCTTGTCGAGCGACCCGGCGTTGACCCCGATGCGGATCGAGACTCCGGCGTCCTTGGCGGCGCGAGCGATCGCACCGACCTGGTCGTCGAACTTGCGGATGTTGCCGGGGTTGACCCGCACTGCCGCGCATCCGGCGTCGATCGCCGCGAAGACGTACTTGGGCTGGAAGTGGATGTCGGCGATGACCGGGATCTGCGACTTCTGCGCGATCGCAGGCAGCGCGTCCGCGTCGTCCTGGCTGGACAAGCCACCCGGACGATGTCGCAACCAGCAGCCGTGAGCTCGGCGATCTGCTGCAGCGTCGTGTTGATGTCGGAGGTCAACGTCGTCGTCATCGACTGCACCGACACTGGCGCGTCACCGCCGACGTCAACGGTGCCGACCTTGATCTTGCGGGTCTTGCGACGAGGTGCGAGAACTGGTGGCGGCATCGCAGGCAAACCGAGATCGGTCATGAGAGGCTCACAGGGTTGACGATGTCGGCGTAAATCAAGATCACACTCATCAGCATAAGGAGGGCACCCACGCCGTAGGCGACTGGCAGCATCTTGGCCACGTCGACGTAGCCGGGGTCGGGCTTTCCACGCAGCTTGGCGAATCCGCGGCGGATGGCTTCCCACAGAGCACCCGCGATGTGACCGCCGTCCAACGGCAGCAGCGGGATGAAGTTGAACATCGCCAGGAACAGGTTGAGGCCCGCCAGCAGCACGATGACCCGTTGGGCTCGCTCTGACCAGGTCGGGTCGTCGATCGTGAAGGACTCCCCCGCCACCCGGCTCGCACCCACGACGCTGATCGGACCGTCAGCGCGTCGCTCCGCCCCGAAGGCAGCCTTGGTGACATCGACCATCCGGGCGGGAAGATGCCAGATCGCCTTGGCCGTTCCGACGACGTAGTCACCCATGACGTCGGCGACATAGCCCGGTCCCTGACGCTCCATCTGCTGGGTCGGCGAGACACCGAGGAATCCGACGTCGACCGTCTTGTCGGGATCGTCGAGATCGACCCGGGCCAGCACCGAGGTGGCGACCGTCGCGGTACGGGTCTGGCCGTCACGGACGAACTCGATCGTCGCCTCTTTCGAGCCATTGGCGCGGATCTTGCGGGTCAACGCGTCCCACGACGTGATCTCGGTTCCGTTGAATGCCGTGATCTCGTCGCCCGGCTTCAGCCCGGCCTTGCTGGCCGGCGTCTCCGGGTCGTCGGCGGTGCACGCACGCCCGGCCTGCGCGTCGACGATCGCGCAGTCCGACACCTGCTGCACCGTGGTCGTGGGGGTCATCGCGCCGAAGCCCATGAAGACGACCGCGAACAGGAAGATCGCGATGAACACGTTGACCATCGGGCCACCGGCCATGACGATAAACTTCTGCCACCACGGCTTGCGGTAGAACAGCCGGTCCATGTCCTTGTCGTCGACGTGCTCGTACTCCGCGTCACGCGCATCGGAGATCAGCTGGGTGAACATGCCGGTGTTGCTCTTTCGCACCGCGTGCGGGTCGGCGCCTTTGGCCGGCGGCAGCATGCCGACGAGCTTGACGTAGCCGCCCAACGGGATTGCCTTGAACCCGTACTCGGTCTCACCGCGCTTGGTCGACCAGATCGTGTTGCCGAAACCGACGAAGTACTGCGTCACCTTGATGCCGAACTTCTTGGCCGGGTACATGTGCCCGACCTCGTGCAACGCGATGGACGCCACGACGCCGATCACGAAGATCACGACGCCCAACGTGTAGATCAACGCGTTCATCGTTTGTCCACCAGCTCGCGCCCTTCCAACAGCCACGCACTCGGTCTCGGGCCCAGGTGTCAGCGCCGAGCACGCCGTCGAGGGTCATCTCTTGGCGGGCGGCGTCCGGATCGGCCAGATGCTGGTCGAGAACAGCGCCCACGGTGTCAACGATGCCCAGGAAGTCCAAGTTCCCGGCGACGAATGCGTCGACGCACACTTCGTTCGCGGCATTGAACACGGCCGGGCCGGTCCGGCCGAAGGTGCCGGCACGGCGCGCGAGCGTCACGGCCGGGAACGCCTCGTCGTCGAGCGGGAAGAACTCCCAGGTCGCCGGGCGGGTCCAGTCACAGCCTGCGGCCGCGTCGGGCACCCGCTCTGGCCAGGCCAGGCCGAGCGCGATCGGCAGCTTCATGTCGGGCGGGGACGCCTGCACCATGGTCGCCCCGTCGACGAACTCGATCATGGAGTGGACGACCGACGAGGGATGCACCACGACGTCGATCCGGTCGAAGTCGATGTCGAACAGCAGATTGGCCTCGATGACCTCCAGCCCCTTGTTCACCAAGGTTGCCGAGTTGATCGTGATGACCGGTCCCATGTCCCAGGTCGGATGGGCTGCGGCTTGCTCGGGGGTCACGTCGGTCAGCTCGGCACGGCTGCGCCCGCGGAACGGCCCACCACTGGCCGTCACGATGAGGCGGCGCACGTCGCGCGGACTCTCACCGCGCATCGCCTGCGCGAGGGCCGAGTGCTCGGAGTCGACCGGGACGAGCTGGCCGGGCTTGGCCGCTCCCGTGACGAGCCGCCGCCGATGATGAGCGACTCCTTGTTGGCCAGCGCCAACGTCGTTCCGGCCTCGAGAGCAGCCAAGGTCGGCAGCAGGCCGACCGCGCCGGTCATCCCGTTCAGCACGACATCGCAGGGTGTCCGCGCCACCTCCACCGCAGCGTCGGGGCCGGCAAGCAGCCGGGGCACACGGTGGTCACCGTGCGCGTATCCGTGACGTTGCGCCTCGGCGTACAAGGCCAGCTGGACGTCTTCGGCGGCACTCCCCTTGGCCACCGCGACGAGCGGGACGTTGAAGGCGATCGCCTGCTCGGCCAGCAGCCGGGGATTGCTTCCCCCAGCGGCGAGGGCGACGACCTCGAACCGTTCGGGGTTGGCGGCGATCACCTCGAGAAGCTTCGAGTTCCGATCGAGCCGGTCGAGCCAAGAATGGCGACACGCTTGCGCATGCCGCCATTCTCGCACCCACCCGTGAAGGCGGGGTACGACGACGGCGACTCGCCCCTGGCACGAGTCGCCGTGGTGTGTCTCCGGACCGCGGGGTCTGCGATGTCCTGTCGCCCTCCCCGCGGCCCGGAAGTCTCTACTTGACCTCGGACTTCATCACCGCGAGCACGCCGAGCGTGAGCGGGATGACGAGCCAGATCAGACCGGACGTTCCGATCTGGGCCCACTCTTCGCCCGAGACTGAGTCGCTGAACAACTTGCTCGACGAGTAGTTGAAGTCAATCCACGGCTGGACATCCTTGAACCATCCCCAGAGCTCGGCAAGCACGGCAAGCAGACCCGGAATGACCAGGGAGTAGACGAAGTACCCGACAATCGCGGCAGCAGAGTTGCGGATCAGGACCCCGAGCATGAAACCGATCAGCAGACCCAGCACATTGGCGATCAGGATGAACACGAACTGCCGAACGGTGACATCCCAGTCGTAGGTGTCACCCGCGATGGTGGTGCCGACAACATAACCGACCGCACCGATTGCCATGGCCAAGACCATCGACACGAGGCCCACAATGATCGCGCTGAGTGCCTTGGCCCAGATGATCTGAGCGCGGTTGGGAGCCAGTGTGAACGTGATGAGGCCAGTCCGCTGGGTCCATTCCGACGTTACCGACAAGATCGCGATGACCGGCAACAAGATCGCCATCGGGGTGCCGACAGCCTGGGAGTAGATCCCGTACGTGACGTCAGCATTGTCATTGAGGACCTGAATCAGGAGCACGATGACCGTGGCGATCGTGGCCAGGGCGGCGATGCTCATCATGAGCCAGAACCCCGAACGGGTGTTGAACATCTTGCGGAGCTCGACCTTGACCAGTCGACTCAGCGGCACGCCCGGACGGGTCGTGTCGACGGCGATGGCTGCGGTGCTCATGAGGAGGCTCCTTCGGGAGTGATGACTTCGCGCTGGGTGTCGGCGGTGAGCTGGAGGAACATCTCCTCGAGACCGGCACCGTCGGCCGGTCGCAGCTCGACGAGAGCGACTCCGGCCGCAGCAGCGGCCTTGCCGACCGTGGCCGGATCGGCCTCGGTACGCAGGCCGCCGTCGCCGGATGCGGCGGACGAGATGCCGGCGCTGGTGAGCGCATTGGCCAGTGCCGACGGGTCGCCGGCCTTGACGAAGGTGCCTGCGGTCTGGAGCAGCTGCTCCTTGGTGCCCTGGGCGACGATCTTGCCGTTGCCGATCACGATGATCTCGTCGGCGATGACCTCGATCTCGTGCAGGAGGTGCGAGGACAGCAGCACGGTGCCGCCACGGTTGGCGTACTCGCGCAGCAGTCCGCGCATCCAGTGGATGCCTGCCGGGTCGAGGCCGTTGGCGGGCTCGTCGAGCATCAGGATCTTGGGATCGCCCATCAACGCGTTGGCGATGCCGAGCCGCTGACGCATGCCGAGCGAGTAGTTCTTGACCCGGCGCTTGGACTCGGCCGGAGTGAGGCTGACGAGCTTCAGCATCTCGTCGACGCGAGACATCGGCAGGCCCATCGTCAGGGCGCTGATCGTGAGGATCTCGCGTCCGGTGCGGCCAGCGTGCTGGGCAGAGGCGTCGAGCAGGACGCCGATCTGCGTGCCGGGGTTGGGGATGTCGGTGTACTTGACACCGCTGACGAGCGCGGAGCCCGACGAGGCCGGCGTCAGGCCGGCGATGATGCGCATCGTGGTGGACTTGCCTGCGCCATTGGGGCCGAGGAAGCCGGTGACGGCGCCGGGGCGGCATTCGAACGACACGTCGTCCACTGCCCGGAAGCCACCATAGGTCCTGGTGAGTCGGTCAACTGTGATCATGACGACCAGTCTTCCTCAAACCTCCGACAACGTCATCGTCCATGGGACCCAAGTCGGATAGCCGAAAGTATGAGCGTTCCCAGCCGTTCAGCCGTCGCCGCAGCACGCCTACGACCTCTAGCCTTGACTCGTGCCGCCCGTGACCAGCCCTCCCCGCTCCGTTGGTGGAACGAGGCCTGGCGCTATGCACTCGTGGTGGCGATCGCTGCGGTCGCCTGGGCCGAGCTCGCCCGCTGGCAGTGGAACAACGACCAAGCCTGGTTCTTCGTCGATCTCGCCTGTGGCCTGGCAGGTATCGCCCTGATGCCCCTACGACGCAGGTTCCCGGTGTGGATTGCGCTCATCACGAGCGGGCTGACTCTCATCTCGTGCTCGGCGGGCGGCCCTGCGACTCTCGCCTTGGCGTCATTGGCGACCCGTCGACGGTGGCGCGAGATCATCCCCGTCGGCATCGTCGGCTCGTGTGCGGGTCGTCCTCGAGTCGATCAACCCGACCAGCGAGCAGCCGCTGGCCTTCACGATCCCGCTCGTCGGACTCGTCATCGCCGTGACCGTCGGTTGGGGCATGTACATCGGTTCCCGCCGGCGAGCTGCTGGCGACGTTGCGCGATCGGGCCGAGACTGCCGAAGCCGAGCAGGTGGCCAGGGTCGCTCAGGCCAAGACGGCCGAACGGTCGCGGATCGCCCGTGAGATGCACGACGTGCTGGCGCACCGCATCTCGCTCGTGACGATGCACGCCGGGGCGCTGGCGTACCGCAGCGACCTGTCAGCCGACCAGATGCGAACGACCGCAGGGATCATCCAGGACAACGCCCACCAGGCCATGGTCGAGCTGCGCGAGGTGCTCGGCATCCTCCGCGACGGACCCGGCGATGCTGCCCCTGAGATGCCGCAGCCCTCGGCCGTCGACCTGCCGGGGCTGCTCTCCGAGGCCCGTGGATCCGGCATGCGCATCCACGACGACCAGAGCGTCGATCTCGAGCCGATCCCCGAGACGCTGGGGCGCACGGCCTACCGTGTCGTCCAGAAGGGCTGACGAACGCCCGCAAGCACGCCGCCGACACGCTCGTGAACGTCACGATCGCCGGTGGTCCGGGCTCAGGGCTGACGATCGAGGTGCGCAATCCCATTCGCATCGGCGCCGGCGAGTCCAGGACACCGGCCTCTGGGCTCGGCCTGGTGGGCCTGACCGAACGCACCGCTCTCGCGGGCGGGCGACTGACCCATCGCATCTCCCCCAGAGAGACTTCGTGCTCGAGGCATGGCTACCGTGGCCGACATGACGATCCGCGTGCTGCTCGCCGACGACGATCCGTTGGTCCGTGCCGGGCTCGCGATGATCCTCGGCGGCTCACCGTCCCTCTCGGTCGTCGGCGAGGTCGGCAACGGCCAAGAAGCCGTCGACCGGGTCCGCGTACGGCGGGATCGACGTCGTCCTGATGGACATCCGCATGCCGGTGCTCGACGGCATAGCGGCCACGAGTGCCGTGCTCGCGCTGCCCTCCGCCCCGAAGGTCATCGTGCTGACGACCTTCGATGCCGACGAGTACGTCGTCCGCGCGCTCGCCGCCGGAGCCAACGGCTTCCTGCTGAAGGACACGCCTCCCGCCGACATCGTCGATGCGATCGCGCGCGTCGCGGCAGGTGAACCCATGCTCTCCCCTGCCATCACCCAGCAGCTGATCCGCCAGGTCACCGACGCCGCGCCCGACGGCCGCGCCCAGCAGGCGCGCGAACGCATCGGCCTGCTGACCGAGCGCGAGACCGAGGTCGCCATCGCGATCGGCCGAGGGTCCTCGAATGCGGAGATCGCTGCCGCGCTCCACATGAGCATCGCCACGGTCAAGGCGCACATCTCGCACCTGTTCACCAAGCTGGACGCCACCAACCGCGTCCAGGTGGCCATCACGATGCACGAGGCCGGACTGCTCTGACCGTGCAGATCAGCAAGCGAGGTCGCCAGCCCCCACCTACGGTTGTCACATGCCTTCTCGCCTGACGTCCTGGATCGACACTGCCCTCGACAAGACCGTCGTCCCCGGGTACTCGTCGATCGGCCCGGCGCTGCGCCGCCGCTGGTGGCCCAGCGATCCCGCACCGCAGTCCCTCGCCGGACGTCATGTCGTCGTCACGGGTGCGAGCAGCGGTCTGGGGCAGGCCACCGCCCTGGGCCTGGCACGGCTCGGCGCGACCGTCCACCTCGTGGGTCGCAGCCAGGAACGCCTCGAATCGGCGGCCGAGGTCATCCGTCACAGTGTTCCTGCCGCCGACCTGCTCGCCGAGGTCTGCGACGTCAGCGACCTCGATGCGGTACGTGCCTACGCCGCTGGGCTGCGCGATCGCGTCCCCGTCCTGCACGCGATCATCCACGACGCCGGTTTGATGCCACCCGAACGGTCGGAGTCTGCGCAAGGCCACGAGATCGCGCTCGCCACGCACGTCATCGGACCGCTGGCGCTGACCGAAGAGCTTGCGACCTGCCTTGGCGGCGGCCGAGAGCCCACGGGTCATCTTCGTGTCGTCCGGCGGCATGTACTCCGCACCGCTCGACCAGTCGATCGGCGCTGACATCGAGTTCGAGCACGGCGACTACGAGGGCGTTCGTGCCTACGCTCGCACCAAACGTCTCCAGGTGACGCTGGCCGAGCTGCTCGCCGAGCGGTATGCCAGTGACGGCATCACGGTCCACAGCATGCACCCGGGGTGGGCCGACACCCCCGGCGTGACCGATTCGCTGCCCCGGTTCGCGAAGATCGCCAGTCCCATCCTGCGGTCGCCGGCCCAAGGCGCCGACACGATCACCTGGCTGACGGCCTCGCCCGAGGCGACCCGGTCGACCGGCAAGTTCTGGTCAGATCGGCGTCCTCGCTCGACGTACTACCTGCCCGGCAAGTCCGATGACCCGGCTGCCCGCCGCGCCGTCTGGTCGTACGTGTGCCACGCCGCTGGCATCGGCTAACGTCGGCGCATGACCGGCAACTACTACGACGCCGACCTGATCGCCTGGAACGAGCGTGCTGTCCCGCATGCGCAGTCGCCGACTACAAGCTCGACGAGTTCCGCAACGACCCAGCCTTCATCTCCGACGTCGTGCGGTTCGACCTCCCGCGGCTGGGTTCCGTCGCAGGGCTGCGCGGGGTGCACCTGCAGTGCCACATCGGCACCGACACGATCTCGTTGGCCCGGCTAGGCGCGCAGATGACGGGTCTCGACATCAGTCCCACGGCCCTCGCCGAGGCGCGTCGCCTGGCCGACGAGCTGGGCCATGACGTCGACTTCGTCGAGGCTGCGCTGTACGCAGCGCCCGACGTGCTGCCTGCGGGGCAGTTCGACCTGGTGTTCACCGGCATCGGCGCGCTCGGCTGGCTGCCCGACATCCGTCGGTGGGCCACGGTCGTCGCCGACCTACTGGCTCCCGGCGGCCGGCTGTTCCTGCGCGAAGGACATCCGATCCTGTTCGCCACCGCCGATCCTCGACCTGACGGGCTCATCACGATCGAGCACCCCTACTTCGAGCACGACGAGCCCACGGTCTGGGACGAGCCCGGCACGTACGTCGCGACCGACACCCAGTTCGAGCACACCGTGACCCATGAGTGGAACCACGGCCTCGGCGAGATCGTCACCTCGCTGCTCGACGCGGGCCTGACCATCACAGGGCTCGACGAGCACGACAGCGCTCCGTGGAATCCGCTGGAGGGCTACACCGAGCTGCTCCCGAACGGTGAGTACCGGCTCACCGACCGGCCTGGTCGGTTCCCGATGACCTACACGTTGCAGGCGGTCAAGCCGGGATAGGTCGCTCGTCCTGGCCCCAGGGCGAGTCGTAGCCGTCGCGCAGCAGCTCGAGGAACGGGACCGAGTCGAAGGCCTCCGGCCCCAGTACTCCCGCACCCGACCACACGCCGGTGGCCAGCAGCTCCAGCGCCACGACCGGGTTGACGGCGGTCTGCCAGACGACGCACTGGTGGCCGTACTCCTGCATCGACCAGTCGTTGTCGACGACGTGGTAGAGGTACGTCGAACGGGGCTGCCCGTCCTTGCCCGCGCCGGTGACCCAGAGCCCGGCACACGTCTTGCCGTGCATCTGCTCACCCAGCGTGGCCGGATCGGGCAGGCAGGCTGCGACGACGTCACGCGGGCTGACCGGGCACGACGGTCGGCCGGCCCCCGATCACCGACGTGACATTCGACCTTCTCGGTCGAGTCGAGACCGAGCTTGTGCAGCGTCCGCAGCACCTCGATGAACTCCTTGCCCAGGCCGTACTTGAACGTGGCCCGCTTGGTCTGACCCAGCGTGGCATCAGCAGGACTTCTTCGTGCTCGACGTTGACGCACTCGACCGGACCGATGCCCTCGGGAAAGTCGAAGATCTCCGGCTCGCTGAACGGCTCGGTCGTGAACCACTCGCCGTCCTGCCAGATCACCGGCGGGTTCAGACATTCCTCGATCGTCGTCCAGATCGAGAACGAGGGTGCGAAGTCATGGCCGTCGACCGTCAGGTTGGCACCGTCGCGGGTGCCGAGCTCGTCGATCTCGCTGAACAGGTGATCGGCGGCGTACCGGGCGAAGACATCGGACAGCCCGGGCTCGACGCCCATCCCGCACAACGCGAGGCGACCGGCGGCCTCCCAGTCTGCGGCCAGGGCGAACTGCTCGTCGCCGAGCTTGACGCCCGTCAGGGAGTGTGGCTGCTCGGGGTGCGGCTTCGACAGGCTCATCGCCATGTCGAGGTAGTCGGCACCTGCCGTGAAAGCGCCGTGGAAGATCGGCATCACGAACCGCGGGTCGACAGCGTTCATGACGTGCGTGGCACCTGCCGACCTCGCCAGCGACTCGACTGAGGCCGCGTCGGAGGCATCGACCTGCGCGGCGGTGAACCGTGGGTCGTCCAACACGTCGACGGCCCGTCGGGCGCTGTCGAGCGCGTAGTCGGCGACGACCACCGCCTCGAAGAAGTCTCGACGAGCAGCGATCGCACAGAACGCCGAACCGACTCCGCCAGCACCGACCAGGAGAATTCTCATACCCCCATCCAACCCCACACCTGGCGGCAGTTCAACGGATTCTGAAGCAAACCCGGAACCGCGCGACGAATTCCCTTGTCTTCGTGCGGACAACTAGCCAGAATGAGGGAATGAGTAGCGAACTGGACTTCGACCACCTCCAGAAGGCTGGCAAGCGCCACCTCTGGATGCACTTCTCACGGCACGGCGCGTACGACGACGCGCACGACATCCCCATCATCACCAAGGGCGACGGGATGTACATCTGGGACTCTCACGGTCGCAAGTACCTCGACGGACTTGCCGGTCTGTTCGTCGTCCAGGCGGGCCACGGTCGCGAAGAGTTCGCCGAGGCTGCAGCCAAGCAGGCCAAGGAGCTTGCCGTTCTTCCCTATCTGGACGTTCGCTCATCCCAACGCGATCATGCTCGCCGAACGCATCGCTTCCTACGCCCCAGGCGACCTCAACCGGGTGTTCTTCACGACCGGCGGCGGCGAAGCAGTCGAGACCGCGTGGAAGGCCGCCAAGCAGTACTTCAAGCTGACCGGCAAGCCGCTCAAGACCAAGGTCATCAGCCGTCAGGTCGCGTATCACGGCACCCCGCACGGCGCCTTGTCGATCACCGGCATCCCGGCGCTCAAGCAGATGTTCGAGCCGCTCGTCCCGTCGACGGTCCACGTGCCGAACACCAACTTCTACCGCGCCCCCGAGCACGGGGACAACCTCGAAGACTTCGGCCGATGGGCCGCCGACCGTATCGAGGACGCGATCCTCGCCGAAGGCCCCGACACCGTCGCGGCGGTCTTCTTGGAGCCGGTGCAGAACGCCGGCGGCTGCTTTCCTCCCCCGCCGGGATACTTCCAGCGGGTTCGTGAGATCTGCGACCGCCACGACGTCCTGCTGGTCTCCGACGAGGTCATCTGCGCCTTCGGTCGCCTCGGCGAGATGTTCGGTGCGACGAAGTTCGGCTACCAGCCCGACATCATCACCTGCGCCAAGGGACTCACGTCGGGCTACTCGCCGATGGGAGCCATGATCGCGTCCGACCGCATCATGGAGCCCTTCCTCGAGGGCAACAACTCCTTCGCGCACGGCTACACGTTCGGTGGACATCCCGTGTCAGCCGCCGTCGCGATGGCCAATCTCGACATCTTCGAGCGCGAAGACCTCAACGGTCACGTGCTGCGCAACGAAGGCGCGTTCCGCGGGACGCTCGAGAAGCTGCTCGACCTCGACATCGTCGGAGACGTGCGCGGTGACGGATTCTTCTACGGCATCGAGCCGTCAAGGACAAGACGACCAAGGAGACCTTCGACGACGACGAGTCGGAGCGGCTGCTGCGAGGGTTCTTGTCGAAGGCCCTGTTCGACAACGGGCTGTACTGCCGCGCCGATGACCGGGGCGACCCGGTCATCCAGCTGTCTCCCCCGCTCATCGCCGACCAAAGCCACTTCGACGAGATGGAGCAGATCCTGCGCTCGGTGCTGAGCGAAGCACAAACCTGCTCTAGCCCGTCCGGCATTTCCCGAGTCAACCCAGAAAGCCACCGCTTCCTCCTGGTAGAACAAGGATGAAGCGGTGGCTTTCTGAGTCTTGCTGGAAGCTTACGGGTCGGTCAGGAGGCGAGGGCCTTCTGCTGGCGGCGACGGGCAAGCCACCGGCCAGGACGATCGAGATCGCGATGACGAACATCGCCGTGCCGATGACGTTGACCTCCATCGGCACGCCCCGCTGGTTGGCGCCCCACACGAACATCGGGAACGTCACCTCCTGGCCGGAGTTGAGGTTCGTGATGATGAAGTCGTCGAACGACAGCGAGAAGCTCAACAATGCTGCCCCCACGATTCCTGGCAGCACGAGTGGGAACGTGACCCGCCAGAAGGTCTGCGCCTCGGTGGCATACAGGTCCATCGCGGCCTGCTCGAGGTTGTCGTCGAGCCCGGCGAGCCTCGCCTTGACGGTGACGATCACGAACGACAGGCAGAACATGATGTGCGCAATGAGGATCGTCCAGAAGCCCAGCTGACCGCCGAATCCGGCCGAGACGAACAAGGCCAGCAAGGACGAACCCATCACGATCTCGGGTGAGGCCATCGGCAGGAAGATGATCAGGTTCGCCGCAGAACGTCCCCTGAACCGGTGCCTGACCAGCGCGAAGGCCGCCAGCGTGCCCAAGATCGTCGCGACGAGCGTCGCGAGCAAGGCGATCTTGATGCTCAACCAGACGGAGTCAGCCATCCCCGGCGCCCAGCTGCCCGGATCGACCCAGTTGTCCCAGGTGAACTTCTGGAACTTGTACACGTTGCGCGACTTGCTGCTGTCGTTGAAGCTCATCAGCACGACGATCGCGATCGGCACGAACGTGTAGGCCAGGACCAGCAGCCCCAGTCCGAGGATCAGGTGGTCAGCGAGCCAACGCTTGGCCCGTAGGAGCGGATTCATACGAGTTCCTCCGTCCCCGCGGTGCGGACGTAGATCAGGACCGCGCCGACGATGATGACCATCAAGGTCACCGAGAGAGCACCGGCGGTCGCATAGTCGAGCTGGGTCGTGAACAGGCTCTGGATCACGTTGCCGACCATCTTGGTGTTGGTGTCACCCAACAGCTCGGCATTGACGTAGTCGCCCGCCGCCGGGATGAACGTCAGCAGGGTGCCGGCCACGACACCGGGCAGCGACAGCGGGAACGTGACCTTGAAGAAGCCGCGGATCGGCGAGGCGTAGAGATCACCGGACGCCTCGATCAGCCGGATGTCGATCTTCTCGAGACTCGCATAGAGGGGCAGGACCATGAACGGAAGGAAGTTGTACGTCAGCCCCGCGATGACCGCGAACGGCGTTGCCAGCAGACGATCGTCGGTGCTCGTCAGCCCAATCACGTTGAGCGCATTGGTCAGGTGGAGCGTCTGCGCCAGGTCGACCACGAAGCCGTCATCAGCGAGGATCAGCTTCCACGACAGCGTGCGCAGCAGGAACGACGTGAAGAACGGCGCGATGACCAGCACCAGCATGAGGTTCTTCCACCGCCCCGACTTGAACGCGATGGCGTAGGCCAGGACGTAGCCGATGACCAGGCACAACAACGTCGCAGTTCCGGCGTACAGCAGCGAACGCCCGATCTGGCCCTTGTACTGGCTGATCGCGTCGGCGAAGTTCTGGAAGTGCCACGTCATCTGATAGCCCGTCAGCACCGAGCCGTTGGGGTCGTACAGGCTCGTCGAGACCAAGGAGTAGAACGGGACGACGAAGAACAGACCCAGCCAGATCGCACCTGGCAGGATCAACCAGTAACCGGTCAGCTTGCGCTTCGGCCTGACCCCCGGCGCAGCCGCGACCTCCTCCACGGTCGCCACTACTCCTCCTCGATCCCGGCCTTGGCGTCCTGGCTCGCATCGAGCAGGAACGCGAACTCCGGGCGCCACGAGACGTCGACCTTCGTGCCGACCGGCAGCATGTGGCGAGCGCCGGTGTTCTGCTCGAAGGCCATGATCTCCTGGCCCCACGGCATCATGACGGTGTACTGGGTGCTGACGCCGACGAAGCTGATCTCGGTCACGTAGCCACCTTCGAACACGCTGCCCGGTGCGTCGATGGGGTGTCCGGCCTCGGCGATCAACACCTTCTCGGGCCGGATCCCGAGCCAGCCCTTGCCGGTGTCGCTGTGGGCACGTTCACCGCGCACCGAGGCGATCCCTCCGGGCATCCTGACCTTGACGTGATCGCCTTCGCGTCCCTCGATCTCGGCTGCGATGAGATTGGACTGCCCCAGGAAGTTCGCCACGAACGTGGTCCGCGGATTCTCGTACAGCTCGGTGGGTGCGCCCATCTGCTCGATGAGTCCTTGGTTCATGACCGCGATGGTGTCGGCCATCGTCATGGCCTCTTCCTGATCGTGCGTGACGTGCACGAAGGTCAGGCCGACCTCGGTCTGGATGCGCTTGAGCTCCAGCTGCATGCTGCGGCGCAGCTTGAGGTCGAGCGCACCCAACGGCTCGTCGAGGAGCAGCACCTCGGGCTTGTTGATCAAGGCTCGAGCCAGGGCCACCCGCTGCTGCTGACCGCCCGACATCTGCGCCGGCTTCTTGTACGCCTGCGAGGTGAGCTCGACGAGCTCCAGCATGTCGGCGACCTGCTGCTTGACGTCCTTGACGCCGCGTCGCTTCAGCCCGAAGGCCACGTTGTCGAAGATGTTCAGGTGCGGAAACAGCGCATAGTTCTGGAACACCGTGTTGACCGGCCGGCGGTACGGCTTCTCGTACGTCACGTCGGTGTCGCCGAGGTGGATCGAGCCCGAGGTCGGGATGTCGAGGCCGGCGACCATGCGCAACGTCGTGGTCTTGCCGCACCCGGAAGGGCCGAGCAGGGCGAAGAACTCGCCCTGCGGGACCACCAGGTCGAGCGACTTGACGGCCGTGAACGTCGCGAACTCCTTGGTGAGCCGCGAGAGCCGCAGATCGCGCGAGGTGCCCTGCGTGGGAGACGTCATCGCCTCAGCTGCTGGTGACATTGGCAAAATCTCCTTCGTAGGTGCGCATCTGGGCCTCATCCAGCGCCATGAAGCGGTGCGATCGATCGAGTGTCTCGGACGTCGGGAAGATCAGGCTCGTTCTCGACGTTGTCGGGGTTGACCTTCTCCATGGCTTCCTGCGCGCCCTTGACCGGACAGATGTAGCTGTTGTAATCGGCCAGCTTTGCAGCGACCTCGGGCTCGTAGTAGTAGTTGATCAGCTTCTCGGCATTGGCCTGGTGCTCGGCCAGGTTGGGCACCATCATGTTGTCGGCCCAGATCATGATCCCCTCCTCCGGCGGGATCCAGACGAGGTTCTCGTCACCGGCGTTGGCGATGTCTCCGGACCAGGCCTCGCAGGCCAGGATGTTGCCGGCGGCGAGGTCCTGCACGTAGTCGTTGCCGGTAAACCGGCGTATCTGACCGTCGGAGCGGGCCTTCTTCAGCATGTCGATCGAGTCTTGCCACTGCGCATCGGTGAACTTCTCGGGGTCGGCCCCGTTGATCAGCAGCAGGAAGCCCATCGTGTCGCGCATCTCGGTCAGCAGGGTGATGCGGCCCTTGAGGTCTTCACGGGTCAACAGCTCCTTGAACGACTTGATCTCGCCGACCTTGCTCTTGTTGTAGGCGATGCCGGTCAGTCCGCTCTGCCACGGCGCCGAGAACTCGCGCTTGGGGTCCCATTCAGGCTTGGCGAGCGAGTCGATGATGTTGGCGTGCAGATTCGGCACGTTGGCGGGATCGAGCGGCTGGATCCAGCCGACCTGGATCATGCGGGCAGCCATCCAGTCGGTCAGCGCGAACAGGTCACGCTTGGACGAGCTGCACGAGCCGAGCTGATTAGAGACCTTGGCGAAGAACTCGCTGTTGTCGTTGATGTCGGCGGTGTACTGGACGTCGATGCCCGTGTCCTTCTCGAACTGGGTCAGCGTCGAGACATAGTCGCCGTCATCCTCGTCGATGTACTCGGGCCAGTTGGAGAACACGAGCTTCTTCTGGGTGGCAGACAAGTCCTTGCCCACGCACGTCGCGGGATCCTGCTTGCGGTCGGGGGTGTCGAACCTGGTCAAGGCGAAGCCGCTGACCCCCAGGAAGGCCGCCGAGCCTCCGATACCCTTCAGCACAGTACGTCGATCGACTCCCACGATGCACTACCCCTTTTCTCCCTGTTCACGAATACTCGCAAGATTGGGGCCTCAGCACAAGGGATTCCGGCGTTAAGACTCTGTTTCGCACATGAAAGCGTCACCAGATGCCGATGAGATGCTGTCCGACTGCCGGGGATAGGGCATGATGTCGGGCATGAGCGACCGCAAGCCGAGCACCGTCCGCGGGCAGAACCTCGACGACACCGCCAAGCGCATCATCGAGCTCCTGCAGGACGACGGAAGACTCTCGTACTCCGCGATCGCCAAGGAGGTCAACCTCTCCGAGGCGGCAGTGCGCCACCGCGTGCAGAAGCTGCATCGACGGCGGCGTCATGCAGGTCGTCGCGGTCACCGATCCGATGCAGATGGGTTTTGCCCGTCAGGCCATGATCGGCATCAAGGTCAGCGGCAACGTCCGCGAGGTCGCAGCGCAGCCGCGGCGATCGAGGCGCTCGACTACATCGTCGTGACGACCGGGCGCTTCGACATCTTGGCCGAGCTCGTCGCCGAGAGCGATGACGGCTTGCTCGACATCGTGTCGGAGCAGATCAGCTCGCTCGAAGGGGTCGTCACGACCGAGACCTTCGTGTACCTGCGCCTGGAGAAGCAGACCTACGCCTGGGGCGTCCGCTAGGACTCGACCGTTCCGCCGGCCTCGAGGGTCGTCAGCAGCTCGCCCGTACACCTCTCGCAGGACCTGCTCGTACCCGTCGGGATCACGCTCGGGCGCGGCCGCCGGCTCGGTGCGGCCGGCCTTGTCGAGCAGCCCCACACCACTTCGGTGTCGGGTGCCTGCAGCACCGGCGGCGTGCCGACGAGCTTGAACTCAGCAGTCTGGCTCTGTGGCGCCGGCACCGCACCCAACCGGGCGAGCGCCAGGACCGCAGTCACGTGGTGACGTCCGGCCCCCACATCGATCGCGACCGCGGTGCCTGCGTCGACACCCATGTGGTGCAGACCAGCCGCGATGCAGGCCGACTCGTGCAGCAGCTGGGCGTACGACATCGTTCCGGCGGTGTCACGGACCGCCGTCTCGTCGGCACGACCATGGATGACGTGCGCGTCGAGCACGCGAAAGACCAAGCTCGCCATCATCGCCCCGCAAAGATCGGGGCGCGCTTCTCGGCGCGGGCGGCGGCAGCTTCACGCACGTCGTCGCTGGCCCAGACGGCATCGAAGCTCTGAGCGATCACGTCGTCGGGAGCACCGTTCAGCACGAGCTTGTTGTGCGCGATCGCGACCGGTGCCAAGGCCGCGATCTCGTGGGCCCAAGCCACCGCATCGTCGAGGGCGCCGAGACGGTCGACCAGGCCGCAGCCCAGCGCCGCGTCGCGATCGAGCATCTCTGCCGCCAGCAGGACGCGCCGCGCCACGCCGACCCCAGCGAGCTCGCCGAGCGTACGAATCGTCCAGGCATCGACGGCCATGCCGTTGCGAGCCACCGGGACCCCGAAGAGCGCGGTCTCGTCGGCGACCCTCAGGTCGCAGGCCATCGCGAGCTGCGTGCCGGCGCCGATCGCCGGGCCGTTGACCGCGGCGATGATCGGCACGGCAGCTTCGTCAAGCTGTGCAGCATGCCGTAGAGCGCTTCGAGGAACTCCGGCCCGTAGACGCCGCCCAGATCGGCTCCGGCGCAGAAGGCTGTCCCCTTGCCGGTGATGACGATCGCTCGAGCACCTCCATCGGCAGCCTCCTGGGCTGCAGCACGCAGCTCGTTGCACAGCTCGAGGTTCAGCGCATTGCGCCGATCTTCGCGCTGGAAGCTCGATGGTGACGACGTCAGCGTCGCGGGTCATGCCGATCATGGATCTCCTCCTGGTCGTCACCACGCTATCGCCGAGGGGCTCTCCCCCGTCGACCAGGCAGTGGTCAGGCGCCGGTCAGGCCGTGAGCGAGATCGGCCGCGTCGCGCCGGGTCGCTGTGAATCGATGCTGAAAGGGCAAGCACGAGTCAGTCGTCGGTCGAACCCAGGGTGTTCGACACGAGCGTCCAGACGTGGTCGGCGAGACTCGTGTCGCCGACCGTCGGGGACCGGAGCCATTCGCGGACGACGGCTACTACGCCTGCTGATGTGAAGGCGAGGTCCAGCGTCGATTCGTCTCCGAGCCCGAAATGCTCCGCGAGTCGCCGCGACACCCAGAAGCTGCAGGGTGTCGCTCGGGCCAGCGAGCAGCATGCCCGCACTGAGCAGTTCCTTGTAGGCCTGAGGATCATCGATGACGTCCGCGAGGAAGCGGGCGACGCTTGTCCGGCCGTCGTCCCGCTCGGAGGCCATCACAGCAGCTCGGACTTGCTCCATCCGCTCGTCGAGAGCGGCAGTGAGGACATCGTCGACGGTGGAGAAGTGCTGGTAGAAGGTAGGACGGCTCACGCCAGCGGCCTGGCAGAGCGCAGAGATGGTGATGCGGCTGGACGGCTGCTGCCGCAGCAGCTCGGACAGCGCAACCATCAGTCGGGCGCGGGAACGCTGAACCCGAGCGTCCACGGGTGTCTCGTGCGTCACGTCAAGCTCCTTCGTGTTGTTGTCATCCACCATATCGGCTATCTTACAAATGTAAGGTAACTACGTCAGAGAGTAGATCAGGATCGTGGACGAGGCCAGCACGTCACAGCAGTCGCCGCCGGGAGTGGCCGGTTCGCCCACCAGCGGCAAACGCCCCAACAAAATGGTGATGATCTCGCTCATTTTTCCGCTCTTCATGGCGATCGCGCTGCCCGGACTCTACCTGGCCGCGTTTCACGAGCCGACTCCTGATCGGATGCGTGTCGAGATCATCGGGACGTCGCCATCGGCGCAGCAGCTCGCGCAGGGCCTGACAATGTCGTCGGACGGCGCCTTCGACGCCACCACCGTCGCCAACCGCGCAGACGCCGTCTCGCACCTCAAAGCCATGTCCACTCGTGGCGCCTACGATCCTTCCACCGGCGTGATCTACGTGGCGTCAGCAGGTAGCCCCGCTGCCGAGCAGGCGGTCGCGACCACCTTCGCGGACGTTGCCGCTGACAGCGGCATCGAACTCACCGTGGAGGACGTCGTGCCCCTGCCCGAAGGCGACCGCCTGGGCGTGACCTTCTTGTTCCTCGGTCTGGCAGGCGTGCTTGTCGGCTTCACGACGGCAACCGTTCTCGGAGTCGCGCTCGGCGGAGTCGGCTTGCGTCGCGGCTGGGCATCCTCGCTGGCATGAGCATGCTGGCGGGCGTCGTCACGACCTTCATCGGATACGCCGTCTTCGGAGCCCTCACGACCAATCTGCTGGAAGTCGGCCTGATGATCGGCCTGATCGCGTTCGTCGCAGGTCTCATCCAGTCCGGCGGGCTCAAGCTGATTGGGCCAGGCATGACAGTTCTGTCGATCATTCTGTTGATCCTGCTAGGTGTTCCTGCCTCCGGCGCGGGCGTCCCGGCGGACATGACGCCGGGCTTCTTCGCCGATCTGCAGACCCTGCTGCCCTCGTCCGCGGCGCTCGACGGCTTGCGTCGAATCATCTACTTCGACGGCACCGGCATCGGCCCCGATGTGGCGGCCATTGCCTTCTGGGGCCTGATCGGCGCCGCCATGATCGCCTACTCTCGCCTCAAGTCGCCGGCCGCGGACGACGCGCCCGTCCTGGAGTCGCCGTTTGCCACCGATGAGTCCCTCGACGAGGACGAGGCGAAGCTGCCGGCGCGATCGCCTCACCGCTGGTGTGCTTGCCCTGCCGGTGTTCTTCGCGGTCTTCCTGCCGTTGCTGTTCGTCGGGGTGTTTCACTCCCCGCAGCCGAACGGGATGGACATCGCCGTCGTGGGCAACGGAACCGCGTCGCAGGAGGCGAAGCAACAACTGCGTGCTGCCGGCTTCGGCGACTCCTTCGATGTCACGACCGTCCCGGACCGGGCCGCTGCGATCGGTCAGCTAAGGACCTGGAGATCCGGGCCGCGTACGACGCCACGACGGGCGATGTGTATGTCTCGTCGGCCGCTGGCGCCCAGTCCAAGGTCGTGGCAACCTCAATTCTGACCGACACGGCCGAAGCCGCCGGCCTGCGCGCCGAGGTGCACGATGTCTCCGCAGTGGAGAAGAAGGATCCGATCGGTACGAGCCTGCTGTACCTGGGCATAGGCGCGATCGTGGGCGGCTTCCTGGCCGCGGTAGTGACCGCACTCACGGGGCCGCGGGTCTCGGCTGCCTGGCAGTCCCTGCTGGTCCTGATGATCAGCGTCGTGGTCGCCGCGACCGAGGTGCTATTCGGGTGGGCTGTGTTCGACATCTTCTCGGGCCACGCCGTGGCCGCGTTCGGCCTGCTGTTCGCCATGGCACTCGTCAGCGGGTTGGTGACGCTAGCGGGAATGCGGACGATCGGCCCGGCGCAGATCATGGTCTCGGTCCTGATCCTCATCCTGGCGGCGGTTTCGTCGTCCGGCATGGCTGTGCGGCTCGACCTGGCGCCATCGTTCTACGGCCTCATCCACGAGGTACTGCCGACCTCTCAGGGCCTGAGCGCTCTGCGCGGGGCCGTCTACTTCGACGGGGCGGGGGTCGGCCGGGCCGTTGTCGTGATGGCTATCTGGGGCCTCGTCGCCGCCGCGGTCATCGCTGCATCTGCTCGACGCCGCCCCGAAGGGAAGCACGAGGCGGTCAACGAAACACTTGAGGAGCTCGTCGACGTGCTGCACTCGTCCCCCACAACTGCACACACCTTTGCGGCCGCCGACTACCCGGGGTCCGATGGGATCAGCTCGCCCAATCAACCATTTGCTCGTTCTACAGACAAGGGAGAATCACGATGAGTTCTATCGAGGAACTGAAGGGTCAACTGGCCGTCGTCACCGGAGCCGCGAGCGGTCTCGGCCGCGGGCTGTGCAGCAAGCTCGGCGAGCAAGGTGCACGTCTGGTCGTAGCAGATGTCGAACAGAAGGCGCTCGACTCGCTCGCAGCAGACCTGCGCTCCAAGGGCGTCGAGGTCACAACCGTGCTCACCGACGTATCCAAGCGCGACGAGGTGGATCGGCTGGCCGCGATTGCGGCCGACATCGGGCCTGTCGATCTGCTCTTCAACAACGCAGGGGTGTCCGAGGCTCCGCAGCCCAGTTCAGGCCTGACCGAGGACGACTGGGCCTGGGTCCTGGGCGTCAACCTGATGGGCATCGTTCACGGTACGTCAGCCTTCCTCCCGGCGATGATCGAGCGGAACCAGGGAACGATCGTCAACACGGCCTCGAACTCTGCGCTGGGGTCGGTAGGGTTTGTCGCCGCCTACACCGCCAGCAAACACGCGATTGTGGGCTTCAGCGAGTCAGTGCAGTACGAGCTGTGGCAGCGCGAGAGCGCAGTGAAAATCGTAGTCTCGTTGCCTGGCGCGATGAGCACGCGCATGGCGGATTCCGCACGCAACCGCCCCGCTGAGGCAGAAGGACGCAAACCGTCAGAGGCAGAGCTGGCCATCATGACCGCGCACATCTCCCACGGCATTTCCGGCGAGCAGGCTGCGGAGATCGTCCTGGCTGGCGTGTCCCGCGGAGACTTCTACGTCGTGACGCACCCCGAAGACCTCGACACTGCGACGCGTCGTTACGAAGGCCTGATGACCGGACGTCTGGCTCCCCCAGTCGCTCCCATCGCGACCGAGTAGACCTACGGCAAGACCGGCGCGGCACACGTCGCACGCATTCAGCATCAGGCCCGTCGTGGAAGGAGCAGGCTCCGAGCTACAGCGTCATTCCGCAGCGGCGAGCTGACCGCAGGCACCGTCGATGTCGCTGCCGCGGGTGTCACGGACCGTCGTCGAGATGCCACGGGCCTCGAGCCGGCGGACGAACTCGCGCTCGTCCTCACGACGAGAAGCAGTCCATTTCGAGCCGGGCGTCGGATTGAGCGGGATCAGGTTGACGTGCACCCACCCCCAGTCGCCGCGCGCCTGCAGGACGTCGGCCAGGAGATCGGCACGCCAAGCCTGGTCGTTGATGTCACGCATCATGGCGTACTCGATCGAGACACGTCGGCCGGTCTTCTTGGCGTACTCCCACGCCGCATCGACGACCTCGTCGACCTTGAACCGGGTGTTGATCGGAACCAGCGTGTCGCGCAGCTCGTCGTCGGGCGCGTGCAGCGACACCGCCAGCGTGACCGGGATGCCCTCGTCGGTCAGCTGCTTGATGCGGGGAACCAGGCCGACCGTGCTCAGGGTGATGTTGCGGGCGCTCATGCCGAGCCCGTCGGGTGCCGGTGCCACCATGCGCCGGATCGCACCGATGACCGCCTTGTAGTTGGCCATCGGCTCGCCCATGCCCATGAACACGACGTTCGACAGTCGACCGGGGCCGCCCGCCACGTCGCCGCGCGCCATCTTGCCGGCCGCGTCGACGACCTGGTCGACGATCTCAGCGGTGCTGATGTTGCGTTCGAGGCCGCCCTGGCCGGTGGCGCAGAACGGGCACGCCATGCCGCAGCCGGCCTGGCTGGACACGCAGATCGTCGCGCGGTCGGTGTAGCGCATGAGCACTGACTCGACCAGAGCCCCGTCGAACAGCTCCAGAGAGTCTTGACCGTCGTGCCCTTGTCGGCTTCCATCGTGCGCACCGGATTGAGCAGCGTGGGCAACAAGCCGTCGACGATGCGGTCGCGGCTGGCGGCCGGCAGGTCGGTCATGTTGGCCGGATCGCGCTCGAGCCTGGCGTAGTAGTGATTCGCAACCTGCTTGACCCGGAACGCGGGCTCGCCGAGCGCCTCAGCCGCGGCGGTGCGCTCTTCGGCGCTCAGGTCGGCCAGGTGTCGCGGAGGCTTCTTGCGTCCCCGGGGTGACGTGAAGACCAACGGCAGACTGCGGGGAGATTCGGACACACCCAATTCTCTCACCCCCTGCGAGCGGGACAAAATGCTCGGCTTCCCGGCTGGGGGCTACTGGGCTGGCTCCTGGGGCGCGACATCGACCTCGACCTTCAACGTCGAGCTCTTGGCCTCGGTGAAGATCACGCCCTTGACCGGCGGGACGTCGGAGTAGTCACGGCCCCATGCGAGAGTCACGTAACGGTCGTTCGCCAGCTGGTCATTGGTCGGATCGAGAGCCAGCCAGCCATCACCCGGCACCCACACGGACGCCCAGGCATGCGTCGCGTCAGCGCCGACGATGCGCTCCTTGCCCGGCGGCGGAGTCGTGGCGAGATAGCCGCTGACGTAGCGGACCGCCAGCCCGTGCGACCGCAGGCAGGCCAACGTCAGGTGGGCGAAGTCCTGGCACACCCCGGCGCGCTGGTCGAAGATGTCGTCGACCGTGGTCGTGACCGTCGTGGCCGTCTTGTCATAGGCGAAGTCGGCGTGGATCCGGCGCATCACCTCGACGACCGCCTCGCCCAGCGGACGGGCCGCCGTCAGCGACTCGGCCGCGTAGGCGTGCGCCTCAGCCGTCTGGTCGGCCAGCGACGATGGCAACGCGAAGTCAAAGGCCCGCCAGGCATCGTCGACATCAGGCCGCGACACCGGTCGCGCCTGCTCCCACGGGACGGCCAGAGCAGCCTCGGTGTGCACCGGGACGGTCACCTCGACCTCGCTGGTCGCCAGGACGTCCAGCACCTGGTGCGGCTCGGTGACCTGGAAGTAGGTCGCATGATTGCTGTAGTAGTCGAGGTCGTGGCTGAGGTCGGACGGCACCGGGTCCAGCACCAGGTCGCGGGCGAGGACGTGCTGCCACGGCAGACTCACGAGGCGACAGGTAGGCAATGCCTAGGCTGTCGCTGACGTCCTGGTCGTAGGAGTAGGTCGTGCGGTGGGACACCCGATACCTCATGGACCCACCGCCGTGAAGCCGAAGGCGCGGGGCGTGGGACCGGCGGCGAAGTGCAGCTCGCCCACCGCATCAGCGAACCGGCTGAGCTGTCCGATGTAACCGGTGAGGAACCGCTCCAGGTTCGGCCGGTTCTCGCCCTCGGTCACCGTCGGGCTGCGACGTCGACCCGTTCGAGCTCGTCTGCGAGGTCGTCGAGCAGACGTTCGGGCCGGGTCGATCCGGTCGAGCCGGGCATCGCGGCCAGGTGGCCGCGCAGCCGGCGATCCCGAAGGCCAATGACCTCGGGTTCTCCGGCTCGAGCAGCGGCAGCCGAGCACGCCGCCGACGCGCACGTAGCCGCGATAGCGACGACGATGCGTCACGGCGCTCTCGGCTGCGGTCAGCACCGACGTGAGGACGTCGCGGTCGACGTCGATCCCGCGCCGGACCGTCGCCGTGGCTGCCAGCAGGTGGCACAGCTGGAGGCCCCGTTCGACCGCCCGGCCGGTGCCGATCATCCGCCATCCGGGATCACGCATCATGTTGGACGTGACGCCTTGCAGCGACAAGATGCCCGTCAGCATGTCGCCAGCGCTCTCGGCCACCTGGTGGCTGTAGCGGTACGCCTTGAGGTTGGCTGCGGCCCGGTCGGTCGCGCTGAACGCCTGCCACGTGTCGGGCGACAGGCTGGTCGCGGACGCTCTGCGCCGCATCCCGCAGGGCATCGATCGACTGGGCGACGGATCCCTCACGCTGGCTGTCGAGCAGCAGCGAGCGGAAGTTGTCATCCACCCGGTCGACTCCGAACGGTTCACCCGTCAACCGGGCGATGGCCGACATCAGCACCGCAAGGCTGGTGCCGCCGGCGCTGTGCGGGCGGGTGCGGTAGTCCTCCGAGCTGCCGTGAGCGGTCAGCACCAGGCGCAGCATGTCCTCGGCACGCTCGGCGTACCGCCCGAACCAGAACATGTCCTCGAGCACGCGCGGCACCATCGCGTCGGGTGCGCGCACGGAGGTCAACGGCAGGACGTCGACGAGTCCCTGGTCGGGGTCCTCAGGACGGTTCTTGAGCACCCAGACGTCCTTGCTGGAGGTCGCAAGCCCGTCTTCGTAGATGCTGGCCAGTCCGCCGACCAAAGGCCGGTACGTCGATCCGAACCGCAACGTGAACGTCCGAAGCGACACTGCCTGGGGCCGCACACCGCGGTCGTCGAGCGTCGGCGACTGCGACAGGGCCAACGGGTCCTGGCCGACGTACTTGTGCGGGGAGGCGCTGATCAAGCCCCGCAGCGTGTCGTGCGGGAGCCGGCTCAGATCGGACGAGCTGTCGATCGCCCGAACCACCAGGGTGTCGAGGTGATCGAGCACGTACGCTCGCGAACGGTCGTCGCCCGTCCAGTAGGTCTGGACCGACGGCAGCCGCAGAGGTTCGTCCAGCAGCATCTCGCACATCGCCGACATGAACGGAAGCAGACCGGGGTTCTCGAGAACACCGGAGCCGAGCCCGTTGACGACGCGGACAGTTCCACGGCGCACCGCCTCGGACAGCCCGGCCACCCCGAGTCGCGAACCCTTGCGCAGCTCGAGCGAGTCGCTCCAATCGGCGTCCACGCGCCGCAAGATGACGTCAACGCGCTCGAGCCGGCCGAACACCCGCATCCACACCGCTCCACCGCGCATCACCAGATCGCTGCCCTCGACGAGCGGGAAGCCCAGGTTGGAGGCGACGAATGCCTGGTCGTAGGCGGTCTCGGAGTGAGTGCCAGGCGACAGCACGACGACCCGAGGATTGGCGTCGTGACCAGGCGCCGAGTCGATCAAGGTTGCGCGCAGCGCCTGGAAGAACGGAGCCATGCGGTGCAGGTTGGCCTGCCGGTAGAGCTCAGGCAGGACGCGGGAGATGACCCGGCGGTTCTCCATCGCGTAGCCGATGCCCGACGGGGCTTGGGCACGATCGGCGATGACCTGCCAGTCGCCCGCCGCATTACGGCCGAGATCGGCCGCAGCGATCAGCAGCGGATGCGGGTCGTGCGCCGACGGGCGTGCGGAGACCCTCAGGAAGCCTTGGTGACCGAAGACGACCGAGGCCGGCAGCGTCCCGCTGGACAGCAGCTCCTGCGGACCGTAGAGATCGGCCAGGATCGCATCGAGCAAGCTCGGTGCGCTGTGCGAGTCCCACCTCGAGTGGAGTCCACTCCGCCGCGTCGAGGATCAACGGGAAAGGGTCGAGCTGCCACGGCACCGGTGCGCTGTCGGGCGGCGTGTACGTCACCCCGTCATTGGCGAGGAACCGCTGGATGTCTCCACCGACGCGACGGATCTCGTCCGGCGTCAGCTGTACTGCGGTCTCTGCGACGAGAGCTCCATCCCGGCCGCAGGCTCCCGTCGGGAGCCACGACCTCGTCGAAGCTCGACGCATCAGCGGTCAAGGGGGGCTGTGTGACTGCAGCAGCGTAGTCGCGGAGGGCCGTCACAGGACCACCCTGACATGTGCGGTCCCCGCAGTCATGCAGCAGCCCCGCTGAACGCGCCGACGATCAGGAAACGGGGACCAACAAATACATGATGAGCCAGGCCACGGGGGCCACGGCGATCAGCGAGTCGAGACGATCCATCAGGCCGCCGTGACCGGGCAGCAGATCGCCCATGTCCTTAATGCCGAGATCGCGCTTGATCAGCGACTCGGACAGATCGCCGAGGGTCGCGAACACGACACCGGCGACACCCAGGACGACGCCGACCCACCAGTCGCCCTCGAGCATCAACGACACCGTCGCGATGCCGGACGCGATGCCGAAGATCAGCGATCCGGTAAAGCCCTCCAGGACTTCTTGGGGCTGATCGTCGGCGCCATGGGGTGCTTGCCGAACAACACGCCGGCGATGTAGCCGCCGATGTCGGAGGCGATCGTCGCGACGATGAAGGCCACGATGCGTTCGGGGCCGTCAGCCTCGGCGAGCATGAGCACGACGAACGAACCCATCAGGAACAGGTAGGACAGGCTGAACACGCCGAGCTCGCATCGCGGACGAAGCCTTCGGCGCCCTCGGACAGTCGCCACACCATGATGCCGATGACCGTCAGGGCCATCGCCACCGACGCAGTCTCCATGCCGCCGTAGTCAGCTGCCGACCAGCATGACCGTTCCGCCGGTGGCGACCGGCAGCACGGGAATCTTGATGCCGGCCGTCGCGAAGGCGCGCGCCAGCTCGAACAGGCCGATCAGCAGTGCGACGGCCACGACGCCGATGAACACTTCCTTGACCAGGAAGAGCGCCGCACCCACCATCGCCAGAAGCCCCAGGCCGACGGCGATCGACGCCGGGAGGTTGCGGCCGGCGCGGCTGGTCTTGACCGGCTTGGCGTGTGCTGCCGGTGTCTCCTCCGCGGGAGACTCAGACTTCGAGGAGCTCGGCCTCTTTGTTCTTGAGCATCTCGTCGATGACGTCGACGTGCTTCTTGGTCAACGCGTCAAGGCGCTTCTCAGCACCCGTGTTGTCGTCCTTGCTGATCTCGGAGTCCTTCTCGGCCTTGTCGAGCGCCTGCTTGCCGTTGCGGCGGACACCGCGCACAGCGATGCGTCCGTCCTCCGCCTTGGACTTGGCCAGCTTGATGTACTCCTTGCGGCGGTCCTCGGTCAGCTCGGGCAACGTCACCCGCAGCACCTTGCCGTCATCGCTGGGGTTGACGCCCAGGTCGGACTCGCGGATGGCCTTCTCGATCGCAGGCTTCGCGCCCACGTCGTAGGGCTGGATGATGACGGTGCGCGGCTCGGGAACCTGGAAGCCGGCCAGCTGGTTCAGCGGCGTCTGCTGTCCGTAGTACTCGGCGGTGATCTGAGCGAACATCGCAGGGTGTGCCCGACCGGTGCGGATCGCCGCGAACTCTTCGCGGGTGTGCTCGACGGCCTTGTCCATCTTGGCCTCGGCATCACGCAGTGTCTGATCAATCACGATGTTCTCCCCATCAAAAAGGTAGTTCGAGAGTCGTGGGCGCTAGGCAGCGCGCACGAGCGTTCCGATCTTCTCACCGCGAAGCACGCGGGCGATATTACCCTCGCCCTCCATGCCGAAGACGATCATGGGCAGCTTGTTCTCCATGCAGAGCGCGAAAGCGGCCGCGTCGACGACCTTGAGCCCCATGCGGAGGGCGTCGTCGAAGGTCAGCTCGTCGTACTTCTTGGCATCGGGGTTGGTCCGCGGATCGTCGGAGTAGACCCCGTCGACGCCGCTCTTGGACATCAGCACCGCATCGGCGTGGATCTCGAGTGCGCGCTGCGCCGAGACCGTGTCGGTCGAGAAGTAGGGCATGCCTGCCCCCGCGCCGAAGATCACGACGCGCCCCTTCTCGAGGTGCCGGATCGCACGACGCGGAATGTACGGCTCGGCGACCTGACCCATCGTGATCGCGGACTGGACCCGCGTCTCGATACCCTGCTTCTCGCAGAAGTCCTGCAACGCCAGGCAGTTCATGACGGTTCCGAGCATGCCGATGTAGTCGGCACGCGAACGGTCCATGCCACGCTGGCTCAGCTCGGCGCCACGGAAGAAGTTGCCGCCGCCGACGACGACCGCGACCTCGACGCCTTCGGCAACGGCCGCGGCGATCTGCTTGGCGATCGCGTTGACGACATCGGGGTCGATGCCGATCTTCCCGCCGCCGAAGACCTCGCCGGAGAAGCTCAGCAGCACCCGCTTCAAATGATGACCAGAGGCCGGACTCTCGACATGCTCTGCAGTGGTCACGAATCCGGCCTCTCGATCAGCGGGTCAACGGGTGTTGCGGGTGTGTCAGGCGCCGATCTCGATGTGGGCGAAACGCTTCAGCGTGACACCGGCCTCATCGAGGAGAGCCTTGACGGTCTTCTTATTGTCCTGAACCGAAGCCTGCTCCAGCAAGACCTGCTCCTTGAAGAAGCCGTTGAGGCGACCCTCGGTGATCTTGGCGATGGCCTGCTCGGGCTTGCCCTCTTCACGCGACGTGGCCTCGGCGATCTCGCGCTCCTTGGCGACGATCTCGGCGGGGACGTCTTCGCGCGTCAGGTACCGAGGACGCATGGCAGCGATCTGCATCGCGACGCCACGAGCGACATCGTGTCCTGCCTCGCCCTCGAACTCGACGAGCACGCCGACGGCCGGCGGCAGGTCGCTGGCACGACGGTGCATGTAGGTCGCAACCTGGCCGTCGAAGCTGGCGACACGACCGGAGCTCGATCTTCTCGCCGATGACGACCGCGAGGTCGGCAACAGCCTGGCCGACCGTCTTGCCGTCTTCGAAGACGACCTCGGAGAACGCTGCTGCGTCAGCCGGCTTCGTGGCGTCAGCCAGCTGGGCAAGCTTCTCAGCCAGTGTGATGAACTGCTCGTTCTTGGCGACGAAGTCGGTCTCGGAGTTGAGCTCGACGATGGCGCTGCCGTAGTTGGCGACGAGACCAGCAGTGGCCTCACGCTCGGCTCCACGCTTGGCGGCCTTCGCAGCGCCCGAGATGCGGAGCACCTCGATCGCCTTGTCGAAGTCGCCGTCTGCTTCGGTGAGCGCCTTCTTGGCGTCCATCATGCCCGCGCCGGTGGCGTCGCGGAGCCTCTTGACCTCAGTGGCGGTAATAGCCATGTATGTGTTCTCGCTTCTCAGTAGTCGGGTGCGGCGTCACTCAGCGGCAGGAGCGGCGTCAGCCGTCTCCGCAGCCTCGTCGGATGCGGCAGCAGCCTTCTTGGCGGGAGCCTTCTTGGCCGGAGCCTTCTTGGCGGGGGCCTCTTCAGCAGCCGCTGCCTCAGCAGCAGGTGCTTCGGCGGCGGGGGCCTCGGTCGCAGGAGCGGCTTCAGCGGCCGCAGCAGCCTCAGCGTCCTTCTTCTCGAGGGAGCTCGCGCTCCCAGTCGGCCAGCGGCTCGCCTGCACCCAGCTCGGCGCCCGGCTCTTCTTCACCGGTCTTGGCGCCACCGCGGGCCACCAGGCCCTCGGCAACCGCGTCGGCGATGACCCGGGTCAGCAGGCCGACCGAGCGGATCGCGTCGTCGTTGCCCGGGATCGGGAAGTCGACGTCGTCGGGATCGCAGTTGGTGTCGAGGATCGCGATGATCGGGATGTTCAGCTTCTTGGCCTCGTCAACCGCGAGGTGCTCCTTCTTCGTGTCGACGATCCACACGGCCGAAGGCGTGCGGCCCATGTCACGGATGCCGCCGAGGGTACGCGACAGCTTCGCGTACTCGCGGCTCATGTGAAGGAGCTCCTTCTTCGTGCGGTTGGAGCCCGCGACGTCGTCGAAGTCGATCTCTTCGAGTTCCTTCATGCGCTGCAGACGCTGGTGCATGGTCTGGAAGTTCGTGAGCATGCCGCCGAGCCAACGCTGGTTGACGTACGGCATGCCGACGCGCTTGGCCTGCTCTTCGATGGGCTCCTGCGCCTGGCGCTTGGTGCCGACGAACAGGATCGTTCCGCCACGGGCGACGGTGTTCTTGACGAACTCGTAGCCAGCATCGATGTAGGCCAGCGACTGCTGGAGGTCGATGATGTAGATGCCGTTGCGCTCGGTGAAGATGAAGCGCTTCATCTTCGGGTTCCAACGACGGGTCTGGTGCCCGAAGTGAACGCCGCTCTCGAGCAGCTGGCGCATGGTGACGACTGCCATGGTCGTATCTCCTAGTGGCACACGTGTGCCTGATTTGGTTGACTCATCACCGGTTGGCGATGACCTGGCGCCTGCCCGAAGTGATCCACCGTCCGGCTGTGCCGAACGGACCAGGACCACTATCCCGCATTCAACGTGCGTGTCACGCGGAAGCAGGCGCGCGAATTTCACCTCAGAAGAAGTGATCGGCCGGTCTCAGGGCACGTCACCCCTCCTCGCGAAATCCACAACGACAGCCGTGGGATTCGGTGTCCACAGGTCGGCGCGCGGGGGTGATCCGGAGCTGGATGACGGCTTGGCTGGCGTCATGCCACGCCACGCCACTCTCATCTTGACCGCCATCTTCCTGCTGCCCGGCGGGGCGTCCGCTGACTCGCCGGGTGCCTGGTCGTGGCCGCTCGACCAGCCCTCAGTCGAAGCACGCTTCGCACCACCCGCGGACCGGTACGGGGCCGGTCATCGCGGTATCGACTTGTCGGCCGACGTCGGTGACTCGGTGCGCGCCGTGGCGGCTGGACGGGTCGCCTTCGCCGGTGACGTCGGGGGCGTGCCGGTGATCACGATCGACCACGGCGGCGAGCGCTCGACCTACCAACCGGTGCGCGCCCGTGTTCGGGCTGGCGATGCGGTGGTCGCGCGTGAGGTCATCGGCACCTTGCTGGGCGCCCACAGCCACTGCCCGAGAACCTGCCTGCACCTCGGACGTCGCGCAGGCGAGGACTACCGCGATCCGCTGGAGCTGCTCGCGCAGGCACGGTTCGTGCTGGTTGATCCGCACGGACCACCGCCGATTCCTCCCACGGGATCGGGCGGCGCCTTGCACCGTCCGGTCGGCGGCCCGATCACCTCGCCGTTCGGTCTGCGAGTCCATCCCGTCACGGGCGTGCGCGAGCCGCACGACGGCACTGATTTCGGCGTCGCCTGCGGAACGCCCGTGCACGCTGCTGGGTCGGGACTCGTGACAGCACGCGCTAGTGGCGGGCCTGCGGACTACGCCTGACGGTGCGCCATGCCGCCGGCCTCGAGACGAGCTACAACCACCTGAGCCGGCAGCGGGCCGCGGTCGGCGATCGGGTCGCCGCAGGCGAGGTCGTCGCCTGGTCGGGCAGCACAGGGATGTCGACCGGGTGCCACCTGCACTTCATGGTCATCAAAGATGGCCGACCTACCGACCCCATGGAGTCGTTGTGACCCGTCAAGCCCGTGGGTGGGCCAGCTTGTAGGCATGGCGGAGGCGTTCGTTGCTGACATGGGTGTAGATCTGAGTCGTCCCGAGCGAGGCATGCCCCAAGATCTCCTGGACGCTGCGCAGGTCGGCCCCACCTTCGAGCAGGTGGGTTGCCGCCGTGTGCCGCAGCCCGTGCGGACCGATGTCGGGGAACTCCGTCGACTGCAGCGAGCCGGTCGTGGACGACGCGACGGACGGCTCGCTGATCGATGCGCCCGCCGCGGACGCCCAGAAACACAGCCGCTCCGCTGGACTCCGCCGCCATCTCGGGACGCCCTCGCGCGAGCCACAGCTCGACGGCGTCGGACGCCGGTAGCCCGTACGGCACCGAACGTTCCTTGCGGCCCTTGCCGAACACCCGGACCACGCGTCTCCCCGGTCGAGGTCGTCGATGTCGAGCCCCGCCAGCCGCCCACCCGGATACCGGTCGCGTGAGCAGGCTCGAGGATGGCCAGATCGCGCAAGCCGCGGGCTCCGTCGTCGGTCAGAGCCGCAGTGGTCGCATCGAGCAGCGCCCGGACGTCGGCCTCGCTCAGTGCGATCGGCAGCTCGCGGTGCGACTTGGGGTTGACCAGGAGCGCGCCGGCGTCTGACTCCGCGCGACCGGTGCGAACCAGCCAGGCCGTGAAGACGCGGGCCGACGTCGAGCGCCGGGCCAAGGTGGTGCGCGCCTTGCCCTTCGTCTGGAGAACTGGCCAGCCAGCTGCGCAGCGTGCGGATCGTCAGACCTGCAGGCTCGTCGATGCCCAGACGGTTCGCGTGCGATGCGAGGCTCTGCAGATCGGTCAGGTAGGCCCGCACCGAATGGGCCGACAGGTCACGTTCTGCCACCAGGTGCCGCTCGTAGGCAGCCAGGACTCCCGACCAGGCCTCGGTCAGGTCATCGGCGTCTCAGCGTTCATCTCCTCCAGTGTCGACTGCGTCGCCCGTCACGCGGTGTCGGCGCGCCGAGCCAGCACCCATCCCGATCCCTGCCTGGACGCCAGCCCCTGTCTCTCGAGCACGACCAGCGCGTCGCGCACCTCTCTGGCACCCAGCCGGCTCACCGCTGCGAGCTCCAGCAGCGATCGGGACGTGCGCCAGTCGAGCCCGTCGAGCGTCGCCCGCAGCATCGCGGGCAGTCGGTCGAACTCGGTCGTGGCAACCTCGACCGGGGCCGGCTGCCCGCCGAGCCCGTTCAGCTCTTCGACCACGTCGGCAGCCGCGGTGACCAGGATCGCGCGGCCTTCGCGGAGCGACACATGGACTCCACGTGATGCCTTCGACGTGACCGGCCCAGGCACCCCCATCGTGACCCTGCCCAGCTGATCTGCCCAGCTGAGCGTGTTGAGCGAGCCGCTGCGATCAGCTGCCTCGACCACGACGGTGCCTGCCGCGAGTCCGGCGATGATGCGGTTTCGCGACAGGAAACGCTGCTTCATGGGAGGCTCGCCGGGTGCGTGCTCGCTCACGACGAGCCCCTCCTCGGCGATTCTCGCCAGCAGCGCAGCATGCGACTTCGGATAGTCGACGTCGACCCCGCACGCCAGCACGGCCACCGTCGGCCTGCCCATCGCCATGGCCCCGCGATGCGCGCATGCATCGATGCCGTAGGCCGCACCGCTGACGACGGTCCAGCCGGCGTCGCTCGAGATCGGCGCCGAAGTCGGAGGCACACTCCGCGCCGTAGGTCGTGCAGTCACGTGCGCCCACGACAGCAACCGCCTGCCGGCACAGCTCGGCAAGGTTGGCCCCACCCCGCACCCACAGGCCCACCGGCGCTCCTGTAGACGCCTGTAGCGGCGAGACGTGGTCGAGGTCGTCGAGCTGGGCTGGCCAGTCACGATCGCCCGGGCAGATCCACCGCAGCCCTGATCGCTCGGCCCGGCTCAATGTTCGGTCGACGAGATCGTCGAGATCCTCGCCCGCTCGGTCCAGGCGTCAGGCATCAGGACGTCTGGCACCCTCGGTCCGCCGCGGATCGCTGCGACGATGCGGTCAGGCTCGTGGACCAGCAGCAGGTCACGGAGTCTCGGGTCACCCGGCTGGACCAGCAGGCTCAGCGCCAGGCGCGACTCACGGCTCATCGCGGCTGCACCAGGTCGCGCAGCTGTCCCCCGAGCGCGGTGCCCCGTCGCAGCGACAGGGCGGCTTCCACGTCGTCGGCATCGGGCACGTCGTGACCGTTGAGGTCGGCCACGCTCCACGCGAGTCGCAGGATCCGGTCAGCCGAGCGGGGGTTGAGCTTGTTGCTGCGCAGCTGCTGGTCGACTAGCACCCGCCCCTTCTCAGTGACGGGCCACAGCTTGCGCAGGTCAGTGCCCGGGACGTCGCTGTTGACCCGCCATCGTGTGCCGGCGAACCGGCGGTGCTGCCGCTCACGGGCATCCAGCACCAGGGAGGCGAGCTCAACCGACGAACGCGCTCCGGTCATCGCCGTGACCAGCCAGGCCGGGACAACGCCGACAACGAGCGATGGATGTCGATGCGATCACGGATCGGTCCGGAGAGCCGATCTGCGTACCGACGACGCATCAGCGGTGTGCAGCGGCACTGATCGGCGACTGCCGAGCTCAGACCGCACGGGCAGGGATTCGCAGCGAGCACCAGCTGGAACCTGGCCGGGTAGGCCGCCGTCATCGCTGCTCGCGAGACGATGACGACTCCGCTCTCCAGCGGCTGACGCAGTGCCTCGAGCACGTTCGACGCGAACTCCGGAGCCTCGTCGAGGAAGAGCACCCCGTGGTGGGCGAGGCTCAGCGCGCCAGGCTTGATGGCCCGGCTGCCGCCGCCGACGATCGAGACCGCGCTGGCTGTGTGGTGCGGGTCGAGGAAGGGCGGTCTCACCAGCAGGGGCGTGTCACTGGGCAGCATACCCGCGACCGAGTGGACGGCGCTGACCGACAACGACTGGTCGTGGCTCAGATCGGGCAGCAACCCCGGAAGTCGTTGCGCCAGCATCGTCTTGCCGATTCCGGGAGGCCCCGTCATCAGCAGGTGGTGACCGCCAGCTGCGGCGACGAGCAGAGCCAGTCGCGAGTCTTCCTGGCCAGCGATGTCGGCCAGGTCGAGATGGGCCACCCGATCGGCCGACGTCCACGAGATGCTTGCGACGTCGTCGAGGGGCCGGACGGGCGGGTCGTCCGGCTCGGGCGTGCCCGTCAGCAGCGCCACGGTCTGCCGCAGCGAGCGCACGCCCACGACGTCGATCCCCGTGACGACTCGGCCTCGGGAACGTTGACCTCTGGGACGAAGACCCGGTCGAAACCGGCCTCTGCCGCAGCGAGCGTCGCCGGCAGCACGCCACGGATCGCCCGCAGCCGACCGTCGAGCGCCAGCTCACCCAGGAACACGGTGTCGACGAGCCGCTCGGTCGGCACGAGGTTCTTGGCCGCGAACACGGCCAACGCAATGGCCAGGTCGTAGTGCGACCCGGTCTTCGGCAGGGTCGACGGCGCCAGGTTGATCGTGACCCGCTGATCGGGCCAGGTCGTGCCGGAGTTGGACACCGCGGCACGGCACCGGTCGCGAGCCTCGTTGACCATCGTGTCGGCCAGGCCGACCAGCACGGTCACCGGCAGTCCCCCGCCGATGTCGGCCTCGACCTCGATGGGACGTCCGCTGAGCCCGTCGAGGGTCACCGAGTGCGTTGCGGCCGCCATCACGCGACTCCGGTGATGCGCTCGACGACGGGCCCGCCTCGTGGCGGCACCACGACCGAGACGACGTCGATCCGCACGCTGGGCGGCGAGATGTCGTGGACCTGCAGCCATTGCATCGCGAGACGGCGCAGCCGTGCGGCCTTCTGTCCTGTGATGGCTTCGAACGGGCCACCGTGCCCGTGGGACGTGCGCGTCTTGACCTCGCAGATCACCAAGGTCGCGCCGTCGCGCGCGACGATGTCGATCTCGCCGAACTGACAGGTCCAGTTGGTCGCCAGCACGACCATGCCGATCCCGCGGAGGTGATCGGCCGCTACTCGTTCGCCGTAGGTGCCGACGGCCTTGTTGCGTTGATAAGACATGCCTCGAGCCTGGTCGGCTAGGGCACGGCACACCACGGGTCGTTCACGGCCTGTGGATTCCCGGCGACGCGTCAGAGGCTGTGGACAGCCTGGACGTCACTGCTAGTCGGTGCCCGGCAGCTGAAGTCGGAACCTTGCAGCTCCTCGACGTTGACGTCCTTGAACGTCAGCACCTTGACGTTCTTGGCGAAGCGGGCCGGACGATAGATGTCCCAGACCCACGCATCGTTCATCGACACCTCGAAGTACGCGTCACCGGTCTCGGAGCGCACCTTCACGTCGACTGCATTGCACAGGTAGAAGCGACGGTCGGTCTCGACGACGTACTTGAAGATCGACACGACGTCGCGGTACTCGCGGTAGAGCGCGAGCTCCATCTCCGACTGGTAGCGCTCCAGATCCTCAGAACTCATGGCGCAAGGCTACAGACACGGTTCGGCATGTCCAGCGTGGACCAGTTCGGCGCGCTCGGGAAGTCGCCAGCTGCGGCGGTGGTGATCGCACGGGCCGTGCTCGCGCAGTGCCTCGAGGTGCTTGGTGCTGGCATAGCCCTTGTTCTCGTCCCAGCCGTACTGCGGGTGCTGCTCGGCGAGCTCGAGCATCATGGTGTCGCGCGCTGTCTTGGCCAGGATGCTGGCGGCCGCGACGGCGGCACACCGCAGATCGGCCTTGACCATCGTCACGACCGGCGGGACGTTCACCAGCACGCGTGGCGGTTCTACCAACGAGGTCTGGGCCGGGAAGCTGAGATAGTCGTGATTTCCGTCGAGCAGCACCGTGTCGGGCACGATGTCGAGGGAGCTCAAGGCTCGATGGGCGGCCAGACGCAGCGCGGCGATGATGCCGTACTCGTCGATCTCGGCCGGGGACGAGTGACCGACACCCCAGGCCGCAGCCCAGCCTTGGATCCGAGGCACCAGGGCATGACGTGCCGGGGCCGACAGCAGCTTGCTGTCCCGCACTCCGACCGGTGCCGGGCGGCTGTCGGGCGGTCACCACGACCATGGCGGCCGTCGCAGGTCCGCTGAGGGCGCCACGGCCCACCTCGTCGCATCCGGCCAGCGCCGTCAGACCCGAGCGCAGCATGCGCCGCTCGATCCGCAGGCTCGGTGCAGCTGGACTCATGGAGCGATCACTTGTCGTTGAGGACTTCAAACGTCGACGGCTTGTGGATGAAACCAGCGCGGCCCAACGGCCACACCCGGAGCCAGGCCTTGCCCACGACGTTGTCGACCGACACCTGGCCGCCGCCCGGATCGCCCTGGTGCGCGCGGGAGTCCGACGAGTTGCCGCGGTTGTCACCCATGACCCACAGGTAGCCGTCGCGGACCTTGACCTCGAATGTCTGGTCCTTCGTCGCTGCCTGGTCCTGCAGGTACGGCTCGTCGCTTGACGCCGTTGACCGTCAGCTTGCCGTCGGTGCAGCACTTGACCGTGTCGCCCTCGACGCCGATGACGCGCTTGATCAGGTGACCACCAGTCGGGAACAGGCCGACCTTCTCCAGGCCCTTCTGGATGAAGTTGCTGGCCTGGCGGGAGTCACCCTCGCCCAGCCACCCTCCTGGATCGTCGAACACGACGATGTCGCCGCGCTTGGGCTCGCCGCCCCAGTAGGAGACCTTCTGCACCAGGATCTTGTCGTCGACGAGCATCGTCGGCTCCATCGACTCCGACGGGATGTAGAACGCCTGGAGGAAGAAGGTCTTGACGACCACCGCCATCACCATGGCAGTGGCGACCAGAAGGATCGACTCCTGCCACACAGGTAGCTGCCGCTTCTTGTCAGTCACGCGGAGAGCCTAGCCGCTCATCACAAGATCGTGTGCCGCACCGTGCCGACAAGTTGCCGGAGACGACAACGCGCCCCAGATGCCAGGCATCGGGGGCGCGTCGGCCGTGAAGTCGACGACTCAGATGTCGCGCTTCTCCTTGATCTTGGCTGCCTTGCCGCGCAGGTTGCGCAGGTAGTACAGCTTGGCGCGACGCACGTCACCGCGGGTCACGACGTCGATGTGGTCGATGACCGGCGTGTGCAGCGGGAACGTACGCTCCACGCCAACACCGAAGCTGACCTTGCGGACCGTGAAGGTACGGCCGACGCCCGAGCCCTGGATCTTGATGCAGACGCCCTTGAAGACCTGGATACGCGAGCGGCTGCCCTCGATGACCTTGACGTGCACGTCGAGCGTGTCGCCCGCGCGGAACGTCGGCAGGTCAGTGCGCAGCGAATCTGCGGCGATCTGATCGATGATGTTGGTCATAGCTGTACTCCTCGCCGGTGCCACAGGTCACCCAACGGATGGGGGTGTGAATAAAAGTCGTTGCGGCGATCGACGACGGCTCCCCTGTGGCAGATCCGTCCTACGCCAAGGGTCAATATTGCCATACCGGCCCCCGCACCATGAAATCGCTCCCCTTCGTCACGCGTGAGGCCGCGACGCCTAGGGTTTCTTCTGCTCGTCCCCCAGGAGAGAAGAGCTGATCTGATGGCCCGCACTCGCAGCGAACCGCTCATCTTGGACGCCGCCACGTCGACGATCGGCGTACACCTCGGCCACGATTCTGCTGACCGTCCCGTCCTTCGGCAGGAGATCGGTCCGTGGCTTCACGATCGCCAGGGACGCACGACGTTGGCTTCGGTGGGCGTGCTGGCCGACCTCGTTCTCGGCCTCGGTTCGCTACCGCCGAACAGCACGGCGGTGCTCGCCTCGATCACCGTCTCGATAGTGGGTGATCTGCCTGCCACCGGCATCGTGGCGGGATTCAACGAGCACCACGATCACGATGAGAACACCGCAACGTCCCTGCTCGGCGGGCAGCTCGTCGACGAGTACGACAATCCCCTGATTCGAGTGCGGGGCCGGGCCGCCATCGTCGATCGGCCACGGACGGCCCCTGCCATGGCGGTGTCCGATGCCATCGACCTACGCGTTCGACGAGGAGCGACCGCCGCCCTTGGCCCCTATTCCGAGCACATCGGTCTGGCCCTGAGTGACGCAACCCCCGAGACCGCGCTCGGAACCTGGGCCCCTCCGGCGTGGACCGCCAACGCCGTGGGTGGCGTTCAGGGCGGAGTCGTCCTCGGCGCACTGTCGACGGCAGCTGAACTGGCCAGCGGACCGCTGGCCCAACCGGGTCAGCTACCGCGCCTGGCCGAGATCTCGATCGACTACTTCCGGCCACCTCAACCCTCTTCAGGCGTCCTGACCTGGCGCACGACGACCGTCCGCAAGAGCCGACGATTCGCGAACATCGATGTGGTGCTGACTGACGCCTCGTCCAAGGTCATGGCTCAATCGCGAGGCACCGTCCTGTTTCCCCATCCTCTGAACGCAGCAACGCGCTCGCCAGGCGTGCTGGCGAGCGCGTTGGACTGTGGTTGCAGTAGATCAGTCGAGTGCGTAGCCCTCCGAGCCGTGGAGCACCGGATCGATACCGGCGACCTCTTCCTCGGCGGTGACCCGGAAGCCGAGCGTCGCGTCGATGGCCTTGGCCAGGACGAAGGCCACGACGAACGAGAAGACCATGACGACGGCGACCGGGACGATCTGCGTCAGCAGCTGGTCGAGGTTTCCGCCCACGAACAGACCCGTGTCGGTGGCGAAGAAGCCCAGGTACAGGCAGCCGAGCAGACCGGCGACCAGGTGCAGACCGACCACGTCGAGCGAGTCGTCGAAGCCGAGCTTGTACTTCAGCTCGATGGCGTAGGCGCAGATCACGCCAGCCAGCAGACCGAGCACGATGGACCAGCCGGGCGTCAGGTTGGCGCACGCCGGGGTGATGGCGACGAGACCGGCGACTGCACCGGAGGCGGCACCGACTGCGGTGGCCTTGCCCTCCTTGAGGTGCTCCATGACCAGGAAGCCGATGATGCCAGCGGCCGGCGCGGCGATCGTGTTGAGGAAGATCAGCGATCCCGTGCCGTTGTCGGCTGCTGCACCGGCGTTGAAGCCGAACCAGCCGAACCACAGGATCGCAGCACCGATGAGCACCAGCGGGACGTTGTGCGGGCGGCTCAGCTCCTTGCTGAAGTTCGCGCGCTTGCCCAGCACGAGGGCGAGAGCCAGGGCGGCAGCACCGGCGCTGATGTGGACGACAGTTCCGCCGGCCCAGTCGATCACCGCGGTGTCGCCGAAGCCGAACTTGCCGATCCAGCCGGTCAGGTTGCCGTCACCGTCGAGGCCCCAGACCCAGCCCTGCGAGGGGAAGTAGACGATCGTGGCCCAGAGGCCGGCGAACACCATCCACGGGAAGAAGCGGGCGCGGTCGGCGACAGCACCCGAGATGAGAGCGGTCGTGATGACGGCGAAGGTCGAGCCGAACGCGACGCCGGCGAGGGCCTCAGGGTTGTTGGCCGCCATGTCCGACAGACCGAAGTCCGAGAACGGGTTCGCCAGGACGCCGTCGATGAGGTCGTCGCCGTTCGAGCCCATGTTGAATCCGTACAGGATCCACAGGGTGAACACGAGGCCCATCGCGCCGAAGCTCAGCATCATCATCGAGACGACGCTCTTGGCCTTGACCAAGCCGCCGTAGAAGAACGCCAGACCTGGAGTCATGAACAAGACAAGCGCTGCGCACAGCAGTAGCCAGATAGTTCCCGGTTCCATCATTACCTCTTCACATATGGAGATTCAGGTGTCACCGCAGCGCCTTTGCTGCAAGCAACTGAATCTTCGCGGAGGTACGTTTTCACAGCCTTGCCCGCAGATTGCGGCAAGGTTACGGCGTGTGCCCGGAAGTTAACTTCGCGTGTCGGCCCGCTCAGCCGAGCAGGTCGGGGCGACGAGCCCGAGTGCGGTCGAGCGCCTGCTCGCGCCGCCAGGCCGCGATCGCGGCGTGATTTCCTGAGCGCAGGATCTCGGGGACGTCGCGTCCACGCCAGGTTGCGGGCTTGGTGTAGACCGGGTACTCCAGCAGCCCGTCGTCACCGTGCGACTCTTCGACCAACGAGTCGGGGTTGCCCATGAACCCGGGGATCAGCCGCACGATCGCCTCGATCATCGCGAGCGCCGCGACCTCTCCCCCGTTGAGCACGAAGTCTCCGAGCGACAGCTCTTCGACCCGCCACCGCGAGCCGGCCTCGTCGATGACGCGCTGGTCGATGCCTTCGTACCGCCCGCACGTGAACAGCAGATGCGTCTCACCGCTGAGCCGTTCGGCGATCCGCTGGTTGAACGGGGTGCCTGACGGCGTCGGCACGACGATGACGGTCTCGGCGGACGTCAGCGTGTCGAGCGCCTGCCCCCATGGCTCGGCCTTCATGACCATGCCGGCGCCGCCGCCGTACGGGGTGTCGTCGACGCTGCGGTGCTTGTCTGTCGTGAAGTCGCGCAGGTCGTGAGCGGCGATCTCGAGCAGGCCGGACGACTGCGCCTTGCCGGCCAGCGACAGCTGCAGTGCGTCGAGGTAGGCCGGGAAGATCGAGACGACGTCGATCCTCACGTCAGTCGTCCACGAGGTCGGCGGCGGCGTTCTCGGCCTCCGACGGATCCAGCAGCCCTGGCACGTCGGCGATGGTCACGAAGCCGCCCGGGACGTCGACGACCGGAACCAGCTCGGTCACGAACGGGATGAACACTTCGCGTCCGTCGACGTCGACGGTCAACGTGTCCTGGTAGGGCAGGTGCACCAGGCCGGTCACCGTGCCGACGACCGTGTCGCCACTGCGGACCTGGAGGCCGACCAGCTGGTGGTCGTAGAACTCGTCAGGATCTTCGGGGGCGTCGTGCGGGTCGACGACCGCCTCGAGGATCGTGCCGTGCAGCAGTTCTGCCGCGTTGCGGTCGGGGATCTCCTTGAAGGAGACGACCAGACGACCGCCATGATGACGGGACTTCGCAACGGTCAACGTGCGAGTCCCACACACGACAGACGAGCCCGGGGCGAAACGCCGCTCGGGCTCGTCTGTGCGAATGTCAACGTTCAGCTCACCGCGAATGCCATGAGCTCGGCCGATACGGCCGATGACGACGTGCATCGTCAGTTGCGGCGATCGACGTCCACGAAGTCGATACGCGCGCCGCCACGTCCCGCGATCGCGCCAGCGACCTTGCGGATGGCGGTCGCGGTACGACCTTGACGGCCGATGACCTTGCCGAGATCTTCGGGATTGACCCGGACCTCGAACAGGTCGCCCCCACGCGTCTGCTTGGCGCGGACGTTGACATCGTCAGGATTGTCGACGATGCCGGAGACGAGATGTTCGATGACCTCGATGAGGGGGGCGGCCATGATCAGGCCTTCGCCTCTTCAGACGGTGCAGCGTCAGCGGCAGGCTCTTCAGCCTTGGCCTCGTCGGCGGGAGCCTCTTCTGCCTTGGCTTCGTCGGCCTTGGGCTCTTCAGCCTTCTCGGCCTTCTTGTCAGCCTTCTTGGTGACGGCTGCAGCCTTGGGCTCGGCGTGGAGGTCCTTCAGTGCTTCCTGGAAGATGTCTTCCTTCGAGCGCTTCTCCTCGGCGAACTTGAGGGTGTTCTTGCCACCGATGTCACCGGTGGCTTCAGCAGGGCGGCGACGGCCTCGGTCGGCTGCGCGCCGACTCCGAGCCAGTACTGCGCGCGCTCTCCGTCGACCTTGATGATCGACGGCTCAGCCTTGGGGTTGTACGTGCCGATCTCTTCGATGACGCGGCCATCGCGCTTGGTGCGCGAGTCGGCGACGACGATGCGGTAGAACGGGGTACGGATCTTGCCCATGCGCTTCAGGCGAATCTTGACTGCCACGAGTGTGGTGTCTCCTCAGATGTATGTGTGTGGTTGACCTGCCGGTATCGCGTGGGGACACGACCGACGAAATCTGTGAGCCGGGGGTCATGGGGGTGAGAGGGTCCCCACGTCAACCGGACGCAAGTGCCTATTCTGCCAGAACCACCGCGCAGGCTCCAATTCGGTCCCTGCCCTGGAGTGTTCAGCCCGCAGATCCGGCGATGTTGACCATCCAGCCCACTCCGAAGCGGTCGGTCAGCATGCCGAAGGTGTCGCCCCACGGCGCCTGCTCGAGAGGCACGCCGATCGTCGCGCCCTCGGCCAGCCCGTCCCAGTAGCCGCGCAGCTCAGCCTCGTCGTCGCCGCTGAGCGAGACGGTGATCGACTGCCCCTCGTTGAGCTCCATGGCAACGGGGATGTCGGCGCCCATCAGCGTGAACCCGGCGGGGGTCACGCTGTGAGTGCATGATGTTGTCGTTCTCGGACGGATCAGTCGCTGCCTGGAACTCGGCAAAGGTGTTGGACGTCAGGTCACCGCCGAAGACCGACTGGTAGAACTGCATCGCCTCACGCGCCTGGTTGCGAAAGGAGATGTACGGGTTGAGTGTCGATGCCATGTCCGCTCCTCGAATAGGTCGTTCTCGCATTGTCGACCCCGAGGACGACATTTCCAACAGATAGCCTGTGCCGGTGAATCTTCCCGCCTGCCCGTCCTGCTCCAGCGCCTACACCTACGAGATGGGCGCGCTCCTGGTGTGCCCCGAGTGCGCACACGAATGGTCCGCCGAGCAGGTCGACGACGAGGCCGCAGAGCCGGTCGTCACCGACGCCTTCGGCACTCCCCTGACTGACGGGGACACGGTGACCGTGATCAAGGACCTCAAGGTCAAGGGGCAGTCGCAGTCGATCAAGGTCGGCACCAAGGTGCGAGGCATCCGGCTGATCGACGGCGTCGGCGATCACGACATCGACTGCAAGGTGCCCGGGTTCGGCCCGATGCAGCTGAAGTCGAGCGTCGTCAAGAAGGCCTGACCTCGGCGTCGTCACGGTGCCGAGGCGCCCACCCCGGCGGCCCGAAGACATAGCCGAGCTTGTCCCTGACACTGGTCGCCCGGCTGGCGTCCTGCCAGATCTTGACGTACTCGCCGTACTGCAACGAGAAGACGTTGTAGGTCTCGACCGGATAGGTCAGCCCGTACGTCGGACGGTGCAGCTCGGCCTGGAAGCTGCCGAACATCCCGGTCCCACACGATCAGCATCCCGCCGTAGTTCCGGTCGAGGTAGATCGGATCGGAGCCGTGGTGCACCCGGTGGTGCGATGGCGTGTTGAAGACGTACTCCCACCAGCGCGGGAACCTGCCGATGCGCTCGGTGTGCAGGTGGAACTGCCAGATCAGGTTGATCGAGAAGACGAAGTAGATCATCCACGGCGGGACGCCCAGCAAGGGCAGAGGCAGCCAGATCAGCACCTCGAACCATTGATTCCACTTCTGGCGCAGTGCCGCTGAGAAGTTGAAGTAGATGCTCGAGTGATGTGCTTGGTGTCCGGCCCAGCCGAGCCTGACCCGGTGGGCGAAGCGGTGATAGAGGTACCAGAGCAGGTCGACGCCGATCAGTACCCCGATCCACGTCCACGGGCTGCTGGCCGACAGGTGCCAGGGCGCCAGGTGCACGTAGATGACGGTGTACAGCAGGAAGGCGGCCGTGCGGAACACTGCGGAGAACACCAACGAGATCGCGAACATCGTCAGGCTGGCGCGGGTGTCGACCGCGAGGTAGCCCATGCCGGTACGGGGGCGATCTTCGCGCTCCTCGCGTCGCACCATCGCCATCTCGATGACCATGAACAGCAGGAAGAACGGGATCGCAGCGCCGGCTGGATCCTGCAAGGTGTGCGAAAAGGCCTCCCACATCCGGACATCGTTGCACGACGGAAGGGCGCCAGTCCTACGATCAGGACATGTCTGATGTGACCGTGCTGCACAACTCCGCCTGCTCGACCTCCCGCCACGCGATCGACGAGGTCGCGGCTGCGGGCGTTGACGCCGAGGTCGTCCAGTACCTCAAGAAGCCGTTGACCCGGGACGCTGCTGGCGCTGATCGCCAAGCTGGAGGACCCGGCTGCCGATCTCGTCCGCAAGGACGGCTTCTTCAAGGGGCTCGACCTCGACGCTGCTGACTACACCTCCCCTGAGGCGGTGGCCGATCTGCTCGTCGAGCATCCACGACTGATGCAGCGTCCCGTGCTCGTACGAGGCGAACGGGCGATCATCGGTCGGCCGAAGGACCGGGTCGCACCCTTCCTCGCAGGCTGAACGCGCCTCACAGGCCGTCGGGGACCAAGGAATCTGGTTCTGTCCGCGATATCGCGGACAGAACCAGATTCTTGTGTCTCCCGGTCAGAGCTGGGCGGCGACGTTCCAGAAGTCGGTGTCGGGCTTGTTGACCAGCCGATAGTCGAAGAACGAGCCGTCGGTGAACGTGATCCGTGCGACCGGGACCCCGCCCTGCGCCTTGGTACCCGTGTCGACGAAGGACGCAACATCCTTGCGGGCAACAGTCACGACGTGCTCGGCCGGCAGCTGCGTACCGGTGTAGCCGAAGTCCCACAGCGAGATGGCCGCCTCGCTGATCACGAGCACCCGAAGATCAGACTCGCGGGGCAGGCCCTGGGCGATGGATCCCTCGTCACCGCCGACGTGCCGCGAGCCCGAGACGGCATTGGACGCCGCATCGACGGCCTTGCTGAGCAGCTTGTTCGCGCCCGACCCCGATGCTCCGCCGCGCTCGTAGGCGCTGGGAATCACCTGGCAGTGGGTCACGTAGCGATCGCCATCTGGCAGCACCTGGTTGAGCCAGCTGCGTAGTCGGGCGCTGCGGGGGTCAGCTTCGAGACGAGCTTGTCCATGAATCCCATGTGGTCTCCTGCGGGTGAGATGAATGTGGCATCAGCCTAGTGCGGCGCCCGACAGCAAAGAGACTCCCTGTCACCTCGGCCCTCAGGCGGGACGTAGAAATCTGGTTCTGTCCCCGATATCGCGGACAAAAGCAGATTTCTACGTCCCCCGGAGGTGGTCTCGGGGTGTGGGCGCTTCAGGCCGTCGGAGCGGCGAACTGCGCTGAGTAGAGACGTTCGTACGCTCCGCCAGCCGCGCGCAAGGAGTCGTGCGTGCCCTGCTCGACGATGTGACCGTCCTCCATCACGACGATGTGGTCGGCATCGCGGATCGTCGACAGCCGGTGCGCGATGACGAAGGACGTGCGTCCGGCGCGCAGCTGCTCCATGGCCCCTTGGACCAAGGACTCGGTGCGGGTGTCGACCGGCTCGTCGCCTCGTCGAGCACCAAGATCGAGGGATCGGCCAGGAACGCCCGCGCGATCGTCAACAGCTGGCGCTGACCGGCACTGACGTTGGTGCCCTCGTCCTCGATCACGGTGTCGTAGCCATCGGGCAGCGTCCGGACGAAGTGGTCGACGAACGCCGCCTCAGAGGCCGCGATGATCTGCTCCTCGGTCGCGTCATCGGCGCCGTAGGCGATGTTCTCGCGGATCGTCCCGTGGAACAGCCAGGTGTCTTGCAGGACGACGCCGAAGTTGCGGCGCAGCGGTCCCCGGTCCATGTGCGCGATGTCGACACCATCGAGCGTGATCCGCCCAGACTGCACGTCGTAGAAGCGCAGGACCAAGTTGGTCAACGTCGTCTTGCCGGCCCCCGTCGGTCCGACGATCGCGACGGTCTGGCCTGGTTCGGCCACCAGGTCGAGATGTTCGATGAGCGGCTCATCGGTCTTGTACGAGAACGACACGTCTTCGAACACGACCCGTCCGCGCACCGGATCGGGGAATGGGGCGTCGGCCCGGCCCGGGCTCTCCTCGTCCTCGTCGAGCAGGCCGAACACGCGCTCGGCGGAGGCGACACCGGACTGCAGCACCTGGATCATCGCGGCGAGCTGGGTCAGCGGCTGGGTGAACTGGCGGGAGTACTGGATGAACGCCTGCACGTCACCGATGCTCAGTGAGCCGGACGCGACCCGCAGACCGCCGATCACGGCGACCAACACGTAGTTGATGTTGCTGACGAACATCATGACCGGCTGGATGATGCCCGAGATGAACTGAGCCTTGAACGAGGCGTTGAACACCGCGTCGTTGCGCTGGTCGAACTCCTCGCGCGCCTCGGCCTGACGTCCGTAGACCTTGACGACCTCGTGGCCGGTGAACACCTCTTCGATGTGGCCGTTGAGCCGCCCGGTGCTGGCCCACTGCTTGACGAACTCTGGCTGCGACCGCTTCGTCACGGCCTTCGTGATCATCAGGGCCAGCGGGATCGTGACGAGCGCGACCAACGCCAGCAGCGGTGAGATCACGACCATCATGACGAGCGTGCCGATCACCATCAGCAGCGAGGTCAGCAGCTGGCTCATGGTCTGCTGGAACGACTGCGCGATGTTGTCGATGTCGTTGGTCGTGCGCGACAGCACCTCGCCGCGCTCGGTACGGTCGAAGTACGACAGTGGCAGCCGGTTGATCTTGGCCTCGACGTCATCGCGCAGGTCTGCCACGGTGTGCTGGACCACGACCGTCGCCAGTCGGCCCTGGAACCACTGCAGCAGTGACGCCAGGACGTAGAGCACCAGCACTCCGCCGAGCACCCACGAGAGGCTCTCGAAGTCGATGCCCGATCCGGGTTGCAGGTCGACCGACGACACCAGGGACGCGAGCTTGTCGTCGCCGTCTGCCCGCAGCTGCGCAACGACCTCGGCCTTGGTCGCGCCGTCAGGAAACTGGTCGGACAGGAAGCCGGTGAAGACGATGTCGGTGGCGTGGCCGAGCACCTTGGGACCGATGACCGACAGCGTCGTGGCGATGACGCCGAATGCCACGACTCCCCACACGAGCATCCGGTCGCGCAGCAGCCGTTCGGCCATGCGCCGCAGGCTGCCCTTGAAGTCCTTCGCCCGTGCCGGAGGCATCCCCATGCCGGCCATCGCCGGTCCGCGTCCGCTCATGCCGATGCCTCCTCGAGGGTCAGCTGGGACAGGACGATCTGGCGGTAGACCTCGCAGGTCTCCATCAGCTCCGCGTGCGTGCCGGTGCCGACGACACGTCCTTCGTCGAGCACCACGATGCGGTCGGCGCCGCGGATCGTGGAGACCCGTTGGGCCACGATGACGACTGCGGCATCTGCCGTCACGGGACGCAGTGCAGCCCGCAACGCAGCATCGGTGCCGTAGTCGAGCGCCGAGAACGAGTCGTCGAACAGGTAGATCGGCGGCCGCTTGATGATCGCGCGAGCGATCGCCAGCCGCTGACGCTGACCACCAGAGACATTGGTGCCGCCTTGGGCGATCGGCGCGTTGAGCTGTTCGGGCATGCGTTCAACGAAGTCTCTGGCCTGGGCGATCTCGAGCGCTGCCCAGACCTCGTCGTCGGTCGCGTCGGGGCGACCGTAACGCAAGTTGGAGCCGACCGTGCCGGAGAACAGGAACGGCCGCTGAGGCACCAGCCCGATCGCAGCCCACACGTCTTCGGGCGGACCGATCGGACGTCGTGACCGTCGATCTCGACCGAGCCGTCGGTGACGTCGAACAGCCGCGGGATGAGCCCGAGCAGGGTCGACTTGCCGCTGCCGGTCGAACCGATGATGGCGGTCGTCTCGCCGGGCCGGGCGATCAGGTCGATCGAGTGCAGGACGTCGTGCTCGGCGCCGGGGAAGGCGAAGGATGCGCCACGGACGTCGATCACGCCGCGCTGCACCGTGACCGGCACCGCGTCATCGGGGGCCTGGACGCTCGGTGTGGTCTCGAGGACCTCGGTGATGCGCTCGGCCGACACCTCGGCGCGCGGCCAGAGCATCAGCATGAACGTGGCCATCATGACCGACATCAAGATCTGGATCAGGTAGTTCTGGAACGCTGTCAGGGTGCCGACGTCGAGGTCGCCGCTGCTGATGCGGAATCCGCCGAACCAGGTGGCGAGCACGACCGAGACGTTCATGATCAGCATGACGATCGGGAACATCATCGCCATGAGCCGGCCGACCGCGATCGCGACGTCCATGTTGGCCCGGTTGGCGTCACCGAAACGTTCGGCTTCGTGATCTTCTTTGACGAAGGCGCGAATGACTCGGATGCCCATGATCTGCTCGCGCATCACGCCGTTGATGCCGTCGATGCGCACCTGCATCAGACGGAACAGCGGCCGCATCTGACGGATCACGAGCCCGATGCTGATGACGAGCGCCGGGATCACGAGCAGCAGCAGCGCCGACAGCTCGATGTCTTGGCGCAGGGCCATGACGATGCCGCCGAAGCACATGATGGGCGCCGTGACGAGCAGGGTCAACGCCATGAAGACGATGAGCTGGACCTGCTGGACGTCATTGGTCGATCGGGTGATCAGGGTCGGCGCGCCCAGCTGGGCCATCTCGCGCGCAGCAAAGGTCTCGACCTTGCCGAAGACACCGGCACGCAGGTCGCGGCCCAGCGCCATCGCGGTGCGGGCGCCGAAGTAGACCGCAACGATCGTGCACACGACTTGCAGGACCGTGATGGCCAGCATGATCATGCCGGTACGGATGATGAAGCCCGTGTCGCCCACGACGACGCCCTTGTCGATGATGTCGGCGTTGAGACCTGGCAGGTAGAGATTGGCCAGGGTCTGGACCAGCTGGAACAACAGGACGATTGCGATGGGCCGCTTGTAGGGCGCGAGGTAGGTCCTCAGCAGCGGAAGCAGCATGGGTTCAGGCTACTCAGCCTGTCTGACAGATGTGCACCAGACTGGTCAGATCACGAGGTTGAGCGCCAGCACGACGACCAGGCCGCTGACCGAGAGGATCGTCTCCATGATCGACCAGCTCTTGATCGTCTGCCCGACCGAGAGCCCGAAGTACTCCTTGACGAGCCAGAATCCCGCGTCGTTGACGTGCGAGAAGAACACCGATCCGGCACCGATGGCGAGCACCAGCAACGAGACCTCGGTGCTGCCGAGATCGGCCGCGATGGGCACCATGATGCCGGCTGCCGTGATCGTGGCGACGGTGGCCGAACCGGTGGCGACGCGGATCACGACCGCCACGAGCCAGGCGATCAGCAGCACCGACACCCCGCTGTCCTGGACGAAGTCGGCCACGACCTGGGCGATTCCGGTGTCGACGAGCGTCTGCTTGAACCCGCCACCGGCGCCGACGATCAGGATGATCCCGGCGATCGGCGGCAGGGCGCTGCTCAGCACGTCGGAGACGTCGTCCTTCGACATGCCGGTGCCGATCCCGAAGGTGAATATCGCGACCAGCACGGCGATCAGGAGCGCGACGAACGGCTCACCGATGAAGTCGAGGACCTTGCGCGTCATGGTGCCGTCGTCGACCAGGATGTCGCCGAGTGCCTTGCCCATCATCAGCACGACGGGCAGCAGGACGGTCGCCAGCGTGATGGAGAAGCTGGGACGGCGCTCACGCTTCTCGGTGGAGGCGTCGAACAGGTCGCCAGCCGGGACGGGCACCCACTTGTCGGCGAACTTGGCGAACACCGGACCAGCCACGATGATCGTCGGGATGGCCACGATGACACCGAGGCCGAGCGTGAGGCCCAGGTTGGCGTCGACGAGGTCGATCGCGGCGAGCGGTCCGGGGTGCGGCGGCACGAAGCCGTGCATCGCGGACAGTCCGGCGAGCGCCGGGATCCCCAACGAGATGATCGAGCGTTCGGCGCGCTTGGCGACCAGGAAGATGACCGGCATCAGCAGCACCAGGCCGATCTCGAAGAACATCGGCAGGCCGATGATCGCGCCGATCGCAGCCATCGACCAGGGCAGCATGCGAGGGCTCGACCGGCCGACGATCGTGTCGACGATCTGGTCGGCTCCCCCGGAGTCGGCCAACAAGCTTGCCGAACATCGCACCGAGGGCGATCAGGACGCCAACTCCTGACACGGTGCTGCCGACGCCGGCACTAAAGCCTGCCGACGACGTCGAGCATCTCTCGGCCCGCTATCGCACCGACCGACAGGGAACCGAGGATCAGGGCCAGGAACGGGTGCAGCTTGAAGTAGGTGATCGCGATGACCAGCACCGCGATGCCGATGAGCGCGGCGGTGACCAGCTGACCTGTCCCGGCGACGGCCTTGACCGGCTCCGGGGTGGCGTTGACCAGGGCGTCGATCATGCGTGTCCTCCAAGAGAGAGCTCGTACTGTCCGAGAAAGTCGTCGACGATCTCCGCGGGGCTCGGCGTGATGTCGAACGCCCAGCCCTGCTCGTCGTCCTGCAGCGGCTCGAGCGTCTCCTCCTGCGACTGCAGCAGCGAGGACGGCATGAAGTGCTCGCGGTGGTCCATGCGCGACTTGATGGGCTCGTGGTCACCTGTGAGGTGCAGGAAGACCGTGCGAGGCGCCGCCTTGGTCAGCACGTCGCGGTAGGCGCGCTTGAGCGCGGAACAGCTGATGACTCCCCCGGTCGAGTCGTGATCGGCGAGCCAGGTGCCGATCTCGGCGAGCCAGGGCCATCGATCGTCATCGGTCAACGGCGTGCCCGCCGACATCTTGGCGATGTTGGCCTCGGAGTGGAAGTCGTCTCCATCGGCATAGTCGAGGTCGTAGCGGTCGGCGAGCCATGTCCCACGACCGACTTGCCGACTCCAGAAATTCCCATGACCACGACCAGCGGCGTTCCACTCATGCCAAGACTGTATGCCGAGTGACGCTCCCGCGCTCGCCGCCCACGCTGAGGAGGTGGTTACCGCCCTCCGGGGAGGCGGTTACCGCCCGCGCATCCCATGACATCACTACCTCGCGCCACAGCAGGGACACTTCCCGCGGCGCCACACCGGGGCGGCAACTACCTCCTCATGGGGCGGTAACTACCTCCTCATGGGGTGCTACATGAGGTCCTTGAGCTCCTCGGGCAGCTCGAAGTCTGCGGCACCGCCCTGGCCGGGGAACCCGAACGCGTTGGCAGCGTCGGCTGCCGGCGGTGTGGCAGTCGCCTCGGCGGCGCGCTTGGCCGGATTGCCCGAGACCCGCTTGCCCTTCTTCTTCTGCTGGGGCTTCTGCTTGGCTCCGGCGCGCTTGCCCGCACCAGGCAGCCCCGGCATGCCGGGCATCCCGGGCATGCCGCCGCCCTTCGCCATCTGCTGCATCATCTTGCGGGCCTCGAAGAACCGCTCGACGAGCTGGTTGACGTCCTTGACCTGGGTGCCGGAGCCCTTGGAGATGCGCAGGCGGCGCGAGCCGTCGATCATCTTGGGGTTGTCGCGCTCAGCCGGGGTCATCGACAAGATGATGGCCTTGATGCGGTCGACCTCGCGCTCGTCGAAGTTGGCGAGCTGCTCCTTCATGGCGCCCATGCCGGGCATCATGCCGATGAGCTTGGTCATCGAGCCCATCTTCGACAGGGCTTCCATCTGCTTGAGGAAGTCTTGCAGGGTGAACGAGCCACCCATGATCTTCTCGGCGTCCTTGGCGGCCTGGTCGGCGTCGAAGGCCTTCTCGGCCTGCTCGATCAGGGTCAGCATGTCGCCCATGTCGAGGATGCGGCCGGCCATGCGGTCGGGGTGGAACGCGTCGAAGTCGGTGAGCTTCTCACCCGTCGAGGCGAACATGATCGGACGGCCCGTGATCGAGCGGACCGACAGGGCCGCACCACCGCGGGCGTCGCCGTCGAGCTTGGTCAGGACGACGCCCGTGAAGTCGACGCCCTCGAGGAAGGCCTCGGCCGTGACGACGGCGTCTTGACCGATCATCGCGTCGATGACGAACAGGACCTCGTCGGGGTCGACGGCCGCACGCACGTCAGCGGCCTGCTGCATCAGCTCGGCGTCGATGCCCAGGCGTCCGGCGGTGTCGACGATCACGACGTCGTGCAGCGTGCGGCGCGCCTCGGCGACACCTGCGCGGGCGACCTCGACCGGGTCGCCTACGCCGTTGCCCGGCTCGGGGGCGAACACCGTGACGCCGGCCTGCTCGCCGACGACCTGCAGCTGGGTGACGGCGTTGGGACGCTGGAGGTCGCAGGCCACGAGCATCGGCGACTTGCCCTGCTCCTTGAGCCAGAGTCCGAGCTTTCCGGCGAGCGTCGTCTTGCCGGCGCCCTGGAGGCCGGCCAGCATGATGACGGTCGGCGGGTTCTTGGCGTACTGGATGCGACGGGTCTCACCACCGAGGATGCGGACCAGCTCGTCGTTGACGATCTTGATGACCTGTTGGGCGGGGTTGAGCGCCTGGCTCACCTCGGCGCCAGCAGCGCGTTCCTTGACGTTGGCGATGAACTCGCGGACGACGGGCACCGCCACGTCGGCGTCGAGCAGCGCAACGCGGATCTCACGAGCGACGGAGTCGATGTCGGCTTCGGACAGTCGCCCCTTGCCGCGCAGGTTCTTGAACGCTGACTGCAGGCGATCTTGCAGGGTGTCGAACATACGGCTGTCGTCATCCTCAGGCAGAAGGTTGGGTCAATCAACTCTATCCGAGGGGCTGAACCCCGACACCGGCATGGGGCAATGTCACGCGAGCGCGTCGGCCAGGGCGGTGCTCAGTGTCTCCGCCTCGGAACGCCCCAGGGCATGCCCGTCGCCGTCGACGACGTAGAACACGTCGCGCACCTCGTCGCCGTAGGTCGACATGTGCGCCGACCTGATCGAGTGGCCGAGGGCCGCGATCTGCTGGCACATCGTCCAGACCAGACCCCGACGGTCGTGCGCACGGACCTCCACGACGGTCGCCGTCTCGGAGACGTGCCCGAGCAGCCGGACCCGCGCGTCGGGCAGGTCGGGGATCGACGACAGCTCGAGACGTCCAGCAAGGTCGAGCTCGCCGGCCATCGCCGGGCGCAGTCGATCGCGGATCCGCGCCGGGTCGACCTCTGAGCGGGTGACCTCCCACAACGATGCAGCGACGTCGCCGAGCGTCACGGTGCGGGCCGAACGGATCTCGAGGCCAGCGAGCGCGAGGCCGCCGGCCAGGTCGGCCATGACGCCGGGCCGGTTGGCCGTCACGATCGTCAGCAGCGATCCGCCCCGGTGCGACTCGACGGTCAGGTCGAAGTCGGTGGGCCCGGTGGTGCCTCGGGCCGGGACGCGCACGTGCTCGGGCCAGCCTTCGTAGGTCTCGGCGTCCGGCGTCCGGACCGATTCGTCGAGGACCTCACGCACCTTGGCCACGAGCCCCTCGATCAGGCCCCGTCGCCACGCCGTCCACGCCGACGGTCCGGTCGACTGCGCATCCGACGCCGTCAGGGCGGCCAGCAGGTCGAGGAAGTCTTCGGTCTCGACGATCTCAGCGACGTTCGCCGCTGTCGACGGGTCCTCGATGTCACGGCGGGTCGCGATCGTCGGGAGCAGCAGGTGCCAGCGCACGAGCTTGCCGACGACTGCCGCGTCGGTGGCGTCGAACCCCCATCGTCGGGCGATGCGGACGGCCATGGGCTCGCCGACCTCGCTGTGCTCGCCGTCGACACCCTTGCCGATGTCGTGGAGCAGCGCTGCGACGGCGAGCAGGTCGGGTCGGGCGACGTCACGCTTGATCTTGGCCGCCTGGACGCACGTCTCCAGGCTGTGCCGGTCGACCGTGAAGCGGTGCACCGGTGACGATGAGCCACGCAACCGGATCGCCGACCACTCGGGCAGCAGCCGGTCGACGACGCCGGCGAAGTCGGAGCTCGTCCCAGACCGGGACCAGCCCCTGCCCCGCCGTGAGCAGCTCGACCAGGTGGCGCCGGGCCGTCGTCGGCCACGGGTCTGGCAGGTCACCCATGTTCTGGGCCAGCCGGGCAGCCGTGCCGGGGCTGATCGGCACCCCCTGGCGAGCAGCCGCGGCGGCCGCACGCAAGGCGAGCTCGGGATCGGCGGCCGGGTCGGCGTCCTTGGTCAAGATGACCTCGCCGTCCAGCACGCCCACACCCACGTCGAGCCGTTGGACGAGCGGACCGGTCGCCGTGATGGTCCGCTTGCGGCCGGGTGCGACGGCGTCGTCGATCCTTCGCCAGGCCAACGAGGCCAGGTGGGCGATCCGACGACCGAGCTGACGGGTGTGCAGGTCGAGCCTCTTCGGCGCCCAGGTCCATGAGCCGGGCGACCTCGGGGATCACGTCGGCGTCGAGCCGTTCGGCCCTGCGCCCGGCCACCTCGTGCAGGGCGTCCCGCACGTCGAGCAGCTCGCCGCGCAGCTGCTCGGACTCGTGATGGGGGACGTCGATCAGCCAGGTCGCGACGAGCGCCCGCAACGTGACGCTGTCGCGCAGGCCTCCCCCGGACTCCTTGAGGTCTGGGACGGCCGCGTGGGCGATCCAGCCAGCCCGCTCGATGCGGGCCAGCCGCGACTCGCGGACCTCTTCGACCCGCGCCCGCGCATCACGACGCCAGTCGGCGAGCACCTGCGAGCGAAGCGCCATGACCTGCCCGGCGTCACCGGCCACGGGACGCGCGTCGAGCATCCCCATCGCGGCCCGGTGGTCGGTGCGGGCCGTCTCGCGCATCTGCACCGTGTCTCGTACCGAGTGGTCGAGCGCCACTCCCCGATCCCACAACGGGTACCAGATCGCCTCGGCGACCTCACGGACTACGGACTCCTCGACCGACGGATCGTGCAGCAGGACGACGTCGAGGTCGCTGAACGGCGACAGCTCGGAGCGTCCGTAGCCGCCGACCGCGACGAGGGCCAGACCTGATCCCTCACGGGGATCGTCCGAGTCGTGGGGCGTTGCGGCAGCGAAGAGCTGGCGCAGCAGCCGATCGGCCTCGAGGGCTCGATCCTTGCGGCGCTGCGCCAGCTCTTGACTGATCACTGCGTCAGAGTGCTGCTTCGTCGGTCTCGCCGGTACGGACGCGCACGACCGAGTCGACAGGGACGACCCACACCTTGCCGTCACCGATCTTGCCGGTCTGCGCGGCGCTCGTGATCGTCGCGACGACGGTCTCGACGTCAGCGTCGTCGACCACGACCTCGAGGCGGATCTTGGGCACGAGCGAGACGTCGTACTCGGCACCGCGGTAGACCTCGGTGTGGCCCTTCTGCTGGCCGTAGCCGCTGGCCTCGGTCACCGTCATGCCGGCCACGCCTGCGGCAGCGAGCGCCTCTCGCACTTCTTCCCACTTGTGCGGCTTGATGACTGCTGTCACGAGTTTCATGCTCAGAGCTCCTTCAGGAAGTGGGATCCGCCGGCGCTGCTGCCGACGTAGTCGTACGCGGTCTCGAGGTGCTCGACCTGGTCGATGCCGGTCACTTCGTCCTCCTCGCTGATGCGGAAGCCGATCGTGACGTCGATCAACTTACCGATGACGTAGGTGAGGACGAACGAGTAGGCCAGGACGGCGGCTGCGGCGACGAACTGCTTGACGAGCAGGTCGAGGTTGCCGCCGTAGAACAGCCCGTCGCCGACGGCGAGGAAGCCGATCAGCAGGGTTCCGACGAGTCCGCCGACGAGGTGGACGCCGACGACGTCGAGCGAGTCGTCGTAGCCGGCTCGTACTTGAGGCCGACAGCCAGGGCGCACAGGGCACCGGCGACCAGGCCCAGACCGATCGAGCCGACCGGCGACAGGGCTCCTGCTGCCGGGGTGATCGCGACGAGACCGGCGATCGCGCCGGAGGCGGCGCCAAGGCTGGTGCCCTTCTTCTCGCGGACGAACTCGACCGCGATCCAGCCGATGATCGCTGCAGCGGTCGCAGCCGCGGTGTTGACCAGCGCCAGGCCAGCGATGCCGTTCGCGCCCACAGCCGAGCCGCCGTTGAAGCCGATCCAGCCGAACCACAGCAGTCCCGCGCCGAGCAGCACGAACGGCAGGTTGTGCGGGACGCATCGGGTCACGCTTCCAGCCGACGCGCTTGCCGAGCACCAGGGCGAGCGCGAGGCCCGCAGCACCGGCGTTGATGTGCACCGCGGTGCCACCGGCGAAGTCGATCGCGTCGAGCTTGGTCGCGATCCAGCCGCCGTTGTCACCGAAGTCGAACACCCAGTGGGCGACCGGGAAGTACACGACCGAGACCCACACGACGACGAACACGAGCCATGCCGAGAACTTGGCCCGGTCGGCGATCGCGCCGCTGATCAGGGCCAGGGTGATGATCGCGAACATCATCTGGAAGCCGACGAAGACGTACTCGGGGATCGTGCCGTACGCCGTGTCGACCGAGATGTTCTGCAGTCCGAGTCGCTCGAAGCCGCCGAGGATCGAGCTGCCCTCAGGGCTGAATGCGATCGAGTAGCCGTACAGGACCCACAGGACCGGGACGATGGCGAGCGCCGAGAAGCTCATCATCATCATGTTGAGGACTGTCTTGGAGCGGACCATGCCGCCGTAGAAGAACGCCAGTCCTGGTGTCATGAGCAGGACCAGGGCCGAGCTGGCCAAGATCCACGCGGTGTCGCCGGTATCCATGAGACCTCCGAGGTCGATTCGTGCGGGCTGGTGCCACCCGCTACGTCACAGCCTGATGTCGGAGAGTTTCTGAATACGGCCCTCGGTGTTTCGGGACCGTGACGAAATCACAGGTCAGGTAAACAGCGTGTTACGCAGACCTCAGGCGTCACAGTTCGCGAGATCGGGCTCCGCGAGCGGCTTGCCCTCCGGGATGACGTAGGTGACCCACAGCACGACGTCGTCGTCGCCCTCGTTGCGCCCCTCGTGGGCGTAGCCTGCCCCTTCGATGATCGAGGCGCCCGTCTCGTAGACGTGCACGCCGTCGGGATAGGTGTCGGCGTAGTGCGTGAGTGCACCCTTCTTGACCACGGCGATGAGCTGGCCGTAGTGGCAGTGCTTCCCGGTGCTCGCGCCCGGCGCAAGGGTGATCTCGCGGAACGTGACCCCGACGCCGTCCTGGCCTGCGACCGAGACCTTGACCGGGCCGTCCTGACGCCCCGCAGCATGATCGACCGCTGACACGGGCGCCTGCGTGGCGGCCTCAGCATGCGGCGCGGGGACGCTGTGCCTGCCGCACGACGACAGTGCCAGGGCCAGGACGATCACTGGCGCAAGAAGCAGCGCGCGGAGGAGGGAAGGGGTCGTGCTGCCGAGTCTATTCACGGTGCGCCTTTGAGGTCTCCCCGAACATGTGCCGCGAGGATCGTCCCACGGGGGCAGGGTCAGGACAGCAGGGCGTCGACGAACTCTTCGGCGTCGAACGGGGCCAGGTCGTCGGCGCCTTCGCCGAGACCGACGAACTTGACCGGGACGCCGAGCTCGCGCTGCACCGCGATGACGATGCCGCCCTTGGCGGTGCCGTCGAGCTTGGTCAGCACGATTCCGGTGACGTCGACGACCTCGCCGAACACGCGCGCCTGGGTCAGGCCGTTCTGCCCCGTCGTCGCGTCGATCACGAGCAGCACCTCGGTGACGGGAGCCTGCTTCTCGATGACGCGCTTGACCTTGCCGAGCTCGTCCATGAGACCCGACTTGGTGTGCAGCCGGCCCGCCGTGTCGACCAGCACGACGTCGACACCGTCAGCGATGCCCTTCTGCACGGCCTCGAAGCCCACGCTGGCCGGGTCGCCGGCCTCAGGTCCACGAACTGTCGGGACGCCGACGCGCTCGCCCCACGTCTGGAGCTGATCGGCTGCGGCAGCACGGAACGTGTCGGCGGCGCCCAGCAGCACCGACTGCTCCCCCGCGACCAGCACGCGTGCCAGACGACCCACCGTCGTGGTCTTGCCGGTGCCGTTCGACACCGACGACGAGCACGACGCCGGGCTTGCCCTCGGCACCCTGCGACTTCAGCGACCGGTCGAAGTGAGGGTCGATCAGCCGCACGAGCTCGTCGCGCAGGGCTGCCTTGGCGACCTCGGGATCCTTGATGCCCTCGACCTTGCTTGGTGCGCAGGTTCTCGACCAGCTCGTCGGTCGCCGTGACTCCGACGTCGGCGGCCAGCAGCGTGTCCTCGATCTCCTCCCACGCGGCGTCGTCGAGCGTCGAGCGACCGAGCACCGCGAGCAGTCCCTTGCCAAGCGAGCCCTGCGACTTGGCCAGGCGGGCCCGCAGCCGGACGAGGCGGCCTTGCGGAGCCTCGGGACGGTCGAGGGTCGAGACCGGGGCGACCGGCTCGTCGATGTCAGGCTCCAGCACGACCTCGGGCTGCAGCTCGGGGGCTGACGTCGCGTCCTCGGGCTGCGCGGGCGCCTCGATCTTCGGGTGGGTGCCTTCGGTGGCAGCTGCTCGCGGTTGCGGGTCGTGACGAGCGCCGCGCCTCCACCCAGGAGGATGAGCGCAGCGACGACGATGAGGGCGATGATCGGAGTGGTCACACCGCGATCCTATGGGTGGCGGTGCGTGCGCCGCCAAGTGACGTGACCTGGGCGATCCGATCGAGCACGGCCGCAGAATGACTGATGACCACCAGGCTGCGCTGGGGTGCCAGGGCCAGCAGATCGTCCATCAGCGCCTCCGCTGCGGGCGCGTCGAGGTGCTCGGTCGGCTCGTCCACGATGAGGATCCGGTGTCCACCCAGGACGAGCCTGGCCAGGCACAGTCGCTGACGTTCGCCGCCAGAGAGCCGATTGCCCCGTTCACCGAGCATCGTGTCGAGTCCTTGCGGCAGGGTCGACACGAACTCCGCGAGCCCGGCGGTCGACAACGCCGCCAGCATCTGGGTCTCGTCGGCAGTCGGGTCGGCGATGCGCAGGTTCTCCCGGATGCTGGTGTCGAACACGATCTCGTCCTGGCCGAGGTAGCCGATGACTGAGCGCACCTCGGCCGCCGCCAGCTGGGCGACGTCGACACCGCCGAGCAGCACGTGCCCGCCGCGGGGTTCGACGACCCGGGCGAGGGTCTGGGCCAGGGTGCTCTTGCCGGATCCGCTGGGTCCTCGGATGCCGACGACAGCACCGGGCGGCACGTCGAGGCTCAGTCCTTCGGCGATGGTCGACGTCCAGCCGACTGCGAGGTCACGCACGACGAGGTCGGTGCTCGCCGGGAGCGGCGGAGGCGCACCCGGATCGGTGATCGCGGCCGGGGCGTCCGCCAGCTCGGCCAGCCGTCGCTCGGCGCCTTCGATCTCGGGACGCAGGCGCTCTGCCTCGGTCAGGGCCGTCAGCGGTTCGATGAGAGCCAGAGGCGCCAGCACGACGACGCCGACGACGACCGGCGCGAGCCCACCTGACAGCGCAGCGATCGAGGCCACCGCGAGACCCGTGACGACCAGGACGAATGCCTCGCCGGAGCCGCTCAGCCAGGCTGCCCGCCGTTGCGCCCCGGCCAGGTGCGTGATGCTCTGGTGGGTCTTGTCCTGCAGGACACCGGTTGCCTCGTAGGCGACGAGGTCGGGGGCGGCCAGGACGGATTGGGCGACATCGGCGGCGAGGTCGCCGCGCCGAGCTCGCGGTTTGCGCTCCGGTCGTGCGTACCGTCCACGGGACGATGACGCGGATGAGCAGCATCGCCGCGGCCGCAGCTGCGGCCAGGACGAGGCCCGACGTCACGTCGAGGATCGAGATCACCACGACGGTGATGGACGTCGACGACAGGGCCACGATCCATGGTCCCCGCAGCCGCAGCACCCGGTCCAAGATCGCGTCGACGTCGGAGACGACCCGGCTGACCAGGTCTCCACGCCGGTGAGCCGGCATGCCGGCTGGCGCGATGCGGTCGAGGTCACGGTAGACCTTGACGCGAGCCTCGGTCACCAGGGCGAAGGCAGCGTCGTGGGTCAGCAGCCGTTCGACGTACTGCAGGGCCGCGCGTGACAGCCCCAGAACCTGACCGAGACGATGGCGACCATCAGGTAGAGAACGGGCGGCTGCTCGGCGGCGCGCACGATGAGCCACGCCGACGTGAGCAGCAGGCCGATACCAGCGAGCTGGACAGGACGCCGAACACGCGTCCCCATCCGAGCTTGCTCAGGAGACGCGCCCTCATGCCAGCACCATCCGTCGACTGAGCCGGAGCTCGCGATCTGCGACGGCGATCGTCTCGGGACGATGCGCCACCACGACGACCGTCACGTCGAGGTCGCGGAGCGTCGTCAGCACGATCGTCTCGCGCTCAGCGTCCAGGCCTGCCGTGGGCTCGTCGCAGCAGCACCCAACGAAGCGTCTCCTCGACGCACGCGCAGCACCGCACGGGCGACCGCGATCCGGCGCCGCTCCCCTGCCGAGATGTCGTCTCCGGTCTCGCCGATCGTGCGGTCGAGATCGAGGTCGGCGGCACCGGCTCCTCGCAGCGCATCCGCGACGTCGGCCCGGCTCGACGACGTGTCGCCGAGCCGCACGTTGTCCTCGATCGTGCCCGCCACCAGACCGGGGACCCTGGGGCACCCAGGCGATCTGACGACGCCAGCTGACCGGGTCGATCGTCGCGAGGTCGACGTCGTCGACCAGGACGTAGCCCGACGTCGCGCGGTCGAAGCCCATCAGCACCGACAACAGGGTCGACTTGCCGCAGCCCGACGGCCCGGACACTGCGACGAACTCGCCGGGCCGGATGCGGATGTGACTGATGTCGAGGCTCGGCTCTCGACGGCTCTCGTGACGCACGACGACGCCGTCGAGCACGATCGCGGAGGCCCGCAGGTCTGGCGACGGTGTCGTGCCGAGGTGCCGATCGTGGTCGAGCAGCGACAGCAGCTCGACCGTGGCCTCTGCCCCGGCGGTGCTGTCGTGGAAGTGGGAGCCGAGACGCTTGATCGGCGCGAACGCCTCCGGAGGCCAGCAGCAGCACGAACAGCGCCGGGCCGAGCTCGACATGACCTTCGACGACCCGCAGGCCGATGCTGACCGCGACCAGGGCGACCGAGAGGGTCGCGAACAGCTCCAGCACGAACGACGACAGAAACGCCAGCCGCAGGGCGCGGACGGTCTCTCGGCGGTGCCGGTCTCCGACTTCCCGCAGCCCGGTCTCCTGGCGGCGGCCGAACACCTTGAGCACCGTCAGTCCGTCGAGCACGTCGGCGAAATGACGTCCGAGCCGTTCCAGCGCCTGCCAGCGCCGGTCGATCCGGTCCTTGGTCACCAGACCGACCAGGACGAGGAAGACGATCGCCATCGGCAGCGTCACCGCGATGATGACCGCCGACATGACGTCAGCGGTCAGCATCGCGACGAGCACGAGCGGCGGCACCAGGGCCGACAGCACGACCTGGGCAGGAAGCGGCCGATGTAGCCGTCGAAGGCATCCAGGCCCGGTCCCAGCAGAGCGACGAGGCTGGAGCTGCTGGGTCGTGGTCCGACCCGTCGCGGGTCGAGCAGGTCGTCGACCACCTCGTGCCGCAGCTCGGCCTTGACCGTTGCGGCCGCTCGCGCCGAGACGGCGGTGTGCAGCCAGGCGACCAGCGCACGGACCGCCAGGCCGACGATGATCGCCACACCGAGGCCGGCGATCGGCTGGTCGGCAAACCTGTGCGCGACGACCTCGGAGACGCTGTAGGCGACGGCGATGACCGTCGCAGCGGTCGCGAGGCCCAGCGCGACGCTCACGAGGAGGAGTCGTCGCACTCCTCGTGAGCGTCGGACGAGCCGTGGATCCAGCGGTGCCATGTCAGTGCGCGTCCTCGGGAATGTGTTGCACGCCGATGCGCTGGCGGAACACCCAGTACGACCAGCTCTGGTACAAGATCACGATCGGCGTGAAGACCACCGCGACCCACGACATGATCTTGAGCGTGTACGGGGTCGAGGCCGCATTCGTCGTCGTCAGGTCCCAGGCCGGATCGAGCGAGGACGGCATGACGGCCGGGAACAGCGAGGTGAACAGCATCGCGACGAGCAGCGCGATCGCCAGGGCCGTTCCGGCGAAGGCCCAGCCATCGCGACGACCGAGTGCGGCGACCATCGCGAGCACGAACGAGGCGAGCACCGCCAGGCCGAGGAGCCAGACCACGAGGTCACCGTCGCTGGCCGCCGTCCAGGCCACGAACGCCGTCGTCAGCAGGGCCGCGACGACACCGATCCGCAGGCCGAACGTGATGGCCCGCTCGCGGATCTCGCCGACGGTCTTGAGCCCGACGAAGAATGCGCCGTGCACCAGGAACACCGAGACCGTCACTGCGCCGCCCAGCAGCGCATAGGGGTTGAGCAGGTCGAACAAGTTGCCGACGAACTCCTTGTCGGCGTCGATCGGGACGCCGCGCACGATGTTGGCCAGGGCCACGCCCCAGAGCAGCGCCGGAAGCACGGAGCCGAAGACGATGGCGGCGTCGCAGCGCGCCCGCCACCACGACTCGGGTCGCTTCGAGCGGAACTCCAGGCCGATGATCCTCACGATCAACGCGACCAGGATCAGGAACAGCGGCAGGTAGAAGCCGCTGAACAGCGTCGCGTACCACTCGGGGAACGCCGCGAACGTTGCTCCGCCGGCCACCAGGAGCCAGACCTCGTTGCCGTCCCAGACCGGCCCGATCGTGTTGATCAGCACCCGCCGTTCCTTGTCGCCCCTGGCCAGGAGGCCGACGAGCATGCCGACACCGAAGTCGAATCCTTCGAGCACGAGGTAGCCGACCCACAGCACCGCGATGATGATGAACCAGAAAGTTGTCAGTTCCATGATCACTCTGTCCTCATCAGTAGGCGTACGCGAGCGGCGCGTCGACGTCGTCGGGGTCGTGGGGCGGCTCGAGCTCGGGCAGGCCCTTCTTGACGTACCTCAGCAGGAGCTTGACCTCGATGATCGCCAGCACGCCGTACAGCAGGGTGAAGCCGATCAGGGAGGTGGCGACCTCGGCGACCGAGGTGCTGGGTGAGACACCCGCCGAGGTCTTCATGAGGCCGAACACGACCCAGGGCTGGCGGCCCATCTCGGTGAAGATCCAGCCGAAGGAGTTCGCCACCAGGGGCAGCAACGGCAGCACGATCGCGCCGCGCAGGAACCACTTCGACGTCGGTGTTCGGTCGCGTCGCGTCACCCACAACATCAGCGCGCCCATCGCCATCGCGATGCCGCCGGCGGTGATCATGAGGCGGAACGTCCAGTACGTCACGGGGATGTTGGGCGTGTAGTCGCCAGGACCGAATCGCTCCTGGTACTCGGCCTGCAGCGAGTTGATGCCCGCGCACCTTGCCGTCGAACGTCCCGGTGGCGAGGTAGGACAGGACCTTGGGGATCTCGATCTGGAACAACGGCTCGGAGCCGTCGAGGGTGCCGATCGTCAGAGGCGAGAACGGCGCAGGTTGGGCGTCTTCGTACAACGCCTCAGCGGCAGCCATCTTCATGGGCTGCACCTCGGTCATGACCTTGCCCTGGAAGTCGCCGGTGATGATCGTGCCGAGCCCGGCGACCAGCAGCACGACGGCGCCGAGTCGGAAGGCGGGACGGAAGGCGTCGTCGTCGCGCCCCTGCCCCTTCATCATGTGCCACAGGGCAATTCCTGCGACGAAGGCGCCGGCCACCATGAAGCAGCCGAAGATCTGGTGCGGGAACGTCACGGTCAGGACCTTGTTGGTCAGCACGGCGCCGAAGTCGGGGCGAGCTCGGCGCGCCCCTTCTCGGGGTTCATGGTGTAGCCGACGGGGTTCTGCATGAACGAGTTCGCGGCGAGGATGAAGTAGGCCGAGAAGACCGTGCCCAAGGCGGCGATCCAGATGCAGGCCAGGTGCAGGCCGGGCTTGAGCCGGTTCCAGCCGAAGATCCACAGGCCGAGGAAGGTCGACTCGAGGAAGAAGGCGAGCAGCCCCTCGATCGCGAGGGGCGCTCCGAAGATGTCGCCGACGAAGCGCGAGTAGTCGCTCCAGTTCATGCCGAACTGGAACTCCTGCACGATGCCGGTCGCGATGCCCATCGCGAAGTTGATCAAGAACACTTGCCGAAGAACTTGGTCAGTCGAAGCCAGCGTTCGTTGCCGGTCTTCCACCAGAACGTCTGCATGATCGCAACGAGGACGGACAGGCCGATCGTCAGCGGCACGAAGAAAAAGTGGTAGACGGTCGTGATGCCGAACTGCCACCGCGCCAGATCCAGGACTTCCATGCTCGACTCCTTCGTCTACTACGTCGCGTAGTAAGTACTACCGACTGTAGTAACCATCACGGGTCACTCGCAACACCAGGTACTACTTCACGTAGTAGAATGGGTCACATGCCCCGACTCGGAGAGCTCGAACGCTCCGTCATGAACGTCCTGTGGGACGGTGACACGCCGTTGACCGTCCGCGAAGTGCTCGACCGGCTCGACGAACGCGACCTGGCCTACACCACCATCATGACCGTTCTCGACCGTCTTGGCACCAAGGAGATGGTGCGACGCGAACGAGACGGCCGTGCCTTCCGCTACGCCCCCGCGCTCAGCCGTGACGCCGCGACCTCCGAGCTGTTGCACGCCGCCCTCGACGAGGCCGGCACAGATCGCACGGCCGCACTGGTGCACTTCGCTCGGACCGTCGACCCGGCCGAGGCCAAGGCGCTGCGTGCCGCCCTCGACGAGATCGAGTCCCGGAACTCCGGATGACCCCGCTGCTGCTGGGCCTGATCGGACTTGCCCTCGCGCTGCCGGTTCCGGCGGTCCTGGCCACCATGACGTGGCCACGACTCTCGCCCGCGGCTGGCGTGGTGCTGTGGCAGTCCCTCGCGCTCGCAGCCGTGCTCGCGATCTCCGGCGCTGCCCTGTCGACCGCCCTGTGGCTCGTCACCGACGACCACCTCACCTGGTGGCGCATCGCCCTGCACCTGACGATCCTCGCGATCGGCGTCATGGTGTGGGCCCGCTTCTGGTGGGCAGCCTGGCAGGCATGGAGCGAGACATCGGTCCGGCGGCGGCGTCACCGAGAAGCTCGTCGACCTGCTGGGCGCACCTCACGGCGCCCTGCCCGCGGTGCGGATCCTGGCCGAGCAGACCCCCATCGCCTACTGCATCCCCCGTCGACGTGATCCGCGAGTCGTCATCTCGCAAGGGACGCTCGACGCCCTCGACGACGACTCGTTGCAGGCTGTCCTCGAGCACGAGCGCGCGCACGTGCGCATCCGCCACGACCTGGTGCTCGAGGCGTTCGGCGTGCTGCACCGGGCCTTCCCCCGTCCGCTGCGCACCGATGCCCCGCTGAAGCAGAGCCAGGTGCTCGTCGAGCTGATGGCCGATGACGCGGCCCGCAAGGTCGCCGGCGACAGCGCCCTGGCCCGAGCCATCGTCGCGCTGGCCGGCGGCTCGACACCGGCTGGTGCCCTAGGCGCCGGGAGCGAAGCCATGATCCGACTCGAACGACTCCACGCTCCGCGCCGCAACAGGTGGTCCACAGCCCTGAGCCTGAGCATCTCGGCCGTCGTGCTGATCGTCCCGACCGTCCTGATCGCCATCCCGTGGATGTTCCACGCCTGGCAGACCCTCAACCTCTGACCTCCCCACCGGCGCGGTGACTCAGCGACGCATCCCACGCCAGTCCGGTGACTCAGCGACGCATCCCACGCCAGGATAGGTCGCAGTTGTCACCGCCACGTCCTCTGATAGGTCACAGTGTCACCGCCACGTCCTCTGATAAGTCGCAGTGTCACCGCTTCGGCAGGCTGGCCAGTGGCTCCAGCGCCGCGCGGATCTCGTCGGGGATTGGCGTTGGCTTGCGGGTCGTCGAGTCGACGTAGACATGCACGAACTTGCCGATCGCGGCCGGTTCGTCGGTGTCTCCCTGGAACAGACCGATGCGGTAGACGATGCTCGATGTACCGAGCTTCGTGATCGCCAGCCCTGCCTGGACGTCGCCCGGGAAGTTCAGCTGACGCACAGAGCGCGCAGCCGGTCTCGGCGACCAGCCCCACGGCGGGAAGCCCACGGATGTCGACACCCGTCGCATCCATCAGGTAGCCGTTGACCGCGGTGTCGAAGTACGAGTAGTAGACGACGTTGTTGACGTGCCCGTAGACGTCTTCGTCCTCCCACCGCGTCGAGATCGTGCGCAGCACCCGGAACTCAGAGCGCAGCACCGGTTCGGACGCCATCTCCGGCATCAGGTGGCCACTTCCTCGCGCAGACGCTGACTGATCACCGCGGACACGCCGTCGCCGCGCATCGGACACGCCGTACAGCGCGTCGGCGACCTCCATCGTGCGCTTCTGGTGAGTGATGACGATGAGCTGGGAGTTGGCACGCCAGCTCTCGTACAGCTCGAGCAGGCGGCCGAGGTTGGCGTCGTCGAGCGCTGCCTCGACCTCGTCGAGGATGTGAGAACGGACTGGGCCGCGCCTTGAACAGGGCAACCAGGGAAGGCCACCGCCACCAGCGAGCGCTCGCCACCCGACAGCAGCGACAGGCGCTTGACCTTCTTGCCGGCCGGCCGAGCCTCGACATCGATACCGGTGGTCAGCATGTTCTGCGGGTCGGTCAGCAGGATGCGCCCCTCACCCCCGGGGAACAGGCGGGTGAAGACGTGCTGGAAGGCGCTCTCGACGTCGTACCAGGCCTCGGTGAAGACCTGTTCGACCTTCGCGTCGACCTCTTCGACGATGTCGAGCAAGTCTTGACGGGTCTTGCGCAGGTCGTCGAGCTGCTCGGACAAGAACTGATGACGTTCTTCGAGGGCCGTGAACTCTTCGAGCGCCAGCGGGTTGACCTTGCCCAGCATCGCCATCGATCGTTCGGCGTTGCGCAGCCGCTTGACCTGGGCCTCGCGCTCGTACGGGATTCGGCTCGGCGGGCAGGGAGTCCTCCTCGCCCTCGACCGTGATCGGCGGCACCAGCCGATCGGGACCGTACTCGGTGACCAGCGTCTCTACCTCGATACCGGCTTCCGAGCGCCCGCGACTCCAAGCCTTCGAGACGCAGTCGCAGCTCGGCACGAGCCATCTCGTCCTTGTGGACCGTGTCGGTCAAGCCGTCGACTCGCTGCTGAGCTCGCGCAGGCGTCCACGCACGCTCCGCAGCGCCTCTTCGCTGCCCGAGCGCGAGGCCTCGATCGTGGCCCGCAACGTCGACGCCGCTGGCGATCGACCGGTCGAGCCTGGCCAGCACCTGGTCGCTGGCCAGGATCACCGCCCGGGCCGTCTCGGCCTCGCGCAGCTGGCGGGCGCGACGCTGGGGCGGCCTTGAGCCGGGCATCGCGCTCAGCGGCCGCGGCTTCGAACAACGCCGGCGACCTGCCCGGCCAGTGCCCGGCACGCTCCTCGTTGGTGCGCAGCGCGAGCCGCGCCTCGGTCTCCGGCCTTGCGGCCAGCAGAAGCAGACTCGGCCAGCTGTTCCAGCAGGGCCGTGTCGGGCTCCTCCTCTGGTGCCGACTCGGCCTGACTCAGCCGCTCTTCCAGGCTCGGCCAGACCTGACTCGTCGCCGGCCATCGACTCTTGCGCCTTCTCGATCGCGGCCGACAGCCGGTCGGCCTCGCCGCGCGCGGCGCGAGACGTCGCACCGAGGTGACCGAGATTCTCTGCCACCGCGGCCATCGTGGCATCGGACTCGCGGCCTGCCCAGCGCCGCGCTCGACCTGCTCCTGCGCGGCAGCACGGACGGTCTCGCGCCCTCACGCTCGAACCTCAGCCGTTCGAGGGTGTGCACCGCGTCGGCGAGGTCTTCGTCGGCCTGCGCGATCGCAGCCTGCACCTCGATGAGGCTCTGCTTGGACGTCGAGCCGCCCGCCGCAAAACGCGCGCCCAGCACATCGCCGTCGCGCGTGACCGCCGTGACGTCGGACGCCAGGCGCACGACCTCGTGCCTGAGGCAGCGTGTCGACGACGGCCACCTTGAACAGCAACCGGCGCAATGCACCCTGCAGGGCATCTGGCCCGTCGACGACATCGATCGCATAGGTCGCGAAGTCGGGCAGTCCGGGCCAGGTCGAGTCGTCGACCTCTCCCCCGCCCAGCAGCATCCCGGCCCGGCCGAGGTCTTCGGACTTGCTGTCCCATCGCCGACAGCAGCCGTGTCGAGGTGGTCGACAGCCACCGCATCGGCGGCCGAGCCGAGTGCCGCCGCGATCGCGGTCTCGCTGCCGGCCCGCACGGTCAGCAAGGCGGCCACCGAGCCCAGCAGACCGCTCGATCTCGTCGGTGGCGGGCGAGCAACGCACCGGCGCCGTCCTTGCGGGCCAGGCCCAGCTCGAGGGCCTCCTTGCGGGCCGCCAGGGCAGCCTGCTGCCGTTCGGCATCCTGCACCTGGGTCGCCAGCGCCACGATGACCGCGGCCGCCTGGGTCAGCTTCTCCTCGGCCGACTCCAGCCTCCGTCAAGGCCCGACTCACCGGCGTTGAGCCCGGCGATCTCGTTCTCGAGCGCAGTGAACTCGCCGTTGCGCCTCGACGGCGCGTGACTCGGCCTCGTCGCGCGCGACCGTCAGACGGCCGATCTCCTCGCCGGCAGCCGTGGCACGACTCTCTAGGGCGTTGACCTGACCGTGCAGACGAGCCAGCCCTTCACGCTGATCGGCTGCCGCCCGTAGGAGGCCGGCAACGCGACGCTCCTCGGCCGTGTAGGCCGCTTCGGCCTCGTTGCGTTCGATGATGACCTGTTCGAGAGCTGTCGTCGCTGCCGCAACGGCCGTGCCGAGCTCGCCGTGCTGCTCCTGGGCCCGGCGCGCATCGGCCTCGAGCCTTCGGGCTCGCGTCCCGTCTGACGGTCATCGGCCTCGACCGCCGCCAGGCGCACCCGCTCGTTGGCGAGTCCGGCGGTTCCGCGGATGTGTTCACGCAGACCCGAGAGGCTGTACCAGGTCTCCTGGGCCGCGGACAGCCGCGGCGAGTCCTCACGCTGGTCCTCGAGGATGATCTTGTTCACGCGCGGCGGCGATCGCCTTCTCGACCTCGTCGCGGCGGGCCTTCAGCGCGGTCTCGTCGGCGGCCTTCGGCAATCACGGTGCGGGCCGTGACGATGTCGTCAGCCAGGATGCGGGAACGGGCGTCGCGCACGTCGGCCTGAATCACGGCGGCGCGGCGAGCAACCTCAGCCGACGGCCCAAGGGCTTCGAGCTGGCGCCGCAGTCCTCGGTCAGCACGTCGTTGAGGCGGGTCAAGTTGCCCTGCGTCGCATCGGCTTGCGGAGCGCCTTCTCCTTGCGCTTGCGATGCTTGAGCACGCCAGCAGCCTCTTCGATGAACCCGCGACGCTCCTCGGGGGTCGCCCGCAAGACGCTGTCGGCTGTCCCTGCCCGACGATGACGCGCATCTCGCTGGCCGATGCCGGAGTCGCTCAACAGCCTCCGGACGTCGAGCAGCCGGCAGGTCTGCCCGTTGATCGCGTACTCGGATCCGCCGTTGCGGAACATCGTCCGCGAGATCGTGACCTCGGTGTACCTGATCGGCAACGCGCCGTCGGAGTTGTCGATCGTCAGGACGACTTCAGCACGTCCCAGCGGCGGACGCCCAGAGGTGCCGGCGAAGACGACATCTTCCATCTTGCCGCCGCGCAGGGACTTGGCGCCCTGCTCGCCCATGACCCACGACAACGCGTCGACGACATTGGACTTGCCCGAGCCATTGGGTCCGACGACGCACGTGATGCCCGGTTCGAGCTGAAGGGTCGTCGAGGACGCGAAGGACTTGAACCCACGCAGAGTGAGGCTCTTGAGGTACAACTGGGGCTCCTACGACGTACGACCGGTGGGAGCAACCCTAGTGCGCGCTGCGGCTAGTGGGCGACAGGCTCGGCGAGGTCGCTGGCAGTGACCTGGTCCATGCGCTCGCGCAGGGCCACGAGCAGGCCGTCGTTCTCGACCTTGAGGCGCATCACTTCAGCCTCCAGATCGGCTACCCGCCGACGCAGGACTGCGGTCTGCCGCGCCTGGTCGGCCGTAGGTCCACCGATGTATCCGACAAGTGCCTTGGCCATGACTGTTCTCCGCGAGCTGGACTGGCGATCTTCTGAAGATCTGGGATCGAGGGACTGCGCACTAAGCGGCAGTGGCAGAAACCGACGTCTGCGTCTCTCGAGTCTCCCACTGTCGACGGCATCGGGTCAACCGAGCCCCGGCTGGCTACTGTGGCGGCATGGACGATCTCTTCGCGCCGATCGGCAGCGAGTGGCAGCGGGTGTCCCCGCGGCTTGCCACCGTGCGCCGCATCCTCGTGCTCATCACCGCCGCCATCGCCGCCGTCATCGGCGTCGCGCTGACGATGCTGTGGTCCGATCTCGCGTGGATCGGCATCGTCGTGATCGTCGCTGCCGTCGGTGGCGCGGGATTCGGCTGGTTCTGGGCCGACCGCAACCAGCGCAGCTGGGGCTACGCCGAGAACGCCGACGACCTGCTCGTCACGAGCGGCGTGATGTTCAAGCGCCTGGTGGCGATCCCGTACGGGCGCATGCAGTTCGTCGACGTCCAGGCCGGTCCCCTGCATCGTGCCTTCGGCATCGCCACAGTGACCCTGCACACCGCGAGCACCGAGACAGCCGCCGACATCCCGGGCCTGAGCGCCCCGGAAGCCACGAGGTTGCGCAATCGGCTGACCGAGCTCGGAGAGGCGCACGGTGCCGGGCTCTGACGCCGTGGCCGAGTCGACCGGCCTGCGGACGCACCCTCTCACCGCGATCGTCCAGGGCGCAGTCTTCGCCGCGGCCGCCACGATCGGTCTGTTCGGCTCGATGATGAGTGGCGAGGGACTGGGCAACCTCCACCCTGTCCTGGCGGTGCTCATCGCCCTGGCCGGAGGCATGGCGCTCGGCCTGACGTTCGGCTTCGTGACTTGGCGATTCACCCGCTACGTCATCGACGGCACCGGCTTGCGGATCAACTCCGGCGTCATCACCAAGGCATCGCGTCGCATCCCGTACGAGCGGATCCAGTCAGTCGACATCGCCGAGCCGATCGTCGCCCGTGCCCTCGGGCTCGCCGAGCTCCGCATCGAGATGGCCGGCGGCAAGGAGTCACGCACGACGTTGAAGTTCCTGCGACTCAGCGATGCCCAAGACCTGCGTCATGTCCTGCTGTCGCGTGCGCACGGCGAAGAGGTGGCGTCGAGCCACGACGAGCAGCGCAGCATCATCACGCGGGTGCCACCCGAGCGCATCGTGATCGGCACGCTCCTGTCGCTCGACTTCGTGTTCGCGGCGGCAGGCACGATCGCACTGGTCGCCGCGGCGATCTGGTTCAACCAGATCGTGATCTTCCTCGGTGGCGTGATCCCGCTGGCGACCTGGCTGGGCCAGATCGCGATGGGACGTGTCGTCCAGCAGTGGGACTTCACCCTGTCGCGTGGCGAGCGCGGGCTGCGGATCGAACGCGGCCTGCTGTCGCGGACGTCGCAGACGATCCCCTGGGACCGGGTGCAGGGCATCGCGATCAAGGAACCCTTCGTGTGGCGCCGGTTCGGCTGGCAGCGCCTCGAGGTCGACATCGCGGGCTACGCAGCCGGTGCCGAGGAGCAGGGACAGAACTCGTCGTCGACCTTGCTGCCGATCACCGATCCGGCCCTCGCCCAGGCGATCATCGGCGAGCTGCTCCCCGGCACCTCACTGGGCCATCCTGCGCGGGCCGACCTGGTCCGCACGGGTGCACCGGGCAGGTCGTCGATCTTCGCACCGGTCGGCTGGCGCTACCGGTGGATCGCGGCCGATCCCGCGACGTTCATCGCGCACGAGGGCTGGATCGAGCAGACCACCAGCATCGTCCCCCCACCGCAAGACCCAGTCGGTCGAGCTGCGGCAGGGGCCGTTGCAGCGGTGGCGTGACGTCGCGACCGTCGAGGTGCACAGCCCCAAGGGCCCCGTCGACGCCGACGGCCGCAATCTCGACCAGGTCGATGCCCGTGCCGCGATGCTCGCGCAGCTCGACCGGGCACGAGCATCAAGAACCTGAGCCACCCACCCCCAGGACGTCATCACCTCCGTACGTAGGTCAGCACGTGTGGGATGACGTCCGGGAGCGGCTCGTTGGTCAGCGGGAGCGCAGCCGTTCGATCGTCGACATGACGTGGAACACCACAAGAGCTGCGATCGTGCCCAGGGCGATGCCCTCGAACGTCATGTCACCGACGACGATCGTCATGTTGCCGATGCCGATGACAAGAGCGACGGCAGCCGTGAACTGGTTGACCGGCAGCGAGAAGTCGACGTTGTTGTCGATCCAGATCTTGATGCCGATGATGCCGATCAGGCCGTACAGCGCGACCGTCACACCGCCGAGCACTCCCGGCGGGACCGTGCTGATGAGTGCGCCGACCTTCGGGGAGAGTCCCAGCAGGATCGCCACGATTCCCGCGACCCAGTACGCGGCGGTCGAGTAGACGCGAGTCGCCGCCATGACGCCGATGTTCTCGCCGTACGTCGTGGTGCCCGATCCGCCGCTGGCGCCCGCGAGAGTCGTCGCGATGCCGTCGGCGAGCAGAGCCCGGCCGGTCAGCTGGTTGATCGAGTCATCACCTGACAGCTGGGCGACGCTGCGGACGTGACCGACGTTCTCGGCGATGAGGACCAGCACGACCGGGATGAAGGCCGGCAGCACCGACCAGGCGAAGGTCGGTGACTGGAAGTCGGGCAGGCCGACCCAGGAGGCATTCTCGACCGCCGTGAAGTCGATGGCCCCGGCCGCAAGGGCCACCAGGTAGCCGACCACGACGCCGACCAGGATCGCGAGGCGGGCGATGAGTCCGCGCGCCACGACCACGACGAGCAGCACGACGGTCAGCGTGATGAGTGCCGTCCACGGAGCCTTGGCGAAGTTCGCCGTCGCAGCGCCTGACAGGTTGAAGCCGATCAGTGCGACGATCGCGCCGGCGACCACTGGAGGCATCAGCGCCTCGATCCAGGCCGTTCCGGTGACCAGGACGATGACGCCGACGAGCGCGAGCAGCAGACCGCACGCGAGCACGCCGAACAGCGCCGTGCCGATGTCGTCGCCGCCAGCCTTCGCCGCAGCGATCGGGGCCAGGAAGGCGAAGGACGAGCCCAGGAGCTGGGCAGCTGTTGCCGGTCAGCACCAGGAACAGCAGCGTGCCGATGCCGGAGAAGAAGATCGTCGTCGAGGGCGGGAAACCGGTCAGCACCGGCACCAGGAACGTCGCGCCGAACATCGCGATGACGTGCTGGGCGCCGAAGCCGATCGTGCGCGGCCAGGTCAGCCGCTCGCCGGGGGTGACGATCTCACCGTCTGTCACGGTTCGGCCGTCGCCGTGCAGGGTCCAGGGCAGAGGCATGCGTGTCCTTGTCGTCAGGATGCGCTGGCGCGCGCACCGGGCAGGACGTTATCCGCCTGAGGTCCCGTCCTCGCCAAGGGGGTCGGACGAAGCCGCGCGGTCAGCGCGACCGCACCCCGTTGACCCACTGCTGGATGACCTGCTGGACCTCGGGCCCGTCGGGGTCGAGACGGTAGAGCAGGATCGAGAAGATGACGCTCGTCCCGAGTGCCACCTTGGCGGTGAGGAAGTCGAGCTCTGGATCGACTTCGCCGCGATCGACGCCGCGCTCCCAGATCTGCTGCATCAGCTCCAGCGTGGGGTGAGCCATGTTGTCGAGGAATCGCTGCGAGGACGACTCGTCGGCGATCGCCATGCCGAGCTGAGGACCTGCGACGTTGCGGGGCATGGTCTTGAGCGAGGCGATGAGACTGGCGCAGACCGCGCGGATGTCATCGCCGAACGAGCCGGTGTCGATGCTGACAGCGGGCACCGAGTCTGCGATGTTCAGCGACAGGACGATCTCGTCCTTGTTGGCGTAGCGGCGGTAGATCGCCGGCTTGCTGACATTGGCCTCGACCGCGATCGCGTCCATCGTCAGGTGCTCGACGCCTTCGCGTTCCAGCAAGCGCCTGGTGGCGTGCAGGATCTGCGAGTCGAGCTGAGGATTGCGGGGACGCGCCATGGATCGAGCCTATCTTCTTGACTGTCGCGGACCGGTGCACCGCGGCGGGTACAACGCGGTGGCCGTCCCGGTCTGGGACGGCCACCGCACGTCAGCGCCTACTTCTTCTTGATCTTCGCCGTCTTCTTCGATGTCTTGACGACGGTCGTGTAGCCGGGCTTCTTGACCGTGACCCTGACCTGGATCCGCTTGCCCTTGTCAGCTGAGCGCAGCTTGTAGGTCGACTTCTTGGCAGCGCTGCCCTTGATGGTCTTGCCGTTGCGCAACCACCGGGTCCTCTGCTGACGCCGCTGTCGAAGGAACGCTTCTTGACCTTGAGCGTCCGGCCGACCTTCTTGGTCCCGGTGATGCTGGGCGTCGGCCGCTTGACCTGCGTGCCGGCCTTGACGGTGACGGCTGCCGACGTCTTGCCGAGCGAGACGTTGCCGTCCTTGTGGCCAGTGACTCGAGCGCTGGCTTGTGACCGTGATCCTTGGCGGTCGCTCGGTACGTGGCACCGGTGGCGCCGGGGATCGACACCCCGTCGCGCAGCCAGGTGTAGGAGCAGCTCGCGCCGGCTTCCCAGACGCCCGTGACGGCGGTCAGCATGCGACCCACTGCGGCCTGGCCCGAGATCGACGGCGTGCCGGCCAGGACGACCTCCAACCCGTTGGTCTGCAGGACCCACAACTTCGATCCGCCCTGCCCGTTGGTGCGGAAGAGCGCGCCGCTGCCGACCGCGCCGACGGGCGCCGGATCGCTGGTCGCAGACCCGGGCGCGAGGTCGGAGACCCGCGCGGTGCCGTCGGCCGTGCCGTTGGTGAGCCACAGCTCGACGCCGGAGGACCCGTCGTCGGCGCTGAACAACGTCCGCCCGGTGTCGGGGTTGACCGAGAAGTCGCGTGGACTGCTGCCTGCTGCGCCAGGACGGATGTCCTTGACCAGGCGGGTACCAGCAGCGGAGCCGTCGCTGGTCCACAGCTCGGCGTCATTGGCCGATCCGGCTGCACGGAACACGATCGTGTCGCCGTTCGAGGTGGCTCGTTGGGCGTCGACCCATTGGTTCCCGGTTGGATGTCCTTGACGAGCACCGTGCCGCCGATCGTCCCGTCTGTCTTCCACAGCGTCGCCGTGCAAGGGATCCTGTGCGGTGAAGAACGTCGCTCCCCCGGTGGCCGTCAGGCGCGTCGGATTGCTGTTGGCCGTTCCGGGGTTGATGTCCCGCATCCGGTAGGTGCTCGGCGCGGTGCCCTTGGAGCGGAAGATCTCCCGGCCCTGCGCGTCGACTGCGGAGAAGAGGAGGGTCGAGCCGTCGCTGACCAGCTCGGCCGGGCTGCTGCTGCCATTTCCGGGATTGACGTCATCGACCATCACGGTGCCCCCGGTCGTGCCGTCGGTCTTCCACAGCTCACGACCGTGGGATCCGTTGTGGGCTGCGAAGTACACCTCGCCGTCGTGCAGCGTGAGGTTGCTGGGCGATGAGTCGCCCACGGCGTTGATGTCCTTGAGCAAGGTCGTGCCGGCCGGCGTGCCGTCGGAGATCCAGAGCCGTCGCCGCCGCTGGCCTCGACGTCGGCGCTGAAGACGATCTTGTCGCCGAGAAGCTGCGATGTCGTCGATCGCTGGTCCGCCGGTGCCCGGCACGAGGTCTTCTACCTCGACAGTGCCGCCGGACGTCCCGTTGGTCTTCCACAAGCTCACGCCCGTGCGCTGCCGTGGTCGCGACGAAGTAGGCCGTGCTGCCGGCGCGGGTGAAGAGCCGCGGAGCGCTGCCCGGTCCGCCGACGTTGATGTCCTTGACGCCTTGGGTGCTGGCGGCGGTTGCGCTCGTGCGCCACAGCCGATGCCGGCATCGGTCGATCCTGCGAACAGGAGGTAGGGGCCCATGTCGACGGTCTCGGAGTGGATCTGCAGGCCCACGTTTCCGAAGTTGCCGAGATCGACGGGGGCGGGCGCGGCGGCCGAGGCCGGCGTGGCCAGGAGTAGGGACGAGGCGAGCGCGATCGACGCCGCGCCGCCGATGGTGCGGGATGCAGTCTGCATGGTTGTTCCTTCGGATGAGCGGCCCGACGGGCCATTACGTGACAAACAATTACGTAATGAAACGTAACGTAACGTAATGGCAGTTGCAAGCCCTTCCCGAAAGTTCAGCCGCCAGACGTACCGTCCTCCGCCAAGGGATCGAGCGGGGCGTCGATCGTGCGGCTGTCGAGCCACCCATCGGGCACCGAGACGCGCTTGGGGGTTCCCTGACGTCCCCGTGGCGTGCCGAGCTCGCCGACCGGGTACTCCTCGGTCGGGTCGAGCCGCGACAACAGCTCGTCGAGGTTGGCGAACGACGAGACCATGCCGAGCTGGTGCCGCACTTCCTTGCCGGCCCGGAATCCCTTGAGGTACCAGGCGATGTGCTTGCGGAACTCGATGCAGCCGCGATCCTCGCCCATGATCCCTGCCAGCAGCTCGACGTGCCGGCGCATGATGGCCGCGACCTCTCCGAGCGTCGGCAGCTCCACGACCTGCTCACCGGCGAAGGCAGCAGCCAGGTCGCGGAACAACCACGGCCGCCCCAGGCAGCCGCGACCGACGACGACGCCGTCGCAACCCGTCTGCTCGACCATGCGGATCGCGTCGGCAGCCTCCCAGATGTCGCCGTTGCCGAGCACCGGGATGTTCACGGCCGCCTTCAGCTCGGCGATCGAGTCCCAGTCGGCATGACCCGAGTAGTGCTGCACAGCAGTGCGTCCGTGCAGCGCGATCGCGGCGGTACCGGTGTCCTCGGCGATCCGTCCGGCGTCGAGGAAGGTCAGGTGGTCGTCGTCGATGCCCTTGCGGGTCTTCATCGTCACCGGCACGCCGTACGGTGCCGCAGCCTTGACCGAGGCCGTCAGGATCTGGCCCAGCAGGACGTCCTTCCACGGCAGCGCCGCTCCCCCGCCCTTGCGAGTCACCTTCGGCACGGGACAACCGAAGTTCAGGTCGACGTGGTCGACCCCGTGATCGGCACACAGGATCTCCACGGCACGCCCGATCGTGTCGGGGTCGACGCCGTACAGCTGGACCGACTTGTACTGCTCGTTGGGCGCGAAGGTCAGCATCGACAGGCTGGTGCGATCACCCTCGACGATGCCGCGCGACGTGATCATCTCGCACACGTACAGCCCTGCACCCTGCTCGGCGCACAGCTGACGGAACGCCGCATTGGTGACCCCGGCCATCGGCGCGAGCACGACGGGCGTGTCGACCTCGATGCTGCCGAGCCGCAACGACGAGGGCAGGGTGGCAACAGGCATGGGTCCATTGTCCCCGTCGGCCGCGGCCTTGTCGAAACCGCCACTGTGCGGCGGCCCCGGACCGTTTGACAGTGCGAGAGCCGGGTACGTCACCCATCACCGGCACATCGCCTGTGCCATGACGCTCAACGAGAGGACCGGCCATGTACTTCGGTGGATCGATCGCACTTATTGCCCTCGGCGCAATCCTGGCCTTCGCCGTCCAGGACCGCCTTTCCGGTGTCGACCTCGTCGTCGTCGGCTACATCTGCATGGCAGCCGGTGTCCTGGGCATCGTGCTCAGCCTGGTGGCCAACGCCCAGCGCACCCAGGCCGCGCGGCGGGGACGAGCTTCCCCCGCGCTGACGTGAAGTGGTGCGGTCAGGGCTTCCAGGTGATGGCGTCCTTGGCGCTTCCGGTCTGGAGGTCGACCGAGACCAGCGCGCGACCGGCCGGAACCAGGTAGACCAGGCAGAGCTTGGCGGTCGCCCCGGGCAGGAAGCTGGCGCGGCAGCTTGGCGGTCTGGCAGGGCTTGAACGTTCCGAGGATGTCGCTGGCCTGCAGGTTGGTGTTGCTGTCGTCGTGCGCGTAGATCGGCAGTGCCGCACCGCCGAGTCCGGCCGGGCCTTCGTTCTTGACCTCGACTGTGACGTAGAAGGGCGTCGCCTTCTTGGTGGAGGCGTCGAGCGAGAAGAACTCGAAGTCCTTGATCGAGCCCTTCTTGACCTGGGCGATCGTGACGGTGATGGCGCTGGCTGCCTTGTCGGCGACCTGGTAGACGACGCTCGCCGACTTGTCTTGCGACAGCTGCGTGCCGGCTTTCGTCAAGGTGACGCCAGCCGGCACGTCGAAGCCCCGGGGCACCGCCGCGCTCGACGCCGCCGGCTCAGGCTTGTCAGAACCGGACGAGCAGGCGCCCAGCACGCACGCGGCGGCGACCGCCGTGGCAGCAATCCTCGTTGTGAGCACGAGCCGATTGTCTGCCACGAACGGTTCAGCAACCGGGCAGGCGCGCCGCAAGGTAGGCCGTGACCTGGTCGAGCGCGATGCGCTCCTGCTGCATCGTGTCGCGCGAGCGGATCGTGACCGCCTGGTCCTCGAGCGTCTCGAAGTCGACCGTGATGCAGTGCGGCGTGCCGATCTCGTCCTGGCGACGGTAGCGCTTGCCGATTGCCTGGGCGTCATCGAACTCGATGTTCCAGAACCCACGCAGCTCGGCGGCCAGGGCACGCGCCTTGGGTGACAGCTCTTCGTTGCGCGACAACGGCAGGACGGCCGCCTTGACGGGGGCCAGCCGGTGATCGAGCTTGAGCACGGTGCGCTTGTCGGTGCCGCCCTTGGCGTTGGGCACCTCTTCCTCGACGTACGCGTCGATCAGGAAGGCCATCATCGACCGGTTGACGCCGGCAGCAGGCTCGATGACGTACGGCGTCCAGCGGGTGTTGTTGGCCTGGTCGAAGTACTGCAGGTCCTTGCCGGAGTGCTCGCTGTGGGTCTTGAGGTCGAAGTCGGTGCGGTTGGCGATGCCCTCGAGCTCACCCCAGGTCGAACCGGCGAACTCGAACTTGTACTCGATGTCGACGGTGCGCTTGGAGTAGTGCGACAGCTTCTCGGCGGGGTGCTCGAAGAAGCGCAGGTTCTCGGGGTTGATGCCGAGCCCGGTGTACCAGTCCATGCGGATCTGCATCCAGGTCTCTTGCCACTCCTCGTCGGTTCCGGGCTCGACGAAGAACTCCATCTCCATCTGCTCGAACTCGCGGGTGCGGAAGATGAAGTTGCCCGGCGTGATCTCGTTGCGGAAGCTCTTGCCGATCTGGCCGATGCCGAACGGCGGCTTCTTGCGCGCGGTCGTCATGACCTGCGAGAAGTTGATGAAGATGCCCTGGGCCGTCTCGGGCCGCAGGTAGTGCAGGCCCTCCTCGGACTCGACCGGGCCGAGGAACGTCTTGAGCAGGCCGTTGAACATCTTCGGCTCGGTCCACTGGCCGCGGGTGCCGCAGGCCGCGCAGACAATGAGATCCATGGTGACCGAGTCGGGGTCGTCGATGTTCTTCTTCTCTGCATACGCCTCTTGCAGGTGGTCCTGGCGGTAGCGCTTGTGGCAGCTCTGGCACTCGACCAGCGGGTCGACGAATGCGGCGAGATGGCCGGAGGCGTTCCACACCGCAGTGGGCAGGATGACCGAGGAGTCGAGGCCCACGACGTCGTCGCGGCCCTGGACCATCGAGCGCCACCACTGCTTCTTGATGTTGTCCTTGAGCTCGACGCCGAGCGGTCCGTAGTCCCACGCTGACTTGGTGCCGCCGTAGATCTCGCCGCACTGGTAGACGAATCCCCTGCGCTTGCTGAGGCTGATGACGTTGTCGACGGTTGATGCCATGAGGGATGTTCCAATCCGGCTGGGTGTCGGCGGGCCTTGGTCCGTCATCGTGATGAGGGACGCCCGAGGTGCATCCGAGGATACCGGCGAGCCATCTCACACCCGGGACCGGTCATCCTGGATTGACAATCATTCCCACTTTGTTTGAGAATGATTCCCATGAAGAAGTCCCTCGCCCTGCTTGCGTCGATTCCGCTCGTCGCCCTCCTTGCCGCCTGTGGAACCGATGCGAAGGATGACGGCAAGATCTCCGTGGTCGCGTCGTTCTATCCCTTGGCCTTCGTCGCCGAGCAGGTCGGGGGCTCCTTCGTCGACGTCAGCAACCTGACGACCCAGGCGTCGAGGCCCACGACGTCGAGCCCAAGCCCAAGCAGGTCGCCTCCGTGCAGGATGCCGACCTGGTGCTGTACCAGTCGGGATTCCAGACCGCAGTCGACGAAGCCGTCGACCAGGCAGATCGTTCGGACGACGACCTCCTCGACGCCGCCTCGCTGGTCTCGCTCAAGCCGGCACTCGCGGAGGACGAGCACGACGAGGGTGAGCACGACGACCATCACGCCGATGACGGCCACGACCACGGCGAGGACGACCCGCACACCTGGCTCGACCCGACCAACATGGTCCTGTTCGCCCAGGGCATCTCGACCCGCCTCGCCGCAGCCGATCCGGCCCACGCCGCCGAGTTCAAGGCCAATGCCGACCGCCTGATCGCCGAGCTCACCGACCTCGACACCGCTTTCAAGACCGGCCTGGAGACCTGCCGCACCCGCACGATCGTCACGAGCCACGCCGCCTTCCAGTACCTCGCGGCACGCTACGACCTGCAACAGGTCGCGATCGCCGGCATCGACCCCAGCAACGAGCCCTCCCCGTCCCAGCTGGCCGCCATCACCCAGCTGGTGCGCAAGGAGAAGATCACCACGATCTTCACCGAAAGCTCGTGAGCCCGGCCATCTCCGACACCATCGCGAACGAGACCGGTGCGGTGACCGCTACGCTCGATCCCATCGAAGGCTTGTCCAAGAACACCCAGGACGAGACCTATCTGACCCTCATGCAGAACAACCTCGAGGCACTGGAGAAGGCGAACACCTGCGAATGAGCGAGCTGCCTGCGGAGCAACCCCTGGCCGTGCGGGGCCTCACCGTCGCACTCGACGGTCGACCTGTCCTGCGACAGGTCGACCTCGACGTGGCTGCCGGCGAGTTCGTCGCACTGCTGGGCTCCAACGGCTCGGGCAAGTCGACGCTCGTGCGCGCCGCCGTCGGGCTGGTACCCAGCAGCGCCGGGAGCGTCGAGCTCTTCCGGCACTCCCCTGGCCAAGTTCCGCGACCGCCAACGGCTCGGCTACGTGCCGCAGCGCACCCGCGCGGTCGCCGGCGTCCCGGCCACCGTGCAGGAAGTCGTCATGAGCGGACGCCTGGCGCGGCGCCGCTTCGTCGGGTGGCGCACCAAGGACGACGTCGCTGCGGTCCAGGCTGCGATCTCCCGGGTCGGGCTCGCCGACCGGTCACGGTCGTCGGTCAGCGAGATGTCCGGTGGCCAGCAGCAGCGCGCCCTGATCGCCCGCGCCCTGGCCTCCCAGGCCGAGCTCCTGATCATGGACGAGCCAACCGCCGGAGTCGACCACGACAACCAGGAGTCCTTGGCAGAGCTGCTGGCCGGCCTGGTCCACGAAGGCACCTCCGTGCTGCTCGTCGCCCACGAGCTCGGACCATTGCGTCCACTCATCGACCGAGCCGTCGTGCTGAAGTTCGGCGAAGTCTCCTATGACGGACCGGTCGACGCGGTGCGCGACGACGAGCACTCGCACGTCCATCGGCACGGCGGCGAGCCCGACCGGCCCGACGGCTTCAGCGCAGAGGGAATCTGGCGATGACAGAGCATCAGCACCTGAACCACACGGCCCACTTCTACGAGGTCACCGCATGATCGAGATGCTCGACTACGACTTCATGCGCCGAGCCCTGGTCGCTGCCGTGTTCACGGGGCTGGCCGCCCCGGCCATCGGCACGTTCCTGGTCCAACGTCGGCTGGCGCTGCTCGGCGACGGCCTCGGTCACGTGGCACTGACCGGCGTCGCCTTGGGCGTGCTCACCGGCGTCGCGCCGATCCTCACCGCCGTCATCGTCGCCTCTCTTGGAGCGATCGTCATCGAGCTGCTGCGGATGTATGCCCGCACCAGCGCCGACGTCGCTCTCGCGATGCTGTTCTACGGCGGCATCGCCGGCGGCATCCTGCTGATGAATCTCGCCGACGAGAGCTTCCAGCGGTCTCAACGCCTACCTGTTCGGGGCGATCACGACGGTGTCATCGAGCGACCTCGTCGTCGTGGGCATCCTGGGCGTCGTCGTGATCGGACTGTCGCTGGGCCTGTCTCCCCAGCTCTTCGCGGTCTGCCAGGACGAGGAGCACGCCCAGGTCAGCGGCGTCCCCGTGCGGCTCTACAGCATCCTGATTGCGATACTGGCGGCTGTGACGATCACCGTGGCGATGCGTACCGTCGGGCTGCTGCTCGTCTCGGCGCTCATGGTCGTGCCGGTGGCCGCATCGCAACAACTGACCGGCAGCTTCCGCACGACCCACCTGGCCGCGATCCTGATCGGACTGATCGCCGCCGTCGGTGGCCTCGTCACGAGCTACCAGATCGAGACGCAGCCCGGGCCTACCATCGTGCTGGTGGCCCTCGTCATCTTCGCCCTCGCGTCGGTCGCCGCGGCGATCCGTAGCCGGGGCAATGCACGCCGTCACCGCGTGGAAGCAACCTGAGGAGAAGTTCATGGTCGAAGCCCCGCGCAACACCCGCCAGCGCCGTGCCGTCGTCGCGATCCTCGAAGATCTCGACGGTTTCGCGAGCGCGCAGGAGATCCACGACATCCTCAAGAAACGCGGCGAGTCCGTCGGCCTGTCGACGGTGTATCGCAGCCTGCAGGCACTGGCCGATGCGGCCGAGGTCGATGCACTTCGCAATGACGACGGCGAGGTCCTCTACCGCCAGTGCAGCGCCGGACACCACCACCACCTGGTGTGCCGCGCGTGCGGTCGCACCGTCGAGGTCGAGGGTCCGACGGTCGAACGGTGGGCCGACAAGATCGCCGACGAGAACGGCTTCCGCGACGTCGCGCACACGCTCGAGATCTTCGGGACCTGCTCGGACTGCGCATGAACGTCCGCATCGTCGCCGGCGACCAGCTGACGGCGCAAGACGTCTACGACATCTGGAAGATCCGCGATGCGGTCTTCGCCTTCGAGCAGCACGTCGAGGACGTCGATGTCGACGGGCTCGACCTGCTGGCGACCACGACCCACCTGTGGCTCGCCGACGTCCACGGGCCCACGAGCTTACCTGCGGGTGTACGTGGCGGACGGCGAGCCCCACGTCGGACGGGTCTGCACCCGCAAGGACCATCGCGGCCGGGGACTCTCCGGACGCCTGATGGCCGAGGTGAGCAGGCTCTGGGGTGACCAGAGCCTGCACCTCAACGCGCAGGCGTACCTCGAGCGGTGGTACGAGTCATTCGGCTACGTGCGGACCGGCCCCAACTTCGACGACGCCGGTATCGATCACGTGCCGATGACTCGCCTTCCCAGCAGCCTCGACACCTGCTCACGATGTCTTCGATGTTGAAGGCAGGCAGGGTGTCGAGATTGCAACGCACCTCGGGTGATGCCAGCACCGCGACCTCACCACCAGTCGCCCCGGCATAGACCTGCACGAAGTCGGTACCCGCGATCGACACCGACCGTTTCACGACCTGGTTCAGCGTCGTCTCGAACTCCACAGGTGTCGCAGGACCGGGGGCCGACAGGCTAAGTCCACCGACCTCCAGCTGCTGCTTCGCAGCCGGGTCTGCACCGGCCTTGTCCTTGTCGCGGAACCCGGTCACGGTCGTGAACGTCGTGCAGGCCTTCGCCGACTTGAACATCACCACCATCGAGTCGAAGCTCTGCAGGGCGCGAGGATGGCTCTTGCCTCCCATCGTCACACTGACGTTCCGCGCACCCGCAGTGGCCGCGAAGTGCGGCGCCGTCGTCAGGTCGATCCACTTGTAGACCGCCGTCGTACGAGCCACACTCGTGCCGGCCCTGACCTTGCCCGACTTGGCCTTCACGACCCGGAAGCTCGTGTTGCCGCCCTTGACGAGCTTGGTCGTCAGCGCGAAGCTGCGGTTCGACTTGATCTTCGCCGTTCCGACCTTGCCCCACCTGCCACCTGCATACTTGCGCTGGACCGTGACCTTGGAACCCTTCAGGCCCTTGGCGCTCTGCCCCGATACCTTTCCGCTGACCGTGACCTTGGAACCGAGGTCAGCGGTCGACTTCGACAGCTTGACCGTCACCTTGAACGATTTCGGCGCTGCCTCGGCTGCCGTGACACTCCCGGCGGCCAGGACTACTCCGAGCGCCATGGCGCCCGCGATCTTCTTCATCTCTTCTCCCCATGCTCGTGTCCCCCGAGCGCTCGTGATCCTACCGAGCGCTTTCGCGGTTCTCGCACGGCCATGAGGGAGAGCTTCTCCCAGGATGTACATCAACGTACAGTGACGTACATGACGGTCTATCCCATCAGCAAGGCACGCGCCGAGCTCGCGGCTCTGCTCGACGAGGTCGAGCGCGGCGGCGAGGTCGTCATCACCCGCAACGGCAGGCCGGCGGCACGGCTGGTCAAGCCGGCCATGCCCAGCCCGCGCACGGCCGACATCATGCAGGCCGCCGATCGCATCTCGGTCGAGCTCGATCTCGCACGTCGTAGAAAACTCTCCCCGCCTGATCCCGACGCGCCCCCGGCCGACGCCTTGGTGTCAGGTCTGCGAGCCGATCGCGATTCCTGGTAGATGGACGCCTTCGACACCGACGTGCTGATCTATGCCAGTGTCGGTGATCCGAGGGGTCAGATCCTCGTCGAGGCCCATGAGTCACGCTCTGGCGACATCTCCGGAGTCGGTTCCACCCTCATCCTGTCCGAGGCCCTGGCCCTTGGCCCGGCAACACCCTCCGCCTTGCGGGTTCACGAGCTGATCGCCTCTCTCCAGCTGGTACCCGTCGACGCACGGATCGCCACGATCGGCGCAGCACTGCGCGCCAAGTATCACCTCAAGACTCCCGACGCCCTCCACCTGGCCACGGCGATCGCGGTGGGAGCCGACAGGTTCGTGACCGGCAACCGGCGCGACTTCGACCGCATCGGCGAGATCGACATCGTGCACCCCGATGGCCTGGCCTCGTAGACATCGTGGCGATTCGTCGCCTACCGCGCCGTGGCCACCGCGTTGATCGCCTCGACCACATCGCCCTTGACGACGATGGCGTAGTCGTCGACGGCGACTGCCACGGTCCTGAACCGTTCGGCATAGCTGAAGAAGTAGCTGCGACCGGCATCGATTCGTCCGGCCAGCCGGGTCGCCTCGTCGATGACGTGCTGCAGCGCCGCGACGACGTCGCGCGCAAGCTGATCCTGACCGCGCGGCACCCGGACGTCCTCGAAGTCCCCGCGGGCGCGAACCAAGGCCGGGATCAGCCGCTCGCGGACGGGCCTGCTGTCTCGCAGCACCCCGTAGCCGACGTGATCAGTGACCTGGAAGGTCAGCGCATCTCGGCAGGCCCGGATGAACTCCAGGGCCACATCGGCGCGCCGCAGCTCACGACGCAGGTCTCGGTAGGGCGTCAGGAACGACTGCTCCAGCCGAGTCGCCTCGGCGTACGCAGCCGACCGCTCGATGCCGTCCGGCGGAGCATCGTCCAGGCTCGGTGGATCGGCGATCGCGGCATCGACGACGCCGACCAGGTCTCCCGGGTCGTCCGCGTTCGAGTCGTTGATCGCCTCGACGACCTCGCTGTGCAGGGCACCGACCTGCCCGACGAATTCCTCGGCTGCCCGGTCGGCCTCGGCGACCCGGTCGGCCTGCGCGTGGTTCTGCACCACGACCATGACACCGATCACTCCCGCCAGCGCGAGCGTCACGAAGACAGGTCCGAAGACCGCCCAACGCCGTCCGCGCTCGTTCACGAGATCACGGTCGCAGTCCTGAGCGCGCAGCGCAATCGCCGGCTCAGCCCGTCAGGATCAGCCTGTGCTGGTCAGCCGGTGATGAAGGGCTGCACGCCGTGCATCCGCAGTCCGTACGTCATGGCATCGACGAGTGCCTCCCAGGACGCCTCGATGATGTTCGGCCCCCACTCCCACCGTGACCCACACGTTCTTGCCGTCCGTCGTCTCGATCAGCACGCGGGTCGTGGCATCTGTGCCGTGCCCCTGGTCGAGGATCCGGTACCCGGAAGTCGGTCAGGTGGAATCGTGCGACATCGGGATAGACCTGCTCGATGGCCTGCCGGAGCGCGTGGTCGAGCGCGTTGACGGGTCCGTTGCCCTCACCGATGACGGCCAGCCGGACGCCGCCTGCGGTCAGCTTGACCGTGGCCTCGGCCACCGCTTCGTCGCTGCGCACCGACTCGGCGAGCACCCGCCACGACTCGACCGTGAAGAACGACGGCCGGGCGCCATCCATCTCCTCGGCCAGCAAGAGCTCGAACGAGGCATCTGCGGGCCTCGAACGTGTAACCGGCCTGCTCCTTGGCCTTGACTAGGTCGGTCAGTCGGGCCAAGCGCTCTGGCTCCCCCGCGAGGTCGTAGCCCAGCCTCCTCGCCCTTGAGCTCGATCGTGGCCCGGCCCGCCATCTCTGAGACGAGCAGCCGCATGTCGTTGCCGACGAGTGACGGATCGATGTGCTGGTACAGGTCGGGGTCGACCCGGATCGCGCTGGCGTGCAGCCCTGCCTTGTGCGCGAAGGACGAGACACCCGTGTACGGCTGTCGGGCATGCGGCGGGTAGTTGGTGATCTCGGAGATGGCGTGGGAGATCCGGGTCGCCTCGGCCAGGTGGCCCGGCGGCAGGACCGGCATGCCCAGCTCGGCTCGAGGTTGGCGATGCACGTGACGAGGTCGGCATTGCCCGTCCGCTCGCCGTAGCCGTTGATGCACCCCTGCAGATGGGTCACTCCCGCCTGCACCGCAGCCATCGAGTTGGCGACCGCGCAGCCCGTGTCGTTGTGGGCGTGGATCCCGAGACGGGCACCCGTCGTCGCGACGTCGGCGACGATCTCGGACACCCAATGCGGCAGCATGCCGCCATTGGTGTCGCACAGCACCGCGACCTCCGCCCCGGCCTCGGCCGCGGTGCGCACGACCTCGAGCGCATAGTCGCGGTTGGCGCGGTAGCCGTCGAAGAAGTGCTCGAGGTCGACGAAGACCCGTTGGCCCTCGTCGCGCAGGTGGGTCACGGAGTCACGCACCATCGCGAGGTTCTCGTCCAGCGTCGTGCGGAGAGCGAGCTCGACGTGACGGTCGTGGCTCTTGGCCACCAGGGTCACGACCGGCGCACCCGAGTCGCGCAGCGCTGCAACCTGCGCATCGTCCGCGGCGCGCACCCCGGCCTTGCGGGTCGAGCCGAAAGCCGCGAGCGTCGCATGTCGCAGGTCGAGCTCCTCGGCCGCCATGCGGAAGAACTCGGTGTCCTTGGGGTTGGAGCCCGGCCACCCTCCCTCGATGTAGCCGACGCCAAGATCGTCGAGATGCCGGGCGATGCGGCTTGTCCTGCACCGAGAGGTTGAGTCCTTCTTGCTGCGCACCGTCACGCATCGTCGTGTCGTAGACGTGGAAGTCGCTGACCTGCTGCTGACCGGGGCTCACGGGGGCTGTGCTCACTGCGTCGTCCTTCGTCCTGGGTGCTGCGCTCGTGGTGGCTTGCTCGTGCTGGCTTGCTGTGCTGTGTCAGAGAAACAAAAAAGCCCCCAGGGTGTGGGAGGCAGCGCGTCGGGGGGTGAACTTCAGTTCCCGGCGCGCCTGTCGATAATGATCGAGATGCTCTGCATGCGGGTCAGTCTAGACTGATCGAGTTATGACCGCCAGACCCGTCCCCGCACGACGGGGCCCCATGTCATGTACGCCGTCATGACCAGTGAGTCCCTCGGCTCCGTCGATCCCGTCGCGATGCCCGCCCTCGAGCTGCTGCGGCACTACGGGACGTCCCCCGAGGCGCTCCTGCGCCTGCGGACCCGCCCCCACCAGTGGCTGGTCATGCGCGGGACGTCGATCGACGACGCTGCCTTCGTGCAGCGCGACGCCCGCATCGAGGCGCTCGAGCTGGCCGAGGCCCATGACGGGGTCGTGATCGACCTGACGATCCCCCGCGTGATCGAGCAGTCCTCACGGTCGGTGTCTCTCGCCCAGGCAACCCAGTGGTACGTCGTCGACTACGCCTCGCTCAACCACTCCGAGCTGCTCACGGTGGGACTGACGTCCTTCGGACTGCCCGAGATCGTGATGACGGGCGTCGACCAGTCACGTCACGCGATGTACAGCGCCGTGCTGGCAGGCCTCGTGCACCGCCTCATCGCGGAGTGGCCGGCCAACGACCCCGTCGGCGATGCCACGATCACGCTGCGCGACATCGCCTACGGGCTCGGCGAACCCGATGCGATCGAGACGCCGAAGGACCGGTCGATCGTCGCCGCCATCGAGTACGACGCGATGTCCGGATCGCTCCTGGTCCATCTGCGAGGCGACCCCGCCACGGCAATCTTCGCCTGACCGCCGGGCGGGACCGACCTTACGGAGTCGTCTCGGGACGCGGTGCGAGATTGGCCAGGACCTCGGGTCGCAAGATCGCCTCGAGCTTCTCGCGCGGCAGCAGACCTCGTTCGAGGACGAGATCGGCCACACCACGTCCCGACTGCAAGGCCTCCATCGCCACCTCGGTGGCGGCGGCGTACCCGATATAGGGATTCAGTGCTGTGACCAGGCCGATCGAGTTCTCGACCTCGCTGCGCAGCAACGCCTCGTTCGCGGTGATGCCGTCGACGCAACGCGTCGCGAGCACCAGCACGGCCTCCCGCAACCGTGAGATTCCGGCCGACAACGAGTAGCAGATGACCGGCTCGAAGGCGTTGAGCTGGAGCTGACCACCTTCGGCAGCCATCGTGACCGTCATGTCGTGGCCGATGACCTGGAAGGCGACCTGGTTGACGACCTCGGGGATCACCGGATTGACCTTGCCGGGCATGATGCTCGACCCCGCCTGGACCGGCGGCAGGTTGATCTCGTTGAATCCCGCGCGCGGACCGGATGACAGCAGACGCAGGTCGTTGCAGATCTTCGAGAGCTTGACCGCCACTCGCTTGAGGGTCCCGGACAGCTGCACGAAGGCACCACAGTCCTGGGTCGCCTCGATCAGGTCGACGGCCGTCTCCAGCGGAAGACCGGTCAGCTCGGCCAGGTGTCCGCACGCGATCGGGACGTAGCCGGCGGGTGCATTGAGCTGGGTGCCGATCGCCGTCGCGCCGAGGTTGATCTCGTGCAGCAGCAGCACTGCCTCGCTGAGCCGCGCCCGGTCCTCGCCGATCATGAGCGAGTAGGTGCGGAACTCCTGTCCCAACGTCATCGGCACGGCGTCCTGGAGCTGGGTGCGCCCCATCTTCAGCACGTCATGGAACTCGTCGGCCTTGCGGGCGAAGGACGTCTCGAGAACTTCCATCGCGGCCAGCAGGTCGTGGGTCGCGAGGATGATCGCGATCTTGACCGCCGTCGGGTAGACGTCATTGGTCGACTGGCTGAGATTGACGTGCTCGTTGGGGTGGATGAAGGCGTAGTCGCCCTTCTTGTGCCCCAGGATCTCCAGCGCCCGGTTGGCGATGACCTCGTTGGCATTCATGTTGGTCGACGTGCCTGCGCCACCCTGGATCACGTCGACGACGAACTCGTCGACGAGCGCACCGCCCCGGATCTCTTCACAGGCGCTGCGGATCGCACCGTACCGCTCGTCATCGAGCAGTCCCAGCTCGTTGTTGGCTGCGGCGGCGGCCTGCTTGACCGAGGCGAGCGCCGCGACCAGGTAGGGGCTCGTGCCGATGGGGATGCCGGTGATGGGGAAGTTCTCGAGCGCACGAAGGGTGTGGACACCCCAGTACGCGTCGAGTGGAACCTCACGGTCTCCGATCAGGTCATGCTCGGATCGTGTGGCGTCGGACATGGATTCTCCTAGGTAGGGGCAGCTTCTCCAGTCCAGTTGATCACAGATTGGATCCAAAGTGGTGAAGGTGGTGGGCAGGTGGTGCTGCCCCGCTGCCGCTACCCAGGAGTAACCAGAACGTACCCGTTCAGGAGCTGCGCGTCAGGCGCTGACCTGACGCAACCAGCCGTGCTTGTCCTCGGCCCGGCCGTACTGGATGTCGACCAGTGCCGACCGGATATCGGTCGTGATCTTGCCCGGCTCACCGTCGCCGCTGACGGCCTCGCCACCGTCCCACTTCAGAGACTTGACCGGTGTGACGACCGCTGCGGTGCCACAGGCGAAGACCTCGGAGATCGTGCCGTCGGCCGCACCCTCACGCCACTCGTCGATCGAGATCCTGCGCTCGACGACCTCATGACCCAGGTCGCGGGCGATCTGCATGATCGAGTCACGGGTGACGCCTTCGAGGATCGAGCCCGACAGCTAGGGGTGACGATCGAGCCGTCGGACTTCACGAAGTACAGGTTCATGCCGCCCAGCTCTTCGATCCACTTCTGCTCGACCGAGTCGAGGAACGCGACCTGTGCGCACCCGTGCGCGCTTGCCTCCTGCTGCGGCAGCAGGCTCGCGGCGTAGTTGCCTCCACACTTGGCCGCGCCGGTGCCACCGGCACCCGCACGCGAGTACTCCGACGACAACCAGATGGAGACTGCCTGCATCTCCCCCGCGAAGTAGGCACCGGCTGGTGAGGCGATGACCGAGTAGGTCACGTGCTGGCTCGGCCGGACACCGAGGAACACCTCGGACGCGAACATGAACGGTCGCAGGTACAGGCTCTTCTCGCCGCCGGCCGGGATCCACTCGCGATCGGCAGCGAGCAACGCCTCGATCGATCCGATGAACCAGTCGAGCGGCAGCTCGGGCAGGGCCAGACGGTGGGCTGAACGCTGCATGCGCTCGCCATTGGCCTCGGGACGGAACAGCCAGACCGAACCGTCATCGTGGACGTACGCCTTCATGCCCTCGAAGATCTCCTGCGCATAGTGCAGGACGGCTGTCGCCGGATCGATCTGGAGCGGACCGTAGGGGACGACGCGCGCGTCGGCCCACCCGGTGTCGGGGGTCCACTCGGACAGGAACATGTGGTCGGTGAAGTAGTTGCCGAAACCGGGCTCGGCCAGGATCGCAGCACGTTCGTCGGCGCTCCTGGGCGCCGGATTGGGCGTGAACGTGGATGCGAAGGGTTGGGAGGTCATGCTTGTCACGCTACAACTTTCTGGGTTCGATGGGAGAAACGGTCAGGCGACCGGTACGCCCGCGGCCGCACCCAGATCCGTGACACGCTGCGTGATGGCCTCTCCACCTCCTCGGTCGTACGTTGTGCTGCGCCGCGCGCGGCGATGTCGGCCTCGACTGCGGCAGTGATCTGCGCAGCAGCCTCGGGGAAGCCCAGGTGGTCGAGCAGCAGACCGGCAGACAGGATCGCAGCCGTCGGATCGGCCTTGGACTGTCCAGCGATGTCGGGAGCCGAGCCGTGGACGGGTTCGAACATGCTGGGTGCAGTGCCGTCAGGGTTGACGTTTCCACTCGCGGCCAGACCGATACCACCGGTGATCGCGGCAGCGAGGTCGGTCAAGATGTCACCGAACAGGTTGTCGGTGACGATGACGTCGAAGCGCGCCGGATCAGTCACCAGGAAGATCGTGGCGGCATCGACGTGCAAGTAGTCGACCGTCACGTCGGGGAACTCCGGCGCGATGGCATTGACCGTGCGGGTCCACAGATGACCGGCGTGCACGAGGACGTTGTTCTTGTGCACCAGCGTCAGCTTCTGGCGAGGCCGTGCTTGAGCGCGGGCGAAGGCATCGCGCACGACCCGCTCGACACCGAACGCCGTGTTGACGCTGACCTCGGTCGCGAGCTCGTGCGGCGTGCCGACGCGGATGGCGCCGCCGTTGCCGACGTACGGTCCTTCTGTGCCTTCGCGCACGACCACGAAGTCGATGTCGCCGGGGTTGCCGAGCGGTGAGCCCACACCCTTGAACAGCTTCGACGGACGCAGGTTGACGTAGTGGTCGAGCTCGAACCGCAGCTTGAGCAGCAGACCGCGCTCGAGCACGCCCGACGGCACACTCGGATCGCCGATCGCGCCGAGCAGAATCGCGTCGTGCCCGCGAATCTCCTCGAGCACCGAACCGGCAACGTCTCGCCGGTCGCGTGATAGCGACGGGCACCGAGGTCGTAGTCCGACGTGGCGAACGAGAGTCCGTGCGCGGGAGCGACGGTGTTCAGCACCTGGAGGGCCTGCGAGGTGACCTCGGGACCGATGCCGTCACCGGCGACAACTGCGAGCGAGAAAGACTTGGTCATGGGCGTCATTCTACGGTCGATGTCTCAGGATGTGAAACTTACGTATCAACATCCGGTCAGTTGTCGTCGGGTCGTTCGGACAGCTCGGGCTCGGCGGACGAGCGTCGTCGCGCAGGTGCGCGGGTCCCCGATTCCATCAGCTGCGGTTCCATGATGATCTCCTGTGAGTTCGGACGTGAAAGGCGGTGCGGGTCCGACGGGAGTCCGCCGTCCAGCACGCCACCAACGACCCGGGATCACCAGGAGTTCAGCGAGTGTGGGATCTGATCGAGATCACCTACCCTGCGGCGGAACGGCGGGCCAACGCCGAAACTCCGCGGCAGGGTGTAGCCCTAAGAGGCCCTGCCGCGGCAAGCGATTACTACAAGCTGCTTCCGCATGATGAGACAAGAGTAGCCCCTCGACCCACGAACCGGGCACACCTCTTCACGCGTGTCTCACCTTGTGGTCACGTCTCACGCAACGAGACATCCGATCCTCGACCAGGGGCACCGACGTGACACACTGGCCGCGTGAGCGCCCCAGCCGAAGTACCTGATCTCGTCGCGAGGGCTCTCGACCTCTCCCGGCAACGCGGATTCATCACCTCGATCCGCAACGAGACCGGACGCCTCCTCGCCTCGCTGGCAGCATCACGCACCGGAACCCTGGCCGAGCTCGGCACCGGGTGCGGCGTCGGATCAGCCTGGCTCTCCAGCGGTGCGCCCACGACCGCTCGAGTCGTGAGTGCCGAGCTCGATCCGGCCTTGGCCGGTGACGTGCAGAAGATGTTCGCCGACACCCCCCAACGTCGACGTCATCGCCGGCGACTGGTCGACGCTCGAGCAGTACGCACCGTTCTCGATGCTGTTCGTCGACGTGCGCGAAGTCATGGAGAGCGTCGACGTCCTGGCGAACCTGATGGAGCCCGGCGGGATCGTGATCCTCGACGACTTCATCCCGTCCGACTACTGGCCGCCGATCGTCGAAGGCCGCGTCGACACGGTGCGCGAGCAGTGGCTCACCGACGAGCGGTTCGCAGCCGTCGAGATGCTGATCGACGTCCACGCCTCGTTGATCATCGCGACGCGACGCTGACCTTCTCGGGCACCTGCACCGACGTCAGCGGCAGGAACAGCTGGACGAGCGGGCCGATCGTCACGGCGTACAGGACCGTCCCGACTCCGACCGTGCCACCCAGCACGAATCCGATCGCCAGCACCGTCACCTCGATCACGGTGCGCCAGAGCCGGACACTGCGACCTGTGCGGCGGACGAGTCCGAGCCACAAGCCGTCACGCGGTCCCGGACCCAGCGCTGCCCCGATGTAGAGGGCGCCGGCGAAGGCGTTGCCGACGACTCCCCCGACCAGCAGCAGGACCCGTAGCCAGAGATCGTCCGGCTGGCTGATCACGGCGATGCCGAAATCGGCCGCGAGCCCGATGATCACGACGTTCAGGACAGTTCCGATGCCCGGCATCTGGCGCAACGGGATCCACAGCAGGAGCACCACCGCGCCGGTTGCGATGACGACCTGGCCGAAGCTCAGCGAGACCTGGTTGGTGACACCTTCGTGGAACACGTCCCAGGGGTCGAGCCCCAAGGTGGACTCGACGAGCATCGCCATCGTGAACCCGTACAGGAACAGCCCCCACGATGAGCTGGAGGAGCCTCGCGACGAGCCCCCTCATCGCTGGAGCTGACGGTCAGCCCACGTGCCGAGCCTTCACGGTGGCTGCGTGGCGGCGGGACCGACCCGTAGCCGTCCCGGGCGATGACGATCCACAGGCGCACGACCGTCCACACGAGGGCAATCACCCCGACCACGACAAGAAGCTCGTTCATAGGTCCACCGTGCACCAGATTGGCCCTTGAATACATAGCCAATTGTGGAACACTGGCCTCATGTCCGTGACACTTTCCGCGCACCGTCTCGCCAGCCTGCTGGGCGATCTCGGCAGCGGTGGCCCCGCCTACCGCCTGATCGCCGAACGGATCCGGTTGCTCGTCGTCGACGGCCGGGTCGCCGACGGCAGCCGACTTCCGTCCGAGCGCGAGCTCGCCACGGCCCTCGGCGTGAGTCGTACCACGACGACCCGGGTCTATGCGGAGCTGCGCGAGAACGGCATCCTGCACTCACGCCAAGGCTCCGGCAGCGTCGTGCGGGTCCCACTGCAGGCATCGAGTGCCAGCAGCCTGATCATCACGCCCGACGACGCCGACACCATCGCCTTGACCTACTCGGCGCCCGTCGGCCCACCAGGACTGGCCCGAGCCTTCGAGGCGGCCGTCGCCAAGCTTCCCGGGCTGCTCGCCACGACCGGCTACCTGCCCGACGGACTCCCGGTCCTGCGAGAGATCCTCGCCCAGAGGTACACCGACAGCGGCCTGGCGACCGATCCCGGCCAGATCATCGTGACCAGCGGCGCGATGGGCGCCATCTCGCTGCTCGTTCGGGCGCTGATCTCCCCCAGCCAACGAATAGTCGTCGAGGGCACGAAGCTATCCCCACGCGCACGACGCGTTCGAGTCGGTCGGCGGGCGTCTCTCGCCGCTGCCCGTCCACAGCTCACCGTGGGACCCCGAATCACTGACGTCAGTCCTGAACGGCTCGCCGCACCAGGCCGCGTACTTCATCCCCGACTTCCACAACCCGACCGCCGCTGTCATGACGGATGACGAGCGCTCCCGCTGGGCGCATGCCATGCGACGGCACGACGTCGTGCCCATCGTCGATGAGTCACTCCGGGAGATCAATCTCGACGGCGTCGAGTGCCCCCCGTCTTCGCCAAGTACGACTCGCGAGCCGTCCTGATGGGATCGTCGTCGAAGGCGTACTGGGGCGGGCTTCGGGTGGGGTGGATCCGCGCACCGCACGACCTGGTCATGCCGCTCGTGCAGGCCAGGATGATGGATGATCTCGGCACGTCGGCCTTCGACCAGCTCGTCGTCGCCGAGCTGTTGGCTGATGGCGGGCAGACTGCGGCCGCCGGGCGGGCGCGACTCCGCAGCGCTCGCGATCATCTCCTGGCCGAGCTCGCCGGCCAGCTGCCCGACGTCGAGGCGCCGTGCCCCACCGGCGGGCTCAACCTGTGGGTCACGCTGCCCGAACGGATGTCATCGAACTTGACCACGGCAGCTGCCCGTCACGGCCTGCTGCTGACGCCGGGCCCCCGGTTCTTCTCGCATGCGAGCGCCGCAGCCGAGCGGCACCTGCGCATCCCGTACACGCAGTCGCACGAGACCCTGACCGAAGCCGTCCACCGGCTCAAGCTGGCGTACCAAGAGGTCCTCGGCAAGCCCCGCCCCGTCCACTCCACCCGCCGCAACGAAACCCTCGACATGATCGCCTAACCCCCATCCCCCTGACGAGGTAGTTATGGCCCCGTGACGAGGTGGTTAGCGCCCCGTGAGGAGGTGGTTGTGGTCTTTCCGACCGAACCAGTTCGCCCTTCCTAGGACGGTAACCACCTCGTCGGAGGGCGGCAACCACCTCGTCAGGGTGGGGTGGGCCAGGTCTCGTGGCGCCAGGCGGCATCCCAGAACATCCACTCGAACCGGGTCGCTCGCCGGTAGGCCGATTCGAGCTCGACCAGATCCGATGATGCTCCGCCAGCAGCGGCCACCTGGTCGAGATATGCCTCGGCTCGACGTACTGCCGCGTCGAACTCCGGCGCAGCATAGGTATCGATCCACGCCGCATAAGGATGCTCGCCCGACGGGCGCCGGGCCAGGACGTGCCGGCCGACCTCGGCGTAGACCCGGAAGCACGGCAGCACGGCAGCAAGTCCCACCTCGAAGGAGCGGGTCGTGGCAGCGGACTCCAGGAAGCCCGTGTACGCGACACAGGTCGGACTCGGCTCGGGAACGCTGTCGACATCGGGATCAAGCCCCCGCGGTGCGAGGAAGTCCCGGTGCCAGCTCCCGCTCCGCCGAGATCGCGCCAGCAGCAAGCGGATGCCATCAGCTCGGTGCCCTCAGCGTCGCCGGCACGCGCCGCGAGCTGGGCCAGCACGCGGGCGTAGCGGTCCAGGTAGTGCGCGTCGTCGACCAGGTAGCGCGCAAAGACGTCAGGCGGCAACGATCCATCGATCAGGCCGAGCACGAACGGATGCTCGCAGATCGCGGCGTACCAGTCGCCGACCGACTCCCAGAGCCGTTCGGACGCGCTCACCGGCCGATCCGATGATCGACCGGGCCGTGTCCGCTGCCGATGTCGAGGCTCATTCCCGCCACCAACGCCCTCGTCAGATAGTCCTTGGCCCCAGCGACCGCATCGGCGACGCTGCGACCCAGGACCAGGTGCGAAGCGATCGCCGACGACAACGTGCACCCCGTGCCATGCGTGTGCACCGTGTCGACGCGCGGAAACCGCCAGACGTTGCACGGCGTCGTGCGACACGAGGACGTCGACGCTGAGATCGCCGGGCAGATGTCCGCCCTTGACCAGCACGTGCTGCGGGCCGACTCCAGCAACACCCGACCCACGACGTCGAGGTCGTCGAGCACCGAGATGTCTCGACCGGCCAGCACCTCGGCCTCTGGCACGTTGGGGGGTCACGACTGTCGCCAACGGCAGCAGCAGGTCGCGGATCGCCTCGACGGCATCCTCGGGCACCAGCCGATCACCCGACGTCGCGACCATGACGGGGTCGAGCACGACAGCCGGGACGGGTCGATCACGCAGCATCTCGGCAACCGTGCGGACGACGTCGACGCTGCCCAGCATCCCGATCTTCACCGCCCGGACGTCGAGGTCGTCGACGACCGCCCGGTACTGCGCCGCGATGAACTCGGTCGGCACCGCGTGGATGCCCGTGACGCCGAGGGTGTTCTGCACCGTCAACGCGGTGATGACGGTCGCGCCGTACACGCCCAGCGCACTGGCGGTCTTCAGATCGGCCTGGATGCCCGCCCCGCCCGACGGGTCGGAGCCCGCGATGGTCAACATCACGGGGGTGCGGCTCATGCGTGCACTCCCCTGGCCTGCAGAGCGTCGTCGACGGCGAGCCGCAACGAGGCCGCAGCCCCAGCCGGGTCGTCGGCAGCACAGATCGCGCTGACCACTGCCACGCCGTTGGCTCCCGCCGCGATGACGTCACGTGCATTGGCAGCGTCGATGCCGCCGATCGCGATCAGTGGCAGTCGGCCGCCCAGTCGCTTCGCGAGCTCGCGGACCCCATCGAGACCGAACGGAGCGGTCGTGTCGGTCTTGGTCGGCGTGGCCCACACCGGGCTGGCCGCGACGTAGTCGCAGGCCGCGAGCTGCACCGCATCGTCGAGCTGCCTCAGATCGTTGACCGACCAGCCGATCACGGCGTCTTCTCCTAGTGCTGCGCGCGCTGTGACCGGATCGGTGTCGCCGACCCCGACGTGCAAGCCGTCACCGGCGCGCGCCGCGGCGACGTCGTCATTGGCGAGCACCGCGACCGAGGCCGGCAGGGCGGCCCGCAGAGCCGCCACTGCTGCCAGGCGGTCGGCCGACGTGCCGGACTTGTCTCGCACCTGCACGCACGTCGCGCCGCCTGCAACGGCAGCCGTCACGACCGAGCCGAGATCGTCGCAGGAAGGATCTGTGACCAGGTAGAGCCGCAGATCGATGCTCATGACTCGACGATCCGGACCGCAGCCAACCGCTCGTCGTCGAGCATGGCGAGCCGTCGAGCAGGCGGACACGGAACGTGCCCGGTCCGGGGGCGTTCTTCCCCGCACGCTCCCCTGCTACGGCGAGCATTGCCATCGCGGTCACCGACGCGTCGAAGGGGTCGTCCGCCACGGCGCAGCACGCGGCGACGAGCGCCGTTGCCGAGCAGCCGAGGGCCGTGACCATCGGCATCAGCGCATGTCCGCCGTGGACGACTGCGGTGCGCACGCCGTCGGTGATGACGTCTTCGACTCCCGTCACGACCACGACGGCCGACAGCTCTCTGGCGAGCGTCCGAGCGCCGTCGAGCGCATCGAGCGAGGCCGCCTGGCTGTCGACGCCCCGGCCACCGGCCTGGGACGTCGCGATGGCGAGGATCTCGCTGGCGTTGCCACGCACGACCGTCGGTGCGTGCCGCAGCAGCTCGGCGACGATGTCGCGCCGATACGACGTCGCGCCGACGGCGACCGGGTCGAGAACCCACGGGGTGCCGACCTCGCGCGCCGACTGTGCGGCGGCGGTCATGCCGTCGACCCACGACGGCGACGGTGTGCCGATGTTGATGCCGACGGCCGAGGAGATCCGCGCGAAATCACCGGCCTCGTGCGGATCGTGCACCATCGCCGGGGAGGCACCCACGGCGTTCAGCACATTGGCCGCGACGTCCATCGAGACGTAGTTGGTGATGTACTGCACCAGCGGCGACTTCTCGCGGACCGCAGCAGCAATCGTGGACGTGACAGTACTCGTCATGAGCAGGCTCCCTCGCGCCGGTGTTAACCGGATCAGGTTCGGCGGGTCTCATCTCAGCCCCCTCGTGGGGCACCCCGGCCTTGCGCCTCGAACCTATCGCACCCATTCCCCGTCCCGCTGAAGAGGTGCTTACCGCCCCGCCGCGAGGTACTTGTCGCCCCCGTGAGGGCAGCAGCCACCTCCCGGAGGGGCAACAACCACCTCCTCGAAGGGCAGTCGGTACCTCCTCGGAGGGCGGTAAGTACCTCTTCAGGGGGAATGGGGAACGCCCCGCCCGGATGGTCCGGGCGGGGCGTCGAGGTGGAGCTGGTGACTAGCGGGCGGCCTGGCCGTCGACGTAGTCAGCGTCCTGCTGCTGCCAGCTGAAGTGCGAGCGCAGGACCTTGCCGGTCTTCTCGATCGGGTGTCCGGCCTCCTTCTCACGCAGCCTCCAGGAACTCCTTGGCGCCATTGTCCTGGTCGTCGATGAAGCGCTTGGCGAACGTGCCGTCCTGGATGTCGGCGAGGACGCCCTGCATGCGCTCCTTGACACCTGCGTCGACGACGCGGGGGCCGGAGACGTAGTCGCCGTACTCGGCGGTGTCGGAGATGCTCCAACGCTGCTTGGCGATGCCGCCCTCCCACATCAGGTCGACGATGAGCTTGAGCTCGTGCAGGACCTCGAAGTAGGCGATCTCGGGCTGGTAGCCGGCCTCAGTCAGCGTCTCGAACCCGGCCTGGACCAGGTGCGACATGCCACCGCACAGGACAGCCTGCTCGCCGAAGAGGTCGGTCTCGGTCTCTTCAGTGAACGTCGTCTTGATGACGCCGGCGCGGGTGCCGCCGATAGCCTTCGCGTACGACAGGGCGATGTCCCACGCCTTGCCGGTCGCGTCCTGCTCGACCGCGATGATGTCGGGGATGCCGCGGCCGTCGACGAACTCGCGACGCACGGTGTGGCCCGGCGCCTTGGGCGCGACGAGGAGGACATCGACACCGGCCGGCGGCGCGATGTAGCCGTAGCGGATGTTGAAGCCGTGACCGAAGACGAGAGCATCGCCGTCGACCAGGTTGGGCTCGATCGACTCGGCGTACACGTGACGCTGCACCTGGTCGGGCGCGAGGATCACGATGACGTCAGCCTCTTCGACGGCCTCGGCGACGTTCAGGACGCGCAGGCCCTCGGCCTCGGCCTTGGCGCGGCTCTTGGAGCCTTCGGGCAGACCGACGCGGACGTCGACGCCGGAGTCACGCAGGTTGAGCGCGTGGGCGTGGCCCTGGCTGCCATAGCCAATAACCGCCACGTTGCGACCCTGGATGATGCTCAGGTCTGCGTCGTCGTCATAAAACAGTTCAGCCACGGGGACTTCTCCTTGAGACTTTTCTTGTATGGGTGAAAACTTGGGGATTTCAGCTTGCCTGCGAGCCGGGGACGGCGCGCAGCGTGCGGTCGGTGATGGAACGGGATCCGCGACCTATGGCCACACGTCCGGACTGGGCGATCTCGCGGATGCCGAACGGTTCGAGAACGTTCAGCATCGCGGTGAGCTTGCCCGCGTCTCCGGTCGCCTCGATCGTCACGGCATCGGTGGCAACATCGACAACTTTAGCCCTGAACAGATTGACGGTCTCCAGCACCTGTCCGCGGGTCTGCGGATCGGTCTTGACCTTGATCAGCATGAGCCACGCTCGACCGCGCTCGCCGAGTCGAGCTCGACGATCTTGAGGACGTTGACGAGCTTGTCGGCTTGCTTGGTGACCTGCTCGAGCGGCAGCTCGTCGACGTTGACGACGATCGTCATGCGGGAGATCTCGGGGATCTCGGTCGGGCCGACGGCCAGCGAGTCGATGTTGAAACCGCGCCGCATGAACAGGCTGGAGACCCGCGCGAGCACACCGGGGGTGTTCTCGACCAGCACGGACAGAGTATGTGAGGTCACGATGAAACTTCCTGCTCGGAGTGACGGTCGCCCACATGCGACCAGGTGATCGGACGGAGCATCAGAGGTCTTCCTCGTCCCACGCGGGAGCGAGGTCGCGCGCAATCTGGATGTCGTCGTTGCTGGTGCCGGCGTGGACCATCGGCCAGACCATCGCGTCGCGCTCGACGACGAAGTCGATGACGACCGGGCGGTCGGTGATGGCCATGGCCTTCTCGATCGTCGCGTCGAGGTCGGCCTCGTTGTCGCACCGCAGGCCGACGCAGCCGTACGCGTCGGCGAGCTTGACGAAGTCGGGGATGCGGCGGGCGCCGATCGACTCGGGACCGGTGTGCAGGTCGGTGTTGGAGTACCGCTTGTCGTACAGCAGGGTCTGCCACTGACGCACCATGCCGAGCGACGAGTTGTTGATGACGGCGACCTTGATCGGGATGCCCTCGATCGCGCAGGTGGCGAGCTCTTGGTTGGTCATCTGGAAGCAGCCGTCGCCGTCGATGGCCCAGACGACCGATCCGGGCAGCCCGACCTGGGCGCCCATCGCGGCGGGCACGGAGTAGCCCATCGTGCCGGCGCCACCGGAGTTGAGCCACTGGCGCGGACGCTCGTAGTCGACGTAGTGGGCAGCCCACATCTGGTGCTGGCCGACTCCCGCGACGTAGGTGGCCTGGGGTCCGGCGAGCGCGCTGATGCGCTCGATGACTGTCTGTGGCGCCAGGCCCTCGGCGGGCTTGTCGTAGCCGACCGGGAACTTGGCCTTCACGCCGAGCATCTGGCTCTTCCAGGCGCTGTAGTCGCCCTGGATCGCATCGTCGGCTGCCTGCTTCTGCAGCACCGACACGAGATCGGCGATGACTTCGCGGCAGTCACCCACGATCGGCACGTCGGCCGTGCGGTTCTTGGAGATCTCGGCGGGATCGATGTCGGCGTGGATGATCTTGGCCAACGGCGCGAAGGTCGCGAGCTGGCCGGTCACGCGGTCGTCGAAGCGCGCACCGAGCGAGATGAGCAGATCGCTCTTCTGCAGGGCCATGACGGCGGCAACGGTGCCGTGCATGCCGGGCATGCCGAGATGCAGCTCGTGGGAGTCGGGGAAGGCACCACGCGCCATCAACGTCGTGACGACCGGAATCTGGGTCAGCTCGGCCAGCACCTTGCAGCTCGGCGGCCGCATCGGCCTTGATGACGCCGCCGCCGACGTAGAGCACGGGTCGCTTGGCCGCAGCCATCAGCCGGGCGGCTTCGCGGACCTGCTTGCCGTGCGGGCGGGTCGTCGGGCGGTAGCCCGGCAGGGCCAGCTCGCTGGGCCAGCGGAACGTCGTGCGTGCCTGCAGGGCGTCCTTGGCGATGTCGACCAGCACCGGACCCGGGGCGGCCCGAGCCGGCGATGTGGAAGGCCTCGGCGATGACCCGCGGGATGTCGGCGGCGTCGGTCACGAGATAGCTGTGCTTGGTGATCGGCAGCGTGATGCCACGGATGTCGGCCTCTTGGAAGCCGTCGGTGCCGATCAGGTGAGTCGCAACCTGACCGGTGATCGCGACGATCGGGACCGAGTCCATGTAGGCGTCGGCAATGGCCGTCACGAGGTTGGTCGCGCCGGGGCCGGAGGTCGCCATGCAGACGCCGACCTTGCCGGTGACCATCGCGTAGCCCTGGGCCGCGTGTCCGGCGCCCTGCTCGTGACGTACCAGGATGTGCCGGATCTTCTCGGAGTCGTACAGCGGGTCGTAGGCCGGAAGGATCGCACCGCCGGGAATACCGAAGATCGTGTCAACCTCGGCATGCTCCAGCGCGCGCACGAGGCTCTGCGCCCCGGTGATCTGCTCAGAGATCTGCTCGGTCATGTGTTCTGGTACCTCACTGTTTGTCTCATCGTAAGCCGGTCGCCATTGATCGATCCTGCCCGGCCGGTCGCATAAAAAAATCCCTCGGCCCGGAGGCAATCGAGGGAGACGCGCGACCCGGCTAGGTCAATCGCGTCAGCTGTTTACTACGAGAATCTGGATCTGCACCCCCTTATTGTTGTCTCCCTGGCCGAGATGGTCAAGTCGTGAGACAAGTCGTACCACCATATGGACCAGTCGCCGGAAAAACTATCGGTGACAGGGAGTCCCTGTTCCAGGCTGCTTGCCGTACTGGCACCATTTCTCCTTGGCACCACTTCCGTGCTGGCCCGCACACCATGACGCGGTCCACACCCACCATCGAGGGGAACTATGAAGAAGACACTGTGCGCGGCGATCGCGGCGGCCGCCCTGACCCTGACCGCTGCGTGTGGCGGCGGCGCCGACCGCCCCAGCGCTGACGAGATCTCGAAGGCACTGTCGAGCGACAAGAGCGCCCTCGGCACATCGGTCCCCCAAGAAGGCCGCCGACTGCATGGCGAAGGTCTTCGAGGAGTCCAAGCTCTCCGACAAGACACTCAACGCACTGGTCGAGGGCGACAAGGACTACAAGAACGCCGACGACACCAAGGTGCTCACCGAGCTGACGCCCAAGCTCGGAGAATGCGCCACGGCTTCCTGATCAGCAGCCTGCAGGACGACGGCCCGGACGGTGAGATTCCGTCCGGGCCGTCGTCTGTCACGGCAGTGTCACCAGGGCGATGCTGCGTAGTCCTTGAGGAACACCCCGTGGATGTCTTCGCCGGCCTCGCCTCGGATGATCGGGTCGTAGACCCGTGCTGCACCGTCGACCAGGTCGAGGGGCGCCTTGAAGCCCTCTTCGGCCAGGCGCACCTTGGTGGGGTGCGGGCGTTCGTCGGTGATCCAACCGGTGTCGACCGCGGTCATGAGGATGCCGTCCTGCTCCAGCATCTCCCCCGCGCTCGTGCGCGTCAGCATGTTGAGTGCGGCCTTCGCCATGTTGGTGTGCGGGTGTCCTGGCCCCTTGTACCGACGGCTGAACTGGCCTTCCATCGCCGAGACGTTGACGACGTAGGTGCGTCTGGCCTCGGCCGAGGCCATCGACGGTCGCAGCCGGCTGACCAGGATGAACGGCGCCGTCGTGTTGCACAGCTGGACTTCGAGCAGCTCGAGCGCATCGACCTCGTGCACCCGCTGGGTCCAGCTGTTGATGTCGACGGTGTCGGGCACAAGTCCCCCGGCGTCGATGCGCTCGAGGTCGGCTGACCCGGCGGTCAGCGCCAACGAGGTGAGCTCTTCGGCCGTGTGCGAGTCACCCGCCAGCACCGGATGCGCCGACACCGAGCCGACCAGCGCTGCTGGGTGAGCGTCGCTGGTGTGCCCGAACGTCAGCAGCTCCCGGGAGCGGGCCGTCGGGCAGCGGCGCCGACTCGGCCTCTGCCAAGGGGGCGTACGCACCGGGCGTGCGACGGACGGTCTGCGCCGCGTTGTTGATCAGGATGTCAAGCGGTCCCTGCTCGGCGACCGAGTCGGCCAGGCCGACGACCTGGGCCGGATCGCGCAGGTCGATGCCGACGATGCGCAGCCGGTGGATCCAGTCGGCACTGTCGTCCATCGCGGTGAAGCGTCGCACGGCGTCATGCGGAAACCGGGTCGTGATCGTCGTGTGGGCCCCGTCGCGCAGCAGTCGCAACGCGATGTACATGCCGATCTTGGCCCGGCCACCGGTCAGCAGTGCTCGCTTGCCGGACAGGTCGGTGCGGGCATCGCGCTTGGAACGGTTGAGCGCCGCGCAGTCGGGGCAGAGCTGGTGGTAGAACGCGTCGACGATCGTGTACTTCTGCTTGCAGATGTAGCACGGCCGCGCGACCATCAGCGTGCCTGCCGTGGCCCCGGCGGCGTTCGACACCAGCGGGATGCCCTCGGTCTCGTCGTCGATACGCGTCGGTGAACCGGTGGCCGTCGCGGCCACGACCTCGCGGTCGGCCGCCGCTATCTGGGCTCGCTTGTCGAGCCTGCGCTGCTTCTTGACGTCCTTGTAGAACTTGCCGCACGCACGCCGCAGGGCCACATAGGCCTCGTCGTCCTCGGCCAGGAACTGTGCCTCGCCCAAGACCTTGAGTGCTGTCGCGAGCTCGGTGTCGTCGAAGTCTGCTGAACGCGGCGATGGCATCTGACCATTGTCCCCGACGCTCAGCGACGCCACCGCCGGGGCCGCTTGCGTCGGTAGATCACGAACCCATCGGGCAGCGCTGCTCGGATCTCTGCCGGGACGTCTGGCCAGGCGAGGACGTTGACGGCCTTCACTCCCAAGCCCACGGGGTTCCTTCCCACCAGGTCGACGGCTGTCGCCACGACAGCAGGATCGTCGTCACCACCGACGAACGTGTACGCCAGGCATCCCAGGGCAGGGCTCTCGTCGACCGTGTAGACGAAGGCGCGCACCTCGCTCACCGTCTCGCTGCTGGCGGCTGCCGCCACAGCTGGTCGAGGTGGGGTCCGGCCAGCTCGTCCCAGGACGTGACCCGCACAGCCGCCTCGGGCGGGAACGGCACGACGAGGGGCTTGAGCTGGGCGACCTGCGCTGCGCTGGCCGTCATCCCGTCGGGGCGCTCTGGGTCGACCACGACGCCGATGCCCGCTGGCACCAGGGCCAGGAGCTTCACGGACCGAGATCCACTTCAGCTCCCACGACTCGACGTGCAGGGCGTCGGTCGCACGCACCTCGCTGCTCCACACGCACACCATCTGCTGGCCCGGCGCCGGCTCTGATCCCGACCAGACGCCCGAGGACCGGTCGATTCCGACCAGCACCCGGGCGAACAGGAAGTCCCACTTCGTCGCGAAGACGGGGTCGCTCACGACCAGGCCTCTCGACCGTGGATCACCGGACGTCAGCCGGTGATGGCGCCATGAGCCGCCGACGAGACGAGCTTGCGGTACTTGGCCAGGACACCAGTCGTGTACTTGGGCGGCAGCGGCTCCCAGCCGACCTTGCGGGCCTCGAGCCCGTCGGCATCGACCGCGACGTCGAGACGCTTGTTGGCGACGTCGAGGGTGATCTGGTCACCGTCCTTGATGAACGCGATGGGTCCCCCGTCGACCGCCTCGGGAGCGACGTGTCCGACGCACAAGCCGGTTGTTCCTCCGGAGAAGCGCCCGTCAGTCATCAGCAGGACGTCCTTACCGAGTCCCGCGCCCTTGATGGCACCGGTGATCGCGAGCATCTCGCGCATGCCGGGGCCACCCTTGGGGCCCTCGTAGCGGATCACGACGACATCGCCCGCGACGATCGTGCCGTCTTCCAGCGCGTCCATGGCCTTGCGCTCGCCGTCGAACACGCGAGCCGTGCCGGTGAAGACGTCGGAGTCGAATCCGGCGCTCTTGACGACCGCACCCTCGGGTGCCAGCGTGCCGTGCAGGATCGTCAGTCCACCGGTCTTGTGGATCGGCTTGTCGATGTCGCGGATGACATCGCCGTCGAGCTCGGCTCGATGTGGGCCAGGTTCTCGGCCATCGTCTTGCCCGTGACGGTCAGGCAGTCACCGTGCATCAGACCTGCATCGAGCAGTGCCCTCATGATGACCGGGATGCCGCCGACCTTGTCGACGTCGTTCATGACGTAGCGGCCGAAGGGCTTGAGGTCGCCGAGGTGCGGCACCTTGTCGCCGATGCGGCTGAAGTCTTCGAGCGTGAGGTCGACCTCGGCCTCCCGGGCGATGGCCAGGAGGTGCAGGACGGCGTTGGTGGATCCGCCGAGCGCCATGACGACCGTGATGGCGTTCTCGAACGCCTCCTTCGTCAGGATCTGGCGGGCCGTGATGCCCTGGCGGAGCAGCTCGACGACTGCCTCGCCGGACGCGATCGCGTAGTCGTCGCGGCGGCTGTCGATCGCCGGCGGGGCTGACGAACCGGGCAGGCTCATGCCGAGCGCCTCGGCCGCCGAGGCCATCGTGTTGGCGGTGTACATGCCACCGCACGCACCTTCGCCGGGGCAGATGGCGCGTTCGATCTTGTCGACCTGCTCGCGCGACATCTTGCCTGCCAAGCAGGCACCGACGGCCTCGAAGGCGTCGATGATCGTGACGTCCTTGCCGTCGACGTTGCCGGGCATGATCGAGCCGGCGTAGACGAAGACGCTCGCGAGGTCGAGCCGTGCGGCCGCCATCAGCATGCCGGGCAGGCTCTTGTCGCAGCCGGCGAGAAGCACCGAGCCGTCGAGGCGCTCGGCCATCATGACGGTCTCGACGGAGTCGGCGATGACCTCGCGGCTGACCAACGAGAAGTGCATGCCCTCGTGGCCCATGGAGATGCCGTCAGAGACCGAGATCGTCCCGAACTCGAGCGGGTATCCGCCACCGGCGTGGACACCTTCCTTGGCGCGCTTGGCCAGCCGGTCGAGCGACAGGTTGCAAGGAGTGATCTCGTTCCAGCTGGACGCCACGCCGATCTGGGGCTTGACCCAGTCGTCGTCGCCCATGCCTACCGCGCGAAGCATGCCTCGCGATGCGGTGGCCTCGAGGCCATCGGTGACGGTGCGGCTGCGCGGCTTGATGTCGATTTCGTTCTCGGGCATGGTCCAAGATTACGGCGCGGCTTCGATCGACTGCGTGGTGGCGTCCAGTTGACGATGCGAGGATTCACAACATCAGCGCAGGGCTGATATTCGGCGAGTATCAGTGACGGGCTACTTGACCAGCGGGACGAAGACGAGCGCGAGCATCCAGCTGACGAAGCTGCCGACCAGCACGTACTCAGCCTTGTTGCCCGATGCGTCGGACCTGGAGATCTCGGGGAAGCGGACGATGCCCTCGGCCGCGACGACGGCGGCGATGGCACCGAACTGCCCGGCCAGGGCCATCGAGAAGATGAACCACCGCTCGAGCGGCCCCAGGATGCGACCGCCCTTCAGGGTGTTCTCGCTCTCGAGCACGTGGGGTCCTGAACCGGCGAGCACGAGTCGGACCACGACGTTGGCCGAGCTGTGCAGGAACACCAGGCAGCTCGCCGCCAGGACGAACCGTTCGGCGCCCACGTCGTCGAGCGCCGCAATGTCGAGCGTGTGGTACCACCTCACAACGGCACCGCCGTCGGGCCGCAGGTGCTGGCCGAAGGCGAGGACTGTGAGCACAGCGCCGGCAAGCACGCCGATGCCGCAGGCACGGGCGCGCGTGAAGGGCAGTGACGGGACGACCAGCCACGCTGCCAGCACGAGCAGCAGGACGATGACGATCCACCAGGCACCCGGCGGCAGCCCGATCGCCCAGGCACCGAGGAGCGCAGCGGTCAGCCCCGCACCCAGGGTCGAGACGTGCGCCGGAACGGATGGCAGACGCAGCGGGCGCATCACGTCGGCGACGCCGACGACGAACAGCAGCAGAGCCAGGACGAGCATCATCTCAGGACTCCAACAGCCGTGGCCGGCGATCAGCGCGAGCCCTCCGCTGCTGCGCAGGTTCTGCGACACGGCGCCCTGGGTGATGCCCTCAGCAGCAGCCAACGACTGCTGCGTCTCGCCCAGCAGATGGCCGAGAGTCAGTCGACGGCTGCGGTCGCTCAGCGACGTCACGAGCCGTCCCGTGCCAGGAGGGCGGCGTTGACGACACCGGCGTCGACTGTGGCTGGATCAGCAGCGACGAACCAGGTACGCAGCGTCTTGTTGCGGCGCGTCTCACGTCGTTTGGCCTCCTCGATCGCCTCGCGGGCCGACCACCACGCCGAACCGTCCTGGGTCAGACCGTAGTCGGACCGACCGACAACAACGACGTCGCCGAGGCCGATGCCGAATCGGCAGTCGAGCCCGTCGGGCAGGCTGAGGCGCAGCAGCAGGGTGGCGCGAAGCGCCGACCGAAGATCGGTGTAGACGGCCTGGAACTCGTCGCCGATCGTGGGAGCGAGCTCTTGGATCGACGGCTCCCGCTGGTTGACCCGGTCGAGAACGGCGACCAGCTCCGCTGCAACACCGCGCGATCGGCTTGCGCGCGCGACTTGACGACGTCACCGATGAGCGCGACGGCGGTCTGGGGAGCGGACATGGATATCAGGCTACCACTGATATATGAGAAATATCAGACCATGTCTAATATGGCTGTCCGGCACAATAGGATCGTGACTATCGCCTTCGTGACCAGCTCTCACCCACCGGCACCTCGACCCGACCTGCTCCTGCTCGGTGACGCAGCAGCCGCCCGTGGAGCACAGGCCGACATCGTCGTGTGGGACGACCCGACCGTCGACTGGACCAGCGCGACCACGCCGTCGTGGTCCGCTCGTGCTGGGACTACATCGCCCGCCGCGAGGAGTTCCTCAGCTGGGCCTCGTCGGTCCCCCGCCTGCACAACTCGCACGACATCCTGACCTGGAACACCGACAAGGTCTATCTGCAGCAGCTCGAGGCCGCCGGCGTGCCCATCATCACGACGCAGTGGGACGTCACGACGGGCGACGACATCGGTGACCACGCCGAATGGGTCGTCAAGCCGACCATCTCGTCCGGGTCGAAGGACACCGCCCGCTGGGCGAGCCGCGAAGAAGCGTGGGCCCACAGCGCCGAGCTGCGTCTCGGCCGGACGCACGTCGATGACCCAGCCGTACATCGCATCAGTCGACGACGAGGGCGAGACCGCGATGCTCCTGTTCTCAGGAACGTTCTCCCATGCCATCCGCAAGGGACCGTTGCTGGCCGCCGGCGAAGGGGTCCGCCAAGACCGCGACAGCCGCGAGGCCATCACGCCACGCACCCCGACGCCTGCGCAGCGCGAGCCCTCCCAGCACGTCCTCGACGTCACGAGGTCGCTGCTGGGGCTGGCTGCACCGCCGCTGTACGCCCGGGTCGACCTGCTCACCGCCGCCGACGGCTCCCCCGTGCTGATCGAGCTGCAGCCACCGAGCCGAGCCTGTTCCTGCCGCAGTCCGGCGGTGGCAGCCGAACGCTTCGTCGACGCGGTGCTTGCGCTGGTCTGAACCGACGTGGACAATCGGCGCGTGCCACCGACCAGTCCCAGCTTCGTGCGCTACCACGACGTGACGAGCGCCGACGGCACCCGACTGCGGGCCTGGACCAACGGCGCTGAAGGGCCGACCGTGCTGCTCTCCAACGGCCCCGCACCAATCCGCACGCCTGGCCGTCGCTGCTGCAGCCCGACTGCGGCATCCACGTCATCTCGTAGAACCACCAGGCGTCGGCGGGTCGGAGCGTCCCGCCGATGATCGCGTCGACCTCGATGCCTTCGTCGAGGACGCGACCGCCGTCATGGATGATGCCGGGTCGAGTCGTGCATCGTGCTGGCCTGGTCGGCCGGGGTGACGATCGCCTTCAAGCCGCTGCCCGACATCCCAGCGCGTCACCGGAATCCTCGCGGTCGCCGGCGTCCCGGGCAACACGTTCGGGACGATGCTGGCGCCGCTCAAGATGCCGCCGACCATCGCACGAGAGCCATGATCACCCTGACCCGTGCGGCAGGCCTGTCGGGGTCGGCCCTGGCGCTCCCCACCCGACGCATCCCGTGGACCCGCCACACCGCCGATCTCGTGCGCCTGACCCGGTTCGTCAACCCTGCGGCGGACCCTGCCCAGCTGAGCACGCTGATGAAGGAGTTCTGCACGACCCACCCGGCCTGGTACGCCGAGCTTCGCGATCGGCGTGTCAGAGCACGCTCGGGTCACGTTGTCGAAGGATCGACGTGCCGGTCACGTTCATGGCCGGCAAGTGGACGTGTTCGTGGGCGCAGCAGCGCGCTCAGTGGCGGCGCGGCCCAGCGGGTCAAGGGCTCGCGCTACCGCGAGCTCGACGCGACGCACTTCCTTCCCCTGGAGTTCCCCGACATCGTGCTGAACGGCTCCTCGACCTGGTCAGGCGCGTCAGAGCCCAGAGCTGAGCGAACGGTCGACGTCACCCCGGTCGACCATGATCCGGTTACGTCCCTCGGCCTTCGCCCGGTACAGCAGCGCGTCGGCTGCCCGCACAGCCCGGATCCGCCGCACGGGTGACGCCCGCGCTGAACGTCAGACCCGATGCGTGGGTCGACCACGCCTCACGGATCCTGTTCAGCACTGTTGCGGCCTCCGCGAGGGTCGCCTTCTCGAGCACGATCACGAACTCTTCGCCGCCGTAGCGAAACACCGTGTCGCCGGACGCACCCCCGCCTGCAGGACCGAGGCGAAGTCCATCAGGGCGACGTCGCCAGCAAGGTGGCCGCAGCCGTCGTTGAACTGCTTGAAGTGGTCGATGTCGATCATCGCCACAGCGCCCTCGTCACCAGCGCGTTCGAGCCGCAGATCGAGGTCGGAACGGTTCAGCAGCCCGGTCAGGCTGTCCGTCGTGGCCAGCAGCTCCAAGGCCCGCTGCTTGTCACGCAGCTCCATGATCAGCTTGGCCGGCACCTCCGCGCAGATGATCCACACCGCAGCGGCGATCGGGAGCCGCACAGCGCGCCATCTTCGGATCGAGGTCCTGCACCTGGAGGAACAGCAGCGCTGCCGGCGGCAGGAACCAGAAGCCTGCCGGACGTGGCGGCTGGCTCAGACCGATGAACAGGAACGACAGCACGACCAGCCCCATGACCAGGCCTGCTGCCTGATGTGCGACGCGGTCGAGCGCGAAGATCCCCGCGCACAGCGAGAAGGGCCACACCATCAAGGACCAGCGTTGGTGGATCTGCTGGGTGACGACCAACACCGCCGTCACCAAGGCCGTCGCTGCCACCACGGCGAGGAGTGCGAGACACGCATCGCGGCTCGACTCGTCGGTGACTCCGGTCGCGACCGCCAGGACGACGAAGCAGCCGCCGAAGCGGATGCATCCCTCGGCGATGCCACACCGATATGGCATCTGTGCTTCTCATCAGGTATGAGTCTCACGGGTCTCCCTCCCTGGACATCCCGAAAGCCTAGACGCTGTGACGCAGCCCCGCCCTCCGGATCAGGAGGACGGGGCTGCGTCGGCGACGTTGCTAGGACAGCTTCTCGAGGATCAGCCGCCGGACCCGGCCCGCGTCAGCCTTGCCGCGCGCATCTCCTTCATCACCGCACCGATCAGGGCACCGGCGACGCCGAGGTTGCCGCCGCGGATCTTCTCGGCTGCGTCAGGATCGGCTGCGATCGCACGATCTGACGGCCTCCCCCAGCGCACCGTCGTCGGAGACGACCTCGAGGCCTCGCCCGATCACGACCTCTTCAGCCGGTGCCCTCACCGGCGATGACGCCGTCGAAGACCGAGCGCGCCAGCTTGTCCGTTGATGCGGCCCGCATCGATCAGGCCCTGGGATCTCGGCTACCTGTGCCGGCGTGATGCCGAGGGCGTCGATGTCGGTGCCCGACTCGTTCGACCCGACGGGCCATCTCGCCCAGCCACCACTTCTTCGCGGCCTGTGGCGTCGTGCCGGCCTCGACCGTGGCGACGATCAGGTCGAGCGCACCCGCACCGATCGTGTCGCGCATGTCGAGGTCGGAGAAGTCCCACTCGGCCTGCAGGCGCGCGCGGCGCACGGCCGGTGGCTCGGGGCAACGTCGCCGCAGCCCTCGACCCACTCGCGCGACGGCGAGACCGGTGCGAGATCGGGCTCGGGGAAGTAGCGGTAGTCGTCGGCATCGGACTTCTCGCGGCCCCGACAGCGTCGTGCCCGTGTCCTCCTGGAAGTGACGCGTCTCCTGGACGACCTTGCCGCCCTCGTCGAGGATTCCGGCGTGCCGCGAGATCTCGAAGCGCACAGCGCGCTCGACCGACCGGAACGAGTTGACGTTCTTGGTCTCCGAACGGGTGCCGAGCACCGTGGAGCCCTTCGGCTTCAACGACAGGTTGACGTCGGCGCGCAGCGAGCCCTGGTCCATCCGGACGTCGGACACGCCGAGTCCGCCGATCAGGTCGCGCACGTGCGAGACGTAGGCCCGAGCGACCGCAGGTGCCTTCTCGGCCGGGACCTCGATCGTGCGGGTCACGATCTCGATCAGCGGGATACCTGCCCGGTTGTAGTCGACCAGCGAGAAAGTCGGCACCGTGGATGCGGCCGGTGGAGCCGCCGACGTGCAACGCCTTGCCGGTGTCCTCCTCCATGTGGGCGCGCTCGATCTCGATCCGGAACGTCTCGCCGTCGACCTCGACATCGACGTAGCCGTCGAAGGCGATCGGCTCGTCGTACTGCGACGTCTGGAAGTTCTTCGGCATGTCGGGGTAGAAGTAGTTCTTGCGCGCGAACCGGCACCACTCGGCGATCTCGCAGTTGAGCGCCAGGCCCATGCGGATCGCCGACTCGACGGCCTTCGCGTTGACGACCGGCAGGGCGCCCGGCAGCGCCAGGCACACCGGGCAGACCTGGGTGTTCGGCTCGGCGCCGAACTCGGTCGGACAGCCGCAGAACATCTTCGTGGCGGTGTTGCAGCTCGATGTGGATCTCCAGACCCATGACGGGGTCGTAGCGGGAGATGGCCTCGTCGAATGGAACCAGTGTCTCGGTCGTGCTCATGCGCGGACCTCCAGCTCGGGCGCCTTGGACAGCAGCGTGCCGCCCCACTTGTCTTCGAGCAGCCGCTCCAGCGCCGCGGCCGCGTTGTACAGCCGGTCGTCGGCCTTCTGCGGGGCCAGGAACTGCAGCCCGACCGGCAGCGCGTCCTCGTCGGCCAGACCGACGGGCAGCGACAGTCCGGGATGCCGATCAGGTTGGCCGGGATCGTGGCGATGTCACCGAGGTACATCGCGAGCGGATCGTCCAGCTTGTCGCCCAACGGGTAGGCCGTGGTCGGCGACGTCGGCGAGACCAGCACGTCGACGTCGGCGAAGGCTGTCGCGAAGTCGCGGGCCAGGATCGTCCGCACCTTCTGCGCCGAGCCGTAGTAGGCGTCGTAGTAGCCGCTGGACAGGGCGTACGTGCCCAGGATGATCCGGCGCTTGACCTCGTCGCCGAAGCCGGCGTCACGGCTCGATGCCATGACCTGCTCAGCACTCGGGTCGTCGACCCCTGCCGGTGCGACCCGGACGCCGTAACGCATCGCGTCGAACTTGGCGAGATTGCTGCTCGCCTCGCTCGGCATGACCAGGTAGTAGGCGCCCAGGGCGTACTTCAGGCTCGGGATCGAGACCTCGACGACCTCGGCACCTGCGGCGGTCAGCAGCTCGACGGCCTCGGTGAACCGGGCGTTGACACCAGGCTGGAAGCCCTCGCCGCCCAGCCCTTGACGACGCCGATCTTCAGCCCCGCCACATCGGCACGACGCGCGGCCGCGACGACGGCCGGGACCGCCTCGGGGATGCTGGTCGAGTCCATCGGGTCGTGCCCGGCGATCAGCGTGCAGCAGCGCCGCATCCAGCACGGTACGGGTGACCGGACCGGCCTGGTCGAGGCTGCTCGCCATCGCGACCAGGCCGTAGCGGCTGATCCCGCCGTAGGTGGGCTTGACGCCGACCGTTCCGGTCAGCGCACCGGGCTGGCGGATCAGCCGCCGGTGTCGGTGCCGACTGCCAGCGGTGCCTCGAAGGCGGCCACGGCAGCGGCCGAGCCGCCGCCGGATCCTCCGGCACGCGGGTCGTGTCCCACGGGTTGTGGGTCGGGCCGTAGGCGGAGTGCTCGGTGGTCGAGCCCATCGCGAACTCGTCCATGTTGGTCTTGCCGAGGATCGGGAGGCCTGCGGCCTTGATCTTGGCTGTCACGGTCGCGTCGTAGGGCGGGATCCAGCCGTCGAGGATCTTGGAACCGCACGTCGTCGGCATGCCGACGGTCGCGAAGACGTCCTTGACCGCGATCGGCACACCGGCGAGGTACGAGAGCTGTTCGCCAGTGGCGCGGCGGTCGTCGATCTCGAGGGCCGTCGCGAGGGCGCCCTCGGCGTCGACGTGCAGGAAGGCGTGGATGTCGCCGTCGACTGCTGAGATGCGATCGACCAGCGCCTGGGTCACCTCGACCGAGGAGACCTCCTTGTCGGCCAGCATGTGGGCCAGGTCGTCGGCGCTCAGCCGGGTCAGGTCACTGTCTGTCATGACTCCCCCAGGATCTTGGGCACGAGGAACCGCTGCTGGTCGGACGCCGGCGCAGCAGCCAGGGCTGCCTCGGGGGTCAGGCTCGGGCGGACGACGTCTTCGCGGAACACGTTGTCGACCGGCACGGGGTGACTCATGGCCGGCACGTCGGCTCCGGCGGCCTCCTGCACGCTGGCGACGTGCTCGAGGATGGCAGGCAGTTCAGTGGCGAGGTGGTCGAGCTCAGCGTCACTGAGGTCGATGCGGGCGAGGCCGGCCAGATGGGCGACGTCGTCACGCGAGATACCCGTTGCGGGATCGGACATGCAGTTTCCTTGCGTGGTTGGTCTTGCAGGTCGAAGGCGTTGCAAGATTCCATCCTAGTGACCCGCACACCCGCACACTTGCGGGCACCGGCCCGAGCCTCAAGCCTGTTCAGATAACGGGGTTCTCTGACAAGATGTGGGCCATGTCAGACTCCCGCACCTCGCAGATCCGGCACGCCGGCTTCACCTTCGACGTCATCGACACCGGCCCGATCGATGGCGATCCGGTGGTGCTCCTGCACGGCTTCCCCCAGCGCGCGACCTCCTGGGCCGCCGTGTCAGAGCGATTGCACACAGCCGGGTTCAGGACGTACGCGCTCGACCAACGGGGCTACTCTCCCGGTGCACGTCCGGCGTCCCGGTTCGGCTACAAGATCACCTCGCTCGTCGCAGACGCCAAGGCGCTCATCGACCACATCGGCCGTCCCGTCCACCTCGTGGGCCACGACTGGGCGCGGCCGTCGCCTGGGGCGTCGCAGCGCATCACCCCGACTCGTTGCGGACGCTGACCGCTGTCTCGGTCGCGCATCCGGGCGCCTTCGTGAAGTCGATGTTCAGCAGCTCGCAGATCTTGAAGTCGTACTACATGCTCCTGTTCCAGATCCCCTTCCTGCCAGAGCGCATGCTCAGCAAGCCGGGAGGTTTCGGCGAGAAGATGCTGCGCGGGGCCGGCATGGACCGGACGATGATCGAGACGTTCCGCCGCGAGATCGTCGCCGACGGCGCGCTGCGCGGAGGGCTCGGCTACTACCGCTCGATGTTCCTCGCCCCGCCGGGCGAGCTGAGCCGGCAGGTGCACGTGCCGACGACTTACGTGTGGAGCGATGGCGACGCCGCCTTGGTGCGCCGCGGGGCCGAGCTCACCCCCGCAGTACGTCTCGGCGCCGTACGAGCTGGAGGTCTTGCACGGCGCGACGCACTGGCTGCCTGACCAGAATCCCGACGAGGTCGCCGCGAGCATCGTCAGACGGGCCCGATCGGTCTAAGGCTGCTGGGCGCCAGATGTGCGTGCACCTGCGAGACCGCACCGGCCCCTTCGCCGCTGGCTGACGCGACTCGTTTCATGGAGCCGGAGCGGACGTCTCCGGCGGCGAACACGCCAGGAACCGACGTCTCCAGCGGCGCCGGCGGCATGCCGTCGCGCCACAGCTCCTTGGGGACGTCGCGTCCTGTGAGCACGAAGCCGTCCTCGTCGCGGCTGACCACGTCGGGCAGCCAGTCGCAGCCGGGCTCGGCGCCCAGCAGCAGGAACAGGCCGTCGGCGTCGAGCCGTCGACGGCTGCCGTCACTAGACAGCTCGATCCACTGCAGGCGTCCCTCGCCGCCACCGTCGACGACCCGGGCCCCGGTGCACACCGTGATCCGCCGCTGGGTCGAGATCTCGTCGATCAGGTACGCCGACATCGTCTCGGCCAGGCTCGCCCGCCGCACCACGATCGTCACCGAACGGGCGAACCGCGCCAGGTGCAGCGCGGCCTGTCCAGCCGAGTTGCCGCCGCCGACGATGAAGACGTCGCGGCCTTCCATCTCTCGGGCCACGCTCGTCGCGGCGCCGTAGTAGACACCCATGCCGACGAGGGTCTCCAGCCCGGGAACCCCGAGCCGCCGGTAGCGCACGCCGCACGCGATCAGGACTGACCGGGCGCGGAGGACCCCGTCGTCGTAGCTGACCTCGTGCAGGTCACCGACACGCAGTCCGGTGACGGCCCGGCCCGTGAACATCCGTGCGCCGAACCGGGTGGCCTGCAACCGGGCGCGAAACGCCAGCCGCATGCCGGAGACGCCCCTCGGGAAGCCCAGGTAGTTGCGGATCATCGAGTTCGTGCCCGCTTGACCGCCGACCGCTTCGGCGTCGAGCACCACGGTGCCGAGACCCTCCGATGCTCCGTACACCGCAGCTGCCAGTCCGGCTGGACCAGCACCGATGATCAGCAGGTCCGCGACGTGGTCTGCTCCGAGGGCGTCGGGGGAACCGTGAGAACGTCGCCGCGACGAGGCGCTCGTTCGCGCCACCGATGGGTGTACGGCCGTACGCGGAGACGATGGGCAGCCTGGCGCCCTCCCCCGCGGCCGCGACCAGGTCGCGCCCCACGTCGCTGTCGGGGCTGTGGCGGGTCCACGGAGAACCCATCCGGTCGAGGAAGTCCCGGATTCCGGCCACCTCGACCTGCGTGCCGTCATCGACGATCAGGACGCCCGCGACCTCCGGGGTCGAGGTCGTGGTCGCCCACTCCGACAGGTACTCGGTGATCGCGGTGTGGAACTCCTCGTCGCGTGGTGCCTGCGGGATGATCAGGTACGTGTCGAGGCGCCCCGCCGCCAGCTCGGGCCGCAAGACCTCGACCGCATCGCGGAACTGGCCGAACGGGATCAGCACGACCCGCTTGCTGCTCGGCGACACGGCGCGCAGCTCGTCGAGCAGGCCCGACGGGCCGTCTTCCAGGGCGAAGTCGATGCCGATCACCGCGATCTGGCGGCCTGCTGCCACGAGCGGCGGCAAGCTCCCGCACTCCGTCCGGGCCACTGACGGTTCGGACGTCGTAGTCGCGGGCGTAGCGGCTGCCGAACTCGTCTGCCAGGACGTCTCGACTGTGACCCGTCGCCACGAGCAGGATCACCGGGCTGGGGCGGGTCGACTCCGTCATGTCGCGAAAGTAGCACTGTCAGGCTGACCTCATGCCTCCACAGAAACCGACCGACGTCGGCCCGCTCGATTCGCTGGCGCTCCTGTGCGAGATCGCGATGGTCGTGCTGCTCGTCCTGGCCGGTCACGGATTCGACGACGGCTGGCGCGGTTGGGCCATCGGCATCTTCCTGGCACTGGTCGCGCTCGGCATCTGGGTGCAGTGGATGAGCCCCAACTCGGCGCGTCGACTCGAGAACCCCACGCGTCTGGTCGTGCAGATCATGCTGTTCATCACCGTGGCCCTGTATGCCGCTGCGGGCGGCCTGTGGCTGTGGGGCATCGGCTTCGCCGTGGCAGCGATCGTCGTCTTCGTGGCCCTGGCCGTCTCCGAGCTGCCAGAGGCTTGAGGTTCAGCTTTTCCGTCAGTGGAAGCTGGCGGACGCTCCTGAACGATCGTGCGGAGCCGTCGACCGGGTCGGTGAACGCCAGTCGGCAGCCAGCAGCTGCAGCGGGTGAGCGAAGTCGTCGACCGCGACGTCCTGCACGGTCGGATACAACGGATCGTCGACGATCGGGATGCCCAGCCCGTTGAGGTGGACACGCAGCTGATGCGTACGCCCCGTGCGCGGCAGCAATCGATACACGCCTCGGCCGTCGAGCTTCTGCTCCAGCTCGATCACGGTCTCGGCGTTGACCGGAGCATCTGGCACGACCTCGACCTGCCAGGAGCCCCGGCGCTTGACCAGGTGGTTGCTGACCGTGACCGGCAAGCGCAGGTCTGGGTCGATCGGCGCCAACGCGCGATAGACCTTGGTGACTTGGTCGTCCTGGAACAGCGTCTGATAGGCACCGCGCCAGCGCCGCTCGGTGGCCAGCATCAGCAGCCCTGACGTGATCCGGTCGAGCCGGTGCATGGGAGTCAGCTCGGGTAGCCCGCTGCGTCGCGCAGCCTCACCACGACGCTCTGCCGCACGTGCTGGCCGCGCGGGATCGACGACAGGAACGCAGGCTTGTCGATCACGACGAGCCGCTCGTCGCGGTGCACGACGTGGATCTCGCCGGGCACGTCGGCCTCGACGGGCAGGTCGCGATGGAACCAGATGAACGTGTGCGGCGTGTACGGATCGTCCTCCCCGACTGGTCGGAGGTCGGAGTAGACAAACCGCTTCTCGGCCAAAAAGCCGGCGATGTCGACCCGCTCGGGTAGCCGGTGCCGCAGCCACTGCCCCATCGTCGCCCACTGCTCTGGACGCGGCTTGTCGCGGTCGGGGGTGCGAAGCCAGGCGGCCCCCAGCCCGTGACGGGGCGGGAGCGGAGAACGTGGCGGCACCCGTCGAGACTACGGGGCTTCAGGTCGCGCGTGCGGCCCGGCAGTCGGGGTTGAACACCCGCTTCGTCGAGGGCGGATCGTTGACGAGCCGGGAGGCCGACGGCTCCGGACGTCTAGCCAGCTCGCCTCCGCAGTTGGGACAGACGCCGCGCAGGACGTTCTCGGCGCAGTCGCGGCACCACGTGCACTCGTACGAGCAGATCAGCACGTCTTGCGACAGGGGCGAAGGTCTCGGTCACAGCACTCACAGCTCGGCCGGATCTCAAGCATCAGGCTTCGGCCTCTTCGCCCTCTTCGTTCTCGCCGGAGTCTTCGGTCTGTGGCGGGCCCTCGGCGAGAAGCTTGCTCGAACTGCTCCTCGTTGAGGATCGTCAGACCCAACGCCTCGGCCTTGTCGGCCTTGGAGCCGGCGCTCTCGCCGACGACGACGTAGTCGGTCTTCTTGGAGACCGAGCCTGACGCCTTGCCGCCGTGGGCGATGATCGCCTCCTTGACCGAGTCACGGGTGAACCGCTCGAGCCGATCCGGTCACCACGATCGTGAGCCCTTCGAGCGTGCGGACGATCGACTCGTCACGTTCGTCGTGCATGCGGACACCGGCTGCGGCCCAGGCCTCGACGATGTCGACGTGCCAGTCGACCGAGAACCAGTCGACGACGGCCTCGGCGATCGTGGGGCCGACCCCTTCGACGGCGGACAGCCGTCGGCGCCAGCAGCCCGGATCGCGTCCATCGAGGCGAAGTGCGTGGCCAGAGCACGCGCGGCGGTCGGTCCGACGTGCCGGATCGACAGCGCGACCAGCACCCGCCACAACGGCTGCGACTGGCCTTCTCGAGGTTGTCGATCAGGGCCAGGCCGTTGGCGCTCAGCACCCTGCCGTCGACAGCTTGGTCGACCTCGGTCTTCTTGGCGGCACGCGTGTAGAGCTCGGTCTTCATCAGGTCGTCGGCGGTCAACGAGAACAGCCTGCCCTCGTCGGTCAGCACACCGGCCTCGAGCAGCGCCGTTCGCGCCCTCCCAGCCGAACACCTCGATGTCGAAGGCACCACGGCCACCGACGTGCGTCAGCCGCTCCCGGCAGCTGCGACGGACACGACCGGGTGTTGGGACAGCGGAAGTCCTTCTCACCCTCCCGTGAGGGTGCCAGCGGCGTGCCGCAGGAGGGACACTCCGTCGGCATGACGAACTCGCGCTCGCTGCCGTCACGCAGGGCCACGACCGGGCCGACGATCTCGGGGATGACGTCGCCGGCCTTGCGCAGGACGACCATGTCACCGATCAGGACGCCTTTGCGCTTGACCTCGAACTGGTTGTGCAGCGTGGCCATCTCGACGACTGATCCGGCCACCGGATCGGCTCCATGACGCCATAGGGCGTGACTCGTCCCGTTCGGCCGACGTTGACGCGGATGTCGAGCAGCCGGGTGTTGACCTCTTCGGGCGGGTACTTCCAGGCGATCGCCCAGCGAGGCGCGCGCGAGGTGGAGCCGAGACGACGCTGGCGGTCGACCTGGTCGACCTTGACCACGACACCGTCGATCTCGTGGACGACGTCGTGCCGGTGCTCGCCGTAGTAGGCGATGAACTCTTCGACGGCTGCGAGATCAGGCACGACCTTGGCTCGGTCGCTGGTGGGCAGCCCCCAGGCCTTGAGCGCCAGGTACGCCTCGCTCTGGCGTTCGGGGCTGAAACCTTCGCGGTAGCCCAGGCCGTGGCACACCATCGACAGCGGCCGAGACGCGGTGACCGACGTGTCTTTCATGCGCAGCGTTCCGGCTGCGGCATTGCGCGGGTTGGAGAACGGCGTCTTGCCCGACTCGGCCCACGCGGTGTTGAACTCCTCGAACTCCTTGGTCGGGAAGAACACCTCGCCGCGAATCTCGACATAGGCCGGGACCGGGTAGTCGTCGGTGGCCGTCAACCGGTGCGGGATCGCCTTGATCGTGCGGACGTTCTCGGTGACGTCCTCGCCGACGCGGCCGTCGCCCCGCGTCACGCCACGGGTCAGCCGTCCGTCCTCGTAGGTCAACGAGATCGCGAGGCCGTCGACCTTGGCTCGCACAGGAACTCCGCGTCGTCGACGCCTTCGCGGATCAGGCGTCCATGCCAGGCCTCGAGCTCTTCCGCTGCTGAAGGCGTTGTCGAGGCTCAACAGCCGTTCGCGGTGCTCATAGGCCTCGAACGTCGAGGAGATCGCCCCACCGACCTGCTGGGTCGGCGAGTCGGGGGTACGGCTCGGCAGCCGTTTCTTCGAGCGCCTCGGCTCACGCATCAGGTGGTCGTACTCGCCGTCGGAGATCGTCGGCGCATCGTCGCGGTGGTAGCGCTGACGGTGCTCGTCGATCGTCTCGCTCAGCTGCTTGTGCTGCTGACGCAGCTCGTCATCAGTTGTCATGCTGCCTCATCAGGATTGACGGCCCGCAGACCGATCGAGCGCGTGGCCGCCACGAACCGCGCATCACGCGACACCATCGTCAGGCCGTTGTCGCGGGCGACGGCCAGGTGCAACGCTTCTGACGACCGGAGTCCGGCGTCTGCGTGGCACAGCGCCTCGGCGGAGGCGAAGTGCTTGGGCTCGATCGGCAACGTCGCCAACGAGTCTTTCTGGAGCCGCTCGAAGCCGGTGCGGGCCACGGCGCGCCCACGGTCGTCGATGTCTCCGGCTCGGCGCTTGAGCGACAGCGAGCTCGCGAACTCAGTCTGGACCCACGGCGAGATGAAGAAGTCGTGATGGGTCGCGAGCCATTGGCGCACCTGAGTGGCTGACTGCTCGGTCGTCAGCGCTGAGATCAGGACGCTCGTGTCGAGGTAGTGCATCAGTGCCCCTCGTCGCGCATCTGGCGGACAAGCCTCGGCGGAGTCTCCGGAGGTCGCCGGCAGACCCTTCGTCAGCCGTCGAACCACTCCATGGTGATCGGCATGCGCTGCCGTTGCTTGGGGATCAGGTCGGCGACCGGCCTGCCCCGTCTGGTGATCTGCACGTGCTCCCCCTTCTCCACCGCGTCGAGCAGCTCGCTCAGGTGTGCCTTCGCCTCGGCGACGCTGACCGACCGCCCAGGCTCGCTCATGACAACCTCCAGATGACCAAGTAGATGGTCATCTTAGTCGTCATCGCTGACGCGCACCATCAATCTAGTGGCGGCCACTGACAGCGTGCGCGAGCGCCAAGGCATGACGCGCCCACTGTGGAGAAGCTCCGGCCAGACCGCACGTCGGCGTGACCACGAGCCGGTCGGCGTACGTCTCCTCGTCGAAGCCGAACCGACTGAAGAACGTGTCGATGCGCTCTGCCAGAGCCTTCTCGGTGGTCCCACTGACATCGGTCGACGGCACCACGCCGAACCACAGGTCGACGCCCTTCTCGAACGTCTCGGCCCAGACATCATCGGGCCTGGCCAAGGAGAGGTCGAACGAGATCGCGGTGAATCCTGCTCCGGCCAGCAGCTCCACCGGGACGTCGGGCGCGCACGAGTGGACGACCGGCCGGCCGCCAGCCTCGGTGATCGCGTCGACGACGTTGCGCAGCAGCTGATCGGCCTCGGGCGGATGCACACTGCGGTGCCGTGACCAGCCGCTCGCGGTCGGGATGCCCCCGGTCAGCACCGCCGTGATCGCGGGCTCGTCGATCTGCACGACCACGTCGGCCTGGTCGAACCGGCGGCCCACTGCGGACACGTGCGTCCGGAGTCCTTCGGCGAGCGACTGGCTGATCTCGCGACGAGCACCATGGTCGGCGAGCATCTTGTCGCCCTTGGCCCGCTCGACAGCCGCCGCCAACGTGAGCGGACCGGTGACCTGGATCTTGATCGGCCCCTGGTAGCCCTGTGTCAGCTCTTCGGCGACATCGAGGTCGTGGAGCAGCAGCGATCGCGCCCGCCGGACGTCGGTTCCCTCCCCCACGCCGACCCGCCAGCCGTCTGGCTGCAGATCGGCCTCCAGCCCCTCGAGCAGCGCCAGAGTTCGGCCGATCATCCCGGCGTGGACGCCCCGTGCGGGGAGCTCGGGGACGTACGGCAGACCGCCGACCTCCCCCAGGACGATGCGCATCGACTCGGCGAAGTCCGTACCTGGCATCGAGCCGATGCCGGTGGCGAGTGCCATGGAGGTCCTGTTCTGTCGGTTCGATGCTGTGAGCGGTGACATGGCGACCCATCCCCGTCAGATGCGGTGACATGGCGACCTATCGCTGTCGGGGATACGTCGCTGCGTCACCGCCCGCCGGGACGACAGGTCGCTAGGTCACCGCGACGCGGGAGGTGGCGGAGATCGTGGCCGAACCGACGACGCGGGCGCCGTTGTAGATCACGCAGGCCTGGCCGGGGGCGATGCCGCTCGCGGGATCGATCAGCTCGACCGACACAGAGTCGCCCGAGACCGAGACCCTGGCCCGGTGCTCGTCGCCGTGCGCGCGCAGCTGCACCGTGCAGTCGAGCACCTCGTCAGGCGCCGTCCCGCACCACAGGGGCTTGATCGCGTCGAGGCGATCGACCAGCAGCCTTCGCGCGATCCGACCGTGACGGTGCCGCTGACCGGCTCGATGTCGAGCACGAAGCGGGGCTTGCCGTCATCGGCCGGAATGCCCAGCCGGAGTCCGCGGCGCTGCCCGATCGTGAACGCATACGCGCCGTCGTGCTCGCGCAGCACCGTGCCGTCGGTGTCGACGATCGTGCCGGGCTCGGGCCCCAGCTTCTCGCCCAGCCAGCCGGCGTTGTCGCCGTCGGGGATGAAGCAGATGTCGTGGCTGTCGGGCTTCTGCGCGACCTGGATGCCTCGACGGGCCGCCTCGACCCGCACGACGTCCTTGGTCGTGTCGCCCAACGGGAACAACGAGTGCGCCAGCTGCTCCTGCGTCAGGACGCCCAGGACGTACGACTGGTCCTTGCCCATGTCGATCGCCCGGTGCATCTCGATCGTGCCGTCGTCGGCGGTGCGCAGCTGGGCGTAGCGGCCGGTCGCGACGGCGTCGAAACCAAGCGCCAGCGCCCGATCGAGCACCGCTGCGAACTTGATCTTCTCGTTGCACCGCAGACAGGGATTCGGGGTGCGTCCTGCGGTGTACTCGGCGATGAAGTCGTCGACGACGTTGTCGGCGAACTCCTCGCTCATGTCCCACACGTAGAACGGGATGCCCAGCTCGTCGGCTGCTCGCCGGGCGTCGTTGGAGTCCTCGATCGAGCAGCAGCCGCGTGCACCAGAGCGGTAGGAGCGCGGATTGCGGCTCAGCGCCAGGTGCACGCCGGTGACGTCGTGGCCCGCGTCGACGGCGCGCGCAGCGGCCACGGCGGAGTCGACCCCGCCAGACATCGCTGCGACGACTCTCACGACGAGCTCCGCACGAGCGAGGCACGCTGCGCCCGCTGGTGGACGGCGGGCAGCGCCTCGATGAGTCGATCGACATCGGCCTCGGTCGAGGTGTGCCCCAGGCTGAACCGCAACGATCCGCGTGCAGCGACGTCGTCATAGCCCATCGCCAGCAGCACGTGGCTGGGCTGCGGCACGCCGGCGGCGCACGCCGAGCCGGTCGAGCACTCGATGCCCTGGGCGTCGAGGAGCATCAGCATCGCGTCGCCCTCGCAGCCCGGGAAGGTCACGTGGGCGATGTTGGGCAGCCGGTGTGCGGCTCCGGGCAACGGGTCACCGTTGATGATCGCGTCGGGCACGACCCGCACGATGCCCTCGACGAGTCGCTGGCGCAACGCCTCGATACGCGTGACGGTCTCAGCCTGGCGGGCGACGGTGACGTCGACGGCGGCCGCGAAGGCCGCGATCAGGGCGACGCTGACGGTGCCCGAACGCAGATCCCGCTCCTGGCCTCCGCCGTGCATCAACGGGTTCGCATCGATCTCGCGGCCGATCATCAGCGCACCCACCCCGACGGGACCGCCGAGCTTGTGCGCCGTGATCGTCATGGCGTCGAGGCCGCTGTCCTTGAAGCTCAACGGCAGGTAGCCGGCGGCCTGCACGGCATCGCTGTGCACCGGGATGTCGAACTCGCGGGCGATCTCGACGACGTCGGCGATCGGCTGCACCGTGCCCATCTCGTTGTTGGCCCACATCGTGGTGATGGCCGAGATGCTCAACGGATCGCTCGTGACCGCAGCGCGCAGGTCGTCGATCAGGATGCGTCCGTGCTTGTCGACCGGCGTCATCGCGACCTCGGCGCCTTCGTGCTTGGCGAGCCAGGTGACGGGGTCGAGCAGCGCATGATGCTCGATCGAGCTGAAGACGATGCGGTGTCGCGCCGAGTCCTGCGCGAGGCGCGACCAGTACAGCCCCTTGATCGCCAGGTTGTTGGCCTCGGTGCCGCCGGAGCAGAACACGATCTCGCTGGGGCGCGCGCCGAAGCGTTCGGCGATCAGCCGACGCGCCTCTTCGACGGTGCGGCGCGCGGCACGGCCCGAGGCGTGCAGCGAGGACGCATTGCCTGTGACGGCCATCTGCTCGAGCATCGCCGAGATCGCTTCGGGGACCATCGGCGTCGTGGCCGCATGGTCGAGGTAGACCGAACTCTGCCTGTCATTCATCGCGTGGCCAATCCTACGCGCACGACACAGAGCCGGACCGCGGTCATCCGGCATTGGTACTCTGACCGCATTCTGGCACCACTCCTAGGGGGAAGCATGGGAATGTTCGGCAAGAAGAAGAGCCGCGACGAGCGCACCGAGGACGCCATGAAGATGGCCGAGAACCTGGCCGCCGGCAAGGGGCTCACTGGCCGGCTCGGCAAGAAGCTTCATGGGCGCGGAGAACGCAGCCCTGCTCGGCCAGAGCCTCGACAGCGCCCGCGGCGCGCAGGAGGCCGCTGCCTTGGCCGCATCGGGCATTCCCAGCGTGCCGGCGACCGTGACCAACGTCAGCGACACCGGTCAGCTGATCAACTTCGATCCGGTGGTCGTCCTCACCGCGGCTCTCGCCGACGGTCAGGTCGTCACGTTGCAGACGCTGGTGTCGAAGATCCAGGTCCCCCGCATCGGCGACACCGTCTCGCTGATCCAGAACCCCGCCCAGCCCGGCACCTACGTGTATGCCGGGCTGACGCTGCCGCCGCCGACGATCTAGCTGCCGGGCCGGGGCTCAGGCCTTGGCCGTCACGTGCTCGCGGATCTGCGGGATGATCGACTCTCCGTAGACCCGGAGCGTCTCCTCCTTGTTGTCGTGCTGGAGGTAGCCGGCGAACTGGGTCACTCCGACCTCTTGAAGGGCCTTGAGCTTGGCGACGTGGTCGTCGACCGTGCCGAGCAGGCAGAACCGGTCGACGATCTCGTCGGGCACGAAGTCGGCATGGGTGTTGCCGGCCCGACCGTGCTCGTTGTAGTCGTAGCCCTCGCGGCCCTTGATGTAGTCGGACAGCGCCTGCGGTATTGCCACTCCCCCTGAGCCTGTCGAAGGGTCCCCGTACTTCGCCACGATGTCGGCGACGTGGTTGCCGACCATCCCGCCGAACCAGCGGCACTGCTCCCGCATGTGCGCCCAGTCGTCGCCGACGTACATCGGTGCCGCGATGCAGAACGACAACGACTCGGGGTCGCGACCGGCGGCAGCGGCAGCGTCCTTGACGCTCTGGATCATCCAGCGGGTGATGTCGACGTCGGCGAGCTGCAGGATGAAGCCGTCACCGACCTCTCCGGCTGCCTTGAGCGCCATGGGACCGTACGCGGCGACCCACACCTCGAGCGAGGTGTGCGTCGTCCACGGGAACCGCAGGGTCGATCCCTTGTAGTCGACGGCTCGACCGTTCGCGAGCTCGCGGATCACGTGCGTTGCGTCGCGCACCTCCTTCAACGTCGACGGCTTGCCGTTCGTGACGCGCACGGCAGAGTCGCCGCGTCCGATGCCGCAGACCGTGCGGTTGCCGTACATCTCGTTGAGCGTCGCGAACACCGAGGCCGTGACGGTCCAGTCACGGGTCGCCGGATTGGTCACCATGGGCCCGACGATGACCCGGTGCGTCTGCGCCAGGATCGCGCTGTAGATGACGTACGGCTCCTGCCACAGCAGGTGACTGTCGAACGTCCACACGTAGTCGAAGCCGTGCTCCTCTGAGAGCTTGGCCAGCTGGACCGTGCGCCACGCGGGGGGATTGGTCTGTAGAACTACTCCGAAGTCCATGTTTCTCCCTGGCTAGATGAGGTACTGCGAGAGGCCGCGCTTGACGAACTGGCCATGACCTTTCGTGCCGATGTAGGCGTTGTCGTCCACCACGACCGTCCCCCGGGAGATCACAGTGTCGACGTGACCGTCGATCTCGAAACCCTCCCATGCCGAGTGGTCCATGTTCATGTGATGCGACTTTCCTTCGCCGAATCCGATCGATGTGTGACCGTTCGGGTCGTAGACGACGATGTCGGCATCCGCCCCCGGAGCGATGACACCCTTCTTGCCGTACAGGCCGAACATCCGGGCCGGGGTCGTCGACGTGATCTCGACCCAGCGCTCGAGCGAGATCTCGCCGTTGACGACGCCCTGGTACATCAGGTCCATGCGGTGCTCGACCGATCCGATGCCGTTGGGGATCTTGGAGAAGTCGCCCAGGCCGAGGTCCTTTTGCCCCTTCATGCAGAACGGGCAGTGGTCGGTCGAGACCATCTGGATGTCATTGGTGCGCAGCGACTGCCACATGTGGTTCTGGTGGCCCTCGGCCCGTGACCGCAGCGGGGTCGAGCACACCCACTTGGCACCCTCGAACGTCCCCCATTCCTTGCCCTGTGCGGCGAGCTGTTCTTCCAAGGACAGGTAGAGGTACTGCGGACAGGTCTCGCCGAACACGTTCTGTCCGATATCGCGGGCCGCAGCGAGCTGCTCGACGGCCTGCTTGGCGCTGACGTGCACGACGTACAGCGGCGCCCCGGTCAGGTTGGCCAGCATGATGGCGCGGTGTGTCGCCTCCTCCTCCATCTGCCAGGCACGGGCGACACCGTGGAAGTACGGGTCGGTCTTGCCCTGGGCCAGCAGCTGCTCGACCAGGACGTCGATCGCGGGGCCGTTCTCGGCGTGCATCATCGTGACCATGCCCGAGCTGGCCGACTTCTGCATGGCCCGCAAGATCTGGGCGTCGTCGGAGTAGAACACCCCCGGATAGGCCATGAACAGCTTGAAGCCGTGATGCCTTCGTCGACGAGGCCGTCCATGGCCTGCAACGAGTCGTCGTTGACGTCGCCGATGATCTGGTGGAAGGCGTAGTCGATCGCGCAGTTGCCTTCGGCCTTGGCGTGCCAGGCCGCCAGGCCGTCCATGAGTCGTTGCCCGTAGGTCTGCACCGCGAAGTCGATGATCGTGGTGGTCCCGCCCCAGGCGGCCGCCCGGGTGCCGGTCTCGAAGGTGTCGGACGCCGCGGTGCCGCCGAAGGGCAGCTCCATGTGGGTGTGCGCGTCGATCCCGCCGGGGATGACGTACTTGCCGGTCGCGTCGATGACGCGGTCGACGGTGCGCGCCAGGTCGGAGCCCAGCAGGACCGATCCGGGTGCGAGCACCGCGACGATGACCTCGCCGTCGACGAGGACGTCGGCTGCTGAGCGGCCCGTCGCGGTGACGACCGTGCCGCCGGTGATGAGCGTGGTTGCCATGTCGCCCTCCCCCTTACGGCTGCGCGATCGCGGTGTAGGAGTCGGGCCGACGGTCTCGGTAGAACTGCCAGTCGTCGCGCATCTGCCGGACCAGGTCGAGGTCGAGGTCGCGGATCAGGATCTCCTCGGTCGTGTCGGATCCGCGCTCTCCAACGAAGTTGCCGCGCGGGTCGATGACCTGGCTGGTGCCGTAGAAGTCGACGGCCAGCCGCCGTACTCGTTGTCCTCGCGGCCGACCCGGTTGGGCTGGAGCACGAAGTAGCCGTTCGCGACCGCCGCACACGGGCCTTCTACCTCCCACAGCCGGTTGGACAGGCCGGGCTTGGTCGCATTCGGGTTGAACACCAGGTGCGCACCGGCCAGCCCGAGATCGCGCCAGCCCTCGGGGAAGTGCCGGTCGTAGCAGATGTAGACGCCGATCGGCCCGACCGCGGTCTGGAACACCGGGTAGCCCAAGTTGCCCGGACGGAAGTAGAACTTCTCCCAGAACCGGTCGAGGTGCGGCAGGTGGTGCTTGCGGTACTTGCCGAGGATCGTTCCGTCGGAGTCCACGACGACCGCAGTGTTGTAGTAGACGCCGGTCATGGCCTCTTCGTAGATCGGCAGGACCATGACGAGCGACAGCTCCTGGGCCAGCGCAGCGAAGCGTTGCACGATCGGTCCGTCGGCCGGCTCGGCGTACGCGTAGTACTTCTTGTCCTCGGTGATGCCGAAGTACGGCCCGTAGAAGCCTCTGGAAGCAGATGACCTGAGCGCCCTCGGCTGCGGCGTCGCGGGCGAACTGTTCATGCTTGGCGAGCATGGACTCCTTGTCGCCGGTCCACGTCGTCTTGGGTGATCGCTGCCCTGATGACTGTCACGTAGTGCCCCTCCGTCTGGCCAGGGCCCTGACGGCCCGTGCAGTCATTGCATGGCAGCGCGGATTTGCGAACGTGTCAACAGATGACGGCCGGTCGCAGCACAATCGCAACATGCCCCCGCCGGAGGTCTCGGGTCTCCGGCAGGGGCGTTGCAGTGGTCGGCCAGCCGAGCGCCGACCACGGTCTCAGGAGGTGCGGCGTTGCGCCTGGGCGAACAGCGCGCACGCACCGAGGGCCATCAGGCCGGGCAGCCAGTACTGCCAGGCCTGCGAGAGCCCGATGAACGTCGCCGTGGTCTGGGTGACCTGGACGAGGAAGACGCCGAACAGGACGCCGATGAAGCTGCCGCGTCCGCCGAACACCGAGGCACCGCCGAGGACGACCGCCGTGACGCTGACGAGCGTGTACGACGTGCCGGCCGTCGGGTCGCCGACACCGATCTGCGCCATCAGCATCAACGCACCGAGGAAGGTGAACAGCGAGCAGCCGATGTACGCCATCATGAAGACCCGATTCACCGGGATGCCCCGCTTGTGCGCCGCGAGATCGTCCGAGCCGGCGGCCCGCAGCCGCAGGCCCGTGCGGGTGCGGCGCGAGGCGACCTCGAGACCGACCAGCAGCAGTGCACCGACGATGACGGCCCACGGAACCGGGCCGATCGTCGCGTTGAGCGCCGAGGTGACCGGCTCGGCGATAGTTCCGCCGGGGGTGTCGCGCATGACGAGCGAGAGGCCCTGCAGCGCCGTCATCGTCACGAGGGTCGCGACGACTGGGCTCACGTTCCCGAACCGGACGAGCGAGCCGTTCACGATGCCGACGAGCACCGCGAACAGGGCCATCAGCACGAGGCCGAGCACCCACCAGCCACCACCGAGATCGGCCGTCACGTAGAACGAGGCGATCACCACCAGGGTGCCGGTCAGCGGCCCCACCGACAGGTCGATGCCGCCTGTCATCACGACCATCAGCTGACCCGCGGCCAGGAACAGCAGCGGCGCCAGCAGGGCCAGGGAGCTGGAGATGTTGAAGCTCGACAGGAACCGGTCGCTGTCCATCGCACCGACGACGATCAACGCGAGGGTCGCCGCGACGAGGAAGGCGCTGGGTCCTTGCTCGCTGCCCAGCATGCGGGTCAGCCACCCGTTCTTGCGACGGATCTCGTCGGACTGGATCGCATGATCCTCGCCACCGGCGGTCAGGGATGCCTCGGTGATCGCGTGATCGGTGATCTGGTCGCCGACGAGCTCGGCGACGACCCGGCCGCGCGAGAAGACCAGGACCCGGTCGCACAGTCCGGCCAGCTCGACGTTGTCGGAGCTCAGCACCACGACCGGGACGCCGTTCTCGGCATTGGAGCGCAGTCGGTGGTAGATGTCAGAGCGCACGCCGACGTCGATGCCTTGCGTCGGCTCGTCGCACAGCAGCACGGTCGGTTCGGACAGCAGGGCGCGGCCGAGCGAGACCTTCTGCTGGTTGCCGCCCGACAACGTCGAGACGGCGACGTCGGGCGAGGCGGTCTTGATGCCGAGATCGACGATCTCGGCATCGACGAGCCGGTTCTCAGCACGTCGGTTGATGACGCCGGCACGGGCCGTCTTGCCCGTCGCGGCGACCGTCAGGTTCTCGCGTACCGAGTGCACCGTCGCGACGCCCTCGATGTGGCGCTCCTGCGGCATCAGCACGATGCCGGCCGCACGGGCCTTGCCCGGGCTGGAGAGGTCGGCGGACCGACCTTCGACCGTGACCGTCCCGGTGCTGGAGACGGCTCCGCCCAGGACGCGGATGAACTCACGCTGGCCGTTGCCCTCGACGCCCGCCAGGCCGATGACCTCGTGACGTCGGACGTCGAGGCGGATCTCGTCGAGGTCACGCGACTGCACGTCGACGCTCAGGACGGTCTCGCCGAGGTCGACAGCCTTGTCGGGGAACAAGGCCTCGACCTTGCGTCCTGCGACCGCCGTGATGATGTCCTGCTCGGTGACCTCACCTGACAGGAACCGTCCGCGCACCTCGCCGTCACGCAGCACCGTGAAACGGTCGGCGAGCGCCATGACGTCGGGCAGGCGGTGGCTGATGTAGATGACCGCGACGCCGAGCGCCGGCGAGCTTGCGGATCTGCTCGAAGAGGCGCTGGGTCTCGTCGATCATGAATGCTTCGGTGGGCTCGTCGAAGATCACGACGTCCGGATCGCAGGCCAGCGCGCCGCAGATCTCGATCGCCTGCTTCTCGGCCAGCGACAGCGAGCCGACCCGCGCCGTCGGCGAGATCGGCATGCCCATGGGCTCCAGCTTCTGCCTGGCCCAGTCCTGCAGCCGGCCGAACGTCGGCCGCTTGCTCTCGGGCACCGACAGCGCGAGGTTCTCCGCGACGGTCAGGTCGGGCAGCAGCGCAGGATGCTGGAACGCGATCGCCAGCCCCTGGTCGCGGGCGGCGACCGGCGAGATCCGGGCCAGCCGCTCGCCATTGATCTCGATAGTTCCCTCATCGGGGGTGATCGCGCCGGATGCCACCGCCATCAGGGTGGACTTGCCGGCACCGTTGCCGCCGACCAGGGCGTGAACTTCGCCTGCGAACGCCTCAAAGCTCACGCCATCGAGTGCAACGACGCCGGGATAGCGCTTGGTGACGCCCTTCATCGAGAGGCGGACTTGGGGTCGAATTCACGGTTGACTCCTAGGTAAGGGGTGGGGCCGTGGCCGCGCGACGGCGGCCACGGCCCCGTCACATCAGTTGAACAGCTTCTCCAGCTGGTCCGAGTCGAGCCGGCCGACGAGATCGCGCTGCTCGGGAGCGCGGGATCGCACTTGGGCTGCTTCGACTCGTCGAAGCTGTCCTCGTAGATCGGGGATGTTGATGATCTCGGGCTCGTCGTTCTTGATGCCCTGCTTGTCGGCGACGGCCTTGCGCAGTGCCAGGCGGATGATCCAGGTGCGGCTCGAGACCGTCATGACGTTGAAGCTGTCCTGCTTGGCGCTCTCCTGCTCGTAGGCGCAGGCGAAGCCGTTGAGGTCGTTGGCCGTCCACAGCGGCAGCTCGCGCTTGGCCGACTTGAAGGCCCGGATGCCGCCGAGCGAGGCGTCACCTGAGTCGGTGATGACGGCATCGATCTTCGGGTACTTGGTCAGCAGGCCCGAGACGACCTTCTGGGGTCTGGGCGGGGTTCCAGTTGGTGTCGATCGGCTTGCCGGGGCTGTTGAGCAGCTTCACGTTGGCGCAGGCCGCGTTGTCCTTGAGCTCGGCCTCGATGCCCGTGAGCTCGGTGATGCTCTGGGTGTTGCCCGGCGTGCCACCCGAGGAACAGGACGTTTCCGCCCTTGTCACCGAGGTGCTCACACGTCCACTTGGTCCAGGTCTTGCCGTCGTTGACGGTGTTGTGGCCCACGAACGTCGTGTAGTCGGTGCCGGGCTTGCCACCCGGGTTCGCCGTCCACGGCACGACGGCGACACCGGCCTTGGTGGCCTCGCGCAGCGTCGGCAGCAGCGCCTCACCGGCGTCGGGGAACACGACGATCACGTCGGCGCCCTTGGCGACGAGTCCCTTGATGTCGCTGATGGCCTTCTGCGGGTTGTTCTGCGCGTCGGCGTACGGCAGGAGGGTCAGGTTCGAGCACTTGGCGGCCTCGTCCTCGAACTCCGCGCGTGCGGTCTTGCGGAAGGCGTTGTCGCCGGTTCCGTCGGCGAGCGCGACCTTCAGCGGCTTGTCGCCGCAGAACTCCTTCATGTCTCCCGGCCGCCAGACATCGCCGGTACGAGCCTCGTCGGAATAGACCTTATCGACGCCACCGGAGGAATCGCTCTCGGTGGACGCGCAGGCGGACAGGGCGAGCAGTCCGGCCACGACGGATGCGCTGAGCGCATACCCGCGGGGGTGCTTGGTGAACATCGACATTCTCCTTGTGGTGGGGGAAACGGGGGTCATGAGGTGCGGCGTCGCAGGAGGCGCTTGATCGGCATCCGGGTCAGCACGACGGCGAGGGCCAGGACGATGGCCTGCACGAGCAGCTGCATCGAGGTCGCTGCGCCGGCGGCGAGCACGACCTGGTTGAGCTGGGTCAGGAACAGCGCTGCGACAGCAGTCGCGGCGGCGCTGCTGACACCGCCGGTCAGGAGGCTGCCGCCGAGGACGACCGCGGCGATCGTCGACAGCTGGTACGGGTTGCCCAGCAGGATGTCGGGGGTGCGCAGGTAGCCGGCGAGCAGCAGCCCGGCCAAGGCGTAGAACAGGCCCGCAACGGCGTAGGCGCCGACCTGGTGGGCCTTCGACCGGATGCCCAGCAGATGGGCGGCCGGTGCGCTGGCGCCCACGGCCATGAACCGGCGGCCGACGACGGTGCGGCTCCGGGCCAGTCCGAGCAGCAGGACGCACAGCACGGCGATGATGACGAGGTTCTGCACGCCCAGGAACGAGCCGACCGCGAAGTCGGAGAACGAGGCATCGGCCGAGCCGGGGAATCCGTCCGACACGTGCAGCACGACGCCGATCAGGATCGAGTTCATCGCCAGCGAGGCCACGAACGCGGCGATCCCGAACCTGACGACGACCAGGCCGATGACGAGCCCGCCGAGCAGTCCGGCGCCGAGTCCCAGCAGGACGGCAAGCCACAACGGCATCCCGGTCTGCTCGGGGATCTTGGTCACGAACACGGCTGCCAGGGCCATCGCGCCGGGCACCGACAAGTCGATGCCGCCCTGCGTGATGACGAGGGTCTGGCCCAACGAGGCGATCACGAGCACCGCCGCGAACGGCAGCATCGAGTCGAGCGAGGACGAGGAGAGGCTTCCGGGAGCGAGCAACGGGCTGATGGCGAACAGCACCACAGCCATGCCCCACACCGGGACGAACGGCCCTCGGGGGAGGTAGCGCGCGCAGCGGCCGGGACCCGGCGTGGCCGGTGGCCGAGGGCGCGCGAAGTTCGGTGGTCACGAGAGATGCCTTTCTGGCGTTGCTGACTTGGCTGACCTTGCTGGCGTTGGCGAGAAGGGAGAGATCAGACGGCGGTGAAGCCACCGTCGACGGGCAGGTCGGCGCCCGTCACGAAGCTTCGCCTCCGAGCTCAGGAGGAAGGCGATCGTCGTCGAGATCTCGGAGGCAGCGGCGATCCGTCTGACCGGGTGCCCGTCGACCAGCGCCTTCTCAGCAGCGACGGGATCGCTCTGCGCGGCCAGGTAGCCACGCAGCTGATCGGTCTGACCGAGCCGGGGCTCACGACGTTGCAGCGGATGCCCTGCTGCGCGAACTCGGCAGCGATCTGCCGGGTCAGCTGCACGACGGCGCCCTTGGAGGCGCAGTAGGCGGGCTGGTTGGGCAGTCCCACCCAGCCGGAGATCGACGACAAGTTCACGATCGACCCTGCCGTGCCCGTCGCGACGAAGGAGCGGATGACGTGCTTGCACGTCAGGAACGTGCCGGTGGCGTTGACCGCCATGACCCGGTTCCAGTCGTCCAGGGCCGTCTCGGTGATCGGGCCGGTCGTCATGGTCGCTGCGCAGTTGACCAGGCCGGTGACCGAGCCGAGCTCGTGCGTCGTCTGCTGCACTGCGGCCTCGACCGCGGTCTCGTCGACGACGTCGAGGACGACCGAGATCGCCTGACCGCCAGCGGCCTTGATGTCGGCTGCGACATCGTGCACCGACGACTGGTTGTCGAGCAGTGCGACGGCATGGCCGCGAGCTGCGAGCAGGCGGCCCGTCTCGGCTCCGATGCCTCCGCCGGCACCGGTCACCATCGTGATTTCTGTCATGTTCAGATCCCTTCGAACTCGGTTGACAATGTCATGCTGCATGCAGCATGTCAACACGATCTGGGCAGAATTTACGTGATTGACATGCTGCATGCAGCATGTCAGGATCGAGAGGTCAGGCGAGTCACCGAAAGGCGGAAAAAGTGTCCACACAGGCCCAGATGCCAGCGCAGATCGCAGTGGCGCAGCAGTCGGCGACCCTGGCTGATGTCGGCGCCAACACGTGGCAGGCACTCGAAGAGATTGCCCGTGCGGGAGAGCGCGGCGACGACCTGCTGATCTTCCCCGAGACCTATCTCAACGGCTACCTGTTCGACTCGGCCGACGAGGTCTCCCGCTCGGCCCTCACCCTCGGGTCACCGTCCCTCGCAGCCGTCGCCGAAGCCAGTGCGGCCCACGGCGTGCACACCGTCATGGGCTTCTTGGAGCGCGACGGCGACGACGTCTACAACTCCGCCGCGATCTTCGGGCCCGACGGGCTGCTCGGCAAGTACCGCAAGCAGCACCTGCCCTTCCTCGGCGCCGACCGCTTCGTCGTCCCCGGCCGCGACCGCGCACCGCGCGTCGTCGCGACGCCCTTCGGCAACGTCGGCATGATGATCTGCTTCGACCTGCGGTTCCCCGAGTCCGCCCGCGAGCTCGCCCTGCAGGGCGCCGACATCATCGCGATGCCCACGGCCTGGCCCATGCACGCGACCTTCCTCGCCGATCACGTCACCCGTGTCCGCGCGCTGGAGAACCTCGTGTACCTCGCCGTCGCCGACCGCGCCGACGAAGAAGCCGGTACCCAGTACCTCGGCCGCAGCCAGATCATCGGCCCTGACGGCAGCGTCGTCCTCGATGCGCTCGACGCGACCGGCACGTTCTCCGCGACGGTCGACCTGGCCTCGGCACGGCGCAAGCGGCTGGTGTTCACACCCGGCGAGTACGCTGGGGCGTGTTCGACTCCCGCCAACCCGATCAGTACGGCGAGCTGGTGCGCCCGCACGACGACGAACGCTGACCTGACCCCACGACCCTGGAGGAGCACCACCGTGTGTGGACCCGAGTTCATCACTGAAGAGACCCGAAACAAGATCGCCGCGCACGCGGCACAGTTCCGGCAGGTCACGCAGAGCCCGTTCGGCCCCGACGACGAGATCGGGATGCTCAACCTGCTCTCGCCCGCGGCAGCCCGTGACGTGCTGCACCGCGCCGACGGCGGTGCCGCGATCGATCTCTCGGTCGACATGTTCATGGGGATGCCCTCCTGGGTCAAGGCCGGCGACCCCGCCTTCCAGCAGTGGATGACGCACACACCGCGCGGCACCGTCCTCGACGACCTGACCGGCGCCGGCGAGCAGAACCGGCTCGTCGGCTACTCCGGCGACGCCGTGTCGATGTACACGCACACCGGAACGCACATCGACACGCTCAACCACTTCGGCTACAACGGCGAGATCTGGAACGGCTTCAACGAGCGCCAGCACCTCAGCTCGCGGCACTGGACCAAGTGCGGCGCCGACAAGATCCCGCCGATCATCGGCCGGGGCGTCCTGTTCGACGTCGCCGCCCTGCACGGCGTCGACATGCTGCCCGACAACTACGGCATCGGCGGCGCCGATCTGCAGGCCGCGCTCGACCGCCAAGGTGTCAAGTTCCGCCCCGGCGACATCGCCCTCGTCAACACCGGACGCATGTCGCAGTGGCCCGACCCGGCCAAGTACATCGACAACAGCCCCGGCCTCAATCTCGACGGCGCACAGTTCCTCGCCCGGGCCGGCGCATCGGTCATCGGCGCCGACAACTCCGCGCTCGAGCAGATGCCGGCGCAGGACGACGAGAACTGGCAGGTCGTCCACACCTATCTCCTCGGCGAGGCCGGCGTCCCGATCATGGGAGTCGTCGACTGCCAGCAGCTGGCCGCCGACAAGCTCTCACGAGTTTGCGTTCGTCGGCGCCTGCCTGAAGATCCGCGGTGCGACCGGGGCGCCGATGCGTCCCCTCGCGATGCCGCTGATCGGCTGACCTCCCGTCTCTCCTGACCTTCCCCACTGAGCAAAGGCACATCCACGATGTCTGACGAAGAATTCACCTCGGCGATCGACCGCAGCCGCACCAACTACGGCGACGACGGCTTCAGCCGGTTCCTGCGCCGCGCCTTCCTCGCGTCGAGCGGCTACGACGACGTCGACCTCGACCGGCCGATCATCGGCATCGCGGTGACCTCGTCGCACTACAACACGTGCCACCGCGACATGCCCGCGCTGCTCGAAGCCGTGCGCCGCGGCGTGCCGAAGCCGGCGGACTTCCGATGGACTTCCCCACGATCTCCCTCGGCGAGATCCTGACGTCGCCCACCACGATGCTCTACCGCAACCTGATGGCGATGGACACCGAGGAGATGGTGCGCGGCCTCCCCATGGACGCGGCGATCCTGCTCGGCGGCTGCGACAGACAGTGCCCGCGCAGCCATGGCCGCCGCATCGTCGGAGAAGCCGGTGATCCTCGAGGTCGTCGGCCCCATGATGACCGGCAGCTGGCGCGGCGAGCGTCTCGGCGCGTGCACCGACTGCCGTCGCCTCTGGGGCAACCACCGGGGCGGCGACCTGTCGACCGACCAGATCACCGAGGCCCGCAGCGAGCTCGTCACGACCGCCGGCACGTGCGCCGTCATGGGCACCGCATCGACGATGGCGTGCATGACCGAGGCACTCGGCATGATGTTGCCCGGAGGGGCCACTCCCCCGGCGTCGACCGGTGAACGACTGCGCCACGGCGCAGCGACCGGTCGCCGCGCCGTCGAGCTTCGCCCGCAACGGCAAGCTGCCGCGCGAGATCATGACCCGCGAGGCCTTCGACAACGCGATCAAGGTGCTCGCCGCGCTCGGCGGCTCGACCAACGCCCTGATCCACATGGTCGCGATCGCCCGCCGCGCCGGCGTCGACGTCAGCTCGACGACTTCGACACCGTGGCCAAGGACGTGCCTCTGCTGGTCGACCTCAAGCCGTCGGGCAAGCTCTACATGGAAGATCTGCACCGTTCGGGCGGGCTCCCGTCCGTGCTCGAGGCTTAGCCCGCACCTCGACACCAAGACGGTCGGCGTGACCGGCAAGACCCTCGCCGACCAGCTCGACCAGATGGATCCGCTCGAGGACTGGCAGCACGCGATCAAGCCGCTGTCCGATCCGCTCGGCAGTCCGGGAGCGCTCGCGGTCGTCCGCGGCACGCTCGCCCCCAACGGCGCCGTCATCAAGACGTCCGCAGCCGATCCGCGCCTGATGCAGCACACCGGTCCAGCCTTCGTCGTCGACGCCGGCGAGAACATCGCCGCGATCCTCGACGATCCCGACCTCGACGTCACCCCCGATCACGTCCTGGTCCTGCGGTTCGCCGGACCGATCGCCGCCGGCATGCCCGAGGCCGGCGCGCTGCCGATTCCCGCCAAGCTGGCCCGTCAAGGCGTCCGCGACATGGTCCGGGTCTCCGACGCACGGATGAGCGGGACGTCGTACGGCACCGTGGTGCTGCACTGCGATCCCGAGGCGGCGGCCGGCGGGCCGTCGGCAATCGTCCAGAACGGCGACATGATCACCCTCGACGTCGAAGGCCGACGACTTGACCTCCTGATCAGCGAGGATGAGATCGCCGACCGGCTGTCGCGGCTGGAGACGCCCGCCCTCCCTGAACGTGGATGGCGCCGGCTCTATGCGGAGACCGTCATGCCAGCCAGCCAGGGTGCTGACCTGTCGTTCTTGTGACGACATGCTGTACCAATAATCCCCATATGCATGCAACATGTAGTGGACAGCCCTATTCTTCGGTCTGACCCGAAATCTGAAAGGTAGGCCCTTGAAAGCAGTCGTCGACGAGTCCTCGCTGACCGAACGCGTCTACGAGGCTGCGCAGCGCGATCCTCTCCGGCGACTCGCGCCCGGAACGCTGCACTCCGTCGTCGAGATCTCCAACCAGCTCGGCGTCTCACGCACCCCCGTGCGCGAAGCGCTCCTGCAGTTCGCGGCCGACGGCGTCGTGCGCTTCGAACGAAGCCGTGGGGTGCGCATCCTCGAGCTCTCGACCAAGGACATCGAAGACATCTACGAGTCTTCGGCTCCTGCTCGAGGTGCCGTCCGCCTTCCGCGCCGCCACCCACATGTCCGAAGCCGATCGCAAGATCATGCGCAAGGCCTTCGCGAGCATGCGCAAGGCCCGCGAGCAGCAGGACGAGCCGCTCTTCCAGCGGCACGACCTCACCTTTCACGAGGCGGTCCTGCGCGGTGCGGGCAACGAGCGCATCGTCGAGGCCGTCGCGAAGACCCGCTCACAGATGCACGCTCGCGGGCTCTCCACCACGGCCACCCGCACCCTCGACGACATCTTCGAGGTGCACGAACGCATCTTCGACGCGATCGAGGCCGAGGACCCGCACGCAGCGGCCCGTGCGGTGCACGATCACCTGGTCGGCACGCTGCGTCTGCTGGTGCAGCAGTCCGCTGGCGAGGAGATTCCGTACGATCCGCCCATCACGCCCTGGCTCGACGTCTCCAACTTGCTGGGCTGAGCCCCCTAGCCGACCGCGCGCACGAGCTCGGCAGCCGCCGTCTCGAGGTCTTCGTCGGTCGTCGTCCGTCCGAACGTGAACCGCACCGCGGTCTGAGCGACCTCGGCAGCGACTCCCATCGCGGTCAGGACGTGGGACGGCTCGTCACTGCCGGCGGCGCACGCCGACCCGCTCGAGCAGATGATGCCGCGAGCCTCGAGGTCGAGCAGGATCGACTCCCCGCTGGTCCCCGGAAGACGAATGACGCGCTGCCGGGCAGCCGGTGAGCGGCGTCACCGGTCAGCCGGGCGTGCGGCACGCCGTCGAGCACGTGGGCGATGAACCTGTCGCGACGCCCGGTCGCGTCATCATTCTGACCACCGGCCAGCCTCAAGGCCACCGACATCCCCACAGCCGCAGCGACGTTCTCGGTACCGGAACGCCGGCCGCCCTCCTGGCCACCTCCGTGGATCAGCGGCTCGCACGGCACGCGACGGTCGACGTACAGGATGCCGATCCCCTTGGGGGCGCCGATCTTGTGCCCCGAGATGTTACATGGCTTGCACCCCCAGCCGCTTGACGTCAAGGTCGAGCCACCCGGCAGCCTGCACTGCGTCGGTGTGGAACGGGACGCCGCGGTCAGCGGCCAGACGAGCCAGCGTCTCGATCTGCTGGATCGTGCCGACCTCGTTGTTGGCGTACTGGATGCTGACCAGCGTCGTGTCGTCACGCAGCGCCGCGGCCAGCGTCTCAGGCGGCACCATGGCATCGTCATCGACCGGCAAGACGGTGATCTCGAAGCCCAGACGTCCAAGAACTCGGCCGACTCCAGCACTGCGGGGTGCTCGACCGCCGACACAATGACGTGCCGGCCACGGGGCGCGCGAGTGCGATGCCCTTGATCGCGGCGTTGTCGGACTCGGTGCCGCCCGACGTGAACGTGATCTCCGAGGACCGGGCTCCCAGCGCCTGCGCGACATCGGATCGCGCCTGCTCCAGGGCACGGCCGCGGCCTCGCCGACCTCGTGATGGCTCGACGGATTGCCGAACTGAGACCCGAGATAGGGCCACATCGCCTCCATGACCTCACGCTTGACCGGAGTCGTGGCGGCTTCGTCGAGGTAGATCATGCGAGCGCGCGCCTCAGGTGACCGTGATGTCGAGACCGAGGTCAAGAGCCCGGACGCTGTGGGTCAACGCACCGACCGAGATGACGTCGACGCCGGTGGCTGCGACCTCGGCGATCGTGTCGAGGGTGATGCCGCCGCTGGCCTCGACGAGCGCCCGTCCGTCGACCTGGCGATGCCCGCACGCAGCTCGTCGGGGCTGAAGTTGTCGAGCATGATCGTGTGCACGACACCTGATGCCAGCACGGCGTCGATCTGCGCGATCCGGTCGACCTCGACCTCGATGTGCGTCGTGTGGGGCAGCAGATCGGCAGCGCTGACCAGGGCCGCGGTGATGTCGTCGATGACGGCGAGGTGGTTGTCCTTGGCCATCACGGCGTCAGACAGCGAGTACCGGTGGTTGTGCCCGCCGCCGCAGCGCACCGCGTGCCGTTCGAGGGCCCGGAGCCCGGGCGTCGTCTTGCGGGTGTCGACGACCCGCGCGCCCGTGCCAGCCACGGCATCGACGTAGGTCTTGGTCAGCGTCGCGATCCCGCTCATGCGCTGCACGAGGTTGAGCCCGACGCGTTCGGCCTGCAGCACCGCGCGAGCGGGGCCCGTGACCGTTGCCAGCGCGTCGCCCTTGTCGAACGAGTCGCCGTCCTCGGCCAACAGGGTGACCGTGACGGCGGGATCGAGCGTCGTCATGGCGATCACGAAGACCTCCGCACCGGCGAACACGCCGGGCTCCCGGGCAACCCAGCTCAGCCCAGGCAACGGCCGTCTCGGGCACCAGGGTCTGCGAAGTCAGATCACCAAAAGGAGCATCCTCATCCAAAGCCATGTCGACGACCCGCTGAATCTGCCGCCGCTCAAGCATCCTGCCCCCCACTCCCTGACGAGGCCCTTGTCGCCCTCTGACGAGGCCATTGTGGCCCCGCGAGGAGGCACACTCTGCCCGACCTTGGGGCGGCAACCCCCTCCTCGAGGGGCCAGAACCCCCTCCTCAGCGTCATTGGGGGGCTCCTATGGATGAGTGCTTCGCCATGGTGGGGCTCGTTTCTGGGTAGTCGGTGCGGAAGTGGGCGCCTCGGGACTCCTCGCGGGCCAGGGCGCTCGCGACGACGGCGCGGGCCACCACGAGCAGGTTGGCATCCTCAGCGGCCTTGGCATCGGTGACCTCGGGCGCCTTCCACTGCCTGAGCGCGGCCACGGCCCGTTCGAGATCAGCGCCGTCACGGGCCAGCCCGGCGGCATCCCACATGAGCTGCTGCAGATCGCTGCGGTTGACGTCCTCAGCCTCGGGATCGTCCGACAGGTCGAGGTCGATCGGCGCGAGCCAGTCGTCGTCGAAGGCCGTGACGGGTTGCGGATCCACCAGCCCCTCGACGACGCGGGCGCCGTAGACCGCGCCTTCGAGCAGCGAGTTGGACGCCAGCCGGTTGGCACCGTGCAGCCCGTTGCAGGCCACCTCGCCGACCGCGTAGAGCCCCGGCACGGACGTACGTCCCCACTCGTCGGTGCGGATCCCGCCCATGTAGTAGTGCGCAGCCGGGGCAACCGGGATCGGGCACGGTCCCCCAGTCATATCCTTGCGCCCGACAGGCCGCATCGATGTTGGGGAATCGCTTGGCCAGGAAGTCCCCGCCGAGCGCCGTCGCATCGAGCCGCACCGGCACCCCTGGCTGCCGAGCCATTTGCTGGGCGATGCCACGGGCCACGACGTCACGCGGCGCCAGCTCGGCGTCGGGGTGGACGTCGAGCATGAACCGCTTGCCGTCGGCATCGATCAGCACCGCCCCCTCCCCTCTCACGGCCTCGGACACCAGGAAGTTGCCGGGAGCATCGAGCGACGTCGGGTGGAACTGGTAGAACTCCAGGTCGGCGGCCACCGCACCGGCGCGCAGGGCCATCGCCAGCCCATCGGCTGTCGCGACCGTCGGATTGGTCGTGTACGGGAACAGCTGGCCTGCTCCGCCCGTCGCCACGATGACCACGTCAGCTCGAAGCTCTGAGCCGTCGAGCAGCCGGACCCGACGCACTGGCCGTCGTCGAGCAGCAGATCGACCACCGTCGTCCGTTCACGGATCGTCACAGCGCTCTCGCGCAGACGGTCGATCAGCGCGTAGGCGATGCCCGCACCGGTCGCGTCACCGCCCGCGTGCAGGATGCGCGCGTAGGCGTGCGCCGCCTCGAGGCCGTGCGACAGCTCTCCGTCGTGCCGGTCGAACTGCACGCCGCGGGCGATCAGGTCATCCATCGCCTCGGGCCCCTCGGCACACAGGATCCCGACCGTGTCGGGTCGCTGAGACCGGCACCGGCCACGAGGGTGTCGCTGATGTGGGACTCGATCGTGTCACCGAGCTGGGGGGCACCCGGATCAGCCATCTCGTCGAGGACGACGGCAACTCCCCCCTGCGCGTAGCGGGTGTTGCTCTGCGCCAGGTCGGCCTTCGTCACGAGCGTCACGTCGAACGTGCCCACCGCGTCGAGCGCCGCCGTCATGCCGGCGACGCCGCTGCCGATCACGATGATTCGCTTCATCTCGCTGCCCTCCATGTGCGTGAGCCTTACTTCGGGAGCGCCGCGAGCATGCGCTCGAGCGCGACCTTCGCATCGGTGGCGATCTCGTCGGGAACGATGATCTGGTTGGTGATCTCGCCGGCGACCAGACCGTCGAGCGTCCAGGCCAGGTAGCCCGGGTGGATGCGGTACATCGTCGAGCAGGGGCACACGACCGGGTCGAGGCAGAAGATCGTCCGGTCAGGGAACTCGGCCGCCAACCGGTTGACCATGTTGATCTCGGTGCCGATCGCGATGGTGTCGCCCGGCTCGGACGCGATCACGAACTTGCGGATCGCATCGGTCGAGCCGGCGGCGTCGGCAGCATCGACGACCGGCATGGGGCTCTCGGGGTGCACGATGATCTTGACGCCGGGGTGCTCAGCGCGCGCCTTGTCGATCTGCGCGACGCTGAACCGCTTGTGGACCGAGCAGAAGCCGTGCCACAGGATGACCTTGGCGTCGGCCAGCTCGTCGGCGGTGTTGCCGCCGAGCGGCTTGCGCGGGTTCCACATCGGCATCTGCTCCAGCGGGACGCCCATCGCCTTGGCGGTGTTGCGTCCGAGGTGCTGGTCGGGGAAGAACAGCACTCGCTGGCCGCGTTCGAACGCCCACTCCAGCACGGTCGAGGCGTTGGACGACGTGCAGACGATGCCACCGTTGCGTCCGCAGAACGCCTTGAGCGCCGCCGAGGAGTTCATGTAGGTCACCGGGATGACCGGCTGACGACCGTCGGCATCAGGCTCGGTGCCGTACAGGGCGAGCAGGTCTTCCCAGCACGCGTCGACGGATTCTTCGTCGGCCATGTCGGCCATCGAGCAGCCGGCCGCGAGATTGGGCAGGATGACCTTCTGCTCGGGACGCGCCAGGATGTCTGCGGTCTCGGCCATGAAGTGCACGCCGCAGAACACGATCGTCTCGGCATCGGGCTTGGTCAGGGCGGCATTCGCGAGCTGGAAGGAGTCTCCGACGAAGTCGGCGTACTGGATGACCTCGTCGCGCTGGTAGAAGTGCCCCAGGATCACGAGCTTGTCGCCGAGGGTCTCCTTGGCGGCCTTGATGCGAGCGTGCAGCTCGTCGTCGCTCATCCGCTGGTAGGCGGCCGGCAGCTGTCCGGGACGGACGACCGGCTCGGGGATGACGTCGTCCTCGGAGGCACCAGGACCGTATCCGGGGAAGGTGTCGAACTCCCACGGCCCCTCGGCCAGCTCGACATCGCACTGGTGGCCGGCTTCTCGACGATCTGGGTGTTGACGGAACTCATCGCTGCTCCTCGGGGGCGGCTGAGGGGGCGCTGGCCTCGAATCGGTACAGCGCAGGTGGACGGTGGCTGGTGCCCTGCAGGCACGTGCCGGTCGGGATCAGGGTCTTGGAGGCGAGCGCCTGACGACGGAAGTTGGCCGGGGTCGAGGGTCGTGCGGAGCACGGCCTCGTGAACTTCGCGCAGGTCGGCCAGGGTGAACTCGGGCGGCAGGAACGCATGTGCGATCGGGGTGTAGGTGATCTTGGCGCGCAGGCGGGCCAGCGCGTAGGTCACGATCTCGGTGTGGTCGAAGGCCAGCGGCGGCAGCTCGTCGGCGACGAACCACTCGACGTTCTCGCCGTCGACAGCGCGGGCGACCTCGTCGGCTCGCACGAGCGCCCAGTAGACGATCGACACGACCCGGTCGTCGGGAGAGCGGTCGACGTTGCCGAAGGCGTACAGCTGCTCGAGGTAGTTCGGGGTGAGCCCGGTCGTGCGCTCGAGCGTGTGCTGGGCGCTGGCGGCCAAGTCTTCGTCGGCTTCGAGCGGGCCACCGGGCAGCGCCCACTGGCCTTCGTACGGTTCGCGGATGCGGCGCACCAGCGGCAGCCACAGCGTCGGCAGACCAGAGACGGGGTGCGGCCGCAAGGCGAAGATCACGGTCGAGACAGCCAGCGACACGCGCTGGTCGACTGACGTCGAGATCGTCATGGCCACACCTCCTGACTTAGGGTCAAGACGACTCTAAGGCGCACTTAAAGTCATGTCAACTCTAAGTCGGAGGATTTGGAGGCACGTCCTCCCTCAGCGCATCGCCGTCTCACCCCGCAAGCTGTTCAGCAGGTCGACGGTCAACAGGACCTCGATCTCGCCGATGTCGACCGAGATGACCTCGACACCCCAGGCCGAGGTCGCCCCTGACACGAGCGACGGAAGGGCCGACTCGAAGCGGTGGCGCGCGCCCCAGCAGGTCAGTCAGGCGGGTGTACCCGATCTCGCGAGCCAGGTGGGTCTCCAGCTCGGCGAACGTCGCTGCCACGGGGCTCGGGGCGACCACGACCGATCTGGCCGGATCAGTCACATGGCACTGGACCGTGGCGCGGACGTGAACAGAGACCCCGTCCTGGGTCGTGGCGGCCACTCCCAGCAGCTGGTGCTCCGGCCGCATCGACACGACGTTCCAGCGTTCAAGCCCGAGGAGCCTCCACACAGGGCCGGGGCCGACGACCCGCACGACCCCGGCCGAGTCGCGTGACCACGACCCGTTGATGTTCCGGCACGACGCGCATCGACGTGCCCAGCAGTGCGATCAGCAGCACCAGCAACGTCAGACCCCACGCGGCTGGGCTGTGTGGCAGTGAATCGATCATCGACGGAGCCTTTCGTGGGACTGCTCCCACTCTTGCCGGACGTCTGCGCAGAAACTATCGGTGCCACCACCCATCTTTGTCTGGCAGGTCTCCCCTGCGTGGACAACCGCGTAGGGAATGCGTGAGGCTGGCGACATGACGGCGCTGACCCGGTTACCGCTGTACTGGCGGATCTGCCTCATCAACGGGCTCGTGTTCGTGATCGGCACGATCGTTCTCGTGGCATCACCGGCCACCGTGTCGACCCGCGTCGTGGTGTCGGAGGCGATCGTCCTGACGACAGGGCTCCTCATCATCCTGACCGCCAACGCCCTGTTGATCAGGTCGACGTTGGCACCGCTGGAACGACTCACGACGCTGACCGCGAGCGTCGACCTGCAGTCGCCTCGGCCGCTCCTGACCGCCGAGGGCCACGGAACGGTCGCCCGTCTGATCAGCAAGCTTCAACGCGATGCTCGACCGGCTCGAGGCCGAGCGCAGCAGCAGTGACGCCAAGGCCCTGGCCGCCCAGGAGACCGAACGCCATCGCATCGCACACAGAGCTGCACGACGAGGTCGGCCAGGGCCTGACCGCCGTGCTGCTCGGGCTCAAGCGCGCTGCCGACCAGGCTCCTGATGACATCGCCGACGACTGCGGACCGTCGCCGAGATTCGCCCGGTCGAGCCTCGACGAAGTACGCGACGTCGCCCGCCGCCTGCGTCCGGGGGTGCTGGACGATCTCGGCCTGCTGAGTGCCATGGCCGCGGGCTGCACCCGACTTCACGACCCACAGCGGGATCCACGTCCGTCGCGGGGTTCGCGCCGGGGCTGCCTGCGCTGACGTCCGACAAAGGGCTCGTGCTCTACCGCGTGGCCCAGGAGGCGCTGACCAATGTCGCCCGTCACGCACATGCCACGACCGTCACCGTGTCGTTGTCGACGCAGGGCGATGCTGTGCGTGCTGATGGTCGCCGACGACGGTCGCGGCCTCGGCGGGAATCGCGAGGGAACCGGCATACAAGGCATGCGCGAGCGCGCCCGAGATGGTCGGCGGCACCCTCGTCACGCGCACCCGGGTGGGCGGTGGCACCGAGGTCCGCCTGGTGGTGCCGATCGCGGTGATCACGCCGTGACACCGACACGCTGACATCCGCATCCTGCTGGCCGACGACCATGCTCTCGTACGACGTGGTGTGCGGCTGATCCTCGACGACGAGCCGGCCTGACGGTCGTCGCCGAAGCAGGCGACGGCGCTGAAGCCGTCGAGCTGATGCGCACTCACGAGGTCGACCTGGCGATCCTCGACGTCTCGATGCCACGGATGACCGGGCTGCAAGCAGCCCGCGAGATCTCCCGGCGCCGCAATCCCCCACACATCCTGATGCTCTCGATGCACGACAACGAGCAGTACTTCTTCGAGTCGCTGCGGTGCGGGGCATCCGGGTACGTGCTCAAGTCGGTGGCCGACCAGGATCTCGTCGGCGCCTGCCATGCGGCGGTGCGCGGCGAGTCGTTCCTGTACCCAGGAGTCATGAGCGCCCTGGTGCGTGACTACCTCGAGCGCAGCCGTCGGGGTGAGAAGGTCTCGGCGAACGTCCTGACGCCACGCGAGGACGAGGTGCTCAGCCGTCGCAGAGGGCTCGACGTCTCGTGAGATCGCCGAGGCCCTGACGATCAGCCTCAAGACCGTCGAGCACCACCGCTCGAACATCTTGGCCAAGCTCGGCATGCGGGACCGGACAGATCTGACGCGCTATGCGATCCGGGCCGGCCTGGTCGAGCCCTGACCCCGGCATCACTGGAAGTCGCGGCCGCGATGCTTGGCGGGGATCGCGCTGGCCGCCTGAGGGTAGACCTCCTCGATCCGCATCAGCTGTCGGCCACGAGGTTGACGACACCTTCAGGACTGCGTTCGAGGATTCCGCGGATGACCATGCCTGCGGCGTTGCGGCCCACGACCCGGTAACGCTTCCAGAGCGGCTCGGAGCACACGACGTTGAGCATGCCGGTCTCGTCCTCGATGTTGAGGAAGGTGACCCCGGCGGCGGTGGCCGGCCTCTGCCGGTGCGTGATGAGTCCGGCGACCTTGACCCGCCGTCTGGCCTCGGCGGCAGCGGTGTCGGCGACCGACAGGATGCCTTCTTGTCTCAGCAGCGGTCTCAGGTGCTCGATCGGGTGGGTGTCGGGCGAGATGCGGGTCGCCCACAGGTCAGCCAACGTCAGCTCGACGTCGCTCATGCCCGGCAGCATGGGTGGCGGCGCCTGCACGGCGGTACCCTCGAGCTGGTCGGCGCTCTCGGCGTAGCCCGCATTCCACAGCGCCTGCCGCCTGGACAGACCGAAGGAGTCGAACGCCCCGGCGGTGGCCAGCGACTCCATCTGGGCGACCGTCAGCCCGGCCCGGCGCGAGACATCGGCCATGTCGGCATAGGGCCGTCGCTCACGTTCGGCCACGATCCGCTGTGCGACGTCCTTGCCGATGCCCTGCACCTCGTCGAAGCCCAGGCGCACCGCGAAGGCACCGTCGCGCCGGTGCTCGGGTGTCGGATCGGGAGTGCCGGGGATGAAGTCGGGTACCGGTGGCTGCACCCGTTCGAGGCAGCTCGCGCCCCGTCGCTCCCCACCTCCGTCGTCGATCGGCTCGAGGTCGGCCACCGCCCGCGAACGCATGATGTCGGGGCGCAGCACCTTGACCCGTGGCGCCGCGCATCGGCGGTCAACGACTGCGGAGAGTAGAAGCCCATCGGCTGGTTGCGCAGCAGCGCCGCAAGGAAGACTCCCGGATAGTGCAAGCTGAGCCACGAGCCGCGTACACCAGCAACGAGAAGCTCAGCGCGTGGCTCTCGGCGAAGCCGAAGTTGGCGAACGACTTGATCTTCAGGTAGATCGCGTCGGCTTCTCTGGGGACAGCCCGTGCCGCGCCATGCCGGCGAAGGCTTGTCCTCCAACGACTCGATCCGTTCGACACCGCGCTTGGACCCCATCGCCCGGCGCAGCAGATCAGCCTCGTCACCGGTGCAGTCGCCGATCGCGATCGCCATCTGCATCAGCTGCTCCTGGAACAGCGGCACACCCTTGGTGCGCTTGAGCACGGGCTCGAGGATCGGATGTGGGTAGGTGACCGGCTCCTTGCCCATGGCGCGGCGGATGTACGGGTGGACGGCGCCGCCCTGGATGGGCCCGGGACGGATCAGGGCGATCTCGATCGTCAGGTCGTACGCCCTGCGAGGCTGCAGCCGCGGCAGGGTGCCGATCTGGGCCCTGCTCTCGACCTGGAAGACCCCGATCGAGTCGGCCCGGCACAGCATGTCGTAGACCCCGGCCTCCTCCTTGGGGATCGAGTCGAGGTCCCAGTGCTCGTCGAGGTGCTCGGCGACGATCTTCATGGCGTGGTCGAGGGCGCCGAGCATGCCGAGTCCCAACAGGTCGAACTTGACCAGGCCCATGAACTCGCAGGCGTCCTTGTCCCACTGCAGGACCGTGCGGTCGTCCATGCGGCCGCGCTCGATGGGGCACACCTCGCCGATAGGGCGCTCGGTCAGGATCATCCCGCCGAGTGGATGCCCAGATGCCGGGGCGCGGTCATCATCTGCCTCGCCAGCCCCACGACCTGTTCCGGCACGCCCTGCGCGTCCTCGCTACCGATCGCGCCCCAGGCGTCGATCTGCTTGGACCACGCATCCTGCTGGCCGACCGAATGTCCGAGCGCCTTGGCAGCGTCACGGATCGCCGACCGAGGCCGATAGCCTGATGACGTTGGCCACCTGTGCGGCATTGCGACGGCCATAGGTCTTGTAGACCCACTGGATGACCTCCTCGCGACGGTCGGAGTCGAAGTCGACGTCGATGTCTGGCTCCTCCTCACGGGTCGTGGCCAGGAACCGCTCGAACGGCAGGTCGTAGAAGATCGAGTCGATCGCGGTGATCTTGAGGGCGTAGCAGAGCGCCGAGTTGGCCGACGATCCTCGCCCCTGGCACAAGATGCCTTGGCGGCGCGCGAACGCCACGATGTCGTGCACGATCAGGAAGTAGCCCGGGAAGTCCTTCTCCTCGATGACCGCGAGCTCACGCTCGATGCGTTCACGGGCGACGGCCTCGTTGTCGGCGTACCGCTCACGGATGCCGCGATCGGCCAGCTCACGCAGCCAGCTCGTCGCGGTGTGCCCCTCGGGGATGCCCCGTCTCGGCAGCTGCGGGGTGGCCGCCCGCAGGTCGAAGGCCAGCTCGTCGGCCAACGGCACAGTACGTTCGACGGCTCCGGGGTAGCGGCGGAACAGCTGCTGCATCTCGACGCCTGACCGCAGGTACGCCGCACCCGTCGCCGGCAGCCAGCCGTCCATGTCGGCGAGGCTGCGCCGGGCCCGGACGGCTGCCATCGACGCAGCGAGGCGTCCGGCGTCGGGACGGGCGAAGTGGACGTTGCTGGTTGCGACGGTCGCCAGGCCGTGGTCGCGAGCCAGCTGCGCCAAGGCATCGTTGACGGAGCTGTCGGTAGGAAAACCGTGATCGGTCAGCTGACCCGCACCCCGTCGTGCCCGAACAGCTGGATCAACCGGGTCAGCGCCGAAGATGCGGCGTCGTGGCCTCGATTGACCAGCGCCTCGCGTACGTGCCCTTTGCGGCAACCGGTCAGCACGACCCAGTGGTCGCGTCCCAGGGCAGCCAGCTCGTCGAGATCGTAGACCGGGCGCCCCTTCTGGTCGCCTCGCAGCTGTCCCTCGGTGATCGCCGCAGCCAGTCGGTGATAGCCCTCGACGCCGCGGGCCAGCACCAGCAGATGATTCCCTTCGGGATCGGCGACACCGTTCTGCGGCGTTCGCAGGCCCAGGGACAGCTCGGCACCGTAGATCGTCTGGAGCCCGGAAGCATACTTGGCTGCTTCCTCGGCGAATCGCGGCGCACCGTAGAAGCCGTCGTGATCGGTGATCGCGATGCCGTGCAAGCCGAGCGCGATGGCCTCCTCGACCAGCGCATCGGGACCGCTCGCCCCGTCGAGGAAGCTGAAGTGGCTGTGGCAGTGCAGCTCGGCATAGGGCACGACCGGCCCCTCTGGCGGTGCGATCTGCCGCGGGCCCGTCTTGGGACGTTTGCGCGACCAGCCCGGAGCATCGCCGCCGTCGGGCTCTGTCCGGCCAAGGCTGGTGGCCGCCCCGAGATCCGCCGCTCGAGCTCACGCCACGAGATGTCCGGATTGTTCCACCCCATCAGCCCCCCACCTCCCCACCACATCCGCGAGTGGTGCAGTTTGGACGTTCTGGGACGGCGTGTCTGTCCAGGTCGCACCGCTCGCGACCCGGAACGCACCACTCGCGGCTAGTCATACTTCGCTTCGGTCCACCAGTGACCGCCTTCGAGCAGCACCAGATAGGCGCTGCCGTCGACGCCGACGATCTGGAAGCGGGCGATCCGACGGGCAGCAGTCTGGTCCCACCACTGCTCGTCGACCGGCCACGGACCCGCCCACGACGCCACCGGCTGCCACTCGTGGCCGGCCGTGACCCGGAACCTGGCTGGCTCCCCCGACACCACCCCGCGGCCGGTGACCCCGATGGGCTGCCCGTCGGCGGCCACGACCATCGCCTGCTGCGGCTCGGCATAGACCGTCGCGGGCGCTGGTGGAGGCAGGCTGCCCGGCCACGGCAGACCCACGGTCCGCGCGATCGCCGGACGTTCGCCCCACGGCGTGAGCAGCCGCCGCTGCGCTGGTCCTCGACCGCCCTGCACCGCCACCGAGACGACCGACTCATGTCCGACGATGCTCTGCACCCGGGCGACCCCGCGTTCGACCCGCTCGTCGGGGCCCCCGCCGAACAAGCTGTCGGCATGATCTCCCAACGGCTCGGTGACCTCGGGGATCAGCCGAACCGCGTCGACCGGCGCCTTGATCGCATCCTTGACCGACAGCTGCCAGCGCAACCTGTCGACCAGGTCGGTGGGCCCGAACCAACGCGGATGCATCCACCGCCTCGACGACGCCAGGGATCCGTCGGCGTCGACCTCGATCAGCACCGTCGTGCACACCAGACCGTGCCCGGCCAGATCGGTCACGAAGGCCTCAGCCGTCGTACGCAGGCTGAACGCGATCGGCTCGACCAGCTCGAGGGGCGGTTCGAGCAGCAAGGTGGCATCGAACTCGACTGGCACCTGGCGGCGGCTGATGGGTCGCGGATCTTGACCACGCGCCAGCCGGTGCAGCAGCGCACCGTGCGTGCCGAACCGGGTGTGGATGTCGCCCGGTGGCAAGCTGGCGAAGTCCCCCAGAGGTCAGCAGGCCCATCCCGCCGCGGCAGTCCGACGAGCTCGGCATCACCCAGCGTGTCGATCGGCAGATCTCGCAGGAACTGTCCTGACTCCCCCGCCTGCACGACGAGGCTGTCCTGGGGCAAGGCCCGACGGGCAGCCTGCTGCCGCGGCGAACAGGCCGTCGGCCACCCCCGCCCTGACGTCCCACACCCCGAGCTCGACGAGCCGTTCGGCGATGACGGCCGCCGCCTCGGCCTCGCCCCCCGTAGAACCTGGCCGGAACCCCCAGAGCGCACAGCCCGGGTCGCAGCGGCGCCACCCCGGGGCTGAGCTTCGATCGCTGCCAGCACCGTCTCGAAGGCCCGCGCATCGGCATCGGGGTTGTAGTCACGCAGGATGAGCCCCGGCGACCTCGACTGGGCGTCACGACGCCGCATGCCTCGGCGGACGCCTTCGGCCCGCGCGACCTGCGAGCACGCCAGCACCTGCCCCTTGTCGAGCACCGCGACCGGTGCAGTCGCCGGCGCCTCGACCGCCACGATCGGCCAGTCGGGTGCCCACAGCACCATGGTGCGCCCCGAGGCCGCCCTCATGAGACGCTCCGCAGGAGGACGGGAGCCGTGTCGACCCGGCGGATGACCTGGGTCGCATCGGGCAGCCACAACCTCGCCCGACGGGGCGGGGCCGTGCCGCGCTGGACCTCGACCGTCGCCTGCCGAGCTTGCAGATGCCCGTGACCGCGGCCGACGCCGACCCATTCGACGTCGCGCAGAGCCACCTGAGCCTCGCTGCGCGGCCAGTCGCCGTGCGCGATCAGGATGCCGCCGCGTTGCCGCAGCCTGGCGCTGATCCGGCTGACGTCCTTGGCCGCGACATGAGCCGGGGCGCGCAGCAGGACGACGCCCAGCACGTCGATCAGCGCAGCCGTGACCTCGAGCCACGCTTCTCCGGGATCGGGCACCAGGATCGTACGGCGCAGCTCGACGCCGGCCGCAGCAGCCGCCTCGAGCCCCAGCTCGGCCGTACCGACCACAGCGCACCAGGCGCCGTCAGCCGAGGGCCCTGCCATCAGCGCCAGTGCCAGGCTCATGGAGCTGACCGAGTCAGCGCGCCGGCCTGCAGCTGCAGGAGACCGGCGAAGACCGGGTGGGTCGCCACCGGCTGGGCGGCCGGGCGGCCCTGCATCTGCTGCACGCGTTCACGCAGCTCAGTCAGGGTCGGCGCAGCAGCAGAGCTCATTGACCCATGATCGAACATATGTTCGATCGAGTCAATCTGGCCTCAACCGCGAAAGGTGCGAACCGATCCCCGAGTGGTGCGCCTTGGACAGACTCACCGTCTCAGAAAGACCAATCCGCACCACTCGCGGTTCTAGGCGCCGAGGGAGATCGACCCTCCGGGGATCGCGTCGAGCAGACGTCGGGTGTAGCCCTCGGACGGGTTGTCGAACACCTGCGAGACCGGCGCAGCCTCGACGACCTTGCCGTTCTGCATCACCAGGACGTCATCGGCGATCTGACGCACCACCGCGAGGTCGTGCGTGATGAAACAGATAGCTGAGCCCCAGCTCGGCCTGCAGGTCGTTGAGCAGCTCGAGGATCTGCGCCTGGACCAGGACGTCGAGGGCCGAGACGGCCTCGTCGCAGATCACGACCTCAGGATCGAGGGCCAGTGCACGTGCGATGGCCACCCGCTGACGCTGACCACCCGAGAGCTCACCCGGGTAGCGCGACATCACGGTCGTCGGCAGCGAGACCTTCTCGAGCAGGTCACGGACCTTGGCCTCGCGGTCCTTCTTGGTGCCGATGTCATGCGTGCGCAACGGCTCCTCGATCGACTGGTAGATCGAGTACAGCGGGTCGAGCGAGGCGTACGGGTTCTGGAACACCGGCTGCATCTGTCGACGCAACCTCAACCGCTCGGTGTTGGACTTCAGGTCACGCAGGTTCTTCCCGTCGAACTCGACGCTTCCGGACGTCGGCGGCAACAGGTCGAGGACCATGCGTGCCACGGTCGACTTGCCCGAACCGGACTCACCCACGATCGCCGTCGTCGTGCCCCGGCGCAGCCGGAACGACACGTCGTCGACCGCCGTGAAGTCGATCTTCTCCCACGGCTTGGCGCCACGGAGCTTGAAGACCTTGGTGAGGTTCTCCACGACGAGGATGTCGTCGCGCCCCTCACCGAGCGCCACGGTGCTCTCGGCAACCTCTGCCGCGATCTCCGCTGCGGTCTGGACGGCTTGTGCACGCACCTCGGCGCGCGCCCTGACCGACGACAACCGCTGCGAGGCGATCGACGGGGCCTTCGACACCAGACGCTGGGTGTACGGGTGCTGCGGGTCTTGCAGGATCTCGAGCGCCGGACCGGACTCGACGATCTTGCCGCGGTACATCACGACGAGGTGGTCGGCCCGTTCGGCCGCGAGCCCCAGGTCGTGGGTGATCAGCATGACCGCCACGCCGAGCGTGTCGGTCAGGGTGTCGAGATGATCGAGGATCTGCTTCTGCACGGTCACGTCGAGCGCCGAGGTCGGCTCGTCGGCGATCAACAGCTTGGGTCGCGCCGCAAGGCCCATCGCGATGAGGGCACGCTGTCGCATGCCGCCGGAGAACTCGTGCGGGTACTGGCGTGCCCGGTTCTCCGCATCGGGCAGACCGGCCTCCTCCAGAAGCTCGACGACTCGCTTGTCGGCCGCAGCTCCGGTCGCGACACCGTTGGCGACCAGGGCTTCCTTGATCTGGTGGCCGACCTTCCACAACGGGTTGAGGTTGGACATCGGATCTTGCGGGACCAGGCCGATGGACGATCCACGCAGCGCGAGGATCGCATCCTTCTTGGCGTGCGAGATGTCGTTGCCCTCGAACAGGATCTCGCCGCCACTGACCTGACCGTTGCCGGGCAGCAGCCCGATCACCGCGTGCGCCAGCGTCGACTTGCCCGAACCGGACTCACCGACGATCGCGATCGTCTGACCGGGATAGATCGTCAGGCTCGCGCCGTCGACGGCGGTCAGGGAGCTCTTTGCCGGCACGGAAGCCGACCTTCAGGTTCTTGATCTCTAGCAGCGGCTGTGCGCTCATGCGATCGGTACTCACTTCTTCCTCGCCTTCGGGTCGAGCGCCCTCGCGAACGGCCTCACCCAGCAGGACGAAACCGAGCACCGTCACGGCCAGAGCCGTGGCCGGAACCCACATCACCGTCAGGTGCTGTCCGGAGCGGACGAGGTTCTGTGCGGCTGACAGGTCATTGCCCCACGACACGATGCCTTGCGGCAGGCCGAGTCCCAGGAACGACAGCGCCGACTCCGAGACGATGAACACGCCGAGCATGATCGTGGCGGTCACGATGACCGGGGACAAGGCGTTGGGGACGATGTGGCGACGCAGGTTGGTCAGCTTGGACGCGCCGATGGCCGTGGCGGCATCGACGAACTCGAGGTTCTTGACCTCGAGCACCGCACCACGCATCTGGCGAGTGACCTGGGGCCACGCGAACAGAGCCAACGCCAGCACCACGACCAGCACCGAGCCCCAGAACCCACGATCGGGGAACACGTTGTTGATCACCGAGATGACCACGATGCAGGCCAGCAGCAGCGGGATGGAGAAGAAGATGTCGCTGAGTCGCGAGACGATCGTGTCGATCCAGCCACCGTAGAATCCGGCGATCGCGCCAGTCAGCATGCCGATCAGCACCGTGAAGATCGTGGCGAGCACGCCGACGGCCACCGAGGCCCGTGCGCCATAGATCGTGCGCGCCCAGACGTCATAGCCCTGCTCGGTGAAGCCGAACGGATGACCCTTGCTCGCCGGCGCGTAGCTGTTGGACAGCGAGCCGGCTTCGGGGTTGGCATCGGTGAACAGGGTCGGGAAGGCGATCATGACCGCGATGACCGCGAGGATCAGCACGGCCAACCAGAACAGCACCGAGCTGCGCAGCCGCTTCCAGGCTTCGCGCCACTGGCTCTCGGGGACGGCGTCGACGTCGACGGCGTCGATGGCCCGCAGCGGGGTCTCGTCGAGCGGGGCCACGAAACGCTCTTGGCCCGGATAGGTCTCAGACATAGCGGATCCTCGGGTCGAGAACGGCATACAGCAGGTCGACGATCAGGCTCATGAACACGTAGATCATCACCATCACCGCGACCACCGCGACGGTCACGGGGGCGTCGCCTCGGCTGACCGCCTGGAAGGCGAGGTTGCCGATGCCTTGGACGTTGAAGATGCCCTCGGTGATGATGGCACCGGCCATCAGCGATCCGAGGTTGATGCCGATATAGGTCACGACCGGGACCAGCGAGTTGCGCAGCACGTGATTGCGGATCACCGAGCCTTCGGAGAGGCCCTTGGCTCGCGCGGTGCGCACGTGGTCGGCGGTCAGGTTGTTGGCCACCGACGTGCGGGTCAACCGGGTCGTGGTCGCGATGTTGGCGATCGCCAGCACGAAGGCCGGCAGGATCAGCTTCTCGATGTTCCAGTCGGCGCCGACCGTGGGCGGGAAGATGCCCCACTTGACGCCGAACAGCAGCCGCAGCACGAAGCCGACCACGAAGATCGGGACGGACAGCAGGATCAGCGAGAGGACCAGCGTGACCGAGTCGAACCAGCCGTTGCGGCGCAGACCGGCGATCGTGCCGACGACGATGCCGATGACGGCGTCCATCGCGAGCGCCATGAGGGCGAGGGTCGCGGTGACGGGCAGTGCGTTCTTGATCTTCTCGAACACCGGCTGACCGTCGAGCCCGACGAAGTCGGGATTGAAGGTGATGACGTCCTTGAGGAAGTAGAACCACTGGACGAGGAAGAAGTCGTTGAGGTGGTACTGGTCGCGGATTGCTTCGCGGACCTCTGGCGAGACGGGCTTGTTGCCGATCAGGCCGTTGATGGGATCACCTGGGCGCAGGAACACCAGCGCGTAGATGATCAGTGTGGCCCCGAGGAACACCGGGATGGTTTGGAGCAGCCGCTTGGCGACATACCACCACACGAGGCCTCCTATGTGTCAGAAGTGTGGAACCGGCGCACTGCCTGGGTCGAAGGCCACTGCCCTGCCCATAAGTCATAGTGCACCGATAACGGACGCGGCGCACGGAGGCAGTCCGGATGAGGACTGCCTCCGTGGCCGATGATGCCGGTCGAGCTACTTCGTCAGTGCGTAGTAGTCGGGCTTCTGCTTCCAGTTGAACACGAAGTCCTTGAGGTCTGTCGTGGTCACTGCTGTGGCGTTCTGGTACCACAGCGGGAGGGCCGGAAGGTCCGTGAGCAGGAGCGACTGGGCCTCGGTGATCAGCTTGTAGCGGTCGTCGCCCTGTGCGGACGAGGCCTGGCTGATCAGCTTGTCGAACTCCTTGTTGCTGTAGTCGCCGTCGTTCGATCCAGCGCCCGTGGCGTAGATCGGTCCGAGGTAGTTGAGCATCGACGGGTAGTCGGCCTGCCAACCGGTACGGAACGGCGTCTTGATCGTGCGGTCGGTGACAACCGTGCGCAGCTCGTCGAACGTGGGGTACGCCTTGGGTGCGGCGTCGATGCCCAGCGTGTTCTTGATCTGGTTGGCCATCGCCTCGGAGAACTCCTTGTTGCCTGCTCCGTCGTTGTTGTAGGCGAGCTCGAACTTGCCGCTCCACTTGCTGATCTTGTCAGCTTCGGCCCACTTGGCCTTGGCCTCGTCGGCGTTGAACTCGAGCACCTCGTTGCCGGGCACGTCCTTGGTCCAGCCATCGAGGACCGGCGACGTGAAGTCGCTGGCCGGCGTACGCGTGTTGTTGAAGATCTTCTCGGTGATCTCGGCACGGTTCGTGGCCATCGAGATGGCCGCACGACGCAGCTTGCCCTCTTCGTCGTTGCCGAAGTGGTCGAGACGCTCGGGGATCGTGAACGACGAGAAGTTCGAGCCGGGCTCGTTGAACGCCTTGACCGAGGAGTCGGTCTCGAACGTCGTCAGCGCGCTCGGGGGAACCTGGTCGAGGACGTCGAGGTTGCCGGACTGCACGTCGGTGTACGCGGCATCGGTCGAGTTGTAGAACTTGAAGACCAGTCCGCCGTTCTTCGGCTTGTGGATTCCGTCGTAGTCCGGGTTGGGCTCGAGCGAGATCTGCTTGTTCTTCTCCCAGCCGGTCTTGGTCAGCTTGTAGGGACCGTTGCCGATCGGCGCGTCGCCGTAGGCCTTGGTGATCTTGCCGTCGGGGCCGTAGGCGGCCTCCGGGACCGGGAAGTAGGCCGAGTAGCCCAGACGCAGCGGGAAGTCGGACTCCGACTCCTTCAGCGTGATCGTGAACGACGTCGGGTCGACGACCTTGAGGCCCGAGACGGTGTCGGCTCCCTCTTCGGTGTTGCCGACCTCGTCGGTGCCCTTGATCGGGTAGAAGAAGTAGTTGTTGAGCTGCTTGTTGGCCGGGTTGGCGCCGTAGTTCCACGCCTTGACGAAGGAGTCAGCCGTGACGTCGGTGCCGTCGGTGAACTTCTTGCCACTCTTGAGCTTGACGGTCCAGACGGTGCTGTCCTCGTTGGGCTCGATCGACTCGGCAACTTCGTTGGTCACCGAACCATCGGTGTTGTACGCGACGAGTCCGGAGAACAGGTTGTCGATGGGATCGCCGCCGCCGACCTCATTGGTCGCGGTCGGGATCAGCGGGTTCTGGGGGTTGGTGCCGTAGACCGAGATGACTGCATCGGTCGATCCACCACCGCCACCCTCGCTCTTGTCATCGCTTCCACCACCACAAGCAGCCAGTACCAGGCTGCTTGCCGCGATCAACGCCACACTCGCGAGGCGAGTACGCCGAGAGAGTCGCATGGATTCCTCCTGTATTTGTCCGGTGCGCGCTGACGCGCGCCTTTAATGACTATCACTGCGGCAACCTGTGCGGACAGCGTAGACGCGCTGCTTAACCACATTGTCATCAAATTCAGCCTGACATGGTGGCCCCTATGTCAATAGCCCAGTTGGGTCATTCATGACAGTTTCTCGCAGCGCGTGACAGAGCCCGAAAACAAGAGCATCGGGCCGACCCACAGACTACGTGGGTCGGCCCGATGCCGCTCGGCTGGTATCAGCCCTTGCGCTTGGCAACCTCGGAGGTCGCCTGCGGCAGGACGGCCTTCAGGTCGCCCACGACGCCGAAGTCGACGAGCTCGAAGATCGGCGCCTCGTCGTCCTTGTTGACCGCGACGATCGTCTTGGACGTCTGCATGCCGGCGCGGTGCTGGATCGCACCGGAGATGCCGTTGGCGACGTAGAGCTGCGGCGAGACCGTCTTGCCGGTCTGCCCGACCTGGAACGAGTGCGGGTACCAGCCCGAGTCGACGGCAGCGCGCGAGGCGCCCACGGCCGCACCGAGGCTGTCGGCGAATGCCTCGACCTCGGTGAAGTCACCCGACGTGCCACGGCCACCCGAGACCACGATGGCGGCCTCGGTCAGCTCGGGACGACCCGAGGCGGCCTTCTCCTTGGACGACGTGATCTTGGCGGTCTTGGCCGCATCGGAGATCGTGACCGAGACGGCCTCGACCGCACCAGCACCGGCCACAGCCTCGGGAGCTGCCGAGTTGGGCTTGACGGCGATGACCGGCGCACCCTTCGTGACAGCAGCCTGGACCGTGAAGTTGCCGGCGAAGACCGACTGCGTCGTCGTGATGGAACCACCGTCGGCCTGGACGTCGACCGCGTCGGTGATCAGACCCGACTCCGACTTGAGCGCGACGCGAGCCGCGATCTCCTTGCCCTCGGTCGACGAGCCGACCAGCACGGCGGCCGGCGACTTGTCGGCGACGAGCTGCGCGAGCGCCTCGGCCTTGGGGCCGACCAGGAAACCTTCGTAGGCGGCGTCGTCGAGGGTGTAGATCTTCTCAGCGCCGTACTCGGCGAGGACACCGTTGTCGGCGGTGCCGAAGACGACCGCGGACGGCTCGCCGATGCGGCGGGCGATCGTGAGCAGCTCGAGCGAGGGCTTGGTGACCTTGCCGTCAGGAGCGTCGATCAGTACGAGAACTTCAGACATGTGGCACGTTTCCTTTTAGGTCTAGTCTTCTCAGACGAACTTCTTGGAGGCGAGGAACTCGACGAAGCTTGACGCCGCCGTCTCCCTCGTCGGTGACGATCTCGCCGGCGGTGCGCGGCGGGCGCGGCGTGAAGGAGTCGACCTTGGTCCACGCGTTGTCGCCGCCGACTGCCGCAGCATCGATGCCCAGGTCAGCCAGCGTCCACTCCTGGACGTCCTTCTTCTTGGCCGCCATGATGCCCTTGAACGACGGGTAGCGAGCCTCGCCGGTCTGGTCGGTGACCGACAGCACGAGCTTGCCGGTGGCCTCGATCTCCTGCGTCGCGACGTCGCCGTCACGCACGATCTTGACCGTGTCGCCGTCAACCGTGATCTCGTTGGCGTAGGTCACTGCAGGCAGGCCCAGACGCTCAGCGACGAGGGTCGGGACGACACCCATGCCGGCGTCGGTCGACGCCATGCCGAACACGACGAGGTCGTAGTCGAGCTTCTTGATCGCTTCGGCGAGCACCAGCGAGGTCGCGAAGGCATCGGATCCGTGGATCGCGTCGTCCTGCACGTGGACGCCTGCGTCAGCACCCATCTGCAGCGCCTTGCGGACAGCGTCGGACGCCTGCTCGGGACCGACGGTCAGGACCGTCACGTCGCCGTCGCCTGCCTCGACGATCTGGAGCGCCTGCTCCACCGCGTACTCATCAAGCTCGGACAGCAGACCGTCAACGCCAACACGATCGACGGTGTTATCGGCGCTGAAGGTCCGGTCAGCCGTAGCATCCGGGACATACTTCACAGCGACAACGATTTTGGTCACGAGGACCCTCCTGTGAATCTGGGACGCGACGAACAAGCGGACGCCGCGGCAGTCGGGGGACTGTGCAAAGGCCACTTTCCCACGCTGACTGCCAGCTTGGTTAGGTGGCCCTACTTCATGTGAATGTTACCCAGGCGTAGCAAAGAGGGCGACCGTCTGGCCGCATGGGCTAGGTCACACTCGGAGCGTCCGGACGCTGTCCCGCGGCCTACTTCCGGGTCAGGAAGAGCTCCATCGACGGCTTGTCGACGAGGGCTGCAGCGCGGTCGACGCTGATCAGCACGACAGCGCCGAGCGCCGACACAAAGGTCACGGCCAGGGCGAGGACGGCCAGGAGGGGCATGGTGGGTTCCGTTCGGGAGCGTCAGGTGAGACGTACTACCTGACAAGACTCCCCCAGGACCGGTTCATGACGCAGTCAGCACGATCGTTCTAGGTCGTGCCTCCTCAGTCGTCGAACCGAGCCCTCAGGAACGACTGCACGAACATCCCGACGACCAGGTAGCCGATCGACCCGGTTCCCCACGCGACGAGCGACTCCTTCAAGTCGGCGTTGGCACCTGTGAAGGAGAAGACGTCTCGCAGCGGCCCCACCAGCACGTCGCAGATCGACGAGATCTGGGCGAAGGCAGAGTTGTCGTCGCCGACCCCGAGCGCCACGAGCAAGGCACCCAGGGCGAGCACGACCGAGCAGAGCAGACCGGCCGCGCCGATCAGACCTGCCACGAGAAGCCCGAGCCGTCTGCTGGACGTCGACGAGGACCGGGTCGATGCAGTCGATGCAGTGGGCGCCGTCCGCTCCCCTGCCGCGACCTGCGACTCACGTCTGGCCCGGCGTCGCCTCTGGAGCAGGCCGACCTTGGGCTCGCGCGGGGCCTCGACGATCCGGTCGTCGGCCTTCGCCCGTCGGGCGGCGTCCTTGACCTCTTGACGTCGGCGCCGAGCAGCCGCCCTGGCTTCGGCCCTGGCGGCAGCCTTGGTCTCGGCCGGGGTCGGTCGGGGTCGTGCCGGCGGCTCGGTCTCGTCGACCGAGCCGATCGGCTCGTCCTCTACCGGCGGCGTGGTGTCGTCACTTGCGTCGGACGACTCTTTTTTTGATCTTGGGGGCGAGCGCCCCGGACCCGTCACTCACCTCCACAGGCTGCGAGTCATCGGTGGGTGCTGGCACGGACGACGGCTCCACGAAGTCATCGACGTACTCGTCGATCAACGGAGCCGGCGCTGCCAGTGGCGTCGACGCCGAGGCGTGATTGGCCATCACGATGTGCTCCTGCGCGACCCGCTCAGCCTCGGCCTCGGCAGCAGCAACCCATTCGAGGGCCGTCCGCTCCGCCTCCTGCAGCTTCTCCTCGGCCGCCGAGCGTGCTGCGGCCACCGCCTGGCTGAGCCGCTCCTGCGCGTCGCGCTTGGACTGCAGGGTGACCCGCTCCGCCTCGCCCTGAGCTGCCGAGATGCGCTCGGCCGCATCGCGCTGCGACTGGTCGGCCACGCGCTGAGCCTCGGCCTGAGCGGCCGCGATGCGCTCAGCAGCATCGGTCTCAGCCTGAGCGATCTTGCGCTCGGCATCGAGTCGAGCCGCCTCGACGTCGCTGGCGAGCTTGCGCTCGGCCTCGGCACGCGACTCGGACGCCAGGCGCGCCGACTCGGCGGCATCAGCGGCCACCCGCTCGGCCTCAGCCTGCGCGGCACGGATCTTCTCGGCCGAGACCCGTTCGGCCTCAGCCAGCTTGGCCGCAGCCTCGGCCCGCTCGGCCTCGGCCTCCTTGGCCAGCTTGTCGGCCTCTTCGTTGGCGCGATCGACCAAGGCCTTGGCGTCGTCCCGCTCACGGGCGAGCTGGGCCGCGGCCTCTTCGTGACGCCTGGCTGCCTCAGCAGCCAGACGATCGGCCTGGACCTTGGCGGCCACCAGCTTCTCCTCGGCAGCACGTTCGGCATCAGCCACCCGCACCGCGATCGCGACCCGCTCAGCCGCAGTCTCCTGGGCGTACTTCTCGGCCTCCGCCTTGGCAGCGGCCACATGACTGGCCGCCGACTCCTCGGCCTCGGCGACCGTGCGCTCGGCCTCAGCCTTGACCTCGGCCAGCCGGGCATCGGCCTCTTCACGTTCCTTCGCCAGCTGCACCAACGCCGCCTCGCGGTCGGACGACGCCTGAGCTGCAACCCGCTCGGCCTCCGCCTTGGCAGCCGCGATGTGGCCGGCCGACGCCTTCTGCGCCTCGGCAACCGTGCGCTCGGCCTCAGCCTTGACCTCGGCGAGCCGGGCGTCAGCCTCTTCACGTTCCTTCGCCAGCTGCGCCAGCGCGGCCTCGCGCCCCTTGGCTGCCTGAGCAGCTACCTGCTCGGCCTCGGCCCGGGCAGCCTCGATCCGACGTTGAGCATCCTGCTCGGCAGCCTCGAGCCGGCGCTGGGCCGCCTCCTCGGCTGCCTTCTCGGCCTCAGCCAGTCGGCGCTCGGCGGTGACCTTGGCCTCGACCTCGGCCTCCTCGGCGAGTCGCTTGGCCTCGGCTTCTGCCTCGGCGATGCGCTGCTGGGCTTCGTCCTCGGCCTTGGCCTTGGCGGCAGCGACCCGCTCGTCGGCGGCCTTCTGCAGCTCGGCGATCTTGGCCGCGGCAGCCTCACGTTCACGTTCGATGTCGGCCGAGACCCGGTCGGCCTCCTGCTGGGCAGCGCTGACACGTTCGGCGGCAGCCTGCTCGGCGGCCTTGAGCTTGGCCGCCGCGACCTCGCGCTGGGCAGCCTCGTCGGCGCTCAGCCGTGCTGTGGCCTCCGCACGCTCGCGGGCGGCCTCCTCCATCAGACGCGCCGCCTCGGCACGGGCCGCAGCAACGCGCTGCTGTGCTGCGGCGCTGGCGGCAGCCAGCTTCTCGGCGAACGTCACCGGCGGGGTCGGCGACTCCGGGGCGGCATAGCTGGCCGCCGGTGCCTCGTCGACCTGTGCAACGGGCTCGGGCTCGGCAACGGGCTCCGGCTCGGGCTCGGCAACCGCCTCGGGCTCGGGCTCCGGTTCGGCAACCGCCTCGGGTTCGGGCTCTGGCTCTGGCTCTGGCTCAGCAGCCTCGGGCTCGGCCTCGGCCGATGCTTCAGGCTCGACGACGGGCTCAGGCTCGACGTCGGCGACCTCAGCCACCGGCGCGGCCTCGCCGACGGCCTCGGGTTCTGCCTCGGGTTCAGCCTCCGCTTCTGCAGACGGCGACACGTCTTCGGCACTGAGCTCGGCAGCAGTCTGCGGCCCCCCGAAACGGGCGAACGGCGAGGGCGTTGCAACGACCGGCGGCTCCTCACGCTCGAACGTCTGCGGCGCCGTCGGCTGCGGCTCCTGCTCGACCACGGCCTCGTCGCGGAACGCGTCGAACACCTGGGTGTCCTGGACCGCGTCGCCAGGCGCGGCTGCATCATCACGCCGATCTGGCGGAGTGGCGACTGCCTCGCGGGCAGCATCGAGCTTCTCGGCGAGCGTCTTCTCCGCTGGCCGCGACTCGGTCTCGTCACTGTCTCCGGCTCGAGCGTCGCGTCGCTTGGTCGATGCCGAGGCCCTCGCGGCCAGGCGATCGCTCTTGCGCTTCTCGGCCGCGGCCTGGCGGAGCGCACGCGCTGCCGCCCGACGGGCTCGCGGACTGTCGTCCTGGGCTGCGACAGCGACGTCCTGGCTTGCGGTGTCGTCGATGCTGGCGGCTGCTCGGCTCAAGGCATCGCCGACGCTCATGGCCGCGCGGGGAGTGTTGTTCTTCGCGGTATGAGTGGCTGGGCTTGAGGTGCTATTTCCCTCGTCGTGCGCAAGCATGTCGGCGGCGATCTGCAATGGATCGGCCCTGCGGCGCTCGACCGGCTGGTTGGATTCTGAGTCGGTCATGACTCCCTTTCATGTACGCACTGACGGCACGTGGGGATCAGTATGCCCCATCAGACTCCTGTGTCACGCTGGTTTCAACGGGCGGTGACACCGCGTCCAACGGGCTCAGGACGGGCCCAGGACGACGTGTGCTACCAAAGATCTCAACGAGTGACCTCGCCCGAGGTTCCGCGTCCCGGCGACTCCATACCGCCGGTGCGTTCTTTGTCCCGACGCGGCATGATGTAGCTCTACTGACGAGTAACCAAGGAGGCCGGGTGCGGATCGCATTGCTGTCGTACCGGAGCAAGGAGCACTGCGGCGGCCAAGGTGTTCTACGTCCGCTACCTGAGCGAGGGACTGGCCGAGCTCGGGCACGACGTCGAGGTGCTCTCCGGACAGCCCTACCCAGAAGACCTCGATCCTCGGGTCCGGCTGACCAAGGTGCCGTCGCTTGACCTCTACCGCGAGCCCGACCCGTTCCGCACCCCCAAGCTCCGCGAGTTCCGCAGCCTCACCGACGTCCTCGAGTACCTGGTGATGGCCACCGGCGGCTTCCCCGAGCCGCTCACGTTCAGCCTGCGCGCCAACCGGCTGCTGAAGCGGCGCTCCGACGACTTCGACATCATCCACGACAACCAGACGCTGGGCTACGGATTGCTGCCGATCCTGCGTCGCAGGCAGCCGCTGGTCGCGACCGTCCACCACCCGATCAGCCGTGATCGCAAGGTCGACCTCGCCGCCGCGACCACCTGGCGGCGCAAGTTCTCGGTCAGGCGCTGGTACGGGTTCGTGCCCATGCAGGCCAGGGTCGCCCGCCGCATACCGTTCATCGTCGCGGTCGCCGGCGCATCGGCCGCCGACTCCGTGGCCGACTTCGACCTCGATGCCGACCGCATGCGCGCTCGTGCCGCCGGGCGTCGACACCGAGGTGTTCGCGCCATCTGAGCACCGGGTGCCCGGAAGGCTCGTCGCGATCGCCAGCGCCGACCGACCGTTGAAGGGCATCGTCCACCTGCTGGAAGCCGTCGCCAAGCCTGCGCACCGAGCACGACGTCGAGCTCCAGCTCGTGTTGAACCTCGAGCCGGGCGGGCCCACGGAGCGGCGCATCGCCGAGCTCGGCATCGGAGATGCGGTGCACGTCGTCAGTGGCATCAGCGACGACGAGCGGCCGCGCTGCTGGCCTCCGCCGAGATCATGTGCGTGCCGTCGCTCTATGAGGGCTTCTCCCTGCCCACCGTCGAGGCGATGTCGTGCGGCACCCCGGTCGTGGCCAGCCGGGCCGGCGCCCTGCCGGAGGTCGTCGGCGACGACGGGCAGTGCGCCATCCTGGTCGAGCCCGGCGACGTCGAGGCTCTCGCGGCGGCCGTGCGCGGCTGCTCGAGTCGTCCGAGAAGCGGGCCCGCCTCGGGGCGGCCGGACGCCAGCGCGCACTCGAGCGGTACAGCTGGAAGTCCGTCGCCGAAGCCACCACCGCCGTCTACGCCGAAGCCATCCACCGCCTCCAGAGGAACCCGCATGCTGACCGTTGACTTCGACCGCCTTCGCGTCGGTCGCCGCACCCGCTTCATCGACGTCGGCGCCGGCGCCGGCCGCCACTCGTACGAGGCGCTGCGCCGCGGCGCTGACGTCATCGCGTACGACATGGACGAGGTCGAGCTCAAGGGCGTCGACGACATGTTCGGCGCGATGCAGGAAGTCGGTGAGGTTCCGCCCCGGCGGCACGGCCAGCGTGCAGGTCGGCGACATCGGCGACATGCCGTACGCCGACGGTGCCTTCGACGTCGTGCTGGCCTCCGAGATCCTCGAGCACGTTCCGGCGATCGAGCAGGCGATCTCCGAGCCTCGTCCGCATCACCGCGCCGGGCGGCATCTTGGCGATCACGGTTCCCCGCTGGCTGCCCGAACGTATCTGCTGGGCGCTCTCCGACGAGTACCACGCCAACGAGGGCGGGCACATCCGCATCTTCAAGGCCGATGCCCTGCAGGCCCAGGTCGAGGCTCACGGCCTGACCATGACGCACCGCGATCACGCGCATGCGCTGCACTCCCCCTACTGGTGGCTCAAGTGCGCGGTCGGCGTCAACCGCGAGCAGCACCCCCTCGTCCGGGCGTACCACCGGCCGTTGGTGTGGACATGACGAAGGCACCCGCCGCGACCCGGTTGGCCGAACGCGCGCTGAACCCGCTGATCGGCAAGAGCGTGGCCCTCTACTTCGCCAAGCCGTTCTGACCATGCAGGTGCCCTCGGTCTCCGGATCCTGACCGTCGATCAGGTCGTCCAGACCGCCGACTCGATCGTGGCAGCCCGCCTGCCGTCCGGCGCGATCCCCTGGCACGACGGCGGTCACACCGATCCGTGGGATCACGTGCAGGGCGCAATGGGTCTCGCTGCCGCGGGACGCATCCGGGAGGCTGAGCGCGCTTACACGTGGTCGCGGGACAACCAGCGTGCCGACGGATCGTGGGCGATCAAGTATCGCGACCAGGTCGTCGAGGACGAGAACACCGACTCCAACTTCTGCGCCTACCTCGCGACCGGCGCTGTGGCACCACTGGCTCGTCACGGCCGACCGCGGCTTCGTCGAGCGATGTGGCCGACGGTCGAGCGAGCTCTCGACGCGGCGCTGACGATGCAACGTCCTGACGGCGCGGTCGACTGGGCGTCGGCCGGTGGCGTGTCGCTGCCGGAGGCACTCGTGACCGGCAACGCCAGCATCCACTTCAGCCTGCGCTGCGGCCTCGGGCTCGCGGACGTCGTGGGCCAGAACCGGGCCGACTGGGAGCTCGCGGCCGCCCGGCTGCGCCATGCGCTCGACGACCATCCCGCTTCTACACGGCCAAGCCGACCCACGCGATGGACTGGCACCACCCCGTGCTGGGCGGAGCGATGGCGCTGGCCGACGCCGAGGCGAAGATCGACTCGCGCTGGGACGACTTCGTCGTCGACGGCCTCGGTTCGCGATGCGTGTCGACCAATCCGTGGGTCACCGGCGCCGAGACGTGTGAGCTGGCGCTGGCACTCGACGTGATCGGTCGAGCCGACGCCGCCCGCGAGCAGCTCGCGGCGATGCAGCACCTGCGTGAGGATGATGGCTCGGTACTGGACCGGTCTGGTCTACGACGAAGACGTGCGCTGGCCGGTCGAGCAGACGACGTGGACCGGCGCCACGGTGATCCTGGCGGCCGATGCCCTGTCGCGCACGACCCGCGGCAACGGACTGTTCCGCGGCGAGGGCCTGCCTCGCTGCGACTGGAAGGTGGACGACGAATGCCCGCAGCGCTGTGACCACTCCCGAAGAGGCACTGCCCGACAAGCTGGTCCGGCTCATCGACGAGACGAGGGGCTTCATGCCCGCCGACGAGGGCCTGGCTCTGCACGCGGCAGCGCTCGACTACCTGGCCGGTGGGGTCGCGGTCGAGATCGGGACGTACTGCGGCAAGTCGTCGATCTACCTCGGTCATGCCGCGTCGGTGCGGCTCGTCGGTCGTGACGATCGATCACCACCGCGGTTCTGAGGAGCAGCAGGTCGGCTGGGAGTATCACGACCCGTCGCTCGTCGACCCCGAGGTCGGTCTGATCGACACCCTGCCGTTCGCCCGCCAGGTGATCGCCCGGGCCGGACTGGAGCAGACCGTGACGGCGTTCGTCGGCCGCTCCAGCGAGATCGCCGCGTGGTGGCGGCTGCCGCTCGACCTGGTGTTCGTCGACGGCGGGCACACCGAGGAGGCCGCCCAGGGAGACTTCCACGGCTGGTCGCCCTGGGTCAGGGTCGGTGGGGCGCTGGTGATCCACGACGTGTTCCCTGATCCGGCCGACGGAGGTCAGGCGCCGTACCGGATCTACCGCGAGGCGCTCGACAGCGGCGAGTTCGTGGAGACTCTCCGTGACCGGTTCGCTCCGCGTGCTGGAACGGGTCCGCCACCCGCCTGCTGGCGGATCCACAACCTCATACCTCCGCCCCGACCCCGGCGCGGTGGTTTATCAACCTCAAAACGTCGAATGCAGTTGATAAACCACCGACCCGGCGCGATGACGTTGCAGAACCACCGCCCCGGCGCGATGACGTTGCAGAACCACCGCCCCGGCGCGATGACGTTGCAGAACCACCGCCCCCCGGGGGCCGTGGATCAAGAGCCGCTGAAGGTGGCCTTGCCGGGACCGTTCTCGACGAACGAGTTCATGCCCGCGGTCCGATCGGCCGTGGCGAAGAGCCCCGAGAACTCGACCCGTTCGATCTCGAGACCGGTCTGCAGATCGACCTCGAAGCCGCGGTCGACGGCGTTCTTGGCTGCCCGCAGGGCCAGGGCCGGGGCCGCCGACGAACTGCGCAGCCCATTCCACGGCCTTGGCGTAGACCTCGTCAGCCGGGTGGACCTGGTCGACCAGTCCGATCTCCAGCGCCTCGGCCGCACCGATGAACCGGCCCGTGAAGATCAGGTCCTTGGCCTTGGCCTGGACCGACCAGCCGGGCCAGACGCTGGGTGCCGCCAGCACCGGGGATGATGCCGAGCAGGATCTCCGGCTGGCCGCTTGGCGTTGTCGGCCGCGAACCGGACGTCGGTCGACATCGCGACCTCGCAGCCGCCGCCCAGGGCGAAGCCGGTGATGGCCGAGACGGTGGGCTTGCCGATCGCGGCGATGTCGCGCGTGAACGCCTGCAGCAGATCAGCCCGCTTGACCATCTCGCCGTGGGTCAGGACGGCCATCTCCTTGACGTCGGCGCCAGCCGCGAAGACCCGCTCGCCGCCGTAGACGACGACTGCTGCGATGTCGTCGCGCTCATCGGCCTCGCGTGCGGCAGCGGACAGCTCCGCCTGCACCTGGGAGTCGATTGCGTTCATCTTCGGCCGGTCGAGCCGGATCGTCGCCACGCCGTCGCTGACCTCAAGTCGTACGAACTCGCCCACACCGTTCTCCAGACCCACTGTGTCCTCCAAGACTCGTCGGCGACCGCTGTCGCCGTCCGCGACCGAGCATAGGACCCTTCACCGCAGGGGCCGCCGGGCTGGTCGGCTCTCAGACCCGGGAACCGGCAGGTCGCGCTGCTCACGGGGGTCCCGCTCACGCACCAGGAACAACGGTGCCGCCAAGGCCAGGACCACTCCGCCCACGATGATCGCCGTACCGGTCGAGGCACCCGTCGCGATCGCGCCCAGCACGATGGCGCCGATGGATCCGCCCGGCTGCATCAGCATCGACGCCAACGAGAGCACAGTGGCGCGGTGCTCGTTGTCGACCTGCTCGTGCAGCAATGTCGCAGATCGCCCCGGATGCCGAGTGCAGTGCGTACGTGGCGAGCAGCCCCGCCACCAGGCCGATCGGTCCCAGGGCCAGGCCCATCGCGACGACGGTGCCGCCCTGCAGGATGCGCAGGGCGACTGACACCTGCACGAGACTCCACCGGCGCAGCAGCAATGGCACCGCCGCGGCGCCGACGGCCGACATCCCCCACGCTGCGGCCGTGACCGGGCCCATCACGGCGGCAGCGTGGTCGCGGTCGCCGAGCAGCTCTGCGAGCCTGATCGGCATCAGTGTCTCGAAGGCGATCATCCCGAAGCCCCAGAACAGCTCCACCATGACGAGCGCCAGCAGGACCCGCGAGCGCGTCAGGAGCCGTGCGCCTGCCAGGATCACGCCCGGCGTCCCGACGACTGAGGCGATCAACCCTGCCGTGCGGCCGCTTCGGTCTTCGTCCATCAGGACTGCAACCGCGATCACCTGCAACAGCGCTATGGCAGCGGCGATCCAGTACGGGACCGCCAAAGACTCGGACCGACCGAACGGCGAGACCGAGATCAGCACGCCTGACAGCACCGCGCCGAGTGCGATCGACACGCCGACTGTGCTGGCGTAGCGCGAGAGCCCGCGCGCAACGGTGCCGGACCGGTCGACGACGGTGCGGTCGTCGTGCACCGAGTCGACGAACCAGGCGTTGAGCGGTCCGCTGTCGAGTGCTCGGAACACGCCCGACAGGGCAGTTGCGACGATGAACGCGGTCAGGGTCTGAGCCAGCGCGAAGGCGACGTAGCTCGCGGCGGCGGCGAGCCCGGCGGCGATCACGACCGGTTTGCGGCCCAGCGCATCCGAGAGTCCCCCGGTCGGCAGCTCGAGGAAGAGCACGACGACTCCCTGCACGGCGAACGCCACGCCCAGCTCTGCCACGCTCAGTCCTCTGTCGAGCGGCAGCAGCGCGACGACGGGGACGATCAGCCCGGTCGGCAGCCAGCGCAGTGCCGCGAGCAGCAGGAACCGGGTCTGGACCGTTGCGCCCCGCATCAGACGGCGGTCTGCGGCAGGGTCAGCAGGTGCAGCGCGAGGTGCTCGGAACCGCCGCGGTGGGAGTAGCCCGCGATGACGGCGTCGAGGTCGGTCAGCAGCTGTTCGACGTCGTCGGGGTCGAGGCGTAGGTCGTAGTCGCTGTGCCCAAGCCATTCATGGTGCTCGGTCCAGGCCTCGAGCCCTTCACGCAGGTGCTGCTCCTGGCGCCGGCGAATCACGTCGACGTACTCACGACCGCCGTCGAGGTCGGCCAGCGATGCCGGGAACGAGGTGGCGTCGTGCAGCGCCATCCAACGCCGTTCACGGCGCGAGGCCTGCTCGGGCGCATCGGCGACGAAGCCGAAGCGCTCGAGCTGGCGCAGGTGGTACGACGTCGCACCACTGGACTCCCCCAGCGCACGCCCCAGCTCGGATGCTGTCGCGGGGCCGGATGTGCGCAGGCGACCCAGCAGGGACAGTCGCAATGGGTGCGAGACGGCCTTGAGGGTCTCGAGGTCCTCGACGATCTTGCGGGTACGGGTCACCCTCCCACCCTAGATTGCAAAGAAGTCTTTGCATAGGCTGCCGCCAGTCATGCCGACCTACCGGCTGACTCACAGCCGGCCCCCAGGATCGCCGACTTCTCTGGAGACATCCCCACCACCGAGGAGTCACCATGACTGAGCAGCACAGCACCGTCGTCGTCCGTCACCGCCCCCGTCGACGACTTGTCGTGGCCGGTGTCGCGGCGTGTGCCATCGGTGTCAGCGCGGCCGCCCTGGGCTCCCACACCGGAGCCTCGGCCGAACCGGCGCTCGCCACGCAGCTCGCCGGGCCGCAGAGCCCCTTCACGGGAGGATTCGGCGGGCCCGACCTGACGACCACCGGCGCCGATCAGACTGAATCCACCGATGCGACGGACGCCCAGGAGACCGGCCTGGTCTACATCACCACGACCCTCGACTACGGCTCCGGGCAGGCAGCCGGAACCGGGATGATCCTGACGTCGGACGGCACGATCCTGACCAACCACCACGTCGTCGAAGGCGCCACCACGATCGAGGTCGAGGTCGTCTCGACCGGCCAGACCTACACCGCAGACGTCGAAGGCTACGACTCCACGCACGACGTCGCGGTCCTGCGCTCGAGAACGCCTCTGGCCTGACCCCGGTCACGACCGACACGTCGGACGACATCGCTGTCGGCGACGCCGTGACTGGCGTGGGGAATGCCAACGGCGACGGCGGGGCAGCCAGCGCGTCGCCCGGCACCGTCCTCGCGCTGGACCAGTCGATCACGGTCGCGGACGAGCAGGACGGCGGTGCCACGACCCTTGCTGGCCTCATCGCGGTCGATGCCGACATCATCTCGGGCGATTCTGGCGGAGCCCTGTATGACTCCGACGGTGAGGTCATCGGGATGAACACCGCGGCGTCCAGCGGGGTTGCCGACGTCACGGGCTATGCCGTCCCGATCGCCCAGGCGCTCGCCATCGTCGACCAGATCGAGACCGGGGCGACCTCCGCCGACGTGCAGATCGGCAACCGGGGCTACCTCGGCATCGAGCTTGTCCTCCCAGGTCACTGGCGCCTACGTCGCGGGCGTGGTCAGCGGCTCGGCTGCCCAGAGCGCCGGGCTGACGACAGGCAGCACCGTCACGTCGTTGAACGGCATCTCGATCGTGTCGGCCGACGCGCTTTCAGCGGCGGTCGCCGGCCTGGGCGAGGGTGACCGGGTCACGGTCGCCTGGACTGACTCGTCGGGTCAGGCGCACACCGAGACGGTGACACTCGGGGACGGTCCGGTCGGCTGATCCCTCGACGCCGTGGCGGTGCGACAGCGTCCACCCAGAGGTGAGCACTGGACGCTGTCGCACCGCCCTGGTCGGGGCGGGTTGGTCGAGGGCGGACCTACCGCACCCGCACCTTCGCCGTAACAACTGTCTTCGCCGCGACCACCGCCGATCCGGAGTAGACGACCTTGTAGCGCACCTTCGAGCGAGGTTGACGGCTCAGGTTGACCGTGACCCGGCCGCCCCGCACCGTCTTGTTGCGGGCCACGACCTTCGCGCCGCGCCAGATGGTGACCTTGCCTGTCGGGGTCACTCCGGATGCCGCCACCTTGACCGACACCCGCAGCCGCGCCTTGCCACGAGCCCTGGCTGTCGCCTTCACGGTTGCCGCAGCCTTCGAGACAGCCGCCGTCGAAGCTGAACGCGACTCCGCATCTGGTCGTCGCGCCGACTGGGCCACGACTCGCAGGGTGATCCGACGCCCGATGTCGGCGGCCCCGAGCCGGTACGACGTCGACGAGGCACCGCCGATCGGCACACCGTCGCGCAGCCACGTGTAGGCGAGCCGATCGGCCGGGCCGGAGAACAGCGGAGGATCCGAGGCCAGTGTCCGCCCGACGATCGCGGGACCGCGCACCGTCGTGGGACGCTCCACGGTCAACGGGGCGAGCACCGCCGCGGTGGGGCCGGTGAACTGGCGCACCGGTTCGTGTGCGGCACGCTCGAGCACGACTCCGGCCGACAACGTCGTACCTGCGTCGGTCGGCGTCACGACGTAGGTCGAGGCGTTGGCCCCGACGATGGCCCCGCCGTTGCGGTACCACTGGTACGTCGTGGTGGTCGGCGCCGGAGCCAGGGTCGGCAACCCCAACGACAGGCGTTGACCGATCACCGCATCGCCACGGACCGCCAGCGTGCCGGTCACGTCGAAGACACGAGGCTGGACAGCCGCCGTAGGCGTCGAGGTCGCCTCGACATCACGGAAGAACTCCTTCTTGGCGGTGACTCGCACTGTCATGACGTGACCGATGTCGGCATCGGTCAACGTGTACGACCCGCCGGAGCCAACCGGAGTTCCCGCACGGAACCACTGTGCCGTCACGCTGGCCTCGGGTGCGAACGTGCCGCCGGTGTACGTCAGGGTCGAACCGGCCCGGACAGTGCCGACGATGCGTGGCGCCTCCGTGCTGCGCAGCGGGCCCATGACCTGGTAGCCAGGAGCCTGGTGCGCACGTTTCCGACCATGTCCTCGGCCCGGACCGTCTCACGCACCACACCGAGGGTCGAGCTCGGGATCAGCTGCCCGGACGCTCTGGGAGCGGTGCACGACTTCACCTGGGTCAGGTCCTCGGCGCACGAGTACGTGAACGGGACCTCCGCCCCCTGACCCAGGACGATGGTGTCGGGCAGCGAACCGAAGCTGATGGTGGGCGCGTCCGGGTCGATGCCGACGCCGTACTTGGCTTCCGCCGTGCCTCCAAACAGGTCGGTGGCCCGGAAGACGTAGTTCGTCGCGCCGCGCTCGGACACCTCGAACGATGTGCCTCCCGCGTCGAAGTGCCCGTCGTCGACGACACCGCCTGGCCGCTTCCGGCTCCAGGTCAAGATGGCCAGGGGAAAGGTCGACCGCGCCTTGACCTGGATCGTGACGGGACGTCGGTACCAGCCTTCCCAAGCGCCATCGGGTGCCTGCACGTCGATGACCGGCTCGTTGGCGGCGTACGCCGGTGTCGTGTGGACCACCTGCACCAACGGTGCCATCAGCAACGCCGCCGGAAGCGCCCAGAGCCCAGGTCTCACAGCTCGACCTGCGTGATCGCGCTGCGACCGACGGCCAGCCAGATGCCGGCGATGAAGATGCCGAGCGCGATCATGAACGGCAGCCCGGGAACCCCGGTGACCGCGACGGCCAGGAGAAGTCCGGCCGCCATCAGACCCGCACCCGCCCCCAGCACCTTCGACACGAGACGTTCACGGAACGCCATGTACGCCAGGCCGAAGGCCGAGGCGAGTGCCGGGACCCACGCGAAGTACGGCCCGAAGTCGTGGATCATGTACAGCACGTAGAGGCCCTGGTCGTCGTAGGTGTTGGCCTCGCCGGCGCCGTGCAGGTAGTTGCCCAACGCGCCCTTCCAGCCGTACACCAGCGCCAAGGCTCCGGCGGCGGAGACGATGCCGAACGTCACGATGCTCGCGCCGACCGACCACGGGTAGCGTCGTTCGACCCGATGGCGCCACACCGCAGCAGCGACGATCAGGACGACGACACACAGGTAGCCGGTCAGGCCGCCGATCCGAAAACGGCATGTGGTCGAGCACCTTGATCGCGTCCGCCGTGATGGGGTACGCGTAGTCGCTGCTGGCGTCGATCCGCTCGTCGGTGACGAGGGTCGAGATCAGACCCAGCAGACCAGCAGCAGAGATCCACAGCGGCCAGGGAGCGAAACGGCGTCCGCGCTCAGCGGCGGACGGATTGCTGATGACGTCTGAGCCGCAGACATGGCAGAACTTCTTTTCTCTCGGGGTGCGGCGTGCTGCCGCCCGACCGTGATGGTCGGCACCGTCGAGACTCGGTGGCCCGGTGTCCCGGTCACCAGTGCGAGTTGTCCTCAATCCACCGGCCGGTCGGCACCCAGGCCGTCCTGCTGTGCCCGGATCATCAGCTGCGGACGCCCCTCGATGTCGAGCTTCGCGGCGATCCCGTAGACGTAGTTGCGCACGGTCTTGCTGCTCAGCACGAGACGCCGCGCGATCGTCGCGTTGTCGAGGCCGCGAGCCACCAGGTCGAGGACCTCGCGCTCACGGTCGGTCAGCTCGGGGAACGGCCGCACGCCCTTGGTCCGCGCGCCGGTCAGGTACGTCGCGGCGCGTTGCGCGACCTGCGGGCCCAGCAGGACCTCGCCGTTGGCGACCGCGCGCACGGCCCGTTCGATCTCGTCGGGGCTGGCCCCCTTGAGCAGATAGCCTCGCGCTCCTGCCCGGATCGAGGCGAACAACGAGTCGTCGTCACCCAGCATCGTCACGACGAGCACCCCCACCCGCGGGTGGGCGCGCAGGATGTCGCGGGTTGCCTCGACACCTGAGGTGGCGCCCAGGTCGAGGTCCATCAGCACGACATCGGGCAGCTGCTCGCCGACGACGCGCACCGCCGCGTCGAGGTCCTCGGCCTGCCCGACGACGTCGATGCCGTCCAGCGAGGCGAGCAGTGCCGCCATCCCGATGCGGAACACCGGATGGTCGTCGACCACCACGACCCGCACCACATCTTGCTCAGTCATGGCAGCACCACCTTGATCGTCGTCCCGTTCTCGCTGTCCGACACTGTCAGCTCGCCACCGAGCTCGGTGGCGCGTTCCTTCATCGACGTCATCCCGATACCGGGCTGGTCCTGCGCGCTGAGTCCGCGCCCGTCGTCCGACACCGTCAGGACCACCTGCCCGGACGACTCGTGCAGCACGCACACGACGCACTCACGCGCGCCCGAGTGCCGAAAGGCATTGAACACTGCCTCGGCGGCGATGTGGTAGATCGCGATCTGGCGCCGCGTGTCGATCCCGTCGGCCTGCGGGGCGTCGATCCGCACGCCGAGCCGGGTGTCTCCGAACGTCTTCGCCAGGACCTCCAGCGCGTCGACGAGGCGGCCGTGGTCGAGCGCTGGCGGCAGGATGGCCCGGGCGATGCCCCGCAGATCGTCCGACCGCTGGGCGAGCTCGTCCTGCAGCTTGCTGGTACGGCTGGGCGTCTCCCGGCCGGATCTCCGGATTGTTGTTGCTGATCGCGGCCAGCGCGAGGCTCGCACCGGCGAGGGCCGGGCCCAGGCCGTCGTGCAGCCGCGGCGCAGCAGCCGACGTTCCTCGTGCCGGACGTCGAGGATCCGGGTGCGGGCTGCGTCGAGCTGTTCATTGACCTGGGCGAAGCTCGAGGGTGATCGCCACGAGCCCGGGAGAGCTGCTCCAGGACGCGGAGCGTGCGCGGGTCGAGCCGCTCGCCGTGGTGCGGCGACACCTCCATCGTGCCGACCTCACGTCCCTGGATCAGCAGCGGCACCGCCACGATCCTGACATCTCGGTCACCGGCCGCGGCCGACATCGCCCCGGCGCCCTGGCTCGACTCGACGCCGACGTAGGCGAGCCGCATGCTGTGCCGCAGGCCTTCGGCCAGGCTGGCCAGGCTGGAGCGGCCGAGTCCTTCACGGCGCAGGTCGGAACCGAGCCGCGACAACAGCACCTCAGGATCGGTCGCGGCCCCGTAGATCAGTCGATCGACGAGTCCCTGCATCCACCGCCGCACCGGTGTCACGGCCAGGGCCAGGGCTGCCGCCACGACGACGCCCAGGTCATCGCGGTTGAGGGGAAACAGCCGACCGGCCAGCCACACGAGTCCGAGGTACGCCGCGACGACCGTGGCCGTCAGCAGACCCGCACACCGTGGCCCGCGACACCGCGACGTCCATCCCCCCACCGCGGCTGCCGCACGACCAGGACCATGACGGCGGCAGCCAGCATGATCTGCGCAGCCATGAGCGACGCTGCAGCGATGCTGAGCAGCGGGCCGTCGAGGCTCAACCCCACTTCGAACGCGATGTAGGACACCGCGACGAGAGCGACGCTGAAGATGACCCAGGCCAGGCCGAGCCGGTCCTGCGCGCTGGCTCGCCAGTAGCGGACCACGAGGTACACCGCGCCGGCGAGCGCGTACAAGAAGTAGAACGGGATGATCCAGGAATCCGCGGCGTAGGCCCACTGGGAGACCTCACGGGACGGCGCCAGCGGATTGCGCGGCGCTCCGGGGGTCTGCACGAGCATGCGGCTGATGAAGGCGAACGCCGTCAGGAGCACCCCGAGCACGGCGGCGCACCGCACCGGGATGCTGCGCGCCGGCCACTCGAGGGTCCACGGGAGCACGAGCAGGGCGCCCAGCGCGCCGATGACCCAGGCGGCCGCCGTCAGCTGCACGACGAATGCGTGGCCAGGCAGACCGCTGTGCACGACACCCAACGCCGAGTACTGCAGTCCGAGCGCACTGACTCCGAAGCCCATCGCGACGGCCGCCAGGATCCAGCCGACCGGATGCCGGGTCCGTGCCAGCACGAAGGCGCTGACCGGACCGTAGATCCCGGCGATGAGGACATCGGGCCAGAAGAAGGCTCGATGGATCTGGAAGGCGGCGTCGACATCTTCACCCCACGACAGCAGGCCGCACACGATGCCTGCCGCAACCAGGCCCCACGCAAGGATCCAGACGGCCGGTGCCACGATGCGACCTGTCCGGTCGTTCGCCGGTGCGTCGAGGGTCCTGCCCACCAGTGCCACCCCTGCCACGCTCCTGTCCGACCCGAGTAGGCCCGGCCGAGCGCCGTCGACCGAGTGCCGTCGACCGAGTATCGCGCAGGAAACGGCCCGAATGGGCGGGTTCTCGTCCCGAAGTCTTGGGCACCGCGGCAGTCAGGACCCCTTGATGAACGCCTTCTTGACGGCCTCCAGAAGCGGATTGCTGCGACTGGACGGCAGCCACCCGTAGTTGAGCGTCCAGATGATCGTGCCGCCGACGCCCGAGTCCTTGACCCACTGGCCCTTCGCAGCGATCGACCGCGCGTCCTCGTACGACAGGAAGCCAGCCGGGTTCGCACGCCGGTCGTTGGCCGGCACGTATCCCTTGCTCCCGTAGGTCCGGTACGTCGACTGTGCGGGTTCGTCCCACTTCGGGGCCCCGTGCCGCAGATAGCCCTTGCGGACCAGCTCGGAGTACGCCAGCGCGACGTCATTGACCTCGTAGATGCGTTCACGGTCGGTCTCCTGGCGAGGTCCGGTGACGCGTGGACCGAAGTAGATGCCGTAGAAGCCGATGCCGATCCCGAGACGGCTGCGAGGAACCCCGCTGCGGACGTACGCCGCGATGCTGCTCTCGATGTCGACCGGGGTGCGAGGGCCAGCACCGGTGAGTGCGCCGGAGAACCACGACAGCCAGCCGGCGCCCGACCAGGTCGTCCCGATCCCGTACGACATCAGGTTGTACTGGTCGACGAGGTTGGCGACCTCGGCCTGCCACGGCTCGACCTTGCCGTCGGTCAGGAAGTTGGTGTTGACGGGGTAGCCGGGAAACGTCACGAGCACGGGTGTGCTGCGGTAGCGCTCGCGCGTCGCGGCTTCGGCCCGGATGTCGACGAGCAGGGCCAGCAGACGTCGCTGCGCCTCGTGCGCCGTGACTGGTGCCGCGTTCGTGGCCTCTCCACAGCCCCGTGCCCCGTCGAGGCAGTTCTCCCAGTCGACGTCGACTCCGTCGTAGTCGTGCTCGACCAGGTAGTCCACGACCCGGTCGACGAACTGCGCCCTGACCGCGTCGTCGGACGACAGCACGAACCCGGCACCGTCGTTGCCGTCGCCACCCAGCATCAGCAACGCCTTGGCTCCTGCGTCGTGCGCCTTCTTGACCAGGTAGTCCTCGACGCTTCGTGTGCCGTCGGGTGACAGGTGCGGGTCGTGGGCGGTCCCGGCGGCCTCCACGACGGTGCCGGCTCGCCCCCCGATCGAGCCGGCACCGGGCGCCACTCGCCCGAAGACGAAATGGGTCATCGCGGACATGTCGACGTGCTCGGGCGGGTACATCTGGTCCCAGAACCAGCCCGCGTAGTAGCCCGTGACCCACGGGTCGTCGGCCGGCGACGTGACCGACGTCGTGCGGCTCGCGGTGCCACGCGCGGCCGCACCACGCCACGCGGGCGTGACCGCCCGGTAGGTCGAGGTGCTCTGCTGGGCGATCTTGAACGACGCACGGCCATGCGCGTCCTGGACGGAGGTGGCGATCGTGGTCCACGCGCCGTCGACCAGCTGGTGCAGGGCCACCGGACGTCCGGGTCGCGCGGGCGAGAACGTGGCCTGGGCGCCCACCCGTCGCCCCTCGACCACGGCCGAAGGGAGCGTCAACGTCGCCCGCTGAGGTGCGACGGCGTAGCGCCGGGTCGTGGAGACCCTTGCGGCCAGCACCTTGCCGTGGACGCGGGTGCGCGGCGCGACGACCCGGTAGCCCGCCGAGTGATGAGGCATCGTGACGACGAAGGTGTAACGGCCCCGCGACGTCGTGCGCGACGCCACGACTCGGGTCCACCGCTTGTGCAGGAAGCGCTCCAGCACGACCGGACGCTTTCCGCGGGAGGCCAGCTTGCCCGAGATCGACACCTTCTCCCCCGCGATGACCGTCGACGTCGCACTGGCAGCGACGGACGGGGCCGGCACGGTGACGACCGCGCCGATCATGGCCATCGAGGCGACGAGCAGCAGCGGGTGTGCGGGGCGCCATCGTGGTGGTGTCATGGTCATCCTGTTCTCTCGATCTCCGGCAGCTCCGGCAGTCCCGGCAGCTCCGATCGTGGAACGGGTGACTGGGGTCTGGCTGGGGCGGCACCGCGCTGCCCCTGCCTCGACAGTTCCGGTCCCGGTGCCCGGTGCACCAGAGCCGGGTGTCCTGGTCGGGCAGGACATCTCGTGCGCCACGGCTCCGAGATAGCCTGGTGCCATGACCGTCACCCTCCGCGACGACGACCTCACGCTCGAGCCCACGTCAGGATCGCCGGAGTTCACCGGGTTCTCGATCGTGCTGGCCGGTGAGCGCGTCGGCACCGTGGCGATCAAGCACGAGAAGGCCGACATCGCCTCGATCAGGTGGAACTCTCGGCTCGAGAAGTCCTTCCTGGTCGCGCGCGCTCTGCGCCTGGCGACCAACTACGCGTTCACGACGCTGGGCATCAACCGGATCGAGGTGCGGCTGTCGGTCGACGACACGTCCGACGTCCGCGCTGCGTCGATCGGCGGTCTGCGACGCGAAGGCGTCCTGCGGATGCCCGACGGGCAGCCCGACCAGGTCCTCATGGCCCGACTGGCCGGAGATGCTCCGTCCAACAGCCACGAAGGTTTCACCGCGATCCTCAATGCCGGGCTGCCGACCAAGCGCGTCATCAGCCAGGGGCTGCTGCGGGACGAGAACGGCAGGGTACTGCTGTGCGAGCTGACCTACAAGCCTGAGTGGGATCTGCCCGGTGGAGTCGTCGAGGTCGGCGAGCCGCCGGCCCTCGGACTCGTGCGCGGAGCTGCAGGAAGAGCTCGGCATCACGGTCGAGGTCCGCGGACTCATCACGGTCAACTGGCTGCCCGCCTGGCGCGGCTGGGACGATGCGTGCATCTTCTTGTTCGACCTCGGAGTCGTCGACAGCCAGGTCACCGAGGGCATGACCTTGCAGGCGACCGAGATCAAGTCGGTCCGTTGGTGCGATCCGGCCACGGTGCGAGAGCGTGGCGCCGCAGCGGCGATCGAGCTGCTCGAGGCGGTTGCCGCTGGCAACCTGCCGACGTACCGCGAGGCCCCCAAGGCAGCGGAGTAGCCTGCGGTCAGCGAGTCGAGAGCACCAGCACGCGTCCGGCGATCACCAGGTGGACGTCATCGCACCCGGCGGCCACCTGCCGGTTGACGGTGCCGAGAAGGTCGCGGAACAACCGGCCCGACCGGTGGGACGGGATGACCCCGAGCCCGACCTCGTTGGTCACGAGCACGACCGGCGCCTCACGCTCGAGCGCCGCGACGAGCCGTTCGGTCGCTGCGCCGATGACCTCGGACAGGTGGTCCATCGGGGCTTCCCACAGGTCGTCCTGGTCGATCAACCGGCTGAGCCAGGTGCCCAGGCAGTCGATCAGCACGGCGTCGTCGGTGGCGCTGATCGCCTCGGCCAGGTCGATCGACTCGACGGTCCGCCATGACGCCGGTCGGCGTGCGCGGTGGCCGGCCAGCCGGTCGGCCCAGTCGGGATCAGGGTCGTCGGCCTCGGTCGGCCCGGCCGCGAACGTAGGTGACCGCCGGGACGTCGGCGAGGGCAGCTGCTCGGCGTGGTGGGACTTGCCCGAGCGCACGCCACCGGTCACCAGGATCTTCATGACTTGTTCCCCTCACGAGCATCGACGCCGAGCCGCCAGGTGCGCTGCACGTGACAGTGACCAGCCTGCCACCACTGCAGCTGCGCTGTTCGGCGCGGCAGGTCACGGGCACCAGGGCGCCGAGCCACTCGCGCACCTGGGCCACGTCGACACCGGGACCGACGGCATCGAGCGTCACGTGCGGGACGACATCGGCGAATCGTCCGCCGTACGGTGGATGGTCAGGGAAGCGCCGTGCCAGCTCGACCGTCATGCAGGCGAGCCGATCGGGCGGATCGGCGAGAAGGTGGATGATCCCGTCCGCGAACACCCCGAGCTCGGCCAGCGTGAGCTCGAAGGGCTCAACCGATCCCGCGTATGACGCCACGAGCGCGAGGTCGCGCTCCGACGGCTCCCTGACCCACGGGCCGAGCACCGTGACGTGCGCCTGCCCGAAGGCTGGGTCCTCGGCGAGGTACGCCGCGTCGTAGTGAGCCGTGCGGGCACGGACGAATGCGTCGAGCGCCGGGACGGGGATCGCGAGCACCGTGTGACCGTGGTCGACGTAGTCGCGCCCCATCGCCAGCCCCTGTCGTGCCGAAGTCGTGCCAGCGACCTTACCGAGGGGTCCTGCGGGGCCCGCTCACCCCCGTGACCAAGGTCCCGGTTTTCGGCGCCCTGGCGACACCCGCCGACGCTACTGTGGTCCGCGGGGGTCGACACAGGGAGAGCAATGGTGCAGTTCGACGATGCCACGACAGCCGGGCCACGACTCGCATTCGAGTCCTTGCTGGCCCAGCTCGTCGACCGGGCCGACGAGGTCATGGCCTCGCATGACCGCCTGCGCGAGCTCATCCGGGTCACGAACGACCTGACCAGCAACCTCGACCTGCCCACCGTGCTCCGCCGGATCGTCGAGATCGCCGTCGACCTGGTGCACGCGAAGTACGGGGCCCTCGGTGTCCTCGGTCCCGACCGCCGGCTCGAGCAGTTCATCCACGTCGGCACCGAGGAAGGCATCGCCCAGCACATCGGCCTGCTCCCCCAGGGCAAGGGCCTGCTCGGCGTGCTCAACGACGGTCCCCCACGCGGTGCGCCGCGACGAGATCTCCCACGACGCCCGCTCGGTCGGGTTCCCAGCCAACCACCCGGCGATGAACAGCTTCCTCGGCGTCCCGATCCGGGTCCGCGGTGAGCTCTTCGGCAACCTGTACCTGACCGAGCACCGGTCCGGGTCGTTCTCGGCCGACGACGAGGCACTCGCCAGCGCGCTCGCCGCCACCGCGGGCATCGCGATCGAGAACGCCCGCCTGTTCGAGGACGCGCTGTACCGGGAGAGATGGTCCACAGCCCTCGCCGCCACGGCCCGTCAGCTCGTCAACGACGACACCGAACCTCATCTCGACCGGCTCGTCGACCAGGTGCGCACCCTCGCCGACGCCGACCTGGTGAGCATCGCCCACCTGACCGCCGACCGAGAGGCCCTCAGCGTCGATCACGCCTCGGGCGTCGGCGCGGAGTCCATCATGACGCTGTCGTTTCCCATCAAGGGCACCGTGACAGGTCAGACGCTGCACACCGGCGAGCCCATGATCTACAGCGGGACACCCGCACCTGACCCCGGCACCTTCGACGAGCAGGGTCTGCTGCGTCACGCGATGGTCATCCCGTTCACGTTCAACAACTCGACTGCCGGAATCCTCAGCCTGGCCCGGTCGCAGGAGCGCGATCCGTTCAGCCCGCGCGACCTCGAGCTGGGCAAGTCGTTCGCGAGCCACATCAGCGTCTCGTTGGCTCGCGCGGACGCCCGCGACGCACACCGCAAGATCGCCTTGATGGAGGACCGGACGCGAATCGCCCGAGACCTGCACGATCACGTCATCCAGCGGCTGTTCGCGACGGCCCTGACCCTGCAGGCCGCCACCTCGACGGTCGATCCTCGGACGACACCACAGCTGCTGACCGCGCAGATCGCCGAGATCGACGGCGCGATCACGCAGATCCGGCAGAGCATCTTCTCGCTCCAGCAGGATGTCGGTGCAGTCGGCGCAGGCGTCAGGAGCCGCATCCTCGAGATCGTCGACCGCCTCCAGGACCAGCTCGTGTCGCGACCGCAGGTGAGCTTCCACGGTCCGGTCGACCTGATGGCCGACTCCGATGTCGCCGACGACATCACTGCCGTGGTCAACGAGGCGCTGTCGAATGTCGTGCGTCATGCCAATGCGACGACCGTCGACATCTCGGTCTCCGCCGCTGGCGGTGTCGTCAGCATCCTCGTGATCGACGACGGCGACGGGCTTGGCGACTCGCCGCGCCTCAGCGGGGTGCGCAACATGCGGTCGCGCGCCGAGGCCCGTGGCGGGTCCTTCGAGATCCGGGCCGTCCCCACGGGAGGCACCCGCGTCGACTGGTCCGTCCCGGCCTGACCTGCGGAGCGTGGTCGGGCTGTGTAGGGCCGGGCCGAACGGGTACCCCCGGTCCATTCACGCCTCCAATGACAGGGACTCCTCATGACTGCGCTGGCCGCCTACCTGCAGACCCACCTCGCCGGCTCACGCGCCGGAGTCGATCTCTTCTCGCGCAGCGCCAAGGGGCAGCTCGATCACGAGATCGGCGTCGCCCTCGACGAGATCCGCCGGGAGGTCGCCGACGAGCGCACCCAGCTCCAGCAGATCATGAGCTCGCTCGACGTCGACGAGAACCTGGTCCGGTCGACCGCAGCCCGCATCGGGGAACGGATCGCCCGGCTCAAGCCCAACGGCAGCCTGCTGCACCGCACACCGCTGACCGATCTCGTCGAGGTCGAGGCGCTCCGCATCGCCGTGTCGGGCAAGCAGGCAGGCTGGGAGTCACTCGTCGCGATCGCCGATCTCGTGCCTCAGCTCGACCTCGACCAGCTCGAGCAGCTCGTGGCCCAGGGCAAGCTCCAGCTCGAACGGCTCGGCGAGCTGCACGCCGTCGTGGCCCGCAGGGCCCTTACCCCGTGACGTCGTCCGGCTCCCTGACCACGTCATCCGGCGACTTGTCGGGGCGCAGGCCACGCCAGGTCGGCTGACGCAGCACGCCGGTGCTGGTCCACTCGACGAACACGACCTCGCCGACCAGACGCGGCGTCACCCAGCAGGCTTCCCGTGCCACGTCGGCCGGAACGTCCGTGAACGGGCTTGTCTTGCGCGTCGACGACTTCAGCGTGCTCGCGAGCCGTTCAAGCGTCCTCTCGTCGAATCCCGTCCCGACCCGGCCGGCGTACCGCAGCGAGTCTCCGTCCGGGATTCCGACCAGGAGCGAGCCGATCGTGGCGGCCCGGGCTCCCTTGCCTGGCCGCCAGCCACCGATCACGACCTCCTGCATGCGCTGGTTCTGAGCTTGAGCCACGCGGCCGATCGCTTGCCGCGTCGGTATCGGCTGTCCCGCCGCTTGGCGACGACCCCTTCCAGCTTCCGATCCCGGCTAGCCTGCACGGCCTCGGCCAGCGAGCCGTCGAAGGCAGGCGGAGTCGTCACGACGTCCCCGTCGATCGCCAACGACTGCAGGGCAGCACGGCGCTCGTCGTACGAGGCATTGAGCAGCGTGCGGCCCCCAGAACGCAGCACGTCGAAGGTCAGGTAGGTCGCGGCACCGGTCCCCTGTTGCAGTCGTCCGAAGCTGGGCACCCCTGACTCGTCGAAGGCGACGATCTCTCCGTCGAGCACGGTGTCTCGCAGATCCAGTGCGGCGAGCTCGGACACTATGTCCGGATAGGTCTGCGAGACGTCGTTGCCGTTGCGGGTGAACAAGGCGACCTCCTCGCCGTCGAGCACCGCGATCGCCCGGATCCCGTCCCACTTCAGCTCGAACGCCCAGTCCGACTCCCGGCCGATGTCGCCGACCTGGCCGGCCGTCGCGAGCATGGGCTCGAGGAACTTCGGCTTCATCAGGTGGATCAGCCAGTTCTCGCCCGTACGGATCAACGCGAACGTGCGGGGTCCGCCGAGACCTCCGTCGGGACGCCCGGTGAGGGTCGCAATGACTTCCTTGCCGTCTCGCCACTTGTCCAGCTGTAGGTTCCCGCATCCCAGATCGTGACCTCCCCGGCCCCGTACTCGCCACGCGGGATCGTTCCCTCGAACGTGCCGTAGTCGAGCGGGTGGTCCTCGGTCTGCACCGCGAGATGATTCTTGGCCGGATCGGTCGGAACCCCCTTGGGCAGCGCCCACGAGACGAGCACGCCGTCGTGCTCGAGCCGGAAGTCCCAGTGCAGCCGACTCGCGTGATGCTCCTGGATCACGAACGACTGCCCGTCCGTCGGCGTGAGCGAGTCTGGCACGGGTTCAGGGGTCTTGCTCGGATCGCGCATCGAGCGGTACTGCGTGAGGCGGTCGTCGGCCGGGCCGGCCCGCCCCAGGGCAGCCAGGGGGTCCTCGCGCCGCTTCATCCGCGCGACGACCTGGTCGAGGGTCAGCTGCTCGAGACGGTCCGTGAGCTCCCGCCAGGTGCGCGGCACCGCGACGTACGGCTCGAGGGTCCCCCGCAACGAGTACGGGGCGATGGTCGTCTTGTTGGCATTGTTCTGGCTCCAGTCGACCAGGACCTTGCCGCCGCGGACGGCCTTGCTCATCGACGACACGACCAGGTCGGGCAGCTCGGACTCCAGCGCCTGAGCCAGCTGCTTGGCGAACCGGTTGACGTATTCCGCGTCGTAGGTGCCATCGAGCCCCGCGTACAGGTGGATGCCCTTGCTGCCGCTGGTCACGGGATACGCCTCCAGGCCCAGCTCACGCAGCAGCGACCGCGCCCGCTTGGCCACCTCGACGCACTCGGGAAGACCGGCGCCAGGCCCCGGGTCGAGGTCGAGCACCAGCCGATCCGGGTTGAGCGGCATGCCGTGTCGATCGACCCGCCACTGTGGGACGTGCAGCTCCAACGCACCGACCTGCCCGGCCCAGGCCAAGGCGCCGGCATCCGAGAACACCGGATAGCTGTTGGTGTGGGTCTTGTGCTGGATCGTGACCCGTCTGATCCAGTCGGGCGCCGAGTCAGGCAGGTTCTTCTCGAAGAACACCTCGCCCGGCCGCTCTGCGGTGCCAACACCGTCGACCCACCGTTTGCGGGTCACGATCCGTCCGTCGACGTGCGGCAGCAGAACGGGCGCGACGTGCATGAAGTACGCCAGGACGTCCGCCTTGGTCGTGCCCGTCGCGGGATACAGCACCTTGTCCGGATTGGTCAGGCGCAGCCGATGACCTGCGACAGACACCGTCTGCGCCTTGGCGTGGGGAGACACGGTCTACGCGCGCTTGCGGGTCTTCTTCGCAGCCTTGGGGGCTGCCTTCGCCTTGGCCGACGTCGCCTTGGCCGCCTTCTTGCCCTCGACGCTGCGCTTGAGCGCCTCCATGAGGTCGAGGACGTCGGCCTCCTCGTCGTCGCGCTCGCCGAACGTCGCCGCAGTGTCGAGATCCTCCCCCTTCTCCAGCTTCGCCTCGACCAAGGTGCGCAGCTGCTCCTGGTACTCGTCGGTGAAGGCGGCGCTGTCGAAGTCGGAGGCGAGCGAGTCGACGATCTGCGCCGCCAGCTCGCGTTCCTTCGCGCTGATGCGCGGGGTCGTGGACAGCACGTCGAAGGCCGGCGCCCGTACTTCGTCGTCCCACAGCAGCGTCTGCAGGAGCAGCACGTCGTCGCGCACCCGCATTGCCGCGAGCCGGGTCTTCTGGCGCAGGGCGAACCGCACGATCGCGGTGCGGTCAGTCTCCTCGAGCACGCGACGCAACAAGGTGTACGGCTTCAGCGCCTGTGCATCTGGTTCGAGGTAGTAGCCGCGGTCGAGCCTCAGCACGTCGATCTGGTCGGCGGGAACGAACTCGACGACCTCGATCTCGTGGTCCCGCTCGGCCGGGAGCGACTCGAGATCCTCCTCGGTCAGCACCACGGTGCGTTCGCCGTCGTCGTACGCCTTGTCGATGTCTTCGTAGGCCACGATCTCGCCGCACACGTCGCACTTGCGCTGATAGCGGATCCGTCCGCCGTCGGCGCCGTGCACCTGGTGCAGCTTGACGTCGTGGCTCTCGGTCGCGCTGTAGACCTTGACCGGCACACTGACCAGTCCGAAGCTGATGTTGCCCTTCCAGATCGCACGCATGGCTCAGTCAACCGCGCCGGGCGCGAGCCCGCCACCTGGACGAGGCACAGCGGCGAAGCTGCATCTGCCCCAACCACACCGGGAGGTCCCGCTGCACGTGGGCCGGCCCCTTCACTGAGACGTCGCCGATGCGCAGCGCATCAGCCCAATGACGGTCGCCTCGCCAGATCTCGGTCATGGTGCGCAGATCTGTCGCGATCGAGACGTCGACCTCGAAGCCCGGGTCGTAGTCGCACACGTCGGCGTCGGCCCGTTGACGCACAACCACCACCTGCCTGCCTTCGGCGCGACGTCGCGAAACGTGAACGCCACGACGGTACGTCCGCGCGGCCAGGCCTGCACCGGCACCGTGCGGCGCATGTCCCACATCAGCAGGTGCGGATCGAGGTCCTCGGCACCGAGCTCGCCGATCCAGCGCACTCCCCACGCGCCGAGCGACTCCACGATCGGTCCGAGCTCGAGCCCGCACGGGGTGAGGCGGTAGCCGTTCGACCCGCCGCGTCGCCGGTACGGGAGACCACGCCGACCCGTTCGAGGGTGCGTAGCCGTTTCGACAGCAGCGCAGGCGACATGCGGGGATTGCCCCGCCGCAGCTCGTTGAAGTGCGTGCTGCCGGCCAGCAGCTCTCGGACCACGAGGAGCGTCCAGCGTTCGTCGAGGACCTCCATCGCTTTTGCCACAGGACAGAACTGGCCATACGTCGTCATGACTACTCCCAGCGCTCGGACGAGGTGACCTCCCTTGCGCCCAGTACACCCCCGATCCTGCGGGAGGTCCAGTACAGATCCAGCACTGGATCGGTGCTGGAACCAGGTGCAGATTGGACAGATCCGCTCATCACCGAGGAGAGAGATCATGAATGACCAGACCATCGCCCCCGCCGACCTGAAGGCACGCCATCGAGCCATGTGGGCGCTCGGCAACTACCCGTCGGTGGCGACCGACGTCATCGCCGACCTCGGCGAGACCCTCGTGCAGGCCACCGGGATCACGGCCGACGACCGCGTGCTCGACATCGCCGCCGGCTCGGGCAACGCCTCGATCCCGGCGGCCCGCACCGGCGCCACCGTCGTCGCGAGCGACCTGACTCCCGAGCTCTCGGACGCCGGTCGGCGCGAGGCCGCAGACCAGGGGCTCGAGCTCACCTGGGAGGTCGCAGACGCCGAGAACCTGCCGTACAGCGATGCAGAGTTCGACGCGGTGATCTCGTGCGTCGGCATCATGTTCGCGCCATTCCACGAGACCAGTGCCGGCGAGCTGTTGCGAGTCACCCGGCCCGGCGGTCGCATCGGGCTGATCGCCTGGACTCCCGAAGGCTTCATCGGCCAGATGTTCGCGGCCATGAAGCCCTTTGCTCCTGCCCCGCCGCCGGGGGCCACTCCACCACCACGCTGGGGCGACGAGACCCACGTCCGCGAGCTGTTCGGCAACGGGGTCGTCGCGCTGCAGGCCAGTCGGAAGAACCTGCTGGTCGACGCCTTCTCGACTCCCGAGGGCTACCGCGACTTCTTCAAGGAGCGCTACGGTCCGACCATCGCGGTGTACCGGGCCATTGCTGACCAACCCGAACGGGTCGCTCAGCTCGACGATGCTCTCGCCGACGTCGGTCGCGCCAGCTATCGACCGGACGGCACGATGCTGTGGGAGTACCTGCTGGTCACGGCCCGTCGGGCGCCAGCAACGACCCCGTGAGCGCCGGGTCGGGCCCGCACCGGCGGCTACCGCGTCGTGCTGGCACGCACGTTCAGCTGGCTGGAGACGATGACGGGGGCGGTCACGTCGAGCCCGCTGATGCGGGCGATCAGCAGCTTTATCGCCGCCGCTGTCTGCTGCTGCGGGCGAAGGTCGACCGCAGTGATCGGCGGATCGCTCTGGCGTGACTCACGACTGTCGTTGCCACACACCAGGAGCACGTCGTCGGGTATCCGCAGCCCACGCTCGGCGCACGCCTTGACGACGCCGGTGCTGTAGCCCTCGGCAGGGGCGTAGAAGGCGTCCGGCGGGTTGGCGCTGTCGAGCAGCGCCGCAGCCGGACCGAAGGCATCGCGCACCTCGATGCGCATCGGCACCGTCGCACGTACCTCGTCCTGACCGTTCTCCTGGCACCACTGGCCGTACGCGTCCTCGATGTCGTGCGCCCAGGCACGGCTCCAGTCGGTCGTCAGCAGCGCAACCCTGCGCGCCCCCGCCGCTCGCAGGTGATCGAGCACCTCGCGCGTGTTGGCGACGTTGTCACCCGACACGTAGTAGGGCCAGTCGGGTCGGCCGCTGTCACGCTCGATCGTGACGACCGGGATGCCGCTGCTCTCGAGCAGGTCGATGCGCGGGTCGTTCTCGACCGGATCGCACAGCAGGACACCGTCAGGATTGATCCTGGCCCAGTCCTCGGCCGTGCTGATGGCAGGCGGCAGGATCAGTGGACGGTTGTGGTCGAAAGCTGTCGACGCGGCGGTCGCCGCGATCTGCATGTAGTAGTCGAGGGCAAGGAGGCCGCGCGCGGCCTCAGGGTTCTCTTGCGGGAGGACCAACGCGATGGCGCCTGTCCGCCCCGTGCGGAGCGCCTGGGCGGTCGCACTGGGCCGGTAGCCCAGCTGTTCGGCGACCAGGCGTACCCGTTCGGCCGTGGCGAAGCTGACTTTCCCCTTGCCGTTGAGAGCGTGCGAAACCGTGGTGACAGAGACGCCGGCTTCTTGCGCGACGACGCGAATCGTGACCCGAGATGTGTTCACGCAGTCACCCTACTGGTCCAGCCTTGCGGTGGGCGCAGACCGAAAAACTTCGTTGAAACTACGTGATACCAATCGTTTTAGGTTGTGATTGACAGTCAGGTAGGTCACATCGATAGCCCCATTCACGCCTCATTTCGGCGTCCCGGCGACCTACCATCGAGCATGCTGACTGACAAGGACCGCACCGCGATCGTGATCGTCCACGGCATGGGTGAGCAGCTTCCCGTCGAGACACTCGCCCAGTTCGCCAAGTCGGCGCTGCCCCAGCACGAAGGCACCCGCTGGTACTTCTCACGCGCCGACAACGTGAGCTCCTCGTTCGAGGCGCGCTGCTATCGCGCCTATCGGCGGCCCTTTCACGGTCCCGCCGAGAAGCTCGTGCACGGCAACGTCGACCTGTTCGAGTACCACTGGTCGTACCTCATGACGGGCAACCGGGTCACCGACGTCGTCAAGCCTGCCCTGCGGCTGCTGGTGCGGTTTCCCTGGCGGGTGCCGTCGGGTCTTCGCGTCCTGTGGGCGCTGATCTGGATCGCGGCCATCACCACGATCACCCTCGCGGTCGTCTATCGCGAGCCCATCGCTGATTGGTCGACCACGACCTTGCAAAGAACTATCGGCATTGCCGCGGTCGTGCTGGCCGTCGGGACGTTCCTCGCCCGAGCCCTGCTGAAGGGGGCCGGGGCCGTGGTCGGCAGGACATTCGTCGACGTCGTCCGCTATCTCGACCGGTCGCCCAGGTCGTACACCGTGCGCAAGGACATCCGTGCCGGACTCGTCGACCTGCTCGCCGAGCTGCACTCAGCGCAGCGCTACAGCCGGATCGTCGTCGTGGCGCACAGCCTCGGCGGCTTCATCGCCTATGACGCCCTGACGTCGTTGTGGCCCACCATGAACCGCACGCACACCTGCGAGCCGCACGACTCCAAGTTCCGGATCCCGCACCTCGCAACGTTGACGGAGCAGGCCAAGCAGCTGCAGGATCACCCGTCCGACGAGGCTCTGCTCGACGACGAGCAGGCTGCGGAGCTGCACGCCTTCCGCGCCACTCAGCTCGACTTGTGGAAGGACCTGCGCCTACGAGGCAATCCGTGGCTCGTCACCGACTTCATCACCCTCGGCACCCCGATGTACTTCGCCGACGTCCTGCTGTCGTCCAAGCGGAGCGAGTTCGCCCGCCTGACCCGCATCTCCGAGCTGCCCATGTGTCCCCCGCGGCCTGGGACGCAGACTGTCGAGGGCGGCACGATGCCGATCAAGGATCGTGACACCTACAGCCACGTCGACAAGAACATCGAGGTGCTGAACCACGACGCCCTGTTCGCCGTCGTCCGGTGGACCAATCTGTACTTCCGTCCGGCGGCCGGCTTCTTCGGCGACTGGTTCGGCGGCCCTCTCCGACCTCTGTACGGCCTCGGCATCCAGGACCAGCCGCTGACCGGCAACCGCCCGAAGCGCTTCATGCCAGGGCTGGCGCACTCGTACTACTTCCGGTACCCGAACAGCTCGATTCCGACGACGCCGCCCGCCAGCTGCAACGGCACATCAACTTCCGGCTGGAGGCCGAGGACGACGACTGGCCCGACCTCGTCAAGGCTCCGTGACGACCGGGCACCCCTAGCTCGGATCGGGGGCGACCTGCAGCTTCACGTCCGCCTCGAACGTCTTGCCGTCGCGCACCCCCTGCACCGTGACGACGTCACCGGCAGACCGGGTCAACGAGATCTCCTGCAGAAGCTGCTGCAGTCGTTGCCCGGCGCCCGTCGATCGAGGTCAGGACGTCGCCGGCCTGCAGGCCAGCCAACGCAGCGGGTCCGCCCTCGGACACCGATGTCAGGAACAGGCCCCGTGGCGGTCGACACCTCCGAGCCGTCGGTGACCGGCGCGACCGAGACACCGAAGTGGACGTGTGCCACCCGACCGTCGCTGATCAGCGTCGGCAATGCGTCGAGCACTGTCTGCGGGGATCGCGAAGCCCAGACCGATGCTGCCGGCGACCGGCACCCCGGCCGAGTCGCTGGCGGTCGCACCGGCGGTCGGCACGCCGACCAGGACCCCGGCACAGTTCGCGAGCGTCCCACCGCTGTTGCCCGGGTTGATCGCCGCATCGGTCTGCAACGCCGAGATGAGCAGGGCTGTCGCATCACCGTCGGCGGGCACCGTGACGGTACGGCCGAGCCCGCTGATGATCCCGGCGGTCATGGTGTCTGACAGTCCCAGGGGTGCGCCGACTGCGAAGACCTGCTCGCCGATGCGCGGGCTCTCCCGCGTGTCGAACGTGATCGGCACGATCTCGGTCTGCGCACTGACCTTCAGCACCGCGAGATCAGTCTGGATGTCGCGACCGACCAGTGTGGCCTCGAGAGTCTCGCCGTTGGGACGCAGCACGCTGATGCTGCCGCCGTCGACCGCCGACGAGATGACGTGGTTGTTGGTCAGGATGTGCCCGTCGGTGTCGATGAACTCGCCAGACCCGCTGCCCGCCGGACCGCTGGCGTCGTTGGCGAAGATCGTCACGACCGAGGGCATGACCTTCGGAGCCACCTCGGTAGCCGGGCAGAACTCGCCGGCTCCGCCGCTGTTCGACGACCCGGACCGATCGGCCACGACGAAGATTCCGGTGACAAGCAGAGCCGTGCCCGCAGCGACGACCGCGCCGACACGTACATCGCGATTCTTGAGCAAGGTCTCGGGCTTTCTGGGCGGCATCCGGTGGCCAAACCCTACTTCGTCGCCGGGTCAAGGGATACCAACGCACCGTTCCCGCTGGCGCAGTGACATAGCAACCTATCCGGCGCTCGGATACGTCGCCAAGTCACCGCACCGGGGATTGCTACGCCAGGGCGGCCGCCGCTGCCAGCGCCACGGCACTGTCCTGGTCAGGAGCGCCGCCACCGACCCCGATCGCGCCGATCAGACGTCCGTCACGGTGCAGCGGCACGCCACCGGCGATGAAGAGCAGCGGCCGGTCGAGGGCCGTGGGCAAGGTGTGGAACAGCGCGCCGGGTTGCACGAGGTCGACGAGGTCCGCCGTGGGGCTGCCCAGCTGGACCGACGTGAAGGCCTTGCGGGTGCTGGTCTCGCCCGAGATCAGCACAGCGTTCTCGTCGCGCCGGAATGCCATCAGGTTGCCGCCCGCGTCGAGGATCGTGATGCTGACGGCGATACCTGCTGCCTCGGCTTCGCTGCGGGCCACTGCGACGAGCTCATCCGCCTCAGGTGCTCTCAGGGGGCGGACGCCAGCGGCGATGGGATGCGACATGAGTGTCTCCTGGTGTGGTGAAGGGTGAGTGGGCTGGAGCTGTTCAGGCATGGCTGGTCTGCAGGACAGGGGTGTGAGCTCGTTCAGAACGGCGTTCGAGCGCGCCTGAGAGGACGGCTAGCGCGAGTGCTCCGGCAACGAGCAGGGCCCCGACCCAGTTGGGTGCGGTGTAGCCGAGGCCTGCCGAGATCACGACTCCACCGAGCCAGGCGGCCAGCGCGTTGCCGAGGTTGAAGGCGCCGATGTTGACGGCCGATGCGAGCGTCGGCGCGCCGCTGGCCTGGTCGAGCACCCGCTTCTGCAGCGGCGGCACCGTCGCGAAGCCGAGCGCGCCGACCAACGTGATGCTGATGGCAGACAGCACCTTGTCGTGGGCCGTCAACGTGAACAGGGCCAGCACGATCGCCAGACCGCCGAGCGATGCGTACAAGAACGGCATCAACGCCCGGTCGGCGTACTTGCCGCCGATCAGGTTGCCTGCCACCATCCCGGTGCCGAACAGGACCAGCAGCCACGTGACTGCGCCTTCGGAGTAGCCTGCGACGTCCGTCATCATGGGCGCGATGTAGGTGATCGCGGCGAACACTCCACCGAAGCCCAGCACCGTCATCAACATGGCGAGGACGACCTGGACGTTGCGGAACGCAGCCACCTCGTGCCGTACCCGCACCGTGTCCTCGCGCGGCGCGAACGGCACCAGCGCCGCGACGCCGATCATCGCGATGACTCCGAGCCCGGCGACGAGCACGAACGTCGTGCGCCATCCGATCTCCTGGCCCACGAACGTCCCCAGTGGAACGCCGACGACATTGGCCAGCGTGAGGCCGGTGAACATCGTCGCGATGGCTCCGGCTCGCTTGTTCGGCGCCACCAGACCTGCGGCGACGACCGATCCGATGCCGAAGAACGTGCCGTGAGCCAGCGAGGCGACGAGACGGCCGATGACCATGACTTCGAAGGTCGGGGCGAAGGCCGTGACCAGGTTGCCGATCACGAAGATGCCCATCAGGGCCGTCAGCATCCGCTTGCGCGAGATCTTGGTGCCCAGGATGGTCAGGACCGGAGCCCCGATCAGCACGCCGAGGGCGTATCCGGTGACGAGCCATCCGGCGGTGGGTATGGAGACGCCGAAATCTGCCGACACGGCAGGCAGGAGTCCCATGATCACGAACTCTGTGGTGCCGATGGCGAAGGCGCCTACAGCGAGTGCGAGCAGTGCGAGTGGCACGATGGACCTTTCGAGACGAACGATGATTGCCATCGTCGACAATAGTTGCAGACGCTTGTTAATGCAAGCGCGCATTATTGCTGTTTGCTATCTTTGCCTGAGAGGGAAGGACACCCATGACTGCGACAGATCCCGCACTGACCGCGCTGGCCGACGGCTGGTGGAGCTTGTCTCAGCCCCACGGCACGATCGAGACGCGCATCGAGCGCGCGCTCCAGGCCCATCACGACCTGAGCGTCCGCGAGTTCTCGCTGCTGAACGTCCTGAGCCGGCAGCACTCCGGCGAAGGCGGGCACCTGCAGATGAACCAGGTCGCCGTTGCCGTCGTGCTGAGCCAGAGCGCGACGACCCGCCTCGTGAGCAGGCTCGAAGATCGCGATCTCCTGGCTCGCTACCTGTGCCCCACCGACCGTCGTGGCATCTACACCGACGTCACCGAGCAGGGCCGCGCACTGCTCGAACGCAGCTCGCCCCGACCCATGACGGCGCCCTGCGGGCTGCGCTGGACGACGCCTCGCAGGACCCCGAGCTCGCACCGCTGGTGCGCGCGGTCGAAGAGCTCTCGTCGGTCACGTCGGCGTAGCTGCTTCCGCCTGACCCTCTCGCCAGATTCGGGGCTATCGTGACGCATGGCCCTCCATCGCAGCCCTGGTCCCCGCCACGCCTCTGCCCACTCGGCCGAACGCGATGTGGACGCATCACCGTCGCGCTCGTCGAATCCATTCCTCACCGAGGCCAACCCCGACCTCGCGAGCCGCCTGGTGCCACCGAAGGACTCGCTGGCCGATGCGCCCGTGCCACCCGATGTCGCGTACCAGCGATCCACGGACGACTGATGCTCGACGGCAACGCCCGGCTCAACCTCGCGACCTTCGTGACGACCTGGATGGAACCACACGCGCGCGCCCTGATGTCCGAGTGTGTCGACAAGAACATGATCGACAAGGACGAGTACCCGCAGACCGCCGAGCTGGAGCGCCGCTGCGTCTCGATCCTGGCCGACCTGTGGCACGCCGACTCCACTACACCTGCCACGGGATGCTCGACGACGGGTTCCAGCGAGGCCTGCATGCTCGCCGGCCTGGCGCTGCGCCACCGGTGGTCCGCCCGGGTGCACGATCGGACCAGACGGCCCAATCTCGTCATGGGGGCCAACGTCCAGGTCTGCTGGGAGAAGTTCTGTCGCTACTTCGACGTCGAGCCTCGCATCGTTCCGATGTCCGGAGACCGCTTTCACCTCGACGCGGAGCATGCCGTCGCCCAGTGCGACGACGACACGATCGGCGTCGTCGCGATCCTGGGCTCGACCTTCGACGGCAGCCGAGCCGGTCGCCGAGATCGCCGCTGCCCTCGACGACCTCGCCGCAGCGGGCGGACCCGACGTGCCGATCCATGTCGACGGTGCCTCCGGTGCCATGATTGCGCCCTTCCTCGACGAGGAGCTGCTCTGGGACTTCCGGCTCCCCCGGGTCGCCTCGATCAACACCTCGGGACACAAGTACGGCCTGGTCTACCCCGGCGTCGGCTGGATCCTGTGGCGAGACGCCGCGGCACTGCCCGGACGAGCTGGTGTTCAACGTCAACTACCTGGGCGGCGAGATGCCGACGTTCGCCCTCAACTTCTCCCGCCCCGGCTCGGAGGTCGTCGCCCAGTACTACACGTTCTTCCGGCTAGGCCGCTCCGGCCTCCGGGACGTTCAGCAGGCGTGCCGCGACGTCGCCACCTACCTGTCGAGCCGCATCGAGGCCATGCCCGAGTTCACTCTCCTGAGTCGCGGGGACGAGCTGCCCGTCTTCGCCTTCACGACGAGCGAGCACGCTGGGACGTGGGACGTCTTCGCGGTGTCTCGCGCGCTGCGCGAACGAGGGTGGCAGGTCCCGGCCTACACCTTCCCCGAGGATCGGCAGGACCTGTCAGTCCTGCGGATCGTGTGCCGCAACGGATTCGGCCATGACCTCGCCGACCTGCTGATCGCCGACCTGACCTCCGCCGTGGCCACCCTCAACGCCCATCCCACCACCGAGACCAGATCCGGCCCAGCTGGCTTTCGCCACTGACGGACGGACCTGGCGAGAAACGCGCCCTCCTCACCCACGACGGGGGAAGCATCTGCGGTCGACACAGGAGGATCGTGACCGAGATGAACCCCACGACGACCTGTGCGCGCATCCTCCTCCTCTCCGCACTCGTGCTCGCCGCTGGTTGCGGCAGCGAGGACGACGACACGGCCGCTCTCTGCTCCAGCGTCGACTCGCTGAAGACCTCGGTCTCAGGACTGACCGACATCACGATCGACAAGAACGCCCTCACCGACCTGCAGGCACGCCTCGACCAGGTCCAGACCGACCTGGGAGAGGTCAAGGACGATGCAAGCGACAAGTACGCCACCGAGATCGATGCGGTCGACCAGGCGGCCTCCACGGTGGGTTCGACGCTCGACCAGGCGATCAGCACGCCGTCCGTCCAGGCCGCGTCGGCCGTCGGCACCGCCGTGCAGAGCCTCGGCACGTCACTGAAGACCCTCGCCGATGCCGTCAAGGGAACCTGCTGAGACCTGGTCGTCGCCGCTGTTGGTCACACTCGGCAGGTCCTGCGCGTCAGTAGGGTGACCAGCAGCGACAGAAGGGTGCGACCCGTGGACCAGACCGAGCAGTTCGAGGCAGAACGACCACGACTGGTGGGAATCGCGAGCCGAGTGCTCGGCGATCCCACCGAGGCCCAGGACGTCGTCCAGCAGACGTGGTTGCGGCTGCACGGCACCACGACCCAGATCGACAGCCTGCCAGCGTGGCTGACGACGGTCACGACGCGACTGTGTCTCGACCGGTTGCGCTCACGCACCCCAGTTCCCGTCGACGCCCTCGATCCGGGCACGACCGTCAGCGATCCGGCCGACGACGTCGCGCTCGCCGACACTGTCGGGGTCGCCCTGCACGTCGTGCTCGACCGGCTCTCCCCACGAGAGCGAGTGGCCTTCGTGCTCCACGACAGCTTCGGCTTCGAGTTCCCGACGATCGCCGCAGTCCTCGACACGACCCCTGCGGCGGCCCGCAAGCTGGCCTCGCGGGCACGTGCCAAGGTCGCCCAACCGCGTTCTGAGGACGGCTTGGCCGACTGGCAGGTCGTCGACGCGTTCATGGCTGCGGCACGCAGCGGCGACTTCGACGCCTTGCTGCGGCTGCTGGCGCCCGATGCGCTCGTGGGAGCAGACGACGCCGCGATCCTCGCCGGGACTCCCCAGGAGATCGTCGGTCGCGGCGAGGTCGCGGCGTTCTTCAACGGCAGCGCCCACGCCGCACTGGCCGTGTTCGTCGGCGACCGCCCCGGCAGCGCCTGGTTCCACCTCGGCGCAGCCAAGGTCGTCTTCGACTTCACGATCGCCGACGGCGTGGTGCAGGCCATCACCTTCCGCGCCGCTCCGGAGACCCTCTCGCAGGTGGTTCGCCGAGACGGTGACCAACGCCGCGACTGAACCGATCTCGACCCGTTGCAGCTCCCCCTGTCACACAGCGTCCATCCCCATCGTCAGTACAGCAGGACCCCACACCCAGAAGGAGACACCCATGAAGACCATGACCTGCCGAGCGCTCGGCGGCCCGTGCGACATCGAGCACCACGGCGAGACCGCCGACGACGTCATCAACGCCCAGGACAGGCACCTCAAGGAGGCCGAGAAGGCCGGCGATGCCTCCCACCAGGAGGCGCGCAACGCCATGAAGAGCCGGTGGCGCCACCCCAAGAAGTCGCTGGGCTGGTACAACGACACCAAGAAGGCCTTCGCCGAGCTGCCGGAAGACTGAGATCGGCCTGCCCGGCCATGTCGACTGGCCGGGCGGGCCGTGAATCCGGAGCACCCGCTCGGCCGGGTCCCGGTTTCGCGGCGGTGCTGACGGGTACGCAGGAGCGACACCCGCACCGCCATCGCGAAAGGTCCACCATGAGTCGCTACCAGCTGCAGGACGCCGACGGACGAGCTTCGGCGAGGAGTCGTTCGACTCGTTCGACGCCGCCAACGCCTGGGCTCTGGAGCAAGACGTATCCCCCGGATGGACGCTGTTCCAGCAGATCGGCGGCGACTGGACACCGGCACGCATCGACCCGTCGTAGTCGATCACTTCTGCTTACCGCATGCGCGATTCGCTGTATGACAACGTCTTCATCTGGCCACTACCCGGCGTACGGCACCTCGGTCTGCCAGCTTTTCGACGTCTTGACGGGAAGCGTCGAAGATCGCCTCGGCGACCCGGTCGGGCGTGAAGGCGCCTTCCGACGCCAGGACGCCTCGGACCGTCACCGAGACGGCGCGGATCCCGTCGTCGCTCAGGTGCGCGTCGAGGCTCTGGACGAGGTTGCGCACGCCGGCCTTCTGGACTCCCAACGTCGCCGCGCCCGGGGACGGCTGGTCGGCGGCCATGCTCCCGGTGACCGTGATCCGTGCACCAGCGGCCATGAACGGACGCGCCGCCTGGACCGAGGTCAGCAGGGCACCCACCCCCAGCGCAACGTCCGTCAGGAGCTCGTCGACGGTCAGGGTCAGCGGATCCTTGGCACGGAACGCGCTGGGGTTGAAGTGCAGGACGTCGACCTGCCCGAAGGCTTCACCGAGCTGGGTGATCGCCGCCGTGGTGACCGCGACGTCGGTGACGTCGGCGACAGCCCAGCGGACGAGGCTCTCGTCCGACGAGATGCTCTGCGCCACCTGCTGCACGACATCCTCTTCGGCTCCGAGCAGGGCGACGCGGTAGCCATGGCGGGCGAACAGCCGTGCCACGGAGCCGCTGACCCCTGGACCCGCTGCGATGACGAGGACGACCGGTGCGCTCATGTCTGCACCCTAGTCGGCCCCCAGCGGGCCCGCGCCGGATCAGGCCGTGACGGTCCTGACCTCGTCGTCGGCGTACTGGACGAACGCCTTGCCTGCCAGCACCGGCCCGATGTGGTCGGTGACGACGGCGACGTGCGCGGGGTGTGTTTTGTACGCCTGCCAGGCCTCCACCGACTCGAAGCGCATCTGGAACCGCAGGTTCGCGTTGCCGGGGACCAGGCCCGCATCTCGCACGACCTGCGCCTCGGCGAGCCCGTCGATCTGCGCCGGAAGGCCGAGCAGCCCGTCGAGGATCGCGTCGACCTGGGCGTCGGTCGCTTCGGGGACGAGCGTGAGGTGGCCTACGTGGTTGAACATCTTGCTCCTGGTGCTTGTGTTGGTCGGTGGGGGATCGTCAGCAGGCAGGGGTCAGTGCAGCTCGAGGAGCGAGCCGTGACCGGCGATCCGGTCGTCGATGCCGTTGACCCGGAAGGCATGCCACATCGTGGCCAGGTTGATCGCGATGACGGGCTTGCCGAGCTCCTTCTCCAGCTCGGCGGCGACCGCGACGCACTCCAAGTTGGTGCCGCACTGGATCAGCGCATCGACGTCGGGTCCGTCGACCGACAGGAAGGCATTGCGCAGGGTCTCGGGCGTCTCGTCGGCGATCGACGTCGCCGACTCGGAGCACAGACCGTGAATCGCTGCGACGTCGAAGCCGAGCTCGGTGAAGTAGTCGACGACCTGCTCATCTCCGACGGGCTGGTACGGGGTCACGATGCCGATTCGGTTGGCGCCGAAGGCCTTGAGCGCCTCACCCGCGGCAGTGGCCCCCCGTGGTGACCTCGAGCCCGGTCAGCTCACGCACGTTCTGCTCGAACGCGGCATTGCCCTGCACACCGCCCCAGAAGGTCTCGGCCGACATGCCCATCACGATGTACTCCGGCTGGCAGGTCATGACGGTCTCGAGCGCTGACGGCAGCGCTTCGTTGAGGCACTCGCGAAATGCACCGAAGGCGTCGGCGGAGTCGAGCGCGGGTGCCTTGATCATGATCCGGCCGGTGTGCCAGGAGCAGTCCTGCGGTCGCAGGTGCGCGAACTCTCGCTCGACCGAGGTGTTGGTCGACGGCAGGACGAGGGCGAACTTGCGACCTTTGGCAATCGTGCTGGGCATCCGGATCTCCTTGGCTTTGCGCGACGCTCTCGCGCACTCACAAGAAGTATAGAGAATATATACATCCCATCGAGTCAGTGGACGGATACGCTGCCCACCCCCGTGCCGCTGCGCTACAGCAACCTGGCCAGCCGCTTCTTGCGCAGGTTCTCCTTCACGATCCACCCGACGTCCGGATCGGACGTGTCGAGGTCTCGGAACGCCCCCAGGCCGGGCCCGGGATCGGCGGCGACCGCCACGCTCCAGGCATAGCCCAGTGCCTGACGGAGCGTCCGTGCGTCAGAACCTGCCCGCTCGGCCAGCGGAAGACCAACCAGGTGCAGCGTGCACCGGCCGCAGAGGTCGACAGCGACCGCTGCGGCCCCTTCTGCCTTCAGCAGCCGTGGCTCGCAGATCGCTGCCACCGCCGCGCGCTGCACCAGGAGACTGGGATCGTCCGCCCACCTCCGCACGATCTCGACCAGCGCAGCGGGCGCGTCATCGCCCAACAGCGCAGTCCGATGACGACGCCCTCCCGTACGCGCCAGCGTTCATCGGCGGCCAACGAGCGAGCCCGCGCCTCGAACCTGGCGCCGTCCGCACGGCGACCGAGCGCCGCCGCAGCGCACATCGCCTGGTACTCCCCGCCGTCTCGCACGAGCTCGTCGATCTCAGCTTCTCCGGCCACCCTCGCGACGGCGCCGACCAGCGAGAGGTTCGCGCGCGGTCCCGGGAAGGCCGGAGTTCTCGGCCAAGTAGGCCGGCCACTCCGCACGGTCCACGTCCCGCAAGCCGGTTTCCCAGACGTCAGCCGCTGCCATGAGGTCATGCTAGTTCCCGACCGGTGCACCACCTCCACCTACGATGGGGCCGTGACTGCGCCGAACCCTGCTCACAAGCTTCCAGGTCGCCCTGCTCGTCGTGGCCTGGTTCAACCTGGTCTCGGCACTGATCGGGATGGTCGGGCTCACCGTCGGCGGCGGTCTCGGCCTGCCGACGGAGTGGCTCGACGGGACGGGGTTCGCGTCGTACTTCTGGCCCGGAGTGTTCCTCGGCGTCGTCGTCGGCGGAGTCCAGGCCCTCGCGCTCATCGCCCAGCGCGGCCGCTTTCAGGCCGTGTGGGGCATGCACGCCGCGGCTGGCCTGGTGATGATGATCTGGATCTTCGCCGAGATCGCGATCATCCTCGCCTGGTCGCCCCTGCACGGCATCTACTTCGCGACCGGACTGATCCAGACGGTGCTGGCCGTGCTGGCGCTCGGCGCATGGCCCTCGCCGTTCCTGCTGCGATCCGCAGAGACGGCTCCTCGCTCCCACGCCTAGAGATCGTTGTCTCGCAACCACGCGCGCAGCCGTCTTCGAGGAAGTCGACATACCCACGTCCGGTCGACAGCTCTGAGAATTCCTTGGCGTCAGAGAAATCTGCCGCACTTCACGTCAAGACCCGCGGCGTCTTTCCACCACCTCCGCGGGTCTTGGACGATGTCAGTACAGCGTGGTCTGACCACCGTCGATGACGAGGTCGTGCCCGACGACGAAGGCGGACTCATCGGAGGCCAGGTAGGAGACTGCGGCCGCGACCTCGCGGGGGTCGCCGAACCGACCTGCGGGGATCCCCTGCCGAATCCCCTCCATGACCTCGCTGCGATACTCCGCCGGAATGGCAGCCTTGTCATAGAGAGGAGTGGCGATCGGGCCAGGACTCACAGCGTTGAACCGGATCCCGTGGCTGGAGAACAGATCCGCGTTCCAGCTCTGACCAGCGACGACACCGCGGCCTTGGTCGAGGCGTAGGCATTGGCGTGTGACGCACCCCCATGCGCACTGGTCGAGGAATTGACGACTACCGACGCCGGTCTCGCCATGACGGGCACGAGGGCCTGCATCAGGAAGAAGGGACTCTTGACGTTGATGTCGAAGAGGCGGTCGTAGCTTGCTTCGTCGTGCTGATCGAATGGTCGCCAGTCCGACACGCCGGCATTGAGGAAGACGACGTCGAGCTCGCCGAAGTGGTCTCGGGCGAGACCAGCGAGACCGCGCTGGGCGTCGAGATCGAGCGCGTCGGCGCCGATACCGAGGACGTCGGCGCCCAGCGTCGCGGCTGCAGCTTCAGCGCCGTGTTGGGTGCTGCCGGTGATGATGACTCGTGCCCCCTCTGCCAGGAAGAGGCGTGCGGTCTCCATTCCGATACCGCTGGTGCCTCCGGTGATGAGGGCGCGCTTGTCGTGCAGTCGGGTCATGGGTTGCTCCTAGGATAGATAGATAGATAGATGGATAGGTAGTGACGGGGAGATGGCCCCCGAAGGTCTTCGGTGCTGGTGCGCGAGCGGAGCAGTTGAGGATCTATGCCTGCTCGCTACGCGGAGTGGGCACCGTGCGGGGCGATCTCGTCGATGAGATCCAGGTCGTCCTTGCTGAGTTCCAGCTTCGCGGCGAGGTTGTTCTGGGCAACCCGTGCTGCGCTCCCGGAGCCGGGAATGGGCACGATGTAGGGCTTGCGGGCCACCAGCCACGCGAGGGCCAGCTGAGACAGTGTCGCTCCTTTGCTCTGCGCCAAAGCAGTGAGCCGCTCGACGATCGCCACATTGGCGTCGAAGTTGCGCGGGGACCACCACCGTGAGTTCCGACGGAAGTCGCCGTCGGGGAACGCGTCGCGGGTCATGACCGAGCCGCTCAGGAAACCGCGCGCGAGCGGGGAGAAAGCAACCACGCCGATGCCGAGCTCCTCAAGGACGGGAAGTTCACCTCGGACTCCCGCGAGAAGATCGAGTACTCCACCTGAAGGACGCTGATCGGGTGCACCGCGTGCGCTCGGCGGACGTTGGCGAGGCTGGTGTTGGACAGACCGAGGTAGCGGACCTTGCCCGCCTCGACGTACTCCTGCATGACGCCGACGATCTCCTCGACCGGCACCAGCTGGATCGTCGACGTGCTGGTAGAGCACGTCCAGGTGATCAACACCCAGGTGACGCAGGCTGGCGTCGACAACCTCGCGCACGTGACGCGGGTTCGAGTTCGGGCGCAGCGGAGGTTCGAAACCGAACTTCGTCGCGATCGTGACATCGTCGCGGACCGAACCCAGTGCCCGACCCAGCAGGCGCTCACCTCGGCCCCAGCCATACAGCTCGGCGGTGTCGAAGTGCGTGACGCCGTCATCGAAGGCTCGGCGGATCGCCGCAATCGACGCGGCGTCGGTGCTTTCGTCGTCGCCCAGCGCGATGCGCATACCTCCGTAGCCGATCACCGAGGTGACCAATCCCTGTCTGCCCAGCTTGCGACGCTGCATCCCTTGTACTTCACGAGTCATGATGTCAGTCTACGCTACTTCTGTCAGCCTCTGACACCAGAGGTAGGATGACGACGTGCCTCCCACTCACGACCGAACCTCTGGACTGCGAGCTGTGACGCGCGACGCGGCCCGTCAGCACCTGTCCGACGTTGCCGTCGATCTCTTCGCCCAGCACGGATTCGATTCAGTGACGGTCGAGCAGATCGCCGATGCAGCCGGCATCTCGGCTCGCAGCGTGCATCGCTATTTCGCGGCCAAGGAGGACATGGTCATCGGAATGTTCGAGGCGAACGGGGAGTTCGTGCGAGACGCGCTCCTGGGGCGTCCGGTCGATGAATCGGTCCTGACGTCCCTCTACGCCGCCATTGCGGCCCTCATCCATCGGGGACCTCAACGGAACCGCGACAAGGCGGCGATGCGCCTCCTCGCCACCACGCCATCTGTGCGCGCCCGCAACGTGGAGAAGCACTTGGCCTGGAGCGGCTGCTGACGCCTGTCGTCGCAGCGCGGCTCGACGGCCCGGATGAACACCTCCGGGCGCGAGTGCTTGTGCAGGCCGTCTTGGGCGCCTTCCAACTGGCGCTGATGGCATGGGCCGATGACCCCGCCCAGCGGTCCATCCCGGAACTCCTCCATGTCACCTTCAGAGACCTTCAGCCGGGACGTCGAGCACCCGCTCCCAGATCACGGCACGCCGACCAAGCCATGACGGCCATCCTCACACCTGCGCCATCAACTGATCCCAGTCGAGATTGTGATCGTCACGAACACTGTCGACATGGACCACCTGCAGCTCGGGAAGAGGTCATGGGCCTCAGCCCCCACTGGCCTCCTCCACCCCGTCGGCGGCTCCCTATCGCGCTTCCGCATTGTCGATGGTGTTCGGCACATAGTCACCGCTGCTCGCAATGTCGGGCGTGACATACGTGAAGAACGGAGGCTCTTGCTCTGAGAACGATTCCAGAGGATGTCCGTCGTTGGCAATGACTCGAGGCACCGGATTGCCGGCAACAGCTTCGTGCAGCATCAGAAGCGCTGTCTGGGCCGACGTGCCGTTGTAGTAGGGATGCGTACCGGCCGCCTTGCCTTCTTTCATGAGGTCGACCAACAACTGAGTTCCGCCCGACATGTAGACCTTGACCTTGTCGGTGAGACCGGCCGCTTCGACAGCGGTGACCGCGCCAGCACCCATCTCATCGGAAATCGCCACCACGAACGATGCGTCCCTATTGTCGTTGAGGTACTGCTCGGTGACTGCCTGCCCACCGGCAGCGTCAGGCGACGGCGAGTCTGCGCGCGTCAGGTCGACCCCGGCACTCTTTTCCAATGCACCGTCAAGTGCCGTGTTCCAGCCCGCCCCGCACACGCACATAGACGGCGAGAGAGCGATCGAGAGCCCCTTGGTGTCCGGCGCGTCTGCAAAGATCCGTTCGTGGAAGAGCCGCCACGTCGCGGTCGAGCTCGACCCGCCGACCACACCGAGGGTCCCGGGAACGTCCTGCTTCTCGATCGGCTCGGTGTCTTTGCCACAGAGCGGGTTGATCAAGGAGACCACGAGGATGCCCGCCGTGGCGGCCTGTTGGGTGAAGGCGTCACACGACCCAACCCCGTCGACAGGATTGACGAGGATCGCGTCGTACTTCTTTGTGCTGATCGCCGCCTGGATCTGGTCGGCCTGCTTGCCGGCGTCGAACGCCGCATCAACCAGCTCGAGGTCCCAGTCGTAAGCCTCAGCCTGAGCCTTCGCCCATGCGTAGGTCGTCTGGAAGAACGGTGTCGCTCCACCACTCACGAACAGCCCGACCTTAAGCTTCTGATCCTTGTCGACGGTGACGGACTTGCCAGCGACGTCGATTGTCACCTTGCCACCGTCTACGGTCGGCTCGGTCACCTCAGATCCGGTGATCAGCCCGCTGAACTCCCCCAGGTCCGACACAGCGAGGGTCGTGGGCGCCGACGAGGCGGTCGGTGCGTCGGGCGTATCGCTGGTGCTGTCGGCACAAGCGGACAGCACCAGGCCAGTGGCCGCGATCACGGCGACGCTCCCGCCCGCCAGGACCGGCGTGGGGGCCCAGCAGCAGCACGCGGCGAACGGTTCATGAAGACCTTCTTCCAGTTCAGCGATGAATCACACGTCTCGTTCCGGCAGAGCACGTCGGCGGCGCCGCACCGACGCTGGTTCTAACCGAACAATTTGGTAGATTATTCGACCTAGTAATCGATATTTCGAACAAGTATGTGATCCAGGGCACATGCTGTCAAGGGTCGTTCCCATCCCACCTACGACGAACAAACGCCACCGGTCCTCGTAAGGACCAGTGGCGTTGCAGGAGGTCTGACGATCAAACGATGGTGTTGCCTTGATCGACCGGCAGCGCCACACCGGTGATAGTCCTGGCCAACGGTGACGCAAGGAACAGAACGGCATCGGAGATGTCGCTTGCCTCGGCGAGCGGTGGATCGTGCAGGACCTGCTTGAAGCTGTCCACGAAGGACGGATTGGCCCCCAAGATGCTCTCGCCGAAGGGGTGCATGCCTCCCATCGGCGTGTTCACGGCCCACGGGTGCACCGAATTGACCCGGATCTCGTGCTGACCAAGCTCGATGGCCGCCGCCTTCATGAGTCCGGTCACGCCGTACTTGGAGGCTGCGTACGCGATCATTCCCGGCAGGGCCTTGAGACCAGTGGCGGAACTGGTGATGATGATCGAACCACCCTGACCATTCTTGATCATCAGTGGCGCCGCAGCACGCAGCGTGTTGTACACGCCTGTGAGGTTGATGCCGATGGTGTCGTCCCAAGGGTCTTCGTCGCCGGCGTCGAGCAGGCCACCCCAGACGTTGACGCCAGCATTGGCCACAACGATGTCCAAGCCACCCAGTTCCGCTGCCCCTGAGCGTACGAACTCAGTCAAGGCACCAAGATCCCGCACGTCGATCTCACCTGTGACGATCTTGCCGCCAGCCTTCTCGACCAGCGAATGAGTCTCGGCCAGGTCCTCAGGTGTCGCCGGGTCGTAGACAGCGGTCGACACCCGTCGGCAGACATCGAGTGCGAGGATCGAAGCGCCCTGCTCGGCCATCTTCAGCGCATGGCTGCGGCCCTGGCCGCGAGCGGCGCCCGTAATGAGGGCAACCTTGCCTTCCAACAAACCGGTCATCGTGGACATGTTTCTCCTGTCGTCGTGCATGCGTGTTGCTGCGGAAGCGTCAAGCGACGCATTGAGTTTCGAGTCATCGACTCGAAATTTTCACCAATCCGGCCGGATGGGCGAGGTTTTCGACGCGCGGGCTGACAGCGCCCTTACGGCGACATGTCGACCTTGCGCTTCTGGCCCCGGCAGACCCCGGGCCAGATCGAGACGAACCCAGCCAGCGCGGCGCCCCTCGCCTCATCATGGAACGGCACTCGCGACAACCGTCGGTCACAGATCTGCGGTGCGCGATGGGCGTGCTCACGACATGCACCAAGCGCCGAAAGCCCCGCGACCTGCCGAACCACACAAACGGGCACTGGCCACAACCGACCGCCGACCCCGAATGCGATAAATCAGATAGATCATTGTCTTGTGGAACTTAGCAGACGCTCCACGACCCATCAATAGGCCTTTGCGACCAATAGCCGAGCCGGTGGGAGCCACCGCGGGGGCTCTTTTCATCTCGTCAAGAACACGTATTATCAGCACAATCAATAAACTGACAGGGTCGATTGGCGTTCCGCGGGAATCAATAGTGATCGCTGAGCGGTCGACCACAGGCAAGCGCAAGGCTCGCCAAGCGCTGCGACGGCGTTCGCCAACCGCAGCCGTCGCAGAGCGAATGGCGCTAACAAGAGGAGAAACTCGTGATGACGACGAAGCATGATTCGAGCCAGGAGCCGACGTGGACCTAGGACTGTTTCTGCCGATGGTCAACCGACACCCTCCGTTCGTCGCACCCCGTTGGGAGGACGAGGCACGGCCAGATGATCTCGCGTTCATCGCACGAGCGGCCGACGAAGCCGGTTGCAGGTTCCTTTGCGCACCGGAGCACGTCGCCATGCCGCTCGCACGCCGAGAGGTCCGCGGCGACAAGTATTGGGACCCTTTCTCGACCCTCGGCTATCTCGCAGCGGTGACGCGACGCATCGAGCCGTGACCTATATCCTTCCGCTGCCCTACCACCATCCGCTCGAGATCGTGAAGCGCGCGGGCACGCTCGACCTGTTGGCAGGCGGCCGCGTCCACCTCGGCGTTGGGGTCGGATCATTACGTGAAGAGTTCGAAGCTTCTCGGCGCACAGTTCGAGGGGCGCGGCAGCCTGTCAGACGATGCGCTTCGTGCAATCCGTGCGGCACGTGGCCAGGAACTGGTGTCCTACAGCGGAACCCATTTCAACTACACCGATTTCGTGGTCGAGCCAACTCTGCGCGCGGACGCGCCGCTGTGGCTTGGAGGCCAGGGCAAGAGGTCGCTTCGCCGCGCCCTCGAGTTCGCAGATTACTGGTCCCCCGTCGGGCTGGGCCTGGATGACATCGTCACGATGCTGGGCTCGCCTGACATGAAGGAGTTGGCGGACGCGCGCAAGAACCCACTCCACCTGGCGTACTACCGTTCCGACCTCAAGGTCGACCCACTCGGAGACACAGCGTCGGTCCGACAGCTCGTGGAAGAGTCGGCAGAGGCCGGTATGGATGCGATCATCCTGTCTGTCGACAGCGAAAGTCCCGCACACTACGCCGAGCAGGTTGAGGCAGCCGTCGAGATGACCTCCGCCGTTTCAGCATGAGCCTTCGCCACCATCCGCCGTAGTCGCTAGCCCGGGCTGTGGCGCCGCAACGGAGCCCGCCCCAAGGTGCAGACAGACGATGCGTCGCTCTGAACCTTGGGTGCGGGAGTTGTGGGGGCTTAGGGAGTAGTCGACGCCTGCTTCCTGCCGTTCTTGAAGAAGTCGCGCAAGCGGGTCTTGGAATCGCTGGTCGAGTAGGACTCGCACCACATGTCGAGTTCGATCGTCGCAGCTTCTTCGTGGCTCAGCTCGCCCGCGCGATCGATAAAGGCCTTCATGTTCGCTTGGGCGGGGCCCGCAAATGCAGCGAACACGCGAGCGAGCTCCAAGGCGCGATCGACAGCTTCGCCGGACGGGGCAACCTCGTCGACCAGCCCGATCGCCAGGGCCTCCTGCGCGGTGATGAGCTGCCCGCCGAGGTACATCTTCTTGGCCCTGGACGTCCCGATCAGTGCCGCCATACGAGCAAGCCCGCCGCCGATCGTTCCACCACCAAGCGTCACCTCGGGCGAACCGAGCTGGGCGTCATCAGCGGTCACTCGGTAATCGCATGCGAGCGCGAACTCCAGGCCTCCACCCCGGGCCATGCCCTCAACGGCTGCCACCACGGCACACGGCAGCGCGGAGAGCGCTGCGAAAGTGCGCTGGTACTTCTCCCCGAGCTCACGGACATATACCGGATCAGTGATACGTGCTACCGCATCGTCCAGCTCCCCGTCCGGGATATCTGTACGACCTTCGAAGTGGATACGTCGCGTCTCGGAGATCTCTCCGCCGACTGCGAAGGCTTCACGGGATCCTGTCAGGACGACCGCGCGTGGCAGGCTGATCTGCAACTGCTGCACGATGGTGAGCACATCCGCGAAGACACCGCTGACCAGAGCGTTGATGGGCGGATTGTCGATGGAAATGACGGCGATCTCGCCATCCTCCCAATGCAGGTGGGCAAAACTTGTCGTCACGTCGCAATCTCCTCCAGAAAATGAAATTTAATAATTGCATAAATAGCACCTATTGATCCACCCCTGACCCACCCTGGTGCGATCCTCACTGGAAGCGACGCTCTCCCATGCATGCTCGCCGAAACCCGCCGGAGCAAGAATGATCAAGCGGCCTAGGCTCTCGGCCGATCGTATGCAGGCTGAGGTTCGCGTAGCGTCAGACGAGTTCAACCCCCCGCCGCCCCAGCCCAGTTCAACACCATGCCCAAAGTTGCCTACTGGCAGCCGTCTCCCGGCCCTCACCGGCGAACTCCTACGCGAACTCACCATCAACCCCGACCGCGACTACCAAGCCAGAAACTAAAAGTCCCGAACCTGCTTCCGCAGGTTCGGGACTTTCCTATCTCTTGCGAGATCACAACGTCGGGCTGACAGGATTTGAACCTGCGACCCCTTGACCCCCAGTCAAGTGCGCTACCAAGCTGCGCTACAGCCCGATTGGTACCGAAGAAGAACTTTACCGTAGGCCGTCTGAGCGCCCTCCACCGGGGAGAGCCTCAGACGAACACCGCGGATCAGCGGCGTTCGCGCTTCTTGCGCGGACGCTGCTGCAGGTGGATCGGCGAACCGACGAAGCCGAACTCTTCACGCAGACGACGCTCGATGAAGCGCATGTAGGACGCTTCGAGCTTGCCCGAGGTGAACAGCACGAACGTCGGCGGAGCCGTCGACGCCTGGGTTCCGAACAGGATCTTGGACTGCTTGCCGCCGCGCACAGGATGCGGGTGCTCGGCGACCAGACGGCCCAGGAAGGCATTGAGCATGCCGGTGGGGACACGTGTGCTCCCAACCCTCCAGCGCAGCGTCCAACGCCCGTACGAGGCGGTCGACGTGCCAGCCGGTGCGGGCCGTGATGTTGATCGTCGGCGCCCACGGCACCTGGACGAGCTCGCGCTCCATCTCGCGCTCAAGGTAGTAGCGACGCTCTTCGTCGACCAGGTCCCACTTGTTGAACGCGATGATCAGCGCGCGCCCTGCTTCGGCGACCGAGCTGATGATGCGGATGTCCTGCTCGGTCATCGACTGGCTGCCGTCGATGATGACGACCGCGACCTCGGCCCGGTCGATCGCCGACGACGTGCGAAGGCTCGCGTAGTACTCGTGACCCGAGGCATCGCGCACGCGGCGACGGATACCGGCGGTGTCGATGAAGTTCCAGGTGCGACCGCCGAGCTCGACGATCTCGTCGACCGGGTCGACCGTGGTGCCCGAAGCGTTGTCGACGACAACACGCTCCTCGCCCGCGAGCTGGTTAGCAGGCTGGACTTGCCGACATTGGGCTTGCCGACGATCGCGACGCGACGCGGACCCTGGGGTGCGTCGAAGTCTTCAGGCGGCGGGTCGGGCAGCGCGTCGATGACCGCGTCGAGCATGTCGCCGCTGCCACGACCGTGCAGCGCCGAGACGGGGAACGGCTCGCCGAGCCCGAGGTTCCAGAGTCCGGCGGCCTCAGCCTCGGTGCGCTGGTCGTCGACCTTGTTGGCGGCCAGCACGACAGGCTTCTTGGCCTCGCGCAGCAGCCGGACGACCTTCTCGTCGACGTCGGTGATGCCGACTGTCGCATCGACGACGAACAGCACGGCGTCGGCGACCTGGATCGCGATCTCGGCCTGAGCGGCGATGCGCTCGGCCAGACCACGTGCGTCGGGGTCCCAGCCGCCGGTGTCGACGACCGTGAACGCACGGCCGTTCCAGACCGCGTCGTAGGACACCCGGTCACGGGTCACACCCGGCACGTCTTCGACGACGGCTTCACGCCGACCGATGATGCGGTTGACCAAGGTCGACTTTCCGACGTTGGGACGCCCGATCACTGCTAGAACGGGTACAACGTCAGACATCGGGAAGCTTCCTGTCGGCAAGGGGCCGGGCAAGTCGCGCTTCAACGCGGTCTTGGCCCGGGAGACATGGGCACGCAGGTGATCACGAATTTGCTCACCTGCGTCCTCCATCATCCCACGATCTCGCGGCCAAGCTTGCATCGGGAACTGGATCGGCTCGCCGTACACGATGTCGAGCCGTCTGCCACGCGGTGGACGGGCCTGCGAGGACTCCCCTGCCTCACGGGTTCCGAACAGCGCGACGGGCACGATCGGGGCACCGGTCACGAGGGCCAGGTAGGTGACGCCGCCCTTGAAGTGGGTGAACTCTCCATCGCCCCGGGCGCCTTCCGGGTACAGCAGGACGGCTTGGTCGGCGGCCAGCGCGCGGAGCGCCTGTCGCAGGGCACCTGCATCGGTGCGGTCACGAGCGACCTTGATCTGCCCGACGAAGCGCAGCAGCCGCCCGGTCTTGCCCGAGAACTCCTCTTCCTTCGCCATGGCATGCAGCGGACGTGGAGCAGTCGCCACCAGCAGGGGGCCGTCGAGCCAGCCGATGTGGTTGCTGGCGAAGATCACCGGGCCGGTCTCGGGGACGAGGTGCTGTCCACGCTCGTGGATCTCCCACTTGCGGTGGAAGTAGCCGTGCGCTCGGCGACGGGCGAATCGCAGCCCCGTCTCAGGGATCCCTCCGGCGGGGGTCGTCCGACCTGTCATCGCGTCGAGTCGACGATTCCGACGATGTGCGCGATGACCTCGTCCAACGTCAGGTGGGTGCCGTCGACCAGCACGGCGTCATCGGGCATGGCTAGCGGCGAGGCTGCACGGGTCGAGTCGATCTGGTCGCGGCGCGCCAAGGCCGCCTCGGTCGCAGCCGTGTCGGTGTCGCCGGTCTCGGCCGCACGACGGGCGGCGCGCGCGGCGGGGTCGGCCACGAGGTAGATCTTGACCCGCGCATCAGGCGCGACGACCGAGCCGATGTCACGCCCCTCCACCACGATTCCGTCGCTCTCGTCGATCGCGCTGCGCTGCAGGTCGACGAGCTGGGCGCGGATCTCGGGCACTGCTGCGACCTTGCTGACGGCCGACGTGACCCGCTCACTGCGGATCGGGTCTGACACGTCGACGTCGTCGGCGTAGATCGCCGGCGCTGCAGGATCAGTCGTCCAGCCCAGCACGACTTTCGTGGCTGCCTCGGCCATGGCTGACGAGTCGTCGAGGTCGACGTCACCTTCCAGCAGTGCCCACGTCATGGCGCGATACATCGCACCGTGTCGAGGTAGGCCAGGCCGAGCTGACCTGCGACTCCGCGTGACGTGCTCGACTTGCCGGAGCCGGACGGTCCGTCGATCGCGACGACCAGTGGCTTGCTCACGTGTTTCTCCTTGGCGTGCTGTGCTGTTGACGTGCTGTGCTGTTGACGTGCTGATGTGGTGCTGTTGAACGGGTGGCTGTCTCAAAGGTAGGCGGACCAGCCGCGCGCCGTCAGCGCTTCGACCAATGACTTGCCCACGCCGACCGCGACGGCGATCTCGGCGAGACCGCCCTGGCGCCCCAGGTCGTGGTCGAGGCGAAGATCCTCGATGTTGACACCCGATTGTCCCGTGTCGGCCATGAGCCTCGAGAAGCTCGCCGGGCTGGTCGGCGACCTGGACATAGACGATGTCGACCCGATCGGCTTGTGAACCGTGCTTGCCGGGGATCAGCTCGGTGCCCCGGCGTCCTGCGTCGAGCACGTCGGCGATGACGGTGTCGTCGGTTCCGAGCGCCGAGATGAGCCGGTCGAGATCGTCCCTGACCAGCGTGAGGACCGAGCGGACGTCATCGGCATTCGCACCGAGGATGTCGATCCACAGGGCACTGTCGCTGGCCGCGATGCGAGTCGTGTCGCGCAGACCCGGGCCGGACAACGAGAGCGAGTTGCCCTCGGCGCTGTTGAGGCGGGCCGCCGTCAAGGTCGACATGACCTGAGGGACGTGCGAGACCAGAGCGACGGCGCGGTCGTGGCTCGCCGCGTCGAGGATGATCGGGACCGCACCGGTGTGCAGGGCGAGGTCGACGACGGCGTCCAGCGCCCCCGAGAGCGTCCGCTTGCCCGGTGTGACAGCCCACGGCCGTCCCTCGAAGGCTGCGCAGAACCCGACATCGGCCCAGAACGTTCGCTCCCGGCCATCGGGTGACCACCTGCATAGCGTTCTGCGCCGGGCAACGAGTCGATCTCGGCGACCAGTCCCGACTTGACGCTCGTGACGTCGGTGACGAAGGCGTTCGGCCAGCGGTCCAAGGCATCGGCGACGACGTCTGCGGCCACCCGGGGCGGCACGGCGACCAGCACGAGGTACGGCTCGGTGCCGTCGAGCGCGCGGCCAGCTCCTCGCGACGCCGCGATCTCGACGTTGTCGACCTGCCAGTCGTCGAGCAGGACGTCGACGTCGTGCGCCCGCAGGGCCAGGCCGACCGATGTGCCGATCAGCCCGCAGCCGATGACCAGGACCGCCCCAGGCAGGGCGTTGGGGGATGCAGCCGTCACGTCTCGTCCACGCTGTCGAACAAGGCACCCAGCTCGTCACGGGTCAGATCGCGCATGGCGCCCGATGACAGCCCACCCAGGTGGAGCGGCCCGAAAGCTGTCCGGGTCAGCCGCGCACCGGATGACCGGCAGCGTCGAGCAGCCGGCGGACGATGCGGTTGCGTCCCATGTGGATGTCGAGCTCGACGATCGAGCGTCCGCGTGACCTGTCCTTGACCTGGAAACGGTCGACCTTGGCGGGTCCGTCGTCCAGCTCGATGCCCTTCTTGAGCTGGGGCGCCGAGCGTGTCGGGCACGTCTCCGTCGACCAGGGCGACGTACGTCTTGGTGATCTCGAACGACGGATGGGCCAGCTTGTGCGCCAGGTCGCCGTCGTTGGTCATGATCAGGAGCCCGGACGTGTCGGTGTCGAGCCGGCCGACGTGGAACAGCCGGTCCTCACGACCGGCGATGAACGACGACAGGTCGGGACGCCCCTGCTCGTCGGCCATCGACGTCACGATGCCACGCGGCTTGTTGAGCAGGACGTACGCGCGGTCGTTGGCAGCCGGGAGCCGCTTGCCGTTGACCCGGATGACGTCGGTCGCCGGGTCGACCCGGGCGCCCATGACGTCGATGATCTCGCCGTTGACCTCGACCCGCCCCTGGGCGATCATGTCGTCGCACCGGCGGCGGCTGCCGAGTCCCGCCTGCGCCAGCACCTTCTGCAGTCGGATCTCAGCCACGGTCATCCTCTTCATCGGTCGAGCCTTCATCGGTCGGGCCAGCCTCATCGGTCGAGCCTTCGTCGGTCACGTCGGTCGAGATCTCGTCTGGTCCGTCCGACAGGCCCAAGGCACCTTCGGTCTCAGCGGCCGCCACGAGCTCGTCCTCCATGTCGTCCATGTCGGGCAGGTGCTGCGCGATGTCGGGCAGCTCGCTGATGCTGCCGAGCCCCATGCGTTCGAGGAAGTAGTCGTCGTGCGGTACAGGATCGCGCCGCTCTCGGCGTCGGCCCCGCCTTCCTCGATCAGGCCCCGGGTCACGAGCGTGCGGACGACGCCATCGACGTTGACCCCGCGGATCGCCGAGATGCGCGAACGGCTGATGGGCTGCCGGTAGGCGACGACCGCCATCGTCTCCAGGGCTGCCTGGGTCAACCGGGCCTGCTGCCCGTCGAGGATGAACCGTTCGACGGCACCGGCGAACTCCTCGCGGGTGAAGAACCGCCAACCTCCGGCGACGTTGCGCAGCTCGAAGCCGCGGCCCTGCTCGGTGTACTCGGCGGCGAGCGTCTCGAGCGCCTGCGAGACATCGCTCGGCGGGTGCCCGACGGCTTGGGCCAGCGTCAGGTGGTCGAGCGGCTGGTCGGCCACCATCAGGACCGCCTCCAACGCCGGCAGGAGGTCGAGCATCTCCAGCTCGAGCTCGTGGGGTCCGGTGGGGACGTTCTGCTCAGTCATCGGTGCTCTCTGGTGTTTCGGTGTCGGTCAACAGTTCTGCATCGATCAGGACGGCTTCGTCGTCGAGGTCGAGCATCGGCTCGTCGAACTCGTCGCCGACGTCGATGTCGCCCTCGTCGGTGCCGGTCCAACGGACGTGCAGGTCTCCGAGAGGAGTGGCCTGCTCGAAGGCGATCGCGCCCTCACGGAACAGCTCGAGCACCGCGAGGAACCGGGCGACCTTCGTCATGATGTCAGGCGCGTCTGCGGTGAGCGCCCGGAACGTCATCTCGCCCTTGCGTCGCAGCTGGTCGACGACCAGGTGCGCCTGCTCACGGACGCTGACCTGGGGCGCGTGCAGGTGCGCCAGCGACAGGATCGGAACCGGCTTGTCCTCGAAGGCCCGGGCCGCCAGCTGGGCGAGCTCGACCGGCCCGACCGAGATGAGCACCTCGGGCAGCAGGTCGGCAAAGCGCGGCTCCAACGTCACGATGCGCGGGAACCGCCTGGACTCGCTGGCCAGCCGCTCGGCCATGACGCCGGCGACCTGCTTGAACGCGCGGTACTGCATGAGTCGGGCGAACAGCAGGTCTCGCGCCTCGAGCAGGGCGAGATCTTCTTCGTCCTCGACCTCGGCCTGCGGCAGGAGCCGTGCGGTCTTCAGGTCGAGCAGGGTGGCCGCGACCAGCAGGAAGTTGGTGGTCTGCTCCAGATCGTCGCCGAGCTCCTTGATGTAGGCGATGAACTCGCCGGTGACCGCCGACAGCGCCACCTCGGTGATGTCGAGCTCGTGCTTGGAGATCAGCTGCAGCAGCAGGTCGAAGGGGCCTTCGAAGTTGGTCAGGACGACCTGGAAGCCGGTGGGCGCGGGTTCTTCGACGTCCGCGACGGTCACGACTCGCTCAATCGCCGCGCGACGTCGCTGTTGGTTCCTCGGGAGCTCGAGATCGGCCAGCGCCACCGCGAGCGCTGCTCGGACGAACCGGCCACGGTCGACGCTGCGACCGAGCTCTCCGCGCAGTGTCAGCCGTGCCTGCTCGACGGCCAGCAGCTCGGCGGCCGTGACGTAGACGGTCATCTTCTCGTCGTGCTTGACCCGCCCGCTCGCCGCAACGCTGGGCTCAGGTTCTGGTTCGGGAGCCGGGGTCGCCTGCTTGGCCGGGGCGGTCGCACGGAAGAGCTCATCGGCACCCGGCATCGAGGGACGCTTGCTGGCGCCTCCTGCCGAGGGTGTCACGCGTCGGGGCATCGAACGAGTACCTCCCTGGCGAGCTGACGGTACGACTCGGCTCCCGGCGAGGTCGTGGCGTACTCGGTGATCGGCTCCCCCGCGACGGTGGAGTCGGAGAACTTGACGGTCCGGCGGATCACGGTGTGGAACACCAGGTCGCCCCAGCCCTCCACGAGGGTCTGCAGGACCTCCTTGCCGTGCAAGGTGCGGCTGTCGTACATCGTGCCGAGCAGGCCGATGATCTCGAGGTCGAAGTTGGTCCGGTCACGAACCTTCTCGATGGTGTCCTTGAGCAGGGCGACGCCGCGCAGTGCGAAGTACTCGCACTCGAGTGGCACCAGGACCCCGCTCGCGGCGGTCAGGGCGTTGACCGTGAGCAGACCGAGGGACGGCTGGCAGTCGATCAGGATGACGTCGTAGTCGTCGCGGACGGGCTTGAGCACCCGGGCAAGGACCTGTTCGCGTCCCACCTCGGTGACGAGCTGCATCTCAGCGGCCGACAGGTCGATGTTGGACGGCACCAGGTCGAGACCTTCGACCGTGGTGGGCATGATCAGGTCCTTGATCGTGATCTCACGATCCATCAGGACGTGGTAGATGCTCTGGTCGAGATCGTGGGCGTTGACGCCCAGGCCGACCGTCAGCGAACCCTGGGGGTCGAAGTCGACCAGCAGGACCCGGCGCCCTGTCTCGACGAGCGCCGCGCCCAGGTTGATGGTCGTCGTGGTCTTGCCGACGCCACCCTTCTGGTTGCACAGCGCGATGATCGTCGCGGGCTTGCCCGGATCACGAGGCGTGGGCTCTGGGAAGTCCGGCATCGGCCGTCCGGTCGGTCCCAGCTCCATGCTCATTCGGCTCCCCTGCACTAGACCGGCCTGCAACGAGACCCGACGGACGAGCGCCACTCTACCGCGACCTGCGCCCTCCACGATCACTCAACCGGTCAACTCGCCGTGCACCTACCGCGAGGCTCGTGGATGTGCTGTCGCATATATCTCTCGGAGCTTCTCCACGGTCACCAGCGTGTAGATCTGCGTCGTCGTCACCGATGCGTGCCCGAGCAGCTCTTGGACGACCCGCACGTCGGCGCCCCCGTCGAGCAGATGCGTCGCGAACGAGTGACGCAACGTGTGCGGAGACACGTCGGTGCCGATGCCGGCCCGGTCGGCGGCCTTCGTCAGGACGGTCCACGCACTCTGCCTCGACAGCCGACCGCCGCGGGCGTTCAGGAACACCGCCGGTGTGCGTGTCGTCGCCGAGACCAGGGCGGGACGCGAGACGGTCAGGTAGTCGCCCAGGGCGGCCAGCGCGTACGAGCCGAGCGGCACGATCCGCTGCTTGCCGCCCTTGCCGCGCAGCAGCACGACGCCTTCCTGAAGATCGAGGTCGTCGATGTCGAGGCCCACCGCCTCGGAGATGCGCGCCCCGGTGCCGTACAGCATTTCGAGCAGCGCCCGGTCGCGGGAGGCCAAGGTCGTCCCGGGTGCCCCGGCCGCGTTCAAGATTGCCTCGATGTCCGACAACGGCAGGGCCTTCGGCAGGCGTGCTGCCGGACGTGGCGGCTTGACTGCCGCCGTGACGTCGGCGGTCACAGCTGTTCTCGCAACCAGAAGCGGTGCAGACCGCGCACGGCCACGATCGTGCGAGCCGCGCTGGCCGTGCTGAGCGGCACGTGGTCGTCGTCGCCGGTGCGCAGCTCCCAAGAAGGCGGAGATGTCGAGCTCGGTGATCGCCGACGGATCGGTCAGCTCGCGTGAGCTCAGGAAGCCCAGGTAGCGGGACAGGTCGCGGCGGTACGAACGCAGGGTGTTGTCGGCCAAGCCACGTTCGACACCCAGGTGGCTGAGATAGTCACCGATGGCGCGACTGACGTCCTGGCTCATCTGGTGCGTTGTACCTGCACCGCGAGGATCGCCGCGACCGTCATCGAGTCGGTGATCCGACCGGCCAGGACCGCATCGACCGCCTGGTCGAACGGCAGCCACCACTGGACCATGGCAGCCTCTTCGGCCTCACGGTCGGTGCGGTCGGCCTCTGGCACCGCCGAGAGCCCGGATGCGCTGAAGACCTGCCACCCTTCGCTGGAGTAGCCGGGGGTCGCGAGCAGGTGCAGCACCGACTCCCAACGCTCAGCGACGATGTCGGCCTCTTCGGCCAGCTCGCGCACCGCGGCGTCCAAGGGCTTCTCGCCCGCAACGTCGAGCGTCCCGGCCGGGATCTCGAGCAAGAACTTGCCGACCGGGTGGCGGTACTGCTGGACCAGCAGCAACCGGTCGTCGTCATCGAGCGCCAGGACGCCGATCGCGCCGTTGGGCTGCACGACGGCACGCGCATGCTCGTCTCCGGCCGGATCGACGATCGTGTCGATCCGTAGTGAGACGTAGGGGCTCGCGAACTTCTCGACGCTGTCCGACACTGACCACGACTCATCGGTGTCGGCGACCTCTGGGTCGGCCAACCGCCCCGGAAGCTGCGGGTGGGGGTCATACCTCGACCGTCTGCGGCTCAGCCTCCACCGGAAGTCGGGTCTCGCGCTGCCGGATGATGGCCGCACCGACGAGGCCCGCGAACAGCGGGTGGGCCTTGGTCGGACGCGACTTCAGCTCGGGGTGAGCCTGGGTCGCGACGTAGTACGGGTGGACCTCACGCGGCAGCTCGACGAACTCGACGAGGGACGCATCGGGAGACGTTCCGCTGAAGACCAGTCCGGCCTTCTCGAGCGCCGGGCGATAGCTGTTGTTGACCTCGTAGCGGTGACGATGGCGCTCGTCGACCGTGGTCGTCCCGTACACCTCGGCGACGATGCTGCCGTCGGCCAGCGTGGCCGGGTACGAGCCGAGACGCATCGTTCCACCGAGATCGCCTTCGCCGTCGACGATCGACAGCTGCTCGGCCATCGTGGCGATGACCGGGTTGGCCGACTGGGGGTCGAACTCCGACGAGCTCGCACCGGCGATACCGGCGACGTTGCGGGCGTACTCGATGACCATGCACTGCAGGCCGAGGCACAGTCCCAGCACGGGGATGCCTTGCTCGCGGGCGTACTTCAGGGCGCCGAGCTTGCCTTCGATGCCACGGATGCCGAAGCCTCCGGGCACGCAGATCCCGTCGACGTCACCGAGGTTCTTGGTCGCGCCGGCGACCGTCTCGCAGTCATCTGATCCGACCCAGCGCAGCTTGACGCGCGCATTGTGGGCGAAGCCTCCGGCCCGCAGCGCCTCGCCGACCGACAGGTAGGCGTCGGGCAGGTCGATGTACTTGCCGACCAGGGCGATCGTGATCTCTTCGGACGGCTCGTGCACGCGGCGCAGCAGATCGTCCCACTGCGTCCAGTCGACGTCGCGGAACGGCAGGTCGAGACGCCGTACGACGTACGCGTCGAGTCCTTGCCGGTGCAGCACCTTGGGGATGTTGTAGATCGACGGCGCGTCGGCTGCCGTGACGACGGCCTCCTGGTCGACGTCGCACATCAGCGAGATCTTGGCCTTCATGCTCTCGGGGATCTCACGGTCGGCGCGGCAGACGATCGCGTCGGGCTGGATGCCGATCGACCGCAGTGCGGCCACCGAGTGCTGGGTCGGCTTGGTCTTGAGCTCGCCGGAGGGACCGATGTAGGGGATCAGCGACACGTGCAGGAAGAACACGTTGCCGCGGCCGACGTCATGACGCACCTGCCGGGCGGCCTCGAGGAAGGGCAGCGACTCGATGTCGCCGACCGTTCCGCCGATCTCGGTGATGACGACATCGACCTCGGGCCCGGCCATGGCGCGGATGCGCGACTTGATCTCGTTGGTGATGTGCGGGATGACCTGGACGGTGTCGCCCAGGTAGTCGCCGCGGCGTTCGCGCGCGATGACCTCGGAGTAGACCTGACCGGTCGTGACATTGGCCTTGCCCGACAGGTCGACGTCGAGGAAGCGTTCGTAGTGTCCGATGTCGAGATCTGTCTCGGCGCCGTCCTCGGTCACGAAGACCTCACCGTGCTGGAACGGGTTCATGGTGCCGGGATCGACGTTGAGGTACGGATCGAGCTTCTGCATCGTGACGCGCAGGCCGCGCGACTTCAGCAGGCGTCCCAGGCTGGAGGCGGTCAAGCCTTTGCCGAGCGAGGAAGCAACCCCGCCGGTGACGAAAACGTGCTTGGTAACCGCGCTACCTGGCAAGGTGACTCCCGTGGTCGAGTGAGGTGTCGAGCGCTCTGGATGCAGGTATTTGCATCAGGCCTCCACGGGATTCCAGCCTACCAATAATCGGCCGTGGATGGAGAACCGACGACGTGTCGGATCCCCCACATCCCATGTTTTCGCCATGTTGCCAGCGTCGACAACGAGCGGTGACTACTTGGGCAGTGCCCCGTCGTCGCTGCGGGAGGTGCCCCGACGAGCCCGGTTGATCGGCCACCTGCGCTGCGGTCGCGAGCACGGCCACGATGCGTCCGGCCGCCGAGTCGATGACGTCGACCGTCGAGATCTCGGCAGCGGCGCCGCCCTCACGCACGGCCTTGACCGCCCCGCCGTCCGCGCTCGACGACGGCGGACCGGCGACGACGACGCCCTTGCCAGTCGGGTTCAACGACGCAGCCAGCGCGGCGATCACGGTGCTGCGGTCGCTGCCGTTGGAGTCATTGGGGCCGGCCACGATGATCGCCACCGTGGCAGCGCGCTTCGGCGCCTTGGTCTGGGTGATCAGATCGCCCTCGGCAAAGGCCGAGCGGACGGTCGTGGCCGTCGCGTCCAGCGCAGCCGCGGTGTCGGCCATGAGGGCGCGAGCCAGTGCAGCCCCGATCCGTTCATCAGCTGCCCGTGGCAGAGGTGACAGCGGGGACGTCGGCTGCAGACTGCTCGGCCACGCCCTCGGCGAACTGCCGCCCCGAGGAGTCGAGCAGCTTGCTGGTCAACGCGATCTCGCCGGTCACCTCGGCGCCCGCAAGCCCGAGGTCGGAGGTGATCCCCTTGACCTGAGCCTCTTCGGTGCCGGGCACCGTGACGACCAGGACCGCTTGGCCCTTCAGCTTGTCCTTGAGCAGCCCGGAGGACGCCCGGTCGGCGAAACCTGCCTCGAAGGCGGCAACAGCAGGATCTGCGGCCTGGCTCGAGCCCTTGTCGTTGCCGAGGGCCTCGCTGGCGTCATCGAGCGGCCCCGAACCCAGCGCGATTCCCGCTGCAAGCGCAATCAGTATCGCGGCGATCGAGACGAGGTGGTAACGGAAGTTGATCACGTGAAAAGTCCTTTGATCCAGGAGCCGAGGTCGGCGAGCGGTCCCCGAGAGAGTCGAACCAGTCCTGGCCCACCGGGGTCACCGAGACGGCGACAGCAACTGCTGCCACGGCCGCGACGAACAGCAGGAGAACTGGCCACAGCGCGAGTCGCTGCGATGTGAAGTGATGAACAGACTTGGCGTCGACGAGCCTGGACCCGGCGCGCAGACGGGCGACGAACATGCGGGCGGACTCCGAGGGTGGCCGCTCCAGGAAGTCGGTCAAGGTGGCGGGGCCACCGACGTGCACGATGACGCCGGCCTCGTGCGTGTCGGCCAGCACGATGGCCAGGTCGTCATCTGACCCGGACGACACGAAGGTCACGATCTGCTTGCCGTGCCGCTCCAGCCGCTCGGGTGACTCGACGGTGCCCGACGACGTCGTCACGACGACCTCTCCGGACGTCCTGATGGCCTGGTCGGAGATGTTGTCCAGGGAGCCGATGACGACCGAGGGGGTGTAGCCCGCGTCGATCAGCACGTCGGCGCCCGCGCCAGCGCCGATCAGCACCGGATCGTGGTCGTGGATGTAGCGCCGCAGTCCTCGCAGGTCGGACACGTCGTCGTAGGCACGCGACACCACGATGACGGGACGGCCCGCCAGCTGGGTGCGCAGCTCTGGGACGGTTGCCCCGGTCAGGAGCATGACCTGCTCACGGTGGATGTGGTCGGCCGCGTTGGCAGCCAGGGCATCGAGCCGGTTGGAGACGCTGTCCTTCGCGGCGGCGAGAGCCTCGTCGGCCTTGATCGCGTCGATCTCGGCACCGCTGGCGACGAGCACCTCGTCGCGGAACACCCGGCCGTCCTCGATCCGGACCTCGTCGCCTGACTTCACGCGGGTCCAGATGTCGTCGCTCGTGATGTCGATCAGCAGGATGCCGGACTGGGCCAGCATCTGCGGGCCGAGGTTGGGGGTGCGGCCGCTGCTGGACGCAGCGGCATTCAGCACACCGCGGACCCTTCGATCAATCAGGATCTGAGCCTGGCGGGCATCGAGGTCGGGATGTTCGACGAGCGCGATCTCTCCTTCGCTCAGCGACTTGCTGTCACTGTCACGACGTACGAACCGCACGGTCCCGACAACGCCCTTGACGTCTGCCGGTAGGGCTTTTTTTCGCTTCCAGATGGCCATCACCACCATCGTTCCTGCTAGGTCCGGTGGTTTTGTGCGCTGCGTCGGCGTGTCGCCTGTGAGAGAAAACTTTCTCGGCGCAGCACTATCCGACCATTCGACCGCCGGCCACCGATCACCGGGCGAGTGCGCGCCTGGCCAGTCGCACCGTCATCACGATGCCCGCTGCACCGACCACGAGCATCAGGATCGTCGCGATCACTCCACCGACAACGCTGCCCCCCACCGCCAGTGCACACGGTCTGCGTGTCCTGACCCGTCACGACGGTCGTGCACTCCTCGACACTGCCGGCATAGCTCAGCACGATCCACAGCACGAGGCCCGGCGCCGGCACCAGCAACGTGCCCCACAGCTTCTCGCGCACCGTCCACACCTGGGAGAGCCACATCAGCACCAGGCCGACGAGCGTCAGCACCAGGGGCGCGATGAGTCCCGCCAGCGCGGCGCCGACGAAGGTCAGCCCCAGCGCCAGGATCGAGAACCAGCCCCGGGCGCGCACTCCTGTCCGCTTGCTGTCCGCAGGCGCACCCAGCTCGTCGGCGGCAGCCGCCGCGATCATGACCGGGTCACCCAAGCTCCCGCAGCACCTCGGCGGTGTCGCGTCCGTCGGCACCGATGTGCTCGCGCAGTCCGGCCAGGATCTCGTCGCGGTCAGTCACTCCGCGGGCGACGAGGGCAGAGTCGACCTCGGCGAGATAGCGCTCGACCTGGGCGGAGGTGTGCATGCTCATAGTTCGGTTCACTTTCCTTCGAGGAGTGCCGAGTCGACGGCATCGCGAAATGGGATCCAGGCAGATTCGAACGCTTGCAACGCGGCCTCGCCATCAGCGGTCAGGCTGTAGTAGCGCCGCGGCGGCCCCTCGGTGGACTCCTGCCACGACGACGCGACCAGGCCTCCCTTGCGCAGACGCGACAGCAGCGGATAGAGCGTCCCGGCGCTGGCGAGCAGGGTTCCTTCGAGATCGCGCGCGATCTCGAAGCCGTAGCGCTCCCCCGCACGCAGGGAGGCGAGGATGCAGTGCTCGACCACCCCTCGTCGAAGGTTGGCGAGCGCCTGCGCCTGACTGGGTACCATGCGTGACACACTACCAGGTCACACGTAGACACGGGTGCCTCGGTGGGGATCCCCTACGTTCCGGAGCGGGCGAGCTCCAGCAGCTCGCGGGCGTGCGCCTGAGCAGTGGCCGAGTCGTCCTGGCCGGCCAGCATCCGGGCCAGCTCGTCGACCCGGTCGGACTCGTCGACCCGGACGACCGAGCTGCTCGTCACGTTGCCGTCGTCGTCCTTGGACACCACGAAATGGTGGTGCGCGAACGCGGCAACTTGCGGCAGGTGCGTCACGGCGATGACCTGGGCGTGACTGGCCAGTCGCGCCAGGCGACGCCCCACCTCTACTGCGGCCTTGCCGCCGATACCAGCATCGACCTCGTCGAACACCAAGGTCGGAACCGTCGTCCGATCGGCCAGCACGACCTCGAGCGCCAGCATGAGCCGCGACAGCCACCACCGCTGGCGCCCTTGTTGAGCGGACGCAGACCTGCGCCGCTGTTGGCCGCGAACAGCAGCTCGACATCATCGGTGCCGTGGGGGCCAGGGACAGCCGCACCGTCGGTGGTGACCCGGACCTCCAAGGTCGCCGACGGCATCGACAGCTGCGCCATCTCGGCATCGACCAGGGCCGACAGCCGACCGGCGGCCTCGGCGCGCAGCGTCGACATCTGCGCGGCGATGTCGCGCACCTGAGTGATCGAGCTCAGCCTGCTCGATCTCGAGTGCAGCCACGGCCTCGTCGTCGTGGCCGAGCTCACCCGAGCCTCGCCGAGCTCTTGTCGGCCCACGCGAGCACGTCGTCGAGCGTCGGTCCGTACTTGCGCTGCAGACTCGCCAGCGCGGCCCGCCGTTCTTGCAGCTCGGCGAGACGTTCAGGATCTAGCTCGACCTGCTCGGAGTACGAGCCCAGCTCGGCACCGACCTCGTCGAGCAGGATGCCGATCTCGAAGACCCGATCGGCCAAGGCGTCGAGCTCGGGATCGTGCCCGCCTGCCTCACGCAGCTGCGCCGTGGCCTCAGCCACCGTGGTGCGCGCCGAGGTCACGTCCATGTCACCGACGAGTGCCTGGTGGGCGATCGAGGCGGCCCGCGCCAGCGACTCCGAGTGCGCGAGACGTCCTTCTTCTGCTTTGAGCGCCTCGTCCTCGCCTGCCTGCGGATCGACAGCGGCGACTTCGTCGAGACCGAACCGCAGGACGTCGAGCTCACGGGCACGTTCTTGTGCGTGGGTGCGGAGATCGTCGAGGGTGCGCTCGACCGTCAGCCAGCGGGTGTAGATCGGCGCATACCTCGCTGCGACCGCGGCGAACTCCTCGCCCGCAAACCGGTCGAGCGCCGCACGCTGCTCGGCAGCCCGCAGCAGCCGATGCTGGTCGGACTGACCATGCACGGCCACGAGCTCGTCGGTGACCTCGGCCAGCAGCGCGGCAGGGACCGTCGCCCCACCGGCGACCGCACGCGACCGGCCCTGTGCCGAGAGGACCCGTCCGAGGATCACGACGTCGTCGTCGATCTGCCCTCCTGCCTCCTCGACCACCGCGACGGCAGCAGCGTCTGGTCGTACGCCGATGCTCGCCTCGACCCGAGCCTGATCGCTGCCGCGACGAACCAGGCCGAGGTCGGCTCGCTCACCGCGCAACAGTCCCAAGGCGGTGACCACCATGGTCTTTCCGGCACCGGTCTCGCCGGTGATGACGGTGAAGCCGGCCGACAGCTCCAGCTCGGCGGACTCGATGACTCCGAGGTTTCTCAGGCTGAGGCGCTCCCAGATCGAGCGTGGATCAGCCGAACGACTAGCGGTCATCAGCTGCGTTCCTCCCTGCGTCGTTCAGCAGCACCACGCCAGCCGGCCACCGGCAGGTCGAACTTGCGCACGAGCCGGTCGGCGAACGACCCCGACTGCAACCGGGCCAGTCTCACGGTCTCGCGTCCTTTGACCACCTCGACCCGCGCTCCCATCGGCAGATCAGCGGCACGTCGGCCGTCGCACCACAGCACACCGGTGGTCTGCTCGCCCACGACCTCGATCGCCAAGGTCGAGTCAGGCGACACGACCAGCGGCCGGGCGAACAACGCATGCGCACTGATCGGCACCATCAGGAGCGCCTGGACCTCGGGCCACACGATCGGGCCGCCAGCGCTGAAGTTGTAGGCGGTCGATCCGGTCGGCGTGGCGCACACGACTCCGTCGCAGCCCCACCGTGACACGGGACGGTTGTCGATCTCGACGACGACCTCGAGCATGCGCTCACGGGCCGCCTTCTCGACGGAGGCCTCGTTGAGGGCCCAGTTGGTCGCGACGACCTCGCCGGCCACCTTGACGGCGACGTCAACGGTGAGTCGCTCTTCGACCGTGTAGCTGCGGTCGACGACACCTCGCACCACGTGATGCAGATCTTCGACATCGGCCTCGGCCAGGAAGCCGACGTGGCCCAGGTTGACGCCGAGCAGAGGCGTCTGCGTGCCCCGGCACAGCTGAGCAGTGCGAAGGATCGTGCCGTCTCCCCCGAAGACCACTGCGAGCTGACAGCCGGTGGCTGCACCCGGCCCGGCCTCGACGACCACGGCGTTCTCGACACCGGCAGAACGCATCGCGTCGGCCTCGACGTCGAGCACCACCACGTCGATGCCCTCGGCCTGGAGATCGGCTGCGAAAGCCGCCGCCACCTTGGTGGCTTCTTCACGGACGGCGTGCACCGTCAGCAGCACGCGTCTCGACGACACGGAACTCATTCGCTCGCTCCAGACGTGACGAGCGGACCAGCCGCGACGACGTCGTGGGCTGCCTGCAGAGAGGGGCGTCTGCGTCGGTGCGCAGCCAGCAGAAGTACTCGACGTTGCCCGCCGGACCCGGCAGCGGACTGGGCGCCAGCGCACGCGTGCCCCAGCCCAGCGCATGGGCCGACTCGCACACGCGAAGGACGGCGTCGGCGTGCAGGGCGGGGTCGCGGACGACGCCGTTCTTGCCGAGATTGGACTTGCCCACCTCGAACTGCGGCTTGATCATCAGCACGATGTCGCCTCTCGGGGCTGGTTCGCACACCCGGGTGAGTGCTGGCATCACCACGGTAAGGGAGATGAACGACAGATCTGAGACGACGAGCTGAACCGGCCCGCCGATGTCATCGGCCTCGAGATGGCGCACGTTGGTCCGATCGAACACGTGCACGCGTTCATCGGACTGCAGCGCCCACACGGCTGGCCGTACCCGACGTCGACGGCGCAGACCTCGCGGGCGCCCTTGCGCAGCAGCACGTCGGTGAACCCTCCCGTCGAGGCTCCGGCGTCGAGGCAGCGGCGACCTTCCACGGTCAGCCCCATCGGCTCGAACACGCCCAGTGCACCCAACAGCTTGTGCGCACCGCGCGAGGCGTAGGTGGGCTCGTTGGTCGTGCGCACCACGATCGCCTGATCGGTCGTCACGCCCGTTCGCAGGCTTGGTCGCCACAGAGCCCGCGACCTTCACGAGCCCGTCATCGATCAAGGATGCGGCGTGGTCACGAGACCGCGCGAGACCACGCCGGACCAGCTCGGCGTCGAGTCGTAGCCGTCTGGTCATGCTGGTTCCACGTCGACCTCGTCGCGTCCCGCATTGGCCAGTGACTCGCGCAGGACCCCGTGGATCGCGTCATATTCCTCGGGATGGGCGGCGATGTCGAGCTCGCCCAGCCGCTGCAGTCGATCGAGCGCCTCGTCCATCTGGGGGTGACCAGTCAGCTCGACCTCGGGAACGTCATCGTGCAGATCCTCGGCGTGCGTGTCGGTCATGACACCAGTGTCCCATCAGGCACCACCGAGATGTGGGAGCGATCCCACATCGACCAGGCGAGCTCGACCGCAGCACGCAGCGTCGCCGTGTCCTGCCGTCCGCCCGACCGAACCTGCAGCAGGTGTCCCTCGACCGCTACCTCGGCCCCAGCACAACGTGCGACGGCGCCGTCGACCACGACAGCCGGATGCTCTTCGTCGAGACCGCGCAGATCGGCTGCGACATAGGTCGGACGATGGCCCGGAACCGCGGCGAACAGCGCGCGGAGGTCACTGACACCCGTCAGCACCGCGAGGCTGTCGATACCGGCGTTGAGCGCGCCGTCGATGTCGGTGTCGAGCCGGTCACCCACCATGAGCGGACGTCGACCTCCGACCCGCTCGATCGTCTCGTCGAACAGCGCCCGCTCGGGCTTGCCGGCCACGATGGGTACCGCGCCAGTCGCATTGCGCACTGCTTGTACCAACGAGCCATTGCCCGGAGCCATGCCACGCGGAGTCGGCACCGTCATGTCGGTGTTGCTGACGTACCACGGCAGGCCAGCCTGGATCGCGTACGACGCCTCGGCGAGCTGGTGCCAGCCAAGATCGGGATGGAAGCCCTGCACGACGGCCACCGGCCCGTCCTGCAGCGAGGCGACGCACCGAAGACCGCGCTCCTCCAACGGGATTTGCAGCCCCTCGCCGCCCACCAGCAACACCGATGAACCGGCGGGCAGCGCCTCGGCCATCAGGTGGGCGACGGCCTGCGCCGACGTGACGACGTCTTCGTCATCGAGCGCAGGCATCCCCATCGAGCGAAGCTTGGCTGCTACCTCGCCGGCCGGCCGTGAGGCGTTGTTGGTGATGTAGGCCAGACGCATCCCCCGGGCACGGGCGGCCGCCAGGCCGGAAGCTGCTCCGTCGATGACCTCGGAACCCAGGTAGACCACACCATCGAGGTCCAGCATCGCCACGTCGTACGTGGCGCTGAGCGCACGAGTCGTCGAACCGAGACAGGCGTCAGCAGCAATCGTCATGGACTCGAGGCTACCGCCGACGACGACTCCTTCCGACACGAGAGGACCTCGACGGACACGAAGCTCACGACACCACCGCCGGACCCGGAGAATCGTCGCCGCAACGCACCGGTGACTGCCACCTCGGAGCCTGCTTCCCACCGCAGCACCCGTTGCTGCAGCTTGGTGTTCCATACCGTGCAGTCGATCGTGTCGACGACTTGTCTGGACCGGCGTAGCGCGTGCGGGCCTCGCCGGACCACCAGCCGAAACGACACGACGACGTCGCCGCTAGGAAGGGCCTTTGACTCGGGAACCGCCGACACCCGGCCGACCAGCTCCACCTTGTTGTGATGTGCCATGACATGACGATGCCCCTCACCAGGGGTGAGGGGCATCGTCATCTGCGCAGCCTGTGGACAAGTCCAGCGATCATCGATCCTGTGGACGGAATGATCACCGACGACGGGGCTGAAAAGCTGGTGAATTGCAGCGAGGCCGCCCCGTGTTGGGGCGGCCTCGCGCGTAATGTTTGTCCGGCGACGTCCTACTCTCCCACACCATCTCCGGTGCAGTACCATCGGCGCTGAAAGGCTTAACTTCCGGGTTCGGAATGTTGCCGGGTGTTTCCCTTTCGCTATGGTCGCCGTAACTCTATGGAGATATCAAAACCATTGTCTTCACACCCGCCGGCCAGCACACTCTAGGTGTGTTGGTGGTGGTGTGGAATGGTTCCCGGTTGTATCTCGGGAACCTCACAGTGAACGCGGATGTGCTTTTGAAGGCACAGTATCTTTGTAAGAAACAAGCCCTCGGCCTATTAGTACCGGTCAGCTCCACACATTGCTGTGCTTCTACTTCCGGCCTATCAACCCAGTGGTCTGCTGGGGGCCTTACCTGGTAAACCAGTGGGAAACCTCATCTTGAAACACGCTTCCCGCTTAGATGCTTTCAGCGGTTATCGCTTCCGAACGTAGCTAACCAGCGGTGCTCTTGGCAGAACAACTGGCACACCAGAGGTTCGTCCATCCCGGTCCTCTCGTACTAGGGACAGATTTTCTCAAGTTTCCTACGCGCGCGGCGGATAGGGACCGAACTGTCTCACGACGTTCTAAACCCAGCTCGCGTGCCGCTTTAATGGGCGAACAGCCCAACCCTTGGGACCTGCTACGGCCCCAGGATGCGACGAGCCGACATCGAGGTGCCAAACCATCCCGTCGATATGGACTCTTGGGGAAGATCAGCCTGTTATCCCCGGGGTACCTTTTATCCGTTGAGCGACGCCGCTTCCACTTGCCAGCGCCGGATCACTAGTTCCGACTTTCGTCCCTGCTCGAGCCGTCACTCTCACAGTCAAGCTCCCTTGTGCACTTACACTCGAAACCTGATTGCCAACCAGGCTGAGGGAACCTTTGAGCGCCTCCGTTACATTTTAGGAGGCAACCGCCCCAGTTAAACTACCCATCAGGCACTGTCCCTGATCCAGATAATGGACCTAGGTTAGATATCTAGTACAGCCAGAGTGGTATTTCAACGTTGACTCCACCTGAACTGGCGTCCAAGCTTTCACAGTCTCCCACCTATCCTACACAAACTGAACCAAACACCAATACCAAACTATAGTAAAGGTCCCGGGGTCTTTCCGTCCTGCCGCGCGTAACGAGCATCTTTACTCGTAGTGCAATTTCGCCGAGTCCATGGTTGAGACAGCGCCCAAGTCGTTACTCCATTCGTGCAGGTCGGAACTTACCCGACAAGGAATTTCGCTACCTTAGGATGGTTATAGTTACCACCGCCGTTTACTGGGGCTTAAGTTCTGTGCTTCGCTTGCGCTGACACGTCCCCTTAACCTTCCAGCACCGGGCAGGGAGTCAGTCCGTATACGGCGTCTTTCGACTTAGCACGGACCTGTGTTTTTAGTAAACAGTCGCTTGGGCCTGGTCTCTGCGGCCCTCAACGCTTCGCACAGCAAGTGTGCTAACGAATCGGGCCCCCCTCTCCCGAAGTTACGGGGGCATTTTGCCGAGTTCCTTAACCATGGTTCACTCGATCACCTTAGTATTCTCTACCTGACCACCTGAGTCGGTTTGGGGTACGGGCGGCTCATAATCTCGCTAGATGCTTTTCTCGGCAGCATAGGATCACTCACTTCGACTAAAACGTCTCCCCATCAGATCTCAGGCTATGTGAGTCACGGATTTGCCTATGACTCGCCCTACATCCTTAGCCCGGGACAACCATCGCCCGGGATGAGCTACCTTCCTGCGTCACACCATTGCTTGCCTACTACCAGATCGGGTCATGCGCAGCCACAGCATCGCTCCGAAGAGTCCCGCCGCTTTTGGGCACTTAGCATCACTGGATTCAGCATGGGCGATTATGCGCCGGTACGGGAATATCAGCCCGTTGTCCATCGACTACGCCTGTCGGCCTCGCCTTAGGTCCCGACTTACCCAGGGAAGATTAGCTTGACCCTGGAACCCTTGGTCATTCGGTGGAGGAGTTTCTCACTCCTCATTCGCTACTCATGCCTGCATTCTCACTCGTGTAGCCTCCACGGCTGGATCACTCCGCCGCTTCACTGGCCACACGACGCTCCCCTACCGATCCATACGCCTGGACCACAAAGGCCTAGCACGTGTATGAATCCCATAGCTTCGGTGGATAACTTGAGCCCCGCTAAATTGTCGGCGCGGAATTACTTGACCAGTGAGCTATTACGCACTCTTTCAAGGGTGGCTGCTTCTAAGCCAACCTCCTGGTTGTCTGGGCGACTCCACATCCTTTTCCACTTAGTTATCGCTTAGGGACCTTGCTGATGGTCTGGGCTGTTTCCCTCTCGACAATGGAGCTTATCCCCCACTGTCTCACTGCTGCGCTCTCACTTACCGGCATTCGGAGTTTGGCTGGGTTCAGTAAGCTTGTAGGCCCCCTAGCCCATCCAGTGCTCTACCTCCGGCAAGAAACACGCAACGCTGCACCTAAATGCATTTCGGGGAGAACCAGCTATCACGGAGTTTGATTGGCCTTTCACCCCTATCCACAGGTCATCCCCCCAGTTTTTAACCTAGGTGGGTTCGGTCCTCCACGCGGTCTTACCCGCGCTTCAACCTGCCCATGGATAGATCACTCCGCTTCGGGTCTAGATCCTGCAACTATGAACGCCCTATTCGGACTCGCTTTCGCTACGGCTACGACTCACGTCTTAACCTCGCTACAGAACGCTAACTCGCAGGCTCATTCTTCAAAAGGCACGCTGTCACACATCACAAGGATGCGCTCCAACGGATTGTATGCACATGGTTTCAGGTACTATTTCACTCCCCTCCCGGGGTACTTTTCACCTTTCCCTCACGGTACTAGTCCGCTATCGGTCATCGAGGAGTATTTAGGCTTAACGGGTGGTCCCGCTAGATTCACACCGAATTTCAGGGGTTCGGTGTTACTTGGGATACCACAAAAGAGCCATGAGCTTACGTGTACGGGACTATCACCCTCTACGGTACGACTTTCCAGTCGGCTTCAACTTCACTCATGGTTTATCACTCTTTGCCTGTCCGGTAGAACAGACCATGTGGTCCCACAACACCGCACATACAACGCCTACCGGCTATCACATACATGCGGTTTAGCCTGATCCAGTTTCGCTCGCCACTACTACCGGAATCACTTTTGTTTTCTCTTCCTGTGGGTACTGAGATGTTTCACTTCCCCACGTTCCCTCCACACGCCCTATGTGTTCAGGCGCAGGTACCCAGACTTTACTCTGGGTGGGTTTCCCCATTCGGACATCCCCGGATCACAGGTCGGTTGTCACCTTCCCGGGGCTTTTCGCAGACTCCAACGTCCTTCATCGGCTCTCGATGCCAAGGCATCCACCATGTGCACTTAGTAGCTTGTTGTTACTACAAAGATGCTCGCGTCCACTGTGAAGTTCTCAAAACACAAACGGTCCCACCACCTGATCCCACACCAACCCAACCCAAAGGTCGAACGGTATGCGGGGGGTATGTGGTCCAAGGAAACCAACCCAAACGGGCTGATCCCTCAGGACCCAACAGTGTGCCTGAAATAATGACCTTCAACCATCGCTTTCCACGCGATCTTGCAAGCAAGACAGCAGTACTCACCACAACTTGGCAGCCATTAAGCCAAATAATCGACGATCCACTAGTGAGCGGGACTGCGGCCACACATTCGGTGACCAAACAGAACCCATATGGACAACCACCACGATGGGCGATTGCCAAGTGCTCCTTAGAAAGGAGGTGATCCAGCCGCACCTTCCGGTACGGCTACCTTGTTACGACTTCGTCCCAATCGCCAGCCCCACCTTCGACAGCTCCCTCCCACAAGGGGTTAGGCCACTGGCTTCGGGTGTTGCCGACTTTCATGACGTGACGGGCGGTGTGTACAAGGCCCGGGAACGTATTCACCGCAGCGTTGCTGATCTGCGATTACTAGCGACTCCGACTTCATGGGGTCGAGTTGCAGACCCCAATCCGAACTGAGACCGGCTTTTTGGGATTCGCTCCACCTTACAGTTTCGCAGCCCTTTGTACCGGCCATTGTAGCATGCTTGAAGCCCTGGACATAAGGGGCATGAAGACTTGACGTCATCCCCACCTTCCTCCGAGTTGACCCCGGCAGTCTCCTATGAGTCCCCACCATCACGTGCTGGCAACATAGAACGAGGGTTGCGCTCGTTGCGGGACTTAACCCAACATCTCACGACACGCTGACGACAGCCATGCACCACCTGTAAACCGACCACAAGGGGGGCCGTATCTCTACGGCTTTCCGGCATATGTCAAACCCAGGTAAGGTTCTTCGCGTTGCATCGAATTAATCAGCATGCTCCGCCGCTTGTGCGGGCCCCCGTCAATTCCTTTGAGTTTTAGCCTTGCGGCCGTACTCCCCAGGCGGGGCGCTTAATGCGTTAGCTGCGGCACGGAAACCGTGGAAGGTCCCCACACCTAGCGCCCAACGTTTACGGCATGGACTACCAGGGTATCTAATCCTGTTCGCTCCCCATGCTTTCGCTCCTCAGCGTCAGGTAATGCCCAGAGAACCGCCTTCGCCACCGGTGTTCCTCCTGATATCTGCGCATTCCACCGCTACACCAGGAATTCCGTTCTCCCCTGCATACCTCTAGTCTGCCCGTATCGGAAGCACGCTCAGGGTTGAGCCCTGAGTTTTCACTCCCGACGCGACAAACCGCCTACGAGCCCTTTACGCCCAATAATTCCGGACAACGCTCGGACCCTACGTATTACCGCGGCTGCTGGCACGTAGTTGGCCGGTCCTTCTTCTGCAGGTACCGTCACTCTCGCTTCGTCCCTGCTGAAAGAGGTTTACAACCCGAAGGCCGTCATCCCTCACGCGGCGTTGCTGGATCAGGCTTTCGCCCATTGTCCAATATTCCCCACTGCTGCCTCCCGTAGGAGTCTGGGCCGTGTCTCAGTCCCAGTGTGGCCGGTCACCCTCTCAGGCCGGCTACCCGTCAATGCCTTGGTGAGCCATTACCTCACCAACAAGCTGATAGGCCGCGAGCTCATCCTTCTCCGCCAGAGCTTTCCACCCCCCAACATGCGAAGGGGGGTCATATTCGGCATTAGCCATCGTTTCCAATGGTTATTCCAAAGAGAAGGGCAGATTGCTCACGTGTTACTCACCCGTTCGCCGCTCGTGTACCCCCGAAAGGGCCTTACCGCTCGACTTGCATGTGTTAAGCACGCCGCCAGCGTTCGTCCTGAGCCAGGATCAAACTCTCCATTGAAACAGTTTTCACAAACTGTCAAAGAGGTCCAACCTGACAAACTATTTGCTGACAAATAAATTGTCCGAATTGATATCCATCAAAAACCAGCAAACCCCCAAAGGGATCCACCAGACATCCGACGGGGTACTACTAATTAATCTCGTCGACTTTTGGCACACTGTTGAGTTCTCAAGGATCAGACGCTCACCACCCATCAATCCAAAAGGACATCCGGCCTGGGGCTGCTGGTCAAACTTACACGGCTCGTTTTCACCCAAATGATCGGGGTCGGTCACCATGCTGTGGTCGAACTGCTGCGCGACTGGCCTTGCGGCTTGTCCTGCGCTGCGCTGTCCAACAAGAAGAACATTACACGGGCACTTTGCGAGTGCCAAATCGGGGTCCCATGGTGCATGTCACAGCACCACGGACCCTCCGGAATCGCAGGGTTCAGGACACCGAGACACCCGAGATCGAGCGCTTGCCCTTGCGCAGGACCGCCCACGAGCCGTGCAGCAGCAGGTCGCCGGCGAGCTCGAGCTCGGGGTCGGTGACCCGGACGTTGTTGACGTACGCGCCCCCGTCGCCGACAGCCCGGCGCGCGGCCGACTTGCTGTCGGTCAATCCGGAGGCAACCAGCGCGTCGACGATCGTCGGTCGGTCGGCGGCGGCCAGGTCGACTGCACCGGCCTCCCGAAGAGCGGCGGCCAACGTAGCTTCGGGTAACTCGCTGAGCTCACCGCGTCCGAACAGTGCGGCTGCGGCCAGCTCGGCAGCAGCTGTCTCCTCTGCACCGTGCACGAGCGTCGTCACCTCGGCGGCCAGTCGGCGTTGCGCTGCCCGCAGACCGGGCCGCTCGACGTGCTCGGCCTCGATCGCCTCGATCGCCTCGAGGCTGAGGAACGTGAACTGACGCAGGTACTCGATGACCTTGACGTCCTCGGCCTGAATCCACGACTGGTAGAAGGCGTACGGACTCATCAAGGCCGGATCGAGCCACACCGTGCCCGACTCGGTCTTGCCGAACTTGGTGCCGTCGGCCTTCGTGATCAGCGGCGTCGCGAGCGCGTGCACCTTGCCGGCGTCGGCCCGGCGGATCAGCTCGACGCCTGCGGTGATGTTGCCCCACTGGTCGCTGCCGCCGGTCTGCAGGACGCACCCGTGACGTCGGTACAGCTCGAGGTAGTCCATCGACTGCAGCAAGACGTAGCTGAACTCGGTGTAGCTGATGCCCGTCTCGAGCCGGCTGCTGACGACGTCGCGGGCCAGCATCCGGTTGACCGGGAAGTGCTTGCCGATGTCACGCAGGAAGTCGATCGTGCTGAGGTTCGCGGTCCAGTCGAGGTTGTTGACCAACGCGGCACCGTTCGGACCGTCGAAGTCGACGAAGCGGGAGACCTGCGAGCCGATGCGCTCGACCCAGTCGGCGACGGTCTCCTTGGTGTTCATGATCCGCTCCCCCGCCTCCTTGGGGTCGCCGATCAGGCCCGTCGAGCCGCCGACCAGCAGGAGCGGCTTGTGCCCGGCCAGCTGGAGCCGGCGCGCGGTCAAGATCTGCAGCAAGTTGCCGATGTGCAGGCTCGGCGCAGTCGGGTCGAAGCCCACGTAGTACGTGATCGACCCGGCCGACAACTCTTCGCGCAGGGCGTCGCGATCTGTCGAGTGCGCGATGAGTCCGCGCGCGTCGAGGTCGTCAAGTACGTGGGTCACAAGTGGTGCCTTCCAGGAACGGGTGGATCACCGCGACTTTAGCGCGGCGCCCTCGGAACCTATGGCTTGACTGCGACGACCGGAACGGTGGCATCGAGCAGGATCTGCTGGGCGACGCTTCCCATCAGGATCTTGCCGACCGGACTGCGTCGGCGAATGCCGATCGCGATCGAGCTCGCACCGGCCTGCTCGGCCTCGAACAGCACTGCATCGGCGACGTTCTCGCCCATGACCTGGCGGACCTCGTACTCGATGCCCTCGTTGTCGAGCCGGTCGCTCAACGACTGAACGTGATTTCCACGGGCGAAGCCGGTGTCGAGCCGCGGCTCCGACCGGGTGATGTTGATGACCACGATCCGGTCACCGCTGCAGCTGCGACTGGCTGACGGCCCAGTCAAGCGCTGCACGGCCGAACTCGTCTGGACGATACGCCACGGCAATTGTCATGACATAGACGTTACTCTGCGAACCACGCGAGAGGAAGTGGAATATCTGGGCGTCGACGAACTGTTGGTCACAGTGTGAGTCACACAGTGAAGGTCGACATCTGGTCAGACATCGCCTGCCCGTGGTGCTTCGTCGGCAAGCGCCGGTTCGAGGCGGCGGCAGCATCCTTCGAGGCCGCAGGCGGCGAGGTGGAGGTCGAGTTCCACTCGTTCGAGCTCGCGCCCGACACCCCCGTCGACTTCGACGGCAGCGAGGTCGACTTCCTCGTCAAGCACAAGGGCATGCAGGCCGCGCAGGTCGAGCAGATGCTGGGTCAGATGACCGAGCTCGCGGCGGCCGAAGGCCTGGCGTACGACTTCGAGTCGCTCCAGCACACCAACACCGTCAAGGCGCACGCGCTGCTGCACTACACCAAGACCCAGGGCCGCCAGCTCGACATGAGCGAGCGGCTGTTCTCGGCGTACTTCGAGCAGGGACGACACATCGGCCGGATCGACGATCTCGCCGACCTGGCCAGCGAGATAGGCCTCGACCGCGACTCGGTCGTCGAAGCCCTCACCCACGACGTCCACCTGCCCGACGTGCAGGCCGACAAGCAGCAGGGCGCGGCCTACGGCATCAGCGGCGTCCCGTTCTTCGTGATCGACAAGAAGTTCGGCGTCTCCGGCGCGCAAGATCCGGCCACGCTGCTGGACGTGCTGCAGAAGGCTGCGGCCGAGTCGTGACGGGTCCGTTGGAGATCGTCGGCGAGGACGCCCCGTCGTGCGAGGACGGTGTGTGCGCCGTCCCCGCCGACACCGTCGCTGACGAGAACAGCCAGCCGAGCAGCTCGTCGGCCCGCTCGCCCTTGACCGACAGGACCGGGCAGGTCGAGTCGAGGATGAGACGTTGCGCGACGCTGCCCAGCAGCACTCTGCCGACCGCCGTGCGCGGCCGGATGCCCACCACGATCAGCGACGCACCCGTCTCCCGCGCGGCCTCCAGCACCGCCTCGGCGACATCAGGCACGACCTCGTGCCGGACCTGCGTCGTGGCTGCAAGGAGTCGAGCACCTGCTCGAGCCTGGCCAGGTCGTCGTCCCCCACGAACTTGCGGTCGACGTAGGAGTCACCCCGCGTCGGATTGACGACGACGCTCTTCGCCTCGGCGTGCGGCCTCGTCGGCCCCGTAGGACAACGCCGATCGACCGTACTCGTCCGGGCTGAACATCACCACGACGCTCATGCCGCTACCTCCGTAGAACACACACGATACTGAGGCATCGGCATGAGACCGACCCCATCTATCGTTCGCTGACGCTCGCTCATGCCGCTACCTCCGTCTTGTCGTTGGCTGCTGCTGTGCGCTTCTTGCGCAGGCCCGATCCGACGATCCAGACCAAGGCGGCGGCGATGATGACGTACACGATGACCGCGACCGGCTCGCTCCAGAGCGTGCTGATGTCGCCGGACGAGATCTGCAAGGACGTCGTCGGCTGCTCCTCCAGCTCGGGACCCAGGATGACGCCGATGATCAGCGGCAGGACCGGGATGCCGAACCGCCGCATCGCGAGTCCCAGCAGACCGATCACCAGCAGGATCGCCAGGTCGAAGGGCTGGAAGCTGACGCTGTACGCACCGAGCGAGGCGAAGAACAGGATGCCGGCGTACAGGTACGGCCGCGGGATCTGCAGGCTCGGCCCACAACGGCGCGAGCGGCAGGTTCAGCAGCAAGAGCAAGGTGTTGCCGATGAACAGGCTTGCGAGCAGCGCCCACACCAGCTCAGGCTCGGTGTCGAACAGCTGCGGGCCGGTCTCGATTCCGGCTCCTGGATCGCCAGCAGCATGATCGCCGCCGTCGCCGTGGTCGGCAGGCCGATCGCGAGCAACGGGACGAGCGTCCCGGCAGCCGACGCGTTGTTGGCAGCCTCGGGCCCGGCAACCCCCTCGATCGCTCCCTTGCCGAACTCCTCAGGGTGCTTGGAGGCTTGCGCTCGGTGACGTACGACAAGAACGTCGGGATCTCGGCGCCACCGGCCGGCAGGGCGCCGAACGGGAAGCCGAATGCCGTGCCACGCAGCCACGGGCCCCACGAACGTCCCCAGTCCTCGCGACTCATCCACGGCTGTCCCACCGGGATGATGTCGAGCGGGCGCCGACGCAGGTGCGCCGCGACCCACAGGGCCTCGCCGATCGCGAAGATTCCCACCGCGACGACCACGATGTCGATGCCGTCGGCCAGCAACGGGCTGCCGAACGTCAGCCGCGGCTGACCCGTCTGACCGCCGACCAGGCCGATCGCCAGGCCGAGGAACAGCCCGATGAAGCCGCGCAGACGCGACGAGCCGAGCACGGCGGTGACCGCGAACAGGGCCAGCACGATGAGCGCGAAGTTGGACGGGTTGCCGAGCTTGACGACCTGTCCGGCTACCGACGGCGCGAACAGCACCAGCAGCAGGGTGCCGATCGTGCCGGCGACGAACGAACCGATCGCCGCTGTCGCCAGGGCCTGGGCGGCGCGGCCCTTCTTGGCCATCTTGTTGCCCTCGATCGCCGTGACGACCGACGACGACTCCCCTGGCGTGTTGAGCAGGATCGAGGTCGTCGAGCCGCCGTACATGCCGCCGTAGTAGATGCCGGCGAACATGATCAGTGCGCTGTCGGGACCGACGCTGTACGTGATCGGCAGGAGCAGCGCGAGCGTCATGGCCGGACCGATGCCCGGCAGCACACCCACGGCGGTGCCGAGGAAGACCCCGACGACGGCGTAGAAGAGGTTCTGCAGGGTCAGGGCGGAGGCAAAGCCGTCCATCAACAGGTTGAGTGAGTCCATCAGAGGATCCCGTCCAAGATGCCGGCCGGGATTGCGAGTCCCAGGCCGGAGTAGAAGCCGTACCAGGTGCCGACCGAGAGCGCGACGCCCACGGCGATGTCGCGGATCAGCGTGCGGCTGCCCAGCACTTGCGCCGTGCCGACGAACAGCAGCGCACCGGTGATCGCCCAGCCCAGCCAGTCGATGAGCAGGATGTTGGCGGCGAAGACGGCCACGAGCTTGGCAACCGTCATCCAGTCGCTGGGCTGGGACAGGTCGATGTCCTCACCCTCCTCGGACTCCGGCACGTCGCCGCGGGCGGTTGCCAGTGCCAGCAGCGCTGCGAGCAGCAGCAGCACCGCGCCGACGACGTAGGGGAAGGCGTACGGCTGCACCGGTTGATCGGCGAAGCCGTCCTCGAGCGTCGTCGCGTCGTACACGATGTAGCCGCCGACGACGGCCAGGAAGGCCGCCAGGCCGTACTGGGCCTTGTCGATGACGCGCATGCGTTGCGGTTGCGGTGCCTGTTCCAGGCCCTGTGCGTCGGTGCTCATGTCAGCCCCAGCTCCTTCAGCGTCGTCTCGACGCGTTCGTCCTGTTCCTTGAGGAAGGTCGCGAACTCATCACCGGTCGCGAACGAGTCGATCCAGCCATTGCGCTCGACGACGTCCTTCCACCCCTGGGTCGAGTGCATCTCGGTGAACATCTCGACGAGCTCGTCACGCGCCTCGTCCGAGATGCCCGGAGGCGCGAGGATGCCGCGCCAGTTGACGAACGTCATGTCGATGCCCGACTCCTTGAGCGTCGGGGCGTCGACGTTGTCGAGCCGCTCCTCACCGGAGACGGCGAGGATGCGCAGCGACCCGTCCTTAGCTGTCCCCTCGAACTCGCTGGGGCCCGACGTGCCGACGTCGATCTTCTTGCCGAGCAGCGCGCTCGTGAGCGGCCCGCCACCGTCGTAGACGATGTACTTGACCTGCTTGGGATCGACCCCGACGGTCTTGGCCAGCTGCATGGGGAAGAGATGGTCCGGGCCGCCAGGTGACGAACCGCCGCCGATCGTGACGCTCTTCGGATCGGCCTTCCAGGCGTCGACCAGGTCCTGCACGGTCTTGTACGGCGAGTCCTTCGGCACGATCAGCGCCTCCTGGTCCTCGATGAGCCGCGCGATGGGCGTCGCAGCCGAGACCCTGGCCTTCGACTCGTTGGTGTAGGTCGCACCGACCACGCCGAGCCCCATCGCCATCACGAGATCTTCGACGCCGCGCTCGTTCAGCAGCCGCTGCATCGCCACGGTGCCTCCGGCGCCGATGACGTTGGTGACCTCGAACCGGCCGGACAGCTCTTCGTCCTCCAGCACGCGAGCAGCGGCACGTCCGGTGAGGTCATAGCCGCCACCAGGACTGTTGGGGATGTACATGCTGATCCTGCGGTTGGCCTGGCCCTCGCCCCCGCGCGTGACACCACACGCAGAGATCATCAGGGCGGCGGCGAGCATCAGCACCGCGAGCAACCGTGGCGTACGCCTGGTCGGCATCATGGAACCTCCTGTGGTCGACCCCGATCATGGACCCGCCATGTGGTCTGGGTCACTATTACGGAGGCAAAGGAGGTTGTGGACATTGTGGTCACCGCGGCGCAGGCGCATGACGCTTGCCGGACAGTTCCTCGTCCTGCAGCGGTCGTCGTCGCTGTCGTGCTGACGATCGTCGGTGCGATCTCGCTGCGCCAGTCGACCACGTCCTTCGGCTCCGACCGGGGCGCGCAGATGCGCTCGGTGGCCGAGTACCTCGCGAATGGCTCGGTCGTCCGCGACCAGATCAGCGAACCGGTGCCCGCGACCCGGCTCGCGCCGCCGATCGACCGGGCCGTCGGCCTGTCCGGCGCGACCGAGGTGTCGATCGCCGATCCCGACGGCACGATCCTGTCGTCGTCCGACCCGCGCCTGGTCGGTGAGCAGGCTGCGCTCGGCGACTCGGGGGTCCAGCAGGGACGCGGCTGGGTCGGCGACGTCGAGACTCGGGGACAACGCTTCGTCGCCGGTCATGCCCCGATCATCGACGACTCCGGGCAGCCGTCGGGCTTGCGATCGCCGAGCAGCGCTACCCCTCGGTGTGGTCACGGCTCACCGACGCCGCCGGAGACCTGGCCCTCTACCTCGGCGTCGGAGCACTGCTCGGGGTCGCCGGGTCCTGGCTGCTCGCCCGACTCGTCAAGCGCCGGACCCGAGGCCTCGAGCCGCACGAGTTCGCCACCTTGGCCGACCACCGTGAGGCGTTGCTGCACAGCATCCGCGAAGGCATCATCGCCGTCGACCCGGCCAACCGGGTCACGATGGCCAATGACGGGGCGCTCGACCTCCTGGGACTCGACGGTCGCGTCGTCGGCCAGCAGATCGACGACCTCGACCTGCCCCCACAGGTTGCGGCGGTGCTGACCGCAGGAGACGACAGCCAGGACGTCGTGCTGCTGGTCGGCGAACGAGTCGTGGTGTTCAACCAGAGATCGGCGTCCAGCCGTGGAGAGGGCATCGGCACGGTCACCACGATGCGTGACCGCACCGACCTCGTCTCGATGCAGAGCCAGCTCAGCTCGAACCTGTCGATCACCGACACGCTGCGTGCCCAGACCCACGAGTTCGCCAACCAGCTGCACACCATCTCGGGTCTCGTGCAGCCGGCGAGTACGACGAGGTCACCCAGCTCATCGGCAGCCTGAGTCGACGCCGGGCCGAGCTCAGCGACGCCGTCACGCAGCGCATCGCAGATCCGGCAGTCGCGGCGCTGCTGATCGCCAAGTCCAGCGTCGCAGCCGAGGCCGGGGTCACCTTGACGCTGACGAACCACTCCCGGCTCGCAGCGCTCCCCCGGGCCGTGTCGGCCGATCTGACCACGATCGTCGGCAACCTGGTCGACAACGCCGTGGACGCCTGCCGGACCAGCACCGATCCGCATGTCATGGTGGAGCCAGCGAGACCACAGACGAGATCCGGCTTCTGGTCAGCGACAACGGGCCCGGGGTGCCCGACGACATGGTCGAGACGATCTTCATCCGGGGCTTCTCGACCAAGCCCGATCTGCTGGGCGGCCGCGGGATCGGTCTTCCGCTCGTGCGCTTGATCTGCACCCAGCGCGGCGGAACGGTGTCGGTCCACCACGACGACGGCGCCCACTTCACGGTCCGACTGCCGCGGGTCTCGGCATGATCCGCGTGCTGGTCGTCGACGACGACTTCATGGTCGCGAGCATCCACGCCAAGTTCGTCGAGCGGACCGAAGGCTTCAGCGTGGTCGGCACGGCCCGCACCGGGGCCGAGGCCCTCCAGCTGTGCGCCGACCTGGTCCCCGACCTCGTGCTGCTCGACGTGCACCTGCCCGACTTCAGTGGTCTCGAGGTGCTGCAGCAGCTGAGGTCGGACGGCAGCACGGTCGGGGTCGTGATGGTGACCGCCGAACGCGACGCCGACGCGGTGCGCAGCGCCCTCCACGGTGGAGCGATGCAGTACTTGGTCAAGCCCTTCGAGTACGCCGACTTCGCGGCCCGCATGCAGCGGGTGCGTGAAGCCATCGACAGCCTCTCCGACGGGTCACCCGACCAGGCCGCGATCGACCGGGCCTTCGGCGCTCCGCCCACCACCAGCACGACCCTGCCCAAGGGTCTCAGCTCCGGAGTCGGCCCGCCTCGTGGCACGCGCGCTGGCCGCCGCCGGTGGCTGTCGGCAGCCGAGTGCGGCGAGCAGGTAGGCCTGTCGCGGGTCAGCGCTCGCCGCTACCTCGAGTTCTTCGTCGACCAAGGGCAGGCCGCCGTCCGGCTCAACTACGGCAGCGCCGGACGTCCCGAGCGTCGTTATCGGTCGATTCGGTGACTGCGATCCCCTGCTGACAGACTTGCGTCGTGGACACCCTGCGCTCGATCACGCTCTTCGTCGCTGCCGCGATCTTCGAGATCGGCGGTGCCTGGCTGGTGTGGCAGGGTGTGCGCGAGCACCGGGGGCTGGCCTGGATCGGCGGCGGTGTCATCGCGCTGGGCCTGTACGGATTCATCGCCACTCTGCAACCGGATGCCAACTTCGGCCGCATCCTCGCGGCCTACGGCGGTGTGTTCGTCGCAGGTTCCCTGCTGTGGGGCATGGCCGCCGACGGCTTCAAGCCAGACCGCTGGGACGTCTCCGGTGCGCTCGTGTGCCTCGTCGGAGTCGCGATCATCATGTACGCGCCGCGGTCAGCCTGAGGCTGGCGCTCGCGGGCTGCGACGATAGGCCGACACCGTCGGATCGCCGCTGATCCAGAACCGCCACGGCACGTCGGCGGCCTTCGACACCCCCACGCGCGGACCGGCAGTGACCGGCGGCGCCGAGTCGACCAGCGGCCCCAGACGCACGCCTTCGGACGCCAACAGATCGGCACCGAGGTCGTCCAGGGTGAGCCCGAGAGTGCGTGCAAGGTTGCCGGGGCCCCGAGCCAGACCCTCGTCGGGAACACCGGGCCTGCGGGCTCGCGCGACGTCGAGACCGCTCACGACCTGCCCAGCGCGGACCAGCACTGCGGCGGCCTGCTCGGTGGGCCCCGTCACGACGTTGGCGCAGAAGTGCATGCCGTAGGAGCGGTAGACGTACAGCCGCCACGGCGGTCCGTACATGATCTCGCTCCGGGGCGTGCGGGTGAACGCGTGCGAGGCGGGGTCTTCCGTTCCGCCGTACGCCTCGACCTCGGTGATGCGCACGGCCACGCCGTGTCCGTGCAGCACGCGGCCGAGCAACGACCTCGCGCGCTGCTCGACCGGGTCGGGGACGGGGCCGACGATCAGCTGACCGACTCGATGATGACGTCCTTCTTCGGTGCGACGCCGTCGGCGCCATTGCCCTCGTCGGCGATCTTCTGGGCCAGCTTCAGACCGGCGTCGTCGACCGTGCCGAAGACTGTGTACGCGGGCGGGAGCTCGGCGTCGGCCAGCACGATGAAGAACTGCGAGCCGTTGGTATCAGGACCGGAGTTGGCCATGGCCAGCGTGCCGGCCGGGTAGGTCTCGTCGCCCTTCAGCTCGTCGGCGTACGCATATCCGGGACCACCGGTCCCGGTGGCCGACGGGTCACCACACTGCAGGACGAATCCCGGAACCAGGCGGTGGCACTTCGTGTCGTCGAAGTAGCCCTGCTTGGCCAAGGAGACGAACGAGTTGACCGTGCACGGCGCCGTGTCGGGCTTCAACGACGCGACGATGTCTCCGCGGTTCGTCGCGATCGTCAGAGAATCGGCACTCACGGGCTCGGCCGCAGGTGCCTTCGCCTCCTTCGCGGCATCGTCGCTCTTGTTGTAGACGCACTCACCCGAGGCAGCCGGAGCATCGGCCGTCGCGGCGGGAGAATCAGTTTTCGAGTCAGATCCCGGATCTGAGCCCGCGTCTCAGCTGCCGCATGCGGCAAGTCCTCCCAGAGCGATCAGCAGGGCGGAAGCGGCAACGAGACGGGTACGCATACGCCGACCCTATCGATGTCGAGGTCACGGCCGTGGCGGCACTCAACCTTCCTGATCAGCCGTCAGACAACGACCTCGTCATCGCAGCGCTCGCAAGCGTGCGCTCAGCACCTTCGCAGCGATCTCGACCGAACGTTCAGAGCGCAGGTAGACATCGCTCGCTTGTCGCCGTTCAGCGGCCTCCCTGCGTCGCTCGGCCCGGTGCACGATCTCATGCTCGATCGCCTCGAACCACGCGTCAGGCCGATCGGCAACCTTCACGATGTGGTGAGCAATGTCTACCGGCTGATAAGGCTCGACGTCCGACACGAGCGGCAGCGCGCCCAGCGCCAGGTAGTCGAGGCACTTGATGTCGGACTTGCAGCGGTTGAACGCAGAGTCCACCAGCGGCGACAGCCCGATGTCGTAGGGCCCCGTCGAGACGAGCCAGGGAACAAAAGATGGATACGATGCGGCCGGCGGACTCAGTCGACGCATCCATGGGCTGTCTGGAAGCTCCTTCGCGACGCCCACCACGATCACCTCGAAGAGGCCTGGGTAGCGGTCGTGCAGCCGATCGAGGACAGGACGAACCAGCTGGAAATCTGCATCGTGGGTCTTGGTCCCCATGTAGAGGATCCGCAGGGGAACGTCCCCGTCGAGCCCGACCGGGCGGTGGTCGGGCTGCCACAGGTCGAGATCGAGGGTGTTGCGGACGACGACCGAGCGGTCTGACCCTCCGTGCAACTGGCGCAGGGCCTCGGTCGAGAGCCAGATCTCGTCCGCAGCCCCGATCACGTCGTCGAGCACCCGCGCGATCACCGAGAAGCTCCGCGAACTGCGGGTGCTCGTCAGTGATCGCGGCGAAGGCATCGTCGTTGTCGACGACCAACGAGCACCCCACCCGGTCGACCTCGGCCAGCAGGCGTCGGACGTCAGCGGGATTCGTGAGGGCGACGCGCTGCACGACGCAAGCTGTCGTGCGGCGATTCAGGCGAAGATCGCGAGCGTCCAAGATCTCGATCCCGACACGACGGCCGAAGGCCGGGCTGGTCAACGGCGCAAGCATCCGGATGAAGGTCGAGCTGGTCGGTCGGTCGGACTTCGCCACGACCAGTGAGACATTCGTTCCCCGACGACCGAACGGCTTCAACACGTACGTCGGCGCGTAGAGCTCCCGCACTGCCTGGCGTCGCCGGGACCGCTCACGGTCGCGGGCTACCCGGCCTCTGACCCGGCTCACCAACGACGACAACGACACGATCACGCAGTCTAGACGAGACGGGCACGCAGCTCGGCGAGCTGCTCGGCGACCCGGACCTGAGCCGTCCCGCCACGCGAGTCGCGCGACGCCAGCGAGCCTTCGACGGTCAGCACGTCACGCACGCCCGGCGTCAGAGCCGGCGAGATCGCTGCGAAGTCGTCGTCCGACAGGTCCCACAGCTCGATGCCGCGCTGCTCGCACACCTGGACACACGCTCCCGACAGCCGTGCGCGACCCGGAACGGAACGCCTTCTCGTACGAGCCACTCGGCAATGTCAGTCGCCAGCGCAAATCCTTGCGGTGCCAACGCCTGCATGCGTTCGGTGTTGAACGTGAGCGTCGCGATCATGCCGGTGAAGGCCGGCAGCAGGACTTCGAGCGTGTCGATCGAGTCGAACACCGGCTCCTTGTCCTCCTGCAGATCGCGGTTGTACGCCAGCGGAAGGCCCTTCAGCGTGGCCAGCAGCCCGGTGAGGTTGCCGATCAACCGTCCCGACTTGCCGCGAGCGAGCTCGGCGATGTCGGGGTTCTTCTTCTGCGGCATGATGCTGGACCCGGTCGAGTAGCCGTCGTGCAGCGTGACGAAGTCGAACTCCTTGGTGTTCCAGATGATGATCTCCTCGGCGAGCCGGGAGACGTCGACGCCGATCTGCGCCGTCACGAACGCGAACTCGGCCACGAAGTCACGCGCAGCAGTGCCGTCGATCGAGTTGGCCGTCGAGCCCGTGAACCCAAGATCGGCGGCGACCTTCTCGGGATCGAGCCCCAGGGACGAACCAGCCAGAGCACCGGCCCCATACGGCGAGTCGGCGGCAACCCGGGCATCCCAGTCGGCGAGGCGGTCGAGATCGCGGACCAACGGCCAGGCATGGGCCAGCAGGTGGTGCGACAACAGGACGGGCTGAGCGTGCTGCAAGTGCGCGCGTCCCGGCATCGCGACGCCGAGATGGGTGTCGGCCTGCGCAGCGAGTGCCTCGACGAGCTGCGTGACGAGAGCCGAGATCCGGCGACCGTGATCGCGCAGGTACATCTTGAACAGCGTCGCGATCTGGTCGTTGCGTGAGCGCCCGGCGCGAAGACGTCCACCGAGATCGGCACCGAGTCGTTCGAGCAGTCCCCGTTCAAGCGCCGTGTGGACGTCCTCGTCGCCCGGCTCGGCCACGAAGGCGCCAGTCTCGACATCGGCTGCCAGCGCGTCGATACCGGCGACCAAGGTCGTGAGGTCGTCGCGGCTCAGCAGACCAGCGGCCTGCAGCACCATCGCGTGGGCGCGCGAACCGGCGAGATCATACGGCGCGAGCCGCCAGTCGAAGTGCGTCGAGCGCGACAGCTCGACGAGCTCGGGCGACGGGCCGGACGCGAACCGTCCACCCCACAAGGCGGTCCCTTCGACGGGTTCGGTCGGCTCAGCGGGCGTGGTGTCGGTCATGAGTTCTCCTTGGAGGCCGGACCTGCCAGGTCCGTGAAGCGGGTGGCGACGGCCGAGCCGCCGGCGGGGTCGCTGCAGATCAGCAGGACGGTGTCGTCACCGGCAATCGTGCCGATGACGTCGGTGGGCGACGAGTGGTCGATGGCCGATGCGAGGTACTGCGCGGCGCCCGGAGGCGTGCGCAGGACGACCAGGTTGGCCGACGACTCTGCCGTCACCAGCAGCTCTCGTGCGATGCGGGCCAGACGCGCCTCACCGGCGATGCTGCCGGTGGCGGGACGCGGGGTGCGATCGCCGCCCTCCCCGGGGACGGCGTAGACCAGCCCGCGGTCGCCGTGCCTGACCCGGACGGCGTCGAGCTCGACGAGGTCGCGGGAGACCGTTGACGGCGTCGCGTTGACTCCCTGCTCATCGAGCAGCTCGACCAGGTCTCCCTGCGAGCGCACCGCGTGGCGGCTCAACAGCTCGACGATGAGCTGCTGTCGAGCTGCCTTGGTGTCGGCGGTGCTCATGACTGCTGCCTCGCAGCATGGGCCAGCAGGTAGACCATGACGGCCTTCTGGGCGTGCAGACGGTTCTCGGCCTCGTCCCACACGACGCTCTGCGGACCGTCGAGCACCTCGGAGGTGATCTCCAGCCCGCGGTAGGCCGGCAGGCAGTGCAGCACGATTGCGTCCGTGGCCGCGAGCTCGAGGGTCTGCGCGGTGATCGAGTAGTCGCCGAACAGCGCGAGTCGGGCCTCTTTCTCGGCCTCCTGACCCATCGAGACCCACGTGTCGGTGATCACGACATCGGCACCAGAGATCGCCGCCGTCGGATCATCGGTCACCACGACCGAACCGCCGGTCGTCGCGGCAATCGCGGCTGCGTCGCCGACGATCTGCGGATCGGGCTGATAGCCCTCGGGCGCACCGATGCGGATGTGCATGCCCGCCGTGGCACCACCGAGCAGGTACGAGTGACCCATGTTGTTGGCACCGTCACCGAGGTAGGCGACCGTCAGACCCGCAAGCCTGCCCTTGTGCTCGATGACGGTCTGCCAGTCGGCCAAGATCTGGCACGGGTGGAAGTCATCGCTCAAGGCATTGATGACCGGGACGCCGGCATGAGAAGCCATCTCCTCGAGACCTGCCTGGGAGTACGTGCGCCAGACGATCGCGCTCGTCATCCGACCGAGCACCCGAGCCGTGTCAGCCGGGGACTCCCCCCGCCCACCCTGCGTGGCCGCAGAGTCGAGGACCAACGGGTTGCCCCCCAGGTCGGCGATGCCGACCGCGAAGGAGACCCGGGTCCGGGTCGACGCCTTGTCGAAGATCACCGCAACGGTCTGCGGGCCGGCCAGCGGCTTGCGCCCGTACGGATCTGCCTTGATCTCGGCGGCGAGCGCCAGCACCTCGGCCTGCTCGGCCGGGGTCAGGTCGTCATCGCGCAGGAAGTGCCTGATGCTCATAGCGACACCTCGTCCAGGATGCCCCGAATCGTGGTCACTGCATCGGCGGCCTGGTCCTCGCTCAGGATCAACGGAGGAGCCAGCCGAAGGCGTTCGGCCGTCGCGTTGTTGAGGATCACGCCCGCCTCGAGGGCAGCCTTCTGTGCCTCCGCCGCCAGGGGCTCACGCAGCACGATGCCGACCAGCAGGCCCCGACCGGTCACCTCGGCGACGAGCGGGTGATCGACCAGTCCGCGACGGATCTGGTCGCCGATCGTCGTGACGTGATCGAGGAGGTTCTCGGACTCGATCGTGGCGATGACGGCGAGCGCCGCAGCCGTCGCGACGGCATTTCCGCCGAACGTCGTCCCGTGGTTGCCCGGCTGCAGCAACGTCGCCGCATCGCCGATCGCGATACATGCGCCGATCGGGATGCCGCCGCCGAGGCCCTTGGCCAACGTCATCAGGTCGGGGACGATGCCCGACTCGGTGTGGGCGAACCAGGCGCCGGTGCGACCCATGCCGGTCTGCACCTCGTCGAGCCACAGCAGGGCACCGTGGCGAGTCGTGATCTCGCGGGCCGCCTTCAGGTATCCCTCCGGCGGCACGACGACGCCCGCCTCGCCCTGGATCGGCTCGACCAGGAAGGCCGCGACGGTGTCGTCGATGGCTGCCTCCAGCGCTGCGACGTCGCCATACGGGATGAACGTGACATCGCCCGGGGAGCGGCTCGAAAGGTGCCCGGTAGGCCTCTTTCGAGGTCAGCGCGAGCGCCCCCATCGTCCGGCCGTGGAACGATCCCTCGGCGACGACGATCTTGGTGCGGCCGGTGCGACGCGTGACCTTGAACGCGGCCTCGTTGGCCTCTGCGCCGGAGTTGGTGAAGAAGACCCGGCTGTCGTGGCCGACGAGCGCGGTCAGCTTCTCGGCCAGCGTGATCTGCGGCTGGGTCGCGAACAGGTTCGACGTATGACCCAACGTCGACAGCTGCTCGGTGACGGCCGCGATGATCGCCGGGTGGCCGTGCCCCAACGCGTTGACGGCGATACCAGCCAGCAGATCGAGGTACTGCTTGCCGTCGGCATCCCAGACATGGGCGCCCTCACCACGCACGAGCATCCGGGCAGGCGTGCCGAACGTGTTCATGACAGCGCCTTGGTAGCGCTCCTGCCAGGTCGCAGTAGTTTCGACGGTCATGGCTTGTCCTTGTCGACGCTGGTCGAGTAGAGGGCGGTGCGGATGCGAGTCGGTGCACCGGGCACGACCTGCGTGCCGACGCCCTCGTCGGTGAAGATCTCGAGGAGCACGGCGTGGGGCTCGCGACCGTCGATCACGGTGGCGCGCTTGACGCCCTCCTCGACGGCCTTGAGGCAGGCGTTCATCTTCGGGATCATTCCGGTCGCCAGGCCAGGGATCAGCTCGGCGAGCGACTCAGGGCTGATCTCGCCGATCACGTCGCTGCTGTTGGGCCAGTCGGCGTACAACCCCTCGACATCAGTCAGGACCAGCAGCTTCTCGGCGCCCAGAGCCACCGCGAGAGCCGCAGCAGCGGTGTCGGCGTTGACGTTGTGCACCTGCCCGTCGACATCGGGGGCGACGGTCGAGACGACCGGGATGCGGCCGGCGTCGATCAGGTCGAGCACCGCCTCGGGGCGGACGCCCACGACCTCGCCGACCAGGCCGATGTCGGTCTCGACCCCGTCGATGATCGGCAGGGTCTTCTCGGCCGTGAACAGCCCACCGTCCTCGCCCGACAGCCCCACCGCCAGGTCGCCGTGCTGGTTCAGCAGTCCGACGAGCTCGCGGCCGACCTGGCCGGTCAGCACCATCCGGACGACCTCCATCGTCTCAGGCGTCGTGACCCGCAAACCACCACGGAACTCGGACTCGATGCCCAGCTTGTCGAGCATCGCACTGATCTGCGGGCCGCCGCCGTGCACCACGACAGGCTTGAAGCCCGCGAGCCGCAGGAACACGATGTCCTCGGCGAACGCTCGTTTCAGCACGTCATTGGTCATGGCGTTGCCGCCGTACTTCACCACGATGACCTTGCCGTGATACTTCTTCAGCCAGGGCAGGGCATGGGCGAGCGTGGCCGCCTTGTCAGTGGCCTTCTTCCAGTCGTCCGGATGCCACTCGTGGTCGGAGGTCAGATCTTCTGTCATGAGGAGTACGCCGAGTTCTCGTGGACGTACGCCTGCGTGAGGTCGTTGGTCCAGATGGTGCCCGACTGGTCGCCGGACTTGAGGTCGATGAGCACCGAGACGGCGCGCTCGTCGAGGTTGATCGAGTCAGGCGACTCCCCCGGGCCGCTGTTGCGGCACACCCAGACGCCGTTGAGCGCGACGTCGAGGTCGGCCGGGTCGAAGGCGGCCTGCGTCGTGCCGACCGAGGCCAGGATGCGTCCCCAGTTGGGATCCTTGCCGTAGATCGCGCACTTGAACAGGTTGCTGCGTGCCACGGACCGGCCGACCTCGAGCGCGTCGTCGACCGAGGCTGCGTTGACGACCTCGATCGCGATCTCGTGATCGGCACCCTCGGCATCGGCCAGCAGCTGGATCGCGAGGTCGTGGCAGACGGCAGTGACAGCCTCGGTGAAGGCCGTCGTCTGGGGGGTGACGCCCGAGGCACCCGACGCCATCAGCAGCACGGTGTCATTGGTCGACTGGCAGCCGTCGGAGTCGAGCCGGTCGAATGTCAGAGCGGTCGCAGCGCGCAGCGCGGCATCGGCCGTCGCCGCGTCGACATCGGCATCGGTCGTGATGACGACGAGCATCGTGGCCAGGGCGGGGGCCAGCATGCCGGCGCCCTTCGCCATGCCACCCACGGTCCAGCCATCGCCGTGCGCCACAGCCTCCTTGGCCACGGTGTCGGTCGTCATGATGGCCGTCGCGGCGTCACGTCCACCCTCGGCGCTCTGCGCCTCGATCGCCGCACGCGTGCCCGCGAGCACGGCATCGCGGTCGTTGAGCAGCCCGATCAGCCCGGTCGAGCAGACCTGGACCTCGATCGCCCCGACCCCCAGCAGATCGGCTGCCGTCTCAGCGGTCTGGTGCGTCGTGGCGAAGCCCTCGGCGCCGGTGTAGCAGTTGGCGCCTCCGGAGTTGATGACCACGGCGCTGGCAGCGCCAGCCTTGATGGCCTGCTCGCTCCACAGAACGGGGTTGGCCTTGCACCGGTTGCTCGTGTAGACCGCCGCGGCGACCTTGGACGGCCCGTGGTTGACCACGACGGCCATGTCAGGGGTGCCGGACGTCTTGAGTCCGGCCGTGACGCCGGCGGCGGTGAAGCCCTGGGCTGCGGTGACTGTCATGGTGCTGTTCCGATCGTGCTGAGCCCGGTGGTCTCAAGGAGACCCAGGGCAAGGTTCATGGACTGGATGGCACCGCCGGCGGTGCCCTTGACGAGGTTGTCGATGGCGGACACGACAACCAGGCGTCGGGCTCGGGCATCGATCGCCAGCTGGAGCTGGGCGGTGTTGGCCCCCAGCGTCGCGGCCGTCGTCGGCCACTGTCCCTCGGGCAGCAGGTGGATGAACGGCTCGTCGTCGTAGGCCGCGGTGTACGCAGCCCGCACGGCAGCGAGGTCGACACCGTCCTTGATGCGTGCCGTGGTCGTGGCGAGGATGCCACGAGCCATCGGCACCAAGGTCGGGGTGAACGAGATCGTCACCTCGTCGGCGCCCGCGAGCCGCAGGTTCTGCATGATCTCGGGGACGTGCCGGTGCATGCCTCCGACGCCGTAGGGCGATGCGGAACCGAGCGCCTCCGAGGCGATCAGGTGCGCCTTGGGCGCCTTGCCTGCACCGGAGTAGCCGTTGGCGAGCACGGCAACCAGGTCGGTGGCCTCGACGAGACCGGCTGCGATCGCCGGCTGGATGCCGAGCGTGATCGCGGTGACGTTGCATCCCGGTACCGCGATGCGGTTGACCCCGGCCAGGCGGTCGCGTTGACGTCTGCCTCCGACGATGACTCGGGCAGCCCGTACGGCCAGGTGCCGGCATGCTCTCCGCCATAGAACTCGGTCCAGTCGGCGGCCGAGTCGAGCCGGAAGTCGGCCCCCAGGTCGATGACCATGACGTCATCGCCCAGCTGGGCCGCGACCGCACCCGACTCGCCGTGCGGGAGCCCGAGGAACACCACGTCATGACCCGAGAGCGTCTCGGTCGTGGTCGGTTGCAGGATGCGGTCGGCCAACGGGACGAGGTGCGGATGGTGCCCGCCCAATGCCGTTCCGGCGCTGGAGGCAGCCGTCAGCGCGCCGATCTCGACGTCCGGATGTGACAGCAGGAGCCGCAGCACCTCGCCACCGGCGTACCCGCTCGCGCCGGCCACGGCGACAGTGATCTTGGTCATCTCTCCACCTTTGCAGACAAGCGAATGGGTGTGGGTCAGTCGGTGCCGAGCTTCCATCGCAGCAGCGTCGAGCAGCTGCGCGTCGTCATCCGCGACGGCCGGGTTGGCCTCGATGCGGGTTGCCCCGCCGGCGGGAAGCTCGCCGAACAGCGTGCCGTTCTCGACGAGCACCTGCCCCTGGTCGAGCGGCTGCGCTGCGTAGAGCTCGAGCATCGCACGGGAGTCGGCGATGTCGAGGTTGCGCATCGTCAGTTGCCCGATGCGGTCGGTCGGACCGAACACTGCGTTCTCGGTGCGCTCCATCGACAGCTTTTCGGGGTGGTACGAGAAGTTCGGGCCCTGGGTGTCGAGGATCGTGTAGTCCTCGCCGCGGCGGAGCCGGATCGTCACGTCGCCGCTGACGACCGACGCGATCCACCGCTGCACCGACTCGCGCAGCATCATGGCCTGCGGGTCGAGCCAGCGTCCTTCGTACATCAGCCGGCCGAGACGACGACCGTGCTGGTGGAAGTTGGCGATCGTGTCCTCGTTGTGGATCGCGTTGACGAGGCGCTCGTACGCGATGTGCAGCAGCGCCATGCCGGGCGCCTCGTAGATGCCGCGGCTCTTGGCCTCGATGATGCGGTTCTCGATCTGGTCGGACATGCCGAGGCCGTGGCGACCGCCGATCGTGTTGGCCTCGTGGACCAGGGCGACCGGGTCGCCGTCGAACGTCGCGCCGTTGATCGCCACGGGGCGGCCGGCCTCGAAGGAGATCGTGACGTCCTCGGTGAGGATCTCAACCGAGGGATCCCAGAACTTGACGCCCATGATGGGGTCGACCGTCTCGAGGCTCGTGTCGAGGTGCTCGAGCGTTTGGCCTCGTGCGTCGCGCCCCAGATGTTGGCGTCGGTCGAGTAGGCCTTCTCCTGGCTGTCGCGGTAGGGCAGGTTGCGCTCGGTGAGCCACTGGCTGATCTCGGTGCGACCGCCGAGCTCGGCGACGAAGGCTGCGTCGAGCCACGGCTTGTAGATGCGCAGCGCGGGGTTGGCAAGCAGTCCGTAGCGGTAGAACCGCTCGATGTCATTGCCCTTGAACGTCGACCCGTCGCCCAGATGTCGACGCCATCCTCGTGCATCGCGCCGCACCAGCAGCGTGCCGGTCACGGCCCGGCCGAGCGGCGTCGTGTTGAAGTAGGTGCGTCCGCCTGAACGGATGTGGAACGCTCCGCACGCCAGGGCTGCGAGGCCTTCGTCGACGAGCGGCCGCTTGCAGTCGATCGACCGCGCGGAGCTCTGCGCCGTACTCCATGGCGCGGCCGGGGATGCCGGAGATGTCCGGCTCGTCGTACTGACCGATGTCGGCGGTGTAGGTGCACGGGATGGCGCCCTTGTCACGCATCCATGCGACGGCGACGGAGGTGTCGAGGCCCCCAGAGAAGGCGATGCCGACGCGCTCGCCGGACGGAAGGCTGGTCAGTACTTTGGACATATTCACATTCTTGCACACGAGTGCAAGTCTTTGCACACCGGCCCGTCATCGCCCACGTATCGTCGCTGCAACCCCTAGGATGCGAGCCATGTATCGGACGCTGCTGCGCGTGGTCATCCTGTTGGTCGCTGCGGGCCTCGTGCTGGTCCCAGCGCTCGCGTCGACTGTCACCGACGACACCAGCACCGGACCCGATCCCGTCCGCATCAGCGACTACACCGCCGACTTCACGGTCAGCTCCGACGGCACGCTCGTCGCCAAGGAGACCCTCACCACCGAGTTCCCCTCCGGCGCCACGGCATCTTCCGCTACTGGGACCTCAGCGCACCCTACGACTCCCACGTCCGGCTCAACCCCGACCGCATCTCGGTCGAGCTGGACGGCCGCAGCGTGCCCCACGACCTGTCCTGGACACAAGGCCGCCGCATCAGGGTCGCCAAGATCGGCGACCCCGACGCCTACGTCTCCGCAGGCACCCACACCTACACGATCCGCTACACGATCAAGGGCGCCCTAGCTCCCAGCGACGTCGGCACCGGCAGCTTCGGATCGTCGAGCTGGACCGACGAGCAACCCGCCGAGTCGGTCTTCTACTGGAACGTCATCGCCCAGGGTTGGTCGATGGACATCGCGAAGTCGACGGTCAACCTGACCCTCCCGACCGCGAGCGGCAAGGTGCAGTGCACGACCGGCTTCGACGGCTCAGGGCGGTGCACGATCGACGGTGCCGGCACCGACACCGTGACGCTCGGCACCGGCGCGCTGGCGCCCAACACACCGGTGACAGTCCGCATCGGGCTGCCGATCACGACGCCCGACCAGGTCACGGCGCCATGGCCAGTCTGGGCCGACCGCGCACTGGGTCAGTCGCTCGTGGCGGTGCTCATCGTCGTTCTCGTCACGCTCGCGCTCGCTGCCGCCGGATACCTCCTCGACCGCCGCAGCCGCGAGGAACGACCGGGCTTCCCCGTGACCTTCGAGCCGCCACCAGGACTCGGACCGGTGCAGACCGCCTACCTGACGACGGAGTCGGCTCCCAGCCGCAGCCTCGTCGCCACGCTCCTGTACCAAGCCGAACAGGGCTTGACGACATTGACACCAGGCACCGACAAGTCGTGGACCATCACGGGTGTCGGCGATGCCACGGCGTGGGCCGGCACGGATGACGTGACCCGGTACGTGGGCGTCAGCCTCGGCGTCGACCGTCCTGGCGCGACGTTCACCTCCAGCAAGGACTCGATCGAGTCCGGCAAGCAGCTGCAGTCGGTGCGAGGGGCGCTCCCCGGGCAGACCAACCAGTGGGCCTCAGGCATCGGAGCCCAGCGCACTGTCTCGTCAGAGTCGATGTCACGGGTGCTCGTCGTGCTGTCGCTCGTCGCTCTGGTCGGGATCGGCATCTTCTGGAGCCCGCCCATCTCGATGTACCTGCTACCCCTGGCCGGTTTCGCGGTCGGCGGTGCAGGACTGCTCGCCCCGGGCGTCGGCAAGCGGCGCACCCCTCTAGGCCGTGAGCTCTGGTCGCAGGCCGGCGGCTTCGAGCGGATGCTGTCGACCGACTCGGCGCAAGACCGGTTCGACTTCAGCGGCAAGAACGACCTGTACACCGCATACATCCCCTATGCCGTCGCCTTCGACTGCGCCGACCGGTGGGCCCGCAAGTACGAGATCAGCACCGGCACCGCCGCGCCGGTGCCGATCTGGTACGGCGGAGGCAGCCCGGCCGGCGCCTCGTCGGGCTTCCTCGGCGCCGGAGACGGGTTCGCCGACTTCGAGTCCTCCCTGGCCTCCTCGATCAGCGCCTATGCCGCAACACAGAGCTCGTCCTCCTCGTCCGGAGGAGGAGGCGGGGGCGGAGGCGGCGGTGGAGGCGGCGGGGGCGAGGTTCCTGGTAGTCCCGCACGACCACAGCTGATCATTCGCACCACCCCACAGGAGAAGACATGATCTGGATCATCCTCGGCGTCATCGTCGTCGCGCTCGTGCTGTTCGGCGTCACGGCGTTCAACAAGTTCCGCAGGGCAGACATCGGCGCCCAGGAAGCCCTAGGCGGCATCGACGTGCAGCTGACGCGTCGCGCCGACCTGATCCCCAACCTGGTCAACACGGTCAAGGGCTATGCCCAGCACGAGAAGGGCGTGTTCGAGGCGGTCACGGCGGCCCGGGCAGGGGTCAAGGAGGCTGCCCAGAACGGCACCGTCGCCCAGAAGGCCGCTGCCGAGCAGGTGCTCGACAAGGCGATCGTCGACGTCCTTGCCGTGGCTGAGGCGTATCCCGAGCTGAAGGCCTCGGCAAACTTCCTGCAGCTGCAGTCTGCTGGCCGACACCGAGAACAAGATCTCGTTCGCGCGCCAGTACTACAACGACGCCGTCGCGACGCTCAACAACCTGGTCAAGACGATCCCCTGGATGTTCTTCGCCGGCCTCGCCAACGTCAAGGAACGAGACTTCTACAAGGCTCCAGAAGGCCAGGCAACCCCACCCCCCGTCCAGTTCTAACCCCCACCCTGACGAGGTGGTTATCGCCCCTTGACGAGAGGGTTGTCACCCCTTGACGAGAGGGTTGTCGCCCCTTGACGAGAGGGCGCTAAACCTCTCGCGAAAGGGCCATAACCACCTCGTCAGCGGTCAGGTGCGGAGGGTGGCTCCAGTGCGCGCGTTCGCTGCGCTCACCGCGGCCTCCCGCGCTTCACGGATTTCCTTCTCAGTCAGGGTGTGGTCCTGGGCCCGCAGCCGCAGCGCGAACGCCAGCGACTTCTTGCCCTCGGGCACCTGCTCACCGGCATAGACGTCGAACAGTCGCGCCGACTCCACCAGATCGCTCGAACCCGCCAGAGCCGCCTCGACGTCACCAGCGGCGACCGACACGTCGACCACGAGCGCCAGATCTTCCTTGGCGACCGGGAACGTGGAGAAGCTGGGACGCGGACCGACCGTCGGCGACGCCGCGATCAGGGCATCGAGATCGACCTCGGCGGCCACGACACGTGCCGGCAGTCCGTAGGCCTTCAGCACCCGAGGATGTAGCTCGCCGGCGAAACCGACGATCTCGCCGTCCACGAGGATCTGGGCGCAACGCCCCGGATGCCATGGCGCGAGCTGCGCCTGACGGACCTCGACCTCGACGAACATCGACGCAGCCAGCTGCCGGACCACGGCGATCGCATCTGCCCAGCTGGCCGCACGGCCGGGGCCGGCCCAGCCCGAACGGACGCGCTCGCCGCTCATGACCAGCGCTACGTGGAACGGCTGCTGCGGCAGCGAGCCGCCGAACGCGGCGAGCTGCTCGTCCGTCGGACGATGATCGACACCGTAGATCGGCGCCTCCGCACCATCGGCCTGGGGCAGGAACACCCGCCCGGTCTCGGTGATGTGGACATCGGAGTGACCCCGCCCGACATTGAGCACGAGGCTGCGCAGCAACCCGGTGAGCAAGGTCGTCGTCAGCCCCGGCTCCTCGGCGGACAGCGGGTTCTCCAGCAGCACCTGACGGCGTCGGACGTCGTCGGCGTCGAGTCCGAGCCGGTCCCAGTCGGCCGGGCCGGCGAAGGGGAAGGTCTTCACCTCGACCAGGCCTGCACCGGCCAGCACCATGCCCGCGCGGCGACGCAAGCTTCTGAGAAGGCGTCAGGCCACGACCGGCCGGCGCCGTCGGGACGATCGATGGGACCTTGTCGTAGCCGACGACTCGCAGCACTTCCTCCACGACGTCGTACGGATCGGTCAGGTCGGGGCGCCACGTCGGAGGCGTCACCGACAGCTGCTCACCGTCGAGCACCACGGCACAGCCGTTGGCCTCGAGCGCCGACACCGCAGTGGCAGTCTCGATCTCGACGCCTGTGATGCGGGCGGGCAGCTCGGCCGAGAGCACGATCGGCTGCGGTGCGGCAGCAGAACCGATGCTCGTCAGACCAGGCGACACGGTGCCCCCCGCCGAGCTCGGCGAGCAGCTCGGCGACCCGCGTGGCCGCGCGTGCCTGCAGGGTGGTGTCGATGCCGCGCTCGTTGCGCTTGCCGGCCTCGGACGTCAACCGGTGACGACGAGCGGCACGGAAGATCGTCGGCGGATCGAAGCACGCGGCCTCGATCACGATGTTGGTCGTGCTCGCGTCGATCTCGACCGAATCGGCACCCATGACGCCGGCCAGGCCGACCGGCCCATTGTCGTCGGCGATCAGCAGGTCGGCCGGATCCAACGGACGCACGACGTCGTCGAGGGTCTTGATCGACTCGCCCTCATGCGCACGTCGCACCACGATGTCGCCGCGCAGCTTGTCCTTGTCGTACGCGTGCGAAGGCTGACCGAGCTCGAGCATGACGTAGTTGCTGACGTCGACGGCCAACGAGATCGACCGCATGCCGGCGAGCTCGAGCCGGCTCGACATCCAGGCAGGAGTGGGGCTGGCCGGATCGAAGCCGGTCACCTCGCGCATCGTGAACACCGGGCACGCCGCTGGGTCTTCGACTCGCACGGGGTAGGACTCACCCGAAGTCTCGACAGCGATGTCGGCGGGATCGTGGAACGGCACGCCGAAGGCGATCGCCGCGTCACGGGCGATTCCCCCGCATCGACAGCGCATACGCCCGATCGGGGTTGACCTCGAGGTCGAGGACCTCCTCGCCCAGGCCCAGCAGCTCGATCGCGTCATCGCCGGGCTGGGCCGAGCCCGGCTCGAGCACGATGATGCCGCTGGCATCACCCGGCAGGCCGACCTCGGACGTCGAGCAGATCATGCCGTCCGAGACGTGACCGTAGGTCTTGCGAGCTGAGATCAGTCCGCCGGGGATGTACTGCGCGAGCGACGGCAGCACCGTCCCGGGCAGCGAGACGACGACGAGGTCGCCCTCGACGAAGTTGTGGGCGCCGCAGATGATGCCCCTGGACGGCACGTCGTCACCCGGCGCGTCTGGCACCGACGGCTCGTTGTGCTCGGGGCCGACGTCGACGCGGCACCAGTTGATCGTCTTGCCGTTCTTCTGCTCCTCCTTGACGAGGTTCAGGACGCGGCCGACCGTGAGCGGTCCGCTGATGCCGGACGAGACGATCTCTTCGAGCTTGAGGTCGAAGGCCGTCAGACGTGCGGCCAGGTCGACCGTCGACAGGTTCTCGGGCAGGTCGACGTACTGGCGCAGCCAGGAGACAGGTGCCCTCAGCAGCTGAACTCCAAACGGCTCGGTGAAACGGATGTCGCCATCGAACAGATCGCGCAGGTCAGCGATGTCGTAGCGGGACGTGATGGTGCGGTCGATACCGATGCCGAACGCGAAGCCCGAATAGCGTTCGGGTCGACGCCGCAGGCGATCAGGACGCGCGGATTGACGACGCCGCAGCCGCCCCACTCGACCCAGCCCTCGCCCTTGCACGTGCGGCAGTCGGCGACCGCCTCAGGCTCGTTGTGGCACACGTAGCAGAGCAGGTCCATCTCGGCGCTCGGCTCGGTGAACGGGAAGTACGACGGACGAAACCTGGTCGTCATCCCGTCGCCGTAGATCGCCTGGGCGAAGTGGTCGAGCGTGCCCTTCAGGTGTGCCATCGACAGACCTTCGTCGATCGCGAGTCCTTCGACCTGGTGGAAGACCGGCGAATGGGTCGCATCGAGCTCGTCGGTGCGGAAGACGCGTCCGGGGCAGGCGATGTAGATCGGCGGCTTGCGCGTCAGCATCGTGCGGGCCTGCACCGGGGAGGTGTGCGTGCGCAGCACCATCGCCGCCTTCTCAGGGGTGACCCAGAACGTGTCCTGCATCGTGCGGGCTGGGTGGTCGGGGCCGAGGTTCAACGCATCGAAGTTGAGCCATTCGGCCTCGACCTCGGGTCCTTCGGCGATCTCCCAGCCCATCGAGACGAAGATGTCGGCGATGTGCTCGGACAGCGTCGTGACGGGGTGGCGGGCGCCAACCGGCATGATGTCCCACGGCAGCGTGACGTCGACGGTCTCGGTGACGAGCGCCAGCTCTTCTGCGGCGGCTTCAGCTTCAGCCGTCTTGGCCGCAAGAGCCTGGTTGATCGCTCCACGCGCCTGGCCGATCCGCTGACCGGCCTCCTTGCGCGCCTGTGGGGGCAAAGCACCAATCTCGCGATTGGCCAGGGCGATCGGCGAACGGTCACCGACATGGTCGATGCGGACCTGCGCCAGGTCGTCGAGCGTCGCAGCGGCGTCGATCGCAGCGAGGGCCTCGATCCGCATGCGGTCGATCTCATCTGCGTGCAACGGAGTGACTTCCACCGGGTCGTACGACGAGTTGGGCGCGGACACAGCAAACCTGACTTTCGTTCGGGAGGCGCCCTGCACGGGTCGCGGGCACCACCTGCAGTCTAGTGACGTCCGTCGTCAGTCGGTCATCGTGTCTGGCTCGTTGATCGGGAGCCACACCCCGGATCTGCGCACCCCCGCCGTCAGCCTCGCCGATCTCGATGTCTCCGCCGTGCTCCTGGACGATGCCGCGCACGATGTACATGCCCAGCCCGCTGCCTGCACCGGGACCAGAACGCCAGAACCGGCTGAAGACGCGTTGCCGCATCTCCTCTGGGATTCCGGGGCCGTTGTCATGGACCTGCAGGAGCACGCCCGAGCCCTTGGCGGGATGTTCAGAGTTCTCGAGGGCGATCTCACGCAGGCCGAAGCCATGACGCAGGGCGTTCTCGACGAGGTTGGTGACGACCTGGTGGATGCGGTCGCTGTCGCCCAGATCAGGTCGACGCCGTCGGTGATGCTGATCTCGAAGGGCTCACCCTTGCCTGCCGAGACGTTCCGTCAGTACGTGGCGGACGACCTCCGGCAGCTTGACCGGGCCGCGCCGCAACGTCAGACGTCCGGCGTCGATCCGCGCGGCGTCGAGCAGCTCGGTGATGAGCCTGCTCAACCGGTCGGCATCTGCATCGATCGTCTCGAGCATCAGCTGGCGCTGCTGCTCGGAGAACTTGTCCCACTTGGTCAACAGGGTCGGCTGCAATCCCTTGATGCCGGTCAGCGGGGAGCGCAGCTCGTGGGCGACGGTCGCGACGAGGTCGGACCGTTCCCGGTCGGCCTGGTTGCGGATCCGGGCGTTCCGGACGCTGACGAGCACCCGCTGCACGGGACCGGCCCGGCGATCACGCACCAGGGATGCCGTGATGAGGTACTCGCTGCCCTTGGGTGACCACCAGGACGACTCCGACAGCCGGTTGCGGATGTTGATGCCCTCGTAGGGACGGGTGACGTCGTACCAGGAGTTTCCGTTCAGGTCGTCGAACGGCATGGCCTCGGAGATGTGCATCCCGATCATCTCGTCACCTACAGCACGAGCCATGACCTTGATACGGGGATTTGACGTACTCGACGAGCCCATCAGGTCCGGCGATGAGCACGCCGTCCGGATAGTCGTCGTAGTCCATGCCGAGAGAATCTAGTACTAAAGAACTAATCCCTTTGCACCGGTAGGGGAAAAATTTTAGGGAGTGAGACGCGCACGCGCGGTCGTGTAGAGGCAGACAGCAGCCGCCGTGGCCAGATTGAGGCTCTCGGCCTGCCCGTAGATCGGCACTGCAACGACCGAATCAGCCAGGGCCCGAGTCTGCTCTGGCAGGCCCCAGGCCTCGTTGCCCATGAGCCACGCGGTGGGCTGCGTGAGGTCGAGTGCCTCGTCGAACAGCCCGACGTCTCCCCCGCCGTCGGCTGCCAGCACCTGGAAGCCCGAGGCCTGCAGGGATTCGAGCGTGCCAGGGGTGTCGCGGTCGATCACCAGGGGCAGGTGGAAGATGCTGCCGACGCTGGCGCGTACGGACTTCGGGTTGTAGGGGTCGACGCTGTCGCCGACCAAGATGACTCCGTCAGCACCAGCAGCGTCGGCGCACCGGATGACCGCGCCAGCGTTGCCGGGATCGCGGATGTCGGCGCAGACGACCACGAAGGACGGCGCACGATCGAGGAACGCCTCCAAGGGGCGGTCGAGCATGGCGCAGCGGGCGACGACGCCCTGTGGCTGCACGGTGTCGCAGATGGCCTCGACGACGTCGTCGGTGACGACGTGCCAGTCGATTCCGGCGGTGCGGGCTGCGGCGACCAGATCAGTGTGGTGATCGGTGGCGTCAGCCGTCGCGAAGACTTCTTGTGTCACACCAGAGGTTTCAAGCGCTTCTCTGACCGCTTGGGGACCCTCCGCGAGGAACTCCCTCTGGTCGGCCCGGAACGCACGAGTAGCGAGCCGCCTGGCGTGCTTCACCCGTCCGAAACGGACGGTGAGCCACCAGGCGTGCTCGCCACTATGCGTCGGTACCACGGCTCAGGCCGCGGCGCCGTCCTTCGGAGCGTTGACGTCGGCCGGAAGGTTGTCCTTCGCGACCTGCACGAGTGCCGAGAAGGCAGCCGGCTCGTTGACAGCCAGCTCAGCCAGGATCTTGCGGTCGACCTCGACCTCAGCGGCCTTGAGGCCCTGGATGAAGCGGTTGTAGGTCAGGCCTTCAGCGCGGACCGCAGCGTTGATGCGCTGGATCCAGAGACGACGGAAGTCGCCCTTCTTGGCCTTGCGGTCACGGTAGCCTGTAGACCGAGCGAGTGAGTGACCTGCTCCTTGGCCTTGCGGTACAGACGCGAGCGCTGGCCGCGGTAGCCCGCAGCGCGCTCGAGTGTCTGACGGCGCTTCTTCTGTGCGTTGACTGAGCGCTTGACGCGTGCCATCTCAGTTCTCCTTCAAGTTCTTAGGTGGAATGGGGTGGAACGCGCGGTCAGAGACCGAGCATCTTCTTCACGCGGGGGACGTCGTTCTTGGAGACGGCCGTGGTGCCTTCGAGGCGACGCTTGCGCGACGAGGACTTGACCTCGAGCAGGTGGCGACGGTTCGTCTGCTCGCGGCGCAGCTTGCCGCTGCCGGTGGGCTTGACGCGCTTCTTCATACCCGAGTGGGGCTTGAACTTCGGCATTTATGCCTCCATGTCTGGGTCGAGGTTCTCGGAACGCCGACGGGGCTTCTTGGGTGTTGCAGTCTTCTGGGCGGCTTCGCGATGTGCCTTGACCTCAGCCTCTTCGGCTTCCTTCTCAGCGACCTTCGCAGCAGTCGTCACAGCCTTTTCGGCCTTGACCTCCGCCTGGGCTTCGGACTTCTTCTTGTGCGGGCCGAGAACCATCGTCATGTTGCGGCCGTCCTGACGCGCATTGGACTCGATGAAACCGAGATCCTCGACGTCGGCGGCGAGACGCTGCAGCAGGCGGTATCCCAGCTCGGGACGGTGCTGCTCGCGACCGCGGAACATGATGGTGATCTTGACCTTGTCGCCGGCCTTGAGGAATCGGACGACGTGACCCTTTTTGGTGTCGTAGTCGTGCTGATCGATCTTCGGACGCAACTTCATCTCTTTGATGATGGTGTTGGTCTGATTGCGGCGTGACTCGCGCGCCTTCTGAGCAGTCTCGTACTTGAACTTGCCGTAGTCCATGAGACGGCAGACGGGCGGACGGGCTGTCGGAGCAACCTCAACGAGATCGAGATCGGCTTCAGCAGCCAGTCGCAGAGCATCTTCGATACGGACGATGCCTACCTGTTCACCGCCAGGACCGACGAGGCGTACTTCTGGAACGCGGATTCGGTCGTTGACGCGCAGCTCTGTGGTGATAAATCCTCCTGAGATTGAAGGGAGGCCACAAACTAGTCACAAAAAAAGTGGCCCCCGTACGAACCGGAAGCCACCAAGCGACGTGCTCGTCAAAAAGCACGTCTCAGGTCGGTTCGGCGACATCACACATTCAATGCCGCGAGTCATGCTGAACCGACTCGTACCCCGCGACCATGAGCCACGTAGGTGGGAGGGGGCCTCCACTTCGTCTACCAGGGTATCAGCGACGTCGGTAGTGCTCCAAATCGGTCCCGGCTCACCCAGGGTTTTCGCCACACACCTGGCGCTGTGACACGAGGTGCGTGTCACAACTCCGGGGCCTCGTGGGAAACCGACGCGGAGGGGTGGTCGGTCGCCCTAGACCACCCAGGCGGGGCCGGCATCGGTGCGGGTCAGCCGGTGGCCGGCCGCCAGGTGCTCGACGTCGTCGGTCTCGACGACCGTGAAGGACGGGTTGGCGAGGTCGAGCAGGATCGCGGCCGCGCCTTCGTCGAGGGTCGCCTGCGCGGCGTCACGCCCGAGGATCGGCACCGGACGGGCCTGCGGATCCCACGTTGCCATGGTGGCCACGCTGCTGAACGCCAGGAGCGCCTGCCGCCCGTCGGCTCCGGTCATCAGCACCGCAGCCATGTCGGCGTTCTTGTCGCCTTCGGCCGGCACCTCACCGAGCAGCGCGACGATCGGCACGAAGACGCGCACGTCTGGCAATGCCTGGAGCACTGCGAGATCGTCGCCGAATGCCGCTGCCAAGCTCCGGTGCGACGGTGCCGTCATCACCGGGAAACTGAGGACTCGCCAGGGTCCGATCGTGTCCGTGGGTCATGACTCCAGCCTGCCACGCAGGTACTCGACCGCCGTGCGCGCGTACTTGCCGTCACTGCCCTGGATGCCGAACAGGTTGACCCGCTCGTCGTCCTTGGTCACGAGCGTCGGCCAGGGCGCACCGCTGTTCATCGCGAAGCCCTCGATGTCGTCCCAGCGCACCAGATGCTTCTTGTAGCCGTTGAGCACCTCGACGCCCTCGTCCGTCGCACGCACATAGCTGCGAGCGACACCGTGCAGCATGATCAGCACCGCGATGATGATCAGCCACATGGTGATCGTCTCGGCGGTGGTGAAGTAGATCTCGTCAGGCAGCGCCCACGAGATCACCGCGGTGATCCCGAGCATCAGCACCGCGACCGCATAGGCCACGACGCGGGCGCCGCCGGGGCGGAACGTCTTCAGATCCGGCACGCCAGGATGTCCGTCACCAGAATGCCGCGGGCACCGAGCCCGTACAGCTTGTCCATGACCTTTTGGGCGGTGTCGCGCGGCACCATCGAACGGACGGCGACCCACCCTTCGCGATGAAGCGGCGACACGGTCGGCGACTCGATACCGGGCGTCAGCTCGACGGCCGCCTCGACCTGGCTGACCCGGATGTCGTAGTCCATCATGACGTAGGTGCGTGCCACGAGGACGCTGTCGATCCGCCGCTTGAACACCTCGAAGCCGGCCGGCTCGTCGGCGCCCTGGCGGGTGATCAGCACGGCCTCGGACGACAGGATCGGGTCTCCGAAGACCTCGAGGTCTGCCTGCTTCAGCGTGCTCCCGGTCTCGACGACGTCGGCGATCGCGTCGGCGACTCCCAGGCGGATCGACGACTCGACGGCACCGTCGAGCCGGACGACCTCAGCGGTGATGCCGCGCTCTGCCAGGTAGGCACCGACGATGCCTTCGTACGAGGTCGCGATGCGCGCACCCTGCAGGTCGTCGAGCTTGGTCATCGCGCCGATCGGGGCGGCGAAGCGGAACGTCGATGCGCCGAAGCCGAGCGTCGTGTTCTCGGCAGCGTGGGCCTGCGAGTCGAGCAGCAGGTCACGGCCCGTGATGCCCGCGTCGAGGGTGCCCTCCCCCACGTAGATCGCGATGTCTCGCGGTCGCAGGTAGAAGAACTCGACGTCGTTGTCGGGGTCGAGGGTCACCAGGTCCTTGGAGTTGCGGCGCTGACGGTAGCCGGCCTCGGCCAGCATCTGGGCTGCCGACTCAGCAAGTGCCCCTTTGTTGGGTACCGCGATCTTGAGCATGGAATTCTCTTCTCAGAAGTTCTGTGACGGAGGTCGAAGGCACGGATGGGCGCCCGCTGCTGGCAGCGTCGGCCGATCCGTCACAGATGTGCGTAGACGTCGTCGAGCGAGATTCCAGACGCGATCATCATGACCTGCGCGTGATACAGCAGCTGGCTGATCTCCTCGGCGGTCCGCTCGGCACCTTCGTGCTCGGCGGCCATCCAGGACTCGGCTGCTTCCTCGACCAGCTTCTTGCCGATCGAGTGGACGCCAGCATCGAGCTCGGCGACGGTGCGCGAGCCCTCGGGGCGACGAGCCGCCTTGTCGGTCAGCTCGGCGAAGAGGTCATCGAAGGTCTTCATCGCGGATCAGTCTATCGGTGACGCCGCGTGCCCGGCGGAGCGGTAAGCATCAACGCAGCGAACGCAGGACGTTGAGCGTCAGCAACGCAGCCTGTGTCGCCTCGCGTCCCTTGTCCTCGCGGCTGCCGGGAAGTCCGGCCGGTCGAGTGCCTGCTCGTCGTTGTCGCAGGTCAGCAGCCCGAAGCCGATCGGCACGCCGGTGTCGAGCGCCACGCGGTTGAGCCCGTCAGTCGCCGCCTGCGAGACGTACTCGAAGTGCGGCGTACCGCCCCGGATGATGACGCCGAGGGCGATCACGGCGTCATAGCCGTTGGCGGCGTAGGCCTGCGAGATCAAGGGCAGCTCGAATGATCCCGGTGCACGCACCAATGTCACGTCGGTGACGTTCGCCTCTGCCAGCGCGCTCTGCGCTCCCGCGATGAGGCCGTCCATGACCTCGGTGTGCCAGCTGGAGGCGACGATCGCGACCTTGGCTCCGGCCGCGTCGACCGCCAGGTCAGGTGCTCCGTGTCCGCTCATGCGTGTTCTCCCAGTCCGGGCAGGTCGTGGCCCATGCGTTCGGCCTTGGTCTGCAGGTAGCGCAGGCTGTCGTCGGTCGGCGCGATCAGCAGCGGGAGCCGTTCGCTGACCTTGACACCGTAGGCCTCGAGCGCGGTGGTCTTGTCGGGGTTGTTGGTCAGCAGCCGCACCGACGTGACGCCCAGGTCGCGCAGGATCTGCGCGCCAGCGGCATAGTCCCGCTCGTCCTCGCCGAAGCCGAGGGCTGTGTTGGCGTCGACGGTGTCGCTGCCGGCGTCTTGCAGCGCGTACGCCTGCAGCTTGTGCAGCAGGCCGATGCCTCGTCCCTCGTGCCCGCGCAGGTAGACCACGATGCCGGCCCCCGCTGCGGTGATCTCGGTCATGGAGAGCTCGACTGCGGACCGCAGTCGCAGCGGCGCGAGCCGAACACGTCGCCGGTCAGGCACTCGGAGTGGATGCGCACGAGGGCGTCCTCGGTGCCGGGGTCGCCGAAGACCAGGGCGACGTGCTCCGAGCCCTCGATCCGGTCGCGGTAGCCGTGCGCCGTGAACTCGCCGAACTCCGTGGGCAGGCGGGTCGTGGCCAGCCGGTCAACCTGCGACTCGTGCAGTCGACGGTAGACCTGAAGGTCCTCGATCGACACGAGCGCCAGCCCGTGCTGGTCGGCGAACGCCCGCAGCTCGGCGCACGCATCAGCGTCCCGTCGTCGTTGAGCACCTCGCCGATGACACCGGCCGGGGTCAGACCTGCCAGCCGGGCGAAGTCGACGGCTGCCTCGGTGTGACCGTCACGCTCCAGCACTCCCCCGGGCTTGGCGCGCAGCGGGATGATGTGGCCGGGCTGGTTGAGCTCGAACGGCTCGGTGGCCGAGTCGGCGAGCACCCGGCAGGTGCGAGCCCGATCGGTTGCCGAGATGCCAGTCGTGATGCCGTCGCGCGCGTCGATCGACACGGTGTACGCGGTGCGCATCTTCTCGCGGTTGTGCGGCGTCATCAGCGGGATCGCGAGCCGGTCGAGGATCTCGCCCGTGATGGGGGCGCAGATCAGGCCGCTGGAGTAGCGCACCAGGAACGCCATCAGCTCGGGCGTCGCCTTGCTCGCGGCGAAGATGATGTCGCCCTCGTTCTCGCGCCCTTCGTCGTCGACGACCACGATGGCCTTGCCGTCGCGGAAGTCGGCGATGGCGCGCTCGATGCTGTCGAGCCTGACGCCCTCGTGTTCACTCATGATGCTGCTCCTTCACTGTCCTGCTCACATGCGGAAGCCTGCCCAGCTGCGGAGCCGCCCAGCAGGCGCTCGACGTACTTGGCGAGGATGTCGACCTCGAGATTGACCCGGTCGCCCGGGGCCTTGCTGCCGAGCGTCGTGTCGGCGAGGGTCGTGGGGATCAGGGAGACCGAGAACCACGGGCCGTGTCCGTCGACCGCGTCGACGACCTCGACGACGGTCAACGACGTGCCGTCGACCGTGATGGAGCCCTTGTCGACGAGGTACTTCGCGAGCTCGGACGGGAGCGCGATGCGGACGATCTCCCAGTGCTCGCTGGGGGTCCGGTCGATGATCTCTCCGGTGCCGTCGACATGCCCTTGGACGATGTGACCGCCGAGCCGGGCACCCGCCTGGGTGGCACGTTCGAGGTTGACCTCGTCACCGACCGCCAGGTCGCCCAGCGAGGTCTTGTCGAGCGACTCCTTCATGACGTCGGCACCGAACGTGTCGGCGTCCTGGGTCATGACCGTGAGGCAGCAGCCGTTGACGGCGATCGAGTCGCCGTGACCTGCGTCGGAGGTGACGAGCGGGCCGCGGATCGTGAGGCGCACCGAGTCGCCGAGGTCTTCGACCGCGGTGATGGCGCCCTTCTCTTCCACCAGACCTGTGAACATCAGTCGAAGTCCTCTCGTGCCATGCGACCAGGTGTGCCGATGATGCGGATGTCGGGCCCGACCATCGTCAGGTCCTCGATGTGAATCGGGCGCAGGTCGGCCAACGTGGTGGCCTCACCCTCGAGCGCTGCCCGACCCGATCCGAGCATCGCCGGGGCCATGTAGCCGATGATCCGGTCGATCACGCCGGCGTTCCAGAACGCCCCGGCCAGACGGGGACCGCCTTCGAGCCAGATGTGCCGGATGTTGTTCTCGACGGCTTGGCCAGCACTTCTTCGGGGTCGCGCGACTGGATCATGAGGGTCGGCGCGACCCGGTCGAAGACCCGGAAGTAGTCGGGGATCTTGGTCTCGCCGACCACGACCCGCAGCGGCTGCTGCTCGTACGGCAGCGGCATGTCGTTGGCGTCGCGCACCGTCAGGCGCGGGTCGTCGGCAAGCACTGCTCCGGTGCCGGCGACGATCGCGTCGACTCCCGCGCGGAACGTCTGGACGTCGCGACGTGCCTCGGCGCTCGTGATCCACTTGCTGGTCCCGTCGGGTGCTGCACTCAGACCGTCGAGCGTCGCGGCATACTTCCAGGTCACGAACGGGCGACCGGAGGTGACGGCGAAGGTCCACTCGACGTTGAGGTCGGTCGCCTCTTCGGCCATGACCCCGGCCTCGACCTCGATACCGGCAGCACGCAAGGTCTTGGCCCCGCCTGCGCCGGTGCGATCGGGATCTGATCTGCGCGAACACGACTCCGCGCCACGCCCGCCTCGATCAGCGCCTGGGCGCAGGGGCCGGTGCGGCCGGTGTGGTTGCACGGCTCGAGCGTCACGACGGCGGTCGCGCCGCGAGCTCGGTCACCGGCCTGGGTCAGGGCGTCGACCTCGGCATGGGGCTGACCTGCACCGAGGTGCTTGCCCACGGCTATCTCGGTGCCGTCGGGGGCCAGCAGCACGCAGCCGACACGGGGGTTGGGCAGCGTACGGGTGACCGTTGCTGCTGCTTCGAGTGCCCGACGCATCGCGTCGATCTCGATCTGCGTTGCCATGATCCTCCGGGGTGGTGATTCGCTCACGTGCTCCGGGGTTGATGGTGACCATGATGCCGCCAAAAAGGGTCGTGGCTGTGCCAAGACACCATGCTCCTACCATCCGGACTTTCACCGTCGGTGCCGGAATTTCACCGGCTCAACCAGATCTCATCCCTGCGCTTGCTCGTTCAGGAAGTCAGACCCGGGTCGCGGACTATCACCGCCGGTTCGGAATTACACCGACCCCGGAGCACGCGAGCAACTGCTCGTTGATCCCATGTTATCCCCCGGCAGGAAGTCAGTGGCAGTGACGTCCACCCAGTGATCGAAGCCGCCAGACCATGTCGTTCGGGTCATCGGCGCCGAACACCGCCGATCCAGCCACGAAGACGTCGGCGCCTGCCTCGGCACAGCGCTCGATCGTGCTCGACCGAGACTCCCCCGTCGACCTGCAACCAGATGTCGCCACCGTGCTTGTCGATGAGCTGGCGGGCGCGCCGGATCTTGGGCAGGCACAGGTCGAGAAACTTCTGGCCGCCGAAGCCTGGCTCGACGGTCATGATCAGCACCATGTCGAGCCGGGGAGCATGTCTTCGTACGGCTCGATGGGCGTCGCCGGCTTGAGCGCCATCGACGCACGGGCGCCCTGTGCGCGGATCTCGCGGGCCAGCCGGATCGGCGCGGCGGCCGCCTCGACGTGGAACGTGATGCTGCCGGCACCCGCCTCGGCGTACGCAGGAGCCCAGCGGTCAGGGTCGGCGATCATCAGGTGGGCGTCGATCGGCTGCTTCGCAACCTTCGCGACGGCCTCGATGACGGGCAGTCCCAGCGTCAGGTTGGGCACGAAGTGGTTGTCCATGACGTCCATGTGGAGCCAGTCGGCGCCGCTGATGCGCGCGGCCTCTGCCTCGAGGTTGGCGAAGTCGGCCGACAGCATGCTGGGGGTGATCTGGATGCCCATGGCACTCAGCGTAGTGGCCCCGCTCGGGCCCCTTCAGGAGGCGTCGGGCTCGCGCAGGATGCCGTCGACGATGATGCGGAGCATGGGCTCGGACTGGGCGGGCTCGAGCCCGGCCTGGTCGACGACGCTCGCCACTCCGCTGACCAGTCGCATGACCTGCCGCGACTCCACACCGTCGCGCAGGGCGCCGAGGGAGGCTACGTGCGCGATGACCTTGTCGTTGGCGCCGACGAGCACCTGGCACTTGCGATAGATCGGCGACGACTCGTCGTCCATCGCGGCGGTCAGCTTGGCAGCCGCCCCGTTGTAGATGCCGACGTTCTCGACGAAACGACCGAACCAGGCGGTGAGGGCCTCGCCTGCCGGGAGTCCCGACCGCACGATCTCCTCGCTGTCGGCGTCGACCTGCAGGGTCCAGTCGCGCATGACGGCGTCGATCAGGTCGTCGCGGGTCGGGAAGTGCCGGTAGAGCGTGCCTGGCCCGACGCCGGCCCGCTTCGCGATGTCGTCGAGCGACGCCTCGGCCCCGTTGCTCCGGAAGGCATCACGCGCAGCGCTGACGAGCTTGTCGTAGTTGCGCTGGGCGTCGGCGCGCAAAGGCTTGACCTGCTCGTCCGGAGCCGCAGCGCCGGAATCAGTGACGGACGCCACAGACAGCCCTCCCTTGCTAAACGGAGACACTCTCCGTATTGTCGACGAAGAACCGGAGTCCTTCTCCGTTCCACTCTACTCCACCCCACACTCCCACGACAGGGAAGCTCTCCATGACATCTGTCTCCACGGCGCGACCAGCACGCAGCCGCGCGACCGTCGGGATCAGTCTCGTGCTGCTCGCCCAGCTCATGCTCGTCCTCGACGCCACCGTCGTGAACGTCGCACTCCCCCCGATCAAGGAAGATCTCGGCTTCTCGACCGCCGGCCTCTCCTGGGTCCTCAACGGCTACACCCTCGCCTTCGGCGGCCTGCTGCTGCTGGGCGGCCGGCTCGGCGACGTCTTCGGACGACTCCGGGTCTTCCAGCTTCGGGCTCGCTCTCTTCACCGCGGCATCACTCGCTGGCGGTCTCGCACCAACCGCCGACCTGCTGGTGACCGCACGGATCCTGCAGGGTGTCGGCGCCGCGATCGCCGCCCCGAGCGTGCTGGCTCTGCTCATGACCGCCACGCCCGAGGAAGGATCCCGCAACCGCGCCCTGGCACTGTTCACGGCCGTCTCCTCAGCTGGCGGCTCGCTGGGCCTGATCCTCGGCGGCGCCCTGACCGATATCGGCTCCTGGCGCTGGACGCTGTTCATCAACGTTCCCATCGGCGTCGCCGTGCTCGTGCTCGTGCACCGCTACGTCGACGAGACCGATCGACGCACCGGCCGCTTCGACGTCATCGGCGCCGCAGCCGCGACGCTGGGCGCCGTGTCACTCGTCTACGCCTTCATCAACGCACCCGATCACGGCTGGACCTCGATCGGGACCATCGGCGGCTTCGCCCTCGCAGCCGCCCTGGCCGCGCTGTTCATCCGTACCGAACGCGTCGTCCCCCACCCGCTGCTGCGCCTCGGCCTGCTGCGCGACCGCCACCGGGCCGGCGCGCTTGTGGTGATGGCCCTGCTCGTCGGATCGCAGTTCCCGATGTTCTTCCTGCTCGTGCAGTACGACCAGGCCGTGCTCGGGTTCGGTCCGTTGGCCTCGGGCTTCGCATTCTTGCCGTTGACCCTGGCGATCTTCGCGGTCTCGCGCATCTCAGCACCGTTGGTGGGGCGCTACGGCCCGCAGCGTCTCATCGCGATCGGCACGCTCGGCATGGCGGTAGCTTCCTCTGGCTCAGCCAGATCAGCACCTCCAGCGACTATGTCACCGCAGTCCTCGGGCCGATGCTCCTGAGTGGCGCGTCGGCCGGGCTGGCCTTCATGCCGACCACCGTCGCGATCCTGAACGGCGTCGAGCCCGAGCACGCCGGCGCCGCGTCCGGACTGCTGCAGACCATGCAGCAGCTGGGCGGTGCAGTCGGCCTCGCCGTGATCGTCTCGGTCTACGCCTCCGGCTCGGTACCCGGTCAGGTCGTCCCTGGAGCGCAGGCCGCCTTCCTCACAGCGATGGGCTTCGCCTTGGTGGCCTGCTTCATCGCCACCGTGATCATGCGATCACCTCGCCAGGCGGACGCGCCGATCTCAGTGTCGGCGTAGCACCGCGCAGAACATCGCATCGGTGCCGTCGATGTGGGGCCACCACTGGTGGGTGGACTCCACGTCGACGTCATCGTGTCCAGCGACCACCGCATCGACCACGCCGGTGGTCTCCCGCAGGTGTGGCGAGCACGTCGCGTAGGCCACGACCCCGCCGGGCCGCACGAGCTCGAGTGCCCGCGTGAGCAGCTGTTCCTGCAGCTTCACCAGCTGCGCAGGTCACGCGGCTTGCGCCGCCAGCGCGACTCCGGACGTCGACGAAGCGCGCCGAGGCCGGTGCACGGCGCGTCGACGAGGATCCGGTCGAACGAGCCGGGCTCCCACGGTCCTTCACGGCCGTCGAAGACCGTGACCTCGACGTTGTCGAGCTGGCGCACCCCGTGACGCACGAGCTCGGCGCGGTGCTCCTGCATCTCGTTGGCCACGAGCGAGGCTCCACGCTGGGCGGCCAAGGCTCCCAGCAGGGCCGCCTTGCCGCCGGGACCTGCACACACGTCGAGCCAGAGATCGTCCTTGCCGGTCACGTCGGCCTCGGCCAAGCTGATCGCGACGAGCTGCGAGCCCTCGTCCTGGACGCCGGCACGGCCGGTGCGCACCTGCGTGATCTCACCGGGGTCACCGCCCTCGTCGAGGATGCGGGCGTACGGCGAGAGCTTTCCGGGGGTCCCCGGAAGATCGGCGGGATCGCACAGCCCCGGCCGCGCGACCAGCGTCACCCGCGGCGGCAGGTTGTCGGCCGCGAGCAGCTTGTCGATCTGTGCGGCGTGCCCGCCGAGTGCCTCACGCAGCGCCGTGACGATCCACAGCGGGTGCGAGGTGCGCACGGCTCGGGCCTCGTCACCTTCGAGCCCCTCGGTGACGATCGCCAACCAGCCGTCGAGATCCTTCTGGCCGATCTTGCGCAACAACGCATTGGCGAAGTGCACCGGCTTGTGGCCGATCTCGCGCCGCACGACGTCGACGGTCTCGGAGACGGCAGCATGGGCTGGCACACGCATGCTCAGCAGCTGGTGGCTGCCGAGTCGCAGCGCGTCGAGCACGGGCGCATCGATCGACTTGATGCCCTTGCTCGCGACATGATCGATGATCGCGTCGTAGGTTCCCTGGCGACGGATCGTGCCATGCACGAGCTCGGTCGCAAAGGCAGCGTCACGTCCTTCGACGTGGTGCTCGTCGAGCATCGCGGGGAGGATCAGGTTGACGTAGGCATCGCGCTCGGCGACTGCTCGCAGGGCGTGGAAGGCCACTGAACGTACGGGATCGGGTCATGCTGACACCTCCGAGGTGAAGCTCGGCTCGGCGTCGAACGAGGTACCGCGCGCCCAGTCGGCGGCGGCCATCCGCTTCTTGCCGACTGCCTGCACGTCACCGAGCACGATGTCGGTCGTGGACGTGCCGACCCGAACCTCCCGCTTGCCGACCGAGATGCGGCCCGGCTCCAACGTGCGCTCGTCGCTGATCGTGGCACGACCGATCTTGACCCGGTCGTCACCCAGGACAGTCCACGCACCAGGTGCTGGCGTGCAACCGCGAATGTGCCGGTCGACCGCGAAGGCAGGACGTGTCCAGTCGATGCGTGCCTCTTCGGTCGTCAGCTCCGGGGCGTACGAGATGTTGTCCTCGGGCTGCGGGACAGCCGCGATGTCGCCGTCCTCGATGTGGTCGACGACGTCGACCAGGAGCTTGCTGCCCCAGTCGGCCAGCCGTGCGAGCAGCTTCTTCGGAGGTGTCGTCGGGGCGGATGAGCTCGGTGATCGTGCCGAGCACAGGTCCGGCATCGAGCCTTCGACCAGGCTGAACACCGTCGCGCCGGTGACCTCGTCGCCGGCCATGATCGAGCGCTGCACGGGTGCTGCACCGCGCCAGGCGGGCAGCACCGAGAAGTGCAGGTTGATCCAGCCCCACTCGGGGATGTCGAGGGCCTCGCGGCGAATCAGCGCACCGTAGGCGACGATCGGTATGCAGTCGGGAGCGATCTCGCGCAGCCGATCCATGAACTCGGGGTCGGACGGCTTGGCCGGCTTGAGCACCTCGATGCCGTGACGCTCGGCTGCCTGCGCGACAGGCGAAGCCGTGAGCGTCCGTCCTCGACCGGCCGGAGCATCGGGCCTGGTCACGACAGCGACGACCTCGTGACGACTGGCGACAAGCGCTTCGAGGGACGGGAGCGCCGTCTCGGGGGTACCTGCAAAGACGATTCTCACCCGTTGAGTCTAGGCGGTGTGCGCTGCGCCGGACTGGGCGGTGACGCGGCAGGACGCGAGGCGGTCAGAACCGCAGCGGATCGATCTGGATCCGCGGAATCGACTGCTTTGCGGCGCTGCGGATCGCCACGACCTCGCGCAGCGCGTCGGCCAGATCAGCACCCTCACGTCGGGGAGCGCGCACGATCAGCCGCTGTCCCGCCTCGGGGTCACGTGGATCAGCAGCAACCGGACCGAGCGTCTCGGCATGCTGCGTCCAGGATCGGCCAGCCAGCTCGGCCAGCACGTCGTCGTCGGCGTCGATGATCGCGAGCCGCCCGGCCGGCGGCAGATGCGTCTCCGCGCGGTCGGCCAGCCACGGACGGCGAAGCCGACGGGGTCAGCGCGCACCAATGACTGCAAGGTGGCCGGATCTCCGACCGCGACTGCCGTGGCACCGGGTCCTGCCAGCGCCAGCGCGTTGAACCAGCGACGGTGCGACTCCTCGTCGACTCGCACGTCATCGCGTCCCAGCATCAGCCAGGTGTCGAGCAGGACGACCACGCGGTAACCACCGATGAGGTGCGGCTCGGCGCCAGGCGTCGCCAGCACCAGGACGGGCCCCGGATCGACGGAGTCGACGATCGTCGATCCCCCCGACGTCACGACTGTCAGGCCGGGAAAGGCGCGACCGAACTCCTCGGCGGTGCGCAGCGCGCCGACGACCGGTGCTCGGCAAGCTGGGTGCCGTGGCACTCGCTGCACCGCCACGCCGGCTCGACCGTTCCGCACCACCGGCACGCGATGGGCTGCGAGGCCGACCGTTGCACGAGCGGTCCGTGGCAGTGGGTGCAGCGGGCCGGATGCCGGCACGTCTGGCACGCCAACGACTCGCGATAGCCCCGTCTCGGCACCTGGATCAGCACGGGGCCGTCGGCCCGGCGGATCGCCGAGAACACCACCTGAGGCAGACGCACGGGCGCAGAGCCGTCGACGACGCCATCAGTCACGGTCAGCTGCGGCCACGCGGAGCGTCGAGTCTCGCGATCGGCCACGATCTCGCCGCACCACCCGCCTTCGACGAGTGACTGGCCCTCCGCAGTGCGGGCGTGTCCCCCAGCAGGAAGGCAGTTCTCTGCTGGGTCGCTCGCACGAGCAGCACCTCACGTGCGTGCGGATAGGGCGATCGCGGCTCGGCGAACAGGTCGTCGCCGTCATCCCACATGGCGACCAGGCCGAGGTCGTGGACCGGCGCGAAGGCAGCCGCACGGGTGCCGACCACGATCTTGACGTCGCCTCGCGACAGCGCCAAGAACGACCGGTAGCGCTGCGCCGGGGGCTGACCGGCCGTCAGGATGACGTGGTGTCCCTTACCCAGGACGTCGGCGAAGGCCTTGTCCCCATCGGGCGACGTCGCGCTGGTCGGGAACGCACACGATCGTTCCGCGGCCCGCGTGCAGCGCCGCTAGGGCAGCTTGCGCGACCGACCGTGCCGGGTCATGGCCGGGGACGGCGTTCCAGCACGCCCGCGGGCTCTCTCCCGCCATCAGGGCTGCCAGGAACGCCCGGCCACTCTCGTACGCGTCCCAACCGTCACCGGACACATCTGGCAAGGACGCGGGCACGGCGGGGCGAGCCTGGGCCTCGGCCCGAGCGTGTCGCGGCGGAATGGCCAGTCGCAGGACGTCGCCCGTCACTCCCGCGTAACGATCGGCGACGGCCTCGGCGAGCGCGAGCACCTCGGGCGTCAGGACGGGCTCGGACGAGACGATCTTTGCCACGAAGGCGAGCGTGCCCGGGTGCTCGCTGGCCTCGACCCGTTCGACGAGGAAGCCGTCGACGAGCCGTCCGGCGAATCGCACCTTGACCCGGCAGCCCGGCACTGCTGCCTCGTCGAGCTCGACGGGGACCCGGTAGTCGAACGGCCGATCGAGGTGCGGGAGGCCGGAGTCGACCAGGACGCGGGCCACCGGCAGCGACGCAGCTACCTGGGGCGCGGGCTTGGTCTTCTTGGTGCTCTTCTTGACGGCCTGCTTGGCCGGCTTCTCAGCAGCAGGGACAGACGAAGGGACCAGTGCGAGCTGCTCTGGTCCCTCGTCCGACATCACGTGCCAGTTCTATCAGTCACTACCGACGCTCCACGTTGCGTCATCGAGATCGAGGGTCATAGACCTCGACAGCGATGACGCAAGCCACGGGATTCAGGCAGTTGCGGCGGCCTTCAGGGCCTCGGCGCGGTCGGTGGTCTCCCACACGATGCCCGGCAGCTCACGGCCGAAGTGGCCGTAGGCGGCAGTCTGCGCGTAGATGGGGCGCAGCAGGTCGAGGTCGCGGATGATCGCGGCCGGACGCAGGTCGAAGACCTCGAGGACGGCTTCACGGATCTTGTCGACCGGAACCGTCTCGGTGCCGAACGCCTCGACGTAGAAGCCGACCGGGTGGGCCTTGCCGATCGCGTAGGCGACCTGCACCTCGACCTTCGAGGCGAGACCGGCGGCGACGATGTTCTTGGCGACCCACCGCATCGCGTAGGCGGCCGAACGGTCGACCTTGCTCGGATCCTTGCCGGAGAAGGCACCACCGCCGTGACGGGCGTACCCGCCGTAGGTGTCGACGATGATCTTGCGGCCGGTCAGGCCGACATCGCCCATGGGGCCGCCGATGACGAACTTGCCGGTCGGGTTGACCAGGAGCCGGTAGTCGGAGGTGTCGATGTCGAAGTTCGCGAGCACGACGTCGACGACATGCTTCTTGATGTCGACGGCGAGCTGGGCGTCGAGGTCGATGCCGTCCTCGTGCTGCGTCGACAGCACGACGGTGTCGACCCGCACCGGCTTGTCGTTGTCGTCGTACTCGACCGTGACCTGGGTCTTGCCGTCAGGACGCAGGTACGGCAGCGTGCCGTCCTTGCGAACTGCCGTGCAGCTGCTCGGCGAGCCGGTGCGCGATCGTGATGGGCAGCGGCATCAGCTCGGGCGTCTCGTCGCACGCGAAGCCGAACATCAGGCCCTGGTCGCCTGCACCCTGCAGGTCGAGCGGATCGGCCGATCCCTCGGTGCGTCCTTCGAAGGCCGTGTCGACGCCCTGAGCGATGTCGGGCGACTGCGCATCGAGCGTGATCTGGACGCCGCACGAAGCGCCGTCGAATCCCTTGACCGACGAGTCGTAGCCGATCTCGAGCACGCGGTCGCGCGCGATCTTGGCGATGTCGGCGTAGGCCTCGGTCGTGACCTCGCCACCCACGACGATGAGGCCGGTCGTGATGAAGGTCTCGCACGCGACCCGGCTCTTGGCGTCCTGCGCCAGCAGCGCGTCGAGGACGCTGTCGCTGATCTGGTCGGCGATCTTGTCCGGGTGACCTTCGGTCACGGACTCGGACGTGAAGAAGCGGCTCACATTTACTCCTGAGTTGACGACTGTTCGAAAGTGTAACGAGCGGAACGTCCTGCGGTTTCGCTCAGTCCAAGCGTTGGACTACTGCGTCCCAGATGAGGTGGGACAGGGCGGACTTTGAACCGAGTGGGAACTGTTCAAGTGTGCCGTCTGCTCCGAGCAGGACGGCCTCATTGTCTTCGCGTCCGAAGACTTTTCCGGCGCTGACGTCGTTGACGACGAGAAGGTCGCAGCCCTTGCGGGCCAGCTTGGCTCGGGCGTGCTCGATGACCGTGGCGTGGGCGTCGCCGGTCTCGGCGGCGAAGCCGACGATGACGGGGCTTCTGCTCGTCCGAGCGGCCACCAGCTCGACGAGGATGTCGGGATTCTCCACGAGGTGGATCTGCGGCGCGACCCCGTCGGCGGTCTTCTTGATCTTGGCGTCGACGAACTCGGTGGGCCGGAAGTCGGCCGGTGCGGCCGCCATCACGACGGCATCGGCGTCGACAGCAGCCAGGTGCATCTGCTGACGAAGCTTCTCGGTGCTGACGACGTCGACGACATCGACCCCGGCCGGGCGGGCCAGGGAGACGTTGGCTGCCACGACCGTGACCCGGGCTCCGCGCGCGACGGCCGCCTCGGCGAGGGCGAACCCCTGACGGCCCGATGAACGGTTGCCGAGGTAGCGGACCGGGTCGAGGTACTCGCGAGTACCGCCAGCCGACACCACGACGTGGCGTCCGGCCAGATCTCGCTCACGCCCCTCGAGGACGTTGATGGCCGCCGCATAGATCTCAGCCGGCGCAGGAAGGCGCCCCTTGCCGGTGTCGACACCGGTCAGGCGTCCGACGGCAGGTTCGAGCACGATGCACCCGCGCGACCGCAAGGTCTCGACATTGGCCTGCGTGGCATGGTTCTCCCACATCTCGGTGTGCATCGCCGGAGCGAACATCACCGGACACCGTGCGGTCAGCAGCGTGTTGGTCAGCAGGTCGTCGGCGAGGCCGTGCGCGGCCTTGGCCAGCACGTTGGCCGTGGCCGGCGCGACCAGCACCAGGTCAGCCGACTGGCCGATCCGGACATGCGCTACCTGGTCGACGTTGTCGAAGACGCCGACTTGGACTGGCTTGCCGCTCAGTGCCTCCCACGTGGCAGTGCCGACGAAGTTCAGTGATGACTCCGTCGGCACGACACGGACGCTGTGACCGGACTCCGTGAAGAGTCGCAACAAGCTCCGCGGCCTTGTAGGACGCGATCCCGCCGGTGACGCCGAGGACGATCTCTGCCATGGTGCAACCTCCGGGAGGAGGTCAGGCCTTCTCTGCCGGCTGCTGCTTCGGCCTCGGGGTCGATGTCTTCGACGGTCAGCAGGTCGGCGTTGATCTCGCGCAGCGCGATCGACAGCGGCTTCTCCTGGACGCCGGTCTCGAGCAGCGGGCCGACGTACTCGAGCAGGCCTTCACCGAGCTGCGAGTAGTAGGCGTTGATCTGACGCGCACGCTTGGCGCTGTAGAGGACGAGCTTGTACTTGCTGTCCGCCTTCTCGAGCAGGTCGTCGAGGGGCGGGTTGGTGATGCCGATGGCAACTGAACGTGTCGTGGACACAAAGCCTCACAGAAAAGACGGTGTAGTGGATGTTCATGACGAACCGACCCGGCTGATGCCGGATCTGAACAAGTCTACCAATTCTTCGCAAGCCGTACCGACATCGGTGTTGATGATCGTCACGTCGAACTCCGACTCGGCAGCCAGCTGGACCCGAGCAGTCACCAGACGCCGTTCGCGTTCTTCGGCGCCTTCGGTGCCACGACCGACGAGCCGGCGCTCGAGCTCTTCGAAGCTCGGCGGCTTCAGGAAGCACATGAGCGCCTCGGGCATCGCCTCGCGCACCTGGCGCGCGCCTTGCAGATCGATCTCGAGCAGGGCCGGCCGGCCGGCCGCCAGCTGCTCCTCGACCGCAGCGCGAGGCGTCCCGTACCGAGCGGCTTTGTGGACGACGGCCCGATTCGAGCAAGCCGCCGGTCTCGACCAGGTGGTCGAACTCTTCGTCGCTGATGAAGTGGTAGTGGACGCCGTCGATCTCACCGGGACGCGCAGGCCGGGTCGTCACCGACACCGAGATCCAGATGTCGGGATGCGACTCACGTACGCATGCCGCGACGGTGCCCTTGCCGACCGCCGTCGGGCCGGCGAGCACGACGAGGCGTGAACGGGTGCTTTCGTTGAGATCAGCCACGGGCAGTGCGCTCAGCCCGTTCGGCGAACTCGGCGAGCAGCGCCGAGACCTGGTGCGCGCCGAGACCGCGCAGACGCCGACTGTCGGCGATCCCGATGCGCTGCATGATCTCTTGGGCCCGAACCTTCCCGACGCCGGGCATCGCCTGCAACAGGTCGACGACCTTCAGCTTGGCGATGATCTCGTTGGCCTTGGACTCCGCGATGACGTCGTTCAGGCTGGCCGTCGACGACTTGAGCCGGGCCTTGACGTCGGCCCCGCAGCTGCCGGGCGACGGCTGCCTTCTCCAGCGCTGCCTTGCGCTGTTCTGGTGTCAAAATCGGAAGTGCCACTGCATCAACCTTTCTGCCTCATTTGAGCGTCACGCCACATTCGCTCTTGACGTTGTCTTTGATCGCCGTGCCGTGCTCGGCGGGACCGCGTCGGTGAACTTCTCGTAGGCGCTGCTGAGCCCTGCGCTCTGCGCGGTGCTCAGCCCGGCCACGGAGTCGACCGTGACGTCCTGAGGCTTGAGGCCCGCGGCCTTCTGAGCGTCCTTGACCTCGACCATCGCAGCGGTCAGGGCCTTCCAGTCCTTGTCGACGGGATCGGGAGCGATCTTGGAGATCGAGTTGGCCGTTCGCCGGTACTTCTTGAAGGCCGTGTCGGTCTTCTTCTTGCCGAACGAGTCGAGCGCCAGACGTTCTCCTTGACCGTGGCGCAGTACTCGCTGTCGCCACCGCACCCGGCCAGGGCTGCTGCGGTGATGGTCGTCGTGGCGACCAACGCTGCTGCCTTCTTCAGGCCACGCTTGTTCATGACAGAAGCTCCTCGGGGCGACGGACATGTGCCTGGTGTCACGACCCTACAAGTTCGGCGTTGACCCGCGCCGCAGCATCGCGCAACGCCGACACGTCGGGACCTGCCGACAGCACCCGCGCGACGTCGAGGGGATGACGTTGTCGATGACGCCGGCGAACAACCTGCGGATGTCGTCGACCGTGCCGCCCTGGGCGCCGAAGCCCGGCACCAGCAGCGGTCCGTTGATCGCCAGGTCTTCGTCGGCGTCGCCGATCGTCGCGCCGACGACGGCCCCGTACGAACCCATCGGCGTCGCGCCGGCGTTGAGCTGCGAGCTGTGACAGCACGCTGCCGGCGACCGTGCCGTCTCCCACCCGGGCGTGCTGCACCTCGGGGCCCTCGGGATTCGAGGTCAGTGCCAGGACGAACACGCCGGCGTCATTCTTCTCGGCGACGTCGAAGAACGGGGCCAGCGAGCCGAAGCCCAAGAACGGGCTGACCGTGATCGCGTCGGCGGCCATCGGCGAGTCGTCATCGAGGTAGGCGTCGGCATAGGCTGCGGCGGTCGAGCCGATGTCGCCGCGCTTGACGTCGAGGACGACGAGCGAGCCGGTGTGCCGCAGGTCCTCGATCGTCCGCTCGAGGACGACCACTCCCCTGGCACCGAAACGCTCGAAGAACGCCGACTGCGGCTTGACGAACGCGACCTGCCCGGCGAAGGCCTCGACGCAGATCGACGCGAACCGGTCGAGCCCCTCGATGTCGTCGTCGAGCCCCCACTGCTCGAGCAGCGCCGCGTGCGGGTCGATGCCGATGCAGGCTGGACCGTACGCCTGCATCGCGACCCGTGCGCGGGACCCGAAGGACATCAGCTTCGCCCGGCGGTGATGGTCTTGGCCCAGTCCTGCAACGACGTGACGCCGATGCTGCCCTCGATCATCGCCTCGATGCCCTGGACTGCGGCAGCGAGCCCCTGGATCGTGGTGATGCACGGGACGCCCTCGGCGACGGCTGCCGTGCGGATCTCGTAGCCGTCGATGCGCGGGCTGCCACCCGACGTCACACCGTGCGGGGTGTCTGATGATGCAGCTGCACGTCCTGCTCGTGGATCTTCTCCACGATCGTGCTGCGGCTCTGGCCGGCCAGCGGCTCCTCGCTGGGCTTGCGGATGACAGTCGCCTTGACCCCGTTGCGGGCCAGCACGACGGCAGTACCGCTGGTCGCCAGGATCTCGAAGCCGAGATCGGCGAGCCGCTTGACCGGGAAGATCATGTGCCGCTTGTCGCGGTTGGCGACCGACACGAAGACCTTGCCCGATGTCGGCAGGTTCTGCTGCGCACCGGCCTGTGACTTGGCAAACGCCGGACCGAAGCCTGCGTCAAAGCCCATGACCTCGCCGGTCGACCGCATCTGGGACCGAGCAGCGTGTCGACGTACTTGCCTTCGAAGGTGCGGAACCGGTTGAACGGCATGACCGCTTCCTTGACCGCGATGGGCGCGGTGTCGGGCAGCCGTCCGCCATCGCCCGAGGCCGGCAGCGCACCGGCGGCACGCAGCTCGGCGATCGACTCGCCGAGCATGAGCCGCGCGGCGGCCTTGGCGAGCGGGTCGCAGTCGCCTTGGAGACGAACGGGACCGTGCGCGATGCCCGCGGATTGGCCTCGATGACGTAGAGGATGTCGGACGACAGCGCGAACTGGATGTTGATGAGTACCCCGCACCCCGACGCCCTTCGCGATCGCCTCGGTTGCCTCGCGGATGCGGGAGATCTCCAGGTCGCCCAGGGTGATCGGCGGCAGGGCGCAGGCCGAGTCGCCGGAGTGCACGCCGGCCTCCTCGATGTGCTCCATGACGCCACCGAGGAACAGCGCCGAGCCGTCGTACAGCGCGTCGACGTCGATCTCGATCGCGTCGTCGAGGAACCGGTCGACCAGCACGGGACGGTCAGGCGAGATCTCGGTGGCCCGACCGATGTAGTCGGCCAGTGTCGCCTCGTCGTACACGATCTCCATGCCACGACCGCCGAGCACGTGTACGACGGACGCACCAGGACGGGGTAGCCGATCTCGTCGGCGATCTCCTTGGCGTTCTCGAACGTCGTGGCCATGCCGTTCTTGGGGGCGACCAGGCCGGCTTCGGCGAGCACTCGGGCGAACGCTCCCCGCTCCTCCGCGAGCTCGATCGCAGCGGGCTGGGTGCCGACGATCGGGACACCGGCGGCCTCAAGGCCTGCGGCAAGACCCAGCGGGGTCTGTCCGCCGAGCTGCACGATGACACCTGCGACGGGGCCGGCGAGCTTGCTCGGCGTGGACGATCTCCAGCACGTCCTCGAGCGTCAGCGGCTCGAAGTACAGGCGGTCGGAGGTGTCGTAGTCGGTCGAGACGGTCTCGGGGTTGCAGTTGACCATGATGGTCTCGTAACCGACCTCGGAGAGCGCCATCGCGGCGTGGACGCACGAGTAGTCGAACTCGATGCCCTGTCCGATGCGGTTGGGACCGCTGCCAAGGATCAGCACGGCTGGCTTGGTGCGCGGCGCGACCTCGGTCTCCTCGTCGTACGACGAGTAGTGGTACGGGGTCGCGGCCGCGAACTCGGCGGCGCAGGTGTCGACGGTCTTGTAGACCGGGCGGACGCCGAGCGCGTGACGCACACCGCGGACGACCTCTTCGCGCATGTCCCGCAGGCCCGCGATCTGGGCGTCGGAGAAGCCGTGACGCTTGGCCTTGCGCAGCACGGCGGGATTGCGGCTCGTTGGAGTCGCGCACCTCGACGGCGATCTCGTTGATCAAGAACAGCTGGTCGACGAACCACGGGTCGATCTTGGTCGATTCGAAGATCTCGTCGGGCGTCGCACCGGCGCGGATCGCGTCCATGACGAGCTTGATGCGACCGTCGTGCGGACGGGCGATCTGCTGGAGCAGCTCGGCCTTGTCACCGGTCTCGCCGGCCCAGGTGAACACCGAGTCCTTGCGCTCCAACGAGCGCAGCGCCTTGCCCAGCGCCTCGGTGAAGTTGCGGCCGATCGCCATGGCCTCGCCGACCGACTTCATGTGAGTCGTCAGGGTCGAGTCGGCGGCCGGGAACTTCTCGAAGGCGAAGCGCGGCACCTTGACGACGACGTAGTCGAGCGTCGGCTCGAACGACGCGGGGGTCTCCTGCGTGATGTCGTTGGGGATCTCGTCGAGCGTGTAGCCGATCGCGACCTTCGCAGCGATCTTGGCGATCGGGAAGCCGGTGGCCTTGGACGCCAGCGCCGACGACCGCGAGACACGCGGGTTCATCTCGATGACGACGATGCGGCCGTCCTCGGGGTTGACCGCGAACTGGATGTTGCAGCCACCCGTGTCGACGCCGACCTCGCGGATGATGCCGATCGAGATGTCGCGCAGCTTCTGGTACTCGACGTCGGTCAGGGTCATCGCGGGGGCAACCGTGATCGAGTCGCCGGTGTGGACGCCCATCGGGTCGAAGTTCTCGATCGAGCAGACGATCACGACGTTGTCGGCGGTGTCGCGCATGACCTCGAGCTCGTACTCCTTCCAGCCGAGGATCGACTCCTCCAGGAGCACCTCGGTGGTCGGGCTGAGCGCCAGACCCGAACCGGCGATGCGGTAGAGGTCTTCCTCGTTGTACGCCAGTCCTGAGCCGCTTCCGCCCATCGTGAAGCTGGGTCGCACGACCACGGGGTAGCCGCCGAGCTCGGGCACACCGGCCAGGCAGTCCTCCATGCTGTGGCAGATGACCGAGTTGGCCGACTCCGCACCCCACTCGGGCGGCAGCGTCGCGACGACCTCCTTGAAGGACTCGCGGTTCTCGCCCTTCTCGATGGCCTCGATCGAGGCGCCGATGAGCTCGACGTCGTACTTCTCCAGCACCCCCGCCTCGTGCATCTGGATCGCAGCGTTGAGCGCCGTCTGGCCGCCGAGGGTCGCGAGCAGCGCGTCGGGGGCGCTCCTTGGCGATGACCTTCTCGACGAACTCGGGCGTGATCGGCTCGATGTAGGTCGCGTCGGCGAACTCCGGGTCAGTCATGATCGTGGCCGGGTTGGAGTTGATCAGGATGACCCGGATGCCCTCCTCCTGGAGGACACGGCACGCCTGGGTGCCCGAGTAGTCGAACTCGCACGCCTGACCGATGACGATCGGACCCGAGCCGATGACCAGGACGGACTTGATATCAGTGCGCTTCGGCATTACGCGTCCACCTTGCTGGTCGAGCCTGTCGAGGCCATGAGGTCTACAAAACGGTCGAAGAGGTAGGCCGCATCGTGGGGGCCGGCAGCCGCTTCTGGGTGGTACTGGACGCTGAACGCGGGCTGCTCCAGCAGGGCGAGCCCTTCGACGACGTCGTCGTTGAGGCACACGTGGGTGACTCGCCCGGCACCGTACGGTGTCTCGAAGGTGCCGGTGATCGGCGCATCGACCGCGAAGCCGTGGTTGTGCGCGGTGATCTCGACCTTGCCGGTCGTCAGGTCCTGCACGGGCTGGTTGATGCCGCGGTGTCCGTAGACCAGCTTGTAGGTCCCACGGTCGAGCGCCCGGCCGAAGATCTGGTTGCCCAGGCAGATGCCGAAGTAGGGCAGCTTGGCCGCGAGCACCTGCTTGAGCACGCCGACCGCGTGGTCGGCGGTGCCCGGGTCACCGGGTCCGTTCGACATGAAGACGCCGTCGGGGTTGACCCGCGACGATCTCGTCGTAGGTCGTCGTGGCCGGCATGACGTGCACCTCGATGCCGCGCTCGGCCATCCGGCGCGGGGTCATGCCCTTGATGCCGAGGTCGATCGCGGCGACCGTGAAGCGCTTCTCGCCGACAGCCGGCACGACGTACGTCTGCTCGGTCGTGACATCGGCCAGGAAGTTGGCGCCCTTCATCGTCGGCGCGGCCTGGACCCGGGCCAGCACCTCGGCGACGTCGGTGCTGGTCGAGCTGATCGCACCGCGCATGGAGCCACGCTCACGCAGGTGACGGGTCAGTGCGCGTGTGTCGATGCCGGAGATTCCGACGACGTCCTGCTTGACGGCTCTTCGTCGAGCGAACGGTCAGAGCGCCAGTTGCTGCGCACGCGAGCCGGGTCACGGACGATGTAGCCGTCGACCCAGATGCGGCGCGACTCGAAGTCTTCGTCGTTGACGCCGGTGTTGCCGACGTGCGGCGCAGTCATCGCGACGATCTGGCCCTTGTAGGACGGATCGGTCAGCGTCTCCTGGTAGCCGGTCATGCCGGTCGAGAACACGATCTCGCCGATCGTCTCACCGACGGCGCCGTACGACTCGCCGCGGAACACGCGCCCGTCCTCGAGGACCAGGATTGCTTCGGTCGTCGTCATGCGTTCACACCTTCTACGAGTGCACGGTCCTGGACGGTGGGGTTGCCACGCAGGAACGTTGCGACGATTTCGCCGGGCAGGGTCAGCCCGGCGTAGGGGTTGTTGCGCGACAGAGAGGCGGTGTCGCGCGGGTCGATCGTGCGGGTGGCTGCGGGGTCGACCAGCACGATGTTGGCCGGCTCCCCCACCTCGAGCGGACGGCCGTGGCCGGCCACTCGACCGATCGACGCGGGCTTGGTCGACATCTTCTCAGCGACCTGAGCCCAGGTGAGGCGTCCGGTGTCGACCATGGTCTGCTGGACGACCGACAGCGCGGTCTCGAGCCCGAGCATGCCGAACGCTGCGGCGGACCACTCACACTCCTTGTCCTCCATGGGGTGCGGTGCGTGATCGGTCGCGACGATGTCGATCGTCCCGTCGGCCAGGCCGTCACGGACTGCCTCGACGTCGTCGTTGGAGCGCAGCGGCGGGTTGACCTTGTAGATCGGGTCATAGCTGCGCACCAGGTCGTCGCTGAGCAGCAGGTGGTGCGGGGTGACCTCGGCCGTGACGTCGATGCCGCGGCTCTTGGCCCACCGGATGATCTCGACCGATCCGCGGGTCGACAGGTGGCACACGTGCAGGCGCGAGCCGACGTGCTCAGCCAGCAGCACGTCGCGGGCGATGATGGCCTCTTCGGCGACGGCCGGCCAACCCGTGAGTCCGAGCTCGCCCGACAGCGGGCCCTCGTTCATCTGGGCGCCTTCGGTGAGTCGCGGTTCCTGAGCGTGCTGGGCGATGACTCCGTCGAATGCCTTGACGTACTCGAGCGCCCGTCGCATCAGGACGGCGTCGGAGACGCACAGGCCGTCGTCGCTGAACACCCGGACACCGGCGGCCGAGTCGGCCATCGCGCCGAGCTCGGCGACTGCTGACCCTTCAGGCCGACCGTGACGGCGCCGACGGGCTGGACGTCGCAGTAGCCGCCCTCGCGGCCCAGACGCCAGACCTGCTCGACGACACCGGCAGTGTCGGCGACCGGGGACGTGTTGGCCATGGCATGCACGCAGGTGAACCCGCCACGGGCAGCGGCCCGCGAGCCGGTCAGGACCGTCTCGGCGTCTTCGCGTCCGGGTTCGCGGACGTGCGTGTGCAGGTCGACGAGACCCGGAAGGGCGACCAGGCCCGCGGCTTCGACAACTTCGTCGCCGTCGAGATTTGCTCCGATGGCCGCGATGACGCCGTCCTCGATCAGGATGTCGGCAGTGTTCTCACCGAGGATGTTCGCTCCCCTGATGACGATGCTCATTCACGTTCCCTATCGGTCGAGTCTTGTTCTGCTGAGTCTCCGGCGGCGCCGCCGAGGAGGAGGTACAGGACGGCCATACGAACGGCCACACCGTTGGTGACCTGCTCGACGATGACCGAGCGGCCGGAGTCGGCGACGTCGGCCGTGATCTCCATGCCACGGTTCATCGGGCCAGGGTGCATCACGATCGCGTGGTCGGGCAGCCGGTTCATCCGCACGGTGTCGAGGCCGTAGCGGCGCGAGTACTCGCGCGCACTGGGGAAGTACGAGGCGTTCATGCGTTCGGCCTGCACCCGCAGCATCATGACCGCATCGGCCTTCTCCAGCGAGGAGTCGAGGTCGTACGACGTCTTGACCGGCCAGTGCTCGATGCCGACCGGCAGCAGCGTGGGCGGCGCGACGATCGTGACGTTGGCGCCGAGCGTCTTGAGCAGCAGGACGTTGGAACGCACCACACGGGCTGTGGAGCACGTCGCCGACGATCGTGATGTTCTTGCCGTCGAGGCTGCCATCGCCGTCCTTGGCCAGGTGCCTGCGCATCGTGAACGCGTCGAGCAGTGCCTGCGTGGATGCTCGTGCGTGCCGTCACCAGCGTTGATGACGGCGCCCTTGGTCCACTTGGCCTGCGCGAGACGGTGCGGAGCACCCGACGAGTGGTGCCGGATGATGACCGCGTCGGCGCCCATCGCCTGCAGCGTCAGCGCGGTGTCCTCGAGGCTCTCGCCCTTCGACACGCTCGAGCCCTTGGCCGAGAAGTTGATGACGTCGGCGCTCAGCCGCTTGGCCGCAGCCTCGAAGGAGATGCGGGTGCGGGTCGAGTCCTCGAAGAAGAGGTTGACGACGGTGCGTCCGCGCAACGTCGGCAGCTTCTCGATCGGCCGGCTCGCCACGCCGAGCAGCCTTCGGCGGTGTCGAGCACCTGGATCGCATCGGCGCGGTTGAGATCGCCCGCACTCAGGAGGTTCTTGATCATGCCGTCGCCCTCTCGAAAAAGGAGCAAGGCAGCGACGGCATGATTGCGCTGTCTTTCGCTCGCTGGCGCTCGCTGATGCCGCTCCCCCTCGAATCGCGACAGCGTCGACCTCGTCTGTCTCGACCAGCGTCACCTTGACCCGTTCGGCCAGGGACGTCGGCAGGTTCTTGCCCACGAAATCGGCCCGGATCGGCAGCTCGCGGTGACCGCGGTCGATCAGCACGGCGAGCTGGACGGCCTTGGGACGGCCCAGCTCGTCCAGGGCATCGAGCGCGGCGCGGATCGTGCGGCCCGAGAACAGCACGTCGTCGATCAGCACGACGACCTTGCCGTCGATGTCGTCGGGAATCTCGGTGTGCTCCAGCGCGCGGGCCGGCTTGAGCCGCAGGTCGTCGCGGTACATCGTGACGTCGAGTGCCCCGGCGGTGATCGTGCGTCCTTCGACCTCGGACATGCGCTGCGCGATCCGGCGGGCGAGATGGACGCCGCGGGTCGGGATGCCGAGGAGGACCAGTCCGTCGGAGTCGCGGTTGCGTTCGAGGATCTCGTGCGTGATGCGGGTCAGAGCCCGGGAGATGTCTTGATCGTCGAGGACCGTGCGAGCATTGTCGCCGATGTCGTCGTGGGCATTGCCAGCACGTGAAGCGTCCGTAGGCGCGACCATGACTGACCTCCTTCTCCGCCTCTCGGGACGGCCGTTAAAGGATGTCGTTGAACAGTCCGAGCCTAGCAGCGTGAGCGCCCTCACGCTGATGCGGCCCACCCACTCCTCGAGCACTCCGACTGCCTGGCGATGCTTGGTTTCCCACCCTTCGACATGCCTGATGACCCGATACCTGAGGATCGTTGAATGACAAGCGCCCCACACGAGATCTCCGCGCTGCCGGTCGTCGTCCCGCTCGCCGCACTGGCCTTCGCCGCCATGCTGTGGCGGCTGCACCGCCGCGCCGCGTGGTCGATCCCTCGGGTCGTGGTCGCCGCTGCGGTGTGCGTCTATGGCGCTGGCATCATCGCGAACACCGTCTTCCCGATCCTCATCGACTCACCTGCCTCTGGGCCGTCGTGGCCGTCGCTGATCAACCTCGCCCTCTTCGTCGACACCGAGTGGTTCGACATGCTCAGCAACGTCCTGGTCTTCGTGCCGCTCGGCTTCTTGCTGCCGCTCGTCACTCGGGCGCGTACCCCGAGGCGAGTAGCGCTCTACGGATTCGCGATCAGCCTGACCATGGAGACCGCCCAGTTCGTCAACGCCGTCACAGGTCACGGCGGCCACATCGCCGACGTCAACGACCTGTTGGCCAACTCCCTGGGCGCGGTCGTGGGATATGCCCTCTTCCGGGCTTGCCTCCGCCTGCCGGCTGCTCGCCGACTGGCCGACGCCGCACGCTGGACAGAGGTCCCGTGGGACGATCAGCTCGCGGTCTCTGCAATTGCAGAGACCGACCCTGACTCCCCTTGACCGGTTGGCGCCGCTGAATTGGCCTGTGGCATGATGGTCTCGCTGCTTCGGCAGCACCTGCGGACGTAACTCAATTGGCTAGAGTCTCTGCCTTCCAAGCAGAATGTTGCGAGTTCGAGTCTCGTCGTGCCGCTCCCACCAAGAAGGGCCCCTCGTCGAGGGGCCCTTCTGTCATGTCCAGCATCAGCCACAGACCTCAGCTCGTCAGGTCCTTCATCATCTTCAGCGTCTCGGGCGAGCCGTTGACGATCATCGTCGTCACGAGCGAGTCGTGCCACGGCGCGATGTCCTCGGCGATCTTCTCGCGCGGTCCGATCAGCGAGATCAGCTGCGACCATCTCCAGCGTCACTGCCTTCTCGGCCTCGGCCTTGCGGCCCGACAGGTAGAAGATCCTGGATCTTGTCGCACTGCTCCTCGTAGCCCATGCGGTCGAACACGGCCTTGTGGAAGTCGCACCCTTGGCCCCATGCCACCGATGTACAGCGCCATCATGGGACGGATGCGATCGGCGGCCGCGTTGACGTCGTCGTCGACCTCGACGTTGACCATGCAGGCCACCTCGAAGTTGTCGATCGTGTTGCGGGCGCCTTCCTGGCGAAGCCCACACCGAGCGCCTCACGGTAGTGCGCATCATCGGTCGGGCGTAGAACAGCGGCAGCCAGCCGTCAGCGATCTCGGCGGCCAGGGCGACGTTCTTCGGCCCCTCAGCTGCCAGCAGGATCGGGATGTCGGTGCGCAGCGGGTGGATCGTCGAGCGCAGCGGCTTGCCGAGATTGGCACCGCCCTGGAACGGGATCTGGAAGAACTCGCCGTCGAACTCGACCTTCTGGCGTTCCATGGTCTGCCGCATGATCGCGATGTACTCACGGGTGCGCGCCAAGGGCTTGGGGTACGGCTGGCCGTACCAGCCTTCGACGACCTGCGGGCCGGATGCGCCGAGGCCCAGCATGACCCGACCGCCGCTGAGGTGATCGAGCGTCATGGCTGCCATCGCCGTGGCGACCGGCGTGCGGGCAGACATCTGGGCGATCGCCGTCCCGAGCTTGAGGTTCTGCGTCGTCGCGCCGTACCAGGTCAGCGGCGTCAGGGCATCCGAGCCGTACGCCTGGCCGTCCACATCGAGTCGAAGCCGAGATCATCGGCGGTGCGGACCAGCTCTGCCATGCCGGGGGGCGGGCCGGCCGACCAGTATCCGAGAGAAAGACCCAGCTTCATTCGTGACCTCCTGTGAAGTGTTGACTCCCCACAGATTGCCACACTTATTGCGCAACCAGTTGCATAGGTCGAAAACTTCCTCAGCGTTCGTGCACCCGGCTGAGGATCAGCACCGCACGGTCGTCGTCTCCTGACGTGACCAGGTTGAGCACCCGGCGCGGGGCCTGATCGAATCCGCTCGCGACGACATGAGCCGCGCTCTCGCGGAGCCATTCGATACCACTCGTGAAGTCCTGGGTGCGCGACTCGACGACCCCGTCGGTGTAGAACATCAACGCGTCGCCGACCTCGAGACGGCCCGTGGTCTGCTGGAAGTCGGGGCGCTTCGTGATGCCCAGCGCGGGTGCCCCGCGCCCCGTCGAATGTCCCAGACCTCACGGCGCGCATCCCAGCGCAACGCAGGCGGATACCGGCATTGATGATGGCGTACTCGCCGGTCGTCAGGTCGACCAGGACGTGTACTGCCGTCGCGAAGCCCTCGTCCAGTTCTGGCGCAGCAAGAAGTCGTTGCCTGCCGAGAACAGACCGATCGGAGGCAACGCACCGATCAGTCCACCCAGCGCCCCTGCGAACTGGAGCGACTCGGGTTCCGGCGGCCACGCCCTTGCCGCACACGTCGACCAAGATCATCTCGAGCTGGGTCTGGTCGTCCGACAGGTTCGCCACCAGGAAGTCGCCGGCGAACTCGTGCCCCCGGCCGACGCCATGGCCGACTGCGAGCGCCACCCCTCGGGCAGTGGCGGCACGACGCCCTGAGCCTGCAGCTCGTCGCGCAGGTCGACCAGCATCGCCTCACCGAGCGGTCCGGGAAGACCGCTTCGATGGCGGCTGGACTCGTACAGGACGATCGCCGCCACCAGGACCATGACCAGCAGCGTGCTGACCCGGCCGCCCGTGATGCCCGGCTCGCCGTGGCCGGTTGCCTCCAGGTAGGCGTGGGTGACCGTGATCGCGACGCACACGAAGATGAAGAGCACCAGGAGGAGCAGCGGCCGATAACGCAGCGCCATGGTGCCCAGCAGCAGCGGGATCACGAATGCCGCAGCAGGCACGACGTCGTAGTTCACGATCGACCCGGCCAGCAGCAGCAAGGTCAAGATGTTCAATGCTGCGAGGACCGCGACCTGTCCTTCTGTCGTCCCCGTGCGCCACCGCACGATGCGGTCGTCCAGATACCCGGCCACGCTCGGAAGCAATCGTCGGAAGCTTAGGCATCACCTGGGAAACCCTATCGGCGTTACTGGCATGTCGGGCACCAAAACAGGTTTCTGGCGGCGACAACTCTGCGCCGGACAGCGGTGCCGCAGACCAGGCAACCCTGCCCGTCTCGGCGGTAGACGTAGACCTCTCCCCCGTGGTCGTCGGCGCGCGGCTCACGACCCATCGCGTCGGGCTCATGTTCTGGACGCACCGTGTCGATGCGACCGCGTTCGACGCCGACCTGCATCAGGTCGACCAGGTCGGACCAGATCGCGTTCCACCGCACCTTCGAGATGCGTCGCCCGGCCGTCATCGGAGCGACGTGCTGCCGGAACAGCACCTCGGCGCGGTACACGTTGCCGACGCCGGCCAGGACCGACTGATCCATCAGCAGGGTCGCAATCGGAGCGGACGAGCGGTGGGATCCGCGACCACGCCCGCTCCGGATCGGCGTCGGCGCGCAGCGGGTCGGGTCCGAGCCTGGTCATGATGGCCTCGACCTCTGGGGGTGCCAAACAGCTCCGCAAGCGCTGGGCCCGCGTAGATCAGCCGTGTGGTCCGACTCGAGGCGCCACCTGACCTGGCCGACGACCGGGCGTCCAACACCCGGTGAGATCGCGAACGTCCCGTAGAGCCCCAGGTGCACGTGGACCTGATCGGGCACGTCGGCGAACGAGACGAACAGGTGCTTGCCCCACGCCTCCGCAGTCTCCAGGACTCGCCCGTCAAGCCGTGCCGACTCGGCAGCGAAACGGCCCTGCGGGCTCGACAAGGCGACCCGTCGAGCTGCGAACGTGTCGCTCAGGTCACCGGCGAGCCGGTGGAGCGTGTGGCCTTCAGGCAAACTTGCCGGTCGTCTCGTACGACAGCAGCATGTCGATCCGGCGCTGGTGCCTGGCCTCGTCGCTCCACGGCGTGGTCAAGAAGGCCTCGACGATCGCGGTGGCCTCGTCGGCGGTGTGCATGCGCGCACCGACCGCGACGATCTGGGCGTTGTTGTGCTGACGAGCCAGCGAGGCAGTCTCGGTGCTCCAGGCCAGGGCGGCGCGGGCGCCGGTGACCTTGTTGGCGGCGATCTGCTCGCCATTGCCCGATCCGCCGATCACGACACCCAGCGAGCCCGGCTCTGCCACGGCCGCAGCAGCGGCGTCGACGCAGAACGGCGGGTAGTCGTCGAGCGCATCGTAGGCGTGCGCACCGTGATCGACCGGCTCGTACCCGTTGGCCGTCAGCCAGGAGATGAGGTGGGCCTTGGCTCGAAGCCGGCATGGTCAGCTGCAATGTGGACGCGCATGAGCGAATTCTTTCAGTCCCCTCACCGGCGTCGTCAACTGCCTCGGACCAGGCTCCTGACGAACCCGGCAAATGCCTCGGCCGACTCGTCGCCGTCGAAGTCGCCGAGGACATAACGTTTTCTCTCAGCGCGGGCCTCGGCCAAGGGATCGGCGACCAGAAGGTCGTCGAGCACCTCGTCGAGGTTGGACAGGTCGCCCAGCAGGACGTACCCCGTCTCGGCCACCGAGAACTCTGCCCGGAAGTCGTCGACCGAGGCATGCATGCTGACCATCGCGTACGGCTTGCGGGACTGCAGGAAGTCGGAGACGACGGACGAGACGTCGGAGATCAACGCATGCGACTGGTTCGGCGCAGTCGGCCACCGACCAGACCTTGTCGACCTTCTTGCCCAGCGATGCCGGCGACCGGAGATCGTCTTGTCGGCCCGCAGGATCGCCTGGATGTCCCGCACGACGGCCTTGCGGATGCGCCAGCGATAGCTCAACGGGTGCGGACGGAAGATCACGGTGGCACCCCGGTCGATCAGCGCCTGCACGATCCGCGGGCCGCGCTCGAGCGACGAGAAGTTGACCGCCTCGTCGAGACCGTGCCACGTCGGGGCGTACAGCACGATCTTGGGATCCTTGCGGGCGATGGGGCCGGTCACCGAACGAACGCCCGACGCCTGGGGGCGCCCCAGGATCACGAACTTGTCGGGTCGACGCTGGATGCCGTGCCGTGCGTAGCGGTCGATCCCGGCCTGGCCGCAGACCACGGCTTGTCGTAGTGGGCGTGGCGCGGGTTGAAGTTGGCGGGCTTGTCGGAGTCGCCGTGGTTGAGCCAGACGTGCGTCAACCGGTCGTGCGCCATGAACCCGGCGTTGGAGCGGGCGTTCTGCACGTAGAAGACCGCCTTCAACGACGGCACCAGCAGCTGGTCGAGGTCTTTGAAGCCGCGCGAGCCCAGCTGGAGGTACGGCGACGACAGATCGGCGTCCTTGAGGATCATCGCGGCGTACTTGGCGTGCAGGCTGATCACGACGTTGCGTTCGCCCGACCGCAGGATGTACGGCTCCCACATGCGCAGCTGCCACGGCCCGCCCGAACGGCCCGCGAACCCCATCGCGGTGGTCGGCGCATAGGCCGCCAGAGCCCGTTGGACCCGGCGGCTCTGACGTGCGTAGCGCAGCGCGCTGTCAGCCCCCACGAGCCACGACACAGCAGCCACACCGGCCAGCACCACGAATGTCCAGGGCTGCGCGTCGATCGCGATCAGCACGGCTGCGACCGCGGCGGCGAGGACGCTGACGGCCCCGTAGACGTACACCGGGATCGGGCTCGGGGTGCTCGGACCATCTGGCACTCCGGGGAGTCCGTGCGACCACGGCGGGCTCTCTGCCTGGTCGGGTCGAATCCCGACGCAGTGCCGAGCAGCGCGAGCACGCCAATCACGACGACTCCCCGGTCGAGGACGAACGCCAGCACCAGAAGGACCGCGAAGGTCAGGACGACGAGCGACTGCAGCACGGGCGGTCGGCGCAAGGAGGTGGAGGTGACCGCCGGCGGGGTCGTCGGCACGTTCTTGGTCACCTCGTCAGTATGCCAGTCAGCGCGCACGGGCCCGCTGAGCATCGAGCAGCGCCCCCACGAACGTCACGGCAGACCGCGAAGCGTCGAACACGTCGGGCTGCCTCCAGAACGAGTGCACCATGCCCAGCGCGCGGTGCGCCGTGACCTCGACTCCCGCAGCGGCGAGCTGAGCGGCGTACAGCTCGGCCTGATCGCGCAGCACGTCGTGCTCGCAGGTCAGGATGAAGGCCGGCGGGTGCTCGGCGAGGTTGTCGGCGCACGCCGGCGACACCTCTGGGTGGTCGCCGAGCTCACCGGGAGCGTAGGGCTCCAGAACCAGTCCGATGCCCGCACCGTCCAGCGTGGCATTGGCCAGCGGCCGACAGCTCGGCACGACGGTCGACGGGCGGGTACATCAAGACCTGGAAGTCGAGAGCCTGCGGATCTCTCACGCACAGCCCGGCTACCAGGTTGGCGCCCGACGAGTCTGCGATGGCCGGCAGGAACGACGCGTCGATCCGGTGGGACCGGTCGTGCGCCGCAGCCAGCTGGCCGCGGTGGCGACGTCGTCGAGCGGCGCCGGGTACGGGTTCTCCGGCGCGAGACGGTAGTCGACGGCCAGCAAGGCCCACCCCGTCCGGTGCGCGAGGTAGCGGCAGAACGCGTCATGGGTCTCGAGGTCGTGCATGGCCCAACCACCGCCATGGACGTACAGCGCAGCCGGAGCCCCCTGCTTGGGGCGGTACAGCCGGCACGGGACGCCGTCCGCGTCGACGTCAATGACGAAGTCGAGGCCGATACGTTCGCCCTGCAACGCTGCCGCCCTGGCCTCGGCGCGCAACGCCACCAGGTCTTCTGGAGGCCACGGCTCGTCATCGTCGACCAGCGTGTCCAGCAGCGCCCGCGCCTGAGGGTGAAGTGTCATGGCACGAGGCTAGTTGCCCCTTGGGGTTGTCGAAAGGGCTCCTCTCGACAAGCCCAAGGGGCGAAGCGACGTCAGCTGAAGTCGAGGTCACCCTTGCGGGTGCGCTTCGGCTCGAAGAAGTCAGGGAACGAGGCCAGCGCCCGGGCACCGTCGAAGACGACGCCAGCTGTCTCACCCTTGGGGATGCTCTGCAGCACCGGACCGAAGAAGGCGACGCCCGCGATCTCGATGACGGGCGTGCCGACGTCCTCGCCGACCTTGTCGATGCCGACCTGGTGCGAGGCACGCACGGCATCGTCGAGCGAGGCGTCGTCAGCCGCCGCAGCGAGCTCGACCGGAAGACCGGCCGCAGCGCAGCGACTCCTCGAACAGCGAGGTGTCGAACTCACGCCCCTCGTTGTGGTGACGGGTGCCGATCGCGGTGTAGAACTCACGGACGGCTGCTGGCCCGTGCTGCTGCTCGACGGCGATCGCGATGCGGACCGGCCCCCAACCGCGCTCGATCATGTCCTTGTACTCGTCGGGCACGTCCTTGCCCGAGTTGAGCACCGACAGGCTCATGACGTGGAAGTGGGTCTCGACGTCGCGCACCTTCTCGACCTCCAGCATCCAGCGGGAGGTGATCCAGGCGAACGGGCACAGCGGGTCGACCAGAAGTCGACAGTCTCGGTCTCAGCGAGTTCAGTTGAGGTCATGATCTGTGCAACACCGGATGACCCGCGCGCATTTCCTCGACGAGGGATCCGACCACTGCATCGAGCTCACCGGCGTTGATCGCCGCGACCCGGCGCTGACGCTGGTAGGACGCACCACCGGCGATGATGGAGTGGATCCCGGCCAGCTCGTCGACGCACTCGAGCCGCTCGGCGACCGGCGCAAGACGGTCGAGCCACCGGTGCAGATCGGTCGTGACGAGGTCTTCGTCGGCGTTCTTGTCGAGGATCAAGATCGCGTCCATGCCGTACCGGGCCGAGCGCCACTTGTTCTCCTGCGCGAACCACGGCGGGATCGTCGGCAAGCTCGCGGCCCGCGTCGAGCTCGGTCGAGAAGTACTCGACGAGGCAGTGGGTCAGCGCCGAGATGCTGAGCAGACTCGGACATCGACGGTATGCCGTCGCACACCCGCACCTCGAGGGTGCCGAACTTCGGCGACGGACGCAGGTCCCAGCGAATCTCGTCGAACGAGTCGATGACACCGGTGTGCAACATGTCGTCGACGTAGTGCTCCAGCTGGCTCCACTCCTCGAACTGGAACGGCAGGCCGGCCGTGGGCAGCTGCTGGAACATCAGTGCCCGGTTGGAGGCGTAGCCGGTCTCGTTGCCGCCCCAGAACGGCGACGACGCGCTGAGCGCCTGCAGGTGGCCGTAGACCGTCAGCATCGCCCGGCTGATCGGCAGGACCTTGTCGCGATCCTCGATCCCGACGTGCACGTGCACGCCGTAGATCAGCATCTGGCGCCCCCACCACTGAGTCCGGTCGATCAAGGTCGCATAGCGCTCCTTGTCGGTGACCTTCTGGTGGTTCCAGGCGGCGAACGGATGCGTTCCGGCGCACATCAGCGTCGACCCGAAGCGGATCGGTGACGGTGCGGATCTCGTCGATCGCCCGCTGCAGGTCGGCGCCTGCCTCCGCGACGCTCGTGCACACACCCGAGACCACCTCGACGGTGTTGAGCAACAGCTTGGCGGATGTGAGGATGCTGGTCGAGCCCTGGCGGCAGCACGGCATCGAGCACGGTCTGTGCCACCTGCCGCAGGTCGCCGGAGTCGGAGTCGACCAGCGCCAGCTCCCATTCGATGCCGACCGTCGAACGGGCGGACGACGCGAAGGCAATGGTCATGTCCCTATCCTGCCCGAGTCTTCGGCGATCACCCGCGTCGACCAAAGTGCGGGACCGTGAAAGCATGGCGACATGCCTGGTACGAATCTCACCCGCGAAGAAGCCAGCGAGCGCGCCTCGATCGTCTCTACCGAGACCTACGACGTGCAGCTCGACCTCACCCTCGACTCCGAGACGCGTTTCGGATCTGTCACGACGATCGACTTCGGGGCGACCCCCGGCTCGTCGACGTTCGTCGACCTCGTCGACGCGCAGATCACGTCGATCAGCCTCAACGGCTCCGCCGTCTCGCTCGACGCCTACGCCGACAACCGCATCGCGCTGTCAGGCCTGCAGGAGTCCAACACCCTGGTCGTCGAGGCGACGTGCGCCTACTCCCGCTCCGGCGAGGGCCTGCACCGTTTCGTCGACCCAGCCGATCAGCGGGTGTACCTGTACACCCAGTTCGAGGTTCCCGACGCCCGCCGCGTGTTCGCGACGTTCGAGCAGCCCGACCTGAAGGCCGTGTTCACCTTCCACGTCACTGCTCCGTCCCACTGGGCCGTCGTCTCGAACTCCCCACGCCTGAACCCGTTCCCGCCGCCGAGGGCACCAGCACCTGGCACTTCGCACCGACCAAGAAGATGTCGACCTACATCACGGCGCTCGTGGCCGGCGAGTACGTGTCGGTCACTGACTCCTACCAGGGCGCGTACGACGAGATCCCGCTCGGCATCTTCTGCCGCCAGTCGGTCGTGGAGCACCTCGACGCCGACGACATCTTCTTGATCACCAAGCAGGGCTTCGAGTTCTTCGAGGGAGCCTTCGAGATGGGCTACCCGTTCGGCAAGTACGACCAGCTCTTCGTCCCCGAGTACAACATGGGTGCGATGGAGAATGCCGGCGCCGTGACGTTCCGTGACGAGATGATCTTCCGCAGCCGACAGACCGTCGCGGCGTACGAGAGCCGCGCCAACACGATCCTGCACGAGATGGCACACATGTGGTTCGGCGATCTCGTCACGATGAAGTGGTGGGACGACCTGTGGCTCAACGAGTCCTTCGCCGAGTTCGCCGCCTCGCACGCCTCGACCAACGCGACCCGTTTCAAGGACTCCTGGACGAGCTTCACGAACGCTCGCAAGAACTGGGCCTACCGTCAGGACCAGCTGCCGTCGACGCACCCCATCGCAGCCGACAACTACGACCTCCATGCGGTCGAGGCCAACTTCGACGGCATCACGTACGCGAAGGGCGCCTCGGCGCTCAAGCAAGCTCGTCGCCTGGGTCGGCGAGAAGGACTTCTTCGCCGGCCTGCGTGCCTACTTCGGCAAGCACGCCTACGGCAACACCGAGCTGAAGGACCTGCTCGTCGAGCTCGAGGCCGCATCGGGACGCGAGCTCGGCGACTGGGGCCGCGGAGTGGCTCCAGACGTCGGGCGTCAACACGCTGCGGGCTGAGTTCGAGACTGACGCCGATGGCGCCTTCACCTCGTTCTCCGTCCAGCAGACCGCGATCGAGGCCTACCCGACGCTGCGCCGTCACCGCATCGCGATCGGCCTCTACGACCGTGCGGACGCTTCGACGAGGCTCGGGAGGGCCTGGAAAGCTCGTCCGCACCCACCGCGTCGAGGTCGACATCCGGGGCGCATCGACCGACATCGCCGAGCTGATCGGCAAGCAGCAGCCTGACCTGATCCTGCTCAACGACGACGACCTGACGTACGCCAAGATCCGCCTCGACGAGCGCTCCTTCGCGACGCTGGTCGACAGCATCGCGACGTTCGAGGAGTCGCTGCCGCGGGCACTGTGCTGGGGATCGGCCTGGGACATGACCCGCGACGCCGAGCTCTCGGGTGCTGACTTCGTGACCTTGGTGCTGGCCGGCGTCGGATCCGAGTCCGATCTGACCGCAGTCGGCTCGCTGCTGCGTCAAGGCAGCGGAGCGGTGCACTACTACACCAACGACGCTGCACGGCCGGCACTCGCGCAGCGCTGGGAGTCGGGACTGCGCGAGCTGGTCGACGCCGCCGAACCTGGCAGCGATCACCAGCTCGCCCTCGTCCGGGCCTTCGCCTCGGCGGCCTCCTCCCCCGACCGCATCCGAGAGATCCTCGACGGCGCGCTCGACGGTCTGACGATCGACACCGATCTGCGCTGGACGCTCATCACGGCGCTGGCCCGGCTCGATGACGCCGACGAGGCCGCGATCGCCGCCGAGGCTCGAGCGCGACAACACGATCTCGGGCCAGGAACGAGTTGCTGCGGCACGCACGATCCGTTCCCCACGCCGACGCCAAGGAGAAGGCGTGGCAGGTCGTCGCCGTCGATCCGTCGACCCCCAACGAGACCCGCCGCCAGACAGCAGTCGCCTTCCAGGTCTCAGGTCAGGCCGACATCCTCGAGCCCTACGTCGACCGCTACCTCGAGATGGCCAACACCGTCATCGACGACCTCGGCGTCTGGATCGGGCAGGTCGCGCTGATCCACCTGTTCCCGCTGGCCAATCCCTCGCAGTCGGCGCTCGACAAGGTCGATGCGTGGCTGGCCTCGACGTCGGCGAACGCTGCCGCCGTCCGATACGTCTCGGAGGGCCGCGACGACCTGGCCCGCGCGCTCAAGGCACAAGCCGCGTTCTGAGCTTCTCCGAGTCAGGCAGGAGGGCACCATGCCCGTGGATCTCGTGTTCCGAGGACGTCGGTCGACCCGTGACCGCGCACTCGTGATGGCCATTGTCAATCGCACCCCCGACTCGTTCTTCGACAAGGGGGCGACCTACGCCGACGAGGCGGCCCGTGACGCGGTCCGCCGGGCCATCGGCGACGGCGCCGACATCATCGATGTCGGCGGCGTCAAGGCCGGCCCCGGTGACGATGTCGACGTCGTCGAGGAGATCCGTCGCACGGTGCCCTTCCTGGCTGCGGTGCGCGAAGAAGTTCCCGACGCCGTCCTCAGCATCGACACGTGGCGTGCCGAGGTGGGCCGCCAGTGCGCCGAGGCCGGCGCCGACATCATCAACGACACGTGGGCCGGCGCCGACGCCGGGCTTGGTGACGTCGCAGCCGAGTACGGCCTCGGGTTCGTCTGCTCGCACACCGGTGGCGCCGTGCCACGCACCCGACCGCACCGGGTCAACTACGACGACATCGTCGGCGACGTCATCGCTCAGACCACCCAGGCGGCAACCGCGCTCGTCGAACGGGGTGTCCCCGCGAAGGCATCCTGATCGACCCGACGCACGACTTCGGCAAGAACACGTGGCACGGTCTCGAGGCTGCTGCGGCGCGCCGACGAGCTCGTCGCAACGGGCTGGCCGGTCCTGATGGCGTTGTCCAACAAGGACTTCATCGGCGAGACGTTGGGGCGTCCCGTCGACCAGCGGCACGAGGGCACCCTCGCGGCGACGGCCTTGGCTGCCAGCCAGGGTGCGGCGATCTTCCGGGCCCACGACGTCGCCGGGACCCTGCGTGTCCTCGAGATGGTCGCGAGCATCCAGGGCAACCGGCCGCCTGCACGAGTGGTGCGCGGCCTTGCCTGACGTGTCGCACGACGATCCATTCGTGCAGACCTCCAGGTGGTTCGACACGCACACGTACCGGTGGGACCAGTTCGATCCCACGGCGCTGGTCGCCGCCAAGGGATCGACCAAGGTCAGCATCCTGATCCCGGCCAAGAACGAGTCGGCCACGATCGGCGCGATCATCAAGACCCTGCGGACCGAGCTGGTCGAACGCGTCGGGCTGGTCGACGAGATCATCGTGATCGACTCGCACTCCGACGACGACACGTCCGAGATCGCGCGAGCGGCCGGTGCCATGGTGTTCCACGTCGACGAGATCCTCCCCGAGGTCGGAAGCCGCCCCGGCAAGGGCGAGGCGATGTGGAAGGCGCTGGCCGTGATGTCCGGCGACATCGGCATCTACCTCGACGCCGACGTCCAGGAGTTCACCGCCGACTTCGTGATCGGTCTGCTCGGTCCGCTGCTCGTCGACCGCGACCTCGTGTTCGTCAAGGCCTTCTACGACCGCCCCTGGTCGTCCGGCCCGTCGCGGTCATCTGGCGGGGGCCGGGTCACCGAGCTCGTGGCACGCCCCCTGATCCTCGACCGCGCTCCCCTCCTGTCGGGCTTTGTGCAGCCCCTGGCCGGCGAGTGCGCGTTCCGGGTCGAGGCGTTGCGTGCGGTGCCGTACGTGTCCGACTACGGCGTCGACATCGGTCTGATGATCGACGTGCTGCGCCGCCACGGCCTCGACGCGATGGCACAGGTCGACCTCGGTCTGCGCCTGCACCGGCACCAAGATCTGGCAGCGCTGAGTGCCATGACGCAGCATGTGCAAGCGGCCTTCGACCTGCGTATCGACCCGCAACATCCGCAAGAAGTCGAGAACAGCGCGGTAGTGTTCCGACGAAACGGGACCGCGATGCAGATGTCGAAGCGTTCCACCATCACTTGTCAGCGTCCTGCGATGGACGACGTCCGCGGGGGTAATCGGTGCTGATCGACCCGCTTGAGCTCACCCGCGACGAGCTCACAGTCCGGTTCGACGACGCAGGCACGCCCCACGACGTCGTCGCAGTGTTCGACCTCGACGGCATCACCGACCACGACGGCTGACTGCACTCGTCGCGCGGCGTCCCGATCGCATCGGCCTCGTCGGACTGGCTCGACGCCCCTTGCCCCGCGAGGCCGCCGGTCTGCTCGCCGAGCTGACGACGACCTTGGTCGATGATGCCGGCCTCGTCCCGGCTGAGCTGGCCGCGATGACCGTCACGGTGCCTGATCCGCCGCTGGTCGCGGCAGCCATCGTGTCGAAGGCGGCGGTCGCGCCGCGCGCCACCGTCGCAGCACTCGGCCTGTTGGCCGCCGACCTGTCGCTCGTCGACGGCGTCGTCATGGAGTCACTCGCGCACTCGATGCTGCTCGCCGGCCCGGAGGCTCGCCGCCTGGTACTCCCCTTCTCTGCCGCACGACGACTCCTCGGTCGACGGGCCGGTGCTCGTCGAACGCACCGTCAACCGGCTCGACATCGTCCTGAACCGTCCCGGGCGCCGCAACGTGATCGATCGACATCTGCGCGCCGAGCTGCTCGACGCCCTGCGGCTCGCCGAGGACGATGCGACGATCACCGAGGTCGTGATCCGCGGCAACGGACCCAGCTTCAGCAGCGGCACGGATCTCGACGAGCTCGGTGAGACGACCGACGTCGGCGCGGCACACGCGCGGGGCCTCGGCCAGAGCGTCGGTCTGGCGCTGCACCGGGTCGCCGACCGGGTGACCGTCGAGCTGCACGGGCCCTGCTTCGGCGCTGGCATCGAGGTGCCGGCCTTCGCCTCACGGATCGTCGCGCAGCCCGGCACGACGGTGGGCCTGCCTGCGCTCGGCATGGGGCTGGTGCCAGGTGACGGCGGTACCGCGAGCATCCGGCGGCGCATCGGCCCGTGGCGGACGGCCTTCATGGTGCTGTCGGGTGCCACGGTCGGGCTCGAGCAGGCCCTCGACTGGGGCCTGGTCGACGAACGGTCAACCGACGCGGCTGGTTGACCGCGGCGCCGGGCGGTGCTGGCCGCCGGACAGACCCGCGACGATGAGGCTCGCGAGCGAGCGATAGGCGGCCGAGTCGTCGAGCCCGGTCGCTCGCGCGATGTCACCACGGTGGATCGACTCCATGGTCTGCGCCGCGACTGCGCCGAGGAACGCCGAGTCGACGCCAGGCGCTGCCTCCTGCACGAGCGACTGCACCCTGGTAGCGGCGATCATCGTGTTCTGCCGGTAGATGTCGCGGGCCGGGGCGAATCGTTCGAGATCTGCGAAGAACGCCGCCGATGCTGGTGCCAGCTCGGCCGCGACGGCGCTCAGGTAGGCGTCGATCCTCTCGACGGCGGGAGCCTGTGGGTCGACTGCCTCCTCGACCCGTTCGGTCGATCGGCGAAAGAACGTCCGCACGACCGAGACCAGCAGCTGCTCCTTGCTGGGAGCGATCGCGTACAGCGTCGACTTCGAGCAGTTCAGACGCGCTGCGATCTCAGCCATCTGCAGGTTGGCGAATCCCTCGGCCAGGATAATGTCGATGATGCCGTCACGCAGGTTCTCGGTGCGTCCGCTGAGGCTCTCGTCCTTCGTCGACATAGGGTGACTGTACCAGGAACAGTTCTTGGGTACACTTGTGCGTACAGAGCCGAGTCCGTCCACGACGCAGGAGCCACCATGCCGGCAGATCGCCTGATGCCCACCCCCGAATCGGCCGACCTGATCGACCTGACCCGCCAGATCGTCGACAACGGCTTGCGGCCCGTGATCAGCGAGCTCGACGCGGCCGCCCAGTTCCCCCGCGACGTCTACCGCACGCTGGGGCGTGCCGGGCTGCTGAGCCTGCCGTATCCCGAAGGCTCGGTGGCGGCGGACAGAGCTACGAGGTCTATCTTCAGGCCCTCGAGGAGATCGCGTCGGCGTCGGCGAGTGTCGGAGTCGGCGTCAGCGTCCACGCACTGTCGTGCTTCGGCCTGTTCACCGCCGGAACCGACCAGCAGAAGAACGACTGGCTGCCCGAGATGCTGTCGGGAGAGCAGCTCGGCGCCTACTGCCTCTCCGAGGCACACGCCGGCTCCGACCCTGCCGCGATGCGCACGCGCGCAGTACGTGACGGAGACGACTACGTCCTCAACGGAGCCAAGGCCTGGACGACCCATGGCGGCCGGGCTGACTTCTACAAGGTCATGGCCCGGACGTCCGAGCCTTCGACAGGCTCAGGGAGCAAGGGTTCTGGCATCTCCTGCTTCCTCGTGCCGGCCGACACTCCCGGCCTGACCGCTGACACGCCTGAGCAGAAGATGGGGCTGATGAGCTCGACGACAGCCACGATGCTGTTCGACGACGTCCGGATCCCTGCCGAGCGTCGCTTCGGGGCCGAGGGCCAAGGGCTGTCGATCGCCCTGGCCGGACTCGACTCTGGGCGGCTCGGCATCGCCGCGGTCGCCACCGGGCTGGCGCAGGAAGCCCTCGACGTCGCGGTCGCGTACGCCAAGCAGCGTGAGACCTTCGGCAAGGCCATCATCGACCACCAAGGACTCGGCTTCGTGCTGGCCGACATGTCTGCCGCCGTCGAATCGGCACGGGCGACCTACCTGGCCGCTGCGCGCCTGCGAGACGCCGGACGTCCGTTCTCGCGGCAGGCGTCGATCGCGAAGATGATCTGCACCGACAACGCCATGAAGGTCACGACCGATGCCGTCCAGGTGCTCGGCGGAGCCGGCTACACCAAGGACTTCCCCGTCGAGCGCTTCATGCGCGAGGCCAAGGTCATGCAGATCTTCGAAGGAACCAACCAGATCCAACGACTCGTCATCAGCCGCAACCTCGCGCGCTGAGCAACCCGTCACCACCCCCACCCACAGGAGCAGCATGCAACTCAACGACACCGCCGCCATCGTCACCGGCGGCGCCTCCGGCCTAGGGGCCGCGACAGCCGCCCTGCTGGCCACCCAGGGCGCCTCGGTCTACGCACTCGACCTGCAGGCGTCGATCGACCAGGCTCCCTCGGTCGCAGGCGTGACCTACATCGCCGCCGACGTCACCGACGAGACGCAGGTGCGGGCCGCGGTGGCGACGGCCAACGAGACCGTTCCGCTGCGCACCGTCGTCAACTGCGCCGGTATCGGTCCGTCTGCCCGCATCCTCGGCCGCAAGGGAGTCCACGACCTGGGCCTGTTCGCCAAGATCGTGCACGTCAACCTCGTCGGCAGCTTCACGGTGCTGGCCCTTGCTGCCGAGGCCATCGCCCAGAACGAGGCCGACGAGAACGGACAACGGGGCGTCATCGTCAACACCGCCTCGATCGCAGCCTACGAAGGCCAGATCGGCCAGGTCGCCTATGCCTCCTCCAAGGGCGGCATCGTCGGCATGACCCTGCCGGCTGCCCGTGACCTGGCGCAGCACGGGATCCGCGTCTGCACGATCGCCCCCGGCATCGTCAACACGCCGATGCTCGCGACCGTCAGCGACGAGTTCCGCGCCGGGCTGGCAGCAGGCGTCCCGTTTCCGCAGCGACTGTGCGAGCCCGCCGAGTACGCCAAGCTCGTCGCGATGATCGTCGACCACGACTACCTCAACGGAGAGACGATCCGCATGGACGGCGCGCTGCGCATGGCGCCCCGCTGAGACGTGCTGGGCTGACCGTCGCTCACCCGGTCAGGTCGAGACCGAGCAGTCCGCGCTCCAGCACCAGCGCGACGAGCTCGACGGCCTGATCGGGTCTCGCGGAATGGCCCGACACCTCGGGCAGACGATCAAGTGCTCCGAGCAGAACGACCTCGGCGGCCCACGGCGTGACGACTCCGTCGAGCTCGCCAGAGCTGACGAGCGACCCGACCGTGGTCGAGATGGCTTGCCGGAACCGTTCCCGGCTCCCCTCGAGCTCGGGATCATCCGGTGACCGGTCGATCAGCGCTCGCATGACCCCCAGGTACGCGCGGCGGAGCACCAAGAAGTCGCGAACCCAGGCGCGCAGGTCGTCACGGACCGCAGGGCCGGTCCCAGCTGACCCAGCACGCCGATCAGCACGGTTCGCGCGGTTCTCGAACTCGTCGGCCAGGACCAGCAGCAGGTCGAGCTCTCGGCGAAGTACTTGTAGTACGTGCCGCGGGCGAACCCCGCCCGCTTCACGATCGCGTCCACGTTCGCGTCGTGATAGCCCTGCTCGGCGAACGAGTCGGCTCCTGCACGGACGATGAGGTGGACGGTGCGGGCGCTGCGGGCGCTCAGACCCGCCAGGACGGCCTCCAGGCGCGACGGCCCGCTCCGCGGAGCCTCCCGCACGAGATGCTCACCCGGGTCGGTAGCCGCGGCGACCAGCACCTCCCGCGCAGTGGCCGGGAACAGCACCGCCTGAAGCGCCACCGCTACCTCGTCGGCAGCCTCTGCGTGCGCCGTTGACGAGCGACCCTCCGCAGAGCGCACGACGGTGTACCGGTGGACGACGCCGGCGACGAGCACGCCGGCCTCCTCCGGAGTCATGCCCGTCAGACCGGTCGAAGCCAGGCAGCTGGCCACGCGCCGCTCGAGCTCTCGCGCAGGCTCGTGCGAGACCGGCCAGTCGACGCCCGCCCACCGCACGAACAGCGCTGCGTGACGTTCGTGGACCCGGCTCCACGCGACGATCCACGAGCGCAGCTGAGCCAGCCCGTCTGCGGTCGGACCCAGGCGGCCGGCGTCGTCCATCACGTCGTGCAGCGCGAGCGCGCAGGAGTCCAGCAGCTCCCCGCAGGATCTCTTCCTTGCTGCCGAAGTACTGGTACAGCGCCGCGCGGGACACGTCGGCGGCGTCGGCGATGTCCTGCACCGTGGTGTCCTGGAACCCGGTGCGCGCGCACAGCTCCAACGTCTCGGCCATGATCCGCTCGCGCGTCTGACTGCCCCGCACCCCGACGTTCGGACTCGTCGGCCCATAGCTCGCACGCCTGTGGGCATGCTCGATCTCTGCCACAGCTTCTCCCCCCGGATGGCGAGACTGAGGTTCCGTCTCGCCGCATTCCACCGTAGTAGGTCGCCAGGATTCGGCGACTCGAGGCCGCGGCCTCCCAGCGGCGCCCTAGGCGCCCGCGACGTCGATGACCACGCGGGCCTGCGTCGCGCCCGCCAGGATGTCGTCGGCGAGCCGCGGGAGGTCGTCGAACGCCCTGACCGTCGTCATCTGGGCCAGCACGTCTGACGGCAGGTCAGCGGCCAACCGGTCCCAGGGCTCGACGCGGCGCTCGATCGGCGCGTACACCGAGTCGACGCCCAGGAGGTCGACTCCACGCAGGATGAATGGCATGACCGTGGACGGCAGGTCAGCACCACCGGCCAGACCGCAGGCGGCGACGGCACCGCCGTACGAGATCTGGCTCAGCACGTTCGCGAGGGTGTGGCTGCCGACCGTGTCGACGCCGGCATCCCAGCGCTCCTTGCCCAGCGGACGCCCCGGCTCGCTGAGCTCTGCCCGGTCGATGATCGAGCTGGCACCCAACGATGTCAAGAGCTCGTGCGACGCGGCGCTTCCCGTCGACGCCTCGACCTCGTAGCCAGCCCTGGCGAGCAAGGCCACAGCGACACTGCCGACACCACCGCTCGCACCCGTCACGACGATCTTGGCGCCGTCGCGAAGACCATGGGCCTGCAGGCGCAGGACACACAGCATCGCGGTCAGCCCGGCTGTGCCGATCGCCATGGACTCCAACGCCGAGAACGCCGACGGCTTGCGGACCAACCACTGCGACCTGACCCGCTGATACCTCGTGTAGCCACCCTGCTCGGTCTCGGACAGGCCCCAGCCCGTCGCGATCACCTCGTCACCCTCGGACCAGTCTGCCGACGACGACTCGACGACCCGACCGGCCAGATCGATGCCGCACGTCATCGGCAGCGAGCGGGCGATCCTGCCCTGGCCGGACACCGCCAGGCCGTCCTTGTAGTTCAGCGACGAGTAGTCGACCTCGACCACGACGTCGCCGTCAGGCAGATCGGCCGGCGTCAGCTCGACCCCGGCGGGCCGGCTTCCCCCTTCTCCGAGAGGACGTAGGCGGGAAAAGCTGGCGGGAATCATGTGCGCTCCGATCACGGGTTCACGTCCGATCCTAGGCACGCTCACACAAAAGACCAGCGCGCCTCCGGTCGAAGGACCGAAGACGCGCTGGTTGAAGTCAGGGCTGGCTCAGTGGTGCACAGGCGCCTTGTCACCAGTCGTCGCGAGCTCGGTGCTGGGCGGCGGCGGGACGTAGTTGTTGCGCGCCGTCAGCAGGCCGAACAACGAGATGACGATGAACAGGACGACCGTTCCCCCGCCGAACACCAGCAAGGTGTCGAGGGTGCTGCGACCTTCGCCATCGGGCCAGGCAGGTCCGACGGGCTGGTCGGCGAGGGCCGCGCCTGTGCCGGCGACGAACATGACCACGAACGAGAGCGCGAGACCGAGCACGCGAGCAGGAGTCCTCATGGGGTCCATCCTATCCACCCGTAGGCTGGGGTCGTGCCTCACCTCGACATCGACTGGAAGCTGCCCGAGGGCAAGGCCTACGACTGGTTCGTGGCGACGCCCGGCGCGATCGCCCTCATCATCGGCCTCGGGCTGCTGTTCCGCTGGTTCGTCTGCCGCGCGATCGACAAGCTCGTCCGGCAGGCCAACAAGGGCTCGGTCCCCGGCGTCATCGCCAACTCCCGAGCCGGCGAGTTCCTCGCTGATCTACGCCCTGAGTCGTACGAACGTCGACAGCAGCGCACCGAGGCGATGGGATCGCTGCTCAAGAGCGCCGCGACCGGACTGATCATGGCCGTGGTCGTCGTCATGGTCCTGGCCAGGCTGTCGATCGACATCGCCCCGATCATCGCGAGCGCCGGAATCGTCGGAGTCGCCCTCGGCTTCGGCGCCCAGAACCTCGTCAAGGACTTCCTGGCCGGCACGTTCATGATCTTCGAGGACCAGTACGGCGTCGGCGACATCGTCGACCTCGGGCTCGCCTCGGGCACCGTCGAGGCCGTCGGCCTGCGGGTGACCCGCCTGCGTGACGTCAACGGCACGGTATGGCACGTCCGCAACGGCGAGGTGCTGCGCGTCGGCAACCAGAGCCAGAACTGGTCACGCACAGTCCTCGACATCACGGTCGGCTACGACGCCGACCTCGACCGCGTGCAGCAGATCCTGCAGGACGAGGCCAACAGCCTGCAGGCAGATGCCCAGTTCGCCGGCATCATCATCGAACCGCCTGAGGTGTGGGGCGTCGAGCGGTTCGACAAGGACGGTGCGGTCGTGCGCGTCGTGCTCAAGACCGCACCCATGAAGCAGTGGCTCGTGGCCCGCGCGATGCGCCAACGCGTCAAGGCCCGCTTCGACGAAGAGGGCATCCGGATCCCCACGACCTTCCGCACGACCACCGAAGAGGAGCAGGCATGACCGAGCAGAGCGGTGGACAGCTGACGTTCTTCGACCAGATCGGCGGCTACGACACGATCAAGCTCATCGTCGACGTCTTCTACGACGGCGTCGCGACCGACGAGCTGTTGCGGCCCATGTACCCCGAGGCCGATCTCGAGCCCGCCAAGGACCGCTTCACCCTGTTCCTGCAGCAGTACTGGGGCGGCCCCGGGACGTACTCCGAGCAGCGCGGGCACCCCCGCCTGCGGATGCGCCACGCGCCGTTCGAGGTGACGTCGGCTGCGCGCGACCGGTGGCTGCACCACTTCCGCGCCGGCCTCGACAAGGCGGCGTTGACGCCCGAGCAGGACGCTCAGTTCTGGGCCTACGTGCAGCACGCCGCGAACTTCATGATCAACACGCCCGACTGAGCGAGTGGTGCAAACCGGTCCCCGAGTGGTGCGTCTTGGACAGACACGCCGTGGCAGATTCATATGGTCGTGACAACGCTTGTTGAATTGGAGTGTTGTCATGGTGAAGTTGTTCGAACCTGGGACGCGTGAGCGTTTCGTTGATTCGGTGTGTGGCGGGATGTCGCTGCTGGCGGCGGCTCAGAGTGTCGGCGCGTCGGTTGGATCCGCGACGCGTTGGTGGCGCCAGTCTGGGCGGATGGAACTTGCTCTCGTTGTCGGTCGCAAAGATGGCGGCGGTCTGGTGGCCCCGATCCCACCGTCATTGCCAGGAAAGCCCTCATCGTCTTGCCGTCGATCGTTGTCGATGATGGATAGGTCGTTGATTCAGGCCGGTCGGTGTTTGCAGATGTCGTACGCGCAGATCGGGACCTTCATCGGCCGGAACAAGTCGGTGGTCTGGCGTGAGGTCAACCGGTCGTCGAGCCCGGACGGGGTCTATTACGCGTCGGTCGCTCACCGGTTGGCAGCCGAGCTTGCGGCGCCGGCCCAAGGCCTTCAAGCTCGCTACGAACGGGCCGTTGTGCCGGTTCATCGAGGCCGCGATGGACGAGGGCTGGTCGCCGGGCTTGATCGCCGGGATGCTCACGAAGACGTTCGGTGACGATCACACTTGGAGGGTGTCCCACGAGACGATCTATCAGGCCCTCTACGTCCAGACCCGTGGCGAGCTGCGCGCTGACCTGCACCGCAACCTCAGCCTGAAACGCGCGAACCGGCGACCACAGACCCGTGATCGCAAGGCCAGCAGTCCCTACAAGGAGGCCTTCACCATCAGCGACCGGCCCGCTGAGGTCGACGACCGTGCTGTTCCGGGTCATTGGGAAGGTGACCTGATCGTTGGACCGGCTTCGAAGTCCGCGATCGGGACGCTGGTCGAGCGCACAACCCGGTTCACGATCTTGCTGCACCTGCCAGATCGCCATGACTCGCAGACCGTCGCGGCGGCGATGATCGACGCGATGCGTGACCTGCCCAAACACTTGCGGCAGTCGATCACCTGGGACCGCGGGTCCGAGCTCGCGGCCTATGAAGACATCCAGCCGCGTTGGACACGAAGTTGTTCTTCTGTGACCCGCACTCGCCCTGGCAGCGCGGCACGAACGAGAACACCAACCGTCTACTGCGGTTCTGGTTCGAGAAGGGAAGCGACCTGTCCGTCCATAGCGCTGAGGACCTCGCCCGCGTCGCAGCGACCCTGAACCGCCGTCCCCGCCCGACGCTGAACCTCAAGACCCCAGCCCAAGCGCTGAACACGCTCCTCAAAGAGGCCGCGTGAAACCAACCCGTTGCCACCACCCATTGACTTTGCCCGTCTCAGAATGTCCGAAGCGCACCACTCGCGGGATCGGCGGGTGGTTGGGGCGGGCGTCAGGCGCTGGCGGTCTCGTCGATCTCCATGATCGGATCGCCCTCCTGGACGATCTGACCGAGCTCGACCAGGATCTTGCTGACGTGACCACCGGCCTGCGCGACCAGCGGGATCTCCATCTTCATCGACTCGAGGATGGCCAGCGTGTCGCCGACCGCGACCTGGTCGCCCTCACGGGCGACGAGCTTCCAGACGTTCGAGACGATCTCAGCGCGGGCGAGGAACATCACTCACCCGCTCCGTGGGTCAGCATACGCAGGGCGGCGATCATGCGGTCGCGAGTCTCCTCAGGGTGAATGACGTCGTCAACGATCCCGGCCTCGGCGGCCAGGTAGGGGCGAGCGACCTCTTCGCGGTAGACCGCAGCGAGCTCGTCGCGCAGGGCCGTCGGGTCCTCGGCCTCCTTGAGCGCGCGACGGTGCAGCAGTGCGACAGCACCTCCGGGACCCATGACCGCGATCTCGGAGTTCGACCAGGCCCAGTTGGCATGGGCGCCGAGCGAGGCCGAGCCCATTGCGATGTATGCGCCGCCGTACGACTTGCGCACCACGACCGTGAGCTCGGGGCTCTTGGTGTCGACGTAGGCCTTCAACAGCTTGGCGCCGTGCGTGATGACGCCGCGGCCCTCCTCGACCGTGCCGGGCAGGAAGCCGGGCACGTCGACGAAGGTCAGGACAGGCAGGTCGAAACGGCCGCAGAACTCCACGAACCGGGCCGCCTTGACCGACGCCTTCGAGTCGAGGATTCCGCCGCGAGCGTTGGGCTGGTTGGCCAGGACACCGACGGCATGACCGTCGATGCGGGCGAACAACGTCAGGATGCTGGGTGCGTGGGTCGGCACGGCTCCGAGCCGTGCACCGTTGTCGAGCACGCCGTCGAGCAGCTTGTTCATGTCGAACACGATGCTGGACTTCTCGGGGACGAGAGTCGGCAGCGCCGCGACCGCACCGGGGTTGGCCGGCACTGCGTCGTGACGCTTCTGCTTGCCTCCCTTGTGGGTCGGCAGGAACGACAGCAGGAGACGGGTCGCGTCGAAGGCGTCCTCCTCAGAGTCGACCTCGAGGTGGGCCACCCCGCTGGTCTTGGTGTGCAGCGCGGAGCCGCCGATGTCCTCGGCCGAGGCGTCCTCGCCGGTGGCGGCCTTGACGATGTCGGGGCCGGTCAGGAACATCTGTCCCTGCTCCTTGACCATGACGGTCCAGTCGGTGAGGGCCGGCGAGTACGCCGCAGCGCCAGCACACGGACCGAGGATCAGCGAGATCTGCGGGATCCGGCTCTGCGCCTCGATGTTGAGCGCGAAGATGCCGCCGCAGCCGTGCAGGGCGAAGATTCCGTCGTGGATACGAGCTCCACCGGAGTCGTTGATGTAGACGATCGGGTAGCCCTTGTCGATCGCGAAGCGCTGCGCCTTCTGGATGCTCTCGGCCATGACGGCACCGATCGCTCCGGACGCGACGGCGGCATCGTGCGAGACGACGACGACCGAGTGGCCGTCGGTCGTGCCCCAGCCGGCGACGACGCCGCTGCCAGAACCCGCACCAGCCGAACGCATCGGCGTCATCTCGACGAACGAGCCGTCGTCGACGAGCATCTCGGCACGTTCCCGGGCCGTGTAGACACGCTTGCCCTTGGGTTCGACTCGAGCGAATCGGGTGTTCCGACGTTGCGTGAGGGTGTCACGCTGATCGGCAGGTGTTGCTGCTTCGACAACCTCGGGTTGGTCGAGCTTCGCCACATCGTCTCCTAAAACATGAGGGATGCCTCAACTATACACAAAGGTGAGGAAGTCCTCATATTTGCCGGAAGCGTGTCGCCGAATGCTCTCGCACATCCGGCAAGGAGTGCGCTACCGTGCTGGAGACGTTACTGAGCAAGCGCTTAGACCCCAGACGAGGAGAACCACCGTGACCGAGACCCGTACCGCGATCGTCACCGGAGCAGCCCGCGGAATCGGCGCTGCCACCGCCAAGCGACTGGCCGACGACGGCATGCAGGTCGCCGTCCTCGACCTCGACGAAGCAGCAGCCCAGCCCGTCGTCGACGAGATCATCGCCGCCGGAGGCCGCGCCCTCGCTGTCGGCGCCGACGTCGCCGACTCCGACAGCGTCAAGGCCGCCGTCGAGCGCGTCGCCGCTGAGCTCGGCGCCCCGACCGTCATCGTCAACAACGCCGGCATCATCCGCGACAACCTGCTGTTCAAGATGAGCGTCGACGAGTGGGACCTCGTCATGGCCGTCCACCTGCGCGGAGCGTTCAACACCGTCAAGCACGCGCAGCAGTACATGGTCGAGGCCAAGTTCGGCCGCGTCATCAACCTGTCGTCGACGTCCGCCCAGGGCAACCGCGGTCAGGCCAACTACGCCGCGGCCAAGGCCGGACTGCAGGGCTACACCAAGACGCTCGCGATCGAGCTCGGGAAGTTCGGCATCACCGCCAACGCAGTCGCCCCCGGCTTCACCGTGACCGAGATGATCCAGGAGACCGCCGACCGCATCGGCGTCAGCCTCGAAGACTTCAAGGCACACGCGGCCAAGGAGATCGCCGTCGCGCGAGTCGGCTACCCCGAGGACATCGCCAACGCGATCTCGTTCTTCGCCGACGAGAAGTCGGGCTACGTGTCGGGCCAGGTGCTGTACGTCGCCGGCGGACCCAAGGACTGATCTGCCATGAGCACCGATCCCCAGGGGTTCGACTCCTCAGCAGTGACCACGTGGCTGCGTTCGGTGGCACCTGACGCCGTCGCAAGTCCGCTGACCGCCACCCTCATCACCGGCGGCAAGTCCAATCTCACCTACCGGGTGACGGACGGCGTCCACGACTACGTCGTGCGCCGTCCGCCCCTGGGGCACGTCCTGGCCACGGCTCACGACATGGCACGCGAGCACCGCGTCATGTCGGCGCTGGCCAGCACAGCGGTGCCGGTCCCCCGCATGATCGCCCTGTGCGACGACCCCGACGTGCTCGGCGCACCGTTCTACGTCATGGAGCACGTCGACGGCACGCCCTACAGCCGTGCATCGCAAGCTCGCTCCACTCGGCAGCGAACGCACGCGGGCGATCACCGAACGCCTGGTCGACACGCTCGTCGAGCTGCACGCCGTCGACCACCGGACCATCGGGCTGGCTGAGTTCGGCCGGCCCGATGGCTACCTGGAGCGTCAGGTCTCACGCTGGAAGAAGCAGCTCGACGCGTCCAGGAGCCGCGAGCTGCCCGGGATGGACGAGCTTGTCGCGCTGCTCGAGGCAGGCATCCCGACGTCGAGCGACGGTACGATCGTGCACGGCGACTTCCGCCTCGACAACCTCCTGGTCGACTCGTCCGACACCGTGACCGCGGTGCTCGACTGGGAGATGAGCACGCTCGGCGATCCGTTGACCGACCTGGCGGTGATGCTGGCGTACCAGCAGCTCGGTGAGTCCGCCTCGACGTCCGGCGCTGTCGTGACCGACGCACCACGCGCTCCTGGCTACCTGAGCCGCGACGAGACCATCCAGCGCTACGCCGTCGGCTCCGGCCGCGACGTCAGCGATCTCGGTTTCCACCTGTCGCTCGCGTTCTTCAAGCTCGCGGTGATCTTGGAAGGAATCCACCTGCGGCACTCGCGCGGGCAGACCGTTGGATCGGGTTTTGACGGCATCGGCGACATGATTGTGCCGTTGATCGACGCAGGACGCGCTGCTTCACGCTAGGGTTGCGCCCGTGACGGCCGAGATCCTCGAACCCCCGGCGCCGCCCTACCCAGGAACGCAGCCACAAGAAGTTCGACCACCTGCTCCTGGTGGCGCGTGAGCTGCTGCTCGACGTCGGTTTCGAGTCGTTCACGTGCGAGGAGGTCGCCAGCCGCGCGGGTCTGCCGATCGGCACGCTCTACCAGTTCTTCCAGAACAAGTACGTCATCGTGTGCGAGCTCGACCGGGTCGACGCCGTCGCAGTGCGCCTCGAGGCCAGCAGCTTCTCCGAGGCGATCCCGTCACTCGACTGGCTGCGATTCCTCGATCGCCTCGTCGACCACATGGCCGCGCTGTGGGCCAATGACCCTTCGCGCCGCGCCGTCTGGCTGGCGGTGCAGTCGACGCCCGCCACCCGTGCGACTGCTGCCGTCACCGAACGTGAGCTCGCCGCGGAGGTCGCCCCGGTTCCTGGCACCGCTGACCCCCGGCACCCCACGCGAGCGGCGCACGATCATGGCCGAGGTGCTGGTGCACATCGTCTACTCGATGCTGAACTTCTCGATCCGCGACGGCCAGGAGCATGCCGAGTCGATCATCGGAGCCGAAGCGGCTCCTGATGGCCTACCTGCTCAGCGCCGAACGCCCCTAACGCTGACGAGGCACTTATTGCCCCATGGCGAGGTACTTTCTGCCCATGAGGAGACCCCGTCGGGCAACTACCACCTCTTCGAGGGGCCAGAACTACCTCGTCAGCGGTGGAGGACGACGTAGGCGGTCGCGTAGTCACCGTCGTGGCTCACCGACACGTCGATGGTGCACCCGGCCAGGTGCTTCGCGACCTCGCCGTGCAGGCGGACGCGCGGACGCCCCCACGCGTCCTTGACGAGCTCGATCAGGTGGTGGACGTTCTCGTCCATCACGGGGGCCTCGCCGTACAACGACGACGACCACGCCTTGATCACGGCCTCCTTGACCGCCCAGCGGGCGGCGAAGTGACGCGCGGAGTCGGAGGGATGACTCCGCGCATCACTTCTTTCTCCGGGAAGAAACACCGTTTCGAAACCGGTACCGGGTCGCTCCAGCTGGTCCGCGAACGAGGGAACGTGGACCAGATCGACACCGACACCGAGGATCGTCACTGGCAGGCAGCACCGAAGTAGGCGCCGTCCTCCCCGAGTCGTGCCTGCGGATCCAGGAGCATTCCTGCCTCCCGGGTCCGCACTCCCTCGCTGCCGAGACGACGGTCCGCCGGACGTTCGTACAGGGAGCGGCCCCCGTACATCGCCTGGACGAGCCGCATCCGGCCCTCGATGCTGCGGGCCTGAGCACGCTGGGCGTACTCGTCACGGTCCGCAGCGGGCAAGGTTGCGAGGAATGCTTGGGGGTGGACGATCGCGAGCAGACCGGCGACGTGACCGAAGCCGAGGCTCGTGACGAGCCCAGCCTTCAACGCACCCGTCGCGAGCGGCTCACGCAGCCACACGAGGTGCTCGTGCTCGGCCAGATCGTCCATGACGCAGTCGAGGCTGCGGTTGGGCGGCACGACACCGCCTGCGAGCACCTGGCACAGCCCGATGATCTGGAACGCCGCAGCGCCGCCCTTCGCGTGACCTGTAAGGGTCTTCTGCGAGATGACGAACAGCGGGTTGCCGTCGCTTCGACCGATCGCCGCAGCAAGACGTTCGTGCAGCCGGACTCGTTGCGCTCGTTGACACCCGTCGACGTGTCGTGCTTCGACAGCACCGCGACGTCATCGGCCGTCAGGCCGACCTGGGCCAGACCACGGGCCAGCGCGGAGTCACGTCCACCGAGACCTGCGGCCAGTGCACCGATGCCCGGCGCAGGGATCGACGTGTGGACGCCGTCGGCGAACGAACCGGCGTACGCCACGACACCCAGCACCGGCAGGCCCATGGCCGCCGCGACGTCGCCGCGGGCCAGCAGGATCGTGCCGCCGCCCTGCGACTCGACGAAGCCGCCGTAGCGACGGTCGTTGCCGCGGCTGAAGTACTTGTCCTCGAGCCCCTTGGCCTTCATGGCACCCGAGTCGGCGGTGGCGGACATGTCGGCGAAGCCCACGATGCCCTCGACGCTCAGGTCGTCGAATCCACCCGACACGACGAACTGCGCCTTGCCGAGACGGATCTTGTCGACGCCCTCCTCGACCGAGACGGCCGTCGTGGCGCAGGCGGCCACGGGGTGGACCATCGCGCCGTAGGAGCCGACGTACGACTGCACGACGTGCGCCGCGATGACGTTGGGCAGCGCCTCCTGCAGGATGTCGTTGGCCTTGGCCTCGCCCAGGAGCGTGTCGATGTAGAGCGACTGCATCGATTGCATGCCGCCCATGCCGGTGCCCTGCGTGTTGGCGACGAGCGCGGGGTGGACCCACTTCATCAGCTCGGACGGCGTGAAGCCGCTCGACAAGAACGCATCGACGGTGCAGATCAGGTTCCACAGCGCGACCCGGTCGATCGACTCGACCATCTCGGCCGGGACGCCCCACACCGTGGGATCGAAGCCGGTCGGGATCTGACCGCCAACCGTGCGGGTCAGCTGCATGCGGCGCGGCACACGGATCTCCGTGCCGGCCTTGCGGGTCACCGACCAGTCACCGTCGGCCGTGGCCGCGATGACGGTGCGCTCGGGATCGGCATCGCGCAGTGCGCGCGCCTCGGCCTCGTTGCCGACCGTGAACGTCAGGTCCTTGTCGAGGAAGACCGACGTCAGCAGCGGAGCCGCGTTGTCGACCATCGAGCCCTCGTCGACGTAGCGGCGGATGCCGACCGCCTCGCGGACGGTCTCCTCGTACCGCTCGACCAGATCGGCCTCGTCGACCTTCTCCTGCGTCGCGGTGTCGAACCAGCCGCCACCGGCGGTGTCCCAGCTGACCAGACCGGTCGACCAGGCCAGCTCGAGGACGCCGGCGGCCGACAGCTCGTCGGAGACCTCGACCTCGAACCGGGTGCGGGCCGAGCCGTACGGGCCGAGCCGCCAGCACCGACGATGACCACGAGGTCTTCGGGGCGGGTGTCGATCGGCGCCCAGTCGAGCTCTTCGACCCGGTCGAGCTGCGCCGGCGAGGGAGCCAGCGCCGCGATCGTCGGGGTCTCGTCCTTGGCGGGTGCCGCAGGACGTTCGATGCCCTCGGCCAGTGCCTTCATGTCGATGCGCGTGCCGCCCAGACCACCGGTCAGGTCGACCGTCAGCGGCTCGTCGAGCGCGGCGACGCGTGACGCCGTCGAGCACGTGTCGAGCAGCGCAGCGGCCATGTCCTGCGGCGTCCACGTACGGACACCAGCAGCCTCGACGGCCTCGATCAGCGGGTCGTTGGCACCCATCAGGCCGGTGCCGCGCACCCAGCCGATGATCGTGTGAGCGAGCGTGACCCGCTCGCCCCACGTGCGCTCGGCCGACCAGCGGGTGACCAGCGCGTCGAGCGCCGACTTGGCCTCGCCGTAGCCGCCGTCGCCGCCGAACATGCCCCGGTTGGGCGAGCCCGGCAGGACGACGTGCAGCTTGGCGTCGATGTCGTGATCCTGTCCGTGCGCCGACAGCGCACTGATCAGGCGCTCGACTGACCACAGCAGGATGCGCATGTCGACCTCGGTGCGGCTGCCCACGTCGCGCAGGTCACCGGCTACCGGGCCGGCGGCGAAGGGGAACAGCAGCGTCGGCGTCATGGCCGGCTTCAGCACCGTCGTGACACCTGCACGGGTCTGGGTCTGCTCGAGAGCTGATCCAGTCCGACAGCGAGTCGACGTCGGAGAACGAAGCCATGTTGGCCGGGACGACCCAGAGGGCTGCGCCGTTGACGGCGTGCGTGCGGTACAGCCCTTGAAGAAGGCCAGCTTGGCCGGTCCCATGCCGGAGGTCGTCGCGACGACCGTCGCGCCGCCCGCCAGCAGCTGACCGGCGATACCAGCAGCGATCGAGCCCTTGCTGGCGCCGGTCACGACTGCGAGCTCGTCGGACCACTGGCCCGTCGACGTGCTGAGTGCGTCGGAAGCGATCTGGCGGAAGCGGTCCGCCAGCACGGTGTCGTCGACGTGCGTCGACCACCACTGTGCCTGGGCGGCGACGACCCGGCCTGCTCCGACAAAGGAGACGTCCACGGTCTGACCCACGGCCAGACGGGCCAGGTCCTCGCGTGCGCTGGCCCAGCGGTCGTCGAACAGCACCGCGTGCTGCTCGTTGAAGGCCGGCGCAGTGAGCTTGGCCCAGTCGCTGCCGAGCTCGGCCTCGACTCGGGCGAGCACCTCGGCGTCGGCGGCATCGGGCTCGACGACGGTCGGCGTCTCGGTGAGGCCGAGCTGGTCGAGGACGAGGCGTGCCGACGAGGCGAGCACACCGTCGGGACCGGTGATCTGCGCGGTGAACTCGCCGAGGGCGGCCGCGTCGATCGTGGCTTCTCCCCCACCGGATGCCGGCATGTCGACGGCGACTCCCTGCCGTGCACCGACGGCCTGGACGCTGGCGTCCACCGCGGCGTCGACGTCGGCTCCGGACGCGATCGTCAGCGCACCGTACGCCCCGCCTCGGATGCTGGAACCGTCACGGGTCGACATCGCCAGCTCGGTCAGGACGTGGCTGGCCCAGCCGGGGCCCGCAGCCCAGACGTCCGTGACGCGTTCGGCGATCGCCGCCTGGCGCTTGCCAGTGGGGCCGAGGATCTTCTTGAGGTGGTCGCCGAGCGCCTCGGTCAGCACCGGGCCGAACGGCTTGTAGCCGCGGGCCAGGCCCTTGACCTGAGCCGACAGAGAGGGGATGTCAGCGTCGGCTGCCCCGTCGATCGCACCGAGGCCGAGCTCGCCGCCGAGGTCGACGAGCAGCTGGTTGCGGCGCGAGGACGCGCCATCGCACAGCGACTCGATCGAGTCGGCCGCGCCGATCTGGTCGAGACGCATCTTGGTCCACCAGGCGATCAGCACCTTGGTGGCGTCGGCTGCGTCGAACGACAGGTCTGCGGGCCGCGGACCGCTGCTGCTGGCGACGGCCGCCGGGGCTGCCGACGGAGCCGAGGCCGATTCGACGGGCGCAGCGGACGGGGTCTCGTCCTCCTCGACGGCGACCTGCTCCTCGTCGGAGGAGAACACCGCGGCGTTGTCACGCTCGAAGTTGAGCACCTGCACCGCGGGACCGATCCGTCCCGGCAGCTTGAGCGTCGACGACGCCAGGTTGGCGACGGTCGGCGACTGTCCGACGCCGATCTCGATGAAGCGCTCGACACCGAGTCCGCCGTCCTCGACGGGGGTGAAGAACAGGTCCTGCGTCTCGATCCAGCGCACCGGGCTCGCGAACTGCCAGGCCAGCAGCTGGATCAGGACGACCCGGCACAGCTCACCGGGACGGCTCGCCCACGACGCGTAGTCGGCCAGCACCGCGTTGAGCGGCTCGGACGGCACGAGATCGGCGATCTCCTGCAAGAAGGCACGCTCCAGCGTGAACGGGCGCGGCACCAGGTTCGGCACGTACCGGCCGGCGAGGATCGCCGGGTCGATCGTGACCGGCAGCAGCTCGGTCAGACGATCGCGGAAGTCGGGAACGCCGCCGTGCAGCACCGTGGAGTGGAATGGCACGTCGATGCCCGGAACCAGGATGAACGCACCCTTGCCGTTGAACTCCTCGCGACGCTTGTTGACCCGCTTCTCCAGGACCTCGAGTCCCTTGACGGTGCCGGCGATCGCGTACTGCGAGTCCTTGAGGTTGTAGTTGACGATCTGCAGGAACTCACCCGTCTCAGCGGCGACACCGTCGACGAACGCGGTGACGTTGCTGTCGTTCAGGCCGATCTGCGAGGGACGGATCGCGGCGAGGCGGTAGTTGCTGCGGCCGGCCGCGTCGCGCGGGACGAGCCCGTGCATGACCGAGCCACGCTGGAACACGACCTCGACGACGGCCTCCAGCGGGATGACGCCGGAGACTGCGGCGAGCGCGTTGTACTCGCCGACCGAGTGACCGGCCAGGATCGAGCCTTCGACGAAGTTGCCCGACTCGCGCAGCTCAGCCATCTGGGCGGCGCCCAGGACGGCCATGGCGACCTGGGTGAACTGGGTCAGGAACAGCACGCCATCAGGGTGCTTGTGGGTGACGCCACGTGTCACGAGAGTCGTCGGGTTGTCGCGGACGACCGTCAGGATCGAGAAACCGAGTGCTTCGCGGGTGTGCGCGTCGGCCCGGTCCCAGATCTCCCGGGCGGCCTTCGAACGCTGGTAGGCGGCCATGCCCATGCCCTTGTGCTGGATGCCCTGGCCCGGGAACGCGTACGCGGTGCGCGGCGCCTCGAGGCGGGCCGTCGCCGACATGACGACGTCTCCACCTGAACGAACCGTCACGTCGACGACCTCGGCGCCCGCGTCGAGACCGACCCGATCGGCTGAGATCGAGACGGTGGCACCCGGTGCGAGCGGCGACATGAAACGCGTCGTCCAGCCCGTGATGCGGCGGTCGCTCACGACCTGCTGGGCCGCGGCCGAGATCCACATGCCGTGGACGATCGGGGCTCCGAGCCCGGCGAGGCGTGCTGCCGCGACGTTGGTGTGGATCGGGTTGTGGTCGCCGGTCACGGCGGCGAAGGCGCGCAGGTCGCTGGGAGCGACGAGCGTCGCGCTGCCACGGGACTTGCGCGGCGTGTCGCGGATGTCGTCGCCGAGCGCACCGCCTGCGCGGACCGGGTCGGCGAGGGTGCCGGCACCGGTGCGTCCCCGGATCGCGAAACGTTCGCGCAGGTTCGCGACGTCGCCGTCGGCCGACGAGACCGTCACGTCGACCGAGACGACCCCGACCGAAGTCGGTGTCCTCGATCGACTCGACGTCCGCCGTGATGACGAGGCTCGACGGCGCGAGCGGGAGGTCACGGGTCAACGAGATCGCGTGATCGAGGTGGACCAGGTCGAGCATGCCTTCGATGACGGGCACGCCGTCTGCGGTCGTCGCGTCGCCGATCACGGCGAACACCGACGGCCAGGCCAGTCCGACCAGGACGTCAGGAACGGGATGGACCGGCACGGAGGCGCCCGTCACACCCGCGTGGTCGGCAACCAGGTCGGGATCCCAGTCGACGGCGACGCTGGCGCGTCCCGCGTTGACGACAGGCACGTCTCCCCCAGCCGCACCGGCGAGCAGCGTGCTCATCGCGCCGACGGCGCTGTCAGTCGCCACGACCGGAGCCGCGCCGGTGAGGACCGAGCCGTCGACCGTGATGCGCAGCGTCAGCGGACGTGCCATCGGGACAGTCAGCTCGGCGGTGTGGCCGTCGACCTGCGCGAGCACGGCACCCGTCTCGGGGTGCTCGGCGCGCTGTGCGTCGACGATGACCCAGCCGTCGCCCAGCCGGTGGACGGGGTTACGGACAGTGCGGCCGGCCCAGACGAGATCGGGCGAGGCCAGCACGAGCGACAGCACCTCGCCGGCGTCGTCGACGCGACGGCGTCCTGCGACTCGCTGCGGCGAACGTCCTGCGGCCAGCAGGCCATCGATCGTGGCGTCCTCGAACCGGCGCAACAGCTCGGCGACCGGCTCGTCGACGCGCTCGATACCGGCGACCGAGACGGTGCCGGGGATGATGCAGACCTCATCGGCGGTGTAGCGCGGGTCGTGCGCCTGCCACAGGGAGTCCGAGCGCCACCAGCGACGCACGTCCTGGTCGAGCACCGGCACGAAGTTGACCGGCTTGCCGGGGGTACGGCACTGGTCGACGAAGAACAGGATGTCGGCGGGGTGCAGGACGGTTTCCGAGGCACCCGGGTAGGCCTCCGACAGCTTCTCCAGGGCCAGAGCCCCACCCTCAACTGCGGACGCATCGGCGAACAGGGTCGGGATCTCGCCGCGGTCAGCATCGCTGAGACGCGCCTCAGCGCGCTGCAGCATCGCGTGGAAGCGGTTGCGCAGCGACACGTCGAGCCAGGTCGGCGTTCCCGACAGCTCGACGAAACGAGTCAGCCACTGCCCGTACGTCATGGTGGCGACGTCGCCGAAGTAGGGCTTGGCGGTGCGGTTCAGCGCCTCGATGATCTCGTCGCGACGGGCCTCGACAGCCTCGGCGTTGCCCGCGACCTCGTCGAGCAGACGGCCCGTGCGCGATGCGGTGTTGTCGATCTCGTGGATGTCTGCGCCGAGCTGGCTGCGTCCGGACGCCATGCCGCCCTTGGCCGAACCCGCGCCGACCCACGAGCCGGTGCCGCGGGTGTCGACGAGCAGCTGCTTGACCGCGGGGGACGTGGTGGCTTCGAGCGCCGCCATGGCGGCGGTGCCGACCAGGATGCCGTCGAGCGGCATGAGCGGGAAGCCGTGACGACGCGCCCACTCGCCGGTGAGGTAGGCCGAGGCGACCTCGGGGGTGCCGATTCCGCCGCCGACGCACACGACGACGTTGTCGAGCGCACGCAGCTCGCCGTACGTCGCGAGGAGCAGGTCGTCGAGCTCTTCCCACGAGTGGTGGCCGCCAGCCTTGCCGCCCTCGATCTGGACGATCGTGGGCGTCGGAGCGACGGCCTTGGCGATAGCGATGACCTGGCGGATCTGCTTGACAGTGCCGGGCTTGAACACGACGTGCGTGATCGAGGCCTCGCGCAGCCTTCGACGAGCGCGACAGCCTCATCGAGCTCGGGGATGCCCGCCGTCACGATGACCGCATCGACCGGTGAACCGGCGGCGCGCGCACGCTGCACGAGACGCTTCTGGCCCAGCTGCAGCTTCCACAGGTACGGGTCAAGGAACAGCGAGTTGAACTGGTAGGTGCTGCCGGGCGTCAGCAAGCCGTCGAGCTCGGCGACGTGATCGGCGAAGATCTCTTCGGTGACCTGTCCGCCACCGGCGAGCTCGGCCCAGAAGCCAGCGTTGGCTGCGGCGGCGACGATCTTGGGATCGACCGTCGTCGGCGTCATGCCAGCCAGCAGGATCGGCGACTTGCCGGTCAACCGGGTGAAACGGGTCTCGGCGTGCAGCGTGCCGTCCGGCAGCGTGACGACGGTCGGCTCGTACGCGGACCAGGGCGTCGCGGGACGCGGCGCGGCGCCCGCGGCGGTGAGCTCACGGTGGCCTCGACGGGTCGTCGTGGCGATGATGCTGGCTCCACGGACGCGCAGCTCACGCGCCGAGAGGCGGGCAGCGATGTCGCCGGGGCCGAGGTCGAGGATCCACGACGCGCCAGCGTCCATGGCGCTCTCGAGCGAGCTGATCCAGTCGACGGGGTCGACGATCGAACGCATCGTGAGCGTGCGGGCGCGGTCAGCGTCCAGTCCGCACGCTGCTGCCCAGGTCGCGACGAGATCGGCGGCCTCGGCCAGGTCGGGGTGGTGGAAGGCGAGCAGGGCCGGCAGGGGCTCGACGACCGGGGCGAACGGTGTTCCGCCGGTCGTCTTGCGGTCGCGCTCGGCCTTCTCGGCAGCGGCGATCTCGGCGAAACGAGCCTGGACGATCGTGAGGCTGTCAGCCGGACCGGACAGCACGACGCTGCGGCGTCCGTTGCGCAGGCGTGAGACGACGCGCAGCGATGCGGGCAGTTCGGCGAGGATCTCGTCGATCATGTCGGGCGCGACGTTGGAGACGCTCAGCATCGTCTGGCCGAGCAGTCCGCGGCGACGTCCGACGAGCTGGGCGGCAGCGCCGATCAGGCGTGCGGTGGCCAGCAGCTCGACGTCGGGGACGCCTGCCAGCGACTGCGTCGCGAGGTAGCCCTGCGAGTGGCCGATGACCGCTGCCGGGGCGACGGTCTGGGGGTCGATGCCCTGGCGGCGCAGTGCGCGGATGCCGGCGAGCTGCGCCAGCAAGATGCCGGGGGACCGACGTTCCGGGTGTATCCAGCACCTCGGAAGTCGGCAGTGCGGGGGCGTCCTCGTCATCGGCGGACTCCGCCGAGGCGAGCACATCGGCCCAGGCCATGGGGGTGAACACCACGCCGACACGGGCCAGCCGGTCGAGACGGCGGCGATGCGTTCTTCGGCCTGCTCGACGAGCGCTTCGAGCTCGGCGTCGAGGGCGAAGTCACGGATCAGGCCTGACAGCGGCTCCAGCCACGGTGCACCCTGACCGCCGAAGGCGATCGCGTACGGCGTGCCAGCAAGAATGCGGTCGACGAGCGCTCCGCGTCGTTCGGTGGTCTGAGTCGTCGCAGGCGTGGTGTCGATCGTCGTCACGTGGTATCCCTCGGTACTGCCGTCGCTGGATCGACGGTCGGTACCTCCATCTTCGCAAAACATGAGGACTTCCTCAACTTTAACGCGAGGGAAACCTCAGGTTTTCGCTGTGGCGTAAGTCACCCCCCCCCAACGCCGACGAGGCACTTACCGCCCTTCGAGGAGGGACTTGTCAGGGCGACAAGCCGCTCGTCGTGGGGCAATAAGTGCCTCGTCAGCGTGGGGGGGTTCAGACGCCTCCGCCGAGGAGGACTCCCCCGTCGATCGTCAGCGTCTGGCCCGTCATCCAGCCGGCGTCCTCGGACAGCAGGAACGTGACGACCGAACCGATGTCGTCCGGAACACCCAGCCGCTTGAGCGGGTACGGCGCCGAGACCTCGTCCTCGCGCCCCTCGTACAGCGCCTCGGCGAACTTCGTCTTGACGACCGCCGGAGCCACCGCGTTGACCCGGATGTTCGGTCCGGCTCGACCGCGAGCTCCTGCGTCACGTGGATCAGCGCAGCCTTCGAGGCACCGTACGTGCCGATGCCCGGAGCCGGACGCTGACCCGCGACCGACGCGATGTTGACGATCGCGCCGCCATTCTCGGCCAAGGACGCGCGGCAGACCTTCTGCGCCCAGCCGATCGCCGCGACGACATTGACCCGGAAGATCTTGTTCGCGATCTCCAGGTCGATGTCGATCATCTTCCCGTACGCCGGGTTGATGCCGGTGTTGTTGACCAGGAAGTCCAGGCCGCCGAAGGTCTCGATCGTGGTCGCGATGACCTCGTCCTGGTGATCGGCGTCGTCAGCGGCACCCGCGACGAAGATCGCCTTCTCAGGACCACCGAGAGCCGCGACCGCCTCCGCCAGCGCGTCGGGCTTGCGCGCCGTGATGCACACGCGACCGCCGTCGGCGACGAACCGCTCGGCGATCGCGAAGCCGATCCCCCCGGCTGGCGCCGGTGATGATCGCGACCTTGCCGTCGAACCGACCGCTCACGAGAGGCGCTCCAGGACCATGGCCATGCCCATGCCGCCACCGACGCACATCGACTCGACACCGAACTGCTTGTCGTGGTGCTGCAGCGAGTTGATCAGCGTGCTCGTGATGCGCGCACCGGTCATGCCGAAGGGGTGACCAACGGCGATCGCTCCACCGTTGACGTTGAGCTTGTCCATCGGGATGCCGAGCACCTTGGCCGAGCCCCACGCCTGGACGGCGAACGCCTCGTTGATCTCGTACAGGTCGATGTCGTCGATGCCCATGCCCGCGTTGCGCAGCGCTGCCGGGATCGCCTCGACCGGGCCGAGGCCCATGATCTCGGGCGACAGACCGGTCACGGCGGTCGACACGATGCGGGCCAGCGGCGTCAGCCCCAGCTCCTTGGCCTTGGTGTCGCTCATGATGACCACGGCCGCAGCGCCGTCGTTGAGCGGACAGCAGTTGCCGGCCGTGATGGTGCCGTCGGGCCGGAACACCGGCTTGAGGCCGCTGATGCCCTCCAGCGTCACGCCCGCACGCGGGCCGTCGTCAGTGCTGACGACGGTGCCGTCGGGCAACGTGACAGGAGTGATGTCCTTGGCCCAGAAGCCGTTGGCAATCCCCTGCTCAGCGAGGTTCTGGCTACGCACGCCGAACTCGTCCTGCTCCTGGCGGCTCATGCCCAGGTGCTGGGCGACGTTCTCAGCAGTCTGACCCATCGCGATGTACAGATCAGGCAGCTCACCGCTCTCGCGCGGATCGGTCCACGTCGCCGCTCCGCCCTCGGCCCGCTTGGCCGTGCGCGCGATGGCGTCGGCGAACAGCGGATTCTCCGAGCCCGGGACGTCGGCGAAGCCGTTGCCGAAACGGCTGACGGTCTCGACTCCGGCCGAGATGAAGGCATCGCCCTCGCCGGCCTTGATCGCGTGGAACGCCATCCGGGTCGTCTGCAGCGATGACGAGCAGTAGCGGTTGACCGTCACGCCCGGCAGGTGGTCGAGACCCGACAGCACCGCCACGGCACGGGCGAGGTTGTGCCCCGCCTCGCCGGCCGGCTGGCCGTTGCCCAGGTGCAGATCGGTGATGTCCCGCGGATCGAGTCCGGGAACCTTCGCCAGCGCAGCCTGGACCATCTGCACCGTCAGGTCGTCAGGACGCATGTCCTTCAGCGAACCCTTGACGGCACGGCCGATCGGCGAGCGGGCGGTAAGACGATCACTGCTTCGGGCATAATTTCTCACTTCTTTCCGATGGTGACAATTCTTCGAACAGCTGGGGCTAGAAGCCGAGGTCGCGACCGATGAGCTCTTTCATGATCTCGTTGGACCCGGCCCAGATCTTGGTGACGCGGGCGTCGCGCCAGGCGCGGGCGACCCGGTACTCGTTCATGAACCCGTAGCCGCCGTGCAGCTGGACGCAGTGGTCGAGCACCTCGTTCTGCACCTGCGACGACCACCACTTGGCCTTGGCCGCGTCGATCGCGGTGGCCTCACCGCTCGTGTGGGCGAGCACGGCCTGGTCGACGTATGCCTCGGCGACCTCGATCTGGGTCACGAGCTCGGCGAGCAGGAACTTGTTGTGCTGCAGGCTGCCGATCGCCTGGCCGAAGGCCTTGCGGTCGTGGCAGTACTGGATCGTCTCGGAAAGGATCTGCTTGGCGTGCGCGACATTGGCCGCCGCGCAACTGAGCCGCTCCTGCGGGAGCCGCTGCATCATGTAGATGAAGCCCATGTCGACCTCGCCGATCAGCCGGTCGTCGCCGAGGCGGACGTTCTCGAAGAACAGCTCGGCGGTATCGGCCTCGCCCTGCCCGACCTTGTCGAGCTTGCGACCGCGGCTGAATCCCGGATCGGTGGCCTCGATGCCGAACAGGCTGATGCCCTTGGCACCCTTCTCGGGCGACGTGCGCACTGCGGTGACGATCAGGTCTGCCGAGAACCCGTTGGTGATGAACGTCTTGGAGCCGTTGATGACCCACGTGTCGCCATCGCGGACCGCGGTCGTGCGCAGGGCGGCGAGATCGGATCCGCCGCCTGGCTCGGTCATGCCGATCGCGGTGAGGATCTCGCCGGAGGCGCAGCCCGGCAGCCAGCGCTGCTTCTGCTCGTCGGTGCCGAGGTCGACGATGTAGGGGACGGCGATGTCGCCGTGGATCGCGACGCACGAGTTGAGTGCAGCGTTGATCTTGGCGAGCTTTTCGCCCCAGACCGCATTGAACCGGTAGTCGCCGGCGTCGGACCCGCCGAACTCCTCGGGGATCTCGAGCCCGAGGAATCCCTCAGCCCCGGCGGCGAGCCAGAAGTCACGGGGCAGCGCCTTGTCGTCGAGGTACTGCTCGAGGTGCGGGGTGACGTGCTTGGCCAGGAAGGCCGCACACGAGGCGCGGAACGCCTCGTGATCGTCGTCGAAGATCGTCCGCTTCATGATCGGTCCTGCCTCGGAGTTGAGAACGTCGAAGGAAACGCTTGCTAAGCGCTTGCTTAGCGTGCCGCTCCTCCGCCATGCTGTCAACCTAAGGAGGCAACATCATGACGACCGTCACGGCACGAGAACGGCTGCTCAACGCGGCCGTCGAGGCATTCGCCGAGAAGGGCTTCGCCGCGACCACGACCCGCGACATCGCCTCCCGCGCCGGCATGAGCCCGGCGGCCGTGTACGTCCACCACAACTCCAAGGAGAGCCTGCTGTTCACGGTGAGCCTCGACGGCCACCGCAAGGCTCTCGACGTCATCACGACCGCTGCAGCCTCCAGCACCGATCCGGTCGATCGGCTGCGCACCATGGTGTACGAGTTCAGCCTGTGGCACGCCGACAACAGCCGAGTCGGACGCATCGTGCAGTACGAGTACCACGCGCTGAGCCCCGAGCACCGGGCTGAGGTCGCGGTGTTCCGCCGAAGCATCGAGAAGACGATGCAGGACGCCCTGGCCGACGGTGTCGACCAGGGCGTCCTGGAGGCAGATGACGTTCCCGGCACAGCGTTCTCGCTGCTGTCCCTGGGGGTCGATCTGGTGCGTTGGTTCAGGCCGGGCGGCTCACGCTCGAGTCACGAGCTCGCCGAGCTGCACGCGAAGCTTGCCGTGCGGATGACCGCCCGCACCTGAGGCAGATCAGGCCTGCAGCACGGCCTCGGCGACGATGTTGATCGTGATCTTGTCGCCGATCATGACGGTGTCGCCACCGACGGGGATGTTGAAGTCGATGCCGAACTCCTTGCGGCTGATGGTCGTGGTGGCCTCGACGCCGACGCGGGTTCCGCCCCACGGGTCGCCACCCTCACCGAGGAAGTCGACAGCGAGCTCGACCGACTTGGTGACGTCCTTGATCTTCAGGTCGCCGGTGACGACGAACTCGTTGTCACCCTTGTCGACGACGCCGGTCGAGGTGAAGGTCAGCGTCGGGTAGGTGTCGACGCCGAAGAAGTCGCCCGAGCGCAGGTGCGCGTCACGATCGGCGGTGCCGGTGTTGATCGAGCTCAGGTCGACCGAGACGTTGACCGAGGAGGCGGTGATGTCGTCAGCGGTGACGAGGACGCCCTCGAAGGTCTCGAACTTGCCGCGGACCTTGCTCATCAGGTGGCGGACGGTGAAGCCGACCTCGGTGTGGGTCGGGTCGAGGTTCCAGGTGCCTGCGGTGATGTTGCTCATGGTGTCTCCTTGAAGTTTGTCGTTGATCCATCAACTAGATAGACTCTAACACGTGGTTGAACTTTCAATCAACCCTACGGACCAGTAGGATGGATCACATGGACAGCGGCACCGAGACCCCCTGGCTCACCACCAAGCAGCAGCGCATCTGGCGTGCGTTCCTGGGTGGAACGACCGTGCTCACCGATCGACTCGACCGCGACCTGCGCAATCAGCACGGCCTGTCGATGCCGGAGTACGAGATCCTGGTCCGGTTGTCCGAGGCTCCCGACCGTGCCATCCGCATGGCCGAGCTCGCCGACGCCGTCGCACACTCGCGCAGCCGGGTCACCCACACGATCGCCCGCCTCGAACGCGAAGGCATCGTCCAGCGAGGCCAGTGCTCCGACGACGGACGGGGAGTCTCCGCCGTGCTGACCGACCACGGCTTCAGCGTGCTCGAGCAGGCCGCGCACACCCACGTCCGCGGCGTCAACGACTACCTCATCGAGAATGCCGACCCGCAAGATCTCGAAGCCCTCGGACGGATCATGGACAAGGTCCAAGACCATCTGCAGGGCAAGAAGTTCTGAGCGCAACGCCAAGAAGGCCGAAAAAGGCACCTACGTCCGACCTGGTCGGACAGTAGGTGCCTCGTCGGCGGGCGAGAAGTACCTCGCCAGCGGGGGTCAGTCGCGGGTCAGCTTGCGGTAGGTGACGCTGTGAGGACGTGCGGCTTCCTCGCCCAGACGTGCGACCTTGTTGACCTCGTAGTCGGCGAAGTTGCCCTCGAACCAGAACCAGTTGGCCGGGTTGTCGGCGTTGCCCTCCCACGCCAGGATGTGCGTCGCGACCCGGTCGAGGTACCACCGGTCGTGCGAGACCACGACGGCACAGCCCGGGAAGTCGAGCAACGCGTCTTCGAGCGACTGCAGCGTCTCGACGTCGAGGTCGTTGGTGGGCTCATCGAGCAGCAGCAGGTTGCCGCCCATCTTGAGCGTCAGCGCCAGGTTGAGGCGGTTGCGCTCACCACCTGACAAGACCTTGACCTGCTTCTGCTGATCTGGGCCCTTGAAGCCGAACGACGCGACGTACGCACGGCTCGGCACCTCGTAGTTGGCGACCTTGATGAAGTCGAGCTCGCCGGAGACCAGCTGCCAGATGTTGAGGTTGTCGTCGATGCCGCCACGGCTCTGGTCGACATAGGAGATCTTGACCGTCTGACCGACCTCGAGGGTGCCGCTGTCAGGCTTCTCCTCCCCCACGATCATCCGGAACAGCGTCGACTTGCCGACACCGTTGGGGCCGACGACGCCGACGATTCCGGCGCGCGGCAGGTCGAAGGTCAGCCCGTCGAACAGCGACGGTCACCGAAGCTCTTGTGCAGGTCCTTGGCGTTCAGCACGACATCGCCCAGGCGCGGGCCGGCCGGGATGTTGATCTCCTCGAAGTCGAGCTTGCGGCCACGCTCGGCCTCGGCAGCCATCTCTTCGTAACGGCTCAGACGTGCCTGGTTCTTGACCTGGCGCGCCTTGGCGTTGGACCGCACCCACTCGAGCTCCTCGGCCAAGATCTTGGCGCGCTTGGCGTCCTTCTTGCCCTCGACGACGAGACGCTGCTGCTTGGTCTCGAGGTACGTCGAGTAGTTGCCCTCGTACGGGTGGGTCTTGCCGCGGTCGGCTCGAGGATCCACTCGGCGACGTTGTCGAGGAAGTACCGGTCGTGGGTGATCGCCAGCACGGCTCCGGGATACGTCGCGAGGTGCTGCTCGAGCCACAGGACGCTCTCGGCATCGAGGTGGTTGGTGGGCTCGTCGAGCAGCAGCAGGTCGGGCTGCTCGAGCAGCAGCTTGCACAGCGCCACGCGGCGACGCTCACCTCCCGACAGGTGGTCGACGAGCTCGTCGGGCGGCGGGCACCGCAGGGCGTCCATCGCCTGAGCCAGGCGAGAGTCGAGATCCCAGGCGTTGGCGTGATCGAGATCAGTCTGCAGGTCGCCCATCTCGGGCAGCAGGGTGTCGTAGTCGGCATCGGGCTCGGCCAGCTCGACGCTGATCTGGTTGAACCGGTCGAGCTTGCCCTTGATCTCGGCCACGGCCTCCTCGACGTTCTCGAGGACCGTCTTGCCCTCGGTCAGCGGCGGCTCCTGCAACAGGATGCCGACCGATGCCTCGGGGTCCTTGGTCGCGTCGCCGTTGTTGGGCTGGACCATGCCGGCCATGATCTTGAACAGCGTCGACTTGCCCGTGCCGTTGGGGCCGACCACGCCGATCTTGGCACCGTGCAGGAACGAGAGCGTGACGTCGTCGAGGACGGCTTCTCGCCCAGCTTCATGCGGACGTTGCGGAGTGTAAAGACGTATTCGGCCATGCGGTCAAGACTAACGAGAGGCTCCCGACCTGCCCACGGCGGTCAGGCGGCTGGAACCTCAGCCCGCTGGCTCTCGAGCTCGGCGAGTGCCTCCGCCGTGCCGTCACCGGTCGTGGGCACCTGCTGCTGACGCTCGACCTTGCGGAACCGGGTGACACCGCGCGTGAGGTCGTGGGCGATCAGCGTCGCCTCGAGCACGGTGCTCTCACGCTCCTCGCCCTCCTTGGTCGCCCACGTCTCGGTGCGCAGACGTCCGGTCACCACGACCGGGTCGCCGACCTGCAACGAGTCGGCGGCATTCTGGGCGAAGCTGGCGAAATGCCTTGACGGACATCCAGGTCGTCGGCAGGTCACGCCACGACCGGCTGGCCTGGTCCCAGAAGCTCGGGGTCGACGCGACGCGGAACAGCACCCACGGGACGTTGGCTCCCTCGCGCAGCTCGACGGGGGTGCCGACGTGTCCGTGGAAGGTCAAGATGTTGTCGTTGGTCATGGCAGGCTCCTTTGAGGTCAGGACCTCCAGCCTCGCCCCCGCGAACCCGTCCGACCCAGTCCCGCGCACCGACCTGTGGACGACGACGGGCCCACCTCAGCCTGTGGACAGGGTCTACTTCAACGCGGCGAGCACACCTGTGCGATAGCGGCGGTAGGAGTCGAGCTCGGCCTGGATCGGCGCGATGACCCGCTCGTCGGTGACCTTCTGGATCGCCGCGCGCAGATCACGATCGGCACGGGCGGCCTTGCGCTGGCCGCCGATGCGGGCCCCGACTCGCGACAGGACTGCCGCCACGATGCCGAACACCAGTGCACCACCGGCGACGACCGCCGCAGTGGGCACTCCGGCGACCTGCCCGAGGTCGGGCAGCTCGAACGAGGCCAGCTCGGCGACGCCCTGCAAGGCCCACCAGGCCAGTCCGCCGATCAGCGCGATGACGGCCAGGACCTGCAGCGCCTGCACGACCCTCCACCAGCCAGATGCCTGTCCGGCGTCGACGCTCGTGGCCGAGATGGCCTGGTCGAGCTCGTCGACGATGTCGACCCCGCCGGGGTGCGAGGCGTCGCGAACGGCGTCACGCCACGGGCGTTCGAGACCGACTGCTGCCTTCTCGGCAGCGTCACGGATCGCAAGCTCGGCCTGAGCGCGTTGCACCTTGCCGGACTCGGGCACCGCTGAGCGGGCCAGCGCGTCGAGGGAGAGGTCATCTCCGAGCTCGAGATCGTCGAGCGACGACTTGCGCAACCGACCCCAGCCACCGGGTAATCGGCCAGCCAGTGCGCAGCGCAGCGCGACGCTCAGACGATGCGGAGATGGCCGCGACGAACTGCGGGACGCCGGCGCACTCGACCAGTGCGTCGTCGAGCGCCTGGCGGTCGACAGGGCTGATGCCCGGGGCGTCGGCCGTTCCGCCGACCTGCGCCATGACGTCTGCGGCGGCGGCGATGTCGGAGGCGAGTCGATCCTTGGCCGAGGCCTTGGCCCGGATGCGGGTGGCCAGCTCGCGCTTGAGGTCGTCGACACCGTCACCCCGGGTCGCCGAGACCCCGATGACCGGGACGTCGGGCAGCCCCTCTTCGGCCAGGATCCGGCGGACGTCGGCCAGGGCACGCTCACGCTGCTCGAACGGGATGCGGTCGATCTGGTTGAGCACGACCAGGGTGACGTCGCTGTACCCGGCCATGGGCCGGATGTAGCGGTCGTGGATCGCCGCATCGGCATACTTCTGCGGATCGAGCACCCACACCAGGAGATCGGCGTACTTGATCAGCCGATCCATCTCGAGGTGGTGCGAGACCTCGGTCGAGTCGTGATCGGGCAGGTCGAGCAGGACGAGTCCGTCGAGCTTGGTGTCTTCGGACGAGTGATCGAGCATGCTCATGCGGGAGACCTGGTGCCGGGCGGGAATGCCCATCCACTCCAGCAGCCCGTTCGCTCCATCAGGTCCCCAGGCGCAGGCCAGCGCCCACGACGTCGTCGGGCGGCGGACCCCTACCCCAGCGAGCTCGAGATCGGTCAACGAGTTGAACAGCGAGGACTTGCCCGATCCGGTGGCGCCGGCCAGGGCGACGATCGTGTGCTCGCCCGACAGGGTCAGCCGCTCGGCAGCCCGCGAGGACAGCATCTCGGCCGGGGCCAAGATCTCGTCGTCGATGCGGCCACGGCTGGCCTCGACCGCCTGCTTCAGCCCGTCGAGACGTGTGGCGACGTCGCTCGGACCACCATCGAAGCTGGGACCGCCGTCGAACACAGCCTCGGCGGCGTTGACGGGGACTGTCATGTCTTCTTCTCTTCTTCGTTCAGGAACTCGACGTGTCGAGCGTATTCGGTCTGGCGCGCGGATTCGCGCACCGCAGCTTGTTGGGCCAGCAGATCGTCCGGCGACGCCAGCAAGGTGAAGAATCTCTTCTGCTCGGCGGCGAACAGTGTCGTCACGCGGGAGGTCAGATCGGCTTGGGCCTGGTCGACGAGCCCGTCGACGACCTCGTCGCCGAAGACCGCGTCGAGAAGCTCGCGGCCGAGGGCCGCGGTGCCACCACCGGCGGTCGGCTCGGCTGAGCGGGAGAACACCGTGACCATCAGCGCCACGGCGATCCCGTTGACCCCGAACGCCAGGAACCGAGCGGTCATCCGCTTGTCGGCACCCTCGGTGCGAACCAGCTCGAGGACTGCCTGCCGCCAGTCGTGCACGACCCGATCGGCCTTGACCCGCAGATCGGTCGATGCCCGCTCGAGCCCACGGTTCGTGTCGAGCAGGTGGCGTCCGGCCGGGGTGGCACCCCATGCTCGCGCGGTCTTCTCGGCCGTGGACTCAGCGTGCTCGACGACCAGCAGCCGCACACCGGACTCGATGGCGTCGACGACCTCGTTCGAACGAGTCCGCTTGCCCGTCATGCCTTCGACGAAGCGGCCGCGGATCCGGCTGACCTTGTCCTCGACCGACTTCAGCAACTCGCCCGTGCCGACGAACTCGCGCCAGCTCGCGGCGATCTCGCCGTGCAGCAGGGTGCCGTCGGACGTCTGCGCCTCGAACTCGTCGAGCGAGGCCTGCTGCGTCTTCTGCGCCTCGTCACGCAGCTGCTCGATGGCCGCGATCTGCTCGTCGAGGGCATCGGCCACGTCGTGCGTCCGCATCACCAGGTGCCGCACGGCGCCGTCGAGGGTGCGGTTGACGACCATGTGGCGGGCCTTGGGGTCAGCTGCGAGCTCGTGCAGCCAGCCGACCATCGGCGCGACGGCTTCGGCCGGCAGCAGACCGTCGGCATCGAGCCCCGCCTCGGGGACCGTGAACAGCGGCGAGTCGGACAAACCGCGCGAGGTCATCATGCGGGCGAGGTGACCACGCACCTCGAGCACCGCGTCATCGCTCGTGCGGTCGAGCACGACGGCGACCGACGTGCTTCGCTCGGCCGCCTGCCGCAGGTAGTCCCACGGCACCTGGTCGGCGTAGCGGGCGGCCGACGTGACGAACAGCCACAGGTCGGCAGCAGCCAGGAGCTGGGCGGCGAGCTCGCGGTTGCCCTGGTCGATCGAGTCGACGTCGGGCGCGTCGAGGATCGCGAGTCCCTGCGGGATCTTGGTCGTGGACGCGAGCCGCAGGCCGTAGGAGTCGTTGCCGACCACCAACGTGCGTTCGAGGTCGGGCAGGATGCGGTCGGGCTGGAACCACTCGGCGTCGTCGGGGTGGTGCACCAGCACCGGCGACCTCGTCGTGGGCCGCAGCACACCGGACTCGGTGACCGGCTCTCCGACCAGCGAGTTGACCAGCGTCGACTTGCCGGCACCTGTCGATCCGCCCACGACGGCGAGCAACGGCGCCTCGAGCTGCACGAGGCGCGGAAGCACGTAGTCGGACAGCTGATCGGCGATCTCGGCTCGGGTGCGACGCACGTCGTCGACACCCTGGACGTCGAGGTTCAGGTCGGCGTCGCGCACCGTCACGAGCAGAGAGCTCAAGCCCGCGAGGAGCTCGGCCGAAGCGTGATCGCTAGGCACGGGCTGCTCCTCTCGTCGACTGGTGGAAACTCACTGACCACATGGGTGCGGCTTCGTTGGACTCAGATTAGTCGACAGCCAGTCCGTTCGTGGCCTCGGCTCGCACGTCGTCACACTCACCTGGGTCGGTATGTGTTCTGCAGGGCCGGAGGGAACCTGAGGCCTGGACGCAGAGCGTACATCGCATCGAGCAGCGCGTAGGTCCGTTCGACGCCGTGGGGCTTGGTACGCCGGTTCATGAGGGAGTCGTGCAAGAACGCCATCTCGGTCGCATGCTGCTGGTATCGCGCCACGATCTTGCCCGCGACCTTGCCGTGCTGGCGCCTGGCATAGCGCCGTGCAGCCTTGCGGTAGCCGAAGTTGGAGAGGTACGGGATCTCGGCGGGGTAGATCCAGCCGCGCTGGGCGACGTAGCCCAGTGACTGCTCGAGGATCTTCACCTGCCGCACCCGGACGAAGATCGCCAGCAGCGCCGCGGCGATCAGCAGGCCCGCCATCACGAAGTAAGCCAGGACGAACGCCATGCCGCTGTCGGGGCCCGTAGCTCAACGAGCCGTTCCAGAGCATGTGCAGGCCGATGCTGCCCGCGAGCCCCACGACGCCGAGCAGCACCTTGACGACTTTTGACCTGCGCGACACAGCCACCCCCAGAGCGATGCCGAACGCCGCCGTGAACAGCGGGTGCGCGAACGGGCTGAAGATCCCGCGGACGATGAACGTCGTCGTGGCACCTTGTGCTCCGGCCAGCTCGAAGTCGGTCGACGAGGTGTAGTTGCTGACGTAGTAGCCGATGTTCTCGACGAAGGCGAAGCCGATGCCGACGAGACCGGCGTAGATCATGCCGTCCAGCACTCCGTCGATGACGCGGCGTGCCCGCAGGAACGTCAGCAGGAGGAACAGGCACTTGGCGGATTCCTCGACCAGGGGCGCGACGAACGTGGCGACCTGCTCGTCGGCGAGGTCGAAGGCATCCGCGGCCCAGACCTCCAGGGCCAAGGCGATCGCGACGGCCACGACACCGCCCCAGACGAATGCCGCGAACTTGTAGCGACGCGGCTCGGGCTCGTAGCGGTCGAGCCACCAGAAGACGAACCACAGCAGCGGCAACGGCAGCATCGCGTAGAACAGCGAGAGCCCGGTGCCCTCGGCGTCGTCGGCCTGCAACGACATCAGCGTGACCCCGACGACGCCCGCGAGCGCGATGACGATGAATCCGAGCGTCAGCACGGTGCGACCACGCTGCCTGAGCGCGTCGCGGTACTTGGGCAGCGTGGCGGGGACCTGGCTCGTCGTCACGTCTGTCACCCGTCAGATGCTAGGGCATCCGACCCGTGACGGCAGCCAGGCAGAAGCAGGCCCCCGACCGGTCGATACCGGTCGGGGGCCTGCGAGTCGTGGCTACTTGACCTCGGAGCGCATCAGCGACCAGAGACCGAGCGCCAGGGGCGCGGCGAGCCAGACGGCCCCGGTGACCGCCAGGTGCGACCACTCCGTGGCCGAGAGCGAGCCGTTGAACAGCGCACTCTGCGCGTAGTTGAAGTCGACCCAGGGGCGCACCTCGTCGAACCAGTCCTGCGTCGACGCCAGCAGCTCGGTGAGGGTCGGCAGGACGAAGGCGTAGACGAAGTAGGCCACGATCGCCGGAGCCGCAGCACGGATCACGACGCCCAGCATGAAGCCCACGAGCATCCCGAGGACCTGGCCGATGACGATGTTCGTCAGGTCGACCACGCCGATGTCCCAGGAGGGGTCGATGCCGAGGATCGCTGAACCGATGATCGTCCCGCCGACCCCGATCAGGGCGGCGAGCAGCATCGACACGATCGCGATGCCGACCGCGACGGCAGCCTTCGCACCGATCACCCGTCCGCGACGGGGCACCAAGGTGAACGTCGTCAGGCCGCTGCGCTGCGTCCACTCGCTCGTCACCGACAGCACCGCGACCATCGGCAGGATGATGGTCATCGGGAAGCCGAGCGTCGTCGCGAACGTCGAGTACGTCTGCTCGGAGTCCGGCGCCCAGAGCAGGACAGCCACCGTCGCGAGCAGCGCCACGATGCCGATGCTGGCCATGAGCCAGAAGCCGGCGCGGGTGTCGAAGCACTTGCGCAGCTCGACAGCCATGAGCCGGGTGAACGGGATGGGCCGCGGCACGGCGCGGGCGGGCCGCCGGTCGGCCTGCGCAGGTGGGGTGGCGATCGTGGTCATGCTGCTGCTCCTTGGGTGATGGTCTCTCGCTGGTTGTCGGCGGTGAGCTCGAGGAACATCTCCTCAAGTCCGGCCCCTTCGGCGGGTCGCAGCTCGAGGAGTGCGACCCGGGCGTCGAGGGCGACCTTGCCGACCAGCTCGGCGTCCGCCTCGACGCGGAGCGCTCCGTCTCCCCCTGTCGCGGCGCTCTCGGTGAACGTGATCCCGGACTCGCCAAGAGCCCGCGCCAGCGTGGGCGCGTCATTGGTCCGCACGAGCGTGCCGGCCGACGCCAGCAGCTCGGCCTTGCTGCCCTGCGCCACGATCCGCCCGTTGCCGATCACGACCAGGTCATCGGCCACGACCTCGATCTCGTGCAGCAGGTGCGACGACAGGAGCACGGTGGCTCCGTCGTCGGCGTAGTTGCGCAGCAGGTCGCGCATCCACCGGATGCCGGCCGGGTCGAGCCCGTTGGCCGGCTCGTCCAGGATCAGCACCTCGGGCTGGCCGAGGAGGGCGGTCGCGATGCCGAGACGTTGCCGCATGCCGAGCGAGTAGTTGCGGACCCGTCGGTCTGCCTCGCTGGACGTCAGGCTCACGGTGTCGAGCATCTCGTCGACCCGCGACCGGGGAAGTCCCATCGTGCGCTGCGCGATCGTCAGGATCTCGCGCCCGGTCCGTCCCGCGTGCTGCGCCGCGGCGTCGAGCAGGACCCCGACCTCGAGGCCGGGGTTGGGAAGCTCACCGAACCGGCGGCCGCACACCGTGACCTGCCCGGACGTCGGCGCTGTCAGGCCGACCATGACGCGCATCGACGTGGACTTGCCGGCGCCGTTCGGTCCGAGGAAGCCCGTGACCCGGCCGGGACGGGCCGCGAACGTGATGTCGTCGACGGCGGTGAAGGCGCCGTACGTCTTGCTGAGGGATTCGACTGTGATCATGGATCAACTGTCGGGGCGCGGACATCCCCGGCACATCGGGGAACCCGCGAGCGCCGACCCGCAGACACCCCTGGGGTGACCCTGAGCGGGACCCCGAACGACTGGTCTCCGGAGCAGGTCTCTCGGATCGAGAAGAAGCGCGCCCGGCAGGATTCGAACCTGCGACCTAGAGATTAGAAGGCTCTTGCTCTATCCAGCGGCTACGGGCGCTCGGGACCGTGAGATCCGCGACTGGAAGTCTAACGGGCACGGTGGGCTGCACGACGTCATCCCGGACGGGCCAGCCAGGCCACGCCGGGGATGACGTCGTGATCAGGCGTCGGGCTGGTTCAGCTTGGCTCGCTGGCGAGCGCTTCTTCGAGGTACGTGCCTGAGTCGCCAGCTGGCTGCTGGGCCTCGCCGACGCCGCGGCGGACGACCAGCACCGGGCACTTGGCGTAGCGGACGACCTGCTCGCTGACGGAGCCGAGGACCAGTCCGGCGAATCCTCCGCGGCCACGGCTGCCGACGACGACCATCTCGGCCGACTCCGAGGCATCGATGAGCTGGGCGGCCGGGTTGCCACGCACGACCGCAGTGTTGATCGTGACGTCGGGGAACTGCTCGCGGACCGCCGCTACGTCGCCGTCGAGATCGGCCAGCGTCGCGGCCTCGAAATCTTCCAGCGGGGGCACGTAGCCAGCCGCGGCGGTCGGCGGCTTGGGGGCGGTCATCAGGCTCCACGCCCGGGTCACGGTGACGTGGGTGCCCAGTGCCGCCGCCATGCGAGCGGCCGTCTGCAGCGCCTGGTTGGCGTCCTTGGAACCGTCATGTCCGACAAGAATTCCCTTGGCTGCTTCGCTCACGATGTGATTCCTCCCTCGGCCGATCCGCTGGGCTCGGGGCGCCTCAGGGTCTCGACGTCTTGACCGTATCAAGGTGCTCGGCCGCCGCTGCCCGGATCGCCTCTTCGACTGCGACGAGCGCGGGCGTGCGCAGGGTCCACTGCTGCCAGTAGAGGTGGACGTCGATGCCTGCACCGGCGTCGAGCGCGACCAGGTCGCCGGCTGCCTCGGCATCAGAGCTCTGCTGCCGCGGGAGCATGCCCCAGCCCAGGCCGAGCCGCACGGCGGCCGCGAACTCGGCCGAGGCGGGCACGTGATGACGGGGCGGCTGCAGCCCTTCGTCCGACACCGATGTCAGGTACTCGTCCTGCAGGACGTCCGAACGGTCGAAGACGATGACCGGAGCCTGCGCCAGCGAGGTGGCGTCAACCCCTTGGGAGAACCATCGTGCGATGAAGGCCGGCGAGGCCATCGGCCGGTACCGCATGATGCCGAGCTCGGTGGATCGGCAACCTTGGACCGGAGCCGCGACCGAGGTGATCCGCAGCCATCACGGCACCGGACCGCAACAGCTCAGCGGTGCGCGCCTGGTCGTCCCTGACCAGGTCAAGGCAGATCGAGGACGGCAGCGACGCGAGGGCCGGGAGCAGCCAGGTCGCCAACGAGTCGGCGTTGACCGCGATCGGGATCGTGACAGATCGCTGATCGGTCGATGCAGCAGCGACGCTCGCTTCGTGCACCAGGACGTCGAGCTGGCGGGCCAGGCGCAGGAACGCCTGCCCCGCCTCGGTGGGCGCCACGGGCTTGGTCCGGCGCACCAGGATGCGACCCGCCGACTGCTCCAACGCCTTGATCCGTTGGCTCACCGCGGAGGGGGTCAGGTGCAACGCTGCCGCCGCGGCGTCGAACGATCCCTCGTCGACGACGGCGGCCAGTGCCCGGAGCTGGGCGAGATCAGGATCATTCACATCAGCAACTCTAATCTACCTGTAGAAACATGAACTGGACTTCATCTCGCCGGCCTCCTACGTTCAGGACATGGATCACGACGCCTTGATCGCCGCCCTGTCCGGCACCGGATTCGGCCTGTCCCTGATCATCGCGATCGGGGCGCAGAACGCCTTCGTGCTGCGTCAAGGGCTGCGCCGCGAGCACGTGGTTCCGGTCGTCGCGGTCTGCGCGATCTCCGACGTCGCGTTGATCGCCGCCGGGATCGCCGGCCTCGGCGCCCTGCTCGAGCTCGCACCGTGGCTCATCGACGTGCTGCGGATCGGTGGCGCGATCTTCCTGCTGGCCTACGCCGCACTGGCGGCACGACGTGCCTGGCGACCGGCCAGTCTCGCGAGCCACGCCAGCGGCGAGCCGGCCGCCCTGTGGGGCGTCCTCACGACGTGCCTGGCGCTGACCTGGCTCAACCCCCACGTCTACCTCGACACCGTCGTGCTGCTGGGCTCGGTCGCCGGCACCCACGGCGACGACCGGTGGTGGTTCGGCGCCGGTGCGGCAATCGGCAGCATCGTCTGGTTTACGGCACTGGGCGTCGGCGCCCGCGCATTGCGCCCGCTGTTCGTCCGCCCGACCGCCTGGCGCGTCCTCGACGGGCTGATCGCGGTCGTCATGGCCGCGATCGCAGGAAGCCTCGTGCATGGTCTGATGGCTTCGTGAGGTCTTTCGCCATCGTCGCCGTGGGCGGCGCCGTCGGCACCCTGTCCCGGCACGGCATCAACGAGTGGCTGAGCACCGACCACCTGTTCCCGGCCGCGACGTTCGCCGTCAACGTCAGCGGAGCGTTCCTGCTGGGACTGCTGCTCATGAGCCTGACCCTGCGCGGCGGCAGAACGGGCAGCGACACCGGCACCCCGCGCGACCTCCGCCTGTTGCTCGGGACCGGCTTCCTGGGCGGCTTCACGACGTACAGCACTCTCGCGGTCGAGACCGAGACGCTGCTGCGCCACGACCACGTCGCCATGGCCCTGACGTATGGCCTCGGCTCGACCGTCCTGGGCTTGATCGCCGCCTTGGGCGGTGCCGTGACGGCGCGAGCGGTCAGCCGATGACGACGCTGCTGATGGCCCTGGCCGGCGGTCTCGGCGCTGGCACGCGGTTCGGCCTCGACTCGTGGCTCCGGCCGCACCTCGCCTGGCCCACCCATGTCGTCAACATCACCGGCTCGTTCGCCCTGGGGCTGCTGATCGGCCTGTCGAGCGACTCGTTCCTGCTCACCGTCGTCGGGGTCGGCTTCCTGGGCGGGTACACGACGTTCAGCACCGCCAGCGTCGAGGTCTCGCAGCTCGTCCTCGACCGCAGATACACGACGGCCGCCGTCAACGCCGGCAGCATGCTGCTGCTGAGCGTCGCGGCGGCCGCGTGCGGCTACTGGATCAGCTAGGCCTTCTTGGCCGCGTCGATCGCCTTCTGGATGTCGGCCCGGCTGCGGGATGGTGTTGCCCTCGCCCGAGACGTCCTTGCCGTTGATGCGGACGGTCGGCGTGCCGGAGACGCCATCTTCCTTGCCCTGGTCGAGCGCGCGCTCGATCCAGGGAGTGAACTTCTCCTTGTTGACGCACGCCTCGATACCGGTCGCACCGGCCTCTTCGGCCCAGCTGATCAGCTGATCGTCCTCAGGTCCGGCGCCACCCTCTTCGGGCTGGTTGGCGAACAGCGTGTCGTGGAAGGTCTTGAACGCCTTCACGCCAGCGTTGTCGGTGACGCACGCCGCGGCGTTCCAGGCCCGCTGCGAGTACTCGTTGGTGCTCTGGTTGAGCAAGAACGCGTAGGGGCGGTACTCGATCGAGATCTCGCCCTTCGCGACCGCTTGGCTCAGGAACGCACCAGACGTCGCCTCGAGCGCGCCACAACCGGGGCACAGGAAGTCTTCGTAGATGATGACGTTGACCGGCTCGGTCTTGGGAGCGGTGCCGGTCGCGACCTCGGGGGTGTACTCGATGCCGAAGTTCTTGTTGGTGTTGGCCGGCGTCGTGAAGACCTCGGACTTCTTGTTGTCGTCGCTGATCGACTTGATGCCGTAGCCACCCAGTGCGATCAGGGCCACCACGATCACGACGATTCCCACCGTGATGAGGTTGCGCTGCTTGCGGTCGGCCTTCGCCCGCTCCTTGCGCATCTGCTCGGCGCGCGCGGCGCGGTTCTGTCGATCGTTGCTCACTACTGTCTCCTGAGTCGGGTGGTCACCACACTGACCAACGCGACACCGTCGCGAAAGGTTCCAGGCGAGCCTACCGGCCCGTAGGGCCGTGCTGTCGGTCGATCGCAGTAGTGTGCAGCAGGTGAATGACAAGCTGGTGTGGATCGACTGCGAAATGACCGGACTGTCCCTCGAGGCCGATGCCCTGGTCGAGGTGGCGGCTCTGGTGACCGACTACGAGCTCAACGTGCTCGGCGAAGGCGTCGACCTGGTCGTCAAACCGCCTCAGGCGGCCCTCGACCAGATGAACGACTTCGTGACCACGATGCACACGACCTCGGGGCTGATCCACGAGTGGGAGAACGGCCTGTCGCTGCGCGAGGCCGAGGAGCAGGTGCTCGACTACGTCCGCGAGTTCGTCAAGGAGCCGGGCAAGGCCCCCATGGCCGGCAACACGATCGGCACCGACCGGGCCTTCCTCGCCCGCGACATGACCGAGCTCGAAGGCTGGTTGCACTACCGGGTCATCGACGTGTCGTCGATCAAGGAGCTCTCGCGCCAGTGGTTCCCCCGGGCGTACTTCGCGGCCCCCGCCAAGGGTGGCGAGCACCGTGCGCTGATCGACATCCAAGAGAGCATCGAAGAGCTCCGCTACTACCGCCGGGCCGTTTTCACCCCAGATCCCGGCATCGACTCCGACACCGCCAAGGCCATCGCCGCTGAGGTGTCCGGTTCGGTGACGGGTCGGTCGCAGGGCTGAAAAGGTCTGCGTTAGACTTCTTCTCGCCGTGCTGGGCGTATGCCGGGCACGCGTGGTGGGCGTCGCCAGTTGGTAGAGCACCGGCTTGTGGTGCCGGTGGCCGCGGGTTCAAGTCCCGTCGTCCACCCCACGAAAACCCCCGCAGCCTCGGCTGCGGGGGTTTTGTCATGCTCGTGCGGGCGGGCCCGACTACTTGGTGCGCAGGTCGATGCCGCCGCTGTCGGACGTCGCGCGGATGAGTCCCTTGCCCTCGGGGTCGGAGTCGACCTGCGACGAGACGTCGCCCGAGGTCGACTTGGCCGTCACGACGTACGTGCGCTTGCCGGTCGGGACGACGACCGAGGTGTCACCGCTGCTCGTGGACGTCTTGATGCCGTACGGCTGTGTCTTGAAGCCGCCCGTGATGTCACCGCTCTTCGAGGTCGCGAACACCGTCGACGTTCGCTGCTTGCCGATGATGTCGCCGCTGCCGGTCAGGATGCGCAGCGCGCCCTCGTCGATCGAGTCGGCCACGACGTCACCCGAGCTGGTGCGGATCACGACCGGGAATCCCTGAGGGATCTCCAAGGTCGTCGCGACGCCGCACCCCGGATTGAGCCAGGTCTGGCACCCCGCGAACGATCTTGATCTCCTCACCACGCTGGCCGAGCTCGAAGTCGGTCGCCCGCAGCCCACTGGTGATCCGCGACGTGATCTTGATGACGTCTGGATCGCCCTGCACCAGGCGCAGGTCCGAGGCCCCGGCATCGACCACGATCTGGGCCGAGTCGCCGATCTCCACGACGCTCGTCGACACCTTGGTGTCGCGGGTGACGATCGACGCCCCCGAGCACGAGGCCGCCCACCACGGCGACGAACACGATGGTCCCGAGCACCGTCAGCAAGGTCCGCGAGGCCGGCGACCTGACGTCGTAGTCGGCGACGACTTCTTGTTTCGTCACGAATCGCCCTGCCCGGGTCGGGTCGAGACGGGCACGACGTCCTCGGCGCCCATGCGTGCGGCATCGGCCGTCTCGTCATCGGGCATGGTCTGGCTCTCCCGCTCGGCCTCGACCCGCTTGAGGTAGTGATCGACCTCGTTGGCCCGCTGCTCGTCGGTCCAGCCCAGCACACCACCCATCAGCGCGGCCACCTCGTCGGCGACCTCGGTGCCGCGGTCGAACGTCTCGATCGAGATACGCGTGCGACGGGCGATTGCGTCGTCGAGGTGGCGGGCACCCTCGTGGCTCGCCGCGTACACGATCTCGGCCCGCAGGTAGTCGTCCGCACCGGTCAACGGCTTGGCCAGGTCGGGCTGCTCGGCGATCAGGTCGAGGACCTCTCCGATGAGTGAGCCGTACCGGTGCAGCAGGTGCTCGATCCGGCCGACGCCGAGGCCGTGAGCGGTCGCGAGCATGTGTCGCTGGTTCCACAGCGCCTCGTAGCCGTCGGCGCCGAGCAGCGGAACGTCTTCGGTCACCGACGGCGGGGGCGTGACGGTCGAGCTGCGTCGACATGCCGTGCACGGCCGCGTCGACGGCGTCCTTGGCCATGACCCGGTACGTCGTGTACTTGCCGCCGGCGATGACGACGAGTCCCTTGACGCTCGTCCCGACTGCATGCTCGGCGCGACAACTTGCTGGTCGCCTCGTCCTCGCCCGACAGCAATGGACGCAGGCCCGCGTAGACGCCCTCGACGTCGGCGTGGGTCAGCGGCTCGACCAGCACCGCGTTGACGTGGTCGAGCAGGTAGTCGATGTCGCTGCGGCTCGCAGCCGGGTGGTCCTTCGACAGCGACCAGTCGGTGTCGGTCGTGCCGATGATCCAGTGCCGACCCCACGGGATGACGAACAGCACCGACTTCTCGGTGCGCAGGATCAGGCCCGACTCACCGCGGATCCGATCGCGCGGCACGACGAGGTGCACGCCCTTGCTGGCGCGGACGTGGAACTGTCCCCGCTCCCCCGCGAACGACTGCGTCTCGTCGGTCCAGACCCCGGTCGAGTTGACGACCTGCTTGGCCGCGATGCCGAACTCGCGCCCCGACTCCAGGTCCTTGACCGTGGCACCGACGACCCGGTCGCCTTCGCGGAGCAGCCCGACGACACGGTGCGGCTCGCGTCGTGTGCCCCGTAGGCCGCCGCTGTGCGGGACAGGAACATCGTGTGCCGGGCGTCGTCGACCTGGCCGTCGTAGTAGTGCAGCGCGCCGATCAGCGCGTCCTTCTTCAGGGCCGGCATGAGGCGGCGGGCACCACGGCGGGTCAGGTGGCGGTGGTGCGGGACGCCACGAAACGTCCCGACAGGAAGGCCAACGAGTCGTACAACGCGACACCGGCGCCCGCGTAGAACCGCTCCCAGCCGCGATGCGTCAGCGGGTAGAGGAACGGCACGGGGTGCACCAGGTGCGGGGCGAGGCGCTCGAGCAGCAGGCTTCGCTCGGCCAATGCCTCGGCGACGAGCCGGAAGTCGAGCATCTCGAGGTAGCGCAGGCCACCGTGGGTACGGCTCGCTCGAACGGCTCGACGTGCCCGAGGCGAAGTCTCGCGCCTCGACCAGGCCGACCGTCAGGCCTCGGGTCGCGGCGTCGAGGGCCGCGCCACCGCCGACGACACCTCCACCGATGACCAGGACGTCCAAGGGCGTCGATGCCATGGCATCGAGCGCAGCTTGGCGGTTCTCGGGCGACAGAGCAACAGAACGCATGGCCCCAGTCAATCAGGTGCGGACCACCGGCACCTCCCAGCCGAGGTCAGCGGTCGACCTCGACCCAGTCCAAGGTCTTGTCGACGGCCTTCTTCCACTGCGCGTGCTGGGCGTCGCGCTCGTCCGACGTCGTGGCCGGCTCCCAGCGCTTCGACTCGTTCCAGTTGGCGACCAGCTCGTCGGTGTTGGCCCAGTAGCCGACCGCCAGCCCTGCGGCGTAGGCCGCGCCCAGTGCCGTCGTCTCGGCCACGACCGGCCGGCTGACCGTCACGCCGAGCACGTCGGCCTGGATCTGCATGCACAGCTCGTTGGCCGTGACGCCTCCGTCGACTCGCAGGATCTGCAGGTCGAGGCAGGCGTCGGCGATCATCGCGTCGACGACGTCCTTGCTCTGCAGGCAGATCGCCTCCAACGCGGCGCGCGCGATGTGCGCCTTGGTGTTGTAGCGGGACAGGCCGACGATGACGCCGCGGGCGTCCGATCGCCAGTAGGGCGCGAACAGGCCGCTGAATGCCGGGACGAAGCAGACTCCTCCGCTGGAGTCGACCGAGGCGGCCAGCTCCTCCGGTCTCGCCCGCGGACGTGATGATGCCGAGCTGGTCGCGCAGCCACTGGATCGCCGAGCCGGTCACGGCGATCGAGCCCTCCAGCGCGTACACCGCCGGCGCGTCGCCGAACTTGTAGGCCATCGTGGTCAGCAGCCCGTTGGTCGACCTGATGATCTCGGTGCCGGTGTTGAGCACCAGGAAGTTGCCGGTTCCGTAGGTGTTCTTGAGCTGTCCTGGCTCGAAGCACACCTGGCCGACGAGGGCCGCGTGCTGGTCGCCGAGGTCACCGGCGATGGCCACCTCGGCACCGAACGGGCCGGCCGCCTCGGTGTGCCCGTAGACCTCGGACGACGACTTGATCTGCGGCAGCATCGAGCGCGGGATGTCGAACAGGGCTAGCAGCGTCGTCCCATGCCAGCTGTTCGAGGTCCATCAGCATCGTGCGGCTGGCATTCGTGACGTCGGTCAGGTGCAGACCGCCGTCGGGGCCGCCACTGAGCCACCAGATGATCCACGTGTCGATGTTGCCGAAGATCGCATGTCCGGCCTCGGCGTCAGCACGGGCACCGTCGACGTTGTCGAGGATCCACTGGATCTTGCCGCCGGAGAAGTACGGGGCCGGTGTCAGGCCCGACCGCTCGCGGATCAGGTCGGCGTGGCCGTCGTGGTGCAGCGCGGCTGCGATCTTGTCGGTGCGGGTGTCTTGCCAGACGATCGCGTTGTAGTAGGGCTCGCCGGTGCGGCGGTCCACACGACCGTCGTCTCGCGCTGGTTCGTGATGCCGATCGCGGCGAGGTCGTCCGCGGTGATCCCTGCCCGGCCCATCGCACCCTCGACGACGTCCTGCGTCGCCTCCCAGATCTCGTGCGGATCGTGCTCGACCCAGCCGGCCTGCGGCATGATCTGCTCGTGCTCGAGCTGGTGCCTGGCTACTTCATGGCCGTCGTGGTCGAAGATCATGAACCGCGTGCTGGTGGTGCCCTGGTCGATCGCACCGACATACTTCGTCATGCGCCAGACCCTATCCGTAGGCTCATGGCATGCGCTTGATCCTGATCCGCCACGGCCAGACCCCCGCCAATGTCGATGGAGTTCTCGAGTCCACTGTCCCGGGTCCGGGCCTGACCGAGCTCGGCCTCGAGCAGGCCGCCGAGCTTGCCTGCGGCACTGGCCCACGAACCGATCGACGCGCTGTACGTGTCGTCGATGATCCGGACCCACCTGACCGCCGCGCCGCTCGCTGAGGCGCGTGGTCTCGTTCCGGTCGAACGACACGGGGCGCGCGAGATCTCCGCCGGAGACGTCGAGGGCAACGCCGACGAGGCTTCGGTGCACCAGTACGTGTCGACGTTGCTGAGCTGGTGCGGCGGCGACCTCGACGTCCGGATGCCGGGCGCCGAGAACGGGCACGAGGTGCTCCAGCGGTTCGACGAGGTCGTTGCCGAGGCGGAGGACCTCGGGCACCAGGCCGTCGCGATCGTGAGCCACGGCGCGATGATCCGTGCGTGGTGCGCGGCGCGCGCGGACGACGTCGACCTGGAGTTCGTGCGGCACCACTACGTCGTCAACACCGGGGTCGTCGTGCTCAACGGCTCGATGAAGTCGAGCTGGGAGGTCGAGTCGTGGCTCGGCCAGAGCATCAGCGAAGCTGCGGCCAGAGGGGTCACCTCGGACCACAGCCCCGCCTCGGAGACCGTCGACGACTGAGGTCAGCCGTCGCAGGAGGTGGAGGACGTCCGGTAGGACGTAGTCCCGTTCCACACGAACTCGGTCCCGTCCTGGTCGGTATACGTCACCCGTAGCGGGCCAGCGTGGGAATCGGGACGTGTCTTGACTCCCACGACGAACGAGACCGTGTCGGAGCTGCCACCTGGTACCGATGCGCCCTTCGCAGACGGAGCTGCCTGCAGTGCCTGCGCAGACGTGGCCTCGTCAGGGCGCAGCCGGGGCGGCCAGCCGTTCCGCGCTCCGACCAGAGTGGTGTCGCCCGAGCTCGGCACGAACAGCATCTTTGTCCCGACGACAGACATCCCTTGGGCGTCGGTGAGGCTGATGCTGTCGATGGTCAACGACTCCTTCGACTTGTTCTGGGTTGCCTCGACCCCGAACGTCAACAGTCCATCATCCGTCTGGAGCATGCAGACCTCATTGCGGTCCGTGCTCGTCTCCAGCGGTCCATCAACGCGCGGCGGCTCCCCGTCGGACCCGCAGGCCGTCGTCGACAGGACGACAGCTGCGAGCACGACCTTCACACGCCGGTCCATCTACTTGGGCTTCGCGATGAGGACTTGTGGCGAACCGGTCGGGTATCCCTGACGACCGCAGAGCTTGGCGGCACCGGTGAAGCTGACCGTCTGCTTGACCGTGGACGTGAAACCGGACCGGGCACTGAGCTCCACCACGGTCATGCCCGAGTTGGACACACCCGCGTTGAACTCGTACGCGGCAGTGTTCGCCTTCGAGAACGACGATCCTTTCTCATATGACGTGCACTTGGTAGCGGACGGCAGGTTCCTCTTCAAGGTGCTCGTCCCGCCACGCCACGAGATCGGTTCGATCTTGAAGTTGTCAGAGCAGGTCCATCCAGCCGTGCAGGTCAAGTACTGGCGCTTCTGGTAGTGGAACTGGCTACGGAACTTCACGCTGGTCTTGCCTGTGCGCGTTGGGAACCCGATCTCCGCACTCGACGATCGGGACTTGGATGCCCCTGCTTTGAACGATCCGGCTTTGCCGGTCGGCGAAACAGCCACACCAAGGGACGTCGACGAGGACTTGGAGTAGTAGAACTTGCTCTTGACCGCAGAAGTCGTCGATGCCCATTGGCCGACATACGCCCACCTGGACCCATAGTCCTTGACGACAGAGACGCTGGTGGACATCGGGCTCACGTCACCTGTTGCGCGGCTTGCTGTCTTCTGGACTACTTGCGTGTCCTTCGAGGTGAGGTCGAAGGACAGCGACTCGGGCACGGCCGCAAGCTTGGACGCCCTCACTCTCGACGCGTCGTAAGCCTTGGCGGAGTCCACGGCAACTAGCCGCGAGACTGGCACGGCAGTGTCGACTTGACGTTGGAAATCAGCTGTCTGAACGTGTGCCCCATCCTGCGCGACAGCGGTGAAGGTGAGGATCCCGGCCGGGTCCGCGTGGGCGTTCAGCGCGAAGTCATCAGGCAGCTCAACGGCATAGGCGCCGTTGGCGTCCGTCGTCGCGGTACCGATCAGAGGCATGAACGCCGACTCCCCTGCCTTGAGACTCTCCGAGTCGGCCGGTTCGGCGAACACGGCAACTCGAGCACCGGCGGCTGGCTCACCTGCGGCATCGGCAACGTTCCCAGCGACGAGGACCGCCTCTGCAGTTGCCGGGGCTGCCGTGGCGGCCGTGATGTTGGCGGCGACAATCGCTGCGCCGAACGCGAGAACAGGTATGGCAAGACGTTTCATCACATTCCCCCGAATGCTCGAACTGGATGACTACTCTTCTGCGACATCCTGACACGAGTATGGCCGGATTCTCGAGCATCTTGCATGCCATGGCCTAGCAACACCATTGCAGCTTGTCGAAAGGGCTTCCCCTCTCGACAAGCCGCAATGGGGCGGCCGGTCAGAGCATCTCGCCGCGCAGATCTGCGTGCGGGACGGTGGGGATCTGCCCGAGCCGACCCTTCTGGAAGTCCTCGAAACGCCTGCATGACCTCGGCCTTGGTGTTCATCACGAACGGTCCGGCCCAGGCGATCGGCTCGCGAATCGGCAGACCTCCGAGCAGGACGACCTCGAGCGCCGGGTCCTTGGAGTCCTGGCGCTGATCGGCGCCCACCGTGATGGTCTCGCCGTGCCCGAGGACGGCGAGCTGGCCGGCCCGGATCGGCCGACGCTCGCGTCCGACATATCCGGCGCCGCCCATGACGTAGACGAGCGCGTTGAAGTCGGTGCGCCACGGCACGGTGAGCTCGGCTCCGGGCAGCACCGTCGCATGCACCATGGCCATCGGGGTGTGCGTCGAGCCGGGCCCCTCGACCCCGTCGACCTCGCCGGCGATGACGCGCAGCAGCGCGCCGGCGTCGGGGGTCGAGGCCAGTCCGACGTCGCTGGCCCGGATGTCCTGGTAGTGCGGAGGCAGCCACTTGGAGGCCTTCGGCAGGTTGACCCACAGCTGCAGGCCGTGGAACAGCCCACCCTTGGCGACGAGCCACTCCGGCGGGGCCTCGATGTGCAGGAGACCGCTGGCGGCCGTCATCCACTGGGTATCGCCGTCGGTGATCGAGCCGCCCCCGCCATTGCTGTCCTGGTGGTCCATGACGCCGTCGATCATGTAGGTCACGGTCTCGAAGCCGCGGTGCGGGTGCCACGGAGTGCCCTTGGGCTCGCCCGGCGCGTACTCGACCTCACCCATCTGGTCCATGTGGATGAACGGGTCGAGCTTGGCGGCGTCGACGCCGGCGAACGCCCGGCGCACCGGGAAGCCTTCTCCTTCGTAGCCCTGAGGCGCGGACGTGACGCTGATCGGCGCACGGTCTTCGGTCTGCGTCGGCGCCGCGATCACGCGGGGCAGAACGGTCCAGTCGGCAACAGTCACAGCAGGCATCGTGTTCTCCTTGGTAGGTTTCTCATAGTAGTTCAATTTTCAACTACATGCAACTATTCCGATAGCCTGCCTCCATGAGCCCCCTCGTGCCCACGATCCGCGCAGCGCTCCGCGACGCGGCCGAGCCCGAGCGTGCACCGGCGATGCAGGCCTACATGAAGTCCGCGATGCCCTACCTCGGCGTACGGCTCCCGGTCGTCCGCTCGCTCGCCCGCAAGGCCGTCCGCGGCTACCCGCCGGAGACGCTGGACGATCTCGAAGCCGCCGTGCGCACGCTCTGGGACGACGCCCAGTTCCGCGAGGAGCGCTATGCCGCCTGCGGCTTGCTCGACCACCCCCTCGCCACCGGGGCTCCAGCCTGGTCCCCGTCTACGAGCACCTCGCCACGAGCGGCGCCTGGTGGGACCACGTCGATGCCCTGTCGCACCGCATCGGCGACCTGCACGACGCGCACCCCGTCGAGACCGCCGCGCTCGTCCGCGCCTGGAGCACCCACGACGACCTGTGGCTGCGACGGCTCGCGATCATCAGCCAGCCCAGCCGCAAGGACCGCCTCGACACCGCCGTCCTGACCGACACGATCGAGCCCAATGTCACCGACACCGAGTTCTTCATCCGCAAGGCGATCGGCTGGGCCCTGCGCCAGCACGCGCGCGTCGACCCGGCCTGGGTGCGGACGTTCGTCGCCGAGCACGACGGTCTCAGCAGCCGAGCAAGCGAGAAGCCCTCAAGCACCTCAAGCAGACCTAGCGCCTGAAACGGCCCTAGTCTGGATCGATGACGCAGATACCCGCTCCCGAGCACGTCGACGTCGCGATCATCGGCGGTGGCCACAACGCACTGGTCGCCTCCATCTACCTGGCCCGCGCCGGCAAGCATGTCGTGATCCTCGAACGACTCCCCCACGTCGGCGGTGCGGCGATCAGCGCGCAGACCTTCCCTGACCACGCTGCCCGCCTGTCGCGGTACTCCTATCTCGTGAGCCTCATGCCTCAGCAGCTGCATCGACGAGCTCGGACTGCGCCTCGACCTCCGTTCACGCGAGACCGCCTCCTACACGCCGTACGACGACAAAGGACTGCTCGTCGAGACAGCGGAGGGCCCGCAGACCCAGGAGTCGTTCCGGGCCTTGACCGGATCAGATGCCGAGCACGCCGCCTGGAAAGGGTTCTACGCCGAGGTCGCGACGGTCGCCGAGGCGATCGCGCCGACCCTGCTGCAGCCGCTGCCCCACATCGGCGACCTGCGGGACCAGGTCGAGATGGCGATCTGGACCGATCTGGTCGACGAGCCCCTCGGCACCGCGATCGAGCGCCGATTCACCCACGACCTCGTCCGCGGCATCATCGGCACTGACGCGCTGATCGGGACGTTCGCCTCGCTGCACGACCCGAGCCTGATCCAGAACAAGTGCTTCCTGTACCACCTGATCGGCAACGGCACCGGCGAGTGGCGAGTCCCCGTCGGAGGCATGGGCGCGGTCACCGGCGAGCTCCAGCGCATCGCCCGGGAGGCCGGGGTCGAGATCCGCACCGGTGCCGGCGTCCGGTCGGTGCAGACCCACGCCACCGGTGCCGTCGTGTCGGGCGACGGATTCGAGTTCGACGCCGACTGGGTGCTCAGGCGGAGTCGCGCCGTACGTCCTCGCGGGCCTGCGAGATCAGCCGCTCCCGACCAAGCCGTCGGGCTCCCAGTTCAAGATCAACCTGCTGGTGTCGCGCCTGCCGCGGTTGAAGTCAGGCATCGACCCGGAGATCGCCTTCGCCGGGACGCTGCACCTGGGTGAGTCGATGAGCCAGCTGGAGACCGCCTACCGCGAGGCCGCCTCCGGCTCGCTGCCCTCTCAGGCCACGGGCGAGCTGTACTGCCACACCCTCACGGATCGCTCGATCCTCGGACCCGAGCTTGCTGCCACGACAGCCCAGACGCTGACCTACTTCGGCCTCCACACCCCCTACGCGGTACTACCCGACGAGGCCGCCGCCGAGCAGGCCTACGAGCAGTTCATCGCAGCGCTCGAAGAATTCTGTGTGGAACCGGTCACACCGTTGATCCTGGGTGTCGAGCACAAGACACCGGCCCAGATCGAGGAAGCCCTCGCGATGCCCGGCGGGCACATCTTCCACGGCGACCTGCAGTGGCCATGGCTCGAAGAGGGCGAAAAGGCCCGTCGTCCCGGCGAGAGCTGGGGCGTCGCCACGGATCATCCGCGGGTCCTGATGTGCGGAAGCGGCGCGCGGCGCGGAGGCGCCGTCAGCGGCATCGGGGGCCACAACGCGGCCCACGCCATCCTGGATTATGAAGTCCCGATAGGGGCCTGCGTAATGTTTCACTCGCTTCGCCGCGCAAGTGGCAGAGCAGCAACACGCGGCATTAGCTCAATTGGCAGAGCAGCTGACTCTTAATCAGCGGGTTCGGGGTTCGAGTCCCTGATGCCGCACTTGGCCCCCATTCCTCGCCGAATGGGGGTCATTTTGCATTTCTGCGAACCTGCTGCCTGACGGGAACTCTCCCACCGTGGATCGAGTTGGTCAGGACAAGGAGGAACAACTATGAAGTGTCCGACCGACAACGCAACCCTCGTGATGAGTGAGCGTTCCGGCATCGAGATCGACTACTGCCCAGAGTGCCGGGGCGTGTGGCTCGATCGCGGCGAGCTCGACAAGATCATCGACCGCGCCACCGCCGATGCACCGAGCCCGGCCGCCGTGCCGGCGCCGCAATACGCACCACCTCAGCAGGCTCAGCCGCAGTACGCCGAACCCCGCTACGACGATCGCCAGCGCTACGGCCAGCAGCCGTACCGCAAGAAGAAGAAGGAGCACTGGCTCAGCGAGTGTTCGACTAATTTCAAGCAAGTCGACGGAGCCGGAATAAGCACCGCGGTTCCTCCGGTTGGCACTGACATGAAGATCTTGCTCACCGGAGGGAACCGGATACATCGGCTCGGCTGTACTCGACGCACTCGTCGCGGCCGGACACCAGGTCACGGCAGTCGTGCGCAGCCAGGCGTCCTCGCTGGCGGTGAGCGATCGCGGAGGCATCGGCATCATCGGCGACCTGTTCGACGCACCGTGGCTCAGCTCCGCTGCGCGGCCACGATGCTGCGATCCATGCCGCTGCCGGCAGCGACGAGCGCGATCCCGAGCGAACGACGCCGTGGCGACCGCCGTGATCGATGCCTTCGGCGGCACAGACAAGCCGTTCATCCACACCGGCGGTATCTGGACCTACGGCAACAACTCCCAGATCGTCGAGACCAACGAGCCCGCACCGCCGACGCTGACTGCCTGGCGTCCGGCCGGTGAGCAGCGCCTCCTCGAGGCCGATATCAGGGCCACCGTCATCCAGCCTGCCGTCGTCTACGGCCGCGGGGCCGGCATCCCGGCGATGCTGACGCACGCGGCGGCCGAGGACGGCACGCTAGCCCTGATCGGCAGCGGCGAGCAGCACTGGGCCACCGTCCACGTCGACGACCTGGCCGATCTCTACGTCCTCGCGCTCCAGGCGCCGGGCAAGCGAGCGTACGTCGGTGCCAGCGGCGAGAACCCGACGGTCCGCGAGCTCGGCGAGGCGCTGACATCTGCTGTCACCCCCGAGTCCGACGAGGCCACCGTGGCGCGGCTCGGCCTGTTCGGTGAGGCGCTGCTGCTCGACCAGCAGGCGTCCGGCCAGCGCGCCAAGACCGAGCTCGAGTGGCGGCCCTCGCGTCCGACACTCGTCGAGCTTCCCTGGCGAAGGGCTACGCCGACGCCGAGTGATCGGGCATCCTGACAGCATGTGGATCGGCTGGCTCGAGCTCGACCTCCTGCTCGGAGACGTGCACTCCCTCAAGACCAAGCGCTCCCTCGTGCGTCCGCTGCTGTCAGACCTGCGACGGACGTTCACGGTGGCAGCGGCCGAGACCGGGAGCCTCGACCTCCACCGGCGTGCAGGGGTCGGGGTCAGCCTCGTGGCCGCCGACAGCCAGCACGTCATCGACGTCCTCGACAAGGTCGAGGACTTCGTCGCCCGGCGACCCGAGCTCGACCTGCTGTCGGCGCACCGTCGCATCGTGTCGAGCACGGACGAGTAGCGGTCAGCTCAGCCGGTAGCCGATGCCCGGGTCGGTCAGGAAGATCCGCGGCCTGGACGGATCGGCTTCGAGCTTGCGGCGTAGCTGGGCGAGGTAGACCCTCAGGTAGTTCGTCTCACGCGAGTAGCCGGGCCCCCAGACCTCGTGCAGCAGCTCGGACTGGCGCACGAGCTTGCCGCGACGACGGGCCAGCACCTCGACGATGTGCCACTCGGTCGGGGTCAACCGCACTTCCTGGCCAGCGCGGAGCGCATGCCGCTCGCCGATGTCGAGGACGACGTCGTCGATCTCCACGAGCGGCACGACGGCGTCGGACCCACCACGCCGCACTGCGGCCCGCACCCGGGCCATCAGCTCTTCCAGCTCGAACGGCTTGGTGACGTAGTCGTCCGCCCCCTCGTCGAGCGCCTCGACCTTGTCGTCCGACTCGTGCCTGGCCGACAGCACGACCACCGGAACCTGCGTGTGGGTGCGGAGCCGCTTGAGCACCGCCACCCCGTCGAGGTCAGGCAACCCCAGGTCGAGGATCACGACGTCCGGCATGCGCTCGTCGACGATCTGCAAGGCCGATCGGCCGTCGGCGGCCGTCTCGACGTCGTAGCCGCGCGCCCGCAGGTTGATCGACAACGTCCGACAGATCGCCGGGTCGTCGTCGACGACGAGCACGAACGTCATGCGGCTCCCCCTCTCAGCGGCAGGTCGAGGTTGAACGTCAGACCGCCACCGGCGGTGTCCTCGGCGGTCAACGTACCGCCCATCGCCTCGGTCAGGCCGCGAGCGACCGCCAAGCCGAGACCGATGCCCTCGCCGCGCGGCACGTCGCCCAGACGCTGGAACGGTTCGAAGAGGCGATCGCGTTGCTCGGCCGGGACCCCTGGACCGGTGTCGACGACCCGGACGATCGCACGATCGCCAGAGGCCGAGGAGTCGACCAGCACACGGGTGTCGTCGGGGGCATAGGTCAGGGCGTTGGCCACGACATTGGCCAGCACCCGTTCGAGCAGGCCTGCGTCGGCAGCGACCAGAGACGCGTCTGCGGCGAGACGGACGTCGACGCGCTCCTGCCCCGGCAGCGCCGACAGCGCTGCCGCGATGGCGCCCTGCAGCTCGACCTCGTCGACGTTCGCGGTGACCGCGCCCATCTGCAGGCGGCTCATGTCGAGCAGGTTCGCCACCAGGTCGTCGAGCCGGTCTGCGCCTTCCTCGACCGTCGCGAGCAAGGCTTGCTCGTCCTCGTCCGACCAGGCGATGTCGGTGTTCCGCAGGCTGCTGATCGCAGCCTTGACCGCAGCGAGCGGCGAGCGCAAGTCGTGCGACACCGCCGCCAGGAGCGCGGTCCGGGTGCGGTCGGCCTCGGCCAGCAGCCGACGTTCGCCACTCTCGATCGTCGCCCGTCGGCGCTCGGCCAGCACCGACGCGTGCGCGGCGTAGGCCTTGAGCAGTCGCTGATCGGCGGCAGGCAGCGCACGGCCTACCAGCGCCAGGTGAGTGTCGTCGTCGACTGCGACCACGACATCGGCCTCAGCCAGCGAGGCGATCGGCGCGCCGCTGGCTTCGACGGTGCTGCCGTCGGCAGCGATGATCGCGGCACCCCGCATCCCGAACAGCTGCACGCCCCGGACAGCAGCGAGGCGAAGTCGCCGGCGTGCAGCAGGCTGTGCGACAGCACCGCGAGCGCATCAGCCTCAGCCGACGCCCGCTCTGCCTGGGCGGTGCGCCGTGCGGCCAGACCCACCACCGACGACACCGCCAGCCCGACGATCACGAACAGCACGACGGCGATCGCATTGTCACCGCTCGCGATCGTGATCGTGCGCAGTGGCGGCGTGAAGTAGTAGTTGAGCACGAAGCCGCTGATCAGCGAGCAGGCCGTCGCGGGCCACCTGCCACCGACGATCGCGGTCGCCACGACCAACGCCATGAAGAACATCGCCTCGCTCGACAGCCCGTGCAGGTCTGACGTCGCCAGCATCAGCGCTGCCAGCGCGAACGGTCCCAGCACGCCGACGGCATAGCCCGCGAGACGACGTCGTCGGCTCAGGTCAGGGGTGCTGCGGGCCGCCGACCGGGCGCGTCGGGCGTGGTCGTGCGTCACGATGTGCACGTCGATGTCGCCCGACCCGGCGATGACGGTCTCGCCGATACCGGGGTTGGCGAGCGTCGACAGACGTCCGCGACGGCTGGCACCGATCAGCACCTGCGTCGCGTTCTCGGCGCGGGCGAAGTCGAGGATCGCCGTCGCGGGTGCTATCGCCGACGACCGAGTGGAAGGTGCCGCCCAGGTCGTCGGTCAGGACGTGCAGCCGGGCGCAGCCGGTCCGGATCGAGCTGGGTCAACCCGTCACCGCGAGTCACGTACAGCGCCAGCCACTCACCGGTGCCGGTCCGCGACACAATGCGTGCGGCTCGGCGCAGCAGCACCTCTGACTCCGGGCCGCCGCTCACCGCGACGACGATCCGCTCACGCGCGGCCCAGGTCGACTCGATGTCGTGCTGGCTCCGATACCGCTCCAGCCCCTCGTCGACCCGGTCCGCAAGCCACAGCAGAGCCAGCTCCCGCAGGGCGGTCAGATTGCCCTCGCGGAAGAACTGTCCCATCGCCGCGTCGACCTTGTCGGCTGCGTAGATGTTGCCGTGCGCCATGCGCCGACGCAGCGACTGCGGGCTCATGTCGACCAGCTCGACCGCATCAGCCTGGCGCACGACCCGATCGGGGACGGTCTCGCGCTGGCGGACACCGGTGATCGCCTCGACGACGTCGTTGAGCGACTCGAGATGCTGGATGTTGACGGTCGTGATGACGCAGATACCGGCCTCGAGCAGCTTTTCCACGTCCTGCCAGCGCTTCTCGTGGCCCGCCCCGGGCACGTTGGTATGAGCCAGCTCGTCGACGAGCGCGACATCGGGCCTGCGCGCGATCAGCGCCTGCAGGTCGAGCTCCTCCTGGACCGTCCCGCGATGGTCCAGGACCAGGCGCGGCAGGACCTCGAGGTCGCCGAGCTGCTCGATCGTGTGCACCCGGCCGTGGGTCTCGACGAGTCCGACGACGACGTCGGTGCCCCGTGCAGCCCGTCGACGTCCTTCGTCGAGCATCGCGTACGTCTTGCCGACTCCCGGCGACGCGCCGAGGTACACCGCAGGCTGCCCCGTGGGCGCGTCCCGTTCTCCACGTTACCAGTGTGCACCCACGGCGCGGGCACACACACGGCCCTAGCCCACGGGCGCCTTGAGCAGGTACACGTGGTCACGACCGTTGTACGACGCCGGCACCATCGAGTGGGCGTACGACGAGACGACCACGGACGAACCATCGGCGCTGCTGGCGTACACGAGGCTCTCACCCCGCGCCTGGCTGCCGTCGTGGTTGACGCTCATGAGCCGGTGCGTTCCGGTGGTCCGGTCGTAGCGGTACACCTGGTTCCAGCCCACCAGGGTCGTCCCGGGAACCAGGTTGGTCGACTGCGAGCCGAAGTAGACGTAGCGTCCATCGGCCGACGGTGCCGAGGCATAGGCCCGGTCGTCGCCGGATCGCCATTCGGAGCCGACGACATCAACGTCATCTCGTCAGAACCGATCACCGCGACGTAGGCGTCGTCCTGGCCGTTGGTGTCACCGACGACCAGGTCGTTCGCCGACGACGAGAACGACACGACGGCGCCGTCCCCGCTGATGCGCGGCGCGGTGGAGCTCCCGTCGGGGTACGGCCCGTTCTTCTTGCGGGAGACCAGGCTGAGGCCTCGGCCCTCCAAGGCCATGTTCGCCGAGTAGACATGGATCGTCTGGCCGTTGGCCGATGGCGCGACGAGACTGCGAGCCGTCGACTGGAACGCGAGGCGGTTGCCGTCGTCGGACATCGTGACGTTGGTGGAGTCGCCGTCGGCCTGCTGGCGGCCGATGTCGACGCTCACCATGACCGAGGTGCGCGCCTCACGGTCGTACCGGTAGACCTTCCAGTTGGTCGTCGACGATCCCGGCAGGTTGCTCGCCTTCGAGATGTAGGCGACGTAGCGCCCGTCTGCACTGATGTTGCCGAGCGTCGATCCCTGGCTCTCCCATTGGCCGATGCGCCGGAGGCGGCGTGCGAGATGAGTCGGGTCGAGCCCGATTCGCGGTCCCACATGAACACGTCGGTCAGTCCGTTGCTGTCGTTGGAGGCCAGGTCGGGCGAGGCCGACGTGTACGTGACGAAGCGACCATCGGCGCTGATCGCCGGCGTGCTGGCATTCTCCGATCCGAAGACTCCCCACGGGTGAGGTCGATCGGCGTCGTCGTGCCGGCCTGCCGGTCACGCAGGTAGATGTGGGTGTGCTTGCCGGTGTCCTTGGTCGAGTGGTTGGTCGCGCTCGAGGCGAACACGACGTAGCGGCCATCGGCGCTCATGTCGGGCGTCCCGTCGTGGCCATCGGGGATCTCGCCGTCCAGGCCAGGCGAGACCCACTCGACGTGGGGGTTCGGCGGTGGCGGGGCGGCGGCGACGGAGACCTTGACGTGGGAGCTCGTGACGACTGCCGCGCCGCCGGCCGGGGTCGTGACGGCCCGGAAACCTGGTGCCGATGCCCCTCGGGGTGTAGCGCAACGTCGCGCGCCCCGCAGCGTCCTGCAGGCCTGTCGCGACGTCCTTCCAGTCGGCCTCGACGAGCATCTGCAGTCGCACGGCCCGACCCCTTCCGTGCGGGTGAGAAAGAGGCTGTCGTCGCGAATGGCGCGTCCTGCACCGCATGAGACGGAACGGTCAGCACGGCTCGCTGACCCGCGACCGTGATGCGCCTGCTCGACGACGTCTTCGCGGCATAGGTCCGTCGGCCCACCGTGACCTTCTTGGCGCGCACTCGATAGGTCGCGGTCGCCGCGGGGGCCTTGAACGTGAAGACGTACCGACCCCGCGCCGTCGTCCGTGAGACCAGGACCCGGCGCCACGACGCACCCTTCTTGACCTCCAGGGTGACCGGAACGCTTGACCTTGCCCGGCACGGAGCCGGTCATCGACACCTTCTCCCCCGCTATCGACACCGAGGCAGCAGCCGACGTCGACGGCGCGACGAGCATCGTCGCGACCAGCAGGAGACAGCAGGAGTCCGCCGACGCGGCGGCACGCATGAATCGTCATGGCGCCATCGTGCGCACCGGCACTGGGACCCGGCTGGACTGCACTGGACGTGACCCCCGCCCTACTCACGGTTAGCGGACGTTAGCCATACTGTGAGGAGTTTTGTCCTCTCCAGAGAGTGGTACGCGTGCGCAATCCCCGTGCTTTCCTTCGCCCCCTCGCAGTCGGCGCCCCCCGCCCCCGTCGCGGAGGTACCGTTCCGGCCGAGTCGAATGATCCACTTCTTCGACCCGAGCAACGAGAAGATGGCCGCCAAGGTCCCCGACATCGCGAAGAAGGTCGACATCATCCTCGGCAATCTCGAGGATGCGGTGAAGACCGAGAAGAAGGAAGCCGCCCGCCAGGGTCTCGTCGACATCGCGAAGGCGACCGACTTCGGTGACACGCAGCTGTGGACCCGCGTCAACAGCCTCGACTCGCCGTGGGCGCTCGACGACATCATCACGCTGGTCACCGAGATCGGCGACAAGCTCGACGTCATCATGGTGCCCAAGGTCGAGGGCGCCCAGGACATCCACTACGTCGACCGGCTGCTTGCGCACTCGAGGCCCGCGCCGGCCTGACCCGCCCGATCCTCGTCCACGCGATCCTCGAGACCGCCGAGGGCGTCGCGAACGTCGAGGAGATCGCCGGCGCCAGCCCGCGCATGCAGGGCATCTCGCTCGGCCCCGCCGACCTCGCAGCGAGCCGCCGCATGAAGACGACGCGCGTCGGCGGCGGGCACCCCGGCTACCTGGTCCGTCAGGACCCCACCGGCGACGACCTCACCGTCGGACGCACGACCTACCAGCAGGACCTGTGGCACTACACGATCGCCCGCATGGTCGACGCGTGTGCGGCCAACGACATCCTGCCGTTCTACGGGCCGTTCGGTGACATCAAGGACGTCGTGGCGTGCGAGGACCAGTTCCGCAACGCCTTCCTGCTGGGCTGCGTCGGCGCATGGAGCCTGCACCCCGTGCAGATCGACATCGCCAAGCGCGTGTTCTCGCCCGATCCGGCCGACGTCGCGCACGCCAAGACCGTCGTCGAGGCGATGGGCGATGGTTCAGGCGCCGTCATGATCAACGGCAAGATGGAGGACGACGCCTCCTGCAAGCAGTGTCTCGTGATGCTCGACCTCGCCCGGTCATTGGCCGAGCGCGATCCCGAGCTGGCCGCGGCCTACGACCTCTGAGGAGAGACATGACCACCGACATCCTGCGCCCCCGCCGTTCCGTTCTCTACATGCCCGGCGCTAACGAGCGCGCTCTCGAGAAGGCGAAGACGATCGACGCCGATGCGCTGATCCTCGACCTCGAGGACTCCGTCGCGCCCGACGCCAAGGCGCAAGGGCGCGACAACGTCGTCGCCGCAGTGACGTCCGGCGAGTACGGACATCGTGAGCTCGCGATCCGCATCAACGGCATCGGCACGCAGTGGCACGACGCGGATCTGACGGCCGCCGCTGCGGCTGGTCCCGATGCGGTGCTGGTGCCCAAGGTCAACTCCGCGGCAGAGGTCCTGCAGCTCGTCGCAGCTCTCGAAGCGGCCGGCGCCCCGGAGAAGACCAAGCTGTGGGCCATGGTCGAGACGCCGATCGCTCTGCTGCACGCCGAGGAGATCTGCGCCGCCCACGAGCGTCTGACGGTCATCGTGATGGGCACCAACGACGTCGTCAACGAGACGTACGGTCTGCACGTGCCCGGACGCAATCCGCTCGTCCTGACCGCGTTGTCGTTGTCGCTGCTGGCCGCTCGTGCCGCCGGCAAGGTCATCATCGACGGTGTCTACAACGACGTGAAGAACCTCGAGGGCTTCGACGCCGAGGCTCGTCAGGGCCGGGAGATGGGCTTCGACGGCAAGACGTTGATCCATCCGGCGCAGGTCGAGCCGGCCAATGTCGCATTCGCGCCGTCGGCCGACGACATCGAGCACGCCCGGGCCATGATCACGACCTTCGACGAGGCCAAGGCCGCCGGCCAGGGTGTCGTGACGTTCAACAACAAGATGGTCGAAGAGCTGCACATCCGCGACGCCCACCGCATCCTGGCGTTTGCCGAGGCGCTCTCCTCCCGCTGACCGTCGTCCCCCGCTGGTGCGAGTTTCCCACGAGGCCTGGGGCCCTTGTCACGTACCTAGGGTCACAGCGCTGGGTGCGTGACAAAGAGGCTAGGCCTCGTGGGAAACCGACGGTGGGGTTAGCGGTTGATTCTGAGCGCGTAGACCTCGGAGTGCATCCGCTGCTTGTGCGCCTGCGCCTTCCGACGCTGTCGCACTGACTCCAGGAGTACAGCACGATCAATCTCCGACATCTCGTCCCAGGCGCGCACGACGGGCTCGGGACGTGACTCGAGAAATACCATTGCCTTCACCTCCTCCCCTGATGTTCTGGCCGTCGATTCGTAATCGGTCGGGCTGTGTCCGGACATGTCGGGTGTGGCGAGTTGCATGGTCATGGCGCGCCTCCTTTCTTGAGGACTGGGTGGGTGGGATTGGCCTTCGTCACCGTCAGAGCACAACAAAAAACCGCTTCAGATCGATGATCCGAAGCGGCAGAAGTGCCAACAGCTGATGGCTACTTCAGGTGCACTGCTCCGGAGGTCGGACCGGCGAAGGACGTGACGGCGCGGCGAAAGGCCACGGTGCGTGTCGCGGTGATGATGTTCTTCATGGGTCCACCTCCTCGGTCAGTCGGGGCTCCGTCGTGGAGCAGCTTCTGCAGGCTAGCGGGTGGACGGGCCGCATGTCCACCCGCCGCGTGATCGAGCCGAGCGGCTCGCCGTGCGTGGCCGATCAGTCGAAGTCGAGTCGCTCGTCGATCTCGTCGCGGGTCGCACCGCTGGCGTACAGCAGGTCGGCGGCAAGCGATCGGACCTGCGCTGCGATGGCGGCGGAGTTGAGGGTCATGGCACCCGGCAGCGCGGTCACCGCGATGCGGGCGGCGTCGACGAGCCTTGGCGTGCTTCGTCGAAGTCATCGCGCTGGGACAGGTCGTCGGCGAAGATCCTGACGGCACGCGCCAGCGAGTCCACCGCAAGGTCCATGTCGCGAGGTGCGGCCTCGCCGTGGCGCAGCATCGCTGCGGTACGGCGGGCCAGCACACGGGCATCGCGGATCGCGTTGTCGAGATCGCGCACGGCCCCCACGTAGAGACCGACGTGATCGCGTTGCTTCCACCGCATCGGCGACATCCGGGCGATCTCGGCGACGTTCGCCGCCGTCGCCTCGAGCGCCTGCAGACCCGGCTGCAAGCCGCGGGCGTGCTCGAGCGCCTTCTCGGCCAGCTCCCGAGTCTTCCTGGCGCATCGCCTCGGCGCACTCGGCGAGGACGTCGGACAGCTTGCGCAGCAGCGACTGGACCTCGACGTCGATGTCACGCACGGGGTTGCGGGGCACCAGCAAGACCATCGCGAGCCCCGCACAGCCGCCGATCAGCGCATCGAGGAAGCGGGTGACCGCAGGATTGCTGGCGTTGGCGGCCGGCACGACGGCAGCCAGCAGGACCGACGAGTTGGCCGCCTGGGTCAGCGCGAGCCCCTTGATGCCGATCAGGGTGCTGATGACGACGGTCAGCACGACGACCAGCGCCATCTGCCACGCTCCTCGCCCGATCGTCAGGATCAGCAAGCTCGCCGACGAGGACGCCGAGCGCCACACCCAGCACGGCTCAAACAGGGTGCGTCCGCGCAGGCCTGCGCCGGCGATGATGACGATGACCGCAGAGATCGGCGCGAAGAAGGCTTGCGAGTGGCCCAGCATGTGCGTCGCGACGAAGAACGAGACCCCGGTCGCGACGCTGAGCCGCAGCAGCAGTCTCCACCGCTTGCGCACCCGCTCCAGGCGGTCGCGCCAGGTGTCGCCCGATCCGTTCAGGCGGATCCGGCGAAGCGGGATGTCACGGGGACCGTTCACGAGATGCTCACAGGTACAGGCCTGTCTGGCCTTCCTCGATACGTTCGGCGGCCACGGCGTGCAGATCGCGTTCGCGCAGCAGGATCAGCGCTTCACCGCGGACCTCGACCTCGGCGCGATCCTCTGGGTCGAACAGCACCCGGTCGCCGACCTCGACCGACCGGACGTGGGAGCCGACCGCCTCGACCCGCGCCCATGAGAGTCGCTTGCCCATGGCGGCCGTCGCCGGGATGACGATGCCGCCGGTCGAGCGCCGGTCACCGGCATCGGGATCGAGCGCCACCAGGAGCCGGTCGGCCAGCATCCGGATCGGGAGCTTGCTCGTCATGGTCAGTTCAGCAAGCTGCGGATGACGACGATTCCGGCCACCACCGCAATCGCACCGCCGACGATCGGGGCGATCGTCTCGAGCCGCGGTGATCCGGTCTCGTCGACGAAGCGCGCCTTGACGTTGGCCAGGCCGCGGCGGGCGATGTTCTTGGGATTGGACCGGTCGATCAGTGCATCGACGGTATCTGCCAATCGTTCGCGGATCTGTTCGATCTCGTCGACAAGATCATCGGGCTTGGCCTTCGACACGACGTGCCTCGCTCACCTGGGAATCTGCGGAGGTGCGGACGGAAGACCCGCACGCATACGTAAGGATAGGACGTATGACTACGCGACTGCAGGCAGGCGACCCAGCTCCCGACTTCACCCTGACCGACGACCAGGGCACACCGGTCACGCTGTCGGCGCAGACCGGCAAGGTCATCGTCTACTTCTACCCCGCCGCGATGACGCCGGGCTGCACCAAGCAGGCCTGCGACTTCAGCGACTCGATCGACCGTCTGCAGGCCGAGGGGTACACCGTCATCGGCATCTCGCCCGACAAGCCCGAGAAGCTCGCGAAGTTTCGCGAGCGCGACGGGCTCACCATCACGCTGTTGTCAGATCCCGAAAAGGACGTCCTCAAGGCGTGGGGCGCCTTCGGCGAGAAGAAGCTCTACGGCAAGGTCGTCGAGGGCGTCATCCGGTCGACGTTCGTCGTCGAGGACGGAACCGTCCAGGTCGCCCAGTACAACGTCAAGGCCACGGGCCACGTCGCCAGCTGCGCCGCGACCTCGGCCTGGAATAGCGGGTCGGCTACAAAGCGGTCGGCTACAGCTGACCAGGAAGGCATGTCTGACCTCTGTTCTAGCGTGGCTAGATGGGCACTCCCTACAAATACACTCGTGAACTTCTTGAACCAATCGTGGCCGAGGCGACGTCGGTCGCTGACGTCCTTCGTCGCCTCGGGCTGCGCGCCAACGGCGGCACGCATAGTCATATCAGTCGAACGATCAAGCGGTACGGCTGGACACAAACCACTTCCGACGCAAGCCCATTGGCGGGCATCGACCGAAGTTGGACGCGACTTCCATCCTGACAAGGAGACACCTCGGAACCCGACGCGAGAAGCCGCACCTACTCCGCCGAGCCATGGTCGAGTCCGGCGTTGCTTACCAATGCTCGTGCTGCGGCAACGAGGGAACTTGGATGCTGCAGCCGCTAATCCTCGATGTCGACCACATCGACGGCGATTTGCACAACAACACTCTCAAGAACCTTCGGTTCCTGTGTCCCAACTGCCACCGGCTGACACCGAACTTCGCTGGTCGAGGCCGGGGAGATTCCACCACACAGGCTGCCATCGACGAGACCAGACAGAGCGATGCTTAACTTGTCCCTGCTGGCCGATGTGGTGGAACTGGTAGACACGCGGCACTTAGGATGCCGTGCTTAGGCGTGCAGGTTCGAGTCCTGTCATCGGCACATACCTGATCTGAGCACCTTCTCGCACCCGGCAGGATGGTCCTGTCCGGGCGACCGCACCCCGAAGGAACTGCCATGAAGTCTGATCTGTTCAACCAGGCCAATCTCGAGGTGCAGACCTCCGATCGGTTCGCCCTCCAGAATCCGCGCATGCTCAAGGTGACGCTGGGTGCGCCTGTTCTTGCTACGAAGGGCGTCATGGTCGCCTACCAGGGCCAGGTGACCTTCGAGCACAAGTCGGCGGGCAGCATCGGCAAGCTCATGAAGAAGGTCGTCACGAGCGAGGACAACCCGCTCATGACGGTGGCAGGACAGGGCGAGATCTTCTTCGCCGACACGGCCAAGAACGTCTTCATCCTGACGCTCGAGGGCGATGGCATCTCGATCAATGGACGCAACCTGCTGGCCTTCGACGCGAGCCTCGACCACGACATCCGACGGGTCAAGGGAGTCGGCGTCGCGGCGGGCGGTTTGTTCAACACGATCGTCTCCGGCCATGGCCAGGTTGCGCTGGTCGCGCACGGCGACCCGATGATCCTCGACTGCTCGCAGCAGCCGACGTACGTCGACATCAACGCCGCAGTCTGCTGGTCGGCCAACCTGACCCCGCAGATCCACAACAGCATGTCGATGCGTTCGTCGTTGCGCGGCGGCTCAGGTGAGGCGTTCCAGTACGCCTTCCAGGGCCCAGGCTTCGTCGTCGTCCAGCCGTCCGAAGGACCTGCCTATGGCCAGGGCGGCGGCGGGAACGGCGGGAACGTCGCAGCCGCAGCCGTGGGTGGCGGCATCTTGGGCGGCATCCTCAGCTGACGGCGTTGCGTGCGGCCAGCAGCATCGTCGTGGAGTGGTCGAGGTGGGAGCGCACCGCCTGCTCCCCTGTTCGTTGGATCTCGCGCAGGTAGGCCGTGTGCTCGGTGCACAGCGCGGCCGCGTCGTAGTGGAAGCGCAGCTGGCGCAGGAACAGCAGCATCTCGGCGTCGAGTCCTGCGTACGCCTCGGTGATGCGGGTGCTGCCCGCCGAGGCGACCACCAGGCGGTGGAACTCGGCGTGGGCGGATTCGGCTTGCGTCGCCGTGGCCAAGCGCCCTGCTGCAGCCTCCAGCGGCGCGAGGACCTGATCGGGCCAGGTGTCTCCGTGCTCGGCCCTGAGGAGCCGGACGGCTTCGGACTCCAGCGCCGAAACGGAGCTTGCTGCAGCGCGATGACGTCAGCGTCCGCGAACGAGATCACTCGCACACCCCGGTACGGCGCGGGAGACGAGCAGACGTTGGGCCACGAGCCGTTCGAGGGCGCGACGGACCGTGTGCCGCGACAGGCCATGCTCGTGGCTGAGCGCCTCCTCGCGCATCGGGGTGTCGGGGGCAAGCTTCCTGACAGCACCCGGCGCCGCGGCCGTCGGCCAGCCGGTCGGCACCGGTAGCCCGCGTCATGCTGTGGCTCCGGCACGCTGTCGCGGGCGGGCCAGGAGCGTGACACCGAGCAGCAGCACGGCCAGCCCTGTCCAACCGATTCCGCTCAGCTGCTCCCCCAGCAGCGCGATTCCCAGGACGCAGGCGGTCAACGGCTCGACCAACGTCAACGTCGCGACGGTGGAGGCGCTCAGCGACCTGAGCCCGATCGCGAACATCACGTACGCCAGCACGATCGTGACGACCGCGAGCCACAGGACCATGGCGATGCCCGACCCGGTGGCCAACCACCCCAGGTCGACCAGCAGGAGGAAGGGTGCACCGATGACGGCCGCCGTCCCGAAGATCGAGCCCACGGCGACGGTAGGCTGCCATCCCTCGTCGAGCAGGTGCTTGGCGGCGAGCGTGTAGACCGCGTACGACAGCGCGGCGCCCAACGATCCGACAAGCCCGCGCAGGCTGATGCCCTGCCCAGACCCTTCCAGCAGACCGCTCAGGAGCGTGACTCCGGCGACGGCGCAGGCCGTGGCCGCGAACCAGACCCGGGTCGGCGGGGTACGACGCACCGCCCATTCGAGCAGGCCGGTCAGGACGGGCGCCGCGCCCAGCGTCACGACGGCGCCCACGGCGACTCCGTTCAGCCGCGCACCCTCGAAGAACGTCGGCTGGTAGGCGGCGACAGCAGCTCCTCCGAGCAGCACGGCGCCGAGCTGGCGACGAGTCCATGTCGTCGGACGCTGCTGGCCCCGCCGCCCCTGCCACCAGGCGAGGGCAGCCAGCAGCGCACCACCGGCGACGATGCGGGTCAGCCCGACCGCAGAGCTCGACGCCGCCTGCGGCCCGTAGGCCTGGGCGGTGCCGGTCGTGCCGAAGCACACTGCCGACATGATGATGAACAGAACAGGGCGCACATCAGATTGTTACACAATCTCGCGTCCTGGCCTACTTTCTGGCCTACTGAGTGAGCCGTCCCAGGCCCTTCGAGATGTTCTTGGTCAGCACCTTCGCCACGACGCCGGCCGCGCCGGGACGGCCATGTCGAAGCCGATCGTGTAGTCCAGCACAGTTCCGCCGTCCGCGGTGGGGGTCAGCACCTGGCGACCCCAGTGCCCCTTGAGCGGGCTGCCCTTCGTGATCTTGTACTCGATCAGCGTGTTCGGCTCCGAGACCGTCGTGGTCTCGTGGAAGGCCGGCAACGGCCCGATCTTGAGGCTGCGGGTCGAACCCACGCCGTTGCGGGACGTGTTCCGTCCCGCACGCGCGAGATCTTGGCACCGAAGATCGGGCCGAGGTTCTCGTGCTCGGAGAGCTTCTCGAACACCGTTGCCGGATCCGAGGAGTAGGTGTGGACGACATGGACGCGCTGGGGAGTGGACATAGCCGATGAGTCTAGGCTGAACCATCATGAAGCGGGAGAGTTCTGGGCAGCCGCGGCGCGGCGACCTCCAGCAACCAGTCTCCGCCGGAATCATCGCCGCCCTGGTCGGCTACACCAGCGCCTTCGCCGTCGTCCTGACCGGGCTCGTGGCCGTCGGCGCCACACCGACCCAGGCCGCGTCGGGCCTGCTGGCGCTGTGCCTGGCCCAGGCCGTCGGGATGTGGTGGCTCAGCAGCCGCTACCGGATGCCCCTGATCCTGGTCTGGTCGACGCCCGGCGTCGCGCTGCTCGCCGGCACCGACGCTCTCGACGGCGGTTGGCCCGTCGCCGTCGGCGCCTTCATCGTGGCCGGCGCCGGATACGTCGTGACCGGCCTGTGGCCGGCGCTGGGCCGGCTCATCGCCCGCATCCCTGCTCCGGTCGCCCAGGCCATGCTCGCCGGAGTCGTCCTCGAGCTGTGCCTCGCGCCTGTCTCGGCCGTCAAGGACAACCCCGGCGCGATCCTGCCGATCGCCGCGGTGTGGCTGCTCGGCATCCGGTTCGCGCCTCGGTGGGCGGTCCCGGCCGCCTTCCTGGCTGCCGGGGTCGTCATCGGCATCGACATGGCCCGGCACGGCACCACGATCACCGCGTCATCCCTGACCCCCGAGCTCACGTTCACCGCGCCGCAGTGGTCCTGGGCCGCTGTCATCGGCATCGCTCTTCCGCTCTACGTCGTCACGATGGCCTCCCAGAACGTTCCTGGCGTCGCGATCATGAAGTCCCTCGGCTATGACGTGCCATGGCGCGGAACCATCGTCACGGCCGGTGTCGCGACGATGGCAGGCGCGACCGCTGGTGGTCACTCGGTCAACCTGGCAGCCATCAGCGCCGCCCTGGCAGCAGGACCTCCCGCAGGCCCCGACCCGCGCCGCCGTTGGATCGCCGCCCAGTCGGCCGCCGCCACGTACGTCGTCCTCGCGATCGCGTCGGCCGCGCTGGCGGCGCTCGTGGGCCGTCGCCCCTGTCGGAGTCATCGCGACGGTCGCCGGCCTTGCCCTGCTCGGCACCCTCGCCGACGCGCTCGAAGGCGCCGTGACCCAACGCCGGGGACGTGAGGCCGCAGTCATCACGTTCCTCGTCGCTGCTTCGGGCATCTCCGCCGCCGGCATTGGTTCAGCATTCTGGGCGCTGCTGGCCGGCCTCTTCGTCCATCTTGTCCTCGACTGGAAGCGATCCTGATGTTCCGCATTCTGTTCTACGAGCCCCGTATCGCCGGCAACACCGGTGCTGCGATCCGCCTAGCCGCCGTCACCGGCGCTGCAGCTTCACCTCGTCGAGCCGTTGGGGTTCGACCTCGAAGAGTCCAGCTGCGCCGCGCCGGACTGGACTATCACGACCTGGCCGTCATGACGGTCCACGCCGACTTCGACACTGCCTTGGCCACTCTGGCTCCCGGCCGGGTCTTCGCCTTCACCGCCTCGGGCGAGCAGCTCTACACCGACGTCGCCTACCAACCCGGTGACGTCCTGCTGTTCGGGCCGGAGCCGACCGGCCTGCCCGACGACGTGCTCGACGACCCCCGTCTGGCGGCGCGCGTGCGCCTGCCGATGCTGCCGGGCCGTCGGTCCATGAACCTCGCGAACACCGCCTCGATCGCTGTGTACGAGGCGTGGCGCCAGCACGACTTCGCACTTCCTGACTGAAACCTCCCACGAGACCGCAGTCGGCGGGCGTACAGTGGCGCTCTCGCACCAGAAAGAGAACACCGCATGACCCGGCCACGCATCACCAGACGCAGCCCGATCGCCGTCGCGCTGGCACTCGTCCTCGCCGTCGGTCCCTACCTGTTGTGGCAGGGGGCCGCCCAAGGCGGTCCGACCCATGGCGTCTCGATGATCGCCCCTCGCGGGATCGTCGTGGTCGGCGACTCGATCACGGCCCGTTACAACGACTCCCCCGGCGATCCCGACCAGGCGTGGTGGAGCTTCGCGGGACGTGCGCTCGACGCCGAGGTCACGACGTACGCCCAGTCGGGCTCGGGCTACCTCCGCCCGGGGCACCAGTGCCGCGGCGACCGGTTCATCGATCGGACCGATGCCTACAGCGGTGCGGCGCCGTCGATCCTGATCGTCGAAGGTGGACGCAACGACTGGGCGCGCTGTGTCGACGGGGTCCTCGCCCTCGCATCGAACGCTGACCTCGAGCATGCCGTCGCGACCTATCTCAACACCTTGCAGACCCATCTGCCGAGCAGCGTCCGCATCATCGTCCTGAGCCCACCGTGGGGGCCGTTCCAGCCGGCGCACGGCCAACGGGTCTCCCGCATCATCCGGGCCCAGGCTCTCTCGCACGGGGTGGAGTTCATCGACCTGGGCGGTGCGCTCAACGCCGCCCGAGTCGTCGACGGCATCCATCCCAACCGTGACGGCAGCGCGGCGATCGCCCGCCGCGTCCTCCGCTCCTTGGACGCCGGCTAGGTCCGACCGCCGTCCCGGGCGGGGTCAGCGCAGGGCCGCCACGATCGACGAGCCATCGCCGTCAACGCGCTTGCCCCGGTGGCTGATGCGATCCTTCTCCGCCGGGTCCAGCTCAGCGGTCGACACGTCGTACCCGTCAGCAGCGAACAGCGGGTCGTAGCCGAAACCACCCCCTCCGTGCTCGGCCAGCAGGATGCGTCCAGGCATGATCCCGTGCTCGGTGATCTCGCGACCATCGGGCGTGCACAGCGCCATGACGCAGCGGAACTGCGCCGTACGGCGCTCCTGCGGAACCTCGCTGAGCTGGCTCAGCAGCAGCCGGTTGTTGGCCGCGTCGCCGCCCTCGCTCTTGGGCACCCCCGACCAGCGGGCCGACAGACTCCCGGCATCCCGTTGAGTGCGTCGACGCACAGGCCCGAGTCGTCGGCCAGCGACGGGAGGCCCGTCACGGCCAGGCACGCCCGCGCCTTGATCAACGCATTGCCCTCAAAGGTCGGCTCGGTCTCGGCCGGCTCGTCGTAGGGCGGGAAGTCACCCAGCCCCAGCACCTCGATGCCAGGCACCAGCGGCGTCACGATGCGACGCAGCTCGGCAAGCTTCTTGGCGTTGTTGGACGCCAGGACGATCTGGTCAGCCACGGCCCAGCGCCTCAGCCTGCAGGCGGGTCAGATCGACGCAGCCCTTCGCTGCCAGCTCGAGCAGCGCGTCGAGCTCGGCCTTGTCGAACGGCGCACCCTCGGCCGTGCCCTGTACCTCGACGAACTTGCCCGATCCGGTCATCACGACATTCATGTCGGTCTCGGCACGGACGTCCTCGACGTAGGGCAGGTCGAGCAGCGGCACCCCGTCGATGATGCCCACGCTGATCGCCGCGACCGACTCGACGAGCGGCTCTCCCGCCAGGGCGCCCTTGGCCCGCAGGTGCTCGACCGCGTCGGCCAGCGCGACGTACGCGCCGGTGATCGCGGCTGTCCGGGTCCCGCCGTCGGCCTGCAGGACGTCACAGTCGATCGTGATGGTGTTCTCGCCCAGCGCCTTGTAGTCGATCGCCATGCGCAGCGAACGTCCGACCAGGCGCGAGATCTCGTGCGTGCGACCGCCGATCCGGCCCTTGACCGACTCGCGCGCCGAACGGTCATGGGTCGCCTGCGGCAGCATCGCGTACTCTGCCGTCACCCAGCCGAGACCAGAACCCTTGCGCCAGCGCGGCACGCCCTCGCTCGCGCTCGCCGCACACAGCACCTTGGTCTTGCCGAACTCGATCAGGCAGGAGCCCTGCGCGTGGTCGAGCCAGTTGCGGGTGATCGTCACGGGGCGGGGCTGGTCGGCGGTACGGCCGTCTTCACGAGTCATGCCGCGAGCCTATCGGCCCTGGCGATGACTCAGATGTCGTAGGTCGAGCCGGCCTCGACGGCTCGTAGGGACCGTCCCACGTCGACTTGACGTCGGACTCGACCTCGGCCCGGTCGGTCCAGGCTGGAATGTGCGTGACCAAGAGGCGTCCGACCTGGCCCACCGTCGCGTAGTGACCGGCCTCGGCCCCCGTCAGGTGCAGCTCGGAGGATTCGTCCCGGACTCGACGAACGACGCCTCGCACAAGAAGGCATCCGCACCGGCGACGAACTCGCCGAGCATCTCGGTCGGGCCGGTGTCGGCGGAGTACACCAAGGTGCGTCCGCCCGACGAGATCCGCATGCCGAACGACGCGATGGGATGCACGACCTGACGCGCCACGACCTCGAACGGGCCGAGCTGCACGATCTCGTCGTCCTGCCAGCTGTGCAGGTCGAGCTGTCCCCGACAGATCGTCCCCGTCGTGCAGACCGTAGATCTGGGCGAGCTGGCCCTCCGAACCTCCCGGCGCGTACAGCGGGATCTGTCGGTACGCGCCCTCAGGGTGATACTTGCTGACGACGTAGAGGCCCGACAGGTCGAAGCAGTGGTCAGCGTGCATGTGCGAGATCGCGATCGCGTCGATGTCACGCAGATCGCAGAAGCTCTGCAGGTTGCCCAAGGCACCGCTGCCGAGATCGACCAGCAGACGATAGGTCCGTCCCTCGAACGGCGCCTCCAGCAGATAACAGCTGGCAGGCGACTCCTGGCTCGGGAACGACCCCGCACAACCGACGACGGTCGGCTTCATGCTGCTCCCACCCACGCGAACTGGCGCACTGTCTCGACCTCGGGACCCAAGAACCGGCGTGCCAGCAGGGCGAAGTCATCTGGCCGCCCGGTCGTCAGGAAGCCGTGCGCCGGAGGCGCCAGCGCAGCGTCGCGTTCGAGTCCTTCGCGCACCAGCAAGGCGTAGACGTCCTTCGCGGTCTCCTCCGCGCTCGACACCAGCGTGACCCCGTCGCCCATGACGTAGGACAGCACACCGGTCAGCAACGGGTAGTGGGTGCAGCCCAGCACCAGGGTGTCGACCTCGAGGTCGATCAGGGGCTGCAGGTACTCCTGTGCGGCAGCCGAACAGATCGGGCCCGCTCGTGACCCCCTGCTCGACCAGGTCGAACGAACCGTGGACAGGCACGAGTGTGCAGGGCGATGCGCGGGTTCGCCGCGAAGGCGTCGTCATAGGCGCGGGACGTGGCCGTCGCCTCGGTGCAGATGACGCCGACGACGCCGTTGCGGGTCGCGCTGACGGCCCGGCGGGTGGCCGGCACGATGACCTCGACGACCGGGACGTCGTAACGCTCACGCGCATCTCGCAGCACGGCAGCGCTCGCGGAGTTGCAGGCGATCACCAACGCCTTGACACCCTGGTCGACCAGGTGGTCGAGACACTCCAACGCGTACTCACGTACCTCGGAGATCGGCTTGGGACCATAGGGCTGTCGGGCTGTGTCGCCCAGATAGATCACCGGCTCGTGCGGGAGCTGGTCGAGGATCGCGCGTGCCACCGTCAGGCCGCCGAAGCCTGAGTCGAAGATGCCGATGGGTGCGTCGCTCACAACGAAAAAGCGTACGGGCGCATCGTGTAACAGCAAAGTGAACGGGCCGAAGATCACACCCGAACGCGTCACGTGCACGGGGCGACGGACCGACGACAAGTCACAGCGGCAGCTCGGGCTGCGGGGGCGCGTGAGCCGGATCGACACCGTCGAACAGCGACGAGACCGACTCCCCTGCGTGGATGCGGGCGATCGCCTCGGCGAAGAGCCCGGCGACGGACCGCACCTGCAGCTCGGGCCAGTCGGCCGGCCGCGGCACGGTGTCGGTCGTGACGACCTCGGTGATCGCCGGGTGGTCGCGCAGTCGCTCGACGGCCTTGCCCGTGAACAGCCCGTGCGTGCAGGCCACGGACGCCTCAAGACATCCCTCGTCCTGCAGCTTGTTCATCGGCCGATGATCGAGCCACCCGTCGCGATCTCGTCGTCGAGCACGATCGCGGTCTTGCCGGCGACGTCACCGACGATCGCATCGATCACGACCTTGTCGTCGGCCTGGCGCTGCTTGCTGCCAGCGGCCACCGGCACGCCGAGCAGTCGTGCGAACAACGAGGCCGTCTTCGCGTTGCCGAGATCGGGTGAGACCACGACGGTGTTGCTCAGGTCGCGGCCACGGTAGTGATCGGCCAGCTCGCCGATCGCGGTGAGATGGTCGACCGGCACGCTGAAGAAGCCGTGCACCTGCGGTGCGTGCAACGTCATCGTGACGACCCGGTCGGCGCCGGCCGTCGTCAGCATGTCGGCGACGAGCTTGCCGCCGATCGAGATACGCGAAGCGTCCTTCTTGTCGGACCGCGCATAGGCGTAGTGCGGGATCACGACAGTCACCGAGTCGGCGCTGGCTCCCCTGGCCGCGTCGATCATCAGCAGGAGCTCCATCAGGTGATCCTGCGTCGGCGGCACGAGTGGCTGGATGATGTAGACGTCCTTGCGCCGACAGTTCGCGAGCAGCTGCACCTGCAGGCAGTCGTTGCTGAACCGGATGGTTTCGGCTGCCGACAAGGGCTGTCCGAGCTCGGAGCAGATCTTCTCGGCAAGGGGGCGGTGCGCGCTTCCGGAGAAGACCACGATCTGACTCACGAGGACGAGAGTAGTCGAAGAAGATGGCGCGTGGCGGCCGTCACCACGACTAGTTCAGGTCAAGCGCCTTCAGCTGGGCCAGCACCATGGGAGCCAAGGTCTTCATGTACGGAACTGTCACGTGGTGCCGGTCGCGGAAGACCAAGATGTTGCCGATGACCGGCGCGCACGCCGACCCGGGGCAGATGTAGTCGTTGACGTTGATGCGATGCGCGTCCTGCACCTCGGACAACGCCCGCTCGATCGACGCGTCGTCCCAGGTGACGTCGGAGCCGTACGCCTTCTCGCGTGGAGTCGAGCACTCCGTCAGCTTCGACGCGTGCTTCATGACGCACTGGGGGATGTCCATGCCATTCATGGGCGTCGAGTCGAAGACGATGACCTGGGCACCGTGGGCGGCGACCCGGCCCAAGGCATCGCGCACGCCGTCGATCATCAGGTCGCGTGGTTCGACTCCCGTGCCGATGTTGCGCGCCTTCATCTTGTACAACGCATTGATCACGATGTCGGGCTTGTCGCGCTCGAGCTTGGCGATCAGGTCGGCATTCCACTGGTCGCACGACGGGTACGACTTGTAGGCGCCACCGTGCGCGACCTCTGCTGTCGTGAACGCGCACGTCGACTTGGTCGACACGACGAGGCGCCAGCCGAGCTCCTTGGCGGCGATGTCGAGAGCTGGAGCCCACTGCCGAGTCTTGGAGTCCCCGACGACAGCGACGTCGACGTCACCGTCGGGGTCGCCGAGCACACAGCTGACCAGCCAGCGCTCTTCTGGTCTTGGTGGCAGGAGTCCGGTGTCTCAGAGAACTTGCGGGCGTCTGCCGGGTCAGGCGTCATCCAGTCGACAGTGTCGACGGGCTCTCCTGCGGGGCTGGACCTCGGGTCGTCTCCGAGCACGGCTGCACCCGGCGCCAGCCCGGCTGCCTTCGATGACGGGGGCGGCGGAATCGTGGCCGGGGTCGTGCTCGCCGCAGCCGTCGGAGTGGCCGGGTCGTCGTCCGGCGTCGAGCTGCAAGCAGCGAGTCCTCCGAGCATCGCGCATGCCGCGACGCCGACCATGAACTGTTTCAGCCGCATGCCGTGCCCTGCCCCCGTGTGCGTCGTGGAAAGTTCGAGGACCATCGACTGGACGTCCCGATGGCCCGTGGCGATGATAGCCAGACTCACCCAAATCGCAGTCGCCGTGCCTGTTCAGGCCCAGAGCTGACCGTCAAGACGATCCTCGGCCTCGTCGAGGGTGCCCTCGTAGGCGCCGGTCGACAGGTACTTCCACCCGCCGTCGCACACCACGAACACGATGTCGGCGCTCTCGCCGGCCTTGACGCACTTGGCGGCCTGCGCCAAAGCCGCGTGCAGGATCGCCCCCGTCGAGACGCCGGCGAAGATGCCTTCCAGCTCGACGAGCTCGCGCACCCGCCTCACCGCATCGCGCGGGCCCACCGAGAAGCGCGAGTCGATCAGCGACGCGTCGTACAGCTCGGGGACGAAGCCCTCGTCGAGGTTGCGCAGCCCGTAGACGAGCTCGCCGTAACGTGGCTCCGCGGCGACGATGCGCACCGACGGCTTGTGCTCACGGAAGAAGCGACCCACACCCATCAACGTGCCGGTCGTGCCGAGCCCGGCCACGAAGTGGGTGACCTCCGGCAGATCGGCCAGGATCTCGGGAGCCGTCCCGTCGTAGTGCGCATCGGCATTGGCCGGGTTGCCGTACTGGTAGAGCATGACCCAGTCGGGGTTCTGCGCAGCGATGCCCTTGGCGACGCGAACCGCCTCGTTGGAGCCGCCCGCCGCCGGCGACGTGATGATCTGGGCACCCCACATCGTCAGCAGCTGGGTGCGTTCGATCGACGTGTTCTCGGGCATGACGCACACGATGTTGTAGCCACGCTGACGCGCGACCATCGCCAGGGAGATGCCGGTGTTGCCGCTCGTGGGCTCCAAGATCGTGCAGCCGGGCGACAGCCGGCCGTCCTTCTCGGCCCGCAGGATCATGCTCAACGCCGCACGGTCCTTGATCGACCCGGTCGGGTTCTGGTCCTCGAGCTTGGCCCACAGCCGGACGTCGGGCGTTGGCGACAGCCGCGGCAGCCCCACGAGGGGCGTGCCACCGACCGAGTCGATCAGGGAGTCGAAGCGCACGGGGTTCCGATCAGCGGCTCGACGGCACCGCCGGCGACCGCCGGCAGGATGACCACGGTGTCGCCATCGGCGACCGGAGTCTCGAGCCCGCCGGTGAATCGGATGTCTTCGTCGTTGACGTAGATGTTGACGAAACGACGAGCCTCGCCATTCTCCAGCAGACGCTCCTTGATGCCGGCGTGATCGGCCTCGAGCTTGTCGATCAGCTCAGTGACCGTCGCGCCGGAGCTCTCGACGGCACGCTCGCCGCCGGTGTAGGGACGCAGGATCGTGGGGATGCGGACCTCGATGGCCATCAGTGTTCTGCCTTCTGTTGGGTGGAGCCTTCGTCTGTGACGGTGTCGTCTGAAGCTTCGCTGTCTGCAGCGCTGCTGTCTGTATAAGTCTCGACGACCCGAACTTCTTCCTCAGCGACCTCGCCGTCGACGATGCGGTACGACCGGAAGTCGACCGGACCGGACTCGTGCGCGCCGTCTCGGGTCGAGACCAGCACGTAGTGAGCCCCCGGCTCGCCGGCGAGGTTGATGTCGGTACGAGACGGATAAGCCTCGGTTGCCGTGTGCGAGTGATAGATCACGACGGGTTCTTCGTCGTTGTCGTCCATCTCACGGTAGAGCTTCAGCAGGTCACCGGAGTCGAACTCGTAGAACGTCGGCGACATCGCCGCGTTCAGCATCGGGATGAAACGGGCCGGGACGTCGGAGCCGACGGGGCCTGCGACGACGCCACAGGCCTCGTCGGGATGGTCGCGGCGGGCATGCGCGATGATCGCGTCATACGTCGTCTGGTCGATGGTCAGCACACGGCAAGTTTATCGGGGCTGCGCGGACCCTCGCCGGGACGCCTCAAACATGAGATGCCCTCACGGTTTCCCACGAGGCCTCGGGTCGTTGGCACGCACCTCGCGTGACAGCGCCCGGGGCGTGACAGCGTCCCTCGGCAGGTAGCCCGGGTCAGTCGAGCGCCGCGATGAGAGTCTCCTGGACGAAGCCGAGCCAGTCGTAGATGTCGGACATCGCCGCAGTCTGCTCGTCTTCGGACTCGGCCATCAGCACCGAGTCCTCGTCGGACTCGATTCCGAGCCGCACCGCCAGCGACAGGCGGATGTCGGTCAGTGCCCGCAGCCACGACTGCACCTCGGCGTCGTCGAGCTCGACCTCGATCCGCTGCCCGTCGTCCTCGTCTGGAAGCTCACCGAAGTCGAGACCACCGTCGACCAGCGAGCTGATCAGGGCCTCGGCGTTGGTGACCTTGACGGACGTCAGGGTGCGTTCGGTGTACCGACGGAACTCACCAGAGTCCTCGGCGTCGTCGCGGTACGCATCGGGCAGCAGCCGCTGCAGGACGGGATCTTCGGGCGGCAACGAGGGGCCGCCCATGCCGAGCTGGACCGCCAACGGGTCGGCATCGGACTCGGGGGCACCGTTGCGGTCACGCAGCAGCTCGATGACCTGGCTGGCCAGGCTCGCAAGGAGGTGCGCCTCGCCCAGCTCGAACGTCGCCGTGACGCCACCCTTGCGACGTCTCTTGAAGGGCTTCAAGCGTCTTGCCTCTCGAGCGTCGCCCACAGCCCGTACTCGTGCATCGCCTGAACGTGTCGTTCCATCTGCTCACGGCTGCCGCTCGAGACGACCGCCTTGCCGTCGTGGTGCACCTTCATCATTCAGCTCATGGGCCTTCTCATCGGTGTAGCCGAAGTAGTTGCGGAACACGTAGGCGACGTACGACATCAAGTTGACCGGGTCGTTCCAGACGATCGTGACCCAGGGATCTTCGAGCTCGACGACGTCGTCGACCTCGGGCTTGACGATCTCGATGGCGCTGGGAGTGGACACCACCCCATTGTGTCGCAGACTCCACACGACACGAAACAGGTCGTGGCTACTCTGGACGGGTGACCGCACCTTCTCGTACAGCGCAGTCCAGCACAGCACTCCTGACAGATCGTTATGAGCTCACGATGTTGCAGGCGACCTTGCGCGACGGCACTGCGGGCCGCCGCTCTGCCTTCGAGCTGTTCGCCCGTCGGTTGTCGGGCGGACGCCGTTACGGCGTCGTCGCCGGGACCGGCCGAGCGCTCGACGCCCTGGCAGACTTCCGGTTCGGTCAGGACGAGCTCGAGTGGCTCCGCGAGGCACAGGTCGTCGACGCGGACACCCTGGCCTGGTTGGCCGACTTCGAGTTCACCGGTTCGATCTGGGGCTACCCCGATGGTGAGATCTACTTCCCCCAGTCGCCGGTCCTGATCGTCGAGGGCACGTTCGCCGAGTGCGTCATCCTCGAGACCGTCCTGCTGTCGATCCTCAACCACGACTCGGCGATCGCCACGGCCGCCTCACGCATGATCACCGCTGCGGCCGGCCGCCCGTGCATCGAGATGGGCTCACGCCGCACCCACGAGGCGAGCGCTGTTGCGGCGGCCCGAGCCGCCTACGTCGCCGGTTTCGCCGCAACCTCGAATCTCGAGGCCGGGCGGACCTACGGCATCCCGACAACCGGAACCAGCGCGCACTCGTTCACGCTCCTGCACGACACCGAGCGCGACGCCTTCGAGGCGCAGATCCGCGCGCTCGGACCTGGGACGACCCTGCTCGTCGACACCTACGACATCCCCGAGGCCATCCGCACCGCCGTCGACCTCGCGGGGGCCGCAGCTCGGCGGCGTGCGCATCGACTCCGGCGACCTGGTCTCGCTCGCGACGACGGTCCGCAAACAGCTCGACGGGCTCGGCGCGTCCGCGACCCGCATCACGGTGACGAGCGATCTCGACGAGCATGCGATCGCCGCCCTCGCCGTCGCACCGGTCGACGGGTACGGCGTGGGCACGTCGCTCGTGACCGGATCGGGTGTGCCGACCAGCGGCTTCGTCTACAAGCTCGTGTCGCGTGCCGACGACGAGGGCGTCATGGTGCCGGTCGCCAAGAAGAGCCAGGACAAGGCGTCGGTCGGCGGACGCAAGTACGCCCTGCGTCGCCTCTCGAAGACCGGTCGCGCCCAGGCAGAGGTCATCGGCATCGGCGCGGCCCCCGTCGACGACGGGGACGACCGCCCCCTTCTCGTCGAGCTGGTCCGCGACGGCAAGCGGGTCCACCACGACACGCTCGACGAGGCCCGTGCCCGCTTGCAGACGGCACTGGCCGAGCTGCCGGTCTCAGCTCGTCAGCTGTCCAAGAGCGATCCCGTGCTGCCGACCGTGTTCGAAGAAGGAGACGCATGAGCACCGCCTTGATCGTCGTCGATGTCCAGAACGACTTCTGCGAGGGTGGCTCGCTCGCCGTCGCAGGCGGGGCCCAGGTCGCCCAGGACGTCGCGGGCCTCATCGCCTCGGGTGGGTACGAGACGGTCGTCGCGACCCGCGACCACCACATCGACCCCGGCAGCCACTTCTCGGACTCCCCCGACTTCGTCGACTCGTGGCCGCGCCACTGCGTCGTCGGAACCGACGGGCGACTGCTCCACGAGCCGTTGGAGCCGTCGATGTTCGCCGAGACGTTCTTCAAGGGCGAGTACGCCGCGGCCTACTCCGGTTTCGAAGGCGCTTCGGCCTCCGGCGTCAGCCTCGGCGACTGGCTGCGGGATGCCGGAGTCGACACCGTCGACGTGTGCGGCATCGCAACCGACTACTGCGTGCGGGCGACTGCTCTCGACGCTGCGGCCGAGGGCTTCGCCGTGCGGGTGCTGACCGGACTGACCGCGGCGGTGTCGGCCGAGAACCTCGCCGCCGTGCACAGCGAGTGGATCGCTGCTGGAGTATCCACAGCCTGAGCTTTGCCGGTGTGACTGCGACCAAGGATCTCGTATGCTGCTGATAAGTAGCATACGAGATCCCGTAGGAGCATCCATGCATCTCAAGCAGCACAAGGTGAAGGTTCCGTCCGACCTGCTGAAGGCGGCCAGAGAGTCGACCGAGCTGGCCACAGACACTGCGGTCGTGACCTTCGCGCTCGAAGAAGTCCTGCGGATCAAGCGCCAGCAACGTGGTGTTCTGTCGATTTTCGAGCTGGCCCGAGCCCACGAGCACGCCGACCTCGACACACCGGGCGAGCTTACCCGTCCTGCCGTGAACATCCTGATCGACAACAGCGTCTGGCACCGGTTGTCCAAGAGCGGAGTGCTGCAAGCGCTGGCTTCCATTGAGAACCCCACGATCGTGACCGCGACCCCCCAAGTGCTCGAGTACTGCCATAGCGCCAGAGACCCGAACGAGTACAGGTTCGCATCACGAGGAATGGCCAGCTTCGACCGGCTCCCGCTCGACGACGAGTGTCATCACATCGCCTTGGGGTTCCAACGCGCGCTGTGGCATGACGGAAAGGTCCGCGGCGCCGGAGCCACCGACATCCTCATCGCCGCCATCGCGCACCGACACCAAGCCACCGTGGTCCACTACGACAAGAACTTCGCCACGCTCGAGCGCGCTGTCCCGAGCTTTCGACAACGCTGGATCGCGCAGCCCGGCACGATCGACTGACCTGCTCAGCTGTCTCACCCCCGTACTAGGTTGGACGGGTGAGTGCTTCAGATCTACCCCTCGACACAGCCCTTCCCATCGACGAGATCTCCCGCGCTCGGCTCGAGTCCGACGGGCTGCGCCTGGCCCTGGTCGACGCGCACGACCAAGATGCCTACGAGAGCTGGTTCCGCGTCGAGAGCCGCGGCTTCCACGACGGGGAGCCCACCCCCGAGCACATCGCCTGGCGACGCACCTTCCCCTTCGACGGCAACCGGGTGACGGGCGTCTTCGACGACACGATCGCCAATCCTCATGCACCGGTCGCCACCACCGTGTGCTGGCCGGCCGAGCTGACCGTTCCCGGGGGCCGCAGCGTGTCGTCGTGGGCGGTCAGCGGTGTCTCCGTCGCCCCGACGCATCGCCGCCGCGGCATTGCGCGGGCGCTGATGGAAGCCGAGCTGCGCACCGCCTCCGCCCTCGGGCAACCGGTCGCGATGCTGACGGTCTCCGAGTCGACGCTCTACGGCCGTTACGGCTACTCCCCCGCAGCATTGGCCCGCGACGTGACTGTCGTGACCAAGCGTGCCCGGTGGACAGGTCCTCAGCCCACCGGGCGAGTGCACTTCCTGACCGCCGAGCAGCTGCGCGAGGTCGGGCACGAGATCGTCGAGCGCGTCCGTCTCCGGACGCCGGGCCAGATCTCCTACTCGGGCCTGCTCTGGGAACGCCAGCTGGGCTTCTCGCCCAGCGACCAGCACGCGAAGCGACTGCGTTTCATCCGCTACGACGACGCGGACGGAACGCCGCAAGGCTTCGCGGTCTACCGGCTCGTCGAGAATGCCGACGACTTCACCCAGCACGAGCTGGTCCTGCAGACCCTCGTCGCCGCGACCACCGACGCCTACGCGGGCCTGTGGCGATTCCTGATCGAGATGGATCTCGTCGCCAAGGTCTCGGCGCACCTGCGGCCCGTCGACGAGTCACTGCGCTGGATGCTGGACGACTTTCGTGCCGTGCAGGTCTCCGAGTTCGACCATCTCTGGGTCCGGGTGCTCGACGTGGCAGCGGCCCTCAGCGCCCGCACGTACGCACGGGCCGACCGGATCGTCCTCAAGGTCACTGACCCGCTGGGGTTCGCCGACGGCACCTGGTTGCTCGACGTCTCCGCGTCCGGTTCCGCGACCGTGACACCGTCAGACGAGCCAGCCGATGCGACGCTGAGCGTCAATGCCCTGGGCTCGCTCTACCTCGGCGGCGCCACCGCACACCATCTCGCCGCGACGGGCGCACTCACCGGAGACGCCGAACGGCTCGACGGGCTGTTCCGCTCGCCCGTCGAGCCGTACCTCAGCATCTGGTTCTAGGTCAGGCCTAGCGCTTGACCTTGATGCGCACCGAGTCCGACGTCGACGGGTGGGCTGTGGCCGATCCCGTGTAGTACGCCCGGATGCTCCGTGTGCCGGTCGAGCTGGCTTGAACGACACCGACTTGCGGGCACCACTGACCCGGACGGTCTTCAGCACCTTGCGTCCGTCCTTGATCTGCACGATCCCGCTCGGCACGAATCCACCACCGGTCACGGTGACCTTGGCAGTGCGGCTCGCACCCTTCTTGGCCGACTTCGAGCTGAGCGAGAGCTGGTCCCTGTCTTCCCCTTGGCCACCTTGAGGGAGACAGCCGCACTTGCTCCAGGCGTCGTCCTGGCATCACCGGAGTAGGAGGCCACGAGTCGGCGCGACCCGATCTTGAGGCCCGTCAGCGTGATCCGCGCGGTGCCAGCCTCGACCCGGCCGGAGCCGAGCACCGTGCTGCCGTCCGTGATCGTCACGGTGCCAGACGGCGCGACGCCGGTGCCACCGGTGACTGAGACGGTGGCCGTCGGCTTCTGCCCGAACACGGCGTTCGGGCTCGGCAGCGCCAGCGACGTCGTGCTGTCGAGCGCATCAGCGAAGACCTGGGTGGCCTTGCCGAGGCGCAGGAACACGGTCTCGCCGGTCGAGTCCTTCAGGCCGTCGTTGTCGGTGACGCCGTACAGCGAACCGTCGGCGGAGATCGTGAAGCCTTCGAGCTTCTCCTGGGTCCACCCGTTGGTGGCCTTGAGCGCCGGCAGGACATCGATCGCGAGCTTCTTCTCCAGGATCGGCAGCTCGCCGTCGGTCGGGTCATCGGCCGGGATGTCGACGGTGTAGATCCGCTTGTTGCGGGCGTTCGGACCGTTGCAGCTTGTCGCGCTCGATCACCGCGAAGGTGTCGTTGTCGACTGCAGTGATCTCGGACAGACCGACCCAGTCGCCGCCGTCCCGCTTGGGGCTCTCGAGCTCGTAGCCGTACCAGTGCCAGGTCTCGTCGTTGACGTCGTAGCGGCCGATGCGGACGATGTTGTCGCCGTCGACAGTCTCGGTCTGATCGCTGACATCTGCCCACAGCTGGCGTTGGATGACGGTCCAGACGTGCTCGCCGTCGGCATCGGTCGTGGCCGTGACTCCTTCGAGGCCCCAGTTCTTGACGTGGTCGGTGATCGAGCTGGGCAGCGAGACAGTCTGCTGGATCGCGCCAGCAGCATCGGTGCGGTAGATCTTGTTGGCCGCGCCGGTGGCGCCCTCGGACGCCAACCAGAAGCCGCCCTGCGGCCGGGCGAACAGGCCTTCGACGTCGAGGTTCGCCGGCACGCCGTTGTCGGTGACGGTGAGCGCCGAGGTGATCCGCGCGGGCGTCTTCGCGACGTCGACGGTGAAGATCTGCGCCGGCTTGAGCACCGTGTCAGCGGCGGTGTAGACCGTGCTGGGGTCGCCGGGCTTGGCGCTCAGCGCGCCGAGCGCGCTCCAGCCGATGGGGCTGCCGTTGACATCGTCAGCGACGATCGACGGGAACTGCGTTGCCTTCTTGTCTCCTTCGCCCAGCTCGTACAGGCTGACACTCGCCCGGACGTTGACCGAGGCGTCGTCGGTCTCGCTCGACACGGCGAGGAGGTTGCGTCCGGGGATCGGCAGGATTCCCTCGGGACCGTTGGTCGCCGGAAGGATCTGCTTGAACTTCGGTGCCGCCGGGTCGTCGATGTCGTAGACCGCGATGAAGTTGCTGCGCTCCGATCCGACGAACGCGTACTTCACGCCATCGATCGTCGAGACAGACAGCCCTTCGGGCTCCGCGCCCTTCTTGGCGGCGCGGTCGTCGTTGTACAGACCGTGCTTGACCGCGAGGTGCTCGAACGAGCTGCCGGCATCCCAGGTGACGCTGCCGTTCGTCGTGTCGAAGACCGTCCAGCCCCGCGAGCCGCCCTTCCAGTCGCCTTCGTTGGCGGTCGCGACATGCGTGTCGTCGACCCAGGCGATGGCGTCCGGCTCACGGACCACGTTGGTCAGCGAGTCGGTCAGCGAGATCTTGCCGTCCTTCTTGGTGTCGAAGCCGCTGGCCGTGACGGCTCCTGCGCTGAAGACCTTCTCGATCGCCCTGGTCGCCAGGTCGATGATGACGATGCCGTTGTTCTCCTGCAGGGTCAGCGCCAGCTTGTCGTCGGTATTGATCGAGACGTACTCCGGCTCGGGGTCTGCCGGCTCGGTCAGACCGGCATCGAGGAAGGACTGCAGCGCCGACCCGTCGGGCTTGACGAGGTCGACCCGATGGGCTTCCCAGTCGGCCGGAGCACCGTCGAGGTCGATGACCTGGACGAATCCGGCGGGCAGCTGCGGCAGGTCGCCCTTGCTCTTGCCCGGCGGGGTGAACTCCTCATTGCGCTGGTTCTCCATCGCGATCGCCGCGTACCCCTCGCTGGCGCTGATGTCGATCGAGTCGGGCTGCCCACCGAGGTCGATGCTGCGGATCCGCTTGGAATCCGCGATACGCACGATGTCGAGACGGCCCGACGGGTTGACGAAGCTCTCCGAGGTGTCGACGACGACGAGCACGTACTTGCCGACGACGGCGACCGAGGTCGGCTGGTCGTCGACATCGCCGACTGGGCCAGGGACAGGCTGCCTGCGCCGACCGGCTCATGCGGATCGCTGATGTCGAGGAAGCCGATCCGCTTGCCGAGGGCGTCGGTGTAGATCAGCGTCTTGCCGTCCTTGGAGACGTCAGAGATCTCCGCGACAGTTGCCGACGACGCCGGCACGTCCTTCGGCAGGTTCTTGTAGACCGGGTAGGTCGCGGTGCGGCTGAAGGAGGTGTCGTGCGGTGACGGGTCGGCGGCGCTGGCGCCGGTGGCCGGCAGCACCACGGCGGCCAACGCACCGGCCGCGACACCTGCGACGGCGGGACGGGCGATCGCACGCACCAGCATGGACAGCCTCGAAGGCGATGGGTTCTCAGACATGCTGGAACCCTCTCGACGTCAGCCGACCGGCCACCGACGCTGTGGTGAACGGGGCGTGACCACCGTGCCAAGACTTGTTACAGCAAGCCTTGGCCAACAGCCCCAAGGTGCGTTCGCGGCCCGGCGCCGACCGTGGATCTGTCCCGCGTCGTGCTGACGCCACGGGGTTGATCATGACCTCGTCGACACCGAACTGCTCGGCGAGCTCACGAACCTGCGCTGCGGCCGTGGCCGGCGTGCCGACGACGGATCGACCGAACGCCGCTTCGACCATGGCCTGCGCCTGCGGATGCAGCTGCTTGGCCTGGGCCTCCTCGACCAGGTCGAGAGCCGTCAGGGGCTGGCCGGTGCGCAGCTTGGCCATCATGTGCAGGTTCGGCAGCATCAATGCGGCTGCCTCCTCGTCGGTGTCGGCGACGGCGGCGTTGACGGTCAGGAAGGTGACGGGCTCGGACGCCAGGTCGCTGGGCTGGAACTCCGACCGATAGGCCGCGAGCGCCTCGGCGGTTCCCTGACCCGAAAAGTGGTGTGCGAAGACGTACGGCAGGCCCTTCGCGGCCGCGAGGTGCGCCGAGTACATCGACGACCCCAGCAGCCACATCTTCGGCTCTGACGCTGCCGCTGGCGTCGCCTTGAGGACGTAGTTCTGGCGCGGCACTGCGACACGCACGCCGTCGGTGCCCATCAGCGCGACGACGTCGTCGAGGTACTGCGGGAAGTTGGCGATGTCGGTGTCATCGCGTCCAGCGGCGCCACGCAGCGCCATCGACGTCACCGGGTCGGAGCCCGGGGCCCGGCCGATGCCGAGGTCGATACGTCCGGGTGTCGCAGCCTCCAGGAGCGCGAACTGCTCGGCCACGGCCAGAGGGGCGTGATTGGGCAGCATGACGCCGCCCGACCCCAGGCGGATGGTGCGGGTCTGCGCCCCGAGCATCGCGATCAGGACCGGCGGCGACGTGGCGGCCACGGCGGGCATGTTGTGGTGCTCGGCCAGCCAGTAGCGGGTGAAACCGAGACGGTCGGCGACCTGGGCGAGCGAGACCGTGGCAGCCACGGCATCGCTCGTCGACTGGTCGGTGCGGACGGGCACAAGGTCGAGCACGGAAAGCCTCACCTCAGGCACAACACATCGCGCCGTCGGCTTCTTCCCTCCTCCATCTCTTCAACAGAAGTGCTCAGCGGACTCGGCGGACCTTGCCGCTGGCCGTGAACGTCACCTTGCGCGTGACCTTCTTGCCCTTGCTGTTCTTGGCGCAGTAGGTGAACGTCGTGCCGAGGCGCGCATGCGGCTGCCCGGCCTTCAACAGGACGTTCTTGACTGTCGTGCCCTTCTTCAGCTTGCTGAAGACGCCCGTCCTCTTGATGACGCGCTTGTCGCGGCAGGCGTCGTTGCTGACTCCCACGGCACGTTCCCAGGTCGTCAGATAGGCCTCAGCCCCACGGGCCATGTCGTCGGCGATGGCCTGGCCGCCCTGCTTGCGCAGGTCTTCGACCCGAGTCGGGGTACAGCCCGTAGTGCGACACCCCGTCGACGTTGATGTCGTAGGTGCGCTGTCCACTGACCTGCTTGGCGACGGTCACGCCGCCCAGCCCCTTGAACGGATAGCTGACCTTGTTCGGGGCATTCGCACCGCGTGGGCTGCCCTGGGCACCGAGGCCGTTGATGTCGGCCCCGAAGCCGAATCCGAAGTAGTAGCGCGGATCGGTCCACTTGAGGTGCTGTCGCCACTTCTCGACGAATCCCTTGCTGTCCCCTGCATACGGTGTCACGACGCCACCGGCGCGATAGATACGCGGATAGGCGTCGGGCGTCGACCACGAGTGGCTCGACAGGACTCCGGGGTACTTGAGCTTCTCGATCAGGCCGAGCGAGGACTTGCGGGCCTTGACGCTCATGTGGTCGGGGTCGAACAGCATCTTGCGCTTGGCCATCTGCGCGATGGTGAAGTCGCCGAGGTTGCTGAGTCCCAGGGCGTTGCAGTGCGGCCCGGACGCATACAAGGGCAGCTTGATCGGCAGATAGGCTCCTGCGATCGCACCGAACAGCGCGTCCTGCTCGGGTATGACGGTCGGCACGGTGATCTGCTCGCGGTCGCTGACCTGCGGATTGCTCCCGGCGGCGCACTTGCGCATGTCCCAGAACGAGCCGGTCTCCAAGAAGTTCGCCGCATTGATGAGTGGCGCCGCTCCCCCGGTATCTCCCGCGACGCCGGCGAGCGCGTTGTCGAACTTGTTGACGAGCTCCATCTGCCGGACGCCGAGCGCATGCACCTCGTCGAGCTGCTGGCTGATCGTCGCGGTCGTGCAGGTGGGCTTGCCGAGCTTGCTGGAGCAGCCGAAGACCGCACTGGTCTCGATCCCCATGATGACGGCGAGCTTGCCCTCGTTGATGACCTTGCGGGCCTGGAACGGGTCGGTCACGATGCGGTACCAGCCCTTTCCAGGGCCACCGCTCTGCGCGTCGATGTAGCGCTCGAGCTTGCGCATGTCGTGGGCTTGCAGCCGGATCGAGGCCATGTCGTCGCAGGAGTTCCGCTTGATCGGGTAGATGTTGCACAGCTGGTTGTTCTCGACCAGCAGGTTGACGAACACCCGCTGTCCGCCGCGCCACGCCCGTTCGAGCCACTTGTAGTAGGTGCCCTCGTGGGTCAGCGAGTCTGGTGCCGGCCAGTCCTTGAACGTGGGCCAGCCGACCGGGTCGTGCGGGGCGACTGGGGTGCCACCCTTGAGGACGTTCTCGATCAGCGCCCCGCTACCGCCGGTGAGGGTGTGGTCGACGCAGTCCTTGAGCGCGTACGCGACGCCGTAGGGGTGCCACGGACGTCCGCAGTGGACGTCGCCGCCGAGGAACTCGAACGCCATTCCGTGGGTGTGGGCGTCGAGGTAGCCGCGCACTTCCTGGAAGGCGCTGGCACCGGCGAAGGGACTGCCTGACACGCCGGTGCCGATCTCCGGCCACGGTGCGCAGCCTCCGACGGAGCGGAGCGCGAACGAGCTCGCTGCGCCCGCACCGAGTCCGCCGGCCGTGTCGGCGCCCAGAGCCGTCTTCTGCGACGGCAGGGCGAGGGTGAACGTCGCTCCGACCTTGTTGACGGTCCAGTCGGCGCGCTGGCTGGGTGCCTGCAGGGCGCCGATGGCTCCCAGCACCGTGACGCCCAAGAACTTCTGCGCCGTGTCGTACAGCAGGTAGGTGCCCAGGTCGGTGGCCTGGAAGTGGAAGGGCTCGGCCGACGCGGGGGTGGTCGCCGTTGCCGCGTAGCCGCTGCTCGTGCGAGTGACCCAGGTTCCGGTGCGCGTCGACTGCAGTGCGTAGCAGCCGCCTGCCATCGCGTAGCGGTCCTGAGGGACGCTGCGACGTGCGGCGGGCGCCGCCGATCGCACGAGCCTGGGATCGGGCTCAGCCCGTTGCGCCGCGACGCTGGACTGGCGCGTCAGCGCCTGCGTGACAGTGGTCGGGTCTGCTGTCTCGTCGCTTTGCGCCGAGCGCGACACGGCATTCTTCGTGGCGGGATCGTTGTGGCTGTGCGGCTTCGACTCGTCGACGACTGCTGCGCCTCCCGCCGCCGGAGCGGGATCGGAGCCGTGGAACTGCTGCACCCACGATGCGTAGGCCGGAAAGGTGGCCATCGTGACGGCGATCGTGGTGACCGCGACGACGATGGGCCGAAGATGACGATGACTGCTGCGCTGCACGATGCGCCCCCTCAGAAGTTACTCAGGAGTCACAACGAGATGCAGGTCACAAAGTCACGTCTCCGGTCGGCATCGACTCGGGGAACGTGCCGCAGCTTCTCGATCATGAAGCCACCGGGATAGGAGCGAACCCGGTGGGTGTCGCGGATGTAGGAGGGCTTGCGCCGTGCGGGGAAGAACCGCAGGACCCGCCCTCTCGCGACGAGCGAGCCATGGGCCAGCCGGCTCATGAGTCGCGAGGGAGCCGGATACCTGAACGCCTCACGCAGGTGGTCGTCGAGCAGGGCGATGCTGAATCGCCGCATCAGCGGACGCAACGGTCGCGGGTAGAACCCGACGAACAGGTCGAGGGTCGAGTCGGCCACGGCTCGCGACTTCGTGTCGAACACGAAGGTCTCGCGCTCGTAGTCGTCCATCAGCTGGCTGAAGCCCTCGTAGTCGTCCGGCACGTCCTTGATGCCCATGAGCCGGCCGAGTCGCTGGTAGTAGCGGACCGCGGCGATCTTCTCCTTCTCGGTGACCGCCCGCCAGCCGTACCGGTTGATCCAGCGGCCCGGGGTGACCACGAAGGTGCACAGCACATAACGCATGTCGTCGTTGGAGATGTCGTAGCTGCCGTGCATCTGGTTCATCCGACGCACTCCGGCGCGGCCGACGGACGTCTCGAGTCCCTGGTCGGCAATCGTCTCGAGCAGCAGCGCGGTGTCGTCGTGGCGCTTCTGCACGGCACCGGTGAACTCTCCGGTGTCGAACAGCAGACGGCCGATCGACGGCACGGCATAGGTGCGGAACAGCGCGAAGCTCAGCGCCTGCTGGGAGTCCCACGGGAACTCGTGCTGGCCGGCGATCCTGGCAATCTGCTCGTAGTCGGTCTCAGGGTCGAGCCGGGCGATCTCCTGCTGCCAATGATTGCGCTTCATGGCGCGAGACTACCGTGACAGTGTCACTGTCACAATGCTTTCGAGGGCTTTCACAGGACGTCGCGCAAGAACACGACGATGTCGTCCAGCGCCGCACGTGCCGCGGGGACGACACCCGGCAGGCTCACGAATCCGTGGATCGCGCCCTCGTACTCTGCGTACCGCACCGGCACTCCAGCCTCGGCGAGCACATCGCGGTAGCGCGCCCCGTTGTCGCGCAGAGGGTCTGACTCAGCGGTCAGGATGAACGCCTTCGGCAGCCCGGCGTGCGACTCCGCCCGGATCGGCGAGGCCCGGAAGTCCTCGGTACCGTACTGGTCGCCGAGATACAGCCGCACGAACGTGCGCATGTTGGCAGACGTCAGCACCGGCGCCTCGGCGTGCTGGTCTTCCGACGGCCACCGGTCGTACATCTCGACACCCGGATAGATCAGCACCTGGGCCCGGATCGACGGGCCGCCTGCGTCACGAGCCATCAGGGCGACGACCGCGGCCAGGTTTCCGCCTGCGCTGTCGCCCATCACCGCGAGACGTTCGGGGTTGATGCCCAGCTCGTCGGCATGGTCGACCACCCAGGTCACCGTGTCCCAGCTGTCGTCGACTCCTGCAGGGAACCTGTCTTCGGGCGCCAGGCGGTACGCAGGCGCGATCACGACGGCCCGGTTGCGCACCGCGACCCGGCTCGACAACCAGGCCGACTGCTCCGGATTGCCCTGCACCCAGCCGCCGCCGTGAAAGTTGATGACGCACGGCAGCGGACCGATCGCGTCCTTCGGACGGTGCACCAGCGCCCGCTGGCCGTTGCCGAGGACGATCTCCTCGACCGTCGAGTCGGCGTCGATCCGGCCGAACACGGCTTGCCGACCGCGGTGGCCTGCAGCTTGCGCCGTTCGGCACGGAACACCGCGAACTCCCCCGCCTCCTCGACCGGGGTCGAGACGCGCTTCAAGATGGCGGCGAAGATCCGGGTCCGTACAGGCAGCGTGCTCACGCGCAGAGCCTAGCCGGAGGCCTTGAGCGCCCAGGCGCGTATCGCGTCGATACGCGCCTGCAGCTGGACCGTCGAGGCCTGGGCGGCCGGCGGTCCGCCACACTGGGCGCGCAACCGGTTGTGGGTCACCCCGTGCGGGGCACCGGTGCGATGGTGCCAGGCGGCGACGAGCCCCTGCAGCTCGCGGCGAAGCTCGCTGCGCTGCTCGAAGGCGACATCGGCCTCTGGCTCCGCAGTGGCGACGGATGCCTTGTCCTTGGCCTTCTTGGCCCTGGACGTCCGCAACAGCTCGGCGACCTGGTCGGGCTCGAGCAGACCCGGGATACCGAGGAAGTCGAGCTCGCCCTCGTCATCGGACATCGAGTCGTAGCCGAACTCGCCGCCGTCGTAGACGACCCGGTCGAACGAGGCATCACTGCCGAGCGCGCGGTACTGGCCCAGCAGATCGTCGGAGGCGCCTTCTTCCTGCTGCGCCTTGGCGAGCATGTCGGCCTCGGCCGCGAACAGGTCGTCCTCGTCCTTGACGGGCCGTCCGACGACGTGATCGCGCTGCACCTCGAGGTCGGCGGCCAACGACAGCAGCCGGGGCACGCTCGGCACGAAGATCGAGGCGGTCTCGCCCTTGCGGCGAGCACGCACGAAACGTCCCACGGCCTGGGCGAAGTACAACGGTGTCGAGGTCGTCGTGGCGTAGACGCCGACCGAGAGGCGCGGGATGTCGACGCCCTCACTGACCATGCGGACCGCGACCATCCACGGGTCGTTGGCAGCCGAGAAGTCGGCGATCTTGGCGCTGCTGCCGGCCTCGTCGGACAGCACCACGGTGGGCTGGAAGCCCGTGATGTCGGCCAGCAGCGTCGCATAGGCCCGCGCACTCGTCTGGTCGCTCGCGATGACCAGGCCACCGGCGTCGGGGACGTGCCGGCGCACCTCCATCAGGCGGGTGTGGGCTGCTGCCAGCACCTCGGGCATCCACGATCCGTTGGGGTCGAGGGCCGTGCGCAGGGCCTGCGCCGTCGCGGCCCGGTCGAGCGGCTCGCCCAGACGGGCAGCGACCTCGTCACCGGCACGGGTGCGCCAGTGCATGCGACCCGAGTAGGCCATGAACAGCACCGGCCGCACGACGCCGTCCTTGAGCGCATGGCCGTAGCCGTAGGAGTAGTCGGCGACGCTGGTCTTGCTGCCGTCGGAGGCCGGGGCGTACGTGACGAACGGGATCGGGTTGTCGTCGGAGCGGAACGGCGTGCCGGTCAGGGCGAGGCGCCGCACGGCCGGCTCGCACGCTTCTTGCACGCCATCGCCCCACGTCAGCGCGTCGCCGGCGTGGTGGACCTCGTCGAGGATCACGAGGGTCGACCTGTGCTCGATGCGTGCGCGGTAGGCGTTGGGGTTGACCGCGATGCCGGCATACGTGACCGCGAAGCCTTGGAAGCCGGCGCCGAGGACACCCTGGCTGGCCAGGGTGGGGTCGATCGCGATGCCCATGCGAGCCGCCGACTGGGCCCACTGGGTCTTGAGATGATCGGTCGGCGCCACGATCGCGATGCGTTCGACGATGCCCCTGGCCAGCAGGTCGGCGGCGATCGTCAGCGCGAAGGTGGTCTTGCCGGCGCCGGGCGTGGCAACAGTGAGGAAGTCGCGCGGTTGATTGCGCTGATAGAGGCTCGAATGCTTCTCGCTGCCAGACCCGGAGGTGCTGGCTACGCGTCACCGGGTGCGTCTCCGTCGTCGCCCTTGTCGAGACCTTCCCAGATGTCCTTGCACTCAGGACACACCGGGAAACGCTCGGGATCGCGGCTGGGCGTCCACACCTTGCCGCACAGGGCGATGACCGGGGTGCCCATGACCATGGCCTCGGTCAGCTCGGCCTTGGGGACGTAGTGCGAGAACTTCTCGTGGTCGCCCTCCTCCGTGCGCTGGTCGGTGCGCTCGTCGAGAGTTGTCTGCGTGCCGCGAGAAAAGAAAGCCACGACCCGAGTCTAACGAGTCTTGATCAGTTGGCCGAAGGATCGTCGGGGAATGTCGTCCAGAATCTGAGATCGCCGTCCTGACGCCGCAGAACTTCGCGCCACAACGCCTCGGGCTGGGGTGACATGAGATCACTGTCACGCGCGTCGACGACGAGCCAGGCTCCCTCGGCGAGCTCGGCCTCGAGCTGGTCGGGCGCCCAGCCCGCATAGCCGGCGAAGACTCGCAGACCCGCAAGCTCTCCGGAGCCGGGCAGGGGGCCGTCGAGGTCGATCAGGCCGACGCGACCAGCCATGTGCCGCCAACCGGCCGGTGGCAGGTTGTCGGCGATGATGCCCAGCGCGAGCGCCGAGTCCATCGCCACAGGACCGCCCTCGAACAGGCAGACTGGCGCATTGACCAGACCAGCCCATGCCGGGAGCACTTCGTCGACGTCTGATTCGAGCGGACGGTTCAAGATGACGCCCAGCGCCCCGTCGGTGTCGTGGTCGAGCAGGTAGACGACGCTGCGCAGGAACGGTCCGGACTCGATGGCCGGGGTGGCCACCAACAATCTGCCTCGCAGCGTGTCCATGTCTCCATGATGCCCCTCGGGCACACGCCATGGCGACATTGCCTGGCCTTATGCTTCGTGCATGGCCGACGACGCGACCACCGTGGAAGAGTTCACGGTCGACGAGCTGGCCTCGCGCGCCCAGATGACGGTGCGCAACGTCCGCGCCTACGCCAGTCGCGGACTCATCGACGCCCCACGGCTTGCGGGACGGACCGGCTACTACAACCGCGAGCACCTGCAGCGGCTCCAGCTGATCCGACAGCTGCTGGAGCGTGGCTTCACCTTGGCGGCGGTCGAGAAGGCGATCCACAACACGCCGCACCACGCTGCCGGCCACACGCTCGACCTCATGACGATCCTCGACCAGCCAGAGGCCGGCGAGGCCGAGATCATGTCCCGTGAAGACCTGGCTGCCCTGGCCGGGGTCGAGCGCGACGACGCCCTGATCGAGGCAATGGTCGGCCTCGGGCTGGTCGAGAAGCTCGACGACGCCCGGGTGCGGCTCGTGGAGCCTGCGGTCGTGCGGGCCGGTGCATCGGCCGTGACGCTCGGCCTGGCGCCCGAGACCGTCATCAACGTGTTCCCGATCTTGCAGTCGCACCTGCGGACGATCGCCGACACGTTCGTCCGCGAGGTGGTCACCGAGCTGATCCCAGCCCTTCATCGACGCGGGCCTGCCTGAGGACGAGTGGCAGGGCATCATCGACCTGGTCGACGGCCTGCTGCCGATCGCCAGCCAGGTCACGCTCGGCATCTTCCGCAGCGAGTTCCGCAAGTCGATCGACGTCGAGATCGACGAGCAGATCACTGGCATCGCCACCCGGTCGAGCTGAGCCACTCACCACGAGGCGGACTGACCCGCCAGGCGGTCAGGCTGCGAGCGCGCTGCGGAACCGGGCGATGAGGCCCGTCCGCGATGCTCGGCCCAGGTCGACGACGTCCGTCGAGGGCGCGCTCTCGCGTGCCGCGTCCTGGATGCGCCGACCCTGCGCGACGAGGTCGGAGTGGTAGGCCGGGACGCCGGCTGCCAGGGCGAGGGCGGTCAGCTCTTTGGCGAAGGCCTTGCGCAGAGCGGGCTCGTCGCGGTGCGCGTCGAGCAGCATCCGCGCGCCCGGCAGCTCGGCAGCGGTGTTGACCCATCCGGTCACGGCGACGTGGCCGGGGGCCTCGCCTTCTGCCACCAGGCGGTCGAGCTGGCCGCTGAGGCGCTGGTACCAGGCCATCTGGAGCTCGAACAAGAGCTCGGTCGCTCGGCGATCCCCTGGCGCTCGGGATCGACCAGGTCGAGCATCTCGGTCAGGGTGAGGTCGCGTCGCCGGTCGGCGACCGCGAGCACCTCGCGGAGTGTCTTCTTGCGACGGTGGTAAGCATCCCAGGTCATGGTGTGCTCCTTTCTGTGCCGTCGGATCGAGAGTTCCATACTCTCGGTACGTACTCTCAGTATGTTGGGATTCGATCGCGCTGGCAAACTTCGGGTATGTGATTCCGGGCACGGAGAGCGCGCGCCGTAGACTTGGCCCCATGCCCCATCCCGCACGCGTGACGAAGAGCGTTCTGCGCACCGCTCGCAAGACCACCAAGTCGACGCGTCGGCAGGACTACTCCTCGGGCACCAAGCGTGCGCTGCTCGACAGTGCCACCGAGCTGTTCACCGACCACGGTTACGCCGGCACGTCGCTCGACGAGGTCGTCGCAGCCGCCCGGGTCACCAAGGGCGCGCTGTACCACCACTTCCCCAGCAAGCTCGCCCTGTTCGAAGAGGTCTTCCTGCGTGTGCAGGACGCCACGACCGCTGACATCGAAAAAGCCATCACGGCGTCCAAGGATCCGTGGGAGCGGGCGCAGATCGGTCTGGCCAAGTTCCTCGAGGTCTGCCGCGAGCCCCAGTTCCGTCGTATCTGCATGCAGGAAGGGCCCGTCGCCCTGGGCCACGAGCGCTGGCAAGAAGCCGAGAAGGCGTCCTCCTACGGCATCGTCGAACGCACCGTCGACGACCTGCTCGACGACCTGGGCGGCATCGAGCAGCTCGGTGAGGCCTTTACTGCCGTCTTCTACGGCGCGATCCGGTCGGCCTCCGAGTACGTGGCCGACGCCGAAGATCCCGATGCCGCGAGCGAGGACGTCAAGGCCACGATCGGTGCACTGCTGGGTGGTCTACGACTGCTGCCGACCGTCGGCAACGACTGACGCTGACGACCAGCTCTGCGATCAGCTCACGCTGACCGATCCGGCGTCCTTGGGCATCAGCTCGAGGAACACCTTGCCGGGCTTGATCGTGAACGGAGAGCCGTCGGCGTTCTTGAACGTCAGCCCCTCATCGAGGCTCGGCTTGTTCCACTTGACTGTCGTGACGGTGCCGCCGTGGAAGACCTTCGCCTCGCCGCTGCCCTCGAACACCGTCTCCGGAACCGGGTTGCCGGCCGGATCGGTATAGCCCGCATCGCCGACGCGGCACGAGATCACGATCATCGTGTCGGCCTCGAAGTCCTTGCCTGCCTCAGCATGGCCGTTGGTGCGGACCCACTTCTTGGCCTTGTAGGCCCACGACGTCGACGTCGAGTTGGAGAACCGCACCGTTGCCGCAGTCGCCGGCTGGGTCTTGGTGGCCGGAGCCTCGGTGGCGGCCGTCGCACCGGCACTGGCTGTCGGGGTCGGCGTCGGCGTCGCGCTCGTGCTGGACGGCGTCCACGGGAAGTAGTTGTTCTTGATCTTCTTGACCTTGGCCGACTTGTTGACGGTCTTGAGGTTGATCAGCCGGTTGTACGGGCGGGACTTCAACGGGTCGCTGCTGAATCCGGGCGAGCCCGCATCTTCGGAGAACACCGTGATCCCGGCATTCTCGACCTTGTTGTAGGCGCCGTTCGCGCCACCGGAGGCCACGATCTGTCCCCTGACCGGGCCGGCGATGCCGATGTCGCTCGTGCGCAACGACCGCACGTGGCCGACCTTCGAGGGCAGCTTGGAGTAGTAGAACGCCGCGAGCCGGGTCAGGCCGCCCTCGACGAGCTCCTCGATCACCATGTCGGCGTTGTTGAGCCCGTACTGCGGGGCCCCGCCGCCCGTGTTCTCGATCTTGACGACGAACACCGGGTTGTCAGGACGCCCGTCCCGCATCGGCTTGCCGGTCAGCGGCGAACGCTCGACGAGCTTGACCGGCGAGGCCTTGGTGGGTTCTGGCTTGTCGGGTGCCGGGGAGTCGGAGGACGAAGAGCAGGCCGTCAGGAGGACAGCCGCCGCGGACACGACAGCAAGATGACGCAAAGACATGCGGCCCAGCATGCCGCATCGGCCAAGGATGCTGGCGCAGGCCTGCCGGTCGAGCCCGTCAGGCGTTCTTGGGCTTGCGGAATCCCGCCGCGACGGCCTCGTCCTCGGTCGTGAACCACACATCGGCCTTCGTCCGAGCGTAGGAACCGCTGCTGGGAGTGTGATAGATCATCGAGCTCTTCTTGCCCTTGATCAGCGCTGGTTCTGGCTCGGGTTCTAGCTCCGGCTCTGGCTCGGGCTCGGGCTCGGGCTCCGCAGGTTGAGATTCCATCGTCTCTTCCGGCGCGGCCGGCGCAGCAGGTTCGGCAGGCTTTGCGGGCTGCACCTCGGGCGCCGCCGACCGGCGACCGGCCCTGACCTGGATCTCACGTGCCAACCAGCCGAGCACGAAGCCAAGTACCGCAGCCAGCACGAGCCAGACTGCGATCTCTCCGAGCGTGTAAGCAGACATGGATCAGTTCTCCCTGACGATGAAGTCGACCCGGCGGTACTGCTCGGCCAGGGGATCGACGGCCGTCCTGCGGCCCGTGACATAGCTCTTCGTGGACAGCCGGCCGGCATCGATGCCGACCGCCACGAGGTAGGCCTTCACGGCGGCGACCCGCTCGTCGCTCAACCGCTTGCCCGCGACGGGATCGCTGGGGCCGGCGTGGCCGACGACCTCGAGCGTCAGCCTGCTGTTGCGCCGCAGCACGTCGGCGACCGCGTCGATCGTCGGCGCGGCCGCGTACGACACGACGGACAGCCCCTGGTCGAACAGGACCACCGACTGGTTGAGCACCGTCGCATCAGCCCTGCTGAGGCCCCTCGCGTCGACTGTGAGGCGGTTGACGATCTCGACGTCGGGGATCGCGGCCGACACGAGCTGCGCGACGGAGCGGCGTCCGGCCTTGCTCTCGACCAGGCCCCCGATCGTCAACGTTCCGTCCTCGTCGATGTGGAGCGAGCTCCCCTGACCGCGACGAGGTCTCCAAAGACCGCCGGCAGCGCACTGACCCAGCGCGCCGATCGTGCCGAGTCGTCGACCTGGAGATCGCCCGAGACCATCTCGCCGAAGACGAGCGCCGCCCCCGACTTGATCTCTGCAGCGGCATCGGCATCGGGCACGACGCCACCGATCACGATCCGGTCGCCCTCACGGCGCAGCTGGATCGACGTGCCAACCGATTCGGGCTGGCGCGACGGGGTGGCCTGCGCAGGTGGGGTCGCATCGTCGGCCGCCTCGACCGAGCGGACGCCTTCGATCGCGGTGACGACCGCCGTGGCATCGACCAGGTCTGCGTGGCTGCCACCACTCAGCGTGGCCTCCCGGCCCGAGAACTCGACCATGACGCCGTCGAGCCCGGCATCAGCCAGCGCGACCTGCGCCGAGTGCTGCAAGTTGCCGGCTGCGGCACTTGAACCCACGATGGAACCCATGCTCACCACGACGATCAGGGCAGCCGTCACGAGAACTGTCAGCCACCGAAGTCGGGTGTCTGACACGTGATCGCCTTTCGTCGGTGAGTGAGCTGCGAATAGCCACCCTAACCACCCTGCCAGCCAATCCTGAGTGCGGTCTCTCAGGGTTGTCGGACCCGGCTGAGAGCATGGACAGATGACTTCTTCGCTCGATCGATTCGCTGCCGCGACGCGCGAGTGGTTCAGCGAGTCCTTCAGCTCACCGACCCCTGCCCAAGAGGGCGCCTGGGGCCGGTGTGGCGGGCGACGATCACGTCCTGGTCGTCGCGCCGACCGGTTCCGGCAAGACCCTCGCCGCCTTCTTGTCCTCGATCGATCGCCTGATGCACGCCGGCGAGTCCGAGGGCACCCGGGTTCTCTACATCTCGCCGCTCAAGGCGCTCGCGGTCGACGTCGAGCGCAACCTGCGATCGCCCCTGGTCGGCATCACCCGGGCCGCCGCCCGACGCGGCGACGAGTTCCGCGAGGTGACGGTCGGCGTCCGCTCGGGCGACACGTCACAGCGAGATCGCCGCGCCTTGGTGTCGCGACCGCCCGACATCCTGATCACGACACCCGAGTCGCTGTTCCTCATGCTGACCTCGGCTGCCCGCGAGACGTTGCGCAGCGTCGACACCATCATCATCGACGAGATCCATGCCGTGGCCGGCACCAAGCGAGGGGCGCACCTTTCGCTCTCGCTCGAGCGCCTCGACGCACTGCTCGAGACCCCGGCACGCCGTATCGGCCTGAGCGCGACGGTCCGCCCCCACGACGAGGTCGCCAGGTTCCTCGCCGGGTCGGCCCGCGTGCAGGTCGTCGCACCCGACTCCCCCAGCCGTCTCGAGATGCAGGTCGCGGTGCCCGTCGACGACATGACGCAGCTGCCGGCGCACCCGTCCACAGCCTCCGACAGCAGCGACGACGCACCCCGCGGCAGCATCTGGCCGCACGTCGAAGAAGCGATCCTCGAGCGCATCCTGCAGTTCCGCTCGACGATCGTGTTCGTCAACTCCCGTGGTGTCGCCGAGCGGCTCACGGCGCGGCTCAACGAGGCCTACGCCGACTTGCCGGCGAGGGGCAAGAAGCCGCACAGGCCCGCCCCCCTGGCCGCTCCCCGGCCCAAGTCATGGGTGGCAGCGCGCAGTCCAACGGCGCTGAGGCCGTCCTGGCCCGCGCCCACCACGGCTCGGTCAGCAAAGATCAGCGCGCCGGCATCGAGGACGACCTCAAGACGGGGCGGCTGCGCTGCGTCGTCGCCACGTCGAGCCTCGAGCTCGGCATCGACATGGGCGCCGTCGACCTCGTGATCCAGGTGTCCACGCCGCCGTCCGTGGCCAGCGGCCTGCAGCGAGTCGGTCGCGCGGGCCACCAGGTCGGTGAGCTGTCGCGCGGCATCATGTTCCCGACGTCCCGGCAAGACCTGCTGGGGTCGGCCGTGACCTCGTCGCGCATGCAGGCCGGCCTGATCGAGCGACTCGACATCCCGACCAATCCGCTCGACATCCTCGCGCAGCAGACCGTCGCCGTCACAGCTCTCGAGCCCATCGACGTCGAAGAGTGGTTCGACATCGTGCGCCGCAGCGCCCCCTTCGCGACCCTGCCCCGGTCCGCGTACGAGGCGACCCTCGACCTGCTCTCGGGCCGTTACCCGTCCGACGAGTTCGCCGAGCTGCGCCCCGGCTCGTGTGGGATCGCGAAGCCGGCACCCTGACCGGTCGACCCGGCGCACAGCGGCTCGCGGTCACCAGCGGAGGCACCATCCCCGACCGCGGCATGTTCGCGGTGACCTTGGCGGCTGGCTCCGAGGAGTCCGGTCCGCGCAAGGTCGGCGAGCTCGACGAAGAGATGGTCTACGAGTCACGGATCAACGACGTCTTCGCCCTCGGCGCGACGACTGGCGCATCCAGGAGATCACCCACGACCGGGTCATCGTGACTCCGGCATTCGGCGAGCCCGCCCGGTTGCCGTTCTGGAAAGGCGAGGCCGTCGGCCGTCCCTACGAGCTCGGCGAGGCGATCGGTGCCTTCGTGCGCGAGGCGTCCGCGGCGACGCCGGCCGGGCTGCGCAAGCGAACCGACGCGTTGGGGCTCGACCGCCAGGCCTCCGACAACCTGGCAGCCTTCCTGACCGACCAGAAGCAGGCCACGGGGCAGGTCCCGTCCGACCGCACGCTGCTGGTCGAGCGCTTCCGCGACGAGCTCGGCGACTGGCGGGTCGTGCTGCACTCGCCCTACGGGCGCCGGGTCCACGCGCCGTGGGCACTGGCTGTGGCAGCCCGCATCGTCGAACGGTTCGGCATCGACGGCTCCGTCGTGGCCAACGACGACGGCATCGTGGCCCGCATCCCCGACACCGAGACCGAGCCTCCAGGCGCTGACCTGTTCGTGTTCGAGGCCGACGAGCTCGAGAAGATCGTCACGCAAGAGGTCGGCGGGTCTGCCCTCTTCGCCAGCCGATTCCGTGAGTGCGCTGCGCGGGCGCTGCTGCTCCCTCGCCGCAACCCCGGCTCCCGCGCCCCGCTGTGGCAGCAGCGGCAACGTTCGGCTCAGCTGCTCGACGTGGCGCGCAACTATCCGACCTTCCCGATCCTGCTCGAGACGGCCCGCGAGTGCTTGCAAGACGTCTACGACCTCCGGCGCTCGAGGCGCTGGCCCGCCGCATCGCCTCGCGCGAGGTGCAGATCGCCGAGGTCACGACCGACAAGGCATCACCGTTCGCCCAGAACTTGTTGTTCGGCTACGTCGCCGCCTTCCTCTACGAGGGCGACACTCCCCTGGCCGAACGTCGCGCGGCGGCACTGACCCTCGATCCGGCGCTGCTCGCCGACTGCTGGGCGCACCGAGCTGCGTGCAGCTGCTCGATCCAGACGTCATCGAACGCACCGAGGCCGAGCCGCAGCGACTGGCTCCCGACCGTCAGGTCAAGGGGCTGGAGGTCGCCGATCTGCTGCGCCTGCTGGGCCCACTCCATCTCGACGAGATCGTGGCGCGAGTCGAGACCGGTGACGCCGCCACCGTGAGCGGTTGGCTCGACGAGCTGCAGTCCAGCCGCCGAGTCATCGAGGTCTCCATCGCCGGAGTCGTGCGCTGGGCGACGGTCGAAGATGCCGGACGTCTGCGCGAGGCTCTCGGTGTCGTGATCCCGCTGGGAGTCGCCGAGGCCCACCTGACGGCGAGCGCCGACCCGTTGAGCGATCTCATCTCACGGTTCACTCGCACCCACGGCCCCTTCACGACCGACGAGGTCGCGGGCCGTTTCGGCAGTCGGTCCGTCGATCGCTCTGCAGGTGCTGCGCAGGCTCTCGCGCGACGGCCGGCTGACCGAGGGCGAGTTCCGCCCATGCGACGGGCGCCGAGTGGGTCGAGCCGGGCGTGCTCCGGCGCCTGCGCGCTCGCGCGATCGTTGGCCGCAGCCCGCCACCAGGTCGAACCAGTCGACCGACGACATTCGCTCGCTTCCTCCCGTCCTGGCAGGGCGTGGGCGGCTCCCTGCGCGGACCCGACGGGGTGCTCGCGGTCGTCGACCAGCTCGCCGGCCTCGCGCTTCCCGCCTCGGCCTGGGAGTCGCTCGTCCTGCCGGTGCGCGTGCGTGACTACTCGCCGGGCATGCTCGACGAGCTGACGTTCGGCCGGCGAGATCGTCTGGACCGGCGCCGGCACCCTGCCGGGCAATGACGGCTGGGTCCAGCTGCATCCGGCCGATCTGGTGCTGGCGCAGCCGCAGGCGCTCGAGACCGACTCGTTGCATGCCTCGATCGTGGCGGCCCTCGACGGTGGCGGAGCCTTCTTGTTCCGCCAGCTCACCGATGCGCTCGACTGCGATGACGACAGTGCCGTGGTCGCCGCCTTGTGGGATCTCGTCTGGTCCGGCCACGTCAGCAACGACACCTTCACCCCGATCCGCGCCATGGTCAGTCGCGGCGGAGCCCACCGTACGACCCGCCCTGCGCCCCGAGCGCGCATCCACGGACGGCGAACGCGGTCTCCGCGCGTCGCGCTACAAGGTCCGCCCACCGTCAGCGGTCGATGGTTCTCGTCGCCGCCTACCGTCACCGACTCCACCAGCGTCCAGCTCGCCCGTACCGAGGCCCTGCTGGGGCGCTACGGGGTAGTGACCCGCGGATCGGTCATGGCCGAGTCGACGCCGGGCGGTTTCGCGGGCGTCTACCGCGTCCTGCGAGAGCTCGAGCAGACCGGAGCGTGTCTGCGCGGCTACTACATCGAGACGCTCGGGGCCGCCCAGTTCGCAGCTCCTGCGACGGTCGACCGCATGCGCGGAGTCTCCACCGACGACGACACTCCGTCGAACGAGCCGGCGGTGACCCTCGCGGCAACCGATCCGGCCAATCCCTACGGTGCGGCGCTCCCCTGGCCCGCGCGAGCCGCCGACGACGAGGCCTCCGGCCATCGAGCCGCCCGCAAGGCCGGCTCGCTCGTCGTGCTCCACGACGGACGGCTCGTGCTCTACCTCGAACGCAGCGGCAAGAAGGCTCTCGTGTTCGACGATGATCTCCGCAGCGGCTCGCCGCAGCAGCCGCGTCGTTGGCCACGACCGTCCGTGCCCGCCGCATCAGCCGGTTGACGATCGAGTCGGCAGGCGGCCGAGGCGTCGCGTCAACTCCGCTCGGCGCTGCGCTCTCCGAAGCAGGCTTCGAGGCGACGATCAAGGGACTGCGGCTCGATGCCTGAAGGTGACACCGTCTGGCGGGCAGCTCGACGTCTGCGGGAGGCACTCGAAGGGCGCGAGCTGACCCGCACAGATTTTCGCGTTCCCGCACACGCGACGCTCGACCTGTCGGGTCAGACGGTCGACGAGGTGCTGAGCCGAGGAAAGCACCTGTTGATCCGGGTCGGCGAGCAGTCGATCCACACCCATCTCAAGATGGAGGGCGTCTGGCACGTCTACGCGCACGACGAGTCGTGGCGGCGTCCGGCGCACCAGGCGCGAATCGTCCTCGAGACGACCGACCGACAGGCCGTCGGATTCGCCCTCGGCATCACCGAGGTCGTCCCACGACACGACGAAGGTCTCGACTACCTCGGGCCAGACTTGCTCGGGCCCGACTGGAATCTCGACGAGGCCGTCCGCCGGGTCACCTCAGATCCGCAGCGTCCGGTGTTCCTCGCCCTGCACGACCAGAGCAGCGTGGCCGGTTTCGGCAACGAGTACGTCAACGAGATCTGCTTCCTCAGCGGGCTGCTGCCGACCCGTCCCGTCGGCGAGATCGATGCGGCCAAGGTCATCGACCGTGGCCGCCGCACGATCCTGGTCAATCGCGACCGTCCTGGCCGCGTGTTCACCAGCAGCACCCGCCCAGGTCAGACCCACTGGGTCTACAGCAGAGATCGCAAGCCGTGCCGCCGGTGCGGCACGGCGATCAAGCGCGGAGAGCTCGGCACTGTCGCTACCCAGATGCGCAACACGTTCTGGTGCCCCCACTGCCAAACCTGACCCCCCCCGTCCGGGCCGCCCGCCAGGGCCCCTCCCCCAGGATGTCGGCGGTTTACGTCGATACGCGGTCGCTATCGACCCACAACCGCCGACATCTGCTTGGCTCGGCCGAAGACCATGGCTTCGTCGAGGTCGGTGCGCTTCATGTCCCACGAGTCGAGCAACCAGTTCTGCCTGATCGTCCACGGTGACGTCGAGCCCTGCTGCGGAAGCAGCTCGGCCACTCGGGTCACGTATCCCGACGTCAGGTCGAGGATCGGTGCAGCCTCACCCGAGGCGCCCCTCGGATCTGGCATCGCATAGTCGTGACCTCGCGCGTCGAGGCGGTTGATCAGTCGGCAGACATATTGCGACGACAGGTCAGCCCGCAACGTCCACGACGCATTCGTGTAGCCAACGCACCAGGCGAAGTTGGGCAGCCCGCTGAACATCAGCCCCTTGTAGACGTACAGGTCGTGCGGGTCGATCGTCCGACCGTCGACCTCGATCGCGATCTGTCCCATGGCTACGACCTGCAGACCAGTCGCAGTCACCACGATGTCGGCGTCGAGGTGCGCGCCCGAGTCGAGCTCGACGCCGCGCGGGGTGAAGCCGGCGATGGTGTCGGTGACGATCGACGCCTTGCCACGGCGGATCGACTTGAACAGATCACCGTTCGGCACGATGCACAGGCGCTGGTCCCACGGCTTGTAGCGCGGGGTGAAGTGAGTCATGTCGGTGCCGTCGGGCAGCTGACGCTTGGCCCGGGTCAGCAGCACCTTCGTCGCGAGCCGCGGGAACTTGCGGCAGAACTGGTAGAAGCCGATCGCGACCATGGCGTTCTTGCGCCGGATCGCCCGGTGCGCGAGCCGGTCGGGCAGCACCTTGCGCATAGCTGACCGAAGCTTGTCGACGTCGGGCAAGGTCGTGATGTAGGTGGGTGAGCGCTGCAGCATCGTGATGTGCGAGACCTCGTCGGCCATCGACGGGATCAAGGTGACCGCAGTGGCTCCGCTGCCGATCACCACGACGTCCTTGCCTGCGTAGTCGAGGTCCTGCGGCCAGAACTGCGGGTGCACGACCGTGCCCTCGAACGTGTCGAGTCCCGGGAAATCTGGGGTGAATCCGGTGTCATAGCTGGTAGCCGCTGCACAGGTACAGGAACGACGCGGTCTTGACGACGGTCTCGCCGTCAACGCGTGACGTGACGGTCCACCGTGCCTCGTCGGACGACCACGAGGCACTCTCGACCCGGTGCCCGAACCGGATGTTCTTCCTGATGCCGAACTCGTCAGCGGCGTCCTCGATATAGGTGCGGATGTCATCGCCGTCCGCGATCGACTTGGTGTTGGTCCACGGCCGGAACGGAAAGCTCAGCGTGTACATGTCGGAGTCTGAGCGGATACCGGGATAGCGGAACAGGTCCCAGGTGCCGCCGACAGCCTCACGCGCCTCGAGGATCTCGTAGGTCTTGGTGGGGCACTGCTCCTGGAGACGGTAGGCCGCTCCGATACCGGACAGACCCGCTCCGACGATCATCACGTCGACGTGCTGAGCACTCATGAAAACCCTTCCACATACCGTTGGTATGTGAACTGTAACCCAGAGTGACGCCTTTGACCATCGAGAGGGTCAACACCGGGTTGCAGTCCGCCTCTAAGATCACTGTCATGACTGCGCAGACACACGAGGGCAACGGCGACCTCGACACGTACCAGCCCTCGGACCGCGCCCTCGGCTGGCTGCTGACGATCGGCGGCGCCATCGGCCTGCTGTCCGCTGCGATCTTGATCATCGAGAAGATCGAGTTCCTCAAGCACCCCGAGAAGGCTCTCGGGTGCGACATCAACGCCTTCGTGCAGCTGTGGCGGAGTCATCAACACCGACCAGGCGTCGGTGTTCGGCTTCCCCAACCCGTTGATGGGCGTCGTCGGATTCGCGGTCGTGGTGACGATCGGCGTGCTGGCCATCGCACGAGTTCGCTGCCCGACTTCATCTGGCTCGGGCTGCAGGCCGGAGCCCTGTTCGGCATCAGCCTGATCACCTGGCTGCAGTGGCAGAGCATCTACGAGATCGTCAGAGCTGTGCCCGTGGTGCATGGTCGTGTGGACCATCATGATCGCGATCTTCGTGTGGCTCACGGCGCGCAACCTGCGTGAGTTCTTGCCCGGCAACCCGATCACGCGCTTCGTCAACGACTGGACGCTGCTGATCAACATCCTCTGGTACGTCGTCGTGATCGCCGCGATCTGGTTCCAGTTCGGGTCCGACCTCTGGGCCTGACCCACTTGCTGACCACCCGCAGGTCAGCGGCTTGCGGCGGCCACCCGGTCGAGCACCTTGGCAAGACGGAGGTCCCGATCAGTCACTCCCCCGACGTCGTGACTGTTGAGACGCACATCGACCCGGTTGTAGACATTGGTCCACTCCGGGTGATGATCCATCTCCTCGATGGGCCCGACGGCTCGGTTGATGAACGAGATCGCTGCCGAGAAGTCCGAGAACTCGAACGTCTTCACGATCGCCTCGCCTTCCTGTGACCAGCCCGCAAGGTTCTCGAGCGCTGATTCGATCTGGGCATCGGTGAAGGCAGTCATGGCTTCACGTTAACCGCGTGATGGCGGAGCGCAAGCCGTCGTCAGGCATCAGAAACGGATCGCGTCGATGATCTTCACGCGCACCGCGATGAGCGCGGGCAAGACCCCCGCCAACGCCCCGACCGCCAACGAGACAACCAGCCCGAGGAGCGCCGCAGAGACCGGGAAGCCCGGCGCATCGGTCACGTCTCCGATGACCTTCTCGGTGACGAACGAGCTCTTCGAGATGCCGACGGCTGCGACCACCCCGACCGCTCCGGCCACGACGGTGGCGACGACGCTCTCCATCATGACCGAGAAGAACACCCGCCCGGTGGTCGCGCCGAAGCTGCGGCGGATACCGATCTCGCGCACCCGCTGCTTGATCGTGACCAAGGCGATGTTCAGCAAGCTCAATGCACCCAGCAGCAAGATGATCCCGCTGACACCGGCCAGCACGTAGCGGAACTCCTTGTAGGGATCGCCTTCCTGGGAGGCGTAGTCCTGGCGCCCCATCTCGACCTGATAACCGGGCAGCTTGGTCTTTATCGAGGCAGACACCGCCTTGGCCAGAGCCTTGGAGCCCTTCGGCGGGACCCACATCTGATAGCTCGCATCAAAGATCGGCTGCGAGGTCCCGAACCAGCGCTGGTAGGAATCGACCAGCATGAACGCCTCCGCGCCGCCGCTGTAGCCGGTGCCCTTGGGCGCCTGACCGACGATCGTGGCCGTGACATCCTCATCTGCGTTCAGCGTCACGGTCGCCGGCAACGACCCCGGGCCGAGACCACGTGCCTTGAGGAACTTGGCGTTGACCACGATGGCCGGACTCAGGTTCTGCGCGTCACTCGGGCTCAGCCAGCGTCCCTGCACCGGGACGATACGTCGCATGTCGCCGTAGGCCGGGTCAACCACCCGCAGGTTGATGCCGCGTCGCTTGCCGCCCAGGTCGGCCTTCATCGGCATCTCGCTCACGATCGAGTGGAAGTCGATGCTGAACTCGTCCATCGTCTCGGCAAACACCCGACGTATCTCAGCGAGATCAGTGCGTCCACCCGACTCGCTGTAGGGGTAGAGCCGAACGTCGCCGCTCGTCCCTCCTGCCGTTCGGCGGACTCCACGATGGCCTGCTGCGCCATGCTGCCCACGGCGACCGCTGTCGTCAGGGAGCACACGGCGACCGCCACGCCCACCAGCGATAGCAGCACGCGCAGCTTGTGAATGCGAAGCTCCTGCCAGGCCTCGACCAGCGCGGCGACGAAGCCCGTCACACCGACACCCCTGCCTGCAGGCGGCCGCCTTCGAGCCGGAAGCGCTGGCGCGCCATCGCCGCGACGTTGACGTCATGGGTGATCGTGATCAGCGCGGCTCCCGTGTCGTGGGTGACACCATCGAGCAGCTCCATGACCTCACCGCCGGTCTCGAGGTCGAGTGCGCCCGTCGGCTCGTCAGCGAGCACGACCTTCGGGCCGCGTACCAGCGCCCGGGCGATCGCGACCCGCTGCTGCTCACCGCCCGACAGGCTCTCGGGCATCGAGTCGAGCCGGGCGCCGAGGCCCATCCGGTCGAGCATCTCGGCGGCGATCGTCCGGCGCCGCCAGAACTGCGGACCCGGCGCGTACATCAGCGGCGCCGCGACGTTCTCCAGTGCGGTACGGCCCGGCAACAGGTTGAACTGCTGGAACACGAAGCCCACGTCACGGCCGCGGATGCGGGCGGCGGCACGTGCAGACAGTGCGCGCACGTCCTGACCTGCCCATTCGAGCACCCCTGTGGTGGGGCGATCGAGCAGGCCCAGCAGATTCAGCAGGGTCGACTTGCCAGTGCCTGAACGGCCGACGATGCCCACGTGGTCGCCGTTCGAGATCGTCAGGTCGACCCCGGTCAGGATGTGAAGGTCTGAGTCGTCAGGCAGCTTGACGGTGCGGGTGACGTCGGTCAGCCGCAGCAGCTCACTCACCCGTCCATGCCCTCGGCGTAGGGGTCTTCCTCGCCGTTGTTCGTCGCTCCGCCGGGCACGAACTCGAGGATCTCGTCACCCTCCTCGACGCCTTTGCGCACCTCGACCACCTGGCCATCGCTGATGCCGAGCCGTACCTTGCGCTCGACCGGCTCCCCGTCGGTCATGACCCACACCGAGCCCTTGCCGATCAAGCCGCGCACTGCGGTCACCGGGATGACGAGCACCTCCTCTGCCCGGCCGACGTCGATCGACATCGTCATCTCGAGCTGGTCGAAGACCCGGACGTCCTCGGGCACGACACAGGTGACTGACGCGCCACCGCCTTCGCCGCCCATCGGCTCGCCCTCGTCCATGCCCATCTCGTCGTAACCGCCACCGGACTCTGGGGCGGCCGTCGACGTGGCGCCGATCGTGAGGTCTCCACACTTGAACGGGGCAGGACCGTCGGAGATCGTGACCGTGGCCGATCGAGGCGGGTCGAGCAGGCGGTACTGGTCGACTGCTGCGATCGAGCCGCTCGCCTTGAACGTGTCACGACGCACCGTGCCCACGACGTCCCCCTTGGCGACCGGGTCGTTCAGCGACTTGGCGTAGGAGGCCACTTTGCCATCCCGCGTTGCCAGGACGTTGTGATAGGTCGGCCGCGGCTTGCTCGGCGCCTTGTCCTCGTCATCGCTCTCGCCAGACTCCGAGACCTCGCCCTCGGACTTGATCTGGAACAGCGCGTCGCCGGCCTTGACCTGGGCCCCCACCGGCAGGAAGACGTACGTGATGACCCCGTCGTGGCTGGCCTTCGCCTCGACCGGCGGATCGACCACGATCGTGCCACCGACCTCGAGGGTGTTCTCGATCGAGCCCCGCTCCACGACGGTGTTCCGCAGGACCATCTCACCGGTGGGCTTGACGCCGCTGCCCTCGGCCTGTGGCTCGTCACCGAACGCCAGCACAGCCAGGCTGACGGCGATCACCGAGAAGATCACCACCCAGACGACGGGAAGGATCACCTTGCGGAAGACTCTCATGCCTGCAGTTCCTGTCGTCGCTGTGCGTGAGCCCTCGCTCAACGTCACGTCAGTGTAGGGACGATCAGGGACCGCTTGAGGGAGAACACCGCTTCCTGCGAGTCGGCGTTCACCCGGCGAAGAAAAATCACCGAACAGAGTCGGTCGTGACTCTCCACGCGGTTATGGTGACTTCATGCTTCTGATCGGAATCATCCTGTTCGGCATGATCATCGGTGCCGCTGCACAGCTCATCGTCGGCAAGCCCGAGAAGGGCATCGACTGGTCGATGGCATTCGTCTCCGGACTCGTGGGCTCCTTCGTCGGCGGACTGCTGATCAGCCTGCTCGCCGGCGATGGCATCGAGCTGCGTCCCAGCGGCATCATCGGCTCCCTGGCCGGCGCGGTGCTGGTGACCCTCGGCTGGCAGCTGTCCCGCCGCAAGGCTTGATCGCTGACCGGCCATTCGATGTCTCGTCAGCTGATCCCGTCGGATTCGTGCGAGCGCTGTCAGGTTCGCAGCCAGTCTGGGACACTGGAGATATGAGCGTTGCGCCGATCCTCGACATCGAAGCCATCGCTCACGCCTGCGAGCAGCACGGGGTCGCCCTCTTGCAGGTCTTCGGCTCAGCCGTCACGGGTCGCTTTGACGAAGATCGAAGCGACATCGACTTCTTCGTCGATTTCCTTCCTGAGATTCACGATCTGCTCGCCAGCTATTTGGCCCTCAAGGCCGACCTTGAGCAAATCACGGGCCGAAAAATCGACTTGGTGATGTCTGATGCAGTCGAGAACCCCTACTTTGCGGCCCAGGCATTCCGAACCGCCCAGAACGTCTATGCAGCCTGAATCTGCTGCTCTGGGACCTTGGGACCGCAGCGAAGCGGATCCAGAATTTTGTGTCAGGCAAGTCGTGGAACGACTACAGCAACGATCTCCTGCTCCGTTCAGGCGTCGAACGGCAATTCGAGATTGCCGGTGAAGCGATGAGCAAGCTCCGACGTGTCGACACCCACACCACTGAGCTCATTCCCAACGTTCACAAAATCATCGGTATGCGAAACATTCTGATCCACGGGTATGCACAGGTGAACGACCAGACTGTCTGGCGGACTGCCACGGAGAACCTCGATGAGATCGTGGCATCGGTGGACGTGTTGCTTGAAAAGCTCGGCCGACCGGACCGGAGCGTCTGACCACGCTGTACGGCCTTGTATCGATCATGGCGCCGGTTGATTGATCGCTACCTCCGCCACCTTCTCCACCGGCGCGTGGTCCAGCTCTGGCAACAGCCGATCCAGCCAGCCGGGCAACCACCAGTTCGCGACGCCGAGGAGCTTCATGGTGGCCGGGACGAGCACGAGGCGGACGACGGTGGCGTCGAGGAAGATGGCCGTGGCCAGTCCGACTCCCATCATCTTCACGACCGGGTCACTGCCCAGGATGAAGCCCGAGAAGACCGCCACCATGATCAGTGCAGCCGCGGTGATGGTGCGTCCGGTGCCGGCGATTCCCTCGATGACCGCGCGGGTGTTGTCGCCGTGGCGGCGGTACTCCTCGCGTATCCGTGAGAGCAGGAACACCTCGTAGTCCATCGAGAGCCCGAACAGGATCGCGAACATGAACAGCGGGATGAACGACACGATCGGCACCGCCTGTTCCACACCGATGAGACTTGCCGCCCAGCCCCACTGGAAGACCATGACCAGAACGCCGTACGCCGCACCGACGCTCAACAGGTTCAGCACGACCGCCTTCAACGGCACCAGCACCGACCGGAACAGCAACGTGAGCAACAGGAAGGACAGCAGCAGCACCGCCGCGACGAATCGCAGCATCCGCTCCTGCACCCGGTCACCGAGGTCGGCGAAGGTCGCGGTCTGCCCACCCACATGGGCCGTCGCAGAGGTGCCATCCAGTGCCGCCGGGAAGACGTCGCTCCGGAGCCTCGCGATGGTCTCCTGGGTGGCCTCGTCCTGCGGAGAGGTGGTCGGCTGCGCCACCAGGGTCGCCACGCCCGCCCGAAGATCGATGGCCGGCTTGCCGACCGACGCGATGCCAGGATCTGCCCCCACCGCCTGGGCGAGCGTCCCCACGGCGGATGTGTCCTGCGAGATGTCGACCGCGATCACGAGGAGCCCGTTGGCGCCGGGACCGAAGCCGTCGGCGATGAGGTCGTAGGCCCGTCGTTCGGTCCGCGACTCGGGCTTGGTCCCGTCGTCCGGGAAGCCCAGGTTGAGCGCGAGAACAGGCACGGCCAGGGCGATCATGACTATCGCTGCGCCGACCATGTACGCCTTCGCGTTGCGGGTCACGTGAGCGCCCCAGCGGTACCAGCCGGTGCTTGGCCGGTGCGCCAAGACGGTGGCCCGCCGCCGGCGTCCGTTGATCCGGTGCCCGGCCAGTCCGAGCAGCGCTGGCAGCAACGTGACCGAGGCGAGCACCATGACGAGTACCATCGCGGAGATGGCAACTCCTCCGCCGGTCACGAACGGGATTCCGGCGACGATCAACCCGAGGATCGCCACGACCACGGTGCCGCCCGCGAAGATCACCGCCTGTCCGGCCGTCGCGAGGGCCATGCCGGCCGCTTCCCGCGACCGGCATCCCCTGAGCCAGGTGCTCGCGGTGCCGGGTGACCAGGAAGAGCGCGTAGTCGATGCCGACGCCGAGCCCGACCATGGCCGCGAGCTGCGGCGCCCACGCCGGGATGTCGACCAGGTACGTCACGAGCTTCATCGAGGTAGCGCCGACGACCAGGCCGAACAGGGCCATCCCGATCGGCAGCCCCATCGCGACGAAGGAGCCGAACGCAATCAGCAGGACGACCATCGCCACCCCGATCCCGGCGACCTCACCGAGCCCGGTGGGTGCTTCCTCGAAGGCGAAGAACAAGTCGCCTCCGGCTTCGAGCGTCAGCGACGAGTCGTCACGTCACTCTGCGAGGGCGCCCTTCAAGTGGTCGAGGTCGGCCTTCTCGAGGTGCTCGATCGCTGGGTACTGCACGCGCACCAGCGCAATGTTCCCCTCTGGTGACACGTTGCTCGTCGTGCTCAGTACGTGTGGGAGGCCTGAGAGAGCGGCCTCCACCGGGGCCAGCTGCGTGGCAGCGTCCCGTGCTTCGAGGACGACGTGAGCAGTGACCCCGCCCTCGTCTGCCTGGGCCTGGTTGAGCAGCGAGCTGCTTGGTAGGAGTCGAGGCCAGGCGCCTCGAAGCTCTCATCCAGCTCACGCCCGAAGGCGGCGGACGAGGCAACGACGACCAGCGCGAGAACCACCCACGCACCGATGGCGACCCACGGCCGGGCCGCGGCAGACCGGCCGAGCCGGTAGAGGAGATTGGACATGCCTCCACGGTGGTCTGGCGCCGAGCGATCCACATCGGGCACATGACCGGTCAGCTCCTCAGCCGAAAGAACGACAGGCGGCTCGTGCTTTCGCCCCATACGCCCGCGCTTTTCAGTCTCTAGTCTGGGACGGTGCTCAGCTGCCTTCGTACGTTCGGTCCTTGCCGAGCCCCGCGCCCCGGACCCGCCAGCGCGGCGGTGGTGGGACTGGGCCTTGGTCAGCGCCCTCATGGTCTCGGCAACCGCGGAGGCGATCTTCCGCCCCGACCTCCCGTCGCGGCCCTTGGCCACCGTGGTAGCGCTCCTGGTGATCCCGGTCCTGCTCTGGCGGCGCACCCACCCGCTGCTGACGACGGCGATCGGCTTCGGTGGCGCCATGGTGCTGACCGTCCCCACGGTCGTCGACGGCGTCGACGTGGGACTGAACTCCATGGTCGCGATCGTCCTGCTGCCGTACTCCCTGTACCGCTGGGCTTCGGGACCCGAGGCACTGATCGGCACCGCCATCGTCGCCGTACCAGCGGGCCTCGGGCTCGCGGCCACCGAGTCCGTCGGTGACCTGATCGGCGGGGCCACGTTCTTGATCGCGTCGTTCGCGCTGGGAGCCGCGATGCGTTACCGCGCGGTGGCGCGTCAGCGCGAGGTGCAGCAGGTCAGGACGCTCGAGCGCGGAGAGCTCGCTCGCGACTCCACGACACCGTCGCCCACCACGTCTCGGCCATCGCGATCCAGGCCCAGGCGGGGCGCGCCGTGGCTGCGACAGACCCGGCCGCGGCCATCGAGGCACTGGCCGTGATCGAGGCCGAGGCCTCCCGGACGCTGTACGAGATGCGCACGATGGTCCGGGTGCTCCGCGATGGTGAGGCCGTCGACTACGCACCGCAGCGGGGCATCAGCGACCTGGACGGCTGACCCGGATGGGCCAGCTGGTACAGCTGCGCCGCACTGGCGACCTCGAAGGCCTGTCGCAACCGGTGCAGGTGGCGGTCTACCGGCTGTGTCAGGAGTCAGTCACCAACGCGATCCGGCACGCCCTCAACGCCACGCGGGTCAGCGTCGAGGTCGCCGGCGACTCCGACGTCGTACGGTTACGTGTGCACGACGACGGAGAAGCAGCCCGCCCCTCGACCACCGTGGGCTACGGCCTGCTCGGAATGGCCGAGCGCGCCAAGCTGCTCGGCGGCTCCTGTCAGGCCGGGCCTGATCCGGCCGGCGGCTGGACCGTCGAGGCGACCCTGCCACGTGAGGTGTCGCTGCCACGTGAGGTGCTGCGATGACGATCCGGGTGGTGGTCGCAGACGACCAGGTCTTGGTCCGCACCGGCCTCACCATGATCCTCAACGCGCAGCCCGGCATCGAGGTCGTCGGCGAGGCAACCGACGGCCACCAGGCAGTGACCGTGGCCCGCGAGCTTACGTCCTGACGTCTGCCTCTTCGACATCCGGATGCCCGGCATCGACGGCGTCGAGGCCACCCGTCAGCTCGCCGGCCCAGGGGTCGAGAACCCCATGGCGATCGTGATCATCACGACCTTCGACCTCGACGAGTACGTCCACGGTGCCCTCAAGGCCGGCGCCCGAGGTTTTCTGCTCAAGGACGCGGGGCCCGAGCTGCTGGTCCAGGCGATCCATGCGGCCGCCAATGGCGACGCACTCATCTCCCCTCACATCACCCGCCGCCTGCTCACGACCCTGGCCGGTCTGGACCGAGCCTCCCCGCCGACCCAGCCGATCGAGCCCCTCACCGAACGCGAGGAGGAGGTGCTGCTCACCGTTGCCCGCGGCCGCACCAACGCCGAGATCGCCGTCGAGCTGCACATCACCTTGAGCACGGTGAAGACCCACATTGCCGCCCTGATGAACAAGATCGGTGCACGCAACCGCGTCGAGGTCGCGATGTGGGCGTACGAGACAGGGCGGGTCAGGGACGTGGGCTGCTGATCAGTCTCGCCAAGAAGCGGGCGAAGTGGACGCATCCTCCCACCAGAAAACCCAACGCAGCCCCCAGGATTCCTGATGGCAAGCCAATTTCGAACACCGCAAACCAAGCGGTCGGAGCGTAGACATTGAGCCCGACGACCAGCCCGACAACTCCGCCAGCGACACCACAGAGCGCTGCGCCTAGGAGAGCGAACCGCAACATGATCGGGATCATGGCGATGTTGCGCCACAGCCTTTCGATCATGAGGTGACCTTGCTGTTTTGAAGGTTGTCGATCGCTTGGTCTACCTGCCGGACTCCAGAACTAGAGCCCACCTGTTCGTCGCGCCTTGGTCCAAGTCGACTCAGCGACAGCGTCACAGACTTCGAGGTTCCTTGTGGATATGGATCACGACGTCGGGCTCAGGGCTCCACTGTCCCTGGTGCTCTCCCACGCTGAACCCGCCTTTGGGAACCTTCCAGCCACGTACGGTGCAGGGTTCGTCCTCGTCTAGCGCAAGGGCGACCATCAGATCGCGGAACTCCTTTCCTTTCCGTGATCCCCTAAAGCCACCAAGGTCTTCGACGAACTCGGTGTCGCTATCGCGGGTATGCAAAGTAGAGCCAGCTCAAGTCCGAACACCTTTCCGACCTTCTGCGTTCTCGGACAGTCGCCCCTGCTGTGGGGAACGGGGCCCTCACTGTCGCTATCTCGCTCAGAGTACTGCGGTTGACTTGATACTGGATTTGGTCAGCGTTCCCTCGGAGGAGCTGCGGGGATCCCTCGCTGACGACCCACGCAGGCGGCTTCGCCGCGAGTGGTGCGCCGTGCTGGTGGGGCCCACTCGATTCACAGAGCCTTTATTCATGACGGATGCCCCGAGCAAAGAGCGCTCGGGGCATCCGTCATGAGTGGAGCTGCGGGGAATCGAACCCCGGTCCTACGGCGCTGAGTCAGGGCTTCTCCGGGTGCAGTCTGTCTAGTCGATTTTCTCGGCCCTGGCGCTCGAACAGACGCGTCGCCAACAGGCCCAGTCACAGAAAAGTCCCAATCACACCCTGCAACACAGTGTGATCAGCAAGTCTCCTTAATGAGACTGGCGATCCGGAGCGGAGACGCCCCCGGGCCAGCCCTTCACCTATCGCTTAAGCAGCGAGGGCGAAGTCAGTGCGCTTGGAATCGGCACTTGTTGGTTTCCAGAGATCGTTAAAGAGATAACCCTGGATCCTCTACCCGCTTCACCTGAATCGAACGACCTTAGTCGAAACCGATCAGCCCCTCTTGAGTTTTCAAGCGTTGCCGAAGCAACATCTCCATCCTACTCCCCTATGACACGCCTAGGTAGCAGCACGGCAGCGCAGGCAGCCGCAGCGACCAGCATGCCGATGCAGATCCACGTCCCCATCTCGAAACCCGGGCCGAACACGTCCGGGTCAGCGAAGTTCGATCCGGCGATCCCAGCGATCGGCGGGATCGCCGCCACGGCCAACAAGGACGCCGTGCGGGCGACAGCATCGTTGATGCCCGACGCGATGCCGGTCTGCTCCATCGGAGCCGCGGCCAGCACCGCCGTCGTCAGCGGCGCAACCAGCACCGTGATGCCGGCGCCGAACATGATCGAGGCGGGCAGGACGTCGGTCCACATGCTTGCCCCTGCGCCGATGCGGAGCATCATCGCCAGACCCACCGCAGCGATCAGCGGACCGACCGTCATCGGCAGTCGCGGACCGATGCGCGATCCCAGCTCGCCGGCCTTGGCCGAGAACAACAGCATGATGATCGTCATCGGAACGGTCGAGAGGCCAGCTTCGAGCGGGCGAGAAACCTGACACGTACTGCAGCTGCTGCACCAGCAGGAAGCCTGACGCTGCCAGGGCGCCGTAGATCGCGAACGTGCAGATGTTGGCGGCAGTGAAGACCCGATCGGCGAACAGCCCAAGCGGCACCAACGCGTGGGGCGTCAGCTTCTGGTGCACCACGAACACCACCATCAGCACGACACCGGCGGCACCCCACACCCAAGAACCGTCGACCAGTCCGTACGTCAACGCAGCCAGGCCTGCTGCCGTCAGACCGGCGCCCGCATAGTCGATCTTTCCCTGATCTCCGCTGGTCTCAGGCACGTGGCGCACCGTCAACCAGATCACGACTGCGGCAAGCGGGATGTTGAGCCAGAAGATCGACCGCCACCCCACCGAGTCGACCAAGGCGCCACCGACCAGCGGGCCGATCGCGGTCGTCACTCCCGACAGACCTGACCAGGCGCCGATCGCCTTGCCACGGTCTTCGGAGGCGAACACCGCCGAGATGATCGCGAGGCTTCCCGGCGTCAGCAGGGCCGCGCCGACGCCCTGCAGCCCGCGTGCGAAGACCAGCACACCGATCGTCGGGGCCACGGCGCACAGGACGGACGCGACCGCAAACCACGCGACACCGATGACGTACACCCGGCGACGGCCGAGCCGGTCTCCCAGCGAGCCGCCGACCAGGATCAGCGCCGCCAACGTCAAGGTGTAGGCGTTGACGATCCACTGCACGCCCGCCGCGCCGGCGTCGAGGTCGGCGTTCATCGCGGGCAGGGCCAGGCCGACGATCGAGCCGTCGAGGAAGGCCATGCCGGAGCCGAGGATCATCGCGGCGAGCAGCCACACACCTTGGGGTGTGGCGAGCCTGATGGTCCCGGCCTGGCTCACCGCGCGATGCCGAACAAGCCGACGCCGAAAGAGCTCGGCCGCATTGCTCCACAGCACCTGACGCATCCAGTCGTCGCCCAGGTCGAGCCGTTGCAGCACCTCGACCTGGTGCGCGTAGGCGTACGGGATGTTCGGGAAGTCGGTGCCGAACAGGATCTTGTCCTGCAGCGTCCGCAGCCGCGGGATGATCCCGTCAGGAACTGGTTGGCCCCAGAAGTCGACGAACGCCATCGTGGTGTCGAGCCGCACGTTCTCGTACTTCTCGGCGAGATCGCAGAACTCGTCGATCTCTGGCATGCCGAGGTGCGCGATGATCAACGCGAGGTCAGGGTGCCGCGAGAGGACGTCTGCAACGCCCGCCGGTCCGGTGTGCGCGCCAGGTGCCGGCCCGGATCCGGCGTGCAGGACGATCGGCGTCTCGCTCTCAGCCAGCGCACCCCACACCGGTTCGAGCAGCGGGTCGTTCGGAGCGAAGTCGCCGACCTGCACGTGCACCTTGAACACCTCGACGCCGTCGGCGATCAAGGCCGGCACGTAGGTCGCCGCCTCGGGGCTCGGGATAGAACGTCGCAGATCGCAGTGCCTCACGCGTCCGGTCGGCGAACGCGGCCGTCCAGTCGTTCATGAATCCCGCGATTCCGGGCTTGTGCGCGTACGACAGGGTCGAGAACTTGCGAATGCCCATCGAACGCAGGTGCGCGACCCGTTCTTCGTCGCTGGTGCGATACGTGATGGGCCACGGACGACCGAGCAGCGGACCCGCAGCATCGAAGTAGGCCCACACCTTCGCCAAGATCTGCGGCGGCATGAAGTGCGCGTGGACGTCGATGATGCCCGGCACACCGAGCCCCGCTGCCAGATCTGGCAGGTCGGCGTCGGCCAGTGCCACTAGTGGATGCCCTTGAGCCGCCGACCGAGATCGCGTTCGGCCTCACGGGTCGCATCACGTTCGGCGATCGCATGCCGCTTGTCGTACGTCTTCTTGCCGCGCGCCAACGCGATCTCGACCTTGGCGCGGCCGTCCTTGAAGTACAACGACAGCGGGATGATCGTCAGGCCCTTCTCGGAGGTGCGACGCTCGATGCGAGCGATCTCCTGGCGGTGCAGCAGCAGCTTGCGCTTGCGTCGCGTCGCGTGATTGGTCCACGTGCCCTGCGTGTACTCAGGAATGTGGACCTGCAGGAGCCAGATCTCACCGTTCTCGACATCACCGAAGCCGTCGACCAGCGACGCGCGCCCGGCACGCAACGACTTCACCTCGGTACCGGTGAGGACGATGCCAGCTTCGAAGGTGTCCTCGATGTGATAGTCGTGGCGCGCCTTCTTGTTCTGCGCTACGAGCTTTCGCCCCGTCTCCTTGGCCATCAGACCATTGTGTCATCCCGTGCCAGGTGGCGGCGAGCGAGCGTCCCGGCACTCGGCCTTTCGACGAGCTGAAGGAGCGCCAGTCACAGCCAGCCCATCGGGTTCACGGTCGAGCCGTTGGCCAGCACCATGAAGTGCAGGTGGCAGCCCGTGGAGTAGCCCGTCGTGCCGACGTAGCCGATGACCTGGCCACGCGAGACCTTGGAGCCGGCGCTCAGCGCGAACCGCGACATGTGGTTGTACGTCGTCACGACGCTGACGCCACGCTTGACACCGTTGTTGAGGATGACCCGGTTGCCGTAGGCGCCGTTGAAGTACTGCTCGACGATCGTGCCGCTGGCAGCTGCCTTGATCGGCGTGCCGCAGCCGACACCGAAGTCGGTGCCGTCATGCAGCTTGTACACGCCGGTCACGGGGTGCACGCGCATGCCGTACGGCGACGTGATGGGGCCGTTGACCGGGTAGGACAGCGCTCCCCCGCTGTCACCGCCCGATCCCTTGCCACCGGACTTGACCTGCTTGGCGGCCAGCGCCTTGATGCGGGCCTCGAGGGCCGCTGCTTCGGAGCGGAACGCCTGGTACTGCCGTTCGTCCTCGGCCTGGGCCGACGCCGCGAGGCGCTTGGCACCCTGGCGCTTGGTGACCAGCACCTCGACCTGCTCGGCCTGGACCTGTGCGATCTTCTCGAGCCGCTGCTTCTCGGCCAGGTTGGCGGCGGCCTGCGCGCGCTGCACCTTGACCTGGTCGCGCAGCTTCCGCACCTTCTGACGCTTCAGCTCGAGGATGACGCGTGTGGCGTCGAGCCTGCCGCATCGTGGCGACCTGCTGGTCGCTGATCGCGGTGTTGAGGCTCAGCTGCTCACCCGAACTCCTCAGCGTCCTCGCCGCGCAGCAGTCCGCTGACAGCGCGGAGCTTCGGATCGCCCTGCAGGAACTCCTGCACCGCGAACTCCTCGACGCTCGCTGCTGAGGCCTTGAGCTTCTTCTCGCCCTTCTTGAGGTTGACCCGTGCGGTCTCCAGCGCGACCTGGCTGCGGTTAGCTTGACCTGCATCTCCTGGTCGACCGCCTTCGCGGTGGCAACCTTCCCGCGGGTGCTTCCCAGCTCGGCGACTGCCGAGTCGAGTCGCCCCTGCGCCCGCTTCAACGCCGCAGCGGCTTCGATGAGCCCTGCGTGGACGCCTCGAGATCTTTCTTGGCCTTGGCCGCCTCGCTGGTGGCTTCCTTCTTCTGCCGTTCGAGATCGTCTTTCTTGTCGGCGAAAGAGGAATGGACATCGTCGCGACGAGTGCCGTCGCGAGCAGTCCGGCTGTCAGCGCATGGCGACTTCTGGTGAACATGACCTCGACCTTGGGGGAAGGATCCCCGCGGACCGGGGACTGTCGATGTGATGGAGAAAAACTATCAAGCCCGACTTTAGGCTACGAACCTCAGACGTCGAGGTATTTGCGCGTCAGCAGGAGTGTCGGGATCATCGCGAGGATCACCGCGAGGGCCGTCGTCAGGCCCATGACCTGCACGGCATCCGCCCAGCCCACCCACGTCGTGAAGTTGCTGAGGGTGTCGCGCAGGTAGCCGTAGACGACGAACTTCATGAAGGCCGCGAGCCCGCCGATCGCCAACGCCGCAGAGATCAGCGCCGCCAGCAGCGACTCGAGGAGGAAGGGCAGCTGGATGTGCCAGCTCGACCACACCGACGAGCCGCATGATGCCGATCTCGCGGCGCCGCGCGTAGGCAGTCATCCGGATCGTGTTGGAGACCTGCAGCACTGCCGCGACGACCAGGAGCGCCGAGATCGCCAGCGCACCGTTGCGGAGGCTTGTCGAGTGCCGTGAACAACGGGCCGAGGGTCTCCTTGAGCGAGATGACGCTGCCGACTCCCTGCATGCCACCGAGCTGGCTCTCGACGCTGTCGTACTTCTGCGGATCGTTCAACGTCACGAAGTAGGACGACGGGAACGACTCGGGGCTGATGGTCTCGAGCTGGCGACGACCCGTCTCTGACTGACCGAACTTCGCCTTCGCGCTCTCGTACTGCTCGGCCGGCGTGCGCTCGTCGAACGACTTGACCTGCGAGTTGCCCCGCATGGCCTCCTCGATCGCGGTCTTCTGCTCCGCTGTGGCGACGCCACCGATGCAGTTGGCGCTGGGCGAGTTCTTGGTGCACAGGTTGACCTGCAGCTGGAGGCGGTCGCCGAGGTACTTCTCGGTGCGATCGGACTGGGCCAGGATCAGCAGACCCGAAGCTGCCAGCAACAACGACACGGTCATCGTCACGATCAACGAGATCGACATCGACTTGTTGCGCGACAGGCTCTGGCGCAGCTCACTGAGGGTGCTTCGCATGATGTCCTTAGTTCTGGTAGCCGTAGATGCCGCGGGCCTCGTCGCGGACGATCAGCCCGCCTTCGAGCTCGATGACCCGTTTACGCATCTGGTCGACGATCGACGAGTCGTGGGTTGCCATCACGACGGTCGTGTCGGTGCGGTTGATCCGGTCGAGCAGCTTCATGATGCCGACGCTGGTGGCCGGGTCGAGGTTGCCGGTGGGCTCGTCGGCGATCAGGATCATCGGCCGGTTGACGAAGGCGCGGGCCACGGCCACACGCTGCTGCTCGCCGCCGGACAGCTCGTCGGGCATGCGATGCCCCTTGCCGTCGAGGCCGACCATCTCGAGCGTCTCGGGCACCAGCTTGTTGATCTCGCTGCGGTGCTTGCCGATCACCTCGAGGGCGAACGCGACGTTCTCGGAGACGGTCTTGTTGGGCAGCAGCCGGAAGTCTTGGAACACCGTGCCGACCTGGCGGCGCAGCTCGGGCACCTTCCAGTTGGAGGCTGTTGATCTCCTTGCCCGCGACGTAGACCCGACCGCTCGTCGGACGGGCCTCCCGCAGGATCAGCCGCAGGAAGGTCGACTTGCCCGAGCCCGAGGCTCCGACGAGGAAGACGAACTCGCCCTTCTCGATCTCGAGATCGACGGCGTCGAGCGCCGCACGCTTCTGGCCGGGATAGGTCTTGGTGACCTTGTCGAATCGAATCACCCGATCGAGTTTAGGCAGGTACGCCCAGCACGTGGGGACGCACCGCCGTTCGGCCCCGCCAGTTCGAACAGATTCAGCCGCGTGCTCGCGACGCCAGCGAATACCGGCCTCGATGAAGTCGTCGATCTCGCCGTCGAGCACCGCCTGGGTGTTGCCGGTCTCGTACTCGGTGCGCAGATCCTTGACCATCTGGTACGGGTTGAGGACGTAGTTGCGCATCTGGTCGCCCCACGATGCCTGCACGTCGCCGCGCATCTCGTCGAGGTGCGCCCGCTCCTCGGCCTTCTTGAGGGCGAGCAGCTTGGCCTTGAGGATCACCATCGCGCTGGCCTTGTTCTGCAGCTGGCTCTTCTCGTTCTGGCAGCTGACGACCGTGCCGGTCGGGATGTGCGTCAGGCGGACGGCCGAGTCGGTCGTGTTGACGCTCTGACCACCGGGACCGGACGAACGGTAGACGTCGACCCGGATCTCTTCGTCGGGGATGTCGATCTCGTCGGTCTGCTCCAGCACCGGGACGACCTCGATCGCCGCGAACGACGTCTGACGACGTCCTTGGTTGTCGAACGGCGAGATGCGCACCAGGCGGTGGGTGCCGGCCTCGACCGACAACGTGCCGTAGGCGTAGGGCGCCTTCACGGCGAACGTCGTCGACTTGAGCCCGGCCTCTTCGGCGTAGGACACGTCGTAGATCTCGACGGTGTATCCGTGGCGCTCGGCCCAGCGGATGTACATGCGCTGCAGCATCAACGCGAAGTCGGCGGCATCGACGCCACCGGCGCCCGAACGGATCGAGACCAGGGCGTCACGTTCGTCGTACTCGCCGGACAGCAGGGTGCGGATCTCGAGCGAGTCGATGGCCTTCTTGATGCGCACGAGCTCGGCGTCGGCTTCGGCGAGGGTGTCGCTGTCGCCCTCTTCGGCGGCCATCTCGTGCAGGAGCGAGACGTCGTCGAGGCGCGACCGCAGGCCCGTGACCCGCTCGACCTCGGCCTGGAGCACCGAGAGTCGGCCGGTCACGCGCTGTGCGTTGGCCTGGTCGTCCCAGAGGTCAGGTGCACCGACCTCTTCTTGCAGTGCAGCGATCTCCACGCGCACCGCATCGAGGTCGAGCACTTTCTCGATCGACGTGAGGGTCGCATCGAGTGCCTTGGTCTGCTCTGCAAAGTCAGGTGTTGCCACCTGTCGAGGTTACCGTGCCGGGTCAGACGCTCTTGCGGCGGAACTCCGGCGACTGGGTCGGCCCGGTCGCACCGTGGGACTTCTCGCTGCCGTCATGGTCTGCGCCCTCGGCGGTTGCGTGGTGCTTGCCCGCCTTCTTCTCCAGGGCTTCGCGGAACTTCGCCTTCATGTCGGCCTTCTGGCCGTCATCTGTCGATCCTGTGCCTTGTGAGTTAGCCATGGGGCCACCTTAGCGTCCGTGTGATGTGATCGTCCTGTGAGCAAGGAGTGCCTGTTCTGCGGGATCATCGCCGGGACGATCCCCGCTGCGGTCGTGCTGGAGACCCCTGACGTCGTCGGCTTCCTCGACACGCGTCCGGTGTTCAAGGGGCACGTGCTGCTCGTGCCGCGCATCCACGTCGAGACCCTGCCAGATCTTCCGGAGACGCTTCTCGTGCCGCTGTTCTCGACCGCGCAGCGTGTCGCGGACGCCCTCACGTCCGGGCTCGGTGCGCAGGGGACGTTCGTCGCGATGAACAATGTGGTGTCGCAGAGCGTCCCCACCTGCACGTGCACGTCGTGCCGCGCACCAAGGGCGACGGGCTCAGGGGCTTCTTCTGGCCTCGGACGAAGTACGCCGACGACGAGGCCGAGCAGTACGCCACACGTATCAAGGAGGCACTGGCATGACCCTCACCCGCGACGAAGCCACGGCGAAGGCCTGCACCGTGCTGGCGGCCGAGGTCACGCCGTACGCCTCCAGCGGCTCGAGAACGACCCGGTGTGCGGCGGCTACGCCTTCCTCGCTGGTGACACCGCCGCGATCATCGGCTTCCACGGGGGCTACCAGACCAGCATGCTCGGGCACACCGGCGAGTCGATCGAGACCCTCATCGCGGGGTGGCTCGTCGAGCAGCGGCACCACCACGGCGTCGAGGCCCCGGTCGCCGCCCACGCCACGCATCCCTGCCCGATCTGCGGCGCCCTGACCGCGCACACCGATCGCTATCCCCACTCGGTGTGCGTCGACTGTCAGAGTCGGGCAACCGACCGGGAGGGACGTCGGATCGTCGGCTACAACGAAGGCTTCTCCGGCGGGCTGATCGTGTTCTACGCCGAGTCCCCCGCGGGTCCGCAGTCCGAGATCGCCGGCGAGGTGCTCGAGACCAGACGCTGCTGGATCGACGGCATCGAGTGCACGATCGGCGAGGCCCGCTTCGGCGGTGTCGTGATCGAGCGCCAGTAGACGACCGAAGGCCGAAATCGCAGGCGGAAGACCCTCCGCACGGCTTATCCTGCCCACGTGACCACCATTGATCCGTTGTTCCTGCCAGAAGGCACGACGTTCACTGCTGCTGACATCACCTTCTACGCCGCGCAGGACCGCAGGTCGATCGACGACGCGATCGACACCGCCGACCTGCTCATCAGCTGCCCGCACTCCGGTGCAGCGATTCCGGGCGAGCTGCGCCCGTTCTTGGTGCCGGAGTTCAGCCGTCGTCTCCAGCACCGACTACACCGACTGCTCGACGTCGCCGATCGCCCGGCGGTGGGCCGAGCTGGACCCGTCCGTGGTCTACGTCGAGAACCCGCACCCCCGCCTCGTCCGCGACCCCAATCGCGCCCGTCCGGGCGACCTGGCCGCAACACTGACCGAGGCCCTGCACCGCGTGCGTGAAGCCGGGCCGTTCAACCCCGTCGACCTCACGGGCGTCGACGCGATCCGCCCGGTGACGTTCTCGTTCTTCCCGATGCTCGTCGTGCCCGACAGCGATGCAGGTGTCGCCGAGCTCGTCGACGCCTTCGTCGAGGCCGGTTCCCGTGGGGTGGACGTGTACCAGGCGACGCGCGAAGACCTGATCGAACGCATGGTGTCGCGCACCCTGGCGGGGGTCTCGCCGTCCACCCACTTCACGACCCTGTCGTTCCACGACACCATGAACTGCACGACGACCCGGCAGGGCGCGGTCAACGTCGAACGAGATCCCAAGGACCGTCTCCCCGCGATCGTCTCGCTGTCCAACCGCGGCGACCACGACGGCGAGCCCCGGGCCGACGACCCCGTCGTCACGATGGCGCCCGACCGCCTGCGAGTGCTGGCCGAGGCACACCGTACGGCGTTCGAGGCGGCAGACCCGCACGACGTCCAGCTGAACCAGCCCTATCTCGGCAGCCAGGAGATCATCTCGGCCGGCGCGCGGTTCCGTCAGCTGGCGCCGCAAGCAGAACGAGCCGGCGTGACCCTCGACGCCGTGCAGGGCGAGTTCTTGCGCGAGCTGCTGCTCGGCGCCGAGAACGCCGCCCACATCAGCCGTCCTGGTGGCGACTCGCCCGACGCTGACCCCGATCACGTCGACCGGATCGCCCGGTCGTGCATGGCCGCGTGGGCGACGTACCGGGAGCAGCGAGCGGGCTCCTGATCGGTCAGCTGTCCCCTCAGCCGAGGACGAGGCCCAGCAACGCACCCGTCGCCACCGTGGTGACCGCCAAGATGATGGTCGGCAACGCGAACGAGTGATCGATCAGCTTGGTGCCGAGCTTGGTGCTCCCGGTCTCGTCGAAGTTCGCGGCCGCGATCTGGGAGCCGTTGGTCGGCAGCAGGTAGATGCCCGCGAAGGCACCCGCCCACATGCCCGTCAACAGACCCGGCGCGACCCCAGCGGCTAGTCCGATCGGCACGATCGTCCGGGTCGCGGTCGACTGGCTGGTCGTCAGGACGCAGACCACGAACACGCCCAACGCGAAGATCCACGGCGCGTCCTCGACGAGCCCGCCGATCGAGTCGACGATCTCGCTGGTGTGTGCCGAGATGAACGTGTCGGTCATCCAGGCCAGACCGAACAGCGCAATTGCCGAGACCATGCCGGCCCGGAACACCGTCTGCTCGGGGATCGCGGCGACCTTCGGGGCGCGAGACCAGCAGGATCAGCGTGCCCACGACGAACATGATCATCTGGATGATGGGCGTCATGCCCAGCGGTCCACCATCGGCATCCTCTGGCCTCAGGCCCTTGAACAGACCCAGCACCACGATCGCAAGGACGCCTGACAGGAAGATCAGCGCTGCATTGCGTCCGGCCGTCGTGGCCTTGACCTCGAGCTCCTTGAGCGCCTTCGCTCCCGGTGCGTCGAGCTCGCCAGAGCGGATGCGCTCCTGGATCTCGGGATCGTCCTCGATGTCGGCTCCCAGCCGGTTGACGACGATCGAGCTGAGCACGATGCCCACGATCGCCGCCGGGAGCGTGACCTTGATGATGTCGAACATCTCGAAGTTGTACGGGGCGACCTCGGTCAGCGTCACCATCGCGGCCATCGCCGCTGACACGGGGCTGCACGCCAGGGCGACGCCGGTGGCCACGACCGACAACGACAGCGGGCGCGACGGTCGGACGCCGTTGCGGTACGACAGGTCGCTGATCACCGGGAGCAGCGGATACAAGATGTTCGACGTGCCCGCGCCCACCGAGAACAAGAACGACACCAGCGGCGCGATCAGCGTGATCTGCTTGGGTCGGGCCGCGATGAGCTTCGCGGCGACCGTCACAAGCCAGTCGATGCCGCCGGCCAGCTGCATCATCGAGGACGCCAGGACGACCGACAGGACGATCAGCAGTGCGTCGACCGGCGGGCTGCCGACCTCCTCGCCGAAGACGAACACCAGGATCGCGACGCCCGTGCCGCCCCACAGGCCCAGGGCAACGCCGCTGGATCGGGTGCCCATGACGATGGCACCCAGCACGACAAGCAGTTCCAAGATGATGATGAACGTGTCCACGAGCGCTCCTCGGCCAGGATCCTGTTGGCGAGGATCCTACTCACATTCGGCGTCATTGCGCCTCACTTAGCCGAGCCGTCGCTCACTCCCCCAGCGTCAGCCGCGCGGTCGCTTCAGCGACGATGCGGGTGCGAGAGCTCCATCCCGGTGGCCTGATGGCCAGGTCGATCCTCCGCTCGAGCCTGACCGTGACCTCGTCGTCGCTGATCGAGACCCGCGCGACCCGCGTCCCTGGTGTGGTCACGTACTGCCTGACGAGACGTCGTGCCTGACTCCGGTCGAGCACGATGTCACCCTTCTCGTAGAACGTGTCGCGGCTCAACCCGTCTGCTGCGGCGATCGCGGCCCCATCGGCGAGGTTGTCGAGCTTGCGTCGTTCGAGGAAGGCCGCCGACGAGTTGACGACCACGACCACGAGCAGACCGATCACGACCAGGAAGCCCACCGTCATGACCGTGATCTGACCCTCCTCACGGCTCGCGGCCGTCGATGTCATCGCCCGCTCCGGAAGCTGCCGAATGCCTCAATGTGGGTGCTGTCGACCCGTACCCCGCCCAGCTGTCCGCCGAGCACCTGCGGCGTGAGCGGCAGACGCTGAGTCGTCCGTACCCTCACCCGCACCGACGACCCCGGGCGCAGGCACGCTGCCCTCGTCGGCAGGCACGTGACGTCGACCGATGCGCCGCGAAGGCCTTGATCGCTCAGAGCGATCCTAGCTGCGGCCCGCGCTCGACGCTCGCCCGTCACCGCGTCTGGCGACTGCAAGAACGCCCTCGCTGCCGCTCGGCTCGCCGTCGATACTCCGTACGAGGCCCGCTGGGTGTCGAAGACCGCGATCAGGAGGTAGACGAACGGGACCAGAAGGAGCAGCGTCAACCAGACGAACTCGACGGTCGCGGAGCCACCGTCACGCCTGTTCATGGCGGCACTTCCCGCACCGCGTGGCCCTGCACCGCCACCGAGACCGAGGGACCGAACAGCCCGAGCGCAGGGACCCGGGCGCGCACCTCGACCTGCGCTGCCGGGACCCCTGAGATCGTCGTCCAGGTCGCCGTCACGTCAGCGGCGTACCGGTCGTCGAGGGAGTCACGGATGATCCGACGAGTCTGGTTGGTCCCATCCGAGGTCGTCGCACCGAGTGGTGCCGCGGCGCGGGCGCCTTCTGATGCAGCCGCTGCCAACGTGTTGCGGACGTGCAGCACGAGGGCCACCTGGGCTATGCCCAGCACGAGCGGGATCAACAAGGTCATGACCAGCACGAACTCGACCACCGCCGCACCCCGCTCGTGCTCCCGTGCCGCCACTCAGCCGCCAACCGCCGACAACGCCTGATCGAGCATGGTCTGCAACCGTGGCCCGGCCAGTGCGGCAAGCAGCGCGACCAGGCCTGCGGACATGACCGTGATCATGACCCATCCGGGCACGTCTCCCTGTTCATCTGAACGATGACTTCTCCACATGTGCCTTCTTCCTTTCCTAGGTGCCCGAGGTGAGGTGGAGCCCGACGAAGCCTGGGAAGAACGCGAACACGACCGTGATCGGCAGGATCAGGAACACGACCGGGAGCATCATCGCCACCTCCTTGCGTCCGCCGACCTCGATCAGCTCACGCCGGCTCAGCTCACGGACGTCGGCTGCCTGCGCGTGCAGCACGTCGACCAACGGCGTTCCCCGCTCCACCGCGATGGCGAGGCCAGCTGAGAACCGGGCGATGCTCGTCACGCCGGTGCGAGCCGCGAGACCGTCGAACGCACTGGCCATGGGCATGCCAGTGCGGACATCGGCGATGACCGTGCCCAGCCGTGGCTGAGAGCACCGCGACAGATCTGCATGATGCGGCTCAGCCCGGCGATCGGGCTCTCCCCTGCCGCGACCGCGAGTGCCAGCAGATCGGCGACGATCGGGAACTCCTCCTGCATCTCCCGCTCGTGGGCCGCCACGCGGGACGACAGGTGCTGGTCGCACAGCAGCACGCCGAGGACGAACCCGAACCCGCAGATCAGGAGCAGGAACACGACGTTCGTGCGCCCGCTAGCCCAGAGCGTCACCGCGATGACGACTCCTGCGGCGAGGCCAGCACCACCCCAGGCAACCTGCACGAGCCGAAAGTCCTCGACCGTTCTGGGCGACCCGAGCCGCACCAGACGCCTGGACACGCTTGCCGTCCCGCCGACCAGATCACCGATCACGTCGCCCAGCTTGCGGAGCGACGGGCCGAGCACGGCGTCGAGCACGTGGGCAGGCCGCGGCGTCGAGCTGGCCGGATGGACGTCACGGACGTAGGGCACGACCCGTTGGTCAAGAGAAGGTCGCCGAGCTCGCAGCCAGCCCGAGAGTGCCAGCACGAGGCCCGACGACAGACAGAACCCGATCAGCGCGCCGGTCATGCGAGGATCCGGCGTTCTTCGGGGAGGCGGCCGATCCACATCATGAGGCGGTAGGCGACGACACACAGCACCGCCCCGGTGGCCAAGACCGCGAGTCCGGCGCCTGTGGCGAACCGGCGCACCACATCACCTTGCAGGCACATCAGCAACAGCACGATCCACGGCGCGGCGACCGCAAGCCGTGCTCCGTTGACGGTCCAGGACTGACGTGACTCCAGCTCGCCGCGGGTGCGCAGGTCTTCGCGCAGGAAGCCGGACAGTGAACGCAGCATCCGGCCCAGATCACCGCCGCCGACCTCCCGGGCCATCCGCAAGGCCTCGACCACGCGATCGCCGACCGGGTCGGCGAGGCGGGCCTTCAGCAGGTCGAGAGACTCGTTGAACCGACCGGTGCTCTGGTAGTCGTGGCCGAACTTGCTGAACGGCTCACGCAGTCCGTCTGGGCCGCGCTCCCCGAGCTGGATCAAACCCTCTGGCAACGAAAGCCCGGCTCTGACGGCTGAGGTCAGGTTGTCGACCGCATCCGGCCACATCGCCGCGTGCTCGCGCAGGCGTCTGGCAGCACGCCCGCGCAGGATCGCCACAGGCGTCCCTGCCGCCATCGCACCGAACACTGCCCGATCGACACCACCCCCCGACAGGCCGGTCATGACCACGCCGGTCGCGATGAACGCTGCTGCAGACAGCGCGACGACCTGCGACGGCGAAACTCCTTCGACACCGGCGCGAGCCAGGAGGCCGGCCAGCCGCGACCGACCCGGCCGCTCCCGACGCGTCGACTCCTGTCGAGGGTCGCTGAACGTCCAGCCGATCAGCAGGACCCCGACGCCGGCCAAGAAGCCGATCAGGGCGCCCATCGCGCAACCCCCAGAACGTTCTCGATGTCGATGCCGGCCTGCTCGAAGGCCTGACGTCGCACCGGCACGCCGTGTCCGCGTTCGAGCCGACCATCGCGACGGGTGAAGACTGCCTCCGACTCGATCAGGTCGTTCTCGACCCGTCCAGTGACCGCCACGATCTCGCGCACCGCGCGGCGTCCTTCGGCGTCGAGAGCCGTGTGGATCACGAGGTCGACGGATGCGGCGACGCTCGGCACGACGAAGCGCGAGCCGATGTTGTCGCCGGCCAGGAGCGGGAGCGTGCACATCTTGACCAGCGCCTGGCGGGCCGAGTTGGCGTGGACGCTCGCCATGCCAGGAAGCCCGGCGTTCAGGGCCAGCAACAGGTCAAGACACTCTGCGGCGCGCACCTCGCCGACGATGATCCGCGAGGGACGCATGCGAAGCGCCTCCTTCACGAGCATGCGCAGGTCGACCGTTCCCGTTCCTTCGAGGCCCGCCTGGCGAGTCTGCAGCGCGACCCAGTCAGGATGACCGCACTGCAGCTCGAAGACCTCTTCGACCGAGATGAGCCGTTGGCTGCCGGGGATCGACGCCGCGAAGGCAGTTGAGCAGCGTGGTCTTGCCTGCCTGGGTACCTCCGGAGACGACGATGTTGAGGCCTGCCCGGACGCTCGCGTCGAGGAAGGTCGCGGCCGGCCCGTCGATCGTCCCTAGCGTCACCAGATCGGTCAGGGAATCAGCTGTGGCGACGAACTTGCGAATGTTGACGGCAGCGAACCCACGACTGATGCCGTCGAGCACGACGTGGAGCCGGTGACCACCCGGCAGCATCGCGTCGACGAACGGCTGGCTGATGTCGAGACGCCGCCCCGACGATGACAGCATCCTCTCGACCAGCTCACGCACCTGCTCGGCAGTCAGGATCACCGAAGTGAGCTCGTGTCGTCCCTGCCGTGCCACGAAGACCCGCGAGGGATCATTGATCCAGACCTCCTCGACCGTGTCATCGTCGAGCAGGGCATGCAACGGACCCAGCCCGCTGACGTCGGCCAGGATCTGGCCCACCAGAACCTCTGGCTCCTCCAGCGGCCGCACCGCACCGGTCAGGCTGCGGGACTCGTGCTCGGCGATCGCCTCGATCGCGGCCCGCCGCACCGACTCGGTGTCAAGACGCGGATCGATGCGCCGTTGACGGACCAGATCACGCACCCGGTCAGCCAGCACGGTCGCCTGCGAATCCATCATCTGTCCCTTCACCTCACGGGACGGATCCCCGAATCGAGTTGGGACAGATACTCACGAACTCGCGGCCCTGAAGGAACCACGGCGACCAAGCATCTGGGGGAAAACTTCGCCAAAACGCACGAAAACACTCATAGGTATGAGTGTTTTTCGGTGGGTGGCTCCTCCGCCTGGCAGGTTCGATCAGGAAGCTCTGGCTGATCTTCCGAGGTAGAAGGCACCCACGAGGAACACCACGGTCAGGATGAAGAGCCAGAACGCGCCTTTGATGATCGCCCCCAGGACGCCGGTGACGATGGCCAAAATGATCAGCAAGATGACAAGAACCATGCCTGCAACGTACCGCCGCCACGAGGACCTCGCCAGGCGGAAACTGCTCGGCTGAAGCCTGTTCGAGTCAAACTCCGACACGAGCCGCACCCGAATGCCGGCAACCTGATTCAGCGGTATTGAGAACTTGCCTCTACGCAGTCCCGCAAGAGCGCCTGTGGGGCCATACTGTTTTTCAGCTGACGTCATCAGCACGGTCCATGCACGCCGGACCACGTCTTCTTGGGGAGCATCCATGGATCTCGGAGTATCCGATGTCGTGCAGCAGGTGGCGACGGGAGCGCTTCCACCTGGCGGCACCGTCGATGCGCTGGTCATCGAGGCTTATGAGCACGCACGGCCGCACCTCGACGGGGCCGTCGCCGACTACATCCCGATCTTGGCCGCGGCCGATCCTGAGCTGTTCGGGGTCTGCGTCGCCGACGTCGACGGTGGCGTCCACGTCGCGGGAGACACCGAGGTCGAGTTCTCGATTCAGTCGATCTCGAAGGCCTTCGTGTACGCGCTGGTCTGCGAGGCGTACGGGCACGAAGTCGTCCACGATCGGGTCGGCGTCAACAACACGGGGCTCCCGTTCAACTCCGTCATGGCGATCGAGCTCGAACGACGGGCACCCGCTCAACCCGATGGTCAACGCCGGCGCCCTGGCCACGACAGCGCTGATGCCCGGCGAGACCCCGGCCGAGCAGTGGGAGGCCGTCCGGCTGGGGCTGTCAGCCTTCGCAGGTCGTCCGCTCGAGATGGACGGCGAGGTGTACCGGTCAGAGGCTGCGACCAACCAGCGCAACCGGGCAATCGCCGGTCTGCTGGAGAGCTACGGCCGGGTCGAGCTCAACCCCCTGGACGTCGTCGACGTCTACACCAAGCAGTGCGCGCTGCGGGTCAGCGCGCACGACCTCGCCGTCATGGGCGCGACACTTGCCGACGGCGGGGTCAACCCCGTCACCGGCGAACGCGTCGTCTCGCCCCAGGTGTGCAGCGACACGCTCGCCGTCATGGCCGCCAACGGCCTGTACGAACGCTCCGGAGAATGGCTCTTCGAGATTGGCCTGCCCGGCAAGTCCGGAGTCGCCGGTGGCATCGTGACGATCTCCCCCGGCAAGGGCGGCATCGGCGTGTTCTCGCCGCGGCTCGACCCAGCCGGCAACAGCGTCCGCGGCCAACGGGCCACCGCCTACCTGTCACGGGCCCTCGGCCTGAACATCTTCGCCTCCGCACCTCACGTACCCACGAAGGGATCCATCGATGAGCACTGACATCAAGCATCACGTGGAGGAGCGCGTCTCCTGGTTGCCGATGGTGGGGCTGTTCCTCGCCCAGGTCCTGATGTCGTTCAACGTGGCGTCGCTGCCAGTGTCGTTGGGCGGCATGGTCGAAGACTTCGACGTGCCTGCGACCACCGTCAGCACCGCGATCGTCACGTACGGCATCGCCGTCGCCGCGCTCGTCATGGTCGGCGCCAAGCTCGGCCAGCGCATCGGCTGGGTGCTGATCTTCCGGATCGTGGTGGCGCTGTTCGCCCTCTCGGCCGTCATGATGATCGCGGCACCGTCAGTCGGCTGGGTCATCGCGGCGCAGGCGTTCGCAGGTGCATCGGCAGCCATCATCGTCCCGGCCCTCGTCGCCCTGATCGCCGAGAACTACAGAGGCGACCAGCAGGCCACCGCGATCGGCTCCCTCGGCTCCGCCCGCGCCCTCTCGGGGGTCAGCGCCTTCTTCATCGGTGGAGCGCTCGGCACCCTGGTCGGCTGGCGCCCGTCGTTCGTCATCGTCCTGGTGATCGCCATCGCCGTGTTCGTCCTCAGCTTCACCCTGCGTTCGGACGGCGGCGACCCCGGCGTCAAGATCGACCTGGTTGGCGCGATCCTCATCGGCCTCGGCGTCGTCGCCCTCACACTGGGCTTCAACAACCTCAACAACTGGGGTGCGATCGTGGCCAACGACGACGCACCCTTCGACGTGCTGGGACTGTCGCCCAGTCCCCTGCTGATCCTCGCCGGAGTGATGCTCGGTCAGGGCTTCTTCTGGTGGACGCGGTACCGCACCCGCTCCGGCAAGACTCCACTGATCACCCTGAGCGTCCTGAAGGCGCCCCAGGAACGTGCCGCGGTGTACGCGATGTTCATCGTCGTCTTCCTCGAAGCCGCGCTGAACTTCACGGTGCCGCTCTACATCCAGATCGTGCAGGGACGCAGCCCGTTCTCGACCGCCGTGGCGATGATGCCGTTCAACCTGACGGTCTTCATCACCGCGACGCTGGTCATCCGCACCTACAAGAAGTTCCCGCCACGCACGATCGGCGTCTTCGCGTTCAGCCTCACCACCGCGGCCCTGGCTTGGCTGGCGTTCGTCGTCACCAACAACTGGGAGACCGTGCCGACGATCGTCGGGCTCGTCGCCTTCGGCATCGGCCAGGGCGCGCTCGTCACGCTCGTGTTCAGCGTGCTCGTCACCTCAGCGCCCAGCTCGCTGGCCGGAGACGTCGGCTCGATCCGCGGCACGACCCAGAACCTCGCATCGGCCGTCGGCACCGCGATCGCCGGCGTCATGCTCGTCTCGTTCTTGTCGATCAACATCGCCCAGGCCGTCACCGATCACCCCAACCTGACACCAGAGCTGGCCGCCCAGGCAGAGCTCGACACCGTCGGATTCATCAGCAACGACAACCTGCGCGAGTCGCTGGCCGACACCGATGCGACCCCCCGACGAGATCGACGCCCTGGTCGAGGCCAACACCGATGCCAGGCTCAAGGCGCTCAAGATCGGCCTGCTGATCCTGGCCGGAGTGAGCGCGACGGCGATCGTTCCCGCATCGCGTCTGCCGCGGTATCGACCGCACGAGATTCCTGACCCGAGCGTGGTGGAGTAGGGCTGGAGCATGGCTGCTGTGGATAACGCTGGTGCGCAGAAATCGAATGTCTGACCCTTCGTGCAGAGTGGTTTGTGAGCCGGAATAGCAGTGATTCCGGCTCACAAATTCACTCTTGGAGGCGTATCCGGTGTCGGCTGTTCTTGTCTCGTTTCCTGATCCGTTGTCGGGTGGGGTTGTAGCGCTCAAGGCGGCTCTGGACACGATGCCGATCGGTGCATGGTCTGGGCTCGAAGCAGTGACGGTCCGTGGCCTGGCTGAAGAGCTGATGCGGATCGAGGCCCGGGTCAAGGCCCACCGAGCTGCTGCGGCCCGGGTGCTGGAGGCTTCGGGTCTGGCGAAAGAGTCTGGTGCGACGTCGACAGCGGCGTTGTTAGCTGGTGCGTTTGGTGGTGACCGGCGTGAGGCCGAGACGATGGTCCACCGCGGCAAAGCCCTGGAGACCGCACCGACCACTGAGGAAGCTCTTGCTGATGGTCAGATCGGTGCCAAGCAGGCCGGGATCATCGCCGACGCGGTCAACGACCTACCCGATGATGTGACACCAGCGCAGAAGCAGGCCTGCGAGAAAGCACTGCTGGACGACGCCCCGAAGTACAACCTGAAAGATCTGCGGTCACGGTCCAGGCGGATCACTGACCAGTTCAAACCCGCCCCCGAGGTCGACCAAGACGAGAACGACACTCTCGAGGATGAGGAGAAGAAGGCGTGGCGGCGGTCGGAGTTCTGGATGAACGCCAACGGCGACGGCACCACCTCGGGTGGGTTCAGGTTGCCTGACGCACAAGCCGAGATGCTGGACGCGGCGATCAAGGCGATCTGCGCCCCCAAACGCGACCACCTCAGAGACCACCCCGGCGCCAAAACAGAACCTGCTGACGCGAAAGCCACTGACGGTGAGAAGACCAGCGACACGGCCGGGCATGCGTTCTATGACCGTGGGCTCGACTGGCGCACCCGGATGGGTGTCGGCTTCGCCGAACTGTGCTCCAGGTTGCCTGGGCACCTGCTCCCAGGACGCAGCGGCCTCGGAGCCACCCTGATGGTCCACCTCGACTACGACACCCTGCTGCATGGTGTGAAGGCAGCGACCTTGTCGACCGGCACCCGCATCTCCGCCTCCCAAGCCAGACTCATGGCCTGCAACCTCGGGATCGTCCCGCAAGTGTTCGGCGGCAAATCACTACCGTTGGATCATGGGCATGAGCAACGGCTGTTCACCAAAGCCCAAAAACAGGCCCTCGCGGCCCGCGACCACGGCTGCACCTTCCCCGGATGCGACCGGCCGCCCGAACAATCAGAAGCCCATCACTACCGAATGCCCTGGGCCAAAGGATCGACCACAAAGCTCGACGACGGGGTGCTCGATCTGCCCCCACCACCACCGCCTCATCCACACCGACAACTGGTCAATCAGACTCAACCGGGCCACCGACCGCATCGAATACCGCGCACCAGGCTCACTCATCTGGCAGACCAACCACCGATGGCGACCCTGAGGTGTGTGGGTAGGCTGCGTCGCAACCAGACCATGTGGTCGCTGATTTCTCAGTGATGGCCCATCGTTGCTGCATGCTCTCGGCAATACTTCATCTGAGGGCATCGGAACGTAAGGACATCATGACCATCGAAGAGACAGTCGAACCGTCTGACTTCTATGTCCGCGGCGTCGAACGTCTCATGGTCGCCGTCCAAGAGCTGTCACTGGCTCGAGACCTCACACGTGTGCAGGAGATCGTTCGTACGACGGCCCGCGCACTAGTCGGTAGCGACGGTGCGACCTTCGTGCTCCGTGACAACGATCAGTGCTACTACGCCGATGAAGACGCGATCGAGCCCCTCTGGAAGGGCAGCAGATTCCCGCTCGAGTCGTGCATCAGCGGCTGGGCGATGATCAACAAGCTGCCAGCCGTCATCGAAGACATCTACGTCGACGACCGCATCCCCATGAGGCGTACCGTCCGACCTTCGTCAGAGCCTCGCGATGATCCCGATCCGCAGCCTCGACCCCATCGGCGCAATCGGCAACTACTGGGCCGACGGCCACCTCGCGACCGCCGAAGAGATCCGGTTGCTGCAGGCGTTGGCCGATGCAACCTCGATCGCCATGGAGAACGTCGCGATCTTCGGCGAGCTCGAACGCCGGGTCGATGACCGCACCGCCGAGCTGGAGCAAGCCAACCGTGAGATCCAGGAGCTCGCCGTCACCGATCCCCTGACAGGTCTGCTGAACCGACGCGGCTTCTTCCAGATCGCGACACTCCAGCTCGCAGCCGCCCGCAACAACCAGCGCACCTGCCTCGTGGCGTTCGTCGACGTCGACGGCCTCAAGACCGTCAACGACAAGCACGGTCACGTGACCGGCGACGCCATGCTCACACAAGTGACCCAGGCCCTCCGGTCCGTCCTACGAGCCGATGACGTTCTCGCCCGCATCGGCGGCGACGAGTTCTGCGCGTTCATCGTGCAACCTCCGCCAGACGGAAGCAGCCTGGCCGACCGGCTGCTGAGCCAGCTCGCCTCGGTCGAACGAAGCCGGCGACCTCCGTTACCGCCTGTCCGCCAGCATCGGCACCGTGACGACCGCCGAACTGCCAGACGCCACGCTCGACGACTCGTGCTTGCAGCCGACGCGCGGATGTACGAGCACAAGCGCATCCGCAACCACGAACGGTGAGGTGACAGGATCGGTCCATGACGTGGACCGCTCCCCGCCCTCTGACCTCCCCGACGCGGCCGACGAACCGGCCCCGAACGTCCCATCCTCGAAGGCATGCTCGACTGGCACCGCTGGACGCTGCACAACATCTGCGCCGGTCTGACCGCAGACCAGCGCGCAGCGCGACCGATCCCCTCAACCGGCCTGAGCTGCTCGGGCTCGTCCGCCACATGGCCAAGGTAGAGCGGGTCTGGTTCCGCAAGCGCGTCGCAGGGCAAGACATCGAGCACCTGCACAACTTCCGAGGCCCGCGACGACACCGACTTCAAGGTCCTCGACCCAGAGGATGCACCTGATGCTCTCATCCAGCTGATCGAGGAGCAGGCAGCCGCAGCACAAGCTGTCGCAGACCTCGATCTGGATCAGGAGATCGACGTCCACGGCAGTCCCATGTCGCTGCGGACCATCCACGTGCACATGATCCAGGAGTACGCCCGGCACAACGGACACGCCGACCTGATCCGTGAAGCGCTCGACGGCACGACCGGCCGATGACCGAATCCGAACCGACACCGGGCACGATGAACCCATGAAGCGCACCTCCATCCTGCTGACCGTCCTGACCACGACCGCACTCCTGGTCGCCGGCTGCGGATCGGACGAACCGCGCGCGACACCCACGTCACCGTCACCAGTGACGACGTCAGCCCCCACCACGGCAGCGCCGACCGACACCACCTCGACGACCACGCCGGAACCGACCCCGTCGCAGACTCCAACGCCTGAGGCGACGACCGCCAGTCCGACGACGGCGCCCACCAAGCCGACGAACAGCCAGGTCATCAACTACGAGACCGATGACGGTGGCGTGCTCATCACCCGGGCCGCCGACACGGCCAGGCTCACCGGCGCACCCGCAGACTTCAAGAAGTTCGTTGCCGCAGAGCTCGCCCGAAGCCGGGCCGAAGCCGATGCGGGCTGCCCGGAGAAGCCTCAGCTGTACGTCGCCCGACTCGCCACGGGCGGCTGGGCCGCTGGCGGCTACTTCGTGCCGCAGTGCGGTGGCTACGCAGCCCTGTGGACCAAGTCGGCAGGGGCCTGGAAAGAGGTCTGGAGCGGGCAAGAGCTGGTCGACTGCGCGACGCTGACCAAGTACGCCTTCCCTGCGAGCGTCGCCGGGACGTCGTGCCTCGACGGCGACAAGTCTGTGAAGTACCCGCGCCGCTAGCTGCGCTCGTAACAATCGTGTTTCCGCCGCCTGGGACACAGGACAGATACGTCATTCGACCGACGCACTGACCTGCCCATCGTCCTTACGGTTCCTTAACAGCCCCGACAGCACGGGGATACATGTGAAGGAGCCCAGACTCGATGGACAAGCTGACCGGCCGGGTGGCCTTGGTCACCGGCGCCGCCCAAGGCATCGGACACGCGACAGCCACCGCTCTTGCCGATGCCGGAGCCGTGGTCATCGCGACCGATATTCGCGACCAGTCCGACCTGGGTGAGCACATCCAGACCCGATCGCACGACGTGACCAGCGAGTCGCGCTGGACCGAGATCGTCGACGAGATCGAGGCCGAGCACGGCCGCCTCGACATCCTGGTGAACAACGCCGGCGTGTCAGGCTACGACCAGCTCCACGAGCTCTCGTTGGCCGAGTGGAACCGGATCATCGGCATCAACCAGACCGGTGTGCTGCTGGGCATGCAGCAGGCCCTGCGCCTGATGCGTCCGCAGAAGTCAGGCGCCATCGTGAACGTCTCGTCGATCTGCGGAGCCGCCTCCGTGAAGGGCGTTGCGGCGTATCACGCCTCCAAGCACGCCGTGCTGACGATGACGAAGAACGCCGCGGTCTCGTACGCCGCTGACGGAATCCGCGCCAATGCGGTGCTGCCCGGCTGGATCCGTACCCCGTTGACCCTCGGACAGACCGACGAGCTCAACGGCGCCTTCTTGGACGCCACCCCGATGCGGATGGGCGGCGAACCATCCGACGTCGCCGATGCCATCTGCTTCCTGGCCTCTGACCGTGCCCGCTTCATCACCGGCGTCGACCTTCCCGTCGACGGCGGCTACCTCGCCCGCTGAAAGGACTGAGATGAACCGTCTCACTGACAAGGTCGCCATCGTCACCGGCGGCGCCGTGGGCATCGGCTGGGCCACCGCCCGGCTGTTCGCCGAGGAAGGCGCCACCGTCATCGTCGCCGACCTCGCCAAGCCCGACCTCGACGCCGAGGACCCCGCGATCGCCTATGCCGAGCTCGACGTCACCGACGAGCACGCGTGGACACAGCTGGTCGCCGACGTCCTCGCGGACCACGGCCACCTCGACATCCTCGTCAACAACGCAGGCGTGATCGACTATGCCGGCATCGCCGACGTCACCCCGCACGACTGGGAGCGGGTCATCGGCGTCGACCAGACGGGGGTGTTCCTCGGCATCCGAGCTGCGCTGCAGCCGATGCTCGCGCAGCAGTCCGGGTCGATCATCAACCTCTCCTCGGCCTGGGGCGTCGTCGGCTCCGACGGCGTCGCGGCGTACCAAGCAGCCAAGGGCGCGGTCCGAGGTCTCACCCGCAATGCTGCGATCAGCTACGCCCGGTCCGGAGTGCGCGTCAACACCGTCATTCCCGGCTGGGTCACGACCCCGCTGACCAACCGTCAACCCGCGGAGAAGAACGCCGAAGTCATCGCGCTCACCCCGCTGGGATATGGCGCCGACCCGCGCGACATCGCGTGGGGCTGTGTCTACCTCGCCAGCGACGAGTCCCGCTACGTCACCGGCAGCGAGCTCGTCATCGACGGCGGCCTGCTCGCACAGTAGGCCCACCCCGTCAGAACCCACCGACTCAGGAGAAACTCCATGCCCCGCACCCTGTCCGTCGCCGCTGCTCAGTTCGAGCTGCGCGAGGTCGACTCCTTCGCCTCCTTCGCCGACCAGGTCCGTTCGCTGCTCGACGACGCCCGTGAAGCCCGGCTCGTCGTCCTGCCCGAGCTGATCACCGAATCGCTGTTCACGATCGACCCGGACTGGCGGTCGCACGAGATCGGCCAGCTGACCCGGATCGCCGACTTCACCGATGAGTACGTCGCACTGTTCACCGCCGAGGCCGCCCGGCGCGACCAGTGGATCCTCGCAGGCAGTCATCTGGTGAGGACCGAGGGCGGGCATGAGAACGTCGCCCACCTGTTCAGCCCGTCCGGCGACGTTCACGCCCACGCCAAGACGCACATCTTCCCGGCCGAGGCCGACTGGGACACGCAGGAGGGCGACAGCCTGGCGGTCTACGACATCGACGGAGTGACCGTCGGCATCGCGATCTGCTACGAGGCCGAGATCCCGGAGGTCTGCACCACGCTCACCGCCCTGGGTGCCGAAGTCCTGCTCACACCGTCCTACACGTTCACCGAGGCCGGGTTCTGGCGTGTGCGTCACTGCGCAGCAGCGCGTGCGATCGAGGACCAGGTCTACGTCGTGCACTGCCCGGCGGTCTCGCACCTGACAGCGCCGCTGTCACCTGGTTTTCGCGCGAGCCTCGGTGCTCTCCCCCTGCGACCTCGACTTCCCGGCCGATGGCGTCCTCGTCGAGTCCACGACCAACCAGCAGGACGTCATCACGTACGAGCTCGACCTCGATCTGCTCCACCAGAACCGTGCATCAGGTGCCGCGACCACGCACCACGATCGCGGCCGCCGCAAGGACCTGTACGCCAAGTACGCGCACGCCACCCTCTCAGCTGCCAACCGCACCACTTTCGAAAGGACCACGTTTCATGCCTCTCAACCTCCCCGACGGCAAGAAGATCGCCGTCAACGTCGGTGCCGACTTCGACGCACACTCCGTGTGGATGGGCACGTTCGGCAAGACCAGCCCGGGCTACCTCTCCCGCGGCGAGTACTGCGCAGAGGTCGGCGTGCCACGCCTGCTGGGCCTGTTCGAGCGCTACGGCGTGACGGGCACCTGGTGCACGCCGGTGCACTCGATGGCCACCTTCCCCGAGGCGTTCAACAGCATCCTCGAAGCCGGTCAGGAGATCGCCGCACACGGCTGCTTCCACGAGTCGGTCCCGTCCCTGGACAAGGACGAAGAGGCGCGGCTGATGGAGGAGACCATCGAAGGCCACCTGAAGCATGTGGGCGTCCGGCCACGTGGGTACCGCTCGCCGGCGTGGGACTTCACCGAGCACACCCTCGAGCTGCTGGAGAAGACCGGCTTCGAGTGGGACTCCTCCCTGATGGGTCGCGACTTCCAGCCCTACCACCCGCGTCCCGTGGACGTCCGGTGGGAGGAGGCGTCGGTGTTCGGTCCTCCCAGCCCGATCCTGGAGTTCCCCGTCTCGTGGTACCTCGACGACTTCCCGGCAGGCGAGTACATCCCCGGAGTCAACCCGGGCCTGGGATCCAGCGAGGTCATGTTCCAGCGGTTCAAGGATCACTTCGACTACGCGTACGCCTACGAGGACAATCCGGTGCTCGCGATCACGGTCCACCCCCAGACCATCGCCAGGGCCCATCACATTCTCGGCATGGACGAGCTGCTGGAGCACATGGCCAGTCATGACGGCGTCTGGTTCGCCTCGCTCAGCGACATCTACGACACCTGGACCGACGACTGATCTTCGCACTGCACGGCCCCACCCCCAGGCACGACCCTCACAGAAGGAAGCACCCCCATGAAGACACGACACCTCACCAGAGTAGCGGCTGCCGTCGGCGTTGCCGCCTGCCTCGCGCTGAGCGGCTGTTCCAACGACATCGCCGACTCCTCCGGTGGTTCGGACAAGATCATCGACGCCCCGGTCTCGGACCCGGCTGACCTCAAGATCGCCTACTTCTCAGCAGGCACCAGCAACTCCTACCTGCAGGCCTCGATCGACGAGGCCAAGAAGGTCGCGAAGGAGCTCGGAGCCAAGATCGACATCTTCGACGGTGGCTTCAACGCCCAGTCCCAGTTCGACCAGATGCAGCAGGCCCTGACCAGCGGCAAGTACAACGCCTTCGCGGTGGAGCCGAACGACGGCAACCTGGTGTGCGACATCCTCACGCAGGAAGCACCGAAGAAGAAGGTGCTGGTCTCGGTCTTCAACCTGCCGATCTGTGGGCGCGCAACCAACACGGGGGTCGAGACGTACGAGCCTGGCACGATCACGTACGTCGGCGGTCAGACCCTCGACGTCTACGAGAACTGGGTGCAGAGCGTCATCGACAGCAACGAGGACGGCGCCAAGATCGGCCTGATCTCCGGACCCGACCTGAATGCCAACACGATCGCCTTCTTCAAGGCCGCGAAGGCATTCGCCAAGGAGAAGGGCTTCGAGGTCGTTGCCCAGCAGACCACGGACTACACGACCCCGAAGGCGTTCAACGCCGCGCAGACCATGATGCAGGCCAATCCTGACCTCGACGTGATCATGTCGAACTTCTCCGGCATGACCCGTGGCGTGGTCGAGGCCGTCGGCAGCAAGAAGGTCCAGATCTTCGACTTCGGCGGAGACACGTGGGCGCTCGACCAGGTCAAGGCAGGCGCCCTGACCAGCAGCGTCATGATGCTGCCTCGCCTCGAGACCCGCGCAGCCCTCGAGGGTCTGGCCGACTACGTCCGTGGCAAGGACGTGCCGAAGTTCATCAACCTGACCGAGTCCACTCGCTGCCCGGGACACCGTTCGCCACGGCGGACAACGTCGACGAGTTCACCGCTCAGTACTGATCCCCGCCCGACCGATGCAGTGGAGGCGTCTATGAATGACACAACCGAACGCGCGATCACCGCGAACGGCGCACGCAAGGTGTTCAACGGCTCGGTGGCCGTTCACGGCGCCGACCTGGAGGTACGCACCGGCGAGGTGCATGCCCTGGTCGGTGAGAACGGCGCTGGCAAGTCGACTCTGCTCGGGCTGATCAGCGGCCGGCTGGCAGCTGACGGCGGATCGGTCGAGGTCTTCGGACACCGCCTCCACGGCGGCAATCCGCGCGAGAGCCGAGAGCACGGACTGGTCGCGGTCTATCAGGAAGCTCACGATGATTCCGGGCCTGTCTGCGGAGGCGAACGTCTTCCTCGGACAGGTCCGGACACGGGGCGGCCTGCTGGACCGACGCGCGATGCGTGCACGCTACGAGGAGCTGTGCGACGAGCTCGACATCCACGTACCGGCAGACATGCTCGCCCGTGACCTCTCGGTCTCCCAGCAGCAGATGCTGGAGATCATGCGTGGGGTCCAGAGCAATGGTCGGATCCTCGTCCTGGACGAGCCCACGGCCGCTCTGGCCGAGCACGAGCGCGACACGCTCTATCGGGTCTTGCGTGCGCTGACCGCACGAGGCACCACGATCGTGTTCGTCAGCCACAACCTCGACGAGGTCCTGGACCTCAGCGACACCATCACGGTCCTGCGCGACGGTCAGGTCGTTCGCAGCGCGCCGCGGGCGGAGTGGACCAGGCCGACGCTGATCGAGCACATGGTCGGGCGCACCGTCGACGTGCTCGCTGATCGCGGCACCCATCAGCTCGGCCGTGAGGTGCTGTCCGCCGAGAGGGTCTCGTTGCCAGGCGTCCTCGACGACATCTCGGTCACGGTCCGGGCTGGTGAGATCGTCGGGCTGTGGGGGCTGGTCGGTTCGGGTCGCACGACGTTCCTGCGCTCGCTGGCCGGCGCCGAGCCGGCATCGACCGGCCGGCTGACGCTGCACGGTGAGGCGATGCCTTGGCCGCGGAGCGTCCGCCAAGCCATCCACGACGGCATCGTGATGGTGCCCGAGTCCCGCAAGCAGGCCCTGGTCCTGGGCATGGACGGGACCAGCAACTACTGGCTCGGACGTTCACGGACTCGGTCCCCTTTCCTCGACCGTCGCGACGAACGCACCGAAGCCGGCGACACCGGCGACGTCTTCGCCTTCCGGCGGGCCCGTCTCGGCACCCCCGTGCGCAATCTCTCGGGCGGAAACCAGCAGAAGGTGCTGCTGGCCAAGTGGGCCGGTCACCAGCCGGACGTGTTCCTCATCGACGAGCCGACTCGCGGAATCGACATCGGCGCCAAGGCCGAAGTCCTCTCCTCGCTCGTGCGTCTCGCCAGCGAGGGCGCAGCCATCGTGGTGACGTCCTCGGAAGCTCGAAGAAGTCCTTGCGATCGCGAATCGCCTACTCGTCTTCGCCCACGGCCGTGTGGTGCGAGACATCCCTGCCCACGACCCCGAATTCGACGTGGACGCCGTCGTGCGCCACGGTTTCAGCCAGGAGCGACTCATGAACCAGCCCACTGACCTCATCACCGAGGGCGCGACGACGCCCTCGCACGCCGCCTCGACCACGACCGAGACGGCGTCTCCGCCGGCGCTGTCGGGTCTGTTCTCGCGGTTCGCCATGGTCGTGGTCCTCGCGGCACTCGTGGTGCTGGCGACGATCCTCTACCCGGGCTTCCTCTCTCCGGACAACCTGCGGGACATCTTGGTGCAGAACACTGCCGTGGGCATCGTCGCGCTCGGGATGACCTTCGTGATCATCTCCGGCGGATTCGACCTGTCGGTCGGAGCGACCTATGCGCTCGGGTCCACTGTGTCGGCCGGCGTGGCGATCTCGACCGGCTCGCCCAATCTCGGAATCCTGGCGGCGGTCCTCGCGGGCGTCGTCTGCGGCATCGCCAACGGCGTGCTCGTGGCCAAGCTGAACATCAACCCGTTCGTGGCCACCCTGGGCAGCGCGTCGATCATCTCCGGCATCGCCTACATCTACTCCAAGTCCGCACCGTTCATCGTCTCCGATCCCAACTTCAAGCTCCTCGCCCGATCCAGCATCGCGGGATTCCCGGTCCCGATCGTGATCCTGGCCGTGACCTTCGCCGCCGGCGCCGTGCTGCTGGCGATGACGCGGTACGGCCGCAACATCTACGCGATCGGCGGCAACCACGAGGCGAGCTGGCTGTCGGGTCTTCGAGTCACGAGCCTGACCGGCAGCGTCTACGTCATGACCGGCGTGCTCGCAGCCTTCGCCGGCACCCTCGATGCATCCCGCCTGGGAGTCGGCCAGGCCGATGTGGGTGCCAACATCGCGCTCGATGCGATCGCGATCGTGATCGTGGGCGGCACGTCCCTGCGCGGCGGCGAGGGAGCCGTCTGGCGGTCGGCCGTGGGTCTGTTGATCTTCGCGACGCTCACCAACCTGTTCTACAGCCTCAACCTGTCGCAGCACTGGCAGCTGATCGCGAAGGGAACCATCGTGCTGATCGCTGTGGCGCTCGACTCCTGGTCCCGCAACCGTCGGTCATGACCGGCTCGTCCCCTGTCGTTACCTTTGGGAAACCCACCGAGACCGCAGGGAAAGTTACACTGAGAACCTGGCCTCTGGCCAGCCAGCTCGTCCCGGAGAAGGAGTAGCCGTGTCCCATGCTTCGGCCGCCTCTCCTCGCCCCCAGCAGGTCCACGAGATCGTCATCGATCCCGAGGGCGATCTCTCGAGCGTGCGGGGCATCGGGGCGGCCGAAGCCACCAAGCGGCTCGACGGTCTGGTCGAGATCGCTCGGCGGGCGGGCCAGATCGCAGGACACCTCGAGCTGTCGTTCTTCTGGCGTGGCGAAGGCGGAGAGCCGTCTTCGCCACGGTGCGCAGCATGGCGCACGAGGATCGGACGTCGCTGTCGTGGATCGAGGACGCCTCTATCCCGTACGGTCTCACTGCGCGCGAGCTCGAGGTCGTCACGCTGCTGATCGGCGGGTTGAGCAACAACGAGATCGCAGCTCGCCTCTGGACCAGTCCCCGCACCATCAGCACCCACGTCGAGCGGATCCTCGCCAAGCTCGGCGTCGCCTCTCGGGCCGGAGCGACCAGTGTCGGCCTGGAGGAGAGCCTCCTGGTGCTGCCGGTGCCGGGCGGCCCTGAGGGCTTCGAACGGCTGCTCATGGGCATGCTCAGCACACCCCAGCCCGGCACACCGGCCGAGACGGCACTGCGAGCGGCTCCCTACCGGTCAGGCCGACCCGAACGTCCACGCAGCGGCCGCCGTTCGGTGCGCCGCCCCATCCTTCTGGGCAGCGCGTTCCCGGTGACCGGTGAGATAGCCGAGGACGGCGTCGAGATGGTGCGGGCGACTCAGCTGGCGATCGACGAGCTCAACCAACGCGGTGGCATCGCTGGCCGTGCGGTCGAGCTCGTCAACGTCGATCTCGACATCAAGGATCCGGTGTCGATCGCCCACGCATTCGAAGATCTGGCCGGACAGGACGTCGATGCGATGGTCTCAGGCTATCTCGGAGACCAGGAGGTCGCCCATGAGATCGCGGCCGAGCACCGTGCGCCGTACCTGCATGCGGCCACGCTCGACTCGATGGTGCGACTGGTGGGCGACAATCCGGGACGGTACGGCAACGTCTTCCAGATCTGTCCGAGCGACACCAACTACGGGCCGGGGTTCGTCGACGCGATGACCTACCTGCGTGACAGCGGGCAGCTTCCGGCACGCTCGCGGTCGCTCGCTGTCGTCCGCGGTCGCTGGAAGCTGGGTGATCTCGGCATGACCGAGTCGCTGGAGATGGCCGAGCGCAACGGCTGGCGGATCGACTACATCGCCGACGACGTGCACGGTGAGGACGGCTGGCGTGAGCAGGGCCGCAAGATAGCCGAGCTCGCTCCCGCCGCAGTGATGATCGGCAGCTACTTCGTCAACGAGACCATCTCGTTCATCCGCGAGTTCCTGACGGCCCCTTCACCGACGGTGCTGTATGCGCTGTACGCGCCGTCGATCCCGCGGTTCCGGATCGAGCTGGGCGCGCAGGCAGATGGCCTGCTGTGGGCGACGACGACCGGCACCTACTCAGACCAGGTGGCCCGTCGATTCACCGACCGATACCGCAGCTTCTCGGGCTGTCAGCCCGGGGCGATCTCACGCAGGCATCGCCTACGACCGGGTCCGCATCCTCTCGAACGCCTGGGCCAACGCAGACTCCCCGCGCGACTTCACATCGGTGGCCGAGAGCCTGCGTCAAGGCGTCCATCGCGGGGTCAACGGCGCCTATAGCTTCACCGATGCCGGGCAGTCGGCGCTCGCGTATCCTCTCGCCACACCCGATCCGTCGATCGGCATGGCCCACCTGGTGTTCCAGATCCAGGACAACCGGCAGAAGATCGTGTACCCGACGCCCTACACCGGGGCACGCTTCCGCAGGCCGCCATGGTGGCCGTCCTAGGTCGTCAGCTCGGCCCCTCCGTCCTTGAGGCGCACGCCGGTGCCCCCCAGTCGACGGGCTCCGGCCATCAACGACGCGAGTGTCCGTGCTGCCGTCGCGTGATCCAGGCCGTGCGGCGGACGGATGTTCGAGACGCAGTTGCGGTCCGCATCGGCCATGCCGATGGTCGGCGCCCAGGTGAGATAGGCACCCAGGCTGTCGCTGGCCGACAGCCCCGGTCGTTCGCCCACGAGAACCAGCACCATGCGCGCCCGCAGGGCCACGCCGATGTGGTCTCCGAGCGCGACCCGGGCCTGGACGGCGATCACGGGAGCCGCAAGGGTCGTCGACTGGTCGAGGAGCAGGAGCAGCTGCGGCCAAGACCGGCACGGCCTGCCGCTGGACCGCCGTGGCTGACAATCCGTCGGCCAGGACGACTGCGAGGTCGACAGGCTCACCGGTGGGAAGCGCCGAGCCGGGCCGCCGGCCGAGGTCGGGGCGGGTCAGGTAGGTCGCGCGATCGGGGGCCGCCGAGGTCACCTGGTGCGGAGCGCCCAGACCAAGACCCTTCAGATCTGCCATCAGGGCAGGAACGTCGAGCGGCAGATGTACCGCATCGCGTGCTGCGGCATGGTCGGCGCCGGCCTCGAGCATCGCCTTGGTCGAGACCGCGTTGCCGTGCCGCCCGAGACCGATGCGCGCCGGAGTCATGGACCGCAGCTCGCTCCAGGGGTCCAGGCTCATGATGCCGCCAGGGAGCGCAGCGCGGACGACACGGGGTCCACGGCCCTGATGCCGCCATCTGCCGTGAGCAGTCCTATCCGGTCGAGCCAGTGCTCGAACTCCGGAGCAGTCCGGCGACCAAGCACCTGCCTGACGTAGAGCGCGTCGTGGAAGGACGTGCTCTGGTAGCCGAGCATGACGTCATCGGCTCCCGGCACAGCGATCGCGAAGGTGCATCCTGCCACGCCCAGGAGAGTCAGCAACGTGTCCGTGTCGTCCTGATCAGCCTCGGCGTGGTTCGTGTAGCAGACATCGACCCCCATCGGGACGCCGAGCGGCTTGCCGCAGAAATGGTCCTCGAGCCCGGCGCGAGTGATCTGCTTGCCGTCGTAGAGGTACTCCGGACCGATGAAGCCGACCACCGTGTTGACGATGAACGGGTCGAAGGCGCGGGCCACACCGTAGGCACGCGCCTCCAGCGTCTGCTGGTCGACCGGGTGGCCGCCGGTGCCGAGATGGGCGCCGGCGCTCAAGGCCGATCCCTGTCCAGTCTCGAAGTACATGACGTTGCTGCCCACGGTGCCTCGTTCGAGCGAGCGAGCAGCATCGTTGGCCTCGACCAGCAGCGAGAGCTCGACCCCGAATCCGGCATTGGCGCCTTGCGTGCCGGCGATCGACTGGAAGACCAGATCGACCGGGAGCCCCTTCGCGATCAGGTCGAGGGTCGTGCTCGCATGCGTGAGCACGCACGACTGCGTCGGAATCTCATAGCGTTGGCGCACTTCGTCGATGAACGTCAGCAGCCGCCCGATCGTCTGCGGATTGTCAGATGCCGGGTTGATGCCGATCACTGCGTCGCCACACCCGAGAAGCAGGCCGTCGAGCATCGCCGCAGCGACGCCCACCTGGTCGTCGGCGGGGTGATTGGGCTGCAACCTCGTGGAAAACGTCCCGGAAGGCCGAGCGTGGACCTGAAAGCCGTGACCACGCTGGTCGCCGCAGCAACCGTGATGAGGTCCTGATGACGCATGATCTTGGAGACCGCGGCGACCATCTCCGGGGTCAGACCCCGTGCAATGCTCGCCAGACGGGCTGCTGCTTGCGGCTGTGCCGCAGTCTCCAGCAGCCACTCGCGGAAGCCGCCCACGGTCAGGTGCCGCACCGCGGCGAATGCCTCGACGTCGTGGCTGTCGAGGATGAGCCGGGTGACGTCGTCGGACTCGTACGGGACCACCTGCTCCTCGAGGAACGTGGTCAGCGGCAGGTCCGCCAGCACGAAGCGAGCGGCAGCCCGCTCGGCAGCCGACTCGGCCGCACATCCCGCCAGCACATCGCCCGAGCGCAGCGTGGTGGCCTTGGCCATCAGATCCACGAGCCCGTCGAAGGCGTACGTGCGCCCGTGCAGGACGTGCGAGAACTTCATGAGGGCCTCCTGGCGTCTGCTGACGTCTCGAACCTACGCCGCCGGGCGACCTCGTCGCGTCCGTCAGAAGACGTACGTGTCAGCCTGCGAAGGACGCCAGCAACGGCCGGATCAGCTGCAAGAAGCCGTCCGGACTCGCCTCGCGGTTGGTGACCTGACGCACCGCCACCCCGATCGCGTAGTCGACGGCCGCCTCGGCCAGGACATCGAGTGTCGCATCGTCCACCGCATCGGTGGACACCATCGAACGGACGACGGCGCTGGCCTGCTCGACGGCCGAGTTCTGCCGGGCCGTCTGTGCGGCAGCAAGGCGCGGATCGCTGATCGTGTCGAGCAACAGCTCCAGCTCGAACCGCACCCAGCCGGACGCGGTAGCCGCGGCAGCCCATGAACGGACCTGGTCCAGCACCTGGTCCGGCGAGGAAACCGCTGACACGCTCGCCCCCAGAGCAGCGATCTGCTCGGCCTGGAGTTGCTCGAGCACGCGCAACGCCAGATCTGCCTTGCTGCCGAAGCTCGAGTAGACGATGCCGGTCGTGAAACCGGCCTCCCTGGCGACCGATGCCAAGGACGTCGCGACGTATCCGTCGCGCAGGAAAGCCGTCCGCGCGACATCGAGCACGACCTCGCGATTCTGCTCCTGCACCTGGGCTCGAGTCGGGCGCGTCATGGTCACAGCGTAGCCACGTCACGCCTCAGATCGACGAAGAGTCCGCACTGTCAGCGTCGTCAGGGGTTCCGCCGGGAGCCTGCTGCTGGCCGTCGGACTGTCCTGGCATCGACGGTGGCTGACCCATCCCACCGGGCCGACCACCCGGCTGGCCACCAGGCTGCCCACCAGGCTGCCCACCCTGGCCCGGCAGGTTCCCGCGCAGCTGCCCCGGCCCGCCGCGTCCGTTGTCAGAGCCATTGCCCAACGATCCGAGCGCAGCTCCTGCGCCGACCCCGAGCACCACGGCCGTGACGGCGGAGACGACAAGAGTGCGGGTCGACCAGGCGCGCGCCGGCGAGGAGGTCGTGTCATGAGGTTCTGTCATGACGCCGACCTTGCGCCGGCAACCTGTCTGGAGCCTGTGATCGGCCTCGCCGACGCCTGAGCGAACCATTCACAGGTTCACCACAGCAAACACCCATGCGACTCCCGATCAGGTGACTCACACTGAATACATGGCTTCTTCACTGACCAGGTCTGACGGCTCACCTCTCAGAGTCCTCGTCGTCGACGACGAGATCAACATCGCCGAGCTGCTCCAGATGGCGTTGCGCTACGAAGGCTGGGACATCCAGACGGCGCACACCGGACGCAAGGCCGTCGCCGCGGCCAAGGAGTTCGTGCCCGACGCGATCGTCCTCGACATGATGCTGCCGGACTATGACGGCATGGAGGTGCTGCGCAAGGTGCGGGCGTTCGCCCCCCGACGTCCCCGTGCTGTTCCTGACGGCGCGCGACTCCGTCGAGGACCGGATCGCCGGACTGACCGCCGGCGGTGACGACTACGTGACCAAGCCGTTCAGCCTCGAAGAGGTCATCGCCAGGCTACGGGGTTTGATGCGCCGTGCCGGTGCGCTCGACGCACGCCCCGACAACGTCATCACGGTCGGTGACCTGACGATGGACGAGGACAGCCGTGACGTCACCCGTGCAGGACGTGAGATCGAGCTGACCGCGACCGAGTTCGCTGCCTGCGCTTCCTGATGCGCAATCCCAAGCGCGTCCTGTCGAAGGCACAGATCCTCGACCGGGTGTGGGACTACGACTTCGGCGGCCAAGCCAATGTCGTCGAGCTGTACATCTCGTACCTGCGCAAGAAGATCGAGGCCGGCGACGACGCCCCCCATGATCCACACCAAGCGTGGAGCCGGCTACGTCCTGAAGCCCGCCGAGTAGACCGCGATGCGCACGTTGATGCCGTCATCACTGACGAGCCGGTTGATCCTGACGGTGGTGGCCCTCGTTGCCGTCGCCAGCCTGCTGGTAGCCGGTGCAGTCACGCTCGTCATGAGTCACTACCTGACTGATCGCCTCGATGCGAAGCTCAGCCAGTCGATGGAACGTGCGCAACGCGCGCCGGCCTTCCTGGTCGGCGGCACCGACGACGGTCCCGGAGCTGGTCGCCCCAACCCGGGTCGCGGGCAGGATGTCGGACTGATCACCGTCGTCCCGGGCTACCCCGGATCGATCGTCACCCAGAGCGGCGAAGCACCGCGCATCTCCACCGCCGCACGTGATCTGCTCGCCGACGTCGAACCGGACGGCAAGGCTCATGACATCGACCTGCCGGCCTATGGCTCGTACCGTGTCCTGGCTGAGGAGAGCCCCGACGGCTCGACTTTTGTCGTGGGGCTGCCCCGCGACGATGTCGACGACACGATCTCCAGCCTGATCTGGTGGGAGGTCCTGCTGGCCCTGGGCGCGATCGCTGCTGCGGCGGTGGCGGGTCGGTTCTTGGTGCGGCACCAGCTGCAGCCGCTGCGCGACGTCGCGGCCACGGCCCACGAGGTCACCGCAATGCCCCTGTCGTCCGGCAGTGTCGGGCAGACCGTGCGGGTGCCCGACAACCTGACGGATCCGACGACCGAGGTCGGACAGGTCGGCGAGGCGCTCAACCAGCTGCTCGGTCACGTCGAGGAGGCGCTCGACGCACGCCACGAGAGCGAGCAGCAGGTTCGTCAGTTCCTGGCTGATGCCTCCCACGAGCTGCGCACTCCCCTGTCGACGATCAAGGGATACGCCGAGCTCAGCCGTCGGACCGGACGCGACGACCCTGATCAGATCCTGGCCAAGGTCGAGTCCGAGGCGGGGCGCATGTCGACGCTCGTCGAGGACATGCTGCTGCTGGCCCGCCTCGACGCCGGACGCGATGTCGACCGCCGTCCGGTCGATCTGACCCGGTTGGTCGTCGAAGCAGTCAACGACGCCCGCGTCGTCGACCGCGACCGCACCTGGACGTTCGACGTCCCCGACGAGCCGGTCGTCGTGACCGGTGATGAGCAGCGCCTGCACCAGGCCGTCACGAACCTGCTGACCAATGCGAGCCGGCACACGCCTCCGGAGACCGCGATCGACGTGCGGATCTCGGTCGACGAGACCGTCCGGGTCGACGTCCACGACGACGGCCCCGGTGTCGATCCGGCCTTGCTGCCGACGGTGTTCGAGCGGTTCACCCGGGGAGACTCGTCGCGGACCCGTGCTTCTGGCGGGGCCGGGCTCGGCATGTCCCTGGTCAAGGCCATCATGCACGCCCACCGCGGAGACGCCTCGGTGCGGAGCGCCCCCGGCGACACCACCTTCACCTTGACCCTGCCGCGCGACTAGAACGGGCCACAGGGCTAGAACGGGTCACAGGGACGGCACAGACTGGCCACACCGCCGTGCCAGCGCAGGCATCGACCGTGGAGTCATGAGCCCCACCACCCTTTCGGCGCCGCCGACCGTGCAACGGCACGACGCGGCCACCGTGACCTCCACCGAACCGGCCGCTTCGGCCCGACTGCGTCGTCTGTGGCGCGGGCGGGCCGAGGACTCGCCACTCGTGCGCCCTGCGCTGATCGTGCTCCTCGCTGCCACAGCCCTGCTGTACCTGTGGGACCTCGGAGCATCCGGCTGGGCGAACTCCTTCTACTCCGCGGCAGTGCAGGCCGGGTCGGAGTCGTGGAAGGCCTTCTTCTTCGGCTCTTCCGACGCGGCCAGCTCGATCACCGTCGACAAGACTCCGCTGTCGCTGTGGCCCATGTCGTTGTCGGTACGGATCTTCGGCCTCTCCTCGTGGGCGATGCTGCGTGCCGCAGGCGCTGATGGGCGTCGCGGCGGTCGGACTGCTGTACGCCACGGTGCGACGCACGACGCAGTCGGCCTGGGCCGGACTGATCGCCGGGCTCGTCCTCGCCACGACACCCGTCGCAGCGTTGATGTTCCGCTTCAACAACCCCGATGCGCTGCTGACCCTGCTGCTGATCGGGGCCGTCTACGCCACGATCCGGGCCATCGAGGCGCCTGGACGAGCCGTCCGGTGGCTCGCCTTCGGCGGAGCGCTCGTGGGACTCGCCTTCCTGACCAAGATGCTCCAGGCCTTCCTGGTGCTCCCTCCCCTGGCACTCGTGTACCTCGTGGCGTCCCCGACCTCGATCGGCACCCGCATCAGGCACCTGCTGATCGCGTTCGGCTCGATGATCCTTGCCGCCGGCTGGTGGATCGCGATCGTCGAGCTGTGGCCGGCGTCCAGCCGCCCGTACATCGGCGGATCGCAGAACAACTCGATCCTCGAGCTGACTCTCGGCTACAACGGCTTCGGCCGGTTGAACGGCAACGAGACAGGTTCGGTCGGTGGTGGAGGTGGTTGGGGCGAGACCGGACTGTCTCGGCTGTTCAGCTCTGAGATCGGCGGCCAGATCGCCTGGCTGCTGCCGGCCGCAATCGCGCTGCTGGTCCTCGGTCTGTGGTTCCGCCGCAGCGCCGGCCGCTCGGACCGTCAGCTCACCGGTCTCATCGTCTGGGGAGGATGGCTGCTCGTCACGGGACTGACGTTCAGCCTCATGGCAGGCATCTTCCACGCCTACTACACCGTCGCGCTGGCACCGGCGATCGCTGCACTCGTCGGCATCGGCATCTCCATCGTGTGGGATCACCGCAGCTCGGTCGTTGCCACGCTCGGCGCAGCGTTCGTCATCGCGATGACCGCTGCGATGGCCTTCATGCTGCTGGACCGCACCTCGACGTTCCTGCCGTGGCTGAAGTACGTGATCGTGGTCGTCGGCATCGCTTCTGCCTTCCTGCTGGTGCTGCACCGCCTGCTGCCTCGCCGAGTCGTGATCGCCGTCGCCGTGGCGAGCTTCATCACGATGATCGCCGCCCCAGCGGCCTACGCCATCGACACGGCGACCACACCGCACACCGGTTCGATCCCGTCTGCTGGCCCCAGCACCGGCGGCGGCATGGGTGGCGGGATGGGCGGCGGCATGGGGCGTCCCGGACGCGGCACGCAGCCGACGGGCCAAGGCGCAGGCCAGCCCGGCGGACAACCCCACCGGCACTGGTGGCCCGGGCGGCCAGGGCGGCGCAGGCGGCCTGCTGTCGGGCTCCTCCTCGACCGACCAGATCAACGATCTGCTCACGACGGATGCGGCTCGTACACCTGGGTCGGCGCAGCGATCGGCTCCAACTCGGCGTCCGGCTACCAGCTCGCCACCGAGTTGCCCGTCATGGCGATCGGCGGGTTCAACGGCTCCGACCCGAGTCCGACACTGGCCGAGTTCCAGAAGTACGTCGCCGACGGCGAGATCCACTACTTCATCGCCAGCGGTGCTGGCGGCGGGCGCGGGATGAACGCCGGTGGCAGCACCAGCTCGGCGATCTCCACCTGGGTCGAGGCCAACTTCACGGCGCAGACCGTCGACGGGGTCACCTTGTACGACCTGTCAGGCGGCGTGAAGTGACTGCGTTCGCCGAGCCTGGACCCGCACAGCCCGTCCAGCCGCTCGCGACGACACGGCGTCCGAGCCTCGACATCGTGATCCCGGTCTACAACGAGGAAAGGGCGTTGGTGGGGTCGATCGAGACGCTGCGCGAGAGCCTTCGGGGCCTGCCGTTCGACCACCGGGTGACGATCGCCGACAACGCCAGCACCGATGCGACCAGCCTGCTGGCCCGACAGCTCGCCCACCGGTTCGACGACGTGCAGGTCGTGACGCTGGCCGAGAAGGGGCGCGGCCGGGCACTCAAACGGGCGTGGTCGGACTCCGATGCCGATGTGCTGGTCTACATGGACGTCGACCTGTCGACCGACCTCAACGCCTTGCTTCCGCTCGTCGCGCCGCTGCTGTCGGGGCACTCTGATCTTGCGATCGGATCACGCCTCGCGCGGACCTCGCGGACGACCCGGGGTCCCAAGCGCGAGCCGTCTCGCGGACGTACAACGTCCTGCTGCGAGGTGCCCTGCGCGCCCGGTTCTCCGATGCGCAGTGCGGGTTCAAGGCCATCCGCCGTGATGTGGCCGAGCAGCCTGCCGCTGATCGAGGACGATGAGTGGTTCTTCGACACCGACTGCTGGTCGTCGCCGAACGGGCTGGACTGCGGATCCACGAGGTGCCGGTCGACTGGGTCGACGACCCAGACAGCCGGGTCGACATCGTCCGGACGGCGGCCGCCGACCTGCGCGGCATGGGCCGGCTGGGCTGGGCGCTGCTGCGGGGACGCATCCCACTGGCCGACGTCGCCACCACGGTGGGTCGAGCCACCGCGAGCAGCGCCGGTGGACGGCTGCAGCCCCAGCTCGTCGTGTTCGCCCTGGTCGGCATCTTGTCGACGATCGCGTACGGCGTCCTGTACGTGCTGCTGCGGGGCAGCCTCGGCGCACAGGAGGCCAATGCCCTGGCACTCGCCGTGACAGCCGTCGCCAACACGGCGGCAAACCGGCGTTTCACCTTCGGCCTCCGAGGAGGCAGCGACGTGGTCAAGCACCACGTGCAAGGGCTGCTGGTGTTCGGCTGCGGGCTGGCCGTGACCGCTGGGGCGCTGGCCCTGATGCGTGCCCTGCGGGGTGACGGGCATCCTCTCGTCGAGGTGGCGGTGCTGACGGCAGCCAACCTGTTCGTCACGATCATGCGGTTCGCCCTGATGCGCTGGTGGATCTTCCGTCACCGCACCTGACCGGACAAAAGCCCCTCTGAGCACGACATCAGCGGGACATTGGTTGTCTCGGCTCGCTCGATGCAGCAAGATCGAGTGCGACGGCACCACGCACAGAACGCCGACTTACCGAAAGTGACGACCATGGCTCAGAAACAGTCCATCCTCGGGCGTATCGGGCAGCTGACCCGCGCCAACATCAATTCACTCCTCGACAAGGCCGAGGATCCCGAGAAGATGCTCGACCAGCTCGTGCGTGACTACACCGAACTCGATCGCCGAAGCCCAGGATGCCGTCGCCCAGACGATCGGCAACCTGCGTCTGGCCGAGGCGGACTACGCCGAGGACGTCGCCGCGGTCAAGGAGTGGGGCGCCAAGGCGCTGGCCGCGTCCCAGCGCGCCGACTCGCTGCGCACTGCCGGCCAGGCCGCTGAGGCCGACAAGTTCGATGCTCTGGCCAAGGTCGCGCTGAGCAAGCAGATCAGCTTCGAGGGTGAGGCCAAGGCCGCAGCCCCCCAGATCGCCTCGCAGAACGAGACGGTCGAGCAGCTGAAGACCGGTCTGGTCAACATGCAGGGCAAGCTCAGCGAGCTGAAGACCAAGCGCGACCAGCTGGTGGCTCGTGCCAAGACCGCCGAGGCCCAGGCCAAGGTGCAGGACGCCGTGTCGTCGATCAACGTGCTCGACCCCACGAGCGGCTGTCCCGTTTCGAGGAGAAGGTCCGTCGCGACGAGGCGCAGGTCGCCGGTCAGGCCGAGCTCGCGTCGTCCAGCCTCGACGCCCAGTTCGCCGAGCTGGAGAACGACACCGCCATGACCGAGGTCGAGGCCCGGCTCGCCGAGCTCAAGGCACTTGCCGCTGGCAACCAGGAGGTCACCCCGTGAAGCTCAACGAGAAGTTCAGCTATGACGGCGCGAGTGTCGAGGACGTCTTCGGGCTGCTGTCCGACCAGGCGTTCCGTACCGAGTCGTGTGCCAACCAGGGCGCGACCGACTACGAGGTGACCGTGGTTCCGTCCGGCGACGGCGCGACCGTCACGATCGTCCGCACGCAGGCAGCCGACATGCCCGACTTCGTCAAGAAGCTGACCGGCAGCACCGTGAAGGTCAAGCAGACCGAGGTCTGGAGCGGGCCTGACGGCGACGGCAACCGCACCGCCGACGTCAAGGTCAGCATCATCGGTCAGCCGGCAGAGATGACCGGAAAGGCCGAGCTGTTCGCCCGCGACGGTGGCTCCGACTTCACGGTCGACGGCGACGTCAAGGTGTCGATCCCGTTCATCGGCAAGAAGATCGAGCCCGAGGTCGCCAAGGCCATCAAGTCCTCGCTCCGCGAAGAGGTCGAGTACGGCATGTCCAAGCTCTAATCCACCCCTCACGCTGACGAGGTGGTTATCGCCCCTTGACGAGGTGGTTGTCGCCGGGCGACAACTACCTCGTCGGAGGGCCGTAACTACCTCGTCAGCGGTGGAGGTGGGTGAGGACGGCGTCGAGCTCTTGCGGGGCGTACCAGGCGAGGTCGCCGCTGTCGTCGATGTCGAGATGGAACGACGCGACATCATCGAGCGAGACCGGACCATCAGGATCGTCCAGGTCGACGGCCGCTGCGACGTCTCCGTGCTCGGCGGCCTCCTCGACCGCAGCGAGCTCGTCCTCCTCGTCAGTCGACGCGGCCAAGAAGGCCTCAGCCGGCGTGACGCTCTGCCCCTCCTGCAGCGCAGCCAGCCGTCGCGCGACAGGCTCACGTAGACCCTCATCAGCGCTTCGCCGGACGTTGACGTCCACGCGGCGCACGTGCGCGGCGTCCTTCGACAGTTTCGACCAGTTCAAGCAAGGCGTCCTCGATACATTGAGCCAGGACGTCCACATCAGGCACAGCCTCACGGTCGGCGACGATGCCGAAGAAGACCTTGCTGTTGTACGACGTCACTCCGATCGCCAGGGCACGTTTGCCACTGAGCGGGATACAGGGGTAGACCTCGGCGACGGCCTCGCCGTCGAGGTAGAGCGGGTCTTGCGGACCAGGCACGTTGGTGATGACGATCTGGTGGCCGCGGCCGGCCTCCGCGTCGGCGACGCGCGCGCCGACAGCGTGGAAGGTCGAGGTGGCGAAGCCGGGCAGGGCCGCGAGCTTGTTGGCCGCCACCGCCGAACCGGTCTCGCGATGGTCCTTGAGCGCATACGACACCTGGTGCAGCCGGACGACGGGGTTGGACTCCCCCACGGGCAGCGACAGCAGGTGCCCGCGGACCTTCGAGCCCAAGGACGTCGGCAGCCCGTCCTCGGCCACGACCGACATCGGCACCATCGCCCGAAAAGCTCGTCTTGGCGGTCACCGGCTCGGCACGTGTCAGGATCCAACCGCGGATACCACCGGCGATGACAGCCAGAATCACGTCGTTGACCGTGCCTCCGTGCTCCTCACGCACCCGCCGGAAGTCGTCGAGATCTGCCGCGAGCGAGGCGAACCTGCGGTGTCGGCTCAGCTCGGTCGACAAGACACCGTGCGGGGTCTGCGCCTCTGCTCCGACGACCGGCAGCTGCGGGCCACCCGACCGAGGTTGAGCTCGGCGATCCGCACGGCCTCACCGGGATGACGCAGATTGCGTCTGATCGAGCCGGCGATCAGCTCGGCTGCGTTGGGCTCAGCTCGCGGATTCCACTCCTCGAACGGGATGTCGCGATCGTGCGCGGTCTCCTCCAGCAGCACCTGGGCGAGGTCGACGGTCTCTGACCCGTCGACGAGCGCCTGGTGTGCCTTGAACAGCAGGGCGACGCGGCCACCGGTCAATCCCTCGATCAGGTACAGCTCCCAGAGCGGACGGTCGAGGTCGAGCCGGCGAGCGATGAGCCGTCCGACGAGCTCGTGCAGCGCATCACTCGTGCCGGGCTTCGGCAGGGCCGACCGTCGCACGTGCAGCGAGATGTCGAAGTTCTCGTCATCGACCCACATCGGGGTGCCGAGCGCGCCCGGCACGGGGCGGGCCACCTGCCGGTAGCGCGGCACCAGGTCGATGCGTTCGTTGATGACGTGGATGAGCCGGTCGTAGTCGAGAGGTTTCTCGCCTGCCTCCAGGATGGCCAGCGACGCGATCTGGCGCGGCATCGTGGGGCTGTCCTGGTGCAGGAACATCGCATCCAGCGGGCTCAACCGTTGCATGACTCTCCTTGGGACGTCGTGCCCAAAAGTTACCACCGGGTCATGTGTCGGCGGCTGCAAGGACCGCCCGCGGTGAGACGGCGTCCATCACGGCGGTGGTCAGACCCTCGACGCGCGCGACGAACGGCGACGACGGCACGGCTTCGCGAGCGCTGCGACCGTTCATGACAGCGAGATCCACTCCTGGCTGGTCCAGTGGCAAGAACACCGCGGGCTGCTGGCCGGTCAGCCGGAGCACGGTCGACCGCACCTCCCGCTCGCCCCACCCGAGCGATGGTCGCATCTGGTTGACGACGATGATCGGCGTGGTCACCACCTCACGCAAGTCGTGGAGGCCACGGATGAGCCTGGAGAGCCCGACGGGATCAGGCTTGCCCACGACGACCACCGCATCGGCCAGGTCGAGCACCTGGAGTGCCGTCTGGTTGCGCCCCTGTCCTGGCGCGGATCCGGGTTCGAGGCAGAAGCCGCAGTCGACGACGACCAGGTCGCTGGCGAGCCTCAGCTGGCTCAGGACGACGTCGAGTGCGCCGGGCCGAACTTGCGTCCACATGTCGGCGCGCGGCAGACCGGTCAGCAGCCGCAGCTGCGGGTCGATGTCGAGCAGCTGCTCGACGACCTGGTGCGACCGCCCCTGGTTGACGGTGCGACAGGCCGCGACCAGCCCGCTGACCTCGTCGAGCACGCTGAGCAGCTGCGCCAGCGATCCCCCGTAGGTGTCGGCATCGACGACGACCGTGTCGGTGCCATGCGCGGCGGTCGCGGCGGCCAGCGCGAGCGCCACGGTGCTGCGGCCCGGCGCCCCCTGCAGGCCCCCACACGGCGACGAGAGGTGCGCTCTGCCCGAGCCCTTCCCTGAGCCGTCGTGGTGCTGGCGGGCGTGTCGCGGGCGATCTCGTCGAGCTGCCCCAGCTGCACGATCCGACTGATGCCGACGGTCGAGCACCGTGCGGGGTCTGCCTGCACCGCGGCGACCCTGACGCCAGCCTGTTCGAGCCGGTGGACCGTGTCGACGTCGAGCCCGACCAGGTCGACCGAGACCAGCGCCGCCTGCGCCCGTTCGCCGTCGGCGGTCGCCAGCAGGTCGGCGACGTCGACACAACGCCTCACCAGGCGAACCGTCGTGGACGATTCGAGCCGTGCAGCGCGCGGCTCTCCCAGGCAGCGTCGCCAGCAGCAAGCACGATGTCCATGTCAGGAGACCCGGACGAGAGTCACGTGCCGTGAGGCCACGGTCGCGATGACTCCGTCGGTCAGCCTCGACTCCGCGACGTCGACCAGCACCGTCTGGGCCAAGGCTGTGCCGCCTGCCGCACCGTCGCCGCCTGAGTGCAGGACGCGTACGGACTCGAGCACCTGGATCGCCTGGCTGTCTGCGGTGTCGCCCGGACCGGGGCCGACCCACACGTCAACGAGGTCACCGCGGGCCAGGTCGGACGGTGCAGAGCCCTGGACGACGTTGAGCGGTAGCTGCCCCCGCTTCTGGTCCGAGGCTCGGACGAGCGAGTCCTTCGCGACCAGCGAACCTGCAACCGCCGCGTGCGCCCAGACCAGGTCGTCGAGCGGCTCTGCGAACTCTTCGTCGGTGCGGACATACGTGTCGCCGGTCGAGCCCGACAGCATGACGCGCGCCGGTTCGAGGTCTGATGCCTGCACCTGGTCGCCGGGGGCCACCGACGACCTGACTGACCAGTAGGTGACGCTGTCGTCGTGGGTCGCGGCGAGCCGGGCACCCAGCAGCGTCGCACCCAAGACCAGGAGCACCCCGATCAGCAGTCGGGGGTCCCGCCACGGCCGGACCTGGAGTCGGATCTGCCCCTGGACCGGTCGACCCGGTCCGCGCCAGCCATCATGGTTCGGTTCTACCGATTCGGCCGACATCCGTCCAGCGGTTGCCGAGGATGTCCACATAAACAGTCAGCCGCATGACAACCTTGACACCAGTTCGTGGGAAACTGGGGCCATGTCACCTTCCAGCCCGCGGTTTCTCACGCTGGCGGACGTCGCCGAGATCCTCAACGTGACGGTCCGGCAGGTGTACGCCCTGGTGCGTTCCGGCGATCTGCGTGGCATCCAGATCGGCGGTCGTGGCCAGTGGCGGATCGAGAACGATCAGCTCGAGGACTACATCGCCCGCCAGTACGCCCGGGCCGAGTCGCACGACCTCTCCGACGAAGAGGCACCCGACGAGGTCACGTCCGAGCGCTGACCACCGCGATTGATCGCCACACGACGATCTGGAGGCGCCCTGCCTCGCTGCGGAGCCGGACGAAGTCTTGGCCGACGACGTCGACCGTCCCGTCGCGGGCGGTGCCGTCGAGGAGCCTGATCCGGATCTCCTCACCGGCCTCGCGCAATGCCCGGAACACGTAGCCCCAGCCGAGACGGGCTCCGACGGCGGTGACAGAGTCGGCTCGACGTTGGGCCGAGTGCAGGACGGTGACCGCGTCGACGGCGACGACATGGTCGACAGCGTCACCCCGGGCTGGAGCAGCTGCTCGTTGACGAGTCCGGCGGTCCCTTCGAGACGGCCCGCGCCACGCACCTCCAGGACGATGTGACCACCGGCCAGCCACGCCAGGTCGTCTCGGCCCAGCTTCCGTAACGCAAGCCGCCGACCAGCGCATCGCGTTCTTGCAGCTCCAGATCGGCAGCCTGAGCCTCGAGGTCGTCGAAGAGTCTGTCCCAGCGCACGCCGGCACGTTATCGGAATCCGCCGGCCCCCGACAGTGTCCCCAGCTGCTCGCTCCTTCCCATTGACATTCTGCGCCGTTCGGTCTTTTCTGTAGTCAAACGTCATCAAACGTCATCAAAGGAATACAGATGAAGCTCTCGTGGAGTGGTCGCAGTCTTGTGGCACTGTCGTTGGCAAGCACCTGGCTGCTGGCGCCCGACGCCGCCAGCTACCTGAGCACCCTGCATGGCGCCGAATTTCCCGACGTCCTGCTCGCCGCTGGTGCGCTGACCCAGCTGGGCATCTCGGTCTGGATCCTGGCGACGTGTGGCCTGGCTGTGGCCGGCGGCTCGACCCGCCTCATCCGACTGACGACACCTGCCCTCCTGCGCCAGGCGTTGTTCGTCGGAGCAGCCGGGGTCCTGGCGGTGGCCCCCGCTCACGCCGAACCCCAGCACTCACTCGACGGGCTGCTGCTGCCCGACCGGCCGACCACCACGGCGCGGGTCGCGCCGGCCCACGACACGGGCAGCATCTATGTGCGTCCCGGCGACACGCTCTGGGCCATCGCGGAGCGGTCGTTGCCTGCCGGTGCGTCCGTCGCGGACATCGCCACGGCGACTGCACAATGGCACGCCGCGAACCGCGCCGTGATCGGCCCGCACCCTGATGTCATCTTCCCCGGACAGAAGCCACTCCACCCGTTGGGAAGGACCAGCCATGAGAGCTGCCACGGCGTTGATTGCGCCACCGTTGCACGAGCCGTTCGGTTCGCACCTCGATCCCGGAGCAGGGCAGATTCCGTTGCCTTTTCCAGGAATGAAGCCGGTGCTGCCTGTGCCCATCGAACGCAATGACGCTCAGGTGATCCGCGAACGCGCGGCCCGGTTCATGCAGGCGCTCGTCGAGGTCTTGGCGGGGGTACGTCCAGCACGGCAGATGGCGGCGTGGATGGCGCCCGACGTGTACGCCCAGCTGACCTCGCGTCTCGCCGTCCACGCCCGCGTGCCGCTGAGGGCCCGATCTGGCAGCGGCCCACGGATCGTGTCGGTCCACGTCGCGATGGTCAGTGACGAGGCCGCTGAGATCGCCGGACGGATGGTGCACCGTGGACGCTCTCGCGCCGTCGCCGTCCGACTCGAGCTCCAGACCACCCACCGGGGCGACAAGGTCTGGCGCTGCACAGCCCTAGCCTGGGCCTAAGCCACTCCGCTTCGCCCGACCTGGCCCTCAAGGTGACCATGGCCGAGCGAAGCGAGGCAGGTAACGGGCGAAGCCCGCCGCGACGAAGTCGCGGGCTGCGCGGAGCGCAGCTTTACCTATTGTTCTTGCGCGACTTCCGCTGCTGCTTCGACTTCTGGCGGGCCCGGTTCTTGGCGTTGGCCTGGCGGCGCGCCTCGGTCTCGGCCGGATCTTCGTCGGCCAGCTCGGCGTGCACCTCGGGGTCGCCGTCTTCGCTCGGGGCGGAGTAGGTCAGCGCCTGGGGCGCCGACTTCACACCGAGTCCCTTGGCCGACAGCTGCATCGCCTCGTCGTCATCGTCGTCATCGGCGACCTCGACCTGGACGTCGAGGTTGAACAGGAAGCCGACCGACTCCTCGGCGATACCTTCCATCATGGCGTTGAACAGGTCGAAGCCCTCACGCTGGTACTCGACCAGCGGATCACGCTGCGAGTAGGCGCGCAGGCCGATACCTTCGCGCAGGTAGTCCATCTCGTAGAGGTGCTCACGCCACTTGCGGTCGAGCACGCTGAGGACGACCCGGCGCTCGAGCTCACGGACGACCTCTTCGCCGAGCTCTTCCTCGCGCTTGGCGTAAGCCGCGAGCGCATCGGCCGCGATGCGCTCTGGAGACCGTCGCGGCTGAGTCCTTCACGTCCACCGGCATCGGCCTCGACCTGCTCGATGCTCAGGCTGATCGGGTAGAGCGTGCCGAGCGCGGTCCACAGCTGGTCGCAGCTCCCACTCTTCGGGGAAGCCTTCGGTCGCGCCACCGACGTATGCCTTGATGACGTCTTCGATGTTGGCGGTGACCCAGCCGCGCATGTCCTTGCCCTCGAGCACCTCGCGGCGCTCGGTGTAGATGACGGACCGCTGCGCGCTCATGACGTCGTCGTACTTGAGGATGTTCTTGCGGGTGTCGAAGTTCTGCGCCTCGACCTGCGACTGCGCCGAGGCGATCGCACCGGTGACCCGCTTGTTCTCGATCGGCACGTCATCGGGGATCTTCATGGTCTGCAGGACCCAGTTGACCCAGTCGGCCTTGAACAGGCGCATCAGGTCGTCTTCGAGCGACAGGTAGAAACGGGTCTCGCCCGGGTCGCCCTGACGTCCGGAACGTCCGCGCAGCTGGTTGTCGATGCGGCGTGACTCGTGGCGTTCGGTGCCGATGACGGCCAGGCCGCCGGCTTCGGCGACGGCTTCCTTCTCGGCCTTGACCTGCTGCTCCATCTGCTGGAGCGTGGCGGGCCAGGCTGCCTCGTACGCCTCGGAGTCCTCGAGGGGGTCGAGGCCCTTCTTGCGCAGGGCTGCATCGGCCAAGAACTCGACGCTGCCGCCGAGCATGATGTCGGTGCCACGGCCAGCCATGTTGGTGGCAACCGTCACGGCGCCCTTGTGACCGGCCATCGCGACGATCGCGGCTTCACGGTCGTGCTGCTTGGCGTTGAGCACCTCGTGCGGGACTCCGCGCTTCTTGAGCTGCTTGGAGAGCCGCTCGCTCTTCTCGACGCTGGTCGTGCCGACCAGGATCGGCTGGCCGGTGGCGTGCCGCTCGACGATGTCTTCGACGACGGCGTTGAACTTGGCCTCTTCGGTGCGGTAGACCAGGTCGGGCTGGTCGAGCCGGGCGATGACTCGGTTGGTCGGGATCGGCACGACGCCGGCTTGTAGATCTTGTCGAACTCGGAGGCTTCGGTCAGCGCGGTACCGGTCATGCCGCTGAGCGTGTCGTAGAGCCGGAAGTAGTTCTGCAGCGTGATCGTGGCGAGGGTCTGGTACTCCTCGCGGATGCGGACGCCCTCCTTGGCCTCGATCGCCTGGTGCAGGCCTTCGTTGTAGCGGCGACCGTCGAGGATACGACCGGTGTGCTCGTCGACGATGAGGACCTCGCCCTCCATGACGACATAGTCCTTGTCGTTCTTGAACAGCTCTTTGGCCTTGATCGCGTTGTTGAGGAAGCTGATCAGTGGCGTGTTGACGGCGTCGTAGAGATTGTCGATGCCGAGCTGGTCCTCGACCTTGTCGATGCCCTCTTCGGTCACCGAGATCGTGCGCTTCTTCTCGTCGACCTCGTAGTGCTCGTCGACCTTCATGGCACCGACGATCTTGGCGAACTCGCCGTACCACTTGACCTCGTCCTCGGTGGGGCCCGAGATGATCAGCGGGGTACGCGCCTCGTCGATCAGGATCGAGTCGACCTCGTCGACGACGGCGAAGTTGTGACCGCGCTGCACGCACTCGGCGATGTCGTCGGCCATGTTGTCGCGCAGGTAGTCGAAGCCCAGCTCGTTGTTGGTCGCGTACGTGATGTCGGCGGCGTAGGCCTCGCGGCGCTCGGCCGGGGTCATGTTGGGCATGATCATGCCGACGGTCAGGCCGAGGAAGTGGTGCACCCGTCCCATCCACTCGGCGTGGTACTTGGCCAGGTAGTCGTTGACGGTGACGACGTGGACGCCCTTGCCGCTCAATGCGTTGAGGTAGGCGGGCAACGTCGAGACGAGCGTCTTGCCCTCGCCGGTCTTCATCTCGGCGATGTTGCCGAGGTGCAGTGCCGCGCCGCCCATGATCTGGACGTCGAAGTGACGCTGGCCGAGCACACGCGATGCTGCCTCGCGCACCGTGGCGAACGCCTCGGGCATCAGACCGTCGAGCGTCTCGCCGTCGGCGAGCCGGCTGCGGAACTCCTCGGTCATGCCGCGGAGCTCTTCGTCGCTCATGCCGCGGAACTCGTCCTCGAGCGCGTTGACCTGCTTGGAGATGGCCTCCAGCTGCTTGAGGACCTTGCCTTCGCCCATGCGAAGAATCTTGTCGATGACCTTGGGCACGAAATGCACTCCTGAACGGGCGGGAACTACACGAGAACGATGAACTCGAACACAAAAACTGTGAGTGTGGTCAGTCTAGGCGACGGGCAAGGGCCACCGTGAGTTCCCCGCCAAGATCTCCCTTGGAAGGTGGGACAACCGTCCCAAGGCCGAGCCACCTGGCGAGCAGCAACAGCTCGTCGGCCAGCTCGTCGGCGGTGTGCTCGGGTGCGTGGGACTCGGCCCAGGCACCGTGCACCAGCAGTGCGCCGTTCTGGCGATCAGCCTTGAGGTCGACCCGCGCGACGAGCCGGTCTCCCAGCAGAAATGGCAGCACGTAGTAGCCGTGCACACGCTTGTGTGCGGGGACGTAGATCTCGATCCGGTACCGGAAGTCGAACAGCTGCTCGGCGCGCGTTCGTTCGAACACCAACGGGTCGAAGGGACTCAACAGGGCTCTCGCATCGACCTTGCGTGGTCTGACCGCGTCGCGATGCAGGAAGGCCGGACGTTTCCAGCCTGCGATCGTGGCCGGTACGAGCTCGCCGACCTCGACCAGCTCGGCGATCGCGGTCTTCGTCGACTCTGGGTCCATCCGGAAGTAGTCGCGCAGGCACTGGGCGGTGCCGACACCGAGCGCACGGGACGCGTGACCGACCAGGACCCGGTGCGCCTCGGACGAGGTCAGTGCCGGGGCTTCACGGTGCACCGCAGGGATGACTCGTTCGGGCAGGTCGTAGACCCGCTCGAACGCTCCGTTGCGACGCGCAGAGGTGACCTGGCCCTTGTAGAACAGGTACTCCAGCGCCTGCTTGACCTCGGACCAGTTCCAGCCCCAGTTGTCTTTCTCACGCGGCACGTCGTGCTCGATCTCCCGCGCGGTCAATGGCCCGTTGGCGCGCACCTCGTCGAGGACCCACAGCACGAACTCCGGCTTCTCCGCTGCGATCCGCGCCATGCCACCCCACATGCGGGCACCTGACTGCATCCGGAACTGGAATGCCTGCCAGAGCGCCACGTCGACGAGTGCCGCCTCGTGCGCCCAGTACTCGAACAACCGGCGCGGGGCACGTCCGGACGCCCGGTGCAGGAGCTCGACGTCATACGCGCCGAGCCGCGAGTACAACGGCATGTAGTGCGCCCGTTGCAGCACGTTGACCGAGTCGATCTGGAAGAAGCCGAGGCGTTCGATGACCCGTGCGACGTGACGGGCCGTGACCTCGCCGTCGACACCTGGCCGCGGTCGGGTGAAGCCTTGGGCAGCCAGGGCGATCCGCCGCGCCTGCAGGACGCTGGCTGGGCAGGCTGCTCGGTCACGGAACGTTGTCGACGAGCTTGCTGCGCACGGCGTACATGGCCGCCTCCATGCGCGACTTCATCTGCAGCTTCTCCAGGATGTTGCGGATGTGGTTCTTGACGGTGTTCTCGCTGATGAACAGCTCTTCGGCGATCTCACGGTTGCTCAGACCGCGGGCCACGTGCCGCAGCACCCCGAGCTCGCGCGGAGTCAGGTTGGTCGTCGGCGCCGGGCTCTTGGACATGTGCACGAACTCGTCGAGGAAGCTCGGTCGCCATGCTGGGGCTGATCAAGGACTGGCCCGACGAGACCAGGCGCACCGCTTCGGCGACCTGTTCGTACGTCGAGCCGTCCTTGAGCAGATATCCCGAGGCGCCGCTGCGAATCGACTCGTAGAGATCGGACTCGTCATCGCTGGCCGTGAGCATGATGATGCCCGTGGTCGGCGAGATCTCCTTGATCGCGGCACACACTTCCACACCGCTGCGGCCAGGCATCCGCACATCGAGCAGGACGATGTCGAAGGGATTCTCGGCGACCAGCCTCGAGCGCCTTGTCTCCGTCGTCGACCTCTTCGAGCCTCGAGGGTGTCGTCGGCGCCGAGAACCATCTTGACGCCTCGCCTGAACAGCTCTGATCGTCGACCAAGAGCACGCGGATGCTATCGCCCGAAGAAGTCACTCTGTGAGTCTCCCACGAAACGGTGTCGGAAGCGCGACAGGCTCACTCAGTCACGTCGAGGTGGATGACGCCGTAGTCATATCCCTTGCGCAGATACACGACGCTGGGCCTCATGGAGTCCTTCTCGAGGAACAGGTAGAAGTCGTGGCCGACGAGCTCCATCTCGTACATCGCCTGGTCGAGCGTCATGGGCGTGGCTTCATGGGTCTTCTCACGGACGACGAGGGGGCAGTCGCCCTCGACCTCGATCGGACCGGCCTTGCTGACCGGGACGTCGTCGCCGGGAGCATCGAGGATCGCGTCGTCTGGCGGGACGACCGCTGTGGCCTGGGCAACAGATCGTGGCGTCTTCTCGCCATGGTGGATGCGGCGGCGATCGACGGCGCGACGCAGGCGCGACTCCAGCTTGTCGATCGCGGAGTCGAGCGCGGAGTGCTGATCGGTCGAGGTGGCCTCGGCCCGGACCGCCGGCCCACGCGAGCGCAGGGTCATCTCGACCTTGGCGGCGGTGTCGTGCTGGCGGGGATTCTTCTCGTGCGTGACTTCGACTTCGACGCGAGTGATCTTCTGCCGAGCGTCGTACTTCTCGAGGCGGAGGCAGCTTCCTCGACCCGACCCCGAAAGGTCTCAGGATCTCGCTGTTGCGACCGTTGACGACAATTTCCATGGGAACTCCCTTGTCTCGGTATCACGCCTGACTGCAGCGCATGTCTCATGCCATACCTAGGACGTTAGACCGCTCAGATGCGAATCACCAGTGCAGGAAGCAAGTTCATGGCAGACCCTTGGAATGCCGGGGCGTGGTCGCGACGACAGCGGCGCCGATCGGGCGATGGCCGGTCGCGGTGAGCGCGCGAGCGGCCTCTGCAAGGGTCGATCCAGTCGTCAGGATGTCGTCGACCACCACGATGTCGCGCCCTCCCAGGTCGACCCGCGGAAGCACCCGGAACGCTCCTGCCACGTTGACCTGCCGGGCCGCTGCGCCGAGCCCGGCCTGGTCCCGGGTGACCCGCTGGAAGGTCAGCGCAGACGTGCTGACGACGTCGACGCCAGTGGTGCGGAGCAGCTTCGCGGCCGAGCTCGCCAGGTCGGCGACCAGGTCGCTGCCTCGTTGCCGCCTGCCGCGCCGGGAGGTCGGTACCGGCACCAAGACCAACCCTCGGCCCGGTCGCGCCTGTGCGACGACTGCCGCTGCCAGGTGGTGGTCGAGCACACTGGTCAGTCGGCTGACCCCGTTCTCCTTCCAGGCCACGACGACCTTTTGGAGGACGCCGGCGTTGATGCCCGCTGCGACCGCGAGGAGCGGTGGCGGCTGTCGGGTGTCGCCCGACGGCGGATCGGGCCAGACCTCGACAGGATCGGGTCTCATCGCGATCCCGCACCGACGGCACAGCATCAGCGCAGGGCGACGGCACCCTGCACACTGGGCTCCCAGCAGCAGATCGGCCAAGGGCAGGACGAGGTCTCGCACGACCCCAGCCTCGGCGCCGTGGCCGCCTGCCGCGAGGGCTGCGGCGCCGGCTGTGGACTCAGCCGCCGTACGTCAGTCCTGTGACCTTCGACGTCTTGACGAGCTGCCAGACCCCTCCGGTCGGCAAGAACCACAGCTGGCCAGCGCGGTCGGTCGCATACTGGTCGGTCCGGTCGCCGGGCCCCATCACCAGGTTGTCGATGCCGGTGTCGGGGAGCACAGCCGCGCTGCGGTCGATCCCTACCGTCGTCGCAGAGCCGTCGATCGCGACGTGGTGCACCTGCACGCCGGACTGGCTGTCGGCGAGCAGGCCCAGCTCGGTGCTGGAGGACCACGAGATGGCCCGTGGCTGCCCAGCAGGAGTGAAGACCTGGCCGGAGGGGCCGAGACCCAGGAGCCTGTCCTTGGCGTCGCGCAGCACCGTGCCGACTCGCACCTCGCGGTCCTGCCCGCGTCTGGTCTCGACGGCGTACCGGGTGCCGTCAGGCGACAACGCGAACCGTCGGACGTCACGTGCTGCGAGCCGGCCCACGTCGATCGACCTCAGCCGATCGCCGTCGCGGACCCGGATCCGCGTCTGGGAGCCTGCCGTGTCGACGAGCCAGAGCAGTCCGTCGCTGTCCCACTGCGGGGTGAGGAAGTCGCTGCCTGTGACGATGTTGGCGTCGCTGCCATCGGGCTGGGTGACTCGCACCTCGCTGCGACCGGGAAGCACGCCGGCAACTCCGTCGGACGACACGGCGGCGACCACGGCGCCCCGCGCGTTCTTGCCCCAGCTTCCCTTGACCGGGGTCACCTCGCCGCCGTCGATCGTGACGACGCGATCGTCGACCACCGCGTGGGCCCGGCCACGGGAGATGCTCGGGCCGAAACCGCCCCACGAGCTGATCGGCTGGTTCTCGAGACGACCACCCAGCAGCGTGCTCGTGTCGCCGATGATCTGGACCGACTCGATGGTGGGCACCTGCCGCAGCGTCCAGACGATCTGCGCCGACATGCGGTCACGCGCGTTCTCGGCCATGTCGCTCAGGTCGGAGGTGAACTCGACCTCGGCGACCCCGTCGCGCGAGATCGTGACGGCGGGCCGCAGCACGTCGAGCGGAGGCACGTACGTGCGGCTCGCGGCCTCCAGCGACTTCGGCTGCCCCCTGACCAGGCTCGTGATCAGGCTGGTCGCGAGCTGGTCGCCCACGACGATGTGCACCGGATCGGGCACGAGTCGGCGGCCAGGTCGATCGAAGAAGTACAGGTTGAAGGGGCGCAGGTAGTCGCTGAAGAACTTCGCGTTGACCATGAGCCCGTCGGGCGGGTCGACGATGCGCCACTGTCCTTCGGCGCGCTGCAGCGTGAAGGTGACGGCGGCGCCATCGCCGCGATGCGTGTAGTGCCCCTGCCCGTCGAGCTCGGCGTCGAGCACGTAGCTGAGCCTCACGTCGACACCGGCCGACCCACGCGCCTGAGGATCTTCGAGTCCCTTCGACGACGGCACCCGGCCGTCGACCTTGGGCTTGGAGTAGATCCTCATCCCCGACGCCGGATTCCAGCCGTCGGCCGACTTGGGAGTCAGGAAGGCGGCCGCCGTACGAGTCGCCGTCGGATAGGCCAGCATCGCATCGAGGAAGCCGCGAACGATCTGCTCAGGTGTCCCGTTCTCGATCGGGCCGGCCGGTGAGTAGCGGACGGTGCTCTCCCCCAGCCCGGTGTCGTCAGCGACCTTCGTGACCGGCCCCGAGGACGGGATGCCAGCGCACGCCGACACCGCCACGACAACCAGCACGGCCAGCGTGCCCAGCCTGCGTGTCGTGCGCGTCCTCATGCGTGCACCGACCTGAGCGCCGGGGTCTTGGCCGAGCCGTCGGGCTTGGGGATCGTGAGGATGAACTCGCTGCCGCGCCCCGGACGTCCCCACGCCTCCAGCGTGCCTCCGTGCAGCGCGGCGTCCTCGCGCGAGATCGGCAGGCCCAGGCCTGTGCCGCCCTGGGTTCTCGCCGGATCGGCCCGCCAGAACCGGTCGAACACGCGGATGTTCTCGTCGCCGGACAGTCCGACGCCGAAGTCGCGCACCGCGAACGAGACACACTCGTCATTTTGGCGCCACTTCGATCTCGATGACATCTGACTGGCTGTACTTGGTGGCATTCGTCAGCAGGTTGCGCACGATGCGGTCGATGCGCCGGATGTCGGCTTCGACGACGGCCGGGGTGTCGACCCCGATCAGTCGCACCTCGATGCCCTTGCGGGCGACGCCGGGATCTTCTGCGGCTTCGACGGCGATGCGCGACAGGTCGACCGTCCCGAGCTCGAGCTGCGCGGCGCCGGCGTCGAACCGGCTCAGGTCGAGCAGATCGGAGAGCAATGACTCGAACCGGTCCAGCTCGCCCTTCAGCAGCTCGGCCGAGCGGGCGGTGTGCGGGTCGAAGCGGTCGCGGGAGTCGTACAGCACCTCGCTGGCCATCTGGACGGTCGTCAGCGGTGTCCGCGGCCGTGCGACACGTCGGAGACGAAGCGCTGCTGCAGCCGGGACAGGTTCTCCAACCGCCTGATCTGGCTCTGGAGACTGGCGGCCATCTGGTTGAAGGAGTTGCTCAGTCGGGCGATGTCGTCCTCGCCGCTGACGTGCATGCGTTGCTCGAGGTGGCCGCTGGCGTAGCGCTCGGCGATACGTCGCGCCATCCGGACCGGGTCGAGCACCTGACGCGACACGAGCCAGGCCACCGCCGCGACCATCAGCACCATCGCGATGCCGCCGAGCAGCAGCGCCCGACGCACCAGGCTCAGCGTCTCCTGCTGGTCCTGCATCGAGAACAGGTAGAACAACGCATACGTGTCGCCGCTGCCCGGCACGCGCAGCTGGCTGCCGACGACGACGGCCGGCTCGACCTTGGACGATCCGAGCAGCGAGAGGTCGGAGTACCGCCAGTAGGTGCCCGGGGCGGAGCGCACCGCCTCGGCGAGGTCGTCGGGCAACGAGCCGGGCTCGATCGCAGCCGACGAACGGATCGGGACCTGTCCGTCGGCGGTCAGCAACGGACCTTCGAGGACGAGCTCGTAGGTGCGGGTGGCTCCCCCGGGACCGGGTCAACGAGTCGACCATCTGCGTGAGGGTCTGCGACTGCGTCGACGGCTCGGTCTCGACCGATGCGTCGAGCTGCGTCTGGGCGTAGTCGAATCCGGAACGCGCCTCGGAGACCGCCGCGATACGCCGGTCGTCGGCCAGACCGCTGGCGACGTCGCTGAGCAGGGCCCAGCCGGTCAGCGCAATGACGAGCGAGCTCAGCACGATCGTGCTCGTCACCACCCGGACCTGGATGGAGCGGCGCCAGAACTGCGCGAGGCCGCGCATCAGCGACTCATGCGGGTGGCGAGATCGCCTGATATCCGACGCCGCGCACGGTGCGGATGATCTCGGGATCCTCGGCGTCGTCCTCGATCTTGGAGCGCAGTCGGGTCATGTGGACGTTGACGAGCTTGGTGTCGCCCGGGTGGTGGTAGCCCCAGACCTTCTCGAGCAGCGTCTCGCGGGAGAACACCTGCGAGGGATCGCTCAGCAGGCAGGCCAGCAGGTCGAACTCGAGCGGGGTCAGCTCGAGCGGCACGCCCTTGCGGGTCACGGTGTGACCGGCGGGGTCAAGCACGATGTCGCCGAAGACCAGCATCTCCTCGAGCTGGTCGGAGCGACGCAGCCGGGCACGCACCCGCGCCGACGAGCTCGGTGTTCTTGAACGGCTTGGTGATGTAGTCGTCGGCGCCGGCCTCGAGCCCGGCCACGACGTCGGGGGTGTCTGACTTCGCCGTCAGCATGATGATCGGCACGGACGACCGTTCGCGGATCAACCGGCACACGTTCATGCCGTCGATGCCCGGCAGCATCAGGTCGAGCAGGACCACATCGGGCTTGAAGTGGGCCATGGTCGCCAGGACGCGTTCGCCTGACCGGCACACGGCCGTGGTGAGACCCTCACCCTCCAGCACGATCGTCAGCATCTCGGCGAGCGAGGCGTCGTCGTCGACGACGAGCACGCGGTCTCGTCGGGTTCGTCGATAGCTCATGCCGGTACTCCTGGTCGTCGAACGCCTTCCGTCGGCCACCTCAGCGATGTGCTGCTGCTGGGGTGGCCGACGGTCGGCGTGGTGATCATGCGGGGGCGGGTCGGGATCAGTAGCGGTAGTGATCCGACTTGTAGGGCCCCGCGACGTCGACGCCCAGGTAGGCGGCCTGTTCCTTGCTCAGCTGGGTCAGCTCGACACCGAGGGCGTCGAGGTGCAGGCGGGCGACCTCTTCGTCGAGGTGCTTGGGCAGGACGTGGACGCCCAGCTCGTACTGGCTGGCCTTGCTGTAGAGCTCGATCTGCGCCAGCACCTGGTTGGTGAACGAGTTCGACATCACGAACGAGGGGTGACCCGTCGCGTTGCCGAGGTTGAGCAGACGTCCTTCGGACAGCACGATGATCTTCTTGCCGTCAGGGAAGATCCACTGGTGGACCTGGGGCTTGATCTCGTCCTTGACGATGCCCTCGATCTTGGCCAGACCGGCCATGTTGATCTCGTTGTCGAAGTGGCCGATGTTGCCGACGATCGCCTGGTGCTTCATCTTCTCGAAGTGCTCGACCCGGATGATGTCGAAGTTGCCGGTGGTCGTGATGAAGATGTCGGCGTACTCGACGACCGACTCGAGGCGCTTGACCTCGTACCCGTCCATCGCTGCCTGCAGTGCGCAGATCGGGTCGATCTCGGTGACGATGACACGGGCGCCCTGGCCGCGGAGCGACTCTGCCGAGCCCTTGCCGACGTCGCCGTAGCCACACACGACGGCGACCTTGCCGCCGATCATGACGTCGGTGGCGCGGTTGATGCCGTCGATCAGCGAGTGGCGGCAGCCGTACTTGTTGTCGAACTTGCTCTTGGTGACCGAGTCGTTGACGTTGATCGCCGGGAACAGCAGCGTGCCTTCGCGGAAACGGTCGTACAGGCGCAGGACACCGGTGGTGGTCTCTTCGGAGACGCCCTGGATGTCCTTGGCGATGTTAGTCCAGTGCTGCGGCTTGTTGGCGACCGAACGGGCCAGGACACGCAGCACCTCCTTGAACTCTTCGTTGTCGGTGCTGTCCTGCGACGGGACGACGCCGGTCTTCTCGTACTCGACGCCCAGGTGCAGCAGCATCGTGATGTCTCCACCGTCGTCGAGCAGGACGTTGGGTCCGCCTTCGGCGAAGTCGAAGACCTTCTCGGCCTCGTCCCAGTACTCGGCCAGGGACTCGCCCTTCCAGGCGAAGACGGGGGTGCCCTGGGGGTTCTCGGGGGTGCCGTCACGGCCCACCACGACGGCAGCGGCAGCGTGGTCCTGGGTCGAGAAGATGTTGCAGGTCGCCCAGCGGACGTCGGCGCCGAGCGCGGTGAGCGTCTCGATCAGCACGGCGGTCTGGATCGTCATGTGAAGCGATCCTGCGATACGTGCTCCAGCGAGCGGCTGGCTCGCTCCGAAGCGCTCGCGCATGGCCATCAGGCCCGGCATTTCGTGCTCGGCGAGGTCGATCTCCTTGCGACCGTACTCGGCGAGCGAGAGGTCTGCGACGTTGTAATCCATGCCTGCCAGCCTACCGGCGAGCGACAATATTTACCTCATCGACTCGTCGTGCCCACCCGTGTGCGGAATCAGTGCGCCGAGAAGACTGAGAGCATCGCGGTGATGTGCTCCCAGCGAATGGCCGAGTCTGGGTCGAGGCTGCGATCGCAGGCTGACATGACGACCAGGACACAGCGCCCCCACACGTCGTGCTGCTCGATGAACGCCGGCCCGTGCAGCGGACGCACGATCCAGGCCGGGCCGAGCATCTGGTGATCGATGGCGACGGTGCAGCCACCGATCGACAGGCTCGCGCCCCAGACGCAGCTGCCGCATCGTGTCGATCCGTCCACTGCGCAGATGCGCAAGCCCCGGCACCGGCGTGACGACGGTGATCGGCACGCCGTCTTGGCCGAGGTGGAACAGCATGTGCACCACCTCATCGGCAGGCACCCGGGAGACGGTGTCGCGGCCGAGCCCGGAGAGCACAGCGCCACGGCTGTGGCGTGCGTCGGAGATGATCTCGTCGACATGGTCGTCACCGCTGCCTTCGGCCAGTCGAATGCGATCAGCACCCGTCGTCCTGGCCTTGCGGGTCTCAGACGCGGCCTCACCAGGCGTCCAGCTTCGCCCACCCAGCACCATCAGCGACTTCAGCGTGACCTGGTCATCGGAGGAGGCTGACGTATCCGCGGTGCAGCAGCCGGTCGTGGGCGTCGACCAGCTGGACGGCAGCAGGGTCTCGCGGCTCGTCGGACTCACTTGCGACGACCCGGGCCAATGCTGAGCGGTCGAGTCGCAGATTGACCCGGTGCGGGTCGAGAATCACCGGCTCTGTGGTGAGCGAGGGCGGGGCATAGCCGCGAGTCTCCGTCATCGATACTGCCGAGTTCACCCGTCATCGCGATCGGTGAGTCGAACATGGGCAGCCACGACATCAGGTCTGCCGGAGTGGCCTCCACCGCCACACCGGCCGCCGCAACGCGCGAGAACGGGGGGCTTGGCTCAGTCATGGGCTCTCATCGCGACGCATCCTTTTGGGTCGACAGATCGTCGACCCAAAGGTTAGCCTACCCTAATTTACATCCGGCTGAAGGTTCAGCGCAGCGCGCGTGCCTCGTCGACGAGCATCACAGGAATGTCGCGACGCACGGGTAGGCCAGCGCACAGGTGTCGCACCAGCTCGCTGGCGTCGTCGTCGACGAACAACGTGGCACGACACTGAGGACACACGAGGATCTCGAGCAGAGCCGGGTCAAGGTTCATGGCTCCACCCTAGTACGCGGGCTCGCCGGCCACGGTCGCGAGCGGTGCATGCCAGCCCCCGAGCGGTGCGCCTTGGACAGGCTCGCCGTGGCAAAGTCAATGGGTGGTGGCAACGGGTTGGTTTCACGCGGCCTCTTTGAGGAGCGTGTTCAGCGCTTGGGCTGGGGTCTTGAGGTTCAGCGTCGGGCGGGGACGGCGGTTCAGGGTCGCTGCGACGCGGGCGAGGTCCTCAGCGCTATGGACGGACAGGTCGCTTCCCTTCTCGAACCAGAACCGCAGCAGACGGTTGGTGTTCTCGTTCGTGCCGCGCTGCCAGGGCGAGTGCGGGTCACAGAAGAACAACTTCGTGTCCAACGCGGCTGGATGTCTTCATAGGCCGCGCGCTCGGACCCGCGGTCCCAGGTGATCGACTGCCGCAAGTGTTTGGGCAGGTCACGCATCGCGTCGATCATCGCCGCCGCGACGGTCTGCGAGTCATGGCGATCTGGCAGGTGCAGCAAGATCGTGAACCGGGTTGTGCGCTCGACCAACGTCCCGATCGCGGACTTCGAAGCCGGTCCAACGATCAGGTCACCTTCCCAATGACCCGGAACAGCACGGTCGTCGACCTCAGCGGGCCGGTCGCTGATCGTGAAGGCCTCCTTGTAGGGACTGCTGGCCTTGCGATCACGGGTCTGTGGTCGCCGGTTCGCGCGTTTCAGGCTGAGGTTGCGGTGCAGGTCAGCGCGCAGCTCGCCACGGGTCTGGACGTAGAGGGCCTGATAGATCGTCTCGTGGGACACCCTCCAAGTGTGATCGTCACCGAACGTCTTCGTGAGCATCCCGGCGATCAAGCCCGGCGACCAGCCCTCGTCCATCGCGGCCTCGATGAACCGGCACAACGGCCCGTTCGTAGCGGCTTGAAGGCCTTGGGCCGGCGCCGCAGCTCGGCTGCCAACCGGTGAGCGACCGACGCGTAATAGACCCCGTCCGGGCTCGACGACCGGTTGACCTCACGCCAGACCACCGACTTGTCCCGGCCGATGAAGATCCCGATCTGCGCGTACGACATCTGCAAACACCGACCGGCCTGAATCAACGACCTATCCATCATCGACAACGATCGACGGCAAGACGATGAGGACTTTCCTGGCAATGACGGTGGGATCGGGGCCACCAGACCGCCGCCATCTTTGCGACCGACAACGAGAGCAAGTTCCATCCGCCCAGACTGGCGCCACCAACGCGTCGCGGATCCAACCGACGCGCCGACACTCTGAGCCGCCGCCAGCAGCGACATCCCGCCACACACCGAATCAACGAAACGCTCACGCGTCCCAGGTTCGAACAACTTCACCATGACAACACTCCAATTCAACAAGCGTTGTCACGACCATATGAATCTGCCCGTCTCGGTACGTCCATTCCGCACCACTCGCGGTCAAGGCGGGGCTAGGGGCGGGCGCGGATGACCGCGAGCACCTTGTCGCGCACGTCGGCCATCGTGGCCTCGTCGTCGCCTTCGACGTTGAGGCGCAGGAGCGGCTCGGTGTTGGAGGCGCGGACGTTGAACCACCAGGTGTCGCCGGTGATCGTCAGACCGTCCATGCTGTCCTGGGGCAGGTCGGCGTAGGCCTGCGCCAGCTTGGCCAGCACCGCCTGGGCGTCGTCGACGGTGCTGTTGATCTCGCCCGACGAAACGTAGCGCTCGTACTGGGCCATGAGCTTACAGACCGTGCCGGACGTCTCGGCGAGGGCGGCCATGACGTGCAACGCCGCGATCATGCCGGAGTCGGCCAGGAAGAAGTCCTTGAAGTAGAAGTGCCCCGAGTGCTCGCCACCGAACAGCGCGCCCGTGCGGGCCATCTCGGCCTTGATCAGCGAGTGACCGACCGGCGTACGCACCGCGGTGCCGCCGTTCTCGGTGATGATCTCGGGCACGGGCCTTCGACGTGATGACGTTGTGCAGGATCGTGGCGCCGGGGTTGGCCAGCAGCGCCCGGTGCGCGATGAGAGCGGTGATCGCGCTGGGCGAGACGACTTGGCCGAGCTCGTCGACAACGAAGCAGCGGTCGGCGTCGCCGTCGAAAGCCAGGCCGATGTCGGCACCGGTCTGGCGCACCTTGGCCTGCAGGTCGACCAGGGTCGTGTGGTCGAGCGGGTTGGCGTCGTGGTTCGGGAAGGTTCCGTCGAGCTCGAAGTACATCGGCGTCAGGTCGACGTCCAGGTCGGCGAACACCGAGGGCACCGTGTGGCCGGCGCATGCCGTTGCCAGCGTCGGCGACGACCTTGAGGCGTCGCCCGGCCGGTACCGGCACGATCTGGTGGAGGTACTCGGCATAGCGGCTGAGCGCGTCCTGCTGCTCGATCGAACCGGTCGGCTCGGGCAGCTCGGTGCGGGTCAGCAGCGGTAGCCACCTCGGCCATCTTCGACAAGCCCGTGTCGTAGCCGATCGGCTTGGCGCCGGCGCGGCACAGCTTGATGCCGTTGTACTCGGCCGGGTTGTGGCTCGCGGTGATCATGGCACCCGGCAGGTCGAGGTCGCCCGAGGCGAAGTAGAGCAGATCGGTCGAGGCCAGGCCGATGCTGATGACGTTGCCGCCACGTGCGCGGACGCCGTCGGCGAACGCCTCGACCAGCAACGGCGAGGTGTCACGCATGTCGTGGCCGATGACGGCAGTGCCGCCGCCTGCGACGCTGTCGCCGTCGATCTGGGTCTCGAGGGCGAATGCCTCCCCCAGCGCGCGGGTCAGGGCAGGGTCGAGCTTCGGGCGAGCGGCCGCGTACGTCGTACGCCTTGACCACCAGCCCCAGACGGGGGTCGATCACGAATCGGGCCTCACGAGTCGAAGGGAAGGCGGGCCGTCAGGCTCGGGTGCCGGCGGGCGCCCTGCCTCACGTACCGCGTCGGCGAGGGCCAGCAGGTCGTCGTGCGACGGCCTGTCGGCCTCGGGGTCGGGGCAAGCCGCAGCACGTTCCAGCCCTGCGGGGCGGACGTCCGCTGGGCGTGCACAGCACACAGGTCATACGTGTGCGGCTCGGCGTAGGTCGCCAACGGACCCAGCACCGCCGTCTGGTCGGCGTACACATAGGTCAGTGTCGCCACTGCTGCCTGGGAGCACGCCGATCGCGTGCAGCGTCGAACTGTTGCCACGTGGCGAGGCTATCGGGGTGGTGGTGGCACACGCGTTAGGCTCACCGCATGGATCACCTCGGCGGCATCGTGACCGGCCCGCGACCCGGCCGGATGCGCGATCGGCGCGGCCGCGGCCCCCGCGGCCCGATGGCCCTTCCAGGCCCACTGTCCCCGCGCAGCGTCCCCGCGCACCGTTCACCGCGCGAGTCGTTCGATCTGCTCGTCACCGACATCTTGGCGGCGCTCGAGCCGCACTTCTCGATCGAGCCCGACCACGTCGAGATCGTCGTGGAAGAAGCACCGCTGCTGCCGCCCGAGTGGACCGACGAGGTGCCGCTATCGATCGTGGCCGCCACCCCCGAGCTGACCCGCATCGTGCTGTTCCGCATCCCGATCAGTCAGCGCTGCCCCACCCGCGAGGACGTCGAAGACCTCGTCTGGTCGGTCGCGCTCGACCGGCTCGCCGAGGTCTGGCACATGTCGCCGGACGACCTGGATCCGCGGCCTCGGTGAGAGCGGGTCCCCCCAGTTCAGGATGTCGGCGGTTTCACGTCGATGGAGGGCCCTGTTCGACCCAAAACCGCCGATATCCGGGGTGGCGCGTCAGCTGGCGGGGCGAACCTGTGGGGCCTTGGCCGCGAGCGGTGCGCCGTGGAGCGCCAGCGAAGCGATCTTGTCCTTGTCGGTGTAGGTCGCTGCGGCGATGACGTCGCCGTTGGGACGCAGGACGAGATAGGCCGCCGCCTTGTCCGGGGGCGTGAAGCCTCGGGTCGTGCCAGCGCCGATCGTGACGGAGGTCGACTTCAACGGCTTCATCGCAGCGTCGAAGGCCTGCACCTCGACCGTGGCGCGCTTGCCCGGCGCCGTCAGGATCAGCCGTGGCATGCCACCGGCGGCACCGAGGTCGACCGGCACGACCGTCGGCCCCGACAGCACCGGCGTCGACTCGGCGTAGGCGTAGTCCTTGGTGGTGGGGGCCATCCGCACCGTCGCCGAGACCGGCTGGTCGGACGTGATCCGCAGCGCCTGCTCGTCGGCGCCAGCCGACTTCGGCACCGTCACGGCCTGCACGGTCCCGGCCTTGACCTGGATGTCGTCCAGACCGGTCGGGCTCACGGTGCCCTCGCGGCCCACCACGTCGACCTTGACCCGTGCAGTCGAGCCGCCGGGGTTGAGCACCAGGAGCGTGCGCCCCGATGTGCCGGCGACGACGCCTCCGACGACCTGGTCGCGGCTGGGCTCCTGCGTGGCCGAGACCGGCTCGGTGCCCTGGAAGACTGCCGTCGAGGTGTCGTTCGCCACGGCCGACAACGAGCCCTGCCGGCGGTGCACCTTGACCGCGAGCCAGACTCCCCCGCCGCCAGGTCGTCGAGCCGGATGCGTGCGACCGACTGCGGCTCGATGACGATGCCCTCGTTGCCGAAGGCCTCGATCTTGCCCTTCGGACCCCACAGGGTCACGTCAGCGGCGGCCGTGGAGTCGCCCAGGTTGGTCAGGATCAACGTCGAGAAGTGCTTGCCGCCGGAGCCGAGGCCGAGGAACCAGGCGTCATCGACGATGCCGGGGCACTCGCCGACGACGAGGCCGCCGCCACCGGCTGCCGGTGCAGTCCCAGAGAAGTAGCCCACTGCTCCCGACGAGGTGCCCCGCTGCTCGACGATGACCCCCGACCCCTTGACGACCGACTGCTGCCACAGCGCAGGATCACCCAGCGCCGGATCGACGGTCTTGTCAGGCAGCGCAGTCGCCGTGCGCGCGGCACCGGCCGCGACCTGACCCGACGCGACCGTGATGCTCGAGCCGGCTGGACACGCATAGGTCGACTGGCTGACGGGGACGCTGCCCGCCGCGCGGGGCGTCTCCGCGTCGATGTCGACAGCCTGCCAGCAGGACCAGCACGACAGCCGCCAGCGGGAAGACCACACCTGCGAAACGCTTCATGAGGCGACCTCTTCCTCAGGGACGGCCACCGATCCGGTGCGACGCCTCCGTACCGGCAGCGACATCACGATCGCGACGAGCCACAGCACGACCTGGAGCCCCGTGACGACCGGGTGCCACAGCGGCGCCCGGGTCGTGTCGGCGCCGGGCTCGTCGACCATCGTCCACACCTGCGCGCCCGGCTGATCACTGCCGGAAGGCTCCAGCAGCGGCGCGGAGCCGACCCGGCGAGTCAGCTCGGGATCGGCATCAGGCGCATAGATCGCCGAGATCCCCAGCGAGCTGAGGGCCTTGACATCGCGTTCGGTGGGCTGTGCGAGCAGCCGACGCAGCGTCGCGGTCAGCTGCTTGGTCGAGGCGGACGTCGGCGTCGCAGCCTCCTGGCCGAGGAACGGTCCGGCGCCCGCGACCACCCGGTAGTCGACCCCGTCGTCGATGGTTCCGGCCAGCACCAGCGTGTCGCCGGGGCGCTCGGCCAGGAACACAGGGACGACTTCGACGCGCTGGTCGTCGAGCGGACCGGCCGATCCGTCCTTGAGCCACCAGCCCGCAGAGGCGAGCGGCAGCACCAGCGCGACGACGACCGCCGTGACGAGCGCGGCCCTCGGCCAGTCGAGTGCCGCCGGCACCGCGAGCAAAACCGCCGTCGACAGCGCGCCGATCCACAGGCCGGTCGGCACGCCGACCCACGGCGCGACGGCGGCTTGTCCAGCGCCGGTCGAGAACGTCACGAGCGTGCCGACCAGCGCGACACCGAGTCCGAGGATCGCGACCATCCAGGCCAGGTGCACGCCCGAACGGGTGCGCTCGGGCACCAGAGCCACGACGGCCAGCACCAGCAGGCCGACCGTGAACCAGCCCGGGAGCCCGCCGTCGCCGGCGCGACCCAGCACGACGTCGCGGATCGTGGCGCTGCCTGGCAGAGGCAGGCCTGCTTCCCACCAGACCAGCCAAGGTCGGAGTGCGCGCTGCGCCAGCCAGGGTCCCAGCAGGACCAAAGGCGTCACCAAGGCCACGACGAGCTTGCCGGCTGACCCACCGTCCCTCGGAGTACCAGAGGACCAGCAGGCCACCGAGGCCGAGAACCAGCACGACCGGCGCGAAGGAGGCAGCCACCGCGATCCAGATGCCGAGCCGCAAGGCCAGCTGCCAGCCAGGCGCCTCGGCCAGCTGCCAGGCGACGTTGACGATGATCGGAGCGATCACCAGCGCCACCACGGTGCCGATCCGGCCCTCGCTGACGGCACCGACGACGAACACCGACAGGCCGTACGACACGGCCCAGACGATGCGCGGCGCGCGATGGGGGCTGATCTGCCGTCCCAAACGGTGCGCGGTCAGCGCTGCCAGCGGCACGCAGAACACCATGAAGGCAGTGATGACCAGACCGGGAGCGAACCACACCGGGGTCGCGACGGCTGCCAGCGGCAGGGCGAACAGCGCCGGCAACGCGGTGCTCGGCAGGCCGACGTCGTGCTGTCGCTCGAACAGCAGAGCCCACCATCCGCCCGCAGTGTCGGGCGCCGGGAGCAGCGCTCCACCGCTCAGCGAGCCACCCAGCAGGCCACGGCCGGCGATGACCGACAAGATCAGCAGCACCATGACGACGGTGAACCAGGGACGACGCCACAGCAGCGACGGGGCGTTGTCGAGATCGACGGCCTCGTCGGGAGCCTGGTCGACGACGGTCGAGCGACGGCCTACCGTGACGACGGCCTCGGGCTTCACCAGCGCGGTGAAGGCGTGCCGGAGCAGGTCGATACCGTGCTGGTACGGCAACCAGAAAGGGGCGAAGAGCGTGCGGATCTCGCGGTGCGGACGCCGCGCCGTGCGGGCGCGATCACGTCGCGCACGGGCCAGCCTGACGGGGTGCAGGTACGCCGAGCGCAGCGCCAGCAGCTCGTCGCTCGCGGCCTCGGGGTCCTTGCCGACGACCTGCGCGACGACCCGGAGCAACGAGCCGAAGAACAGTCGGACGAACTGCCACCAGAACCGGGGCATCGGCGTGTTGACCAGCGAGGTGTAGATCGCCGCCCGGCGTTCCTCCCAGCGCGGCACGTCGCCAGCGGTGGCGGACGTTGCCCGCGCCGGCTCGACTCTGCGTGGAAGATGATCGCCGACGGGGCGGTGACCGTGCGATAGCCGGCGCGGGCCAGTCGCCAGCCGAAGTCGATGTCGTCGAAGTACAACGGGAGCTGGGGGTCGAAGCCGTCCAGCTCGTCCCACACGTCACGGCGGATCAGGATGCCCGCAGTGTTGACCGCCAGCACGTCGCGGGGACGGTCGTGCTGCCCGGCGTCGGGCTCACCGGTCTCGAGCCCCGTCTCGCGGGTGCCCGTGGCGGTGACCGTCAGGCCCACCTCGAGCAGGCGACGCAGTGACGGCCACTCACGGATCTTGGGGCCTACCGCGGCGATGTCAGGCGCGGACGTGGCGGTGTCGAGCAGTCCGGCCAAGGTGCCGGGCAGGACGGAGGCGTCGTCGTGCAGCAGCCAGATCCAGTCGGTTCTGGGCAGCTCGGCTACTCCGCGTCGAACCGCCTCGCCGAAGCCAGTGCCCGAGGGCGCGTACGTGATGCGATCAGACCCGAACGAGTCGCGCAACAAGCTCGGCGCTGCCATCGGTCGAGCTGACGTCGACGACCCGCCAGGCCGTCGGCGCGTGGAACATGTTGCTGAAGGAAGAAAGTACTTTGGGCAGCCATCTGGCCCCGTTGTGGGAGACCAGCACGGCTCCGACGGTGGGGGATCGTCGAGCCAATGGCGCGTCGTTTTCGATCTCGTCCACACCATGACCCTAGTGGACGAGAAAAGAGCGTTGTTTACGCTCGCTTCTTGAGCTTGCGCCGTTCGCGTTCAGACAGGCCACCCCAGATTCCGAAGCGCTCATCGTGCGCCAGGGCGTACTCAAGGCATTCACCGCGAACGTCACACGTCAAGCACACTCGCTTGGCCTCGCGTGTCGAACCGCCCTTTTCAGGGAAGAATGCCTCGGGGTCTGTCTGAGCACACAGAGCGCGCTCCTGCCACATGAGTTCTTCGTCGACCTCTTGTGGGATCCCCAAATCGAATGACATAGATGAAATTACAGTCCTGTGGTGTCTCACATGTCAAGCCGGATGGCAAGATTCTCGAAATCTCCGGCGTGTCGCCCCGTTGCGGGCGCCTCAGGGACGGCACGACACAATGGCGTACATGCGGATCACGCTCATCACCGGCGCCGACGGCGCCGCATTCGCCCATGACCTGGGCACCTCGTTGTCCCCCGACGACCGCCTCACGGTGATCGCTCCGACGGTCCGCGGGCACATCAGCGCCGGCCTGCTGGCCAGCCCCGACCTCGACGGACTCCTGACCCCGCCCGGGTCGGCTGCCACGTTCGCCACGGCGGACGCGCTCGAGGCGATCGGCTACGCCCCCCGCTGGCAGCGTGCGAGCGATCAGGCCATCGCCGCTCGGATCGTGCGCACCGACCTGACGGCGAACGGGACGTCGCTGACCGATGCCACGATCGCCGCAGCCACCCGATCAGGCCTGCCCTACCGTCTCCTCCCCGCCTGCGAGGACCGCGCCGAGTTCCGGGTCGTGATCGGCACCGACGACCCCCGCGCCATCCACGTCGAGCAGTACCTCGCCGACCCCGCCGCCCACGAGGCCACCCAGCTGCTGCTGGTCGCCGACCAGATCACGATCTCCCCCGCCGTCGCGCAAGCACTCGCCGAGACCGACGTCCTCGTGCTCGGACCGTCGAGCCGCACCCTGGCGATCGACCCCGTGCTGCGCACCCCCCGGCCTCCGCGAGCTGATCACCGATGCCCTCCCGACGCTGGTCGTCCATCACGACGACCCGGCCCCGGCCGGCTCGTCACGGTCGCCGGCCTGAGCGAACCCGATCCGGGACGTTTCGAGACCGTGCCTGCAGACGCCGTGCTCGACCACGCCCGGAAGGTCACGGCATGACGCGGCGTCAGGTCACGACCCTCGACCAGCTGCTCCGAGTCAGCAACGATCCTTCGCAGCCGTTGCTGACCTACTACGACATGTCGAGCGGCGAGCGCGTCGAGCTCAGCACCACCACGACTGCCAACTGGGTCGCCAAGACCAGCAACTTCCTGGTCGACGACCTCGACGCCGAACCCGGCACCAGGATCCGCATCGGGCTGCCGAGTCATTGGCTCACCATCGTGTGGATCCTGTCCGCCTGGAACGTCGGAGCGTGCCTCGTCGACTCGGCAGCAGACATCGGACTCAGCGGACCCGATCTGGCCGCCGACGAGCCACACCGGGTGGCCGCCTCCCTGCGACCGTTCGGCGGTCGGTTCGTCGACCCGCCGCAAGGATTCCTCGACCTCGGGGTCGAGGTGCCCGGCCACGGCGACCACTTCGAGTCGTTCGATCCCCCGGAGCCCACGACCGCCGCCCTCGACCTCGACGGGACGCACTCGTCGCACGCCGACGTCCTGCAGGCGGCGACCCCCGATGATCGACGTCTCGTCGCCACTGCCGGCACCGTGCCGCGCGACGCGATGCTGCTGGTCAACGCCTGTCTCGGCGGCGGCTCGCTCGTCATCGTGACGTCCGCAACACCAGAAGAGATCGCTCGCGTTGCGGCCCAAGAGGGCGGCAACATCCATGACCCGATCCACTACACTCGACGAGGCTGACGCGGAGTCCTCACTCCATGCCCCGGACCGCCCCAACAGTAGGGACACCCAACGACATGACAACTGCCGAGGATGCGGCGCGCGCAGGCCTGATCCGGGTCGGTGGACGCCCCTCGCTCATCGACTACGTCACCGAGGTCTGGCGACGCCGGACGTTCATCTACTCGATGGCACGGTTCAAGATCGAGTCCGAGAACCAGCAAAACTCCCTGGGCATGGTGTGGGTCGTCCTGAAGCCCCTGCTCAACGCTCTGGTGTACGGCGCCGTCTTCGGCTTCCTGATCGGTACCGAGGGGCGGCCCGACTACTTCGTCGAGTTCCTCATCATCGGTGTGTTCATCTTCGAGTTCTTCGCCCAGTCGTGGACCGCAGGCGGCAAGGCCATCACGAACAACGCGGCCCTCGTGCAGAGCCTCGCGTTTCCTCGCATGGTGCTGCCCCTGGCTGCCGTGACACAACGATTCCTGCAGTTCTTGCCGACCATCGCGATCATGCTGCTGTTCCTGCTGGTCATGGGCCACTCCCCCAACTGGGAGTGGCTGCTCATCGTCCCGTTGATGGCGCTGTACTACATCTTCAACGCCGGTCTGGCGCTGGTCACCGCTCGACTCTCGGTGCACTGGCGCGACCTCAACAACTTTCTGCCCTTCCTGACTCGGTTCATGTTCTACACGTCGGGCATCTTCTTCAGCGTCGAGCAGCGCTTCGGCCCAGATGCCCGCGGCGGCGGCAACGAGTGGGTCGTCACGATCAGCAACTGGCAACCGGTGCACCAATTCCTGAGCCTGGCTCGCGCCTGCCTGCTCGAAGGACCGCACTACACGATGAGCACGAACTTCTGGTACGGCGCGATCGCCTGGTCGATCGGCATCTTCGTCGTCGGGGTCTGGTTCTTCTGGCGCGCCGAGGAGAGGTACGGACGTGTCGACTGATCCGACTGAAACCCGACGCCCCGTCGTCATCGTCGACGACGTCCACGTCGAGTACAAGGTGTTCTCCACCGGCAAGCGGCCCACCGCAGCCGATCGACGCAATCTGAAGCTGCGCGCCCGCGGCAAGCAGATGCGCTCGGTGCACGCCCTCAAGGGCGTCTCGTTCACCGCCTACGAGAACGACTCGATCGGGGTCATCGGCACCAACGGTTCGGGCAAGTCGACCTTGATGCGAGCCATCGTCGGGCTCACGACGACCAGCAGCGGCGCGATCTACGCGCAGTCCCGTCCCAGCCTCCTCGGCGTGGGTGCCGCGCTGATGAAAGACCTGTCGGGTGACCGCAACATCATCCTCGGCGGTCTGGCCATGGGCTTCACGATGGAAGAGATCGAGGAGAACTACGACGACATCGTCTCGTTCGCCGGTCTCGAGAAGTTCATCGATCTTCCGATGCGCGCCTACTCCTCCGGCATGACGGCGCGGCTGAAGTTCGCGATCGCCAGCGTCAAGACGCACGAGATCCTGATCGTCGACGAGGCTCTCGCCGTCGGCGACCGGACGTTCAGGCAGCGCAGCGAGGCTCGCATCCGCGAGATCCGCGACAACGCCGGAACCGTGTTCCTGGTCAGCCACTCCATGAAGTCGATCAAGGACACCTGCAGCCGGGTCATCTGGCTCGACCAGGGCAACCTGATCATGGACGGCGACCCCGACACCGTCATCGCCGCCTACAACGAGGCCCAGGACAAATAAGCCGCTTGGCTTAGCAGTCGGCGTTCAGGTCGTCGGAGTTGTTGGCCTTGCGCGCCGTCGGGTCCTTGGTGGTCGTCGGCGCCGGCGCCACGCCTTCGGACTTGTCGATCGCCTTCTGGATCGCGGCCTGGATCGCCGGGAAGTCTGGCGTGACGGTGTTGAACTGCGGCGGGACGATCGAGACCGTGCGGATCTTGGTGCCGCGCGACTTGAGCGCCAGATCGGCGAACTGGCCGAGCCCTGCTGAGGGATCGTGGTGCTCAGCAGACTTTGCCGGCCTTGCCGATCTTGCTGGCCTTGGTCACGACGGTCGCGGGGCTGAGCTGGTTGGCCATCGCGGCCATGAGGCACTTCTGTCGTCCCATGCGGGTGTAGTCGTCTGACTGCACCCGGCTGCGGGCGTACCAGAGTGCCTGCTGGCCGTCGAGCTTCTGCTGGCCGATCTCGATGTACTTCTGCTTGTACGCGTCGTCGTGCCCGAACATCGCGATGCGGGTCTTGACGTCCATGTCGACGCCGCCGACCGCGTCGACGAGGCCTTTGAAGCCGTTGAGGTTGACCATGATGTAGTAGTTGATCTTGAGTGCCGTCACGCCCTCGACGGCGTCGATCGTGGCGTCGAGCCCCGGATCATCGCTGTCCGGGTAGAGGTCGGTGCGGTTGGAGGCCGTGGTGTGCACGGCGTTGAGCAGGCACTCCGAGCCGCAGTTGAAGCCGTACGGGTAGACCTGCCTCATGGGCGAGTCCTCCGAGAACGGCACGTTCTGCAGGTTGCGGGGCAACGACACGAGCACGACCTTGCCGGTGTCGGCGTCGATGCTGGCCACGACGAGCGTGTCGGGTCGGATGCCGGTGCGATCTGCTCGTGCGTCAGAACCGATCAGCAAGATGTTGTAGCGCCCCTGCAGCGGTGTCGAGGTCTTGGTCTCCTTGAACACCGTCTTGACGACGCTGCGCTGCACCTCGATGAGCTGAGAGGCGAAGGCCGTGGACGTCGCGACACTGCCGATGATCGCGAGGTTGACGATCGCGATGACCGCCCCGCGCACGAACGTCAGCCTGAACGGTGAGCCGAGGCGGCACGCGTCGATGAACAGCGCGACCCACAGCAGCGCCACCACGACCATGCCGAGGCGCACCGCGAACAAGATGTCAGGGTCGGTGAACCAGGTCAGCACCTGCGCACGGTCGGTGCGGTACTTCCAGTACAAGAACCCGACGGCACCGAGCAGGGCCACCCACATCGTCACGGCCAGCCAGCCGATGACCTTCTTGCCCAGAGCGATCTGGGCCGAGCCGGGCACCACGATCGTCATCAGGCACAGCGCGAGGGCGCGCCGGAAGCGGACGCGCGGCGAGTCCAGGTGACGATCCTGGTAGCCGCGGCCCAGGAGACTCGCGCGATGCGACATGTTCCCTCACGATGATGCGGCCGGTGGTGCAACCCATTATGAACGATGACAGTAGCGACCTACGGCAACAGGTTGCCGTCGTCGCGCGCGGATCAGCAGTCGGCACCCAGGTCGGTGCTCTGGTTGGCTCCCAGCGGGTCCTTGTCCTTGGCCTTGGGCATCGACAAGCTTGGCCGACGCGATCGCGCTCTTGGCCTCTGTCGTGCCCTCTGCCTTGTCGATGGCCTTGCTGATCATGCGACGGACCTTCGGGTAGTCCGGGTTGCCGGTGTAGATGACCGGCGGCACCAACGACACCGAGGCGATCTTCTGCGACTTGGCCTTGAGCGCCAGGTCGGCGAAGACGTCGAGGTCCTGACGCGGGATGCTCGTGGTCAGCATGCTCTTGCTGGAGTTGGCGATCTTGTTGACGTTGAGCAGGACCTTCTTGGGGCTGAGCTGCTGGACCATCGCGTTGATGACGCACTTCTGTCGTCCCATGCGGGAGAAGTCGTTGTTCTGGACCCGGCTGCGGGAGTACCACAGCGCCTGGTCGCCGGTCGGCTTCTGCTCGCCGGCCTCGACGTAGCCGCGGATGGGCGAGCCGATCCCGCCGATCGCGGTCCGTTCGCGCACATTCATCTCGACCCCGCCGACCGCGTCGATCAGCTTGGCGAAGCCCTTCATGTTGACCATCGCGTAGTAGTTCATCTTCAGGCCGGTGATCTCCTCGACCGCGTCCATCGTCGCGTCCATGCCGGGGTTCTTCTTGCCGAACTTGGCCGCGTTGTCGTTGGCCCATGTGTTGACCGCATTGAGGTAGCAGCCATCGCAGTTGAATCCGTCGGGGAACTCCTTGTCCATGACCGAACCGGCCGGGAACGGAACGTCCTCGAGGTTGCGAGGCAGACCGATCAGGACCGCACGTCCGGTGTCCTTGTCGATGCTCGCGACGGTCAGCGAGTCAGGTCGCACGCCGCTGCGGTCGGGGCCGGAGTCGCCGCCCAGCAGCAGGACGTTGTAGCGCCCGTCAGAGGGGTCGGAGGTCGTGCCGGAGGCGAACACCGTGCCGATCGACGAGTTCGCGGTGCTGACCATGTGGGCGGCGAACAGCATGACGGCGGCGGTGACGAAGCACAGCACGCTGTTGAGGCCTGTCGTCCAGAGCCGATGATGGCGGCGCATCTCCAGCGGACGTCCGAGCCGCCAGGCATCGACCATCAGCGCGACCCACGCGAAGGCCCCCAGGATCAGCACCCAGCGGCCGAGGGTCAGCGGCGTCGACGATTCCAGGGTCAGCGACAGCAGCGTCTGGCGCGAGGTCAGCGCGATCAGCAGCAGGCCGGCACCGACGGCCAGGAAGCCGAGCCAGACCCGCACAGCGATGTGGCCGACCCGCTTGTTGCCGGCCACGATCTGGGCCGAGCCGGGCATGACGAGAGTCATCCCCATGAGCGTCAGCCCACGGCGGAACTGGATACGGGCAGACGTGTCGGCCGGGCTGGCATAGGAGCCGCCCATGACACTGGATCGAACGTCAGACATGAAGTCCTCGCAAAATGGGGAAGAAGCTGAGGCGGTCTCAGTATCCCCACAAACTCTCAATCAAAGGTTGAGGGCGCGCCGAGACCTGGTGGCATTTTCCGGCCGGGGCGCGGCAGTTGCTCCGCCGACACCTGCACCCTGTCCGGTACCGTTTCGGGCATGTCAGACGAGCGCCCCCAGGGCAACTATGGGTGGCTGTACGGCGAGGACGAGCCGACCCGCACCACGGCCGCACCTCCGCCACCGGGAGACCTGCCACCGCCCAACCTGCCACCGCCGGGCAAACGTCCCGCCACCGCAGGCGCCACGCCGCCCGACAAGCCCAAGAAGCGCAAGACCAAGCGACGCATTGCGGGCATCCTCGTCCTGGCCTGGATCATCTTCCTCGTCGCGGTGCCGATCTGGGCGTGGGGCAAGATCGCCAAGGTCGACGCCTCCCCCGCCAGCGGCCGACCTGACGACCAGCCGGGCACGACCTACCTGCTGGTCGGCTCCGACAGCCGCCGTGGACTGACCAAGGCAGAGCAGAAGGACCTGTCGACCGGCGGCGACGGCGGCGGTCGTGGCCGCACCGACACCATCATGCTGCTGCACACCGGCAGCGGCCCCAGCGTGCTGATGTCGCTGCCGCGCGACTCCATCGTCGACATCCCGGGCTACGGACGGACCAAGATCAACGCCGCCTACGCCTATGGCGGTGCCAAGCTGTTGGTCCGCACGATCGAGAAGAACACCGGCATCCGCGTCGACAACTACATCGAGGTCGGCTTCGGCGGGCTGGTCAAGGTCGTCGACTCCCTCGGCGGCATCGAGATCTGCCCCAAGGAAGACCTCAAGGACAAGGATTCAGGCCTCGACGTCAAGAAGGGCTGCCAGAACGCCGACGGCAAGACCGCGCTGGCCTACTCGCGCAACCGGCACTCCTACGCCACCCAAGACATCCAGCGCGTCCAGAGCCAGCGCGAGGTGCTCGGCTCGATCGCGTCCGAGGCCAAGTCGCCGTGGACGGTGCTCAACCCGTTCCGCTACGTCAGCGTCGCGAAGGGTGCCTCCGGCTCCCTGACGATCGGCGACGACGTAGGACCCATCGCTCTGGGCAAGTTCGCCCTGGCACTGTCGGCTTCGATGAGCGGCAAGGGCCTCAACTGCACGGTTCCGCTGCAAGACTTCGCGGTCAACTGGGACGCGACCCGCGCGCCCGAGATGTTCGACCACATCAAGAAGGACCAGACCGACAAGATCGGCTCCCTGTGCACCAAGGACGGCCTGCCGAAGGGTTGAGGTACCCACGATAGATTTGGGCGCATGACTTCTGCGGAACATCCCGGCGCCTACGCGTACGGAATTGCGACCCTGACGGCCGACGGATCTGTGCTCGATGTCTGGTACCCCGAGCCCCGCCTTGGCGCTGCCCCTGAGGTCGATCCTGAGCCCGCCGAGCTGACCGCTCTGGCTGGTGAGGACGAGGTCCGTCAGGTGACCAAGGCCGTCGTCCACACCACGATCGCCGACCTGCAGCAGGCCCCTGTCGACGCCTACGACGTGTGGCTCCGGCTGCACCTGCTGTCGCACCGGCTGGTGCTGCCCCACACCCTCAACCTCGACGGTCAGTTCGGCCTGCTGACCAACGTCGTGTGGACGTCGATCGGCCCCTGCGCCGTCAACGGCTTCGAGGCCACCCGTGCCCGGGCCCGCGCAGCCGGCCTGAACGTCCAGGTGACCAGCGTCGACAAGTTCCCCCGCATGACCGACTACGTCGTGCCCACCGGCGTCCGCATCGGCGACGCCGACCGCGTCCGCCTCGGGGCCCACCTGGCCGAGGGCACCACGGTCATGCACGAAGGCTTCGTCAACTTCAACGCCGGCACGCTCGGCGCCTCGATGGTCGAGGGCCGCATCTCGGCCGGCGTCGTCGTCGGCGACGGATCTGACGTCGGCGGTGGCGCCTCAATCATGGGCACGCTGTCCGGTGGCGGCACCCAGGTCATCAGCGTCGGTGAGCGCTGCCTGCTCGGCGCCAACTCCGGGCTCGGCATCTCCCTCGGCGATGACTGCGTCGTCGCCGCTGGCGTGTACGTCACCGCGGCATCGAAGGTCACGACCCCCGACGGCAGCATCGTCAAGGCCGTCGAGCTCTCGGGCCAGGACGGCATCCTGTTCCTCGTCAACAGCGAGACCGGCGTGCTCGAGGCCCGTCCCCGCGGAGAGCGCACGGGCATCGAGCTGAACGCCGCGCTGCACGCCAACTAGTCGGCCTTGGTTTGAGATTTCGCTGGTTCGTCGTCGCCGGGCCGGTCACCGCCTCGGTGCTGGTGGCGACGACCCTTCGAAGATCGCACCCCGTCCCGGGCCGAGTTCTGCGTCGCGGAGGTCGGTGACGTCCGCGCCCAGGTCGACCTCGAACAAGGTCAGTGGAGTGCGCTGATGGCCGCCAAGGCACAGCAGCGCGGGCTGCCTCCGCGCGCTACCACGATCGCGATCGCCACCGCCTTCCAAGAGTCGAAGATCCACAACATCGACTACGGCGACCGCGACTCGATCGGGCTGTTCCAGCAGCGCCCTTCACAGGGCTGGGGCACGGTCGAGCAGATCATGGCACCCGCACTACTCGATCGGAAAGTTCTACGAGGCGCTTGCCAAGGTCGACGGCTACGGTTCCATGGAGATCAACGACGCCGCGCAAGCCGTGCAACGCTCTGGCTTCCCCACGCTTACGCCCAGCACGAGGACTACGCCCGTGCGCTCGCCTCGGCCCTGCGGGGTTACAGTCCGGCGAAGTTCACCTGCCAGATCAACCCCCGAGGCGCCGGCAGCATCAAGCGCATCACCGCCGACGTCGCCCAGGCGTTCGGCGACCTACCGGTCACCCGCGACGGCGATGTCGCCGGTACCCGCTGACCGGCAAGGCCGGCGACGTCAAAGCCCGCGGCTGGGCGCTGGCGCACTACTTGGTCGCCAACGCGGCCAACCTCGGAACACACGAGGTGTCGTTCCGTGGCCGGACCTGGACGTCGACCGCCTCGCACGAAGGCTGGCGCAAAGACCCCGACGCGGTCAAGACTGCGGTCGTCGTCTCGACCAACTAGGTCGCCTGGCCCGCGCGGCCCCGCAGTTCAGGAGAGACGTTCGACAGCTGCGGCGATGCGTTCGTCGGTCGCGGTGAACGCCACCCGCACATGCTGGGCACCAGCCGTCCCGTAGAACTCGCCCCGGCGCCACGAGGATGCCTCGCTCAGCCAGCCAGGCGACGGTGTCGCGGCACGGCTCGCCTCGCGTGGCCCAGAGATAGAGCGCGCCCTCAGAGTGATCGACGCGGAAGCCCGCCCCTTCCAGGGCGGCACGCAGGCTCGCCCGGCGCGCTGAGTAGCGTTCGCGCTGCTCATCGACATGAGCATCATCGGCCAGCGCCGCAGCCATCGCGTGCTGCACCGGCGCAGGGAGCATGAAGCCCATGTGCTTGCGCACTGCGAGCAGCTCGGAGATCACCGACTGATCTCCGGCGACGAAGGCATCGCGGTAGCCGGCCAGGTTCGACCGCTTCGACAACGACTGGACGGCCAGAAGGCCGTCGAAGCTGCCGCCGCAGATGTCGGGGTGCAGGATCGAGTAGGGCTCGTCCTCCCGACGAGAACTCGAGGTAGCACTCGTCCGAGACGAGCAGCGCACCGCGTTCGCGGGCGAACTCGACCATCTTGCGCAGATGGTCGGGGCCCAAGATCTTGCCGTGCGGATTGGCCGGGGAGTTGATGAAGATCAGGCTTGGGTTTCTTGGACCGATCGCGACCGTCGAGTCTGCGGCCAGGATCTCGCACCCGGCGAACTTCGCGCCCACCTCGTAGGTCGGGTAGGCCAGCTCGGGGAAGACGACCAGGTCGTCCGGTCCGAGACCCAGCTGGGCCGGCAGGTTGGCGATGGGCTCCTCGACCCGATCGTCGGCAAGACCTGCGAGGCGCTCAGACCCGTCACGCCGAAACGTCGCTGCATCCAGTCGACGACCGACTGCCGCAACGACTCAGGGCCGTAGACCGTCGGATAGCCCGGCGAGTCGGCCGCCGCGATCAGGGCATCGCTTGCCACCTGCGGGGTCGGGTCGACCGGCGTGCCGATCGAGAGGTCCACGATCCCGGCCGGATACTCGGCGGCACGCTGCTTGGCTTCAGCCAGCGTGTCCCAGGGGAACTCAGGAAACAGTGCCGAGACCTTGCGTCCCATGAAGGGGCCTACTCCTGGTTCTGCGGAGGAAGTGCCGAGATCATCGGGTGGTCCTTGTCGATGACGCCGAGCTTGGCGGCACCACCGGGCGAGCCGAGGTCGTCGAAGAAGTTGACGTTGGCGTCGTAGTAGTCCTTCCACTCCGGCGGCGTGTCATCTTCGTAGAAGATCGCCTCGACCGGGCAGACCGGCTCGCAGGCACCACAGTCGACACACTCGTCGGGATGGATGTAGAGCATCCGGTTGCCCTCGTAGATGCAGTCCACAGGACACTCATCGACACACGCCCGGTCCTTGAGGTCGACACATGGCTGGGCGATCACGTACGTCACGGGTTTTCTCCTTCGGCGAACCTGACTCCAGTATCTCGTCTGCGACGGCGGTACCGGAGGTCAGGTCTGCCTAAACGACATGGAAGTCTTGGTCATGACTCTAGAGGGTGTCGCGCTCGGTTCTCGCATCGTCGTGCGGCACGAGACAGGGCGTGTCGGCCCGAGCGGCGGACCCGAGATGACCGACGTGATCGGGCACGTGCAGTCCGTCGACGACGCCACGGTCACGATCCTGCGACGAGACGGCGACTGCCGGACCGTGGAGCTGCAGACCGTCGTGACGTGGAAGCCCGTCCCGGAGCCCGCTCCAAGACGCCAGCGTGCCCGTTCGGTCAGCGCCGAGCAGCTGACCCGCATCACGTCGCGCGGCTGGCCTGCGATTGAGTCCGTGCCGCTCGGTGACTGGGAGCTGCGTGCCGCCGGACGGTTCACGGGTCGCGCCAACTCGGTCGCGGCCGTCGGCTCCCCCGGCGTTCCCTTCGACGAGGCCCTCACGGACGTGCGCGACTTCTACCGCCAGCGAGCCATGCCCGCCCTCGTGCAGGTCGTCGTCGGATCCGATCAGGACTCGACGTTCCGCGCCGCTGGCTGGACCGCGCTCGAGGGTTATCACGGTGGGGCGGTCGTCCAGGTCGCCGATCTGCGTCAGTCGTACCAGGCAGATCCGGCCGCGCGCGTCGCAAGCGTCGCCGACGACGACTGGCTGGCCAACTACGGACGTGTCGACGACGTCCCCTCGGCCAGGGCCGTGCTGGAAGGCCCCGACCTGGTGCGGTTCGTGTCGATCGGCACGCCGGCCGTTGCGATCGGACGGGTCGTGGTGACAGATCAGTGGGCGGGCCTCTCAGCGGTCGAGGTACACCCCGAGCACCGCCGCCATGGTCTGGCGCGCCGCATCGTCGAGACCTCGCTGGCCTGGGCGGTCGAGCACGGCGCCGACAAGGCGTACCTGCAGACGATGCGCAGCAACACGGCGGCGCTGGCGCTGTACGAGCCGTACGGGTTTGCCGACCACCACGACTACGTCTACCTGCAGGACACAGGATCCGCACAGCAGTGACCTGGTGCGCGATCAGCCTCGGCTCGTAGCGTGGTACGCATGAGCCACCACGATCACGACGCAGACAGCGTGCACGAGCACGATCTCGGCCTGTCCCACGACCTGCCGACGGTCCTCAACCGGCGTCGGGCCCTCGGCCTGCTCAGCGCCGCCGGCCTCGCAGCAGCCCTCGCAGCGTGCGGTGGTGGCAGCGACTCCTCCGGCGCCACGAAGACAGCTGGCGGAACCCCGTCTCAGTCCGGCAGCACCGGCGGCTCCGGCGCCTCTGACGTCGCGGACGGCGAGATTCCCGAGGAGACGGGGCGGCCCCTATCCCGCCGACGGCACCAACGGCGTCAACGTCCTGACCGAGAGCGGCATCGTCCGTCAGGACATCACGACGCTTCGGCGGGGCCAGCGGAGTCGCCGCGGGTGTGCCGACGACGGTCTCCCTCACGATCATCGACATGAACGGCGACCAGGTCGCCCCGCTCGCGGGCGCAGCGGTCTACCTGTGGCACTGCGACCAGTCGGGCCGGTACTCGCTGTACGACGGCGAGATCAAGGAGGAGAACTACTTGCGTGGCGTGCAGGTTGCCGACGCGGACGGGAAGCTTGTCGTTCACGACGATCTTCCCGGCGGCCTACTCGGGCCGTTGGCCGCACATGCACTTCGAGGTCTACTCCGACGAGAAGTCGGCAACGACAGCGACCAACAAGCTGCGCACGTCGCGGCCGCGATCCTGAGGACGTCTGCAACACGGTCTACGCGACGTCGGGCTACGAGTCGAGCGTGCAGAACATGGCTCAGACCTCGCTCGACAGCGACATGGTCTTCAGCGATGGCTACTCGCTCCAGATGGCCAAGGCCACCGGCTCGGTCGACGAGGGCTACGCGCTCTCCCTCAACATCGCCGTCTAACGCTGACGAGGTGGTTGTCGCCCCGTGAGGAGGTGGTTACCGCCCTCCCCGGAGGGCAACAACTACCTCGTCATGGGGCGGTAAGTACCTCCTCAGCGGGGAGGGAGGGGGGTCAGTCGTCGGACTTGGGCTTGGGCTTCTTGCCGCAGATGACGTGATCGGCTGCCTGGTAGTTGGCCGTGTCGGTCTCGGTCTTGACCTTCTTGCCGTCCTTGTAGAACGTCCGGTAGATGTCGATGTCGAAGCCGTTGATAGGTGCCTGCGGGACACACGCGGGCGTGTCGTCGTACTGCTTGCCCGGCGCACGTCCGTTGCGCTCCCCCGACGAGCCTGCCGTGATCTTGTCGTAGACCTTGGTGCTCCACAGCTCGACGTGCATCTTGCCCGGCGAGGACGGGGTGCTCTTCTCGACGTACGAGCGCACCAGGACGCCATACTCCGTGGGGTTCTTCCACCGCAGGTCGAGGCTGCCGAAGTAGACCGTCGCCTCGCGACCCTTGGGGTAGCGGTTGATGTAGAAGGCGTGCGGATGGTGCTCAACGTCCTCCATGCCGCCGAAGAATCCGGCGTTGTACATCGTGGTAGCCACCTGCGACACGCCGCCACCGAGCTCTTCGCGGAACACGCCGCCGTTGATGACGGTGCCGGTCGTGAAGCCGTTGGCGACAGTACGTTCACCGACGATGTCGTTGAAGCTGAACGTCCCACCGGGCTTGATGATCGTGCCGTTGATGAGCTCGGCCGCCCGGCCCTGGTTGATGTTGCGGTACTCGGCGTACGGGAACTCGGTCGTGAACTCACCGACCTTCTCGCGGATCTTCAGCGCCTTGGCGTCGTCGGTCGTGAAGTCGGGCTCGACGACCTTCGCCTCGACCTCGATCGCACGCTCGGTGCCCTGGCGGGTCAGCGCCGGGAGCAGCAAGGTCGCCATCTCCTTGGGCTGCAGGCCCACGCCTTCCTTGCCCGGAACGACGACCGGCTTGTTGTTCTCGATCTTGACCGTCGCGTCGACGGCCTTCTTGCCGATGCCGGTCGTGGAGTCGGTCAACGGCTCTGGCGAGCTTCTGGCATCGAGGTGCAGCTTCATGAGCCCGCCCTCGACCCGCACCGACAGCGCTGGCGCATATGCCGAGACCGGGAGCGAGACCTCCTTGTCGCCCACGACGACCCGGACCCGGACCGCTGACCGCCGGTGCGGCCAGTGTCTTGACCGCCTCGGCCAGGCCATCGGCGTCGACCGCAGGCTCGACGTCGACCGTCGGCACCTTGATGGGCTTGTCGCTGACGAGATAGGACGACAGGATCGCCTTGCGGGTGTCGGACTTGGAGACGACGCGTCCGGCCTTCGGCTGCCGGGTCACCGGCTCGCTGCCCTTGAAGGTGATCTGCGCCTCGACGACATCCTTATCGACGCTCTCGCTGATCGTCGTGATCGCGCTCTGCAGCTTCGCGTCGTCGACGTCGAACGCCAGGTCGTTCTCCTGCTCGCCGAAGAAGAGGGCCGCCATGTCGCGCGGATCCCAGCTGCGCTGACCGCCTGCTCGATCGACTGAGGCCTGCGCGTCGAGCACCAGCCCGACGTTCTTGGGCTTGATCTCGAACACCGTCTTGCCACTCGTCAGCTCGATGGACCGGCCTGTGCCCGGCTCGAGGGCGCTCTCGAGTGCCGTCCTCGCGGCTGCGGGGCTCTTGCCGCTGACGTCGACACCGCCGATCGTGGCATTGGCCGGAAGGCGGGTGCCGGTCAGGTAGTAGCCGGCGGCATACGCCGCACCGACGACCACGACGGCTCCGAGCAGGATCTTGCGTCCCTTGCGCCCCCCACGGCTCTTGGACTTCTTCGCCACGGGGGCAGGCTCCTCAGGTTCGAATTCTGGTTCTGGTTCTGGGTCTGGTTCTGGTGCTGGGTCGACAGGCTCGTCGTCGGCAAAGGCCGCAGCCGGGACGACGATGGCTTCCGGCTCCTGCTCGGGCTCGGGGTCTGGCTCTGGCTCCGGCTCCACGACGACTCGGGCTCCGGCTCGTCCGGCTGGTCGCGGGACGTCATCTCGTCGCCGAGGTCGAGCGTCGGACTCCTCGACGAGGTGCCTCTCGACCTCGACGGCCTCGTCGGGCCCCGGGTCGTTCGTCTCGTCGTCGGGCTCGTCATGCGGCCCGGTGCCATGCGGCGGTGTGTCGGTCATGCGCCCCCCTCGTAGACGGTCTTCTCCGAGTCAGGCCGCCGCACGATCGTGCCGTAGTGCGAGCGGTAGTACAGCAGCGGGTCGTCGAGATCGTCACGTACTCCCGCGCCGGTCACCGCCCCGATCAGCACGGTGTGATCGCCCGCATCGACCACGGTCTCGGTCGTGCACTCCAGCCAGGCCAATGACTGATCCATCAGCACGACGCCCGACTCTGCACGGTGGTGGGCGATGCCCTCGAACTGCGACTCCAGTGGCCGTCCCTTGTGCGCGAACCACGCCGAGGCGGCCATCCCCTCCTCGGCCAGGATCGAGATGCCCCAGATCTTGCTGTCGAGCACCGCGTCGTGGAACCGGCTCGTCTTGTGCGAGCACAGCAGCACGAGCGGCGGGTCGAGCGAGACGGCCGTGAACGCACTGGCGGTCATGGCATGGTCGACCCCGTCCAAGACCGTCGTCGCCACGGTCACACCGCTGGCAAAACGGCCAAGAGCTCCACGAAAAGCACTCTGGTCGACCGTTTGCGTCATTGGCCCAGCCTAGGAGGACGCACCATGGCCAGGACGATGCCCCCCAGCGAAACGCCGGTGAACACCCAGCCGAGCCAGTCCGAGGCGATCAGATAGCTGCCGCCCGGAGACCACTGCAATGCGAGCAGACCGCCGGCCCAGCCAAGCGCGAAGCAGGCACTTCCGGTCCTGGCGAGCAGCTCGGCGGCCACCGCGACGACGTAGGTCACGGCGACGGCCAGCACCAGCCCCACGGCCACGTCACGTCACCGGCGACGACCACCTGGCGGTGGGTGACGGCGCCGAGCAGGCACACGTACAGCCCGAGCACCGCCACGAGCATGCGTCTCATGAGCCAGATCCTGGGTGCTAGAGAGACCGGCGAACAGGTCTTCTTCGTAGCCGCTGGCGCCGACGGGGCCGCGGGTCCCTTGATCAGACGGTAGAACTCCTGGCCCCACACCACGGCGGCCATGTCCATCCCCCCGGCGAAGAAGGCACCGTCCTCGGTGATCTGGGTGCGGTGCGCCTTCATGGCAGCCAGCTTGGCCGGAACGTGCTCGGGCCCCTCGATGAGAGCGTCGAGGTACTCGTCCTCGATCGCGAACGGAGGCAGGTTGTCGGCGTCCATGCCTTCGAACGTCGTGGTGTCTCCGGCGTCGCGCAGCGCCTTCAGGCCCTCACGGAACCGGGACGCCGACATGGCGACCCAGTAGATCTTGCTGACGTCCCAGGCTTCACCGAGGTCAGGACGGAACGACCGTGCGGCGGCCAGGTCGGCGGCGTAGTGCGCGACGCGGTGGGCCTGGATGTGGTCGGGGTGACCGTAGTTGCCGAACTCGTCGTACGTCACGAGCACCTGAGGGCGGACCTCACGGATGATCTCGACGAGTGCTGATGCTGACTCGGTGAGGTCGGCGTGCCAGAAGGCGTTGTCGTGGATCTCGTCCGCGGCGGTCGCATGACCGTTCTCGTCCCACTTCATGCCGGAGTCGCGGAACCGTCCAGCACCGCCCAGCAGACGGTGGTCGGTGACGCCGAGCTCGGCCATCGCCTCGGCGAGCTCGGTCTGCCGGTGCTGGCCGAGCTGATCGTCCTGATCGGCGGCGAGGTAGGCGAGCTCGGGCACGAGCACTTCGCCGATCTCGCCGAGTGTGCAGGTCACGAGGGTCACGTGCGCGCCTTCGGCGACGTAGCGGGCCATCGTCACGCCGTTGTTGATCGACTCGTCGTCGGGGTGGGCATGGACAAGCAGGATCCGTCGATCGGCGAGGGGCATGGGTCAAGGCTACTGGCCGCCCCCGCCGCCGGAACGGGAACTGGTGGTCGGACCAGCGCTCACCGGACAAACGGGAGTACGCTCGAAGGAGAGCATCTTCTCAGCAGTGGAGGTCTCGTCATGACGCGCAACAGCGACGAGTGGACCGGCAGCATGAGGCATCCGTGGGCGAACCCGCCCATGAAGTACAAGCTCGGTGCGGCACGCGGCCTGTGGTGGAGACGATGGCCGCCCTCAGCGCGCTGACGATCGCCGTGTTCGTCGTCCTGGTGCTGGTCGACCAGGACGTGCTCAGCGAGGGCTGGGCCTACTCGATGCTGCCGATCGGCGTCGTCGCCGTGGTCGTCATGGGCCTCGTCACGGTGTTCAAGGCAGTCGGCGAGGAGAAGGGGCAGGCGGAGCGCGGACGGGACCAGTAGCGCCTGCCGATGGGCCGATTGTGCGCCGGATGATCGGATCGGACCATGACCGTGTCGTATCCCCGTCTGGCCGCCCGCACGCTTCGCTTCACCCTCGGCATTCCGCGCAACATCACGGTGTCGCCCGACGGCCGGACGGTCCGCTTCGTCCGCACCCCTGACGGCGTCACCCGCACGGGACAGCTGTGGGAGCTCGACGTCGCCACAGGCACCGAGTCCATCCTGGTCGATCCGGCGGCCCTGCTTGGCGACGACGGCGAACAGCTGTCGGCGGCCGAACGCGCGCGACGCGAGCGCAGCCGCGAGTCCGCTGCCGGTGTCGTCGCGTACGACGTCGATGACACGGGTCGCTGGGCGTGCTTCGCCCTGTCGGGCCAGCTGTGGGCCGTCCACCTGGGTGCCAAGGCCGTCACGGCACTGCCGAGCGTCGGGGCCGTGATCGATCCGCGGCTCGACCCGACCGGACGGCTCATCGCCTATGCCTCGGACGGCGCGTTGCGGGTCATCAGCACCAGCGGCCAGGACGAGCGCGCACTGGTCTCGCCCGAGTCCGACACCGCGGTCTGGGGCCAGGCCGAGTTCATCGCCGCCGAGGAGATGGACCGCTTCCGCGGCTTCTGGTGGGCGCCCGACGGGCAGTCGCTCCTGGTCGAGCGCTTCGACGACGCGCCGGTCCAGACCTGGCACGTCGCCGATCCGGAGAACCCCGACCGGGTCCCGGTCGCGCAGCGCTATCCGGCCGCCGGCACCCCCAACAGCGTCGTGTCGCTGTGGCACGTCGGTCTCGACGGCAGCCGCACCGAGATCACCTGGGACCGTGAGGCGTACGAGTACCTCGGCCGGGTCAGCTGGTCACGTCACGGCGAGCCCCTTCTGCAGGTGCTGAGCCGCGACCAGAGGACGTCGCAGGTGCTGAGCGTCGACCTCGGTTCGGGCGCGACGAGCTCGGTGCGCGAGCTGGAGGACGACGCGTGGGTCGAGCTCTGCGTCAGCGCCGCAGCACGGGCCGGGCGGGCAGCTCGTCACGGTCGAGGACGTGTCCGGATGGCGCCGGGTCGTCGTCGACGGCTCCCCCGTGACCCCCGACGGCTGGCAGGTCCGCGGCATCGTCGAGACGTTCGCCGACTGCGTCATCGCGACGGCGTCGGCCGAGCCGACCGACGTGCAGGTCGTCCGGTTCGGCTTCGACGGCACCGTCACCCCGATCACCGAAGGACAGGCCGTCCATGGCGCTGTCATCGGCGGGCCGACGACCGTGATCGTCCGCTCGGGTCTCGAGCGCGTCGGCACCACCGTGACGGTTCATCCCGAGAATGGGGAGACGTCCGAGATCCGGGTCGTCGCCGAGCCGGCACCGCACGAGCCGACGATCCACCTCCTCGCCGCCGGCGAGCACCTGATCCGCACCGCGGTGCTGTTCCCGCGCGATCACCAGCCAGGATCACACCGCCTCCCGGTGCTGATGGATCCCTACGGGGGTCCGCACGCCCAGCGGGTGCTCTCGTCAGCTCGGGCGTTCCTCGAGGCGCAGTGGCTGGCCGACCAGGGATTCTGCGTCGTCGTCGCCGACGGTCGCGGCACCCCGGGGCGCGGTCATGCCTGGGAACGTGCGATCAAGGACGACTTCGCAGGGGTGACCCTCGACGACCAGGTCACGGCACTGCAGACCGTCGCCGCGGCGTTCCCCCACGACGTCGACACCTCCCGGGTCGGCATCACGGGCTGGTCGTACGGCGGCTACCTCTCGGCGCTGGCGGTGCTCAAGCGCCCTGACGTGTTCCATGCGGCGGTGGCCGGGGCGCCGGTGACCGAGTGGCGGCTGTACGACACCTGCTACACCGAGCGCTACCTGGGCGATCCCCGCACGAGCCCCGAGGTCTACGACGCCAACTCGTTGATCCCGCTGGCACCGGGGCTCGAGCGGCCGCTGATGCTGATCCACGGCCTGGCCGATGACAACGTCGTCGCGGCGCACACCTTGCGGCTCTCGTCGGCGCTGCTCGCAGCTGGCCGGGCGCACACCGTGCTGCCGCTGTCGGGGGTCACCCACATGACCCCGCAGGAGGTCGTCGCCGAGAACCTCGAGCTCTTGCAGGTCGCGTTCCTGAAGGAATCGCTAGCCGTCTGAGCGCTTGATCCGCTTCGGCGCTGCTGGCAGGTCGAGCGGCGTCGGGGCGAGGCGTTCGTCGCCGGGCAGCCAGCCGCCGTACACGTCGACCATCGCGACGACCCGGTCGTCGAACGGTTCGACGTGCAGCACCCAGGCCCGGTCCTCGGAGTCGTCCTCACCGGCGAATCCCTCGCGCTCCAGCGAGGTCGTAAATCCTTCGGATCGCAGCGCGGCGACCAGCTCGTCGGCATCTTCTGCCGAGTCGAAGAAAATCGTCATGCTGCTGATCGTATGATGGGCAGGTACCCATCCCCGAGAACGAGGTCACCAGTCCGTTGAAGCTCTGAGGTCATTCTCCGCCCGCACCAGTCGATGACGACGATGCGCGCGATCCTTCTGACCTCATGGGAGCGCACATGCGCACTTCGATATCTGTCAACGATCTCCACTTCTCCTGGCCCGACGGGACGACGGTCTTCGAGGGCCTCGACCTGTCGATCGGTCCCGGCCGTCACGGCTTCGTGGGACGCAACGGCTGCGGCAAGTCGACCCTGCTGCGGCTCCTCGCCGGAGCACTGACCCCTGAGGCCGGGGCGATCCTGGTCGACGGCACCCTGGCCTACCTGCCGCAGGATCCCGGCAGCGACCCCACCCGCACGGTGGCCGAGCTGCTCGGCGTCGCCGGCACGCTCGCGGCGCTGGCTCGCATGGAGTCCGGCGACGTCCGGCCAGAAGACTCGACCTGATCGGGGACGACTGGGACATCGCCGAACGCACGACGGCCGAGCTTGGCCGTCTGGGGCTCGACCACGTCACGCTGGACCGGACGGTCGACAGCGTGTCCGGGGGCGAGCTGGTGCTGCTGAGCCTGACGGCGTTGCTGCTGCACAGGCCGTCGGTGCTGCTGCTCGACGAGCCGACCAACAACCTCGACCTGGCGGCCCGCCGCCGGCTGATCGACGTCATCGGGTCGTGGCGCGGCACGTTGGTCGTGGTCAGCCACGACCGCGAGCTGCTGAACGTCATGGACGACATCGGCGAGCTGCGACAGGCTCAGCCGCACAGTCCGCACACCGTAGCTGGTACGGCGGCGGGTACGACGACTACGAGGCGGCCATTGCCGCCGAGCAGGAGGTCGCCGAGCGAACGGTCCGAGCCGCCGAGGCGGATGTCCGTGCGCAGAAGCGGGAGCTCGCGGAGGCGCAGACCAAGCTGGCACGCAGCGCCCGGCAAGGTCGCCAACAGGCCGACAGCCTCCCGAAGATCTTGGCCGGTGCCCGCAAGCGCGCCGCCCAGGAGACCGCTGGCCGGGTCACCGGAGTTCACCAGGACCGGCTCGCAACCGCCACGAGCCAGCTCGACGAGGCCGAGGCACGGCTGCGCGACGACGCCGAGATCCGCATCGACCTGCCTGCCACCGCGGTGCCGCCATCGCGCTCGGTGCTGTCGGCGGTGTGCCTGCGCCCACCTCACGGCAGCGTGACCCTCGACCTCGACATCCGAGGCCCTGAACGGATCGCGCTGACCGGCGCCAACGGGACCGGCAAGACATCGGCACTGCGCACGATCATCGGCGAGCCGCCCCGCTCGACGGCTCGGTGCACGTCGCGGTGCCGTTCCGCTACCTGCCCCAACGCATCGACGTGCTCGACGAGTCGCTGACCGTCGCCGAGAACATCGCCCTCAGCGCGCCGGACAGCTCGGAGACCGAGCGCCGTTCGCGGTTGGCCAGGTTCTTGTTCCGGGGTCGGGCCGCCGATCAAGCCGCCTCGACGTTGTCGGGCGGCGAGCGGCTGCGCGGACGCTGGCCTGCCTGCTGCTGGCTGAGCCCGCGCCCCAGCTGCTCGTGCTCGACGAGCCCACCAACAACCTCGACCTGCCGAGCGTGCGTCACCTGGTCGAGGCCCTGAGGTCGTTCAAAGGGGCGTTGCTCGTCGTCAGCCATGACGAGCGGTTCCTCGACGACCTCGACCTCACCCGTCGGATCGAGGTGTGACCCAGCCCGGGACGTCATCCCGGATGCGTCAACGTACGTACTGTCGTGATGACCTCCCGAGGCGCACACTGAACGGGTGAGCGACACCAACTGGGCTGGAAATCTGACGTATCGAGCAACGCACGTGCACCGGCCGACCAGCGTCGAGCACTTGCAGGACCTCGTCGTTGCCGCCCAGCAGGCCCGGGCGATCGGCAGCCGGCACTCGTTCAACGCGATCGCCGACACGCGTGGCGTGCATGTCGACGTGTCGGGGCTGCCCGACCGCTTCGACCTCGACGAGCAGGCTCAGACGGTGACTGTCCCGGCCGGTCAACGTCACGGCGAGCTCGTCGAACGCCTCGACCGGGCTGGTTGGGCGTTGCACAACCTCGCGTCACTGCCGCACATCTCGGTGGCGGGGGCCGTGGCCACCGGCACCCACGGTTCGGGTGACCGCAACGGCAGCCTCGCCTCCGCCGTCGCAGGCCTCCAGCTCGTGACGGCCGCCGGCGAGCTGCTCGACATCGCGCGCGGTGACGACGACTTCGACGCCATGGTCGTCTCGCTCGGAGCCCTCGGCATCGTCACCTACGTGACGCTCGACGTCCAGCCGACCTTCGACGTCCGCCAGGACGTCTTCGAGCACCTGCCCTGGGCCGACGTCATCGAGCACTTCGACGAGATCACCGCGAGCGCCTACAGCGTCAGCATGTTCACCGACTGGGGCGACGACATCACGTCGGTGTGGCTCAAGTCGCGCGCCGGAATCCGCAGCGAGCTCTTCCGGCGCAGCTCCGGCGACCGCCGAGGCTGCATCCGCTGCCCGGTATCGACCCCGGCGCCACGACCAGGCAGCTGGGCGTCCAGGGACCGTGGTGGGACCGGCTGCCGCACTTCCAGCTCGCCTTCACCCCGAGCAACGGCGACGAGCTGCAGACCGAGTACCTCGTCCCGCGCGCGCACGCGGCCGAGGCCATCGCCGCCGTGCGCGGACTCGCCACCAGCATTCGTCCCCTGCTGCTGGTGTCGGAGATCCGCACTGTTGCGGCCGACTCGCTGTGGCTGAGCCCCAGCCACACCACCGACTGCGTCGCGCTGCACTTCACGTGGCGACGAGACGTCCCGGCGGTAACAACATTCCTGCCCTCGCTCGACGACGCACTCGCGCCCTACGCGGCACGACCCCACTGGGGCAAGCTCTTCGTGACCGAACCCGGGCGGCTGCAGGAGGCCTATCCGCGGCTGCGCGAGTTCGGTGGCCTCGCCGACCGGCTCGACCCGACCGGGACGTTCCGCAACGAGCAGACCGATGAGTGGCTAGGCCGGGGTGCTGCTGGTGCTGGCGTTGACGGTGCGTCGTGACAGCACGTACCCCCACAGTCCGGCGAAGGCGAACATGAAGATCGAGTAGACCGCTGCCGGGATCGAGATCTCCGTCGTGTCGAGCACCTCGACCGCGATGTAGATCGCGAGCGTCGCATTGTGCACGCCGATCTCCATGGACGACGCGATCGCCTGCGACTCCGTGACCCCCCAGCGCCTTCGGCACGACGTAGCCGACGACCAGGCTGATCGCGCAGAACAGACCCGTCGCGAGTCCGACGTCACCGATGTACTCGCCGATCTTGTCGCGCTGGTCGACGCCGATGCCGATCACCAGGACGGCCAGGATGACGGCTGAGCCGATCCGCACGGGCTTGTCGGCGCGGGCTGCGAAACCGGGACGGGCCGACCGGACGAACATGCCGAGCACCACCGGCACGAGCACGACGGCGAAGACCTCGACGACCTTCGTGAACTGCAACGACACCGAGTCCTCGCGGTCGTAGTAGGCGATCGCGAGATTGGTGATGATCGGCAGCGAGAAGATCGCGATGATCGAGTTGATCGCCGTCAAGGTCACGTTGAGCGCGACGTCGCCATGGAAGAGGTGGCTGAACAGGTTGGCGCTGGTGCCTCCGGGCGACGCTGCCAGCAGCAGCATGCCGATGCCCAGCAGCGGTGGAAGGTCGAGCAGCAGCACCAGGCCGAAGCACACCAGCGGCAGCAGCAACAGCTGGCAGGCCAGAGCGATGAACACCGCTCGCGGGTGCTGCCGGACCCGGCGGAAGTCGTCGACCGTCAGCGAAAGACCGAGGCCGAACATGATGATGCCGAGCGCCAGTGGGAGACCGACCGTCGTCAGAGCTGAGTCCATCCCGACACCCTAGGGGTGATCTGGGTCACAGCGCATCTGCATCGACACCTGTCCCCTCGGCACGTGACTCGTTCGGCACTGACTCACCCAGCGCATTCGTCGCACACCGTCGAGACTGGAGACGTGCCCTTCGAGCCGCTCGCACCCCCGGTTGACGGCCTCCGCATCATGCGCCAGGAGTGGAACCGGATCACCTTCATCCACTGGGCTGTCGACCCCGACCTCGTGGCCCCGCTCCTGCCAGCCCTGGCCCGCCCGGACGTCGTGGACGGTGTCACGTATGTCGGTCTGATCCCGTTCGAGATGAATCAGGCCAGCTTTGGACGCGGACCCGCCGTGCCGTTCTTGGGCGACTTCGCCGAGACCAACGTGCGCCTCTACTCCGTCGATCCGCAGGGCCGTCATGGCGTCGTGTTCCGGTCGCTCGAGACATCGCGCCTCATGGTGGCACTGGGCGCGCGTGCGGCCTTCGCCACGCCCTACATGTGGGCGCGGATGCGCATCCGGCACGACGGCGACGAGATCGAGTACTCGTCCCGGCGTCGGTGGCCCGGCCCGCTCCACGCCGGCGGAACCATCCGAGCGCGCCTGGGGGCGGCCGTCCAACGGCCCGACCCCGTCGAAGAGTTCGTCACCGCCAGGTTCGGGCTGCACACCAGGTGGCTGGGTCACACCCTGTGGATCCCGAACCACCACGAGCCGTGGCCGCTGCGCCGCGCGGAACTGACGGAGCTCGACGACACTCTCGTGTCGGCGGCTGGTCTGCCCGGTGTGATCGGTCGTGCACCCGACTCGGTGCTGCACTCCGACGGCACCCGGACGACGTTCGGACGTCCGCAGCTCGTCAGACGATGATCCGGCGCTGTCCGACCGACCAGGTCACAGCGCAGCATCAATCGCCGGGATCCTGGCCCGGAACGCCTCGACCCGATCACGGGTGCGCTGCGGCTCGCCGACCTTGGCGAGGTTCAAGAAGCCCTGGTCGCCGCGAGCCTGCCCCGCCTCGATCCGGTCAGCGGCCATCGACATCCGTTGGACAACCGCGTCGAGGACCGTCATCGGGCCCCACTCCCCATAGGCCTCGACCAAGATGTCGAGACGCCGGACGACATCGTCGAGAGGAATCTCGCGATACAACGGAATCGCCGTCCAGGCCAAGAACGCCAGGTCGTCGATCGGGCGGCCCGGCCCGGCCAGGTCCCAGTCGATCATCGCGACGAAGTGCCCGCTCTGGATGATCCAGTTGTACGCGCCAGGGTCGTTGTGGCAGATGATCTGGCTGTCGTCGAGCACCGCCTCGCCGGTGCGCCACGTCCGGGCGCCCTCCGGCCGGAAGCCGTCGACGATGTCGTGGAAGTCGCGCAGCCAGGTGACTGCCTCCTCCAGGACGGAGTCGAGCACCACCTCCGCATCGATCGGCACACCGCGGCCCTCGACGTACTCAGGACCTCGCGACCGTCCTCGCTCATGCCGTGCACGGTCGGGATCGCCCCCAGGCCCTGAGCACGGAGATAGGTCGACAGCCGTGGACTGCTGGAGTCCACGGACCGCTCGGCCGCCTCACAGTTCGCCCGACCCGTGTCGCGCCGCTCATGGCGCCGGGCAGATGCTCCGTGTCGTTGCTGTCGTCCTGCTCTGGCACCCTTTCATCGTGGCACATTCGCATTCGCACTCGCACTCCACAGTCGACCCCGGTCCGCCCCGGCGACAGCTGGCCATCACGTTGACGATCGTCGTGCTGACGATCGCCGCAGCCGCGCTGGCCGCGATGATCGCCCTGTGGCCCGACAGCGATGCCGTGCCGCGCGGCCAGAACCCCTATGGCGCCGACGGGGTCAGCACCGTCGATGCGACCGTCACGAAGGTCAGCCCGTTCAACTGCCACAGCGGCGGCGCTGGACCCGACGGCAGCATCGAGATCGCCGGAGACTGCGCCAAGGTCACCGCGGACGTGGACGGTGGAAGCGGCACGTTCAGCCTCGACGCCTCCCGCTACAAGGCCGGCATCGAGCCTGGCGACAAGATCCGGTTGATCCGCATCGAGCCGCAAGGCCAGGAGGCCTCCTACGAGTTCCTCGACTTCAAGCGAGGCATGCCCCTGACCGCGCTGGCGCTGATCTTCGGCGTGCTCGTCATCGCGATCGCCAGGTGGCGGGGGCTGTTCGCGATCGTCGGCATCGGAGTCACCCTGCTCGCGCTGACCAAGTTCATGCTGCCGGCCTTTCTCGCGGGTGAGAATCCGCTCGCGGTCGCCGTCGTCGGCTCCACGGTCATCATGCTGATCGTGCTCTACCTCGCGCACGGCGTCTCGATCCGGACGACCTCGGCGCTGTTCGGCACCCTGGTCGGCATCGCGATCACGGCACTCATCGGTGTCGTGGCCACCGACTGGACCCGCTGACCGGCATCGGCTCAGAAGACGACCAGCGACTGCTCGCGACCGTCCCCAACGTCTCGTTGTCGGGCATCGTCGCCGGAACCATGGTCATCGCCGGCCTCGGCGTCCTCAACGACGTGACGGTCACCCAGGCCAGCGCGGTCTGGGAGATGCGGGCCCTCAAGCCGGCCGCACGCGGCGCCGAGCTGTTCGCCTCGGCGATGCGGATCGGCCGCGACCACATCGCGTCGAGCGTCTACACGTTGGTCTTCGCCTACGCCGGATCGGCCATGACGATCCTGCTGCTCGCCTCGGCCTACCAGCGCGGGCTCGCCGACATCGCGACGACCGAGGAGATCGGCCAAGAGATCGTCCGCACACTGGTGGGCGCGATCGGGCTCGTGCTCGCAGTGCCGATCACGACCCTCTTCGCCGTGTGGCTCGCGCCGACCCGGGTCGTCGAACAGGTCACGACCCGCAGCGCAGGGCGACGTGCAGGACCCGTCGGAGGATGACCCGTGGCGCGTTTCGACGCCCGAAACCGGGGGCTTCGCAGGCAAGATGACCCCTGCGGGGGTACCATGGTGGCGACGCCGAACCTTGCAGCGTCGCTCACCGAGCGACATCGACTGCCCAGGGCCGTGACGCGACATCTGATCCTGAGATCAGTTCGCCGCAGGTCAACCGTCCGCCGTAGCTGTGCCTGTCACCCAGGTCCACCAGCGGGAACGGCGTCGGCAGATTGTCGGGCACCCGCCCGACACTCCAACAGGAGGATCTCTTGGCTCGACGAGGCCAGCGGCAGACCGGCAACACACGCACGGCACCCCGCCAGCAACGTGCTGCCCGACCGCTCGAAAAGGGCGACATCATCCGGGTGCTCGCGCGCGCCGTGCGCGAGGTCGAGGCCAAGGCACAGCGTGGCCCGTTGACCGCTGCCGGCCGCACCAAGTTCCAGGTCGTCGCCCTGCTCGTGCGTGAAGAGCGCACCCGCGTCAAGAACCAGAAAGACATCTCCGAACCGCAGCGCGCCGAACAGCTCAAGCGCCTCGACGGTGTCGCCACGATCCTGGCCCAGACCGTCGCCCTCGACCCCACGGTCTACCCCCTCCTCGACGAGAACGCGGTCTTCACCGACGCCGCCGACACCCTGCGCACCGAGATGCTCCAGGCCGCTGGCATCGAGCAGGCCACCACGACCAAGGCCGCCGACGACGACGTGACACCCGCTGCCGCCGAGCGCCGCGTCGTTCCCCAGTCGGTCATCTCCCGCCAGCTCGCCAACCCGTTCCTCGCCCCCGACTTCTCCGCAGTCACCCAGCGCGCCGACAGCCCCAAGCGCCTGTCGACCTGGGAGCTGTTGGGCCCCCTGTTCCGCGCCTTCGAGTACGGCGGATCGTCCTCGTGCATGCCGCTGCCTGAGCCCGGCTTCCTGATGACCCCCGGCGGCCTGGAGCTCATGCCCCACCAGGCCCAGGTCGTGGCAGCAGCCGCTGAAGGCCACCGCACGTTCCTGCTCGCCGACGAGCCCGGTCTCGGCAAGACCGCACAAGCCCTCCTCGCAGCCCACGCCGCCGATGCCTACCCGTTGCTGGTCGTCGTGCCCAACGTCGTCAAGACCAACTGGGCGCGTGAGGCCGATCTGTGGACTCCCAGCCGCAAGGCCACCGTGATCCACGGCGACGGCGACTCGATCGACGGCTTCGCCGACATCGTCGTCGTCAACTACGAGGTGCTCGACCGGCACGTCGGCTGGCTGGGCGACTTCGGCTTCCGCGGCATGGTCGTCGACGAGGCGCACTTCATCAAGAACAAGTCATCGCAGCGTTCGCAGCACGCCCTCGAGCTGTCCGAGCGCATCCGCAACCGCACCGCCCGACCGCTGCTCATGGCGCTGACCGGCACACCTCTGATCAACGACATCGAAGACTTCCGGGCGATCTGGCAGTTCCTGGGCTGGATCGACGACAAGAAGCCCCTGGCCGAGCTCATGGAGAAGCTCGAGGCGACGGGCCTGTCCCCCGCCGACCACGGCTTCTACTCAGCCGCCCGCACCAGCGTCATCAGCATGGGCATCGTGCGTCGCCGCAAGGTCGACGTCGCCGCCGACATCCCGGCCCGCCGCATCGCCGACCTGCCCGTCGAGCTCGACGACGCGATCGGACGCTCGATCCGCGACTCCGAGCGCGAGCTGGCTCGCCGACTCGTCGCCCGCTACGACTCGGCACTCGAGACCCGTTCGGCCGGTGTCGTCGTCGACGGCATCGACCACGACCTGGTCCGCCGCGTCGCCACGTGGGAGCGCGAGGACACCGACAACGAGAAGACCGGCGAGAACGTCTTCACGATGATGCGCCGCATCGGTCAGGCCAAGGCCGGGCTCGCGGCCGACTACGCCGCCCAGCTGTCGCGCAACGTCGGCAAGGTCGTCTACTTCGCCAAGCACATCGACGTCATGGACGTCGCCGAAGAGACCTTCGCGAAGCGCGGGATCAAGTTCACCTCGATCCGGGGCGACCAGAGCGCCAAGGCCCGCCAGGCCGCGATCGACGGATTCACGAACGACGAAGACGTCGAGATCGTGGTCTGCTCACTGACCGCCGCGGGTGTCGGCCTCAACCTGCAGGTCGCCTCCAACGTCGTGCTCGCCGAGCTGTCGTGGACCGACGCCGAGCAGACCCAGGCGATCGACCGCGTGCACCGCATCGGTCAGGAAGAGCCCGTCACCGCGTGGCGCATCATCGCGGCGCAGACGATCGACGGCAAGATCGCCGAGCTCATCGACAGCAAGGCCGGCCTCGCCGCCCGTGCGCTCGACGGTTCTGACGAAGAGGTCTCGTCGTCTGCCGACATCCAGCTCGAGGCGCTCGTCGCCCTGCTCACCGAGGCGCTGGAGAGCCGCTGACGTCGGCGGGCTGATCAGCGACGAGCAGCCCGTCCCGACGAGATGAACGCCCACGGGCGCAGCATCGCCGGGCCGGGCAGGTAGTGCTGATCCAGCTCGGTCACCTCGAACCCGGCCACACGCAGCAGCTCGGGCACGTCCCGCGTCAGGTGACAGCCGCCCGCCAGCTGCTTCTGAACCGGCTCCCATCGTCGCTGCGCCCTGGCGACTCCCTTGGCCGGCGCGAGGCCATGCTCGAGGAAGACCACGGCTCCACCTGGCCGCAGCACCCGGTGCGCCTCCCGGAGCGCGAGCGCGACATCAGGGATCGTGCACAGCGTGAACGTTGTCAGGACGGCGTCGAACGACTCGTCCGACTCGGCGAGCGCCTGCCCGTCGAGCCCAGACCTCACGATTGGCACACGCGACGAGGTCCGCCGCTCGGTCGACAACTGCCAGGCGAGATCAGATGGTTCGACCGCTGAGATCGAGGTGACCGAATCGGGGTACAGGCCGACGTTCAGCCCCGAGCCGAAGCCGATCTCCAGGACCCGGCCGTCGAGGCGTTCGCAGGCACGCTGACGTTCTTTCATCACGGGTCCCGTCGACAGCGAACGGTCTACGAGCCGCGGAAGCACATGATCGCTCCACCAAGCCATGGACTGAGAGTATGGCCCTCGTCAAGAGCCGACGGCCTCAGACGAGCAGCCTCCGGACGCCGGCACGCGCCAGCAACAGGGTCAAGATCAGTGCGGTGACGGACCAGAATCCACCCAGGCTGACCGAGTCACCGAACAGCAGATTGACGAGCTCGAGCACCACGAACTTGCTGCCCGCAGCGACCACCCAGATCAACAGCGCGACACCTGCCTTGCCCCGCGCGTTCGAGGCGGCCCGCAGCCGGGCTGAGCCGGTCCTTGAGCGCCAGGACGACCTCGAGCGCGATCTTCAGGAGCACCGCGGTCAGCAGCGACAGCGTGAATCCCTCGCTGATGACCTGCGGGACGTACTCGACGGCGAGGTTGAGCACCACGACATAGACGAAGACGTCCACGATGTCGCTGGGCCGCGCGCGGGCCCACCGCCGGATCGGGCCGGGTCGTCTCTCGGTGCTCACCGCGTCAGCATGACAGGTCGTGCGGTGCGTCAGCGACTACCCGAGGCCTCGGTCAAGCCCTTGGTGGCCAGCTGGTCCGCAAGCTCGTTGTCAGGAACTCCTGCGTGCCCCTTGACCCAGAACCACTCGACGTCGTGGCCGTCGCAGGCCGCCTTGAGCCGCTTCCACAGGTCGACGTTCTTGACCGGCTGCTTCGCTGAGGTCTTCCAACCGTTCTTCTCCCAGCCGGCCATCCACTGCGTGATACCGCCCCGGACGTAGGTGCTGTCGGTGTGGATGTGCACCGTGACCCGGCGGGTGAGCGCCTCCAGGGCCATGATGGGCGCCGTCAGCTCCATGCGGTTGTTGGTCGTCTCCTCGGGCTCACCACCGAACATCTCGCGCACGTGGTCGCCCATGCGGAGCACGGCCCCCCCAGCCGCCGGGGCCGGGGTTGGGACGACAGCCGCCGTCGGTATGGATGATGACGGTCTGATCGCTCACGGAACCATCTTGCCGGATCACCCCTGCTCCCCCGCCGCGGCGTCAGCCCACCAGGTCTGGCTGCTCCTCGGTCGTCGTCGAGCTGGTCAGCGTGCGACCGCCGATGATCGTGATCACGGCGACGAGTCCGGCCAGGATCGCGAAGCCGATGCGCTGGCTGTGCAAGAACTCGTTCGTGACGGCTTCGGTCCACCGGCCGGTGGGCAGGCTAGCACCCATCACGGTCGCGGTGACCGTGCCGATGACGGCCACGCCGACAGAGTTGCCGAGCTCTTGGGCGGTGTCGTTGAGCGCAGAACCGAGCGAGGTGTGGTCCTTGGGCAGTGCCTCGATCAGCGCGACCGCGCAGGTCGTCATGACCAGCCGCATGCCCACCGCCAGGACGAGCAGTCCGACCGCGAAGCCTGGATAGCTCGACATCGAGACGATCAGGATCAACAACGACGCGATCAGGGCGCCGCAGCCGGTCAGCGCTGTGCGGCGGTGCCCGAACCTGTCCATCAGGACATCGGTCAGCGGCGAGGCCAGGAACATCCCGGCGACGAGCGGCAGGGTGCCGAGGCCCGCCATCATCGGGCTCCACCCCCACGCGTACTGGAACAGCTGGGTGCTGGCGAAGCTGACGCCGACCATCGCGACCATGACCGACGTCTGCAGGAGGGCGCTGCCGCGCACGGTGGGCCGAGCGAACATCGTCAGGTCGAGCATCGGATCGATCGCCGTGCGCTCGCGACGCACGAAGGCCGCTCCGGCGATGACTGCCACTGCGGCGGTGCCGAGCGTCTGCCAGGCGAACCAGCCTTCTTGCACGGCCAAGGTGAACGTGAACAGTCCACAGGCGATCGTGGTCACCGACAGAGCCGCACCAGGTAGGTCGACGTCACCGAAGCGGCGGTCGGCCCGTTCGTCGGGGGCGATGCCGTGCCGCACGCCCCACCAGGCAATGACTGCGACGGGGGCATTGGCGACCATGAGGACCTGCCAGGGCATGTGCTCGACCGCGAGGCCGCCGAGCGCGGGTCCGATCGCGACGCCGACCATCGCGACGCTGACGATCAGCCCGATCGCACGGCGGCGCAATGCCGGATCTTCGAACAACCGGAACACCAGCGACATGGTCCCCGGCGCGATCAGCGCGGCGAAGGCACCGCACAGTGCACGGATCGCGACGAGCTTGCCAGGCCGACTGGGCGGCGAGGACCAGCAACGAGCTTGCTCCGAAGCCGGCCAGCCCCCATAGGAGCATCCGGCGTCGGCCGAGCTTGTCGCCGAGGGTCCCGCCGATCAGCAGCAGACCGCCGAAGGTCAGTGAGTATGCACCGACGATCCACTGCAGGCCTGTCGGACCGACCGCCAGGTCGCGGCCGATCGTCGGCAGGGCGACGTTCAGGATCGAGTTGTCGACCATCTCGACGAGCATCGTCAGGCACAGCGCGAACAGCGCTGGTGCGGCGGCGCGCAGCGAGGCTGGCGGCACCGAAGTAGTAGGTGAAGTCATGGGTTCCTCCTTGGAACGAGAACGAGAACGCTATATCGAACAACGTTCGATCGAACACTGTTCAAGAATAGAACATCGTTCGATCCTGTCAACCCTCCGGCTCGTGTGACCTGTATCGTGTGGCTCGTGCCAGCCAAATCGTCCAAGACGCCACGTCGCGCCACCCACTCCCTCGAGCAGATCCTGTCCACCGCGATCGAGATCCTCGACCGCGAAGGCAGCAAAGGCCTCACGCTGCGCCGACTGGCCGGCGAGCTGGGCGGCGGGCTCGGCAGCATCTACTGGTACGTCGACGGCAAGGACGAGATGCTTAGCCTGGCGTGCGACGCCTTGGTCGGCAGAGCGCTGGTCGCCGCCGAGACGCACACGTCCGACGGACCCGCTCTGGAGACTGATGATCCGGTGATCGTCGAGGCCATCGGCGATCTACGACGCACTGCGATGGCGCTGTTCGACCAGACACAGATCCACCCCTGGCTCGCGCCCCAGCTGCACGCCCAAGGTGCTGCCACTCCCAACTCGCTGCGCTACTGGGAACGACTCGGACGCCCATTGGCGCGCATCGGCCTGACGCCCACGCAGCAGTTCAACGGCAGCACCGCACTCAGCGGCTACGTCACGGGCGTCGCCGCCGAGATGTCCGCTCAAGACCTCCATGCCGACCCGCACCGGCCCAAGGCCGAACGGCTCGACGAGATCGTCAGTCAGTGGCTCGCGTCGGATCCCGACGAGTTCTCCTGGCTGCACTCCATGGCCGACGAGTTCCGCCGACACGACGACGATGAACAGTTCGCCGCCGGCCTCGACCTGCTGCTGGGCGGACTGGTCCGGCAAGCCCTCGCACGGTCGACAGACCGGGACTGAGCTGCATGAACTTGCCCCCTGCTGCCTGGTACCCGGACCCGTCGCGCCGGCGCGAGCTGCGCTTCTGGGACGGCACCCAGTGGACCGAGCACGTTGCCTCCGCCGGCACGACTGGCGTAGACCCGCTGCCGCAGCCCGCTCTCCTGCCGTCTCGACGACCGCGCCGGTCCCGACACCTCGGCTGGCTGGGTCTCGTGGTGATCGCCCTGGCGGTCACCTTCATCGCGGTCCCCGGCGTGGCTTTCGCGCGTGCTGCTTCATCACCCGGAGTCGAGCGAGAGCGGCCGTACGGAGGCGACGCTGCCTCCCCACGAGAAGTGGGGCATCTACATCGACGATGCCGACAACAGCGGATACTTCTTGAGGTGCACCGCAGTCGACCCCGATGGCGAACAGATTCGCATGCGTTCTCCTGGGTGGAGCGTCAGCTGGTCCGACTCCCGAGTCGCTCGACCTGGTCTTCGACACTGGGAGCGGGCGGTTGACCTTCAGCTGCGCATCCTCTGACGACGGCGTGACCGCCCGACCCGTACCGAATCTGGGTGCACTTCTGGGCGGCATCCTTGCCGGCGGCCTGCTCGGAGTCACCGGAGTCGTGATGATCGTCAGCTGGCTGGCAGGCAGATCGTCCCGTCAGCAGATCCGCTGACGACTCAGCCCGCCTGACCCACGACTCAGGCAGGACCTGCTCGCCGCCGTGGCGACATCGGCCACGCCGAGCGTCACGCCCGGTCGGCCGCCACAGATTCGACGCAGACGGTGACTGGCTGGCGCCGTGCTCGCGCGCAGGCCTCCGCGCTGCAAGGATGGGACACGTGCGTCGTGCCGTGGCTCCCCTGCTCGCTGTGACCGTGGCGATGGTGCTCGCGGACTCCGCAGTCGTGACCCTCGCGCTGCCCGACATCCTTCAGCACCTCGATGCGTCGGTCGGACAGGTCGCCTGGGTGCTGATCGCCTACAACCTCGTGCTGGGCGTCGCCGCCGTACCGGCTGCTGTGCTCTTCTCGCGCGCCCGGCCCCACCTCTTCAGCGCCACGGGCATCGCAGTGTTCGCTGGCGCTTCGGCGTGGTGCGCCCTGGCCGACTCGATCGAGATCCTGATCGTGGCCAGGTGCATCCAGGCGATCGGTGGCGCACTGGCGTTGGTCGGCTGCCTGGAACAGCTCGTCGCCGAGCGCGGCGAGCGACGCGGCGTCGCGATCTGGGTCACGGCCGGTGTGATCGGCACCGCCGCCGGACCGGTGGCGGGCGGTCTGCTCACGCAGGCCATCTCGTGGCAGGCGATCTTCGTGGTGCAGGTCCCGTTCGCCGCACTGGCGGTACCTGCCGCCTTGGCCGTGCGTTCGAGACCGACCCTCGACCCCGATCGACACCGTCCGGCCGTGCGCGCCAACCTGACACTCGCCCTGATGTCGGCTGCACTGACGGCTGCGCTGTTCCTGCTGGTGCTGCTCCTGGTCGAAGGATGGGGTCGCTCCCCCGCGACCGCCGCCATCACCGTGTCGGTCGTGCCGGTGGCGGCGTTGGCCGCCCGGCCGATCGCCCGTCTCTTCAGCCCTCCGGCAGAAGTCGAGATCGCCGTCGGCTGCTTCCTCGTCGCAGGCGGATTGTCCGGCCTGGCGATCTTGCCCTCGTCCCATCTGGCGTGGACCATCGCACCGCAGGCGCTGGTCGGTCTAGGACTCGGTCTGACCGTTGATCAGCTCACGTCGCAGGCGATGGAGATGCGTCTGCCACGAGCGCATCACGCGGGCTGGACGATCGGTGCGCGCCACGTGGGTGTCGTGGTGGGCCTGGCGATCCTGACCCCGGTGTTCACCGCCGACCTGAGGGACGCCGAGGTGCCCGCGCAGGAGGCCATCACATCGCTGGTGCTCGATGCACCGCTGGCACCGCAGAACAAGATCGCGGTCGCCCAGGCTCTCGGCGGCGAGCTGTCGAAACAGGACGGGCAGGTGCCGAATCTGCACCGCGCATTCTCGACGCTCGACATCGACCCGGCCGAGCGGGCTGCCGCCGATCAGCTGGAGACCGACCTGAACGGGCAGCTCGAACGGGCAGCGACCCGGGCCTTCCGCGACTCCTTCTTGATCGGTGCTGGCTTGGCAGTGCTCGCACTTCTGACTGTGGTGTGGCCGCGCCGACGGAGGACACCATGAGCGCCATGCCTCGCTGGGTTGCGCTTCCTGTCGCCTCGCTGGTGCTCGTGTGCGGGGTGCTCGGGGTGCAGCTCGCCAACGGCGGCGGGACGTACGAACCCCTTCGGCCGGCCGATGCATGCACCGAACGAGCTGTGACATCGCAGGTTGACGGGATCGACGGGCTCACCGAGAACCTCGTGCTGCTGGGCATCGATGGTGCCGCGTGCAGCCTAGGAGTCAGTCGTGAAGCCTTGACCTTGGAGCTCGCCCAGTCCGGTTCGCGCACCGAGGCAGAGATCGACGCGCTGCGCGAGGGTCTGCTCGGTGCCGTCGATCGGATGAAGGCCGACGGCACACTGCCCCAGGCCTCAGACCTGGTCGATGAGGCGCTCGACTCCGCAGACCTGAACGGCCTGCTCAAGCGAGCGATCCGCGCCCTTCCCGATTCGGTGATCAACAGCGCCTTGAAGACCGATGATGTCCTCAAGCGTTCGATCGACGGCCTCGATCTGCGGGCGCTTCTCGCCAACCTGGACGACCAGGCCGATCTGGAACGGCAGGTTCAGCAGGCCGTGACCGCAGCCGTCGAGGACTCGCTGAAGGCCCGACTCACCGGGTTGTTGTGATTCCTCTTGTCCTGTTCAGGGTCGCCATCGGTGGTTGGTCTGCCAGATGATTGAGCCTGGTGCGCGGTACTCGATGCGGTCGGTAGCCGCGTTGAGCCTGATTGACCAGTTGTCGGTGTGGATGAGTCGGTGGTGGTGGGGACAGATCAGCACCCCGTCATCGAGGCTTCGTGGTCGAACCCTTTGACCACGGCATTCGATAGTGGTGCGCTTCTGATTGTTCGGGCGGCCGGTCGCATCCGGGGAAGGTGCAGCCGTGGTCACGGGCGGCGAGAGCTTGTTTTTGGGCTTTGGTGAACAGTCTCTGTTCGTGCCCGTGGTCCAGTGGCAACGATTTGCCGCCGAAGACCTGTGGAATCAGACCCAGGTTGCAGGCCATGAGGCGTGCTTGGGAGGCTGAGATGCGGGTGCCGGTCGACAACGTCGCCGCCTTCACACCATGTAGCAGGGTGTCGTAGTCGAGGCGGACCATCAGGGTCGCTCCGAGTCCGCTGCGACCTGGCAGCAGGTGCCCGGGAAGGCGGGAGCAGAGCTCGGCGAAGCCGACGCCCATCCGGGTTCGCCAGTCGAGCTCACGGTCATAGAACGCATGCCCGGCCGTGTCGCTGGTCTTCTCACCGTCAGTGGCTTTCGCGTCAGCAGGTTCTGTTTTGGCGCCGGGGTGGTCGCGGAGGTGGTCGCGTTTGGGGGCGCAGATCGCCTTGATCGCCGCGTCCAACATCTCTGCTTGCGCATCAGGCAACCTGAACCCACCCGAGGTGGTGCCGTCGCCGTTGGCGTTCATCCAGAACTCCGACCGCCGCCACGCCTTCTTCTCCTCATCTTCGAGGTTCGTGTTTTCGTCCTGGTCGACCTCGGGGGCGGGTTTGAACTGGTCGGTGATCCGACGCGACCGTGACCGTAGGTCCTTCAGGTTGTACTTCGGGGCGTCGTCCAGCAGTGCTTTCTCGCAGGCCTGCTTCTGCGCTGGGGTCACATCATCGGGTAGGTCGTTGACGGCATCGGCGATGATCCCGGCCTGCTTGGCACCGATCTGACCGTCAGCGAGTGCTTCCTCAGTGGTGGGTGTGGTTTCGAGGGCTTTGCCGCGGTGGACCATCGACTCGGCCTCACGCCGGTCACCACCAAACGCACTCGCCAACAACGCCGCCGTCGACGTCGCACCAGACTCCTTCGCCAGACCAGAAGCCTCCAACACCCTGGCCGCAGCCAGCTGGTGGGCCTTCAACCGGGCCTCAGCCCGCATCATCCGGGTTGCCAGCTCACGCACCAGACCGGCTTCAAGACCCGCCCACCCACCAACCGGCATCGTGTCGAGGGCGTTCTCGATCGCCGTGACCCCACCCGACAACGGGTCAGGAAACTGGTCAGGCAATGATGCAAGAACAGCCGACACGAGCACACCCCCAATGAGTGAAATCCGGGACCGGAATCACTGCGATTCCGGCACACAAACCACTCTGCACGAAGGGTCAGACACTCGATTTCCGCGCACCAGAGTTATCCACAGAGGCGCAGCGAGCCTCTTCTCGCGCCGTCCCAGCAGGCCTCCGCCGAACAGCGCCCACAAGACCAGCACTGGCTGGAAGAAGAGCCGGACGAACCTCTTGGTGTCGGTGTCGAGGCCGAACGCATCCGTGCCCTCGACGAACTGGGCGATGTTGCCCGGGAAGATCGCCACGAAGAACGCCGCGAGCAGTCCACCGATCAGCCTGCGACGCTGCGGCACTGCGACGAACGCAGCGCCCAGAGCGATCTCGACTGCCCCCGACGCCAACACTGTGACGTCGGCGTCGATCGGGAACCAGTCGGGAACCTGCGCCTGGAACTCGTCGCGCTGCGTGGTCAGGTGCAGCACCCCCGCCGCGACCATGGCGGAGCCGAGGACGATCCGGGCGACGTTGCGCACTGTACTCATCAGCCAAGGGTAGGCCGTGCTCGCAGGGTGCCGACGAGTCCTGGGGCAGTTCCTCGCTAGCCTCGTCCCATGTTCGACGAGCACTTCAGCGCCCTGACGGTCGACGGACCTCCCAGTCTCGACCATGTCGACCTGGCTGTGCTCGACAGCTTCCGCCTCGCCGACGGTGGCGGCTTTCCGGCGTCCTACCGGGCATTCATCCGGACGGCAGGTTGGGGCCGCGCGTTCGGCCTCTGGCTTGATCTATCCACCCGTCCTGCCCGGCTATGCCGACGGATGGCAAGGGCGGTCAGCCCATCTCACCGGTCAGCTCCGCGCCGCCTACGCGGACGGACAGTCCGAGGAGTTCGACTGGATGGTCGAACCAGATGGGGACTGGACGCTGGCCGACTCCTTGCAGGTCTTCGGCTGGAGCGAGAACGGCGATGCCTTGCTCTGGGACATCTCGGCGCGCGATGCGCACGGCGAGCTGCCGGTCTGGGAGTCCCGCTCGATGAACTCGTTGCACCGGCTCGGCGCGAACCTCTACCAAGCGCTGCCGATCATCCGCGACCGCGCCACCGAGGTGTTCGCCCCGCGCCAGCACGACGTCGAGCCGCTGACTGCCGCGCGCCTGTGAGACGTCCCTAGAATCAGGCCGGCGAGTACTCGACGGCTACATCGAGCACCCACACCACCCCGAACGGGTCCGTGAGCATCCCGAACAGCGGCGCAGAACGCTGACGGCGCGATGTCCTGGATGATGGTCGATCCGACGACGAGCTTGGCCCAGTACGCGGCGATCTCGTCGGCCGAGTCACCGCGGACGGAGACGAAGGCCGAGCTGATGCCTTGGTCGTATGGCAGGCTCGCGGGCACGTCGTACGCCATGATCCTGAAGCCGTTCTCGGCGGCGACGCCCCCACTTGACCTGATCTGCCTCAGACGGATCTTCGACCGAGTACGCATCGGTGTTCGTGATGATGACGGTCGCCGCCGAAGACTGACTGGTAGAGCTCGAGCGCCGCCCGCGCGTCGCCGCGGAAGTTGAGGTGGTTGGTGACGTTGATGGTCATGGAGTCTCCTGTGTGGGTGAAGCGAACAGGTTCACCCTCACAGCAGTAGCGGTCAGTTTGTGTCCGCTACTGCTGCCAGAATGACATCATGGTGAGAACATCCGAGCGGCTGCTGACGTTGCTGTCGTTGCTCCAGGTGCGATGCGACTGGCCCGGCGCACTTCTTGCCGAACGGCTCGACATCAGCGCCCGCACGGTGCGGCGCGACGTCGACCGTCTGCGAGAAGCTCGGCTACACCATCACCGCCTTCAAGGGCCCAGACGGCGGCTACCGGTTGGCGGCTGGCCATGACCTCCCGCCCTTGCTGTTCGACGACGAGCAGGCGGTCGCCCTCGCCGTGGCGCTCCAGACCGCAACGACCAGCGGCGCCGGCATCGACGAAGGTGCCACCCGGGCGCTCACCACGATCAGGCAGGTGCTGCCGTCCCGGCTGCGACATCGCATCGACACGCTGGCGGTCACGGCTCTGCGACGATCCGCCGACTCCACAGAGGCGCAGGTCGACAGCGGCGTCCTGATGGAGCTGAGCGCCACGATCCACGCCCGCGAGGTGCTGCGATTCGACTACGCGTCATCATCTCGCGACGAACGGCCAACCGGTAGCGGCCCAGCACGCCGCGTAGAGCCGGTCCATCTCGTCACCCGGGCCGGACGCTGGTACCTCGTCGCCTGGGACCTCGATCGCGACGACTGGCGCGCGTTCCGTGTCGACCGGCTCACTCCTCGCACACCGAACGGACCCCGCTTCACGCCGAGACAGCTTCCGGGCGGAGACGTCGCCGCATTCATCGCCAGCACGTTCCGGGGAAGTGTCGACGGCACCGGCGAGTGGCCGTGCCAGGGCACCGTCGTCCTCGACCTCCCGGCGGCCGAGGTGTCGCCGTACTCCCCCGACGGGGTCGTCGAGCCGCTCGGCGACGACCGCTGCCGTCTGACGCAGGGCTCGTGGTCGTGGGTCAGCCTCGCCACGTCCCTCGGCCGCTTCGACGCCGACATGCATGAGGTCAGCCCGCCTGCGCTGAAGGACGCGTTCGCGGTCCTCGCCGAGCGCTGCGCGATCGCGGCACGAACAGGCTAGGTGGCTACCCCGTCGGGGCGTCGTCCAGGCACATGATGTTGCCTTCACTGTCCTTGAACCAGGCGGCGCTGCCCATGCCTTCCATGCGCGCGACGTCTCCGTCCCAGGTCACCCCGGGCATGTCGTAGTGCTCGAACTGGAGCCCCTTGGCCTTCAGCTCTCGCACCTCGTCGTCGACGCTGCTGACGTGCCACTGGGCGATCGTGTGACCGGCTTGACCGGCGTACTCGGTCGGGTACAGGAAGAAGGACGTCCCGCCGGCGGTGGTGTAGACGAGGCCGCCCGCGTTCTCGTCGGACGGTGTGAGGCCGAGCATGTCGGCGTAGAAGGTTCGTGCCCGATCGATGTCGGATGCGGGGACGTTCGCGGTGACTGTGCTGTCGTTCAGCATGGCTGCTCCTCGGGGTCGTGAAGTGCCGAGCCGCTTCACTTCCAACGTAACCCCGCCGACGCCGTCTGACCATGGCTGCGCAGGCTGGTCACATGGGCAGCCCCCTGTCATGCCTGATCCTGCGACGACAGCCGGTCCGGCAGACCCAGCCGCGGGAACTGGTCGTCGTGGAAGGTGACGATCTCGGTGATGACACCGTCGCTGATGCGCAGGACGTCGACCGTCAGCGGCAGGTAGGCGCCCTGCTCCTCCTGCCAGAGGTAGAAGCCGATGGCAGGCTGCCGGTTCACCGACGTGGGGACAGCCCGCATCCGTCCGAGTTCTTCGAAGCCGTCCGCGATCCAGTCACTCACCACCGTGTCGCGACCGATGCAGAGGCCCGGGGTGGGTGGCATCGAGCAACGCACGTCATCGCGCAGCATCGCGGCAAGACCGTCGACGTCCTTGGCGAGGCTCGCGTCGGTGAAGCGCCGCACGAGCTCACGCGTCGCCGCATCTTCCTCCCGCCGGTCCAGTCCTGGCGTTCGGCAGGCAGGTGCTCGCGCATCCCGGCTCGGGCGCGCTGCAGAGCGCTGTTGACCGAGTTGACCGAGACGCCGAGCATCTCCGCGACGTCGTTGGCCGGCCAGCCCAGCACGTCTCGCAAGATCAGCGCGGCGCGTGGTCGCGGGGCAAGATGCTGCACGGCGATCAGGTAGGCCAGCTCGATCGTCTCCCGGGAGACTGCCGCCGTCTCGGGGCCATCTGCGTTGTCAGCGGGCAGCTCGTCCAGCAGGTGATCGGGATAGGGCTGCAACCACAGCACCTCTCCCCCGGTGGCCGGCTTGGGACGGCGCTTGGCCAGCAGGTCGAGACAGGCGTTGGTGGCGATCCGGTAGAGCCACGCCCGGAACGTCGACCGACCCTCGAACGTCTCCCGACGCCGCCACGCACGCAGCAGCGTCTCCTGCACGGTGTCCTCGGCATCCTCGAACGAACCGAGCATCCGGTAGCAGTGCACGTGCAGCTCTCGACGGTGCCGCTCGACCATTCCCGAGAACGTCGGCTCGTCGATCTCGCCACGACCTTCCTTGTCCAGACTGCTCATGCCCGGCTCCTCCAGTCGCATGTCCGCACTCATCACATCATCCTTCCGTCGTGGCTCTTGTGTAGATATGACGGCTGCGGGGGCGCAAACTCATCACTAGGGTCAGATGACAGAGCCGATCACGGCTCACGCGCCCCTCAACGAAGGAAAGACTGTGTCTCACGTACAGCGTTTCGACCACGTCGGCATCACCGTCGCAGACCTGGATGCCGCGACTGCGTTCTTCGTCGGCCTGGGCCTGGAGGTGGAGGGCACCGGTTCAGTACAGGGCGAGTTCGTCGAGACAGTCTGCGGCATCCCCGATGCGCATTGTCAGATCGTGATGCTGAGGGCGCCCGACCAGGGAGCTCGGCTAGAGCCTCGCGAGCTTCGTCCATCCTGACCACGTGCCCGGATCACCTGCGGCGATGGCCAATGAGCTGGGCCTGCGCAACGTGTCGTTCGAGGTCGCCGACCTGCAGGCAGCCCTCGACGCAGTGACCGCAGACGGTTACGGCCTCGTCGGAGGCGTCGGCGAGTACGAGGGCAGCGTGCGCATGGCCTATGTCCGCGGTCCGGAAGGCATCATCGTGTCGTTGTTCGAGCAGCTTGGGTGACGCAGTGCAGGTTCGAGATCGATAGACCGATAATGGTCGGGTGGACCTGTGGCGGACGACGACTCGACTGCCTGTCATCCTCGACGCGCTCAGCCTGTCCGAAGCCGATGACGCCACTCGCCGGTTGGTCGACGCGTGCGGAGGCGACCCGGTCGTCGTCACAGAACGACGCATCGGCGAGCCATCCCTGTTGTCTCGTCGGTTGCTGTTCTCCTCTGGCGCAGAGATCATCCTGCACGACGACGCTGTCGTGGCCGTGCTGCTGCACCTCACGCCGACGTCGGCTGCACCGCAGTGCGTCGACGCGTCGGAGTGGATCACGGGAGTCGACAACGCCGCCACGCTCGACGACCTGACGAAGATCTTCGGACGTCCACCCCAGTTCGCGGGGATCGGCACACCGTACTTCTTGCTCGACGGCGGATACGTGCGAGCCACCTTCAAGGACGACCGCGGCTGGAAAGAGGCCGGAAACCTCGTCCGCCTTACCGTCACGGTGGAGCAGCCAGGCCTGGCCTGCAGCCCAGCGGACGACGACTGTCCCACCTGCAGCGACCTGCTCGTCCGCATAACCAGCCCAGACGGCGCCGTCGACGTCGACCGCACAGTCGCCTCACTCTCCGCCACGCTCGCGGACGACCTGCTCAAGGAGGACGCCCACTGGGTCAGGCTCGCCGACCTCAAGCCGCTCCACGAGTCAGGGCTCATGAACCGGGTCGAAAGCCAGCTGACGTGCACGACGTGTCGTCGGATCATCTGCTTCACGCTGTTCCGTGACTCCCCCGCGACCTTTGGCTACTACGTCATGAACGATGCGATGCGACGGCCACTCGAAGCGATCCCACCCGTCGAGCAGTGGGGCACCCCCGCCAGGATCGCGGAAGATGTGGATGCGATGCAGTACGTCGACCACGAACCTGCCGCCTGGTTCCTCGTCGAGCAGCAGGGCATCCTCTACCTTCAGGCCAGGTACAGCTACAGCGCCATCATCGACGACTCCGCGCTGATCCGCCTCGACGACTCCGAGGTGAAGGCCTACCGGGCGCGGGGACACAACTACCTGTCGGCCCTCGCCCGCCGCATCCACGACAGCGCCCCCTATCAGGAGGAATCGCCGTACTACCCGAGGAACCTGTACCGGCAGCCTGGCGGAACGCAATACCGTGAGGCTGTCACTACTGCGATCGTCAACCACACCTGGATCGCGCAGCAACGCAGCTGATGCAGGCCCCTGTCGTCAGCTGCAGTCCCGCTTTCCCACCCACCCCGCCCGAGGAGTGTCCCCGAAATGATCCACGGCGACGTGTCGACCTTCCTGCAGGCGCTCGGCGCCCGAGAGGGCGATCCGCGACTGGAGCAAGCTCTCGCCTTCGTCGGCGGCGAGCCCGAGACAGAGACGTTCCACGATGAGCAGGGCGAGTCCAAGTACCTCATCATGCCGGGGCGGGGCGTCGACTTCTTGCTGAAGGACGGCGTGCTCGACACCGTCTTCATCTACGCCGTGGAGTCCGTCGAGCAGGGCGTCTACGGCGGCTGGTCGACGCTCGTCGACGGGGTCGGCGCCGACGCTTCGACCGACGACGTCGTCCGGGTGCTGGGCGCGCCGAGACGAGCCACGAGCGGCTACGCGTGCTACCAGGTCGACCCAGGGTTCGTGCAGTTCGACTTCGACGACGACCGGCTCACAATGGCGGTCGTCATGCGCCACGACATCGGAGGGTGACGGTGGACCGCAAGCAGCTGAAGTCGAGCGGCATCGCAGCAGCCGGGTACGGCAATGCCCTCTTCCTCGACGAGGGCGACGAGGTGAAGGCCAACGCCGTGGTGTTCACACCGCTCGACGGGGCCTGGACGGTCTTTGCGACCGACGAGACGGCCGCTCCGATCGAGACGACCAGACGTTCGTTCGCCAGCGACTCCGAGGCGTTTGACTACATGCACCAGTGCCTGCGCGAGCAGATGACCGCTCGGCGGGCCAGGCGCACCGCACAGGTCGAGGCGGAGGCGGCGCGACCGCGGCCGAGCCTGTTCGAGGCCTACCGCACGATGGGTCTGACCGGCGTGCTGATGGTCGTCGCGTGGATCGCGACAGCCATTGGCTGGTTGTGGATCTCACCGTTCACCTACTCACGCGCAGACACGTTCAGGATCGGTGTCAGCACCGACCAGCAAGGCGAGTTCATCTTCGACGCACAGTCGGGGATCCGCGTCGTCGCGGTCTGTTACAGCCTCGCCGTCGTCAACATGGCCGAGCAGTGGTCGCTGGGTCGGCACGACGGTGGTCGCCTCGCACGCCGCGCGATTGGCACCGCAGCGGGCACGGCGCTGTTCTCTGCGATCGCGCTGATCTGCATGGTCATCCGCTCGGACGAGATCGAGAACCTGCTCTACTGGATCCCGCCGACGCTGGCGCTGTTCAGCGGTATCGCGGTGGCGCTGGGTCTGGCTGCGCGCAGTCCCGGTGCTCAACGTGACGAGCCCAGCGCCTAGCCGAGCTCGAAGTCGATGCGCGGATCGGTGCGGACCCATACCTCGCCGGTGGCGGATCCTCGCGGGGCGTCGACGCGCTGGAGCCCGAGAGCCTGGATCAGCCCCAGCAGCCATCGCGCACTGCACCGGCTTGGTCGACCGACCAGCTGTCGAAGAAGACGTAGTGGACGTCCCATCGATCGTTGTACCGGAGTCGTCCCAGATCTGGCAGAACCGTCTGACTGCCTCCCGGTCGAGCGGCGCAGCTGACGTCGGGTCGGCTTTACCGCTCGCCGCAGCTGCCGCGAAGCCTCTCTCGACGTCATCGATGCTCCACCAGTCCGCGGCGTGAGCCACCGTCTGCGGGGTGAAGTCGTCGAGCTCGAGGAACGCCTCCAGCAGCCGATTCACACCGGTGTCGTCGATGCCCAGCTGGCTCTCCTGCAGTGACGAGACCAGTCCGTCCGCCATGGCGCAGGGGCCCGAGAAGTGGAACACCCCGGTCGCAGCGAGTCCGCTCCGGCCATCGGGTGATGCGACGTTGAGGGTGGGATCAGCCTGCGCGACGTCCCGCACCATGGCCAGCAGGTCAGTCGGCACACCGGCATACAGATCTGCGTGCTGCCCCGCTTCGGTCGACCTCAGCGCGCTCGCAGGGTCGAACGTCACGAGCAGACCACGCCCGTCGGCTGCCATCCAGGCGTTGACGGAGCCGCCGTCGCCATCGGCGAAGCCGTAGTGCGTGACCCCCTCGATCATGGTCGGCTCGCGGCCGTCGACGAACGTCAGGATCTCCAGGCGACGACACAGCCACGTGGATGGGTCCGTCGCAGCGGTGACTCGTCGAGCTCGAGACGAAGACGTGCGCGCAGCAGGCTCGGGACGTCTGGCCACCACGGTCCGTGCCGGTCGAGCGCCGCGAATCCGCCGCGCACGAAGTTCTGCACGAGCGTCCCGTAGGTGCCGTCGTTGGTGACGATGCTGTACTCGGTGCGGGTGCTCGGCTCCGACCTCGCCCGGCAGATGGTCTGCGCCCCGAGCATCACCAGCAGTGCCTCTGAGTTCTGGTCGTCCTCGATGCAGAACGACGCGTTGTCGTCACGGCTGTGCTCGCTGACGAACTCCCAGAATGCATCCGCGGCAGACTGTTGCCCGTCCTGGCTGCTGGGCCGCCACGTCTGCTCGTTCTCGTCGTCATCGCTGAAGGTCAGCTCGCGAACACGGTCGGCTGGCGCCTCGGCGGCCGGTGACGGCATCGTGAGGTCGAGCTCGCGCAGGACGTACGGCGCGGAGACCTCGTTCGTGAGGAAGTACGAGTAGAAGACGTCGGCTGCCTCGTCGGCAGTGAACACCTCGTGCAGATGGACGGTCGTGCTGCTGCGGTCGCCGTCCCACCGGATCATCTCGGTACGTCCGGCCGCGTGATCTGCTCCGGGCTTGCCGACCGTGAACTGGTGCGCTGTCCCATCGGGGTCGACGGTGCGCACCTCGACGGTCATCGCGGCGGCCGTGCCCGCGCACTGCACGTACTCGTCGGACAGCGGGATGTCGGCCAGCAGGTCGGCGTCGTCGGGGGCACGCCACAGGCTGTACGCCCAGAACGACGTCCCGTTCATGCGGTTCAACGAGAACCGGATCGCCTCCGGATACGGTCGGATGCTGTCGATGAGCGGGCCGCGGCTCATGCCGTTCGACTGGACGATGTGGGTACTACTCGTCATGGCTTCTCCCAACCGCTTCACAACACATCAGGAACGTCACTGAGCGCACCGCGTCGTTGGCCAGTCTCGGGTGGGCGCGGTGGACTGCACGGTGCACGGTCTTCTCGATCTGCTTCCACTCGCGCTTGCTCGTCGAGGCGGATCTGCCTGCTCGTGGCACGAGCGTGAAACCCATCCCCGTGCACGCCTGCTCCGCCGTGGCGATGATCTGCATGACCTCGGGCAGCAGCCCGGGATCGACTGCTTCGGGCTCACGGGTCGGGATCTTCGCGCCGTGCAGGTAGTGGCCGGTGTACTCGAGCACCGCCGCGTCCAGCGGGGTCAGGTGCACCCCGCGCAGGGCTCGTCCACGGTCTGCGACGTACTTCTTGACCCGGTCGGAGCTGGTCTCCTCGGTCGCCGAGTGCATCGAGGCGAAGACCTGACCACGTTTGAGCATCGGGATGTCGGCGCCGTAGCCGACGAGCATCGCCTCGTACCCGGGGATGCCCCGGACGAACGACTCGACCTCGTCAGACGTGGCGAGCAAGATGGGGTCGAGCAGCGCCACGGCCGCATCTTCGTCGAGAGGGCCGCGGGTTCCGGCTGCCTGGCACAGCGGCAGGATCGCGGCCCACAGCAGCACGTGGCGGGTCAGATCGTCGCGGATCGCCTCGAGGTGCGCCTCCGAGATCGGGAAGCTGAATGTGCGGGGCTGGTGGAGGGCATCGGCCCCGGCACCCAGCTCGACCTTGAGGACGTCGTCGTCGCGGATCACGTTCGGGATCCAGCCAGGACGGGTGAAGACGAGCCCTCGCAAGACCCCTCGCTCCTGACCTCGGTCGTGGTCGATCATCTGGCAACGGCGACCGGCCACCGTTCTCGCGTCCCACGGTACCGACGCCGTGCAGGAGCACAATGGAGCGCATGGACAACTCCGACGTCTTCGCTGAATTCGCCCGCCGCCCGATCGAGGCCGCCAAGCGGCTCCCCGAGCTGAGCACCGAGCGAGCTCAACGCCCACCCGGCAGGCCACCCGAACTCCGTCGCCTGGCTGCTGTGGCACACCGGCCGCGAGGTCGACGTGCAGCTCGCGCACCTCTCGGGTCAGCTAGAGCAGTGGGATGTCTATCGCGATCGATTCGACCTCGGAGAGCTCGGGGGACTCCGTCGGCTACGGCCACACCGCCGAGCAGGCCGCCCAGATCGCGGTCGACGACCAGCAGCTGCTGATCGACTACCTCGACGCGGCGGTCACCGCGCTCGTCGACCACGTGTCTGCGCTGACGGATGCTGATTTCGACGAGGTCATCGACCGGAACTGGGAACCGCCGGTGACGCGAGGCGTTCGTCTGGTGTCGATCATCGACGACGCCGCCCAACACGTTGGCCAGGCGGCCTACGCCGCAGGCGCCCTGGGCTGAACCCGTCGCTGGTCCAGGGCTAGCGCTGCTCCTGCATCTGACCGACCCACGCCTCGAACGGATCTGGGGCGGCGGCAGACCAGACCGACGGGACCGTCGTGTCGAGCTCGGCCTCGACCCATGTCCGAAAGGCTGAGTGCGCCTCGACTGCTTCTTCGTCGTCCGGTTCGAGCTCGAGGTCCCACGAGTTGAGCCAAGATGACCGATGGCGATCAGCCGGAGGAAGTCGACCGCCGAGCTCGCCAGCAAGAACGTGTCGCCGTCCGAGCCGAGCGCGACGAAACGCAGCTCGTTGCTGTCGGCGTCTCCACCGATCCAGATCGCTCCGGTGCTGCCATCACCAGAGATCTGAGCGATCGGCACGAGCTGCGCGAACCCCGGGTCGCCGGGCTCCAACCAGCCGGCCAGCGACTCTTGGGCGGAGAAGACGATCCCGAGCTGCCGGCTGCCGGCGTAGGGCGTCAAGAAGTAGCCGCCGTTGCGTTCGACTCCCCACCCCTGCGCCTCCATCCACGACCAGGCACGGTCGAGCGGCTCGGGAATCGTGAAGCCCTCGGGCAAGGACGCCGCCAACCGCTCAGCGAGGTGAGACATCGAGGTCATCCCTTCGAGCTGTAGTTGCGTCGAATCGCTTCGTACAGCCGGTCTGCTTCGGCTCGCTGTTCGCTGACGGTAGCCACCGTCGCCGGGTCCACTGGCTCGAACGTGTCGACGAGGCCCTCGGTCTGCTGCTCCGTCATCCGGTACGCCCGCAATCCCCGCCTTGGTCGCGGGCCATGCCGCTGGGCCAGACGTCGATCTGCGCGCCGGCGACGCCGAGCCGCCACCCGAGTGGCTCGAGCTGGTCGCGCACGACGCTCAGCGCCTCGAAAGCGTCGTTCTCGCGCGCCTCGACGGGCTCGAACTCGGCCGACTCGATCGTGACCGTCCAGCTGCGATCTTCGTACCGCCACGCGACCGTGGCCTCGTGGGCGATGCCGTCACGGCTGACCTGGATCGTCTGCGGACTCTCGATCATGCGGTCATGATGTCAGGCGTGGCAGGGAAAGGTCGAGACCGCCTCTCGCAAACGCCTGCGACACCGATAAAGTGCTGCGCGAACAGTCGACTGCCTAGGTCGACCGTCATTGACGAACAGGGGAACGACAATGAACATTCGCTCACGCTTGACCGGTACCGCGCTGGTGCTCACGCTCTCGACCTTCGGCCTCGCTGCTTGTGGCGGCTCCGACGACAAGGCCGACGACACCAAGGAGGACACCACGTCGCAGGCTGACCCCACGACGGAAGCACCGGCCGACAGCGCTGAGAGCGAAGACAAGGGCGAGGACGGCAAGCCCTCCAAGGACGAGGTCGTGGACGGTTACACCAAGCTCGTCGGAGACCTGATGGGCGACGCCGATCTGCCCGGCAACATCCTCGACAAGGTCGTGACCTGCTTCGTCGACGAGGTCTACGACGACGCTTCGGCTCAGACGCTCAACGCCATCGCCGACGGAAACCAGGCCGGCGTCGATCCTGCCGACGTGAACCTGTTCACCGAGGCCAGCGGCACCTGCCAGAAGGTAGCCATGGGCTGACCCAGCACCACGAGACGACGGCCCCGGACCTCAGGTTCGGGGCCGTTGTCGTTGGTCAGGCGAGACGGACGCTCGGCCGCTCGATCGAGTAGAGGTCGGGCTGCTCCCTGTCGAAGACATCACTGAGGGCGTTGAACCCGTGCGACAGGCAGAACTCGGCTTCTCCGTCGGTGACCGGCACGCTGGAGCCAGGTCACGTGAATGTCGGCGTCGCTGAAGGACCCGAACGGGTTCCAGAGGAACGGCGGCACCGACATCAGGTGCGGGGTGGTCGCGTCGGGGTGCTGGCTGCTGATCGCGCCGCGGTACACCGTCCCCGGCCCCACCTGGTTCGGTTCGCCGATCTCGAACGCGCACGCGGCCACCGCATCGCCCATGAACGTCCACCGTGAGTCGATGCCGGCAACGAGCTCGACGCCGAGCGGCCGTCCATCCGGCGTCCGGTATCCGGTGGGGAAGAAGCTGGCGGCGACACTCGCCCACGAGGTGATGCCCGCCTGGGGGCAGTCGGCCACCTCGACCATGCCGATCTTCTTCGCGCCGTCTGCGGTGGTGCGGGTCATGGGCTGCGGCACCTCGGCTACGCCCAAGCCTGCAGCGATTCGCGAGACCACGTCATATGAATTGATCACGTCAGTACGTCCTCATTCTCGGTCAGGCTTCCCATGGATCGATGAGCTCGACCCCGGTGTGGGTGAAGTCTTTGGTGTTGCGAGTCGCACAGGCTGCTGAGTTGGCTCGACAGATCGCAGCGATCTGCGCGTCCGCCATGCTGATCGGCAGTCCGGCCTTGTCACGGGAGATGAGGACGTCGGCGTAGTGCTCGGCCGCCTGGTCATCGAACGACAGCACCGCCCGGGTGTTGCGATAGGGCTGAAGCGCCAGCTCGATCTTGGACGTCAGCTCTGACTTGCGCTTGCCGCTGGGCAGCCGCCGGACACCCGCCAGCAGCTCTGCGAGCGTGATGGCTGTGATGGCGACATCGCCGCTGAGGGACTCCAGCCACGAGACAACCTGCGGGTCCGGCTGGGGCCGGAAGATCTCGGAGATGACGTTCGTGTCGAGGACGATCATTCGAAGTCGACCGCCCGCGCAGGGTCAGTGCGCTGAGGAACAGGGAAAGCCTCGATGCCGCCGACTTCGCTAGCCGCCTGCATCAGCGCCAGGCCGATGTGCGGGCGCTGAGCGGATCGAGTGAGGATGTCTCGCACCTCTGCCTCCATGGATCGACCGTGTTCCTTCGCCTGTGCTGCGAGCTGCTGCTTCACGGATTCGTCGAGTCCTCGAATGACGATAGATGCCACTGCCGACACCTTCCTCTGAGTGATATCACCAATGATAGCAACCAACCTCTTCTAGCGGACCAAACCTGCTGCGCGTCTCAGCGGATGTCATCATCCAGCGCATCGCTCAGACCGCCCGAATGTGTCGCAGAGATGGAGAACCGGCGGCTGGGCCAGTCCCTCCGCTCTCGTCCGATGTAGTGATCTCGCCAGTTCTGTCTGCGGTCTCAGATAGAACTGGAGTCAGAATGCGAGGAGGTGAACACGAATGGCGAAAAGTGGTGGAAAGCCGAGCAAAAGTGCACTGTCGAAGGCAGGAAGGACGCTGGCATCGAAGGGTCCGTCAAAGCCAGCGAAATCGCAGGCCGGTAAGACTCTCGGCAAGGGATAGGCGCCGCAGCCGAGGACCGCTGGCTGGTGGGGCGAGGACGACGCAGACCGCTCCACCAGGCAGTGGACCTATCCCTGGGTCCAACTTGACGGCACCTGATCGCGTCATTCTGCTGGGAAGCTTCGCGCTCAGGCTGATGGCAGAACCGTTGCCAGACGTCGGTGGATCTCGGCGATCTCTTCGTTCGTCAAGGGACCGTCTAATTCAAGCTCCCGGGTACATCTTCTTCGGCCACATCACCGAGACTCCTCGCGTCGTGAACGCCCCTCCGATGAGAGGCCAGTCGGCTTCGATGAAGCACATGACGCCGTGCACCGGCACGCCGCCACCGATCGCTTCCGTGACAACGGTCCTCTGCTTGAGAATGCTGTCCACGAGCTTCGTGCAGTCACGGTTGCCGACGAACAGCTTCTCGGTCCGGGGACGCAGCAAACCTCCCTGCACCTTCAGTCGCGGGTGTCCTGCGTATCTCTTCGCGTCGATCACGTAGATGCCAGTCCGGGTCACAGCGAGGTGATCGATGTTGGCTCGGGATCCTGGAACGCGACGGTCGTGCAGCACACGGACGCGGTCGGAGGCCAGCTCATTGAGGCGGCTGCCGAGCCGTTCTTCACCGATCGCCCCGACGTCCCGACGTCCCAAGACTTGGTCGACTGCGGCTCATCCGTCAGTGCGTGGAGCAGCCCGCCGATCTTGGGGTGCTTCGCACGCACACGTCGTTGACGACCAGCCTTGCGGCGCTCGAACTCCCGGCGAGCCGAAGCACCGGGTGTCCCGATGTCGATCGGTTCTGCCACGACCGCGACGGCGTAAGGCTCGACGTGCGTGAGGCAACGAACGGTCTTGCTGGCCCGCTCGTAGATCGCCTCGACTTGCGCCGGCAGCTCGGTCCCGCACACGCGGCACCTGCCGGCGAACCTCAGTCGCATGCGCTTGTCACCAGCCGATGGCCCGTCGCTCATGGGTCATGACCGTAGTGGCCGTCGGGTTCACGGCTCGGCCCTAAACTCGGCGCATGGACGTGGATCTTGCCTGGGACATCATCGAACGTGTGCTGCATGATCGGCTGCCGGAAGTTGCGGCGACCTTGCGCGGCCCCGCCCGCGACGATGACCTCGAGTCTCTCGCCCTCACCATTGGCAAGGAGCTCCCGTCCGACTTCGTGGCGAGCCTGCGCCGGCACGACGGTCAAGACAACCCGACCCGGCTGCTGGACGTCTTCGACCACCAGACTTTTCTCAGCGTCGAGGCGATGATCGAGACCTCCGACATGCGAGTCAGTGCCCTCGGCGACGATCTCGACAGCAACGACTACGCCTGGATGGAACCCGACAAGGTCCGGACCATCCCCCACTGTCGCGGATGGCTTCAGTTCACCGACGCCGAAGGTGATGGCTACGCCCTCGACCTCGACCCGTTGCCAGCCGGAACACCAGGCCAGATCATCCAGCTGCCGATCGACGGACCTACCCCGGCCCCGGAGTTCACCACGTACGGGGCTTGGCTCACATCGCTCGCGGAGCGGTTCGACGCCGGGGCATTCAGCGTCGACGACTCACTTGGGCTCTGGCTCGACCGCGGACTCTCACAAGATCACTGAAAATCGTCTTGGTGGGCCTGGCCCAATCCTCGTCAGGCTCAGCCGATCTCTTGCACCTGCTGGTCCTTGATCTCCTCAGCCAGTCGATCGCTGTCGGCATCTGACCATCCCGGCGGCGGGAGGATGTGCGCCCAGGCATACACAGGCGCCTGGCCGAACTGATGACCCTGCCCATCGGGTACATCGTTGGCGACCATCTGGTCGGCAGCGACCTGGAGCATCGTCACGATCGGAATCCACCGGGTCTGCGGGAGCACGTCGCGACCCCGCTTCTCCACCAGCCAGTCGGGCCGGTGGAAGGCCAGCTCGGCCGACCACCACGTCACAGGGTCGTTGGCGTGCTGGAGGTATCCCACGCGGGTTCCGTCCCACACCGATGCACCCGGCCAGGTGCGCCCGTCCTCGGAGAACCTCACGACGGCACCATCGCGGTAGATCGGGTCGACCTCCGGCGTGCCCGCATCACGTTCTCGGGTGAACTGACCCCACAGCCGGTTGTTCGCGGTCGGACCGACGAAGAGTGCACCATCGGTCCGCTCCGCAAGGTCTTGAGCGCCAGAGAAGGCGCCCTCGCCACCAAAGGAGCCCAGGCTCTCACCGCTGACCACGAGGAGGGGACGATCCTCTTCTGGTATCTGGCTCCACCGGTCGTAGACGGCCTCGAAGAGCAGCCGGCCAGCATCCTGTGCCCGTTGTCCGTCGACCAGGAAGGACATCCAGCTGGGCAGGTAGGAGTACTGCATGCTCACCGTCGCGGTGTCGCCCGCCCACATGTATTCGAGTGCGCGCGCCTGGTTCTCGTTGACCCAACCGCGACCGGTCCCGGTGGCGACGTTGATGACTGCCCGTTCGAAGCCGCCGGTGCGTTCGAGCTCTTCGGCCGCCAAGGCGGCCTCCTCGCGCAGATCGATCTCGCGGTCGGTGCCCACGCCGACATAGGCACGCACCGGTTGCTTAGCCTCCGCACCGGTAAACGCCGAGATCGCCTCGGCGGTGGGCGCATTGGCGATGAAGACTCGCCCCTGTCGGCCGAGGTCGGCCCACTTGACCTGGGACTCGGGGCCAGCAGAAAGATAAGGACTGGTCGGCGCAGGGACGTCGGTCGTGAACTCGTCGTTGATCGCCATGAAGGTCGCATCAAGTCGTCCGACCATGCGCCCGAAGAGCAGGCTGTCGGCGACTCCATACGTCGCGACCGCCACAATCAGCACCCCGGTAACGACCGCGACCTTGGCCGGCAGGACCCGGGCGACCTGACGACCGGTTGAGCGTCCTGCTGCTCTCAGCAGCCGTGAGATGACCAGGACGAGCATGAAGATGATCACCGTCACGACAGCCACGGCGGAGATGTAGCCGAAGGTCACCTGGTCCATCTCCAACGCTTCGCGAAGACGCCGCTGCCAACGCAGGTGGAGCACCAGCATGATGCCGGTACCGACCAGCGCCAGCACACCCAGGCTCTGCCACGCAATGCGCCTGCGGGTTCCGGTCAGAGACAGCCCAAGACTTCGGATGAGCCAACCGATCAGCGCCCCGGCGGCGTACCCCAGACAGCGCAGCCACGCCACACAGGACACCCTGGAAGATCGCCGGCCTCGGCAGCAGGGACGGGGTCAACGAGAGCCACAACATCCCGAGTGTGCACAGTGCCGGTAGGAACGGAAGCCGGTAAGGGCGAAGCGCCGGAGGGGGGTTCACGTGCAGGATCTCCTCATGCATGTCGGGTCGGCAGCACTGGTCCCGGTGACGACGACTCGTGTCACCCTCGGCGGATCACCGGTTCGTCAGGAGTCTTGCTGTCCAGTCATCGTGGCACGGAGAGGGGGCAGAACAGGAGAGTTTCCGAACCTGATCCCCACACCGCCACATCGGTGACGACGACATCCTAGACTGCGGCATTTTGGCGCCTCGGCGTTGCGGTTGTCGACTCACCGATCAGGTCAAGCAGACTGACCTCGTGGACGACTGCGAAACCTGCTGACACGGCTGGGGTGCCCGGCGTTGGCGCGATGCCCTGGGACATCGAGGCGACCACCGGGGCCTTGATCCAAAGGGTCGACACCGGCCGGATGCGCGAGCTGCGCGGTGACGTTTCGCTCGAGGACATGACCGCCCTGCTCGCGTCGGACCTTAAGTACACGATCGTCAGCTTTGTGGAGTGTCTCGATTGCGGACAGGTGCTCTTCTGGGGGCTCTGCATCCGCGGGAACCCGATCCTCCGACATGCAGACCGGACCGAAATCGACCGCTGGGCGTGGAGTGCGGTGCCGCCGCGGGAGCGGTGGGCGCGGAGCTGACCGGGGTTCCGCGGCGGGGCGTCTAGGTGAATGATGGCGGACCTCAGCGAGGTCGGATCCAACGGACAGAGCCCCACGAATTCGAAGCGATCCAGATCGCAGGATGAGCTGAACGATTCCCTGAAACGACCATGCGGGTTCCGTGTCTGTATTAGGCTTGGCCGGCGTCAACGACGTGCCGACGTCGTCGCGTCTGTGCAGTCTCGAGAGTGCTGGCGCTAGGACCGACAGGAACGGAAGACTGCCGAATGGTGAATCACGCTGGTCGAATGGTCGCGAAGGTCGTGGTGGGCGCGATGGTCGTGGCCGTGATGGGTCCCTTGGGTGTCGCTGAGGCCGATCCGTCGAGCGGCCCTGCCCCCGAACTGTTCCCAGGCCGGCACGACCGTGACCTGCGTCTTCTCCACACAGGCGCCGAGCAGACGTTCGTGGTGCCGGCGGGCCCATCCGAGCTGACGATGGACCTGAGGGGTGCCAGCGGCGGCATGGGAGGGACCGGCAATGGCGGCCGGGGCGGCGTGGCATCCCAGAGCCTCAGCATCGGGGCAGGATCCGACTCGGGTGAGCGGATCCACGCCGGCCAGACCCTGTACGTCGAGGTGGGCGGCGCCGGCAGCAACTACTCGGGGCCCGGAGGGTTCAACGGCGGCGGCACCGGCGCCTCCAGCGGGTACGGCGGAGGAGGCGGCGGAGCCTCCGACATCCGGACCCTGTCTCAGACGACCGCGTTGACCGTCTCCGACACGCGACTCATCGTGGCAGGCGGCGGTGGCGGCGGTGGGAACTGCGGGAACTCGGCGGGCCAGAGTGACGGCGGCGGAGCGGGTCAACCTGGCCGTGCCCCGTGCGGCAACGGCGCCGTGCCCGGTGGTGGCGGAGCCGGCACCGGAGGCTCGGCGACCCCACCTGCCACCGCCGGACAGCTGGGTCAGGGAGGCGCCGCGTCGGGAGCGGCAGGCGGCGGAGGCGGGGGCTTCTACGGCGGCGGCGGCGGCCTCGGCGGCAGCAGCTTCGTCAGCGCGGGCGGCGGCGGGGGTTCGTCGTGGACTGTCGAGGCCGACGGGACCACTGGGCCTGCTGCCATCGCGGGACATGGTGCCGTGACGATCTCCTACGCGCTGGCGGCCCAGCAGATCACCTTCCCGGCGCTCTCCGGCGACGCGCGCGTCGGCACCACCGTGGACCTCGCCGCCACTGGCGGCGGATCCAGCCAACCGGTGACCTTCTCCGTCGACCCGAGCACGACCAACGAGGCGTGCGTGGTCTCGGGCGACCCGGACAGTCAGACGGTGTCGTTCCTGCACGTCGGGGACTGCGTGATCGCCGCGGACCAGGCTGGAGACGCCGGTCATACGGCCGCCACGACAGCCACCCGGACGATTCCCGTCCTCGTCGGCGCGCAGTCCATCACCTTCACCACCACTGCGCCGACTGCCGCTTCGGTGACCGGGACGTACCGTCCGGCCGCAACGGGCGGCGAGCGGGCGCGGCGGTGGTCTTCTCGATCGATCCGACCACCACGAACGACGCCTGCTCGATCACGGGGACGCCCCGGCGGACCTGATGGACAGGTCGTGTCGTTCGACCGCGCCGGAGTCTGCGTGGTCGCCGCCGATCAGGCCGGAAGCAACGACTACGCGGCGGCGTCCTCCATGACGCAGTCGATCCCGGTCAGCCTCGCCACGTCCTCCGTCGGCATGACCCTCGCATCTGGACAGGTCGTTTTACGGCCAGCCTGCTGAGGCGACGGTCGTCGCCGACCGGGCTGGCTCCGTCCAGCTGCTCGTCGACGGTGTGAGCACCGGTCCTGCCGTCTCGGTGTCCACGGACCGCCCAGTGACCCTCTCGGTGACGGCACCGGGCGGCACGCCCGTGGCGCCCGGAGCGCACCCGGTCGAGGTCGTGCTGACGCCGACTGACAGCGACCGCTACGCCGGGTCACGTGCCTCGGCCTCCCTGGCGGTCAGCCCGGCCGCCACCACGACCAGGCTCCGGGTCTCCACCGAGGCACTGGTCGCGACGGTCACCCCGCAGCGCTCCATGGTCACAGGAGCGGCAGCGCCGTCCGGGACCGTGACGTTCAGCCTCAACGGGGAGCCTGTCGGGCAGGCGCCCCTGATCGCCGGCTCCGGTGGCGCGACCGCGACCCTGCCCCGGGCAATCCCCGCCGGTCAGGCATCGGCGGTCTCGGCGGCGTACGCCGGGGACGAGCGGTTCACCGGCTCCTCGGCCTCGACCAGCCGTAGCAATCCGATCATCACTGCCACCGTCGTCACGAAGAAGTCGTCGCGCGGACGGAAGGGTCCCGACTGGTATCGCTCGCCGGTGACCATCCGGTTCGCCTGCACCCCGACCACCGCACCGTTGACGGCGGCCTGCCCCTCTCCGGTGACGCTGCGGCACAACGGTGCCGGCCGGTCCGTGACCCGCACCATCACCGCCACCGACGGCGGAACCGACACTGTCACGGTCGCCGGCATCAACATCGACCGATCCGCGCCCCGCGTCCGGGTCGCTGGCGTCCGCAAGGGTGCGTCGTACTTCGGCGCAGCGCCGCGAGCGATCTGTCGAGCGACGGACCGCCTCTCCGGCGTCGCCAGCTGCTCGGTGAAGCGCCGCGCAGCGGCTTCAACCGACGGTACGAGCCGGGTGGTCCGCTACCGCGCGGTCGGGATCGACAAGGCCGGGAACAGGACCGTGGCGAGGGGGCGCTACACCTTGCACACGACCTACCTCGAAGGCGCGAAGCTCGCACGTGGCCGGTTCCTGGTTGCTCCAGGAGGGTCGTACCGGCTCGTGGTGACCAACTCGTCCGTCCGACCCACGTACTACTTCGCCGAGCTTGTGCCTCGTCGGCCGCACGTGCGTGGCAGGGCGATGTACCCGGCGGGCCGGAAGCAGTGGGCACTCACGATCCGGATCGACAAGAGCATGGCCGGGCATGACTGGAACCTCGGCATCAAGACCGGTGGCAAGATGAAGACGTTGCGGGTGCGTGTCAGAGGCTGATCCGACCGCAGCCACGCCTCTGAGGATTGATGCTGGGGCATGCCTCCACTTCCTCACGCTGTGACCTGAAGCTTCCTATAGATCGTCAAGCGGCGATCGGAGGGAGTTTCAGGTCAGGCTGGTCCTGAGAGACCGCTTGGATGAAGGGCAACAACTCACGCGCGACGTAACACTTCAGACGGCGGATGACGCTCCCCCATCGATTCGTCTCGCCGAAGACGACCAGCCATACGCCGTGACCCCCTAGACTCCTTGGCTGTGGCTGATACTCGATCCCGGCTCTGCCTGACCATGATCGTCAAGGACGAAGCCGCCATCATCGAACGCTGTCTGGTGGCCGCCGCACCCTGGATCGACGCCTACGCGATCCACGACACTGGCTCGTCCGACGGCACAGCAGGCATCGTTCGGTCATTCTTCGAGCGGATCGGCGTGCCCGGCGAGGTCACCCACGGCAGGTTCGACGACTTCGCCCAGGCACGTAACGACTCACTCGCCGCAGCACGTGAGACTGCCGCCGCTCATGGCGCCGACTACCTCCTGCTGTGCGACGCCGACATGGAGCTCGTGGTCGAGGACACCACCTTCCGCGACGCCCTCACTGCGGACGCCTACCTGCTCGGCCAGCGGGCCAGCGGGCTCCACTACGCCAACATCAGGCTGTTGCGAACTGACAGCTCGACACGCTACGTGGGCGTCACCCACGAATATCTCGACGTCGACTTGGCAGCCCGTCGGACCCTCGAAGGGGCCTGGTTCCACGATCACGCGGAGGGCTCCAGCCGCACGGGCAAGTTCGAGCGTGATCTTGCACTGCTGGAGCGCGGACTCGCCGCCGATCCCGAGAACGCTCGCTATGTCTTTTACCGAGCCCAGACGTTACGAGACCTCGGCCGCGGCAGAGAGGCCGTGTCCGCCTACGAGCATCGGGCTGCCATGGGCGGCTGGGAGGAAGAGGTCTGGTACTCACTTCTGCAGGTAGCAGTGCTCCGCGAGCGCCTCGCTGACAGTGACGCGGACGTTCTCGCTGCCTACCTGGCGGCATTCGAACGCCGACCCGGACGCGCCGAGACCCTCGTCGAGCTTTCCCGTCATCTCCGCGAACGAGGCCGCCACGAGCTGGCCCACGTCTTCGCGACCAGGGCGGTCCAGCTGGCACCGACAGACGACATCCTCTTTGTGGTGCCAGCCTGCTACGGCTGGCGGGCCCGCGACGAGCTCTCTGTCTCCAGCTACTGGGTGGGCAGCTACACCGAGTCGGCGGCACTCGCCCGGACCGTCCTCACGGACCGAGAGCTGCCGCCGTCAGAGCGACCTCGCGTCGAGCAGAACCTTGCCTTCGCGCAGGAGCGCTGCACTCCACACTGACCGGCGTGCCCCGGCCAGCTGAGTCTCCGCCTCGTTGTCGCTGACAAGAATCAGGACGACCGACCCATTCGCCGCATGCGGCCTGAACGCCGACGTCCCCGGCACCATGATCTCCACCTGCTTCGTACCGACGCGCTGGTTGACCACGCATCTGGAGTTCCGGGTCTGGAGTTCGGGTCAAGCCCTTGTCTAGACGTTGAAGCGGAACTCCACCACGTCACCATCGGCCATGACGTACTCCTTGCCCTCCATGCGCACCTTGCCCGCACTCTTGGCGGCAGCCATCGAGCCAGCCTCGACGAGGTCGTCGAACGACACGATCTCGGCCTTGATGAAGCCGCGTTCGAAGTCGGTGTGGATGACGCCGGCCGCCTGGGGTGCCGTGGCGCCCTCGGGGATCGTCCAGGCGCGCGACTCCTTGGGGCCCGCGGTGAGGTAGGTCTGCAGGCCGAGCGTGTCGAAGCCGACTCGCGCGAGAGCGTCGAGGCCGGGCTCTTCGACACCCATCTCGGCGAGCATCTCGGCGCGCATGATCTCGGCGTCCTCATCATCGCCCAGCTCGACGAGCTCGGCCTCTGACTTGGCGTCGAGGAAGATCGCCTCGGACGGCGCGACGATCTCGCGCATCCGCGACTTGAGGTCTTCGTCGCCCAGCCGTCGGCGTCGCAGTTGAAGACGTAGACGAACTTCTTGGCGGTCATGAGGTGCAGGTCGCGCAGCAGGTCGAGGTCGAGCCCGGCCTTCAGCACACCGGTGCCGGCCTCGAGCGCGTCCTTGGCCTTCTTGGCCTCTTCGAACGGGGCAACCAGCGACTTGTCCTTGCGTGACTCCTTGTCGAGTCGCGGCAGCGCGTTGTCGATGGTCTGCAGGTCGGCCAGCGCCAGCTCGATCGAGATGGTCTCGATGTCGTTGGCCGGGTTGACGTCGCCGTCGACGTGCGTGACGTCTTCGTCGCGGAACACGCGGGTGACCTGGCACAGCGCATCGGACTCGCGGATGTGCGACAAGAACTTGTTGCCCATGCCTTCACCCTCGGAGGCACCGCGGACGATTCCGGCGATGTCGACGAACTGCACCGTCGCAGGCAGCTGCTTCTCGGATCCGAAGATCTCGGCGAGCTTGCCGAGGCGCGCGTCGGGCACACCGACGACACCGACGTTCGGCTCGATCGTGGCGAACGGGTAGTTCGCTGCGAGCACGTTGTTCTTGGTCAGGGCGTTGAAGAGGGTCGACTTGCCCGCGTTGGGGAGTCCGACGATTCCGATGCTGAGAGCCACAATCGACCATCCTACGGGCTGTGGTGCACTGCTCTGGACGCAGTCAGCCGATGATGCGCACGTACAGCCGTCGCCAGAATCCCGTGGTCGCCGCGAGCTTGGCTCGGCGCTGCCTGATCGCGTCGACCTCGGGGTCGGTCGCACCGGCGAATTCGCCGACCGCCAACCCTGTGACGACGGCTCCAGTGACGCCCCCCGTTGTCGAGTCCGACGACTGCGCCGGTCATCTGCCCGAGCCGTCGATAGCAACCGTCGCAGAGCGTGCGACCGGACGCCGTCCCGTGGGTGGCGCCTGCTCCGCCGCACTCGTCGCACATCATGGCTGAAACCTACGCCGCCGCGGGCACAGCGCGAAAGCCCCTGAGCTCGGTGTCGTACCAGTCCTTCGACAGTCCGAGATCTGTCATGCCCAGCCGGCGGCACACAGCCTGCGACCGGACGTTCTCCGGATCGGTGACCGCATAGATCTCTGTCATCCCGGCGTCGAAGCCCCTGGAGAGCAGGGCTGCGGCGGCCTCGGTCGCGAAGCCGTGGCCCCACGCGCGGGGATGCAGGTGCCAGCCGACCTCGAAGTCGGAGCGGTCGACGCCGGCGCTGGCTGGCAACGGAACCAGCAGGGTGTTGCCGACGAACTCCCCCGTGTCGCGGCGCTCGGTAAAGAACTGCCCGCAACTCGGATACGATCCGGCCCGGGCGGGCATTCGCTCGATCCGCTCCCGCGCTTGAGACAGGTCGGTCATCGGCTGTCCCGTGCCGCTCCACCTGGCGACCTCAGGCAGCGCGAAGAGCTCGAACAAGGCGGGCGCATCGTCGAGAGTGAAGGGACGAAGACGCAGTCGTTCGGTCAGCAGGACGTCCATGTGTCATCACTATCACTCCGCGCTCGACTTGACTTACTTTACCAACCGGTTGGTAAAGTAAGTGGTATGCCGATCGCAGCACACCGCCCATCCCAACGCACAGACCTCCTCGACGCCGCCCTCGACCTCATCCGAGCGGGCGGGTCGTTGTCGATGGACACCGCGGCTCGCGCGGCCGGAGTCACCAAGCCGGGCTTGATGTACCACTTCTCGACCAAGGAAGCCCTGCTCTCGGCGTTGGTCGACCATGTGATCGACGGCTACGAACATGACCTTGCAACATTGCTGCCCGGCGGATCACTCGACGCCTCCGCAGAAGATCGCATCGTCGCCTACCTGCGCTGGGCGACGACGTACGTCCACGACGCCGCCGACCTGGTGATGCTCAGCGACCCAAAGCTCCCGGGTCGCGATGAGCGAACGGTGGGCCGAACGCTTCCGTCCCTTCGTCGAGCTCCCGCCCGACCTGCCGCCGACGCAGCGAGCGCGGCTCAACGCCGTACGCCTCATGGCCGACGGCTGCTGGTTCGCCGAGGCCAGCGGCGTCCTCCCCCTGACCGAGGCCGAACGGCTCGAGGTCCTCGCAACAGCCCTCCACCTACTCGAAAGAGACGACGCATGACCACCTGGCTCCTGCTCGCCGGCGCGATCGCCAGCGAGGTCACCGCCTCCCTGTCCCTCAAAGGCGCCCTCGACCATCCCCTGCTCTACATCGTCGTCGCGGTCGGATTCATCACCGCCTTCGTGTTCTTGTCGCTCGTGCTGCGCCGGGGCATGGCGCTCGGCGTCGCGTACGGCATCTGGGGCGCGATGGGCGTCGCATCGACGTCGATCCTGTCGGCGGTCATCTACGACGAACCGTTCACCGGACTCATGGGCGTCGGCATCATCCTCATCATCGCCGGCGTCCTGACAGTCGAGCTCGGCGCACAGGCTGCGCACAAGCACGCCCCCACCACCGAGAGCGGAGCAGCCTGATGCAGTGGATCTTCCTCATCAGCGCCATCGTGTTCGAGGTCGGCGCAACCCTGTCGCTGCGCATGACAGCCGCCGGAGCACCGAAGTTCTACATCGGCGTCGTCATCGGCTACCTCGCGGCGTTCGGCTTCCTGACCCTCGCGCTCAACGAGGGCATCGCGCTCGGCGTCGCGTACGGCATCTGGGCGGCCAGCGGGGTCGCGCTCACGGCGATCGCGTCCCGCATCCTGTTCAAGGAAGCCCTGACTCCGGTCATGATGGGCGGCATCGCGCTGATCGCCGCCGGCGTCCTGGTGGTCGAGATCGGCGCCGGACACTGATTCGAGGGTCCCTGACTATCCTGGCGGGAAACCCAACAGAGAGGCTTCAGTCACCATGGGCTCAGTCATCAAGATCAACGCGATCACCGTTCCGGCCGACTCCGGAGACGAGCTCGCACACCGCTTCGCCGCCCGTGCGGGCGCCGTCGATGGTGCAGCAGGATTCCTCGGCTTCGAGCTGCTCAAGCCCACCGACGACCGCAACCAGTGGCTCGTGGTCTCACGCTGGGAGGACGAGGAGTCGTTCCAGGCCTGGGTCAGCTCGCCGTCGTTCGCCGAGGGCCACCGTTCGGCCGCCGAACGCGCCGGCGGGGATGCCCCGAAGCCCGTCTCGACCCACAGCGAGGTCTGGAACTACGAGGTCGCTGGCGGCTCCGCAGGCTGATCCGGTTCGCCACTGGTGCAAACCGGCCCGCGAGTGGTGCACGTTGGACAGACCCGCCGTCTCAGACAGTCCAACCCGCACCACTCGCGGTTGAGGGGGTGGAAGTGTCAGAGGTGGAGGTCAGCATGGGGACATGGACCTCCTTCCCCTCCTTCTGGTCGCGATACTCGCTCTCGTCGCGGGCCTTTCTCTCGGCTACGTGATCGGTGGACGTCAGGCGCCCGCCGTCTCCGCCCACGATCTCTCGTTGTCGACCGCCGCGACGGCTCAGGCCGTCGAGCCCGTCCGCGAGAGCCTCGACCGGTTCGGCGAACGACTCCGCCAGCTCGAGTCGAGCCGCATCGAGTGGCACACCCAGCTGCGTGAGCAGGTCGACGCCGTCCGCCTCACGAGCGACTCGCTCCGCAAGGAGACCGCCTCGCTGGCGACGGCCCTGCGTCGCCCCCAGGTGCGCGGACGCTCGGGCGAGATGCACCTCAAGCGCACCGCCGAGCTCGCCGGCATGCTCGACCACTGCGACTTCGAGCTGCAGGTCAGCGTCAACGACGGCCAGTCGATCCTGCGCCCCGACATGGTCGTGCGCCTCGCCGGCGACAAGCGCGTCGTGGTCGACTCCAAGGTCCCGCTCGACGCCTACCTCGACGCCGCACAGTCCGACACCGAGGCCGAAGGTGCCGAGCACCTGCGGCGCCACGTGCGCCAGGTCCGCACCCACATCGACCAGCTGGCCGCCAAGTCCTACTGGTCGCAGTTCGACCAGGCCCCCGAGTTCGTGGTGCTGTTCGTCCCCGGCGAGTCGATCCTGTCAGCGGCGCTCGAGGCCGAGCCGACCCTGCTGGAGTACGCCTCGGCCAAGAAGGTCGTGCTCGCCACGCCCACGACGCTCATCGCCTTGCTGCGCACCGTCGCCTACGCGTGGACCCAAGAGCAAGCCGCCGCCAACGCCCGCGAGATCCAGACCATCGCCAAGGAGATGTACGACCGCATCGGCACCGTCGCCGGTCACGTCGACAAGCTCGGCCGCTCGCTCGAAGGCACCGTGCGGTCGTACAACGAGGCCGTCAGCTCGATCGAGAGCCGCTTCCTGGTCACTGCCCGGCGCTTCAACGCCCTGCACGTCTCCGAGACACCCGTCGAGTCACCCAGGCTCATCGAGTCGACACCCCGGTCATTGACGGCGCCTGAGCTCGTCGATGAACTAACGTCATAGCCATGACGCAGGCGGTGTCCCCCACACCCGGAGGCATGGCGCGTCGCGACCTCAGCGTCCGCCAGGCCATCGTTGCCGCCTGCGTGGCCATGGCCGTCGTCACCGGCATCGACCTGGCCGACGGTCGTCTCGACCTGCTCTTCTCGGTCGGCTTCGTCCTCATCGTGATCACGGTGCCGATGAGCGTCGACGTCCGCTCGCTGTTCCCGACCGGCGTGTTCCCGCCAGTCCTGCTGATCGTGACGCTGCTGGCGGTCTGCATCATCGCCCCGTCGGCGATCCAGGTCGACGGCATGGCCAAGGACGCCGGCACCATCGCCCGGCTGATCGCCGCGACGATCGACCACGGTCTGACCCTGCTGGTCGGACACGGCATCGCGCTGATCCTGATCGCCTGGCGCATCCTGACCGACGCCGAACGCTGAACCGGAACCGTCAGCTGGTCAGCCAGTCACCTCGTCGACGAAGCACCAGCGCCAGGCCTCGCCCGGCTCGAAGCTGCGCATCACCGGATGCGTCGTGGCATGGAAGTGCTTGGTCGCATGCTGATTGGGCGACGAGTCGCAGCAGCCGACGTGACCGCACTGCATGCACAACCGCAGGTGCACCCACTCGTCGCCGTCACGCAGGCACTCCTCGCAACCGGCTGGCGTGATCGGATCTGGCACGGTGCACGCCTCGACGAGGTGCTCGCACGGGCCTGTCTGGTCGTAGGTGGGACGCAAGTCGACCTCCCGATTCGCAGTTGTCTCACCCTCCCACATCCGATCGAGGATCGACTCCTCCACGTCGAGGGCGTTCAGGATGCGCGTCAGCACTGACTGGTCGATCGTGCCCAGCGCGCGGATCTTGAGCACTTCTTCACGCTCCCGGCGCAGCATCGCCGCACGCAGTCGTGAGTACTGTGCGCTGGGCGTCTCGGCACCGCCGAGACGTTCCCAGACCGAATTGGTCCGGTCGACGGCCCGGGTGCGCAGACGCTCCAGCACCGAGTCAGAGACCGTTCCGGCGACCTCGTCGTCGAGGAACTTCATCCCCGCATCAGTCACCGCCTGGAAGACCGTGGCCTCCTGCAAGAAGTCTTCGTGCCGGTCGGGCCCCGGCACCTTGAGCCATCGCACGAGCGCCGGCACCGAGAGCCCCTGGATCATCAACGTGCCGACCGTGACGACGAAGGCCATCAGCACCAGCACCTCACGTTCGGGCGTCTCGGGCGGCAGCAGGAACACCGCCGCCAACGTCACGACACCGCGCATGCCGGTCCACGCGATCAGGAACGCAGTCTTCGGGGTGGGACGCGGCTCCGACTCCGCGACGCTCGGGATCAACCGCGGCAGGTAGGTCGCCGGGAACACCCACACCAGCCGGACCAGGATCACCACCGCCAGCACCACGATGCACGAGACGGTGATGCGCGTCGCCGACAGATCGCTGCTCCGGACGTCGACGAGGATGTCGCGGATCTGCAGCCCGATCAGCAGGAACACCGAGTTCTCGAGGACGTACGAGATCGTCGCCCAGTTGGTGCGCTCGAACAGCCGTGACGTGCCCGACTGGATGACCGGCGACTTGTGTCCCAAGATGATGCCCGCGACGACGACAGCCAGCACACCGGACGGCTGGGCGTCGATGCCCGGCACGTGGATCTCCTCGGCCGGCAGGTACGCGATCCACGGGGTCAGCAAAGAGACGGCGACGTCGGTCAGCTGCGTCCTCGATGCGGCGTCGCAGCTTGCCGATGACGAACGCGACCGCCAGGCCGATCGCCACCCCGCCGACCGCCGAGATGATGAAGCCGGCACCGGCCTGCCAGACCGTGACGGTGCCGGAGATCGCGGCGATCGACGTCCGCAACGTCACGATCGCGGTCGCGTCGTTGACCAGGCTCTCACCCTCCAAGATCGTGACGACCCGGCGCGGCAGGCCGATCCGACGAGCAATCGCGGTGGCCGCCACGGCGTCGGGCGGCGCCACGACCGCACCGAGCGCGAAGCCGGCCGCGAGCGGGATGTCGAGGAGCGCCGACACCACGAACCCGACCACGACGGTCGTGAACAGCACCAGGCCGACGCTGAGCAGGCCGATCGGCCGCAGATTTGCCTTGAAGTCGACCAGCGAGGTGCGGATCGCGGCGGCGTACAGCAACGGCGGGAGCAGACCGACCAGCACGATCTCGGGGGTGGCTCGAAGCTTCGGCACGAACGGCAGGTAGGAGCCCACGATCCCGACCACGATCAGCACCAACGGCGCAGAGACTCCACGCCGATCGGCGAGCGAAGCTAACCCCGACGACGATGGCGAGCAGGGTCACGAACGTCAGGGCAGTTTCCACTCCCCCATCATCTCAGTCGGATGGATGTCGCGCCCGCAGCGCGTGCGCGCCCGCGATCCCGGTCGTACCGTGAAAAGCTCAGCCAGAAACGACTTCCGGGGAAGCTTCCATGACCCAGACCGCCTTGAACCAGACCACCGTGTCTACCCGACCGAGGCGTCTCGTCGCCTCGGCTTCCGCCGTCGCCGTCAGCGCGGCGCTGCTCACCGCAGCCCCACCCCCAGCATCAGCAGGCACAGCGTCCGCCACGCCCGCCACAGCCCGAGGCACCGGCGGAGCGGTCTCCAGCGTCGACGCGAACGCCAGCAAGATCGGTCGCGACGTGCTGGCCAAGGGCGGGAACGCCGCCGACGCCGCAGTCGCGATGGCATCGGCACTGGGCGTCGCCGAGCCCTACAGCGCCGGCATCGGCGGAGGCGGATACTTCGTCTACTACGACCACCGATCCGGCAAGGTCAGCACGATCGACGGCCGCGAGACCGCGCCTGCGGCCGTCAAGCCCGACGCCTTCATCGACCCGGCGACCGGCCAGCCGTACCGGTTCACGCCCGAGCTGGTCTCGTCCGGTGTCGCGGTCGGTGTGCCCGGCACCGTCGCGACGTGGGACGCGGCGCTCTCCCGCTTCGGCACCCGCTCGCTGGCCAGGACGCTTGCTCCGTCGATCAAGCTCGCCAGACGTGGTTTCGTCGTCGACCAGACGTTCCGCAGCCAGACGCTCGACAACGCCAGCCGCTTCGCCGCCTTCCCCGACACCGCCGCGCTGTTCCTGCCCGGCGGTGACGCTCCGAAGGTCGGCACCCGGTTCCGCAACCCCGATCTCGCCCGCACGTTGACGTCGATCGCCCGCCGCGGCCCCGACGCGTTCTACCGCGGTCGGCTCGCCCGCGAGATCGCGTCGGTCGTCCAGTCACCCCGCAAGGATCCGGCGTCGACGCTCCCGGCACCGGCAGGAAGCCTCACCGCGCGCGACCTGGCCCGCTACAGCGTCGTCAAGGAGAAGCCGACGCGCATCTCCTACCGCGGCCTCGATGTCTACGGCATGGCACCTTCGTCGTCCGGCGGAACCTCCGTCGGCGAGGCGCTCAACATCCTCGAGGGCTATCGCCTCCGCGGCGGCGCTGGAACCGCCCAGAGCCTGCATCTGTACCTCGAAGCCTCGGCGCGGGCCTTCGCCGACCGCGCGGCACATGTCGGCGACCCGGCATTCGTCGACGTGCCGACCCGCACCTTGCTGAGCCAACGGTTCGCGGACTCGCGACGCTGCACGATCGATCCGCTGAAGGCATCGCCGAAGCCGGTCAGCGCCGGATCGTTGGACGGTCGCAGCTGCCGGACCACGGCGACCGCCGAGCGGGACGACACCGAGAACATCTCCACGACCCACCTGTCGGTCGTCGACCGCTGGGGCAACGCCGCGGCGTACACCCTCACGATCGAGCAGACCGGCGGATCGGGCATGACCGTGCCAGGACGAGGCTTCTTGCTCAACAACGAGCTGACCGACTTCTCCACGACGTACGATCCCGCCGACCCCAACCGCATCGAGCCGGGCAAGCGCCCCCGCTCGTCGATGTCGCCCACGATCGTGACGAGCAATGGCAAGGTCAAGTACGTCCTCGGCTCGCCCGGCGGCGCCACGATCATCACGACAGTGCTGCAGATCCTGCTCAACCGGGTCGACCTCGGCATGACCCTGCCCGAGGCGGTGGCCGCACCGCGCGCCTCGCAGCGCAATGCCGCGACGACGTCCGCCGAGCCAGAGTTCATCACGGCCTACCAAGACCTGCTCGCGCCGTACGGTCAGCAGCCACCCCGTCGGGCGACCAGTTCACGTCAGCGGCAGAGATCGGTGCTGCCGCTGCGATCGAGGTCGACCGGAAGGGGCATCTCACTGCGGTCGCCGAGCCGAGACGACGCGGAGGCGGCAGCGCGATGGTGGTCACGCCGCGCCGCTGAGGGCCCAGCGGGGGACCTACTTGTAGGGGACTCCGGCGGCCTTCATGTCCTTGCGCAGCCAGGCGGCAGCGCGAAGATCAGGCTCTCGTCGGCCGTACGGACCGCATCGGCGTCGGGATGACCGTGCGCGCTGAGGTAGCCGAGGACGTCCTGCACCAGGTTGTCGGGCACCGACGCACCTGAGGTGACGCCGACTCGCGCGACACCGTCGAGCCAGGCCTCGTCGAACTCGGAGATGTCGTCGATCCGGTAGGACGCCTTCGCACCGGCCTCGAGCGCGACCTCGACGAGGCGCACCGAGTTGGACGAGTTGGCCGAGCCGACCACGATGACCAGGTCGGCGTCCTTGGCGATCTCCTTGACCGCGACCTGGCGGTTCTGGGTCGCGTAGCAGATGTCGTCGCTCGGCGGATCTTCGAGCTGCCGGGAACTTCTCGCGCAGCCGGCGCACGGTCTCCATCGTCTCGTCGACGCTCAACGTCGTCTGCGACAGCCACGAGAGGCGGGTGCCCTCGGGGAACTCGAGATCGTCGACGTCATCGGGGGTCTGCACGAGCGTGATGTGGTCGGGGGCCTCGCCGGCAGTGCCTTCGACCTCTTCGTGGCCTTCGTGGCCGATCAGCAGGATGCGGTAGTCCTCGGCGGCGAAACGCTCGGCCTCGTGGTGCACCTTGGTGACCAGCGGACACGTCGCGTCGATGGTCTTGAGGCTGCGCTCGGCGGCCTCGGCGTGCACCATCGGCGAGACGCCGTGGGCCGAGAAGACGACCGTTGCGCCCTCGGGCACCTCGTCGAGCTCTTCGACGAAGATCGCGCCACGCGCCGCCAGATTGTTGACGACATGCTTGTTGTGCACGATCTGCTTGCGGACGTACACCGGCGCGCCGTACAGGTCGAGCGCCTTCTCGACGGTGATGACGGCGCGATCGACACCCGCGCAGTAGCCGCGGGGATCGGCGAGCAGCACGCTGCCACCGACCGGAGGCATGCCAAGGGAGACCTGTGAGGACATGCCCCCAGTCTAGGCGACGCCGCATGAGCCGGTCGCCATCCACAGGTGTGCAGGCGTTCACCCGGAAGGTCCGACCTCGGGCCTAAGGTTGTCGACATGGCCCTGGAGACGAGCGCGGACACCCCTGCCCCCCTCCGCCAGATCTCCCAGCTTCTCGACGGCTACATCGGCCGCCTCGGCGCGGTGTGGATCGAGGCGGAGATCGCTTCGCTGACCAGACGACAGGGCATGTGCTTCCTCAAGCTGCGCGATCTGCAGGCCAATCTGTCGATCGACGCGACCTGTCACGTCAGCGTGCTCGACGCCTCGCCTGCGCCAATTACCGAGGGTTCCCGCGTCGTCACCCACGCCAAGCCACGGTTCTACGCCCCGCGCGGCAGCCTGTCGCTCGACCTGCGTGAGATCCGCCCCCAGGGCGAGGGCGAGCTGCTGGCCCAGCTCGAGCGTCGCAAGCAGCTGCTCGCCGCCGAAGGCCTGTTCGATCCACGGCTCAAGCGCCGGCTGCCCCTCCTGCCCGCCGGCATCGGCCTCATCACGGGCAAGAACTCCGCCGCCGAGCGCGATGTGCTCGAGAACGCCCGGCTGCGCTGGCCCGACGTCCCGTTCACGGTGCGGCACGCGCTGATGCAGGGCAGAAGCTCAGCCCGCGACGTCATCGATGCCCTCGCCGAGCTGTCGGGCGACGCCTCGATCGACCTGATCGTGATCGCCCGGGGCGGCGGTTCGATCGAAGACCTGCTGCCGTTCTCTGACGAAGCGCTGATCCGGGCTGTCCACGCCTGCAAGATCCCGGTCGTCAGCGCGATCGGCCACGAGCCCGACACCCCCCTGCTCGACCTGGTGGCCGATCTGCGGGCGTCCACCCCGGACCGACGCCGCCAAGCGCATCGTCCCCGACGTGCGCGACGCTGGCCGGCGTGGCGTCGATGCGTGAGCGCGCGTCGTTGGCCATCCGCTCGATGCTCGACCGCGAAGCACGCGGTCTGGCCGATCTGCGCAGCCGTCCGGTCCTGTCCCGTCCGGCCACACTCATCGAGTCTGAAGAAGACCGGCTCCACGACGTCCGCGATCGCGCGCGACGCTCGCTCGGCCACCGGCTCGACCGGGCATCCGACGAGATCGGGCACCACCTCGCCCGCGTCCGTGGGCTGTCGCCGCTGGCGACGCTCGAACGGGGCTATGCCGTGGCGCAGCTGCCCGACGGCACCGTCATCACGTCCATCGGCCAGGTCTCCGCAGGCGCCCCCCTTCACGATCCGGGTCGTCGACGGCACCATCACGGCCAGCACCCAATCCACCGAGGAGCACCCCCATGGCTGACCCCACCTCCGAGAACGCCCAGTCCACGCCCGACATCGGCTACGAGCAGGCCCGCGACGAGCTCATCGCCGTCGTGCAGAAGCCTCGAGACCGGTGGCACGAGCCTCGACGAGTCACTCGCCCTGTGGGAGCGCGGCGAGCTGTTGGCCGGCATCTGCCAGCAGTGGCTCGACGGCGCCAAGGCCCGGCTCGCGGCCGCCCAGAACGGTCAGAGCGGACAGAACGGTCAGGACGTCGTCAGCGACGAGATGTAGTTCTCGAGCACCTTGCGGGTCGACGTCGTGTTGACCAGCATCGTCATCCCGTCGACCTCGCGGGCATAGGCCCAGCGCCCCTTGGGTCCCTCGCGCACCGTCCAGGTCTCCCCTGCGACGACCGTCGTCCCGGCGCTCTTGCTGCCTTCGGCGAACCGGTCGAAGGCACGGTCGACGCTCAGCTGGCTGCTCGATGCCGAGGTACTCGTCGTCGTCGGTGAAGACGCCCAGGTGCCACGAGTTGGGGTCGAACCGGGCCGAGGTCGCTCGCCATCCGGCAGGCAGGCTCGACGGGGCGGCCAGCTCGAAGTTCGCGGCCGGACGGGCCTGCGACACGACCTGCGCGTAGTCGATCGGCTTGACCGGATCTTCTGGGTCGCTCGTGAAGAACTTCCCGAAGCCCCACAGAGCCAAGATGATGAGCACGATCACGACCATCGACCGCACGATGTCGGACATCGACGGATTGCCTCGACTTGAACTGGTCGAACTCATCGGTGCCCTCTCACGTTGCGACTGCCACAGCGACGGCCGGACGTCTGCGGTGCGACGTCAGCGGTCCACGATACGGGGCCGCACCGAAACGTGATCCACCCGACTACGCTCTCGGCCACCGCCCCCGCGCGGACCGCTACGATGTGCCTGTGGAAAGCCTCAAGCCCGCCGCCCAGGCGCCCGATCGCAATCTCGCCCTCGACCTGGTCCGCGTGACCGAGGCAGGAGCCATGGCCGCTGGCCGTTGGGTCGGCCGCGGTGACAAGAACGGAGCAGATGGCGTCGCGGTCAACGCGATGCGGTCGCTGATCAACACCGTGCAGATGAACGGCATCGTCGTGATCGGCGAGGGCGAGAAGGACGAAGCCCCGATGCTCTACAACGGAGAGCACGTCGGCGACGGCACCGGTGCTGAGACCGACGTCGCCGTCGACCCGATCGACGGCACGACGCTGACCGCCAAGAGCCTGCCGAACGCCGTGTCGGTCATGGCCGTCGCACCGCGTGGCTCGATGTACGACCCCTCGGCGGTCTTCTACATGGAGCAGCTGATCGCCGGCCCCGAGGCCGCCGATCACGTCGACATCCGGCTGCCGATCGCCGAGAACATCGCCCGCGTCGCCAAGGCCAAGAAGATCTCCAACAGCGACGTCACGGTCTGTGTGCTCGACCGTCCCCGTCACCAGGGCATCGTCGACGAGATCCGCGCCGCGGGTGCCCGTATCAAGTTCATCATCGACGGTGACGTCGCAGGCGGTATCACCGCGGCGCGTCCCGACACCGGTGTCGACCTGCTGGTCGGAGTCGGCGGAACGCCCGAGGGCATCATCACCGCCTGTGCGATCAAGGCGATCGGCGGTGTCATCCAGGGTCGTCTGTGGCCCATCGACGACGACGAGCGTCAGCGCGCGATCGACGCGGGCCACGACCTCGACCGGGTGCTGGCGACCAATGACCTGGTGACTGCCGACGACTGCTTCTTCGTCGCCACAGGCATCACCGACGGTGGCTCATGAACGGCGTCCGCTACGGCGGAGGCAAGGCCTACACCGAGTCGCTGGTCATGCGGTCGCGCAGCGGCACGATCCGCAAGATCACGAGCGAGCACCAGCTCGGCAAGCTGCAGGCCTACTCGACGGTCGACTACGAACACTGAGCATGACACGCTGGTGACATGACTCGGCGGTGTGCATGACGACGTCCGGAGAGCTCTTCGCGTCCCTGCCTTCGGGCATCGACATCTGTTACGAGACCTTCGGCAGCCCGGACGATCCCCCGGTCCTGCTGATCATGGGACTCGGCGGTCCGATGGGCTGGTGGGACACCCGGTTCTGCCAGATGCTGGCTGATCGCGGCTTCTTCGTCATCCGGTACGACAACCGCGACACGGGCCGGTCGACCAAGCTGCGCCAGCACAAGGTGGGACGGGTCGAGATCGTGCGGGCATTCGCCGGGCTACGCATCCTGGGCGGTGGCAAGGTCCCGTACACGTTGAGCGACCTGTCCGACGATGCGGCTGGCCTGCTCGACCACCTCGGGATCGAGCAGGTCCACCTGGCGGGGGTCTCGATGGGCGGCATGATCGCCCAGACGTTCGCGATCGAGCACCCTGATCGCGCGCTGTCGATGACGTCGATCATGTCGACGACCGGCAAGCGGACGGTCGGATTCCAGAACCCCAAGGTCTTCCCGGTCATGCTGTCCTCGGCGGGCCGGACCCGCGACTCCTACGTCGCACGGTCGCTCAAGGGCTCGAAGGTCATCGGCTCTCCTGCCTTTCCGACCGATGAGGAGGCTGCACGTGCACGCGCCTACGAGACCTACGATCGCGGGTGGACCGCGAGCGGCGTGACCCGCCAGATGCTCGCGGTGCTGACTCAGCCCGATCGCACCGAGGCGCTGCGTCGGCTGACCCTTCCGGTGGCGGTGATCCACGGGCTCAACGACCCGCTGGTGCACAAGTCCGGCGGCAAGGCCACGGCCGCCGCGATCCCCGGTGCCGAGCACCTCGAGATCGCCGGCATGGCGCACGACCTGCCGCCCCAGCTCTACTCGACGTACGCCGACACGATCGCGCGCACCGCCGCCCGGGCCACCTCGGCGGGCGAGTCCACCTCGACGGACGAGCCCACCTCATGAGGCACAATCCACGGCATGCCTCGACCGACGAGCAGGTGGTGCGTGAGCTCATCGCCGCCAACCCCTGGGCGACCCTGATCAGTCAGAACGCCGGGGAGTTGGTGGCCTCGCACTATCCGGTGCTGCTCGACGAGTCGAGCGACGAGCTCGCGCTGGTGACCCACGTCGGCAAGCCTGACGACCGCCTGCACGGTCTCGGCACCGCCGAGGTGCTCGTGGTCTTCCAAGGCCCGCACGGCTACGTGTCACCCAGCTGGTACGTGCCCGGATCGAGCCGTGCTCCGACCTGGAACTTCAGCGCCGTGCACTGCTGGGGCACGCCGCAGATCCTCGACGTCGAGGACAACCTCGACGTCCTGGTCAGGCTCACCGCGCACTTCGAGCAGCATGTCGACGACCCCATGTGGCTCGACCGCGAGTGGGCAGCACCTGTTGCTCGTGGCACCGTCGGGCTGCGCATCCCGGTCGACCGGTTCACGTGCAAGGTCAAGATGAGCCAGGACAAGGATCCGGTCTCGGTGCAGAACGTCATCGACCACTTGCGGGCGCCCGGTCCGTACCAGCAGACGCAGGTCGCCGATGACATGGAAATAGCCCGCGATCGCCGATCGAAAGACGCATCTGCGGAGTAGAGACCTATTCAGATCCGCATCTGCGGGTCTAGAGTGACCGTCATGTCGCATGTACGGATATCCGATGCTGCCCAGTACCTGGGCGTCAGTGATGACACCGTCCGCCGCTGGGTCACCAGCGGCGCACTGACGTCGATCACCGACCCGTCCGGCCGCATGGCCATCGAAGGACGCGAGCTGGCCCAGTTCGCCAAGGAGCACGCCAAGACGCCCGACGTCTCCGGCGCCGCGTCCTCGGCCCGCAACCGCTTTCCCGGACTCGTCACGGCCGTCAAGGCCGACACCGTGATGGCCCAGGTCGAGATGCAGTGCGGACCCTTCCGAGTCGTCTCGCTGATGAGCAGCGAAGCGGTCGAAGCGCTCGGTCTCGAGCCCGGCTCGGTCGCCGTCGCCGTCATCAAGTCCACCACCGTCATCATCGAATCCCTGGAAGGTTCCTCATGAAGCGCCTCGTCGGCACCCTCGCCGCAACCCTGCTGCTCACGACCCTCGCCGCCTGCGGCTCAGACTGCCGAGCCCGCCTCCGACGCCCCGGCCGACCAGCCGAAGGCCACGACCCTCACAGTCTTCGCCGCTGCCTCACTGAAAGGCACCTTCACCGAGATCGGTAGCGCCTTCGAGAAGGCCAACGACGGTGTGACGGTCACGTTCAACTTCGCCGGATCGTCCGATCTCGTCGCACAGATCCAGGCCGGCGCCCCCGCGGACGTCTTCGCCTCGGCCGACACCAAGAACATGGACAAGGCCACCGCCGACGACCTGGTCGACGGGGCTCCCGTCGACTTCGCCAAGAACACCCTCGAGATCGCGACTCCCCCCGACAACCCGGCTGACATCGACTCACTGGACGACCTCGCCGACAAGGACGTCAAGGTCGTCCTGTGCGCCCCAGAAGTCCCGTGCGGCGCGGCTGCCGCCGGCGTCGAGAAGGCCGGCGGCATCGACATCTCACCGGTCAGCGAAGAACAGTCGGTCACCGACGTGCTGGGCAAGGTCATCTCCGGCGAGGCCGACGCCGGACTCGTCTACGTCACCGACGTCAAGGGCGCCGGCGACAAGGTCAACGGGGTGCCCTTCCCCGAGTCCGCCGACCTGGTCAACACCTACCCGATCGCCGCCCTGTCAGGCAGCAAGAACCTCGAGACGGCTCAGGCCTTCGCGGCCTTCGTCGCAGGACCGGAAGGACAAGCCATCTTGTCCGCTGCAGGATTTGCCGCACCGTAGATGACCAGCCCAGCGACCTACTCCGGCGTCCCGCGCTGGGTCTTCGTCCCCGCCACGGCGGGGGCACTGTTCATCGTGCTCCCGCTCGTGGCGATGGCATCGCGGGTCGACTGGGCCGACTTCATCGACCTCATCACCTCGGACTCGTCGCGGGCCGCCTTGTGGTTGAGCCTTCGCACGTCGGCCATCAGCACGGTGCTGTGCCTCGTCCTCGGGGTGCCGATGGCTCTCGTGCTGGCTCGGACGACGTTTCGCGGGCAAGGGTTCGTCCGTTCGCTGGTGCTCCTGCCACTCGTGCTGCCGCCTGTGGTCGGTGGCATCGCCCTGCTCTACACCTTCGGTCGGCGGGGCCTGCTCGGTGAGACGCTCGACGTGCTCGGGATGCAGATCGCGTTCTCGACGACAGCGGTCGTGATCGCCCAGACCTTCGTGTCTCTGCCGTTCATGGTCGTCAGTCTCGAAGGCACCCTGCGAACAGCCGGGCAGCGGTACGAAGTCGTTGCCGCAACCCTGGGCGCCAAGCCCACGACGGTGCTGCGCCGAGTCACGCTGCCGCTCGTCCTGCCTGGCCTGGCCGCCGGGGCGGTGCTGGCGTTCGCGCGGGCGCTGGGCGAGTTCGGGGCCACGATCACCTTCGCGGGCAGCTTGGAGGGCGTCACCCGGACGCTGCCGCTGGAGATCTACCTGCAGCGCGAGACCGACCCGGATGCCGCAGTCGCCCTGTCACTCCTGCTCGTCGTCATCGCCGTGCTCGTGATCGGGCTCGTGCGCAGGACCCGGAGCAGTGCACTATGACCCTCCACGTCGACATCTCCGTCACCAAACGCGACGTCCAGGCCACCCTCGACGTGGCACCTGGCGAGACCGTCGCGATCGTCGGACCCAACGGCTCTGGCAAGTCGACCCTGCTGGCGTCCGTCGCCGGCATCGTGCGTCCCGACGGTGGAAGTGTGACCCTCGACGGGACGGTCCTGTTCGAGCACGCCACCGGTACCTGGCGACCACCGCACGACCGCGGGACGGCACTGCTGGCGCAGGACCCGCTGCTCTTTCCGCACCTCGATGCACTCGACAACGTCGCCTTCGGCCCCCGCAGCGCCGGCCTCTCCCGTGGCCAGGCCCGCACCACGGCCAGCCACTGGCTCGCCGAGGTCGACGTCTCCGACCTCGCGCACCGCAAGCCGTCCCAGCTGTCCGGCGGACAAGCCCAACGGGTTGCGATCGCCCGAGCGCTCGCCGCAGACCCACGGCTGCTGCTGCTCGACGAACCCATGGCGGCGCTCGACATCACCGTCGTGCCGGCGATGCGTCAGCTGTTGAAGCGCGTGCTCGCAGATCGCAGCGCGATCATCGTGACCCATGACGTGCTCGATGCCCTGCTGCTCGCCGACCGGGTCGTCGTCATGGAGCACGGCCGGATCGTCGAGCACGGACCCACCCAAGACGTGCTCAGCCGACCGCGCAGCACATTCGCAGCCGGGATCGCCGGTCTCAACCTGGCCCGTGGCCTTTCCGACGCCGGTGGCGTCGTCACTGCCAGTGGGCTGCGGATCGCCGGCCTCGAACATGGCCCAGACATCCGCCCGAGCGCGGCAGCCGTGGCGGTCTTCAGCCCCAGCGCCGTCAGCGTGCACCGCGAACGCCCCCACGGCAGCCCCCGCAACGTCATCCGTGCGGTGGTCCGTGGCTCGAGCCCCACGGCGCTCAAGTCCGGGTACGGACCGACGAGATCAGCGCTGACGTCACCGCGCCGGTTGTCGCCGAGCTCGACCTGATGCCGGGCACCGAGGTGTTCCTGGCGGTCAAGGCCAGCGAGGTCCTGATCTACCCGGCGTGACGAGTCAGCCGACTCGTCATGGTGTAGTCCTTGGTCGGCCCCGTGACATTCCACTCGACGGTCCACGAGTCGGCATCGACGAGCTCGATGCGGCCGACGTAGGTGTCAGCGGCACACGGATGCACGACCTCTGCGCCCGGCTCCCACGGATGGAAGTCGCGGCCGTCATCGAACGTCACGAACCAGCCAGCGTCCCGCAGCTCGACGAAGAGCGTGCGACTGACCGGGACGTCGAGGTCGCCCCGTCGCAGCCTGCCCTGCTCAGCCCACCGCACCCGGCCGTCGTCCTGCGCGACGAGCCAGTCGTGCCGCGGACCGTCGAGCTCTCGCCGCCATGACGGTCGTCGATCGTGCGGTCGAGCGTCCACGTGCCCAGCACGGAGAGCGGGTCGGGGACCGTAGGTGATGGCACCCGTTCATGGTAACTATCCTCGACGACATGGCCGGTCCCCTCGTCCGTCGTCGTGACGACGGTGCCCTTGAGCTGCGCGTCAACGGAGTCTTCGTGATGGACGACCAGGAGACCTCGTCCGAACGTGCCCTGGCCCGGGCCGTGCTCGACCAGGGAGCCGGCGAGATCCTTGTGGGCGGACTCGGACTCGGCTTCACGCTGCGTGGCTGCTCGCGGCCGATCACGTCCGACGAGTCGTGGTCGCCGAGCTGCACCCCGAGATACCTGCGTGGATGCGCGACGGCACGATCCCCGGCGCAGACCTGCTGGCAGACCCACGCACCGAGATGGTCGTCGGCGACGTGCGCGCCGTCGTGGCCGAGCAAGCACCGGCTTCGCTCGACGCGATCGTGCTCGACGTCGACAACGGACCCGACTTCCTGGTCCACGACGACAACGCCGCCGTGTACGGCTCGTCCTTCATCGACGTCTGCGCCGCTCGACTGCGGCCCGACGGGAGCCTGTGCATCTGGTCGATGGCCCCCTCCGACCAGGTCATGGCGAGCCTGACCACGACGTTCGTCGACGTCCACGAGACCCGGATACCTGTGCGCCTGCAGAGCCGCGAGGAGGACTACTGGATCCTCACCGGTTCACGCCGACGCGTCAGCGATATCGTGCCCCCATGACCGACAACACATCTGAATGGCGCATCGAGCACGACACGATGGGCGAAGTCCGCGTCCCCGTTGACGCCCTCTGGCGGGCACAGACCCAGCGAGCCGTCGAGAACTTCCCGATCTCCGGCACCCCGATCGAGTCGGCGCAGATCCGCGCCCTCGCCCAGATCAAGGCAGCCTGCGCCACGGCCAACGCCGAGCTCGGCATCCTCGACCAGGACATCGCCGACGCGATCGTCGCCGCCGCGAACGAAGTTGCCACCGGCGCCCACGACGCGCACTTCCCGATCGACGTCTTCCAGACCGGTTCGGGCACGTCGAGCAACATGAACACCAACGAGGTCATCGCGACCCTGGCGACCAAGGCCCTCGGCAAGGACGTTCACCCCAACGACCACGTCAACGCCTCGCAGTCGTCCAATGACGTCTTCCCGACGTCGATCCACGTGGCTGCCACGGCCTCGGCGACCAACGGCTGATCCCCGCCCTCGACCACCTCGCGAAGTCGCTCGAGGCGAAGGCCACCGAGTTCGCGTCCGTCGTGAAGTCGGGCCGCACGCACCTCATGGACGCCACGCCGGTCACGCTGGGCCAGGAGTTCGCGGGCTACGCACAGCAGATCCGCCGCGGCATCTCCCGCGTCGAGTCGGCCCTGCCGAACACCGCCGAGGTTCCGCTGGGCGGCACCGCCGTGGGCACCGGCATCAACACGCCGATCGGCTTCCCGCAGCGCGTCATCGAGATCCTCGCGGCCAACACGGGCCTGCCGATCACCGAGGCCGCCGACCACTTCGAGGCGCAGAGCGCACGCGACGGGCTGGTCGAGATGTCCGGCGCAGCTGCGCACCATCGCGGTCAGCCTGACCAAGATCTGCAACGACCTGCGGTGGATGGGCTCGGGCCCCCGCACGGGTCTCGGCGAGATCCAGCTGCCCGATCTGCAGCCCGGTTCGAGCATCATGCCCGGCAAGGTCAATCCTGTCCTGCCCGAGGCGACGCTCATGGTCGCCGCGCAGGTCATCGGCAATGACGCGACGATCGCTGTCGCCGGTGCTTCGGGCTCGTTCGAGCTCAACGTCATGCTGCCCGTCATCGGCCGCAACATCCTCGAGTCGATGCGCCTGCTGGGCAACGCCTCGCGCACGCTGGCTGACCGCTGCATCGACGGCATCGTCGCCGACGAGGAGCGCTGCCTGTTCCTGGCTGAGTCGTCGCCGTCGGTCGTGACACCGCTCAACCGCTACATCGGCTACGAGAACGCCGCCAAGGTCGCCAAGGTCTCGGTCAAGGAGAAGAAGACAATCCGCCAGGTCGTCATCGAGATGGGCTTCGTAGAACGAGGCGAAGTGTCGGAAGAAGACCTCGACAAGGCGCTCGACGTCATGTCCATGACCCACCCCTAACCCACCCCGCTGACGAGGCGGTTACCGCCCTCCGGCGAGGTAGTTGTGGCCCTTCGACCAGGGCCATAGCCGCCTCGTCAAGGGGCAGTAACCGCCTCGTCAGCGTTTACTTGGGGGGCTACTGGCGTTGGGCTGGCTTGTAGCCTGCATTGTCGTAGATCAGCCGTAGCGGCCGCCGTGCTTCTGCTCCGCGTAGGCCACGACATCTTCTGGGGAGCCTATTCCGGCTTCTACGTCGAACAGGACGTAGTCGGGCACGGCCTCACCGATCGACCCCAGCCAGTAGACGGTGTGGTCGGTGACCAGATGCCCCATCAGGCCGATGTCGGCCTCGACGCTCGCCCCCTCCGGGATCAACGACACGACCAACCGCGCATGCTCAGCACGCGGCGGCTCGTCGTACGTCGCAGGATCGGTCAGTGCCAGCACCGGCGAGTTGACCATCATGAATCCCCCGACGACGAGCGCCACAGGCACGGACCACCTCAGCCGGGGTTGGCGCCGGATCCCGTCGATCATCGCGACGAACACGATCGGCATCACGACCAGCGAGTAGTGCCACTCGGTGCCCCAGTAGAACGGCACGTCGTTGACGAATCGGCCCAGCAACGTCGGCGCCGCCACCAGTGCCCACGGCGACCACAACGCCGCCAGTCCCGTGATCGCCACGGTCAGCAGCACTGTCGCGGCCTTGCGATCGACCTGGTCGAACAACGCCTCCAACCGGCCACGTTCACCCTGGTGCGCGTAGGCGTAGACGCCGTCGGGGTTGATGGCCGGGATGATGACCAGCACGACCAGCGCCGCCCCGATCACGCCCACGAGAGCCAGCACCACGCCCCGCCGGCGCTCCCCCGCCAGCCACAGCACGAAGCCGATCGCCGCGACGGTGACGCCCATGTCCTCCTTGACGAGCATCAGCGGCAGCGACCAGCCGACGACGTGCGCAAAACGTCGGTCGACGTACGCCGACCCGGCCAGCGCCAGCAACGGCACCGCGAACGCCACCTCGTGGAAGTCGGCCTCGACCGCCGACTGGATGCCGAACGACAGACCGTAGGCGACCCCGATGGCCGCACCCCACGCCGTACCGACGTGACGCATCGCGAGCAGCGCGATGACGTAGATCGACACCGCGATCAGCACCACCTGCGCCAGGAGAATCGTCTGAGCCGACGGAACCAGCCGGTAGAACGGCGCGATCAATGCCGTGACGGGCGAGAAGTGGTCGCCCAGGATGTTGTAGCCGGGGGGCCTTGATGTCGACGATGGGCGCACCGAGACCCGCATAGCTCTTGACTGCCTGCTCGAAGATCGCGTTGTCGTACGAAGCGATCGTGAAGTGGTTGAAGCGGATCAGCGTCACCGCCGAGTAGAGAGCCCCGCACAGCAGTGCGATCGACGCCGCCCACGCATGCTGCGCCCGTGTTGCCGCCGTCATGCGAGCGTGAGGTTCTCGCCCGTCTCCGGGTCGAAGATGTGGACCCGCTGGCGCGGGATCACGACCCGGATCGACATGCCGGGCTTCAGGGTGCTGTCGGCGGCGAGCTCGGCCACCATGAAGTTCTGGAACAGGTCGAACTCCAGCAGGTCCTCGACCTCGTTGAGCAGATCTTCGACGGCGGGCTCGATCTCGTAGCCGAGGTAGGCGAACTGCGAGCTGCCACGCCACTCGACGTCGTCGATGCGGGTCGTGATCTCGACCTTGTCGGTGACCGTTGCGGCCAACGGTCCCGAACCGTCGTAGCAGTGCTCGGGGCGGATGCCGGCCACGACGACGCCGCGGTCACCGATGCGTTCGAGCAAAGGCGCGTCGAGCAGCATCGTCGTCAACGGCATGACGAGCTGTTCGCCCATCGGGAAGGCGGGCACGAGGTTCATCGGCGGAGCGCCGAGGTAGCCGGCGACGAACATGTCGGCGGGACGTTCGTACAGGTCACGGGGGGTGCCGACCTGGTGGATGAAGCCCTGGTGCATCAGCGCGACCCGGTCGGCGGTGCTGAGTGCCTCCTCGATGCTTCCGGTCGTGAAGATCGAGGTGCGCTCGTTCTCGTGCTGCCACTGCGTCGTGACCGAACGGACGTGGGTGCGAGCACGATCGGACTGCTCGGCGAACGGGGAGTCGAACAGGTAGCCTCGCGCGTCGCGGACCAGCGAACGTCCGAGGGCGACCCGTTGACGTTGCGCGTCGTCGAGTGCTGCCGGCTTGAGGTCGAGCAGGTCGCTCAGCGCCAACAGGTCGGCGACCTCCTGGATGCGCTCGGCCAGAGCATTCTTGTCGTAGCCACGGCGCAGTGTCGACGAGAACGCCAGGTTGTCGAAGACGTCGAGATGCGGGTGCAGCCTCGAAGTCTCTGGAAGACCATCGCCAGGTCACGATCTCGCGGTCCGGCCTGGTTGACGAGCTCGTCGTCGACCAGGATGTCGCCGGACGTCTGGTCCTCCAGCCCGGCCATGGTCCGCAGCAGCAGGGACTTGCCTCCCCCGACGGACCTGTGATCGCCAGGGTCGTACCGGCAGGAACCGTCAGGCTGATGTCGTCGAGCAGCGGGCGACCACCCGTACGGGAGGCGATCGTGAGGTTGCGGACTTCGATCGAGGTCATCGGTACGACCTTCCGAGGAGTTGGGTGATCCGGCGCGGGAAGATCAGGAGCAGGACGATGGCGGGCACCATCCACAGCAGACCAGCCGCAGCAACGGCTGAGCTGGCATCGGCCTGTGAGGTTGCCAGCATCAGCGTGGCTGGCAATGGAAGCGTACGTTCGTCGGCCGCGCAGCGCCGCCCCGAGGACGAAGTCGTTGCAGCAGGCGACGAAGACGAGACAGGTCACGACGATCAGCCCCGGCGCCAGGTTGGGCACCGCGAAGTGCCTGATCCGCTGCTGGCGGGTCGCGCCGTCTGCCCGCACCGCATCGAGCAGCGACCACGGCACATCGCGCATGACCGTCACGCTCAACCAGATGGCCAGCGGCAAGGCGATGACGAGAGCAGGCAGCACCAGGGCGAGCCGGGACCCGTACCAGTCGAGGGCGATGAGCTGCTCTTCGAAGGGGCCGGCGAGCGCCACGACCGGCATCAGCAACGCTGCGACTACCAGCCCGTAGGCGATCCGTCGGCCACGAACCCGCAGCCGCACCAGCGCGTACGCTGCAGCGCCAGCCAGCGGCATCGCGATCAGGGTGGCCAGCCCGGCGACGATCAACGATGTGCCCGCAGCATGCCGGAGGGTGCCGAGCTGAACGCGTCGTCGAAGGCCTGCCAGCTGACGTCCTGCGGCCACAGTGTCTGCGGCGTGACTCCGGCGGGTGTCGTCGCGACGGTGAACGTCCAGAGCAGCGGCACGAGGGTGAACACCGCGAAGATCTCGACTCCGAGGACCGCCCAGAACGAGACGGGACGGGGTGTGTCGGCGAACAGCACTCCGGCGGCCCCCGTCGCCATGAGCACCACGGCAACCACGATCCACAGCCACAGATCAGGCCGGGCGACCGTCACGATGCCGAAGGTCCCGACACCGAAGCCCAGGGCGAATGACAGCCCGGAGGCCCACAGACGAGACAGCACCGACGGGGTCATACGACCCTCCTGACCCGCAGGAGCGACATCAGCACGACGGCCACCAGCGCCGACATGACCAGCAGCAGGACCGACATCGCGGCGCCGAGACCGAGCTCGAACGACGAGAAGGTCGTGTCCCACAGCAGGGCGGTCACGGTGCGGCCATCGGTGTCGGTCCCGGCGACGAGCAGCGGCCCCTCGAGGGTCCTGACTGCCTCGAGCGCCCGGTACGTCCCGGCCACCGCGATGGCCGGTCCCATCGCTGGCAGCACGACCCGTCGAAAACGTTGCCAGCCGTCGCGCCGTCGGCGACCGCCGATGCCATCAGCGACGAAGACACCCGCAACATTCCGGCAAGCAGGATGACGGTCGTGATGCCGGTGCCGCGCCACACCTCACCTAACGAGACGGCGGCCAGCGGCCCCAGGGTCCGAGGTCGTCGATCTCGAACCAGGTCGCGATGTATCCGGTGGTGACCGCATCGCGCCACAGCACCGCTGACACGACCGCCAGCATCGCGAACGGCACCAGCACCAAGAATCGGGTGACGGGCCACAGCCCCGTGAGCCGTCGCAGTGCCGCGGCGAAGACGAAGCCCAGCAGCAGCTGCACCACGACCAGGACGATGACGATCGCGAGGGTTGCGGCCACGGCGATCCACCAGGAGCGGCTCGTCAGCACGTCGACGTAGTTGTCGGCGCCGACGAACGCCCGGTCATCCGGGTTGGTCAGCGGGTACGTCGACAGCGACAGCCACACCGCACGTCCGATCGGCCACGCCGTCACCGCCAGCAGCACGACGACGGCCGGAGCGAGCCAACGCCACCCTCTCATCGCAATGTCCCTTCGACGGCGGCCTCGACGGCGATCTGGGACCGACCGGGCGTCAGGTCTTCGGGAGACATCCGAGACTGGCCGCCACGTCGCATCGATCGCTCCGCAGCACCTGGAACCAGTACGGCGTCGTCGGCACTGCTGCACCGGTCTCGATCGCCCGAGCGGTGAGCTTGGGTTGCGACGCCGTGACGATCTTGCTTGTTCGGGGGCGGTCAGGCAGCCCATCGCGTCGTACGACAGCTCGGGGTGCGGCGCCTGCTGCGGCACCGCCAACGAGACGCCCCGGATCGGTGCGACGCTGTCAGGCCCGATCACCGGATAAGCCGTCGCGTCCATGTCGCTGGCGATCGCCGCGACGTCCGGGCGGTGACTGCCGACGCGGACGCGATCAGGAACCCGCCGTTGGAGCCGGCGAACGCCTTGAGCGCGTCGGCTGACGGCCCCGGCCCCACACCGGCGTCGTGGTAGAACTCGACGACGGACGCTGCAGCGCGGCCCGCTTCGGAGTCAGGCCAACGCCCGCGTCCCGGCCGGGCCCGTCGACGATGCTGCCGCCGCTGCCCACGACCAGCGCGTTGACCCAGTCGGCCATGCCGCTGCCGTCGGGATCGTCGATCTGGATCGTGATGCCCAACCGCTGGGCACCGGCGATCAGGTCGTCCCAGGTGATGGGCTTGCTCGGGTCGAGTCCGGCCGGTTCGGCGACGTTGCCGCGGAACCACAGCACCTGCGGTTCGGTGAGCCACGGGACGGCACCGTCGACGGCCGCGGTCAGGGTTGCCGGGCCGGCGGCCAGCAAGTTGGCCGCCGAGAACTCCGGGACGAATGCCGAGTCGAGGCTCAGCAGGTCGATCGTGTCGTCACGTGCGAGCAGGCGCCGGACGAGTCGGTCGTGCCGGGTGCCGAGATCGGCGGGCAATGGCTTGACCTCGATGCGGTACCGGCCGCCGGGAGCCACGGTGCAGGTCTTGGCCAAGGCGGCCGGATCGACGCGGTCGGGTCCGACGTACCAGCGCAGGGTCGGCACGGCGTCGCTCGGCTCGGAAGCAGATCCGCAGGCGGCCACGACGGCCAGTGCGGCGATGGCGATGACGGCCCGGGCACGTCGCAGCACCGACGAAGCGTGTCTCCCGGTGCGCTCACGTGCGCAACTTTGCCACACGTGAGCGCCCCGGCCCGGCGATATCGGACGACGTGTCGAAACCGCGTCCTACAGGGTGACGTCCTCCAGCATCTCGGTCACGAGCGCCGCCACCGGCGAGCGCTCAGACCGGGTCAGCGTGACGTGCGCGAACAGCGGGTGACCCTTCAGCTTCTCGACGACCGCCACGACACCGTCATGCCGCCCGACTCGCAGGTTGTCGCGCTGCGCGACGTCGTGGGTCAGCACGACCTTGGAGTTGGCGCCGATGCGTGACAGCACCGTCAGCAGGACGTCGCGTTCGAGCGACTGCGCCTCGTCGACGATGACGTACGAGTCGTGCAGCGAGCGTCCGCGGATGTGGGTCAGCGGCAGCACCTCGAGCATCCGCGGTCGAGGATCTCGTCGATGACCGCCGGGGACGTGATCGCGCCGAGCGTGTCGAACACCGCCTGACCCCAGGGGCCCATCTTCTCGGACTCGGTGCCCGGCAGGTAGCCGAGCTCTTGGCCTCCGACGGCGTACAGCGGCCGGAAGATCACGACCCGCTTGTGCAGGCCGCGCTCCATCGTCGCTTCGAGTCCGGCACACAGCGCGAGCGCCGACTTGCCGGTGCCTGCCCGTCCGCCGAGCGACACGATGCCGACGTCGGGGTCGAGCAAGAGGTCGAGCGCGATGCGCTGCTCGGCCGACCGTCCGTGGATGCCGAAGGCGTCGCGGTCGCCCCGGACGACTGCACCTCTTTGTCGGCGGTGACCCGGCCGAGCCCGCTGCCCTTGTCGGAGACCAGCACCAGTCCGGTGTGACAGGGCAGCTCGCGCGCGGCGGGCAGGTCGATGACACCACGTTCGTACAGCCGTCGAGGTCGAGGCTGTCGATCTCGAGCCACGCATGCCGGTCCAGCCGGACTCGGAGGCGAGCTCGGCGCGGTACTCCTCGGCCATCAGGCCCACCGCCGATGCCTTGACGCGCATCGGCAGGTCTTTCGACACGATCGTGACGTTGGAGCCTTCGTTGGCGAGGTTGCGGGCCACCGACAGGATGCGGGTGTCGTTGTCGCCGAGCCGGAAACCAGATGGCAGCGAGGACGGGTCGGTGTGGTTCAGCTCGACCCGGATCGTGCCGCCCTCGTCGCCGATCGGCAGTGGGACGTCCAGCATGCCGTGCTCGACGCGCAGGTCGTCGAGGAAGCGCAGGGCGCTGCGGGCGAAGTAGCCCAGCTCGGGATCGTGCCGTTTGCGTTCCAGCTCAGTGATGACCACGACCGGGATGACCACTTCGTGCTCGTGGAACCGGTTGACTGCCTGAGGATCCGCAAGCAGGACGCTGGTGTCCAGGACGTACGTGCGGCGAGTGCTCGGGACCTGCTTGGATGCGCGTGCTGCAGTCATAGCTGTCTCCTGTGGCGAGCCCGCGCGCACCCTGCGCCGGCCCTACTCGTGGGCTGGGATTCGGGCTCAGGGGCGAGCATCAACACACCTTCAACGTAGAACTGTCGATCGGCTTTTCCCGGCACGACACGCGGACCAAAAGTAACGGCCACATGAACGCTGAGGAGCTCCTCGTCGCCCCCCGAGGAGGTGGTTACGGCCCCATCAGGAGGTGGTTGCGGCCCTGCGAGTTTTGACAGCCATCTCGCCAAGGGGCGACAACCACCTCGTCAAGGGGCCATAGGGGCCTCTTCAGCGTTACTGGCCGAAGCGGCGCTGACGCAGGGTGTACGAACGCATGGCGCGCAGGAAGTCGACGCGACGGAACGCCGGCCACAGCGCATCACAGAAGTAGAACTCGGAGTGGACGCTCTGCCACAGCAGGAAGCCCGACAGCCGCTGCTCCCCCGATGTACGGATCACGAGATCCGGATCAGGCTGGCCCTTGGTGTAGAGGTGCTCGGCGATGTCGTCGACGACGAGCGTGCGGGCGACCTCCTCCAACGAACGTCCCTTGGCGGCCTGCTCGAGCAGCAGTGACCGCATCGCGTCGGTCAGCTCTTGGCGTCCGCCGTAGCCGACACAGATGTTGACGCGCATCCCTTCGACGTCGGAGGTCGAGTCGGCCATGCCCTTCATCCGCGCCGCCGACTCTGCTGGCAGCAGGTCGAGGTTGCCGATCACCGCGATCGGCCAACGCCGTTCGGCGACGAGGCGTTCCATCAGGCCTTCGACTGCCGCGAGGATGCTCGTGAGCTCTTCGGGCGAACGCTGCAGGTTGTCGGTCGAGAGCACCCACAAGGTGACGATCTCGACGCCGAGGGAGTCGCACCAGTCGGCGAACTCGGAGATCTTGTCGGCGCCGGCCTGGTAGCCGTCCTCGTACTTGGTACCGGCGCCCTTGGCCCAGCGACGGTTGCCGTCGACGATCGCTCCGACGTGCCGGCGGAAGCTTGGCATGGTCAAGCCGATGGGCGAGACGGCGTTCGTACGCCCCGTAGACGAGATCACTGACTCCCATGGCGACAGCGTAACGGGCGGGCATCGTCACACCCCGGAGCGGACTCACCGTTGAACTCCGTGCAATAGGCTGAAGCCATGAGCAATCACGGGCCCGAGGGCGCGGTCCACGAAGCCACCGAGCGGCTGCGTGAGACCGTCGAGGAGATCAAGCCCAAGCTCCGTGGCTGGTTGCACGCCGTCACGGTGCCGTTGGCGTTCTTCGCGTTCATCGTGATGCTCGTGATCTCCGACGACGTGCTGGTTCGCACCGGCGTCGCAGTGTTCATGGTCAGCTCGATGATGTTGTTCGGCGTCAGCGCGGTCTATCACCGCGGCACCTGGTCAGACCGGGTCCGCGGTTTCTGGAAACGGTTCGACCATGCCAACATCTTCTTGCTCATCGCTGGCTCCTACACGCCGTTCTCCCTCCTGCTGCTGAGCCCCCAGCACGCCGCGATCATGCTGACGCTGGTGTGGAGCGGCGCGCTGCTGGGTGTCGTGTTCAAGATCTTCTGGATCGGCGCACCGCGGTGGCTGTACGTCCCGCTGTACCTGCTGCTCGGCTGGGCTGCGGTGCTCTACCTACCCGAGTTCGCGTCCGAGGCGTCGACACCGGTGTTCGTGCTGCTGCTGACCGGCGGTGCGCTGTACTCGATCGGCGCTGCTGTGTACGGCTTCAAGTGGCCCAATCCGTCGCCGAAGTACTTCGGCTTCCACGAGATCTTCCACGCGTTCACGATCGCGGCGTTCATCGTGCACTACATCGGCGTCAGCCTGCTGGCCTACCAGCAGCACTGACCGATGGCTCGCCCCATCCCGTCACGCGACGAGATCGCCGACCGCATCTCGGCGTACGTCTACGGCAACATCCTGGTGCTGGCCAGCCTGGTCGTCCTGCACCACGACGAGATCGAGCGTGGCTTCGGCTTCGCCCTGGTGCTCGGCACGGCGGTCTCGACGTTCATCGCGCACGCCTTCTCGGAGGGCCTGGGGGCGTCTGTTCGCCAGAACGAGCATGCGTCGATGCAGCACATCCTGCGTGACAGCCTGCCGATCGTGTCAGCGGCGTCCGTCCCGGCCGCGTTGATGGCGGTCGGAGCGTTCGGCTGGATCGAGCCCGTCGTGTGCCTGCGTCTGGCCGAGGCCTGGGTCATCGTCCGTCTGGCGATCACGTCGTTCATCGTGGGTCGCCTGCAGGGCCACCCGGTCACCGGACGCACGTGGTTCGCCTCGCTGGCTCTGGCCGCGGTCGCGGTGGCCATCGTGGCGATCAAGGTCGTCCTGACCCACTGATCTGGGTCAACCCGATCGGCTTCAGCCTCGAGCGGCTTCCTGCAGGTCGGCGACGGTCGTGACTGGACGCTGGCAGACGAACCCTTGGCATACGTACGCCGCCGGTTGGCCGTCGACCAGCTCACGTTGCTCGAACAGCGGGATCTGCAGGCCGGGTTCGCCCGCGACGACAACTGCTCCTGGGGACGACAGCATCAGGGCGGCATGGTGCAGCTCGGTGCGATCGGCCTCGTCGCCCACCACCGCAATCTCCGAGGGTCCGGCGACGATCGCCTCGGCTGCCGCGAGCGTCCAGCCGGCAAAGCGCGGCACGTTGAGCGCGATGTTCGCAGCGGACGTGATGCCTGACTCGGCGGCGGCCCGGTACCGGTGCTCGCCCGTGATCGCCGCGAAGGCGATGAGTGCGTGCACGGCCGCCGACGTACCAGACGGATAGGCGTTGTCGGAGGCGTCCTTGGGTCGGACGACGAGTGTCTCGGCGTCATCGGCGGTGTCGAAGAATCCACCGTCCGGGTCGGTGAAGTGGTCGACGACCCGGTCAAGCAGCAGCCGAGCGCGGTCGAGCCAGACTGCGTCGCCGGTGACTCCGAGCACCGCCAGGAAAGCCTCAGCCACTGAGCCGTGATCTTCCAGCACGGCGGAGTTCGCTCCGGCGACGCCGTCGCGCGACGTCCGCGCGAACCTGTCGGCCAGGTGGACGTCGACCAGCAAGCTCGGCCGCCTTGATCGCTGCGGCGACGAAGTCTGGTTCGTCGAGCAGCACCCCGGCTTCGGCGAGCGCCGAGATGGCCAGACCGTTCCAGGACGCGACGACCTTGTCGTCCCGAGCCGGTCGGGTCCGTTCTGCCCGGACGGCCAGCAGCTCGGCCCGGACGTCGGCCCAGCGCTGCGGGTCGTCGGGGTCGGCCTGCAGCTGCAACGTGGAGAAGCCTCGCTCGAACGTTCCGGGTCCGGTGACACCGAGCAGCTGGGCTGCCCAGGCTCCGTCCTCGACGCCGAGGGTACGCATCAGCTGGTTGGGGTTGAAGACGTAGAACGTGCCTTCGTGGCCATCGCTGTCTGCGTCGAGCGCCGAGGCGAATCCGCCTTCGGGTGTCTGCAGCTCGTCGATCAGGAACCGCCCGGTCTCGCGGACGACCCGTTCGGCGAGCGGCGATCCGGTCTGCCGCCACCAGTGCAGGTAGACCCGCAGTCGCTGACCGTTGTCGTAGAGCATCTTCTCGAAATGCGGGACCCGCCAGAACCGGTCGACGCTGTAGCGTGCGAAGCCGCCGGACAGCTGGTCGTACATGCCGCCGCGTGCCATGGCCTCGCACGTCCCGGAGACCAGGTCGAGGGCCTGCTGTGAACCGGTGCGGTCGGCGTTGCGCAGCAGGAACTCGAGCACCATCGAGGTCGGGAACTTCGGGCTCGCGCCGAATCCTCCGGCCTCGGCGTCGTAAGACTTTGCCAGCTCGGCGACTGCTGTGTCGAGCTCTGCAGCGCCGAGGGCTCCCCCAGCCGGATCAATCATCTTCGCTCAGGTGCTCCATGACGTTCTGGCTGACGTTGAGCACTTCATCGCGACGGTCAGTCCACGCCTCGGAGAGCGCCTGGAGCACTTGGGTGAACGCCGGGGTGCCTTGCCGGGGCTCGGGCGGGAAGTAGGTGCCGGCAAAGAACGGTTCACCGTCCGGCGTGAGGATGCACGTCATGGGCCAGCCACCTTGACCGGTCATGGCTTGAGTTGCCCGCATGTAGACCGCGTCGATGTCAGGTCGCTCTTCGCGGTCGACCTTGATGTTGATGAAGTGCTCGTTCATGTACGCCGCGGTCGCCGCGTCCTCGAACGACTCGTGTGCCATGACGTGGCACCAGTGACAGGCGGCGTAGCCGACGCTCAGCAGGATCGGACGGTCGAGCGTCTTGGCGACCTGGAGCGCTTCGGGCGTCCACTCCCACCAGTCGACGGGATTGTCGGCGTGCTGCTGGAGGTAGGGACTGGTTGCCGAGGCAAGACGGTTGGCCATGACCATGACTCCTAGAGAGTGGCACGCGAGGTGCGGGGCCTCTTCGACCCTGCTCTGCCAGCCTAGGAGTCACCCGCTGACGGCCGCGCGGAGGGCAAGCTCTCGTCGGGCCATGCGCTCTTGCGCGTTCTTCAGCATGGCTTGGAGCCGTTGCTCAAGCACCTGCTTCGGCGGCTGGCCTCTGTGCACAGGATCAGCCCGATCGGCAGTCCTTCACTCTCCTGACGCTCGTACCTGTCTAGCCATTTTCAGGTACAGCTTCATCTGGCCAGGCGCTTGAGCGAACGGTGGTAGAACAGCAGGTCGAGGCACGAACGATGAGGCTCCTGTTTCCACAGGACGCTCCGTTCCAGACCCGATCTACTTGTAGTAAGCTCACCCGAGTGCTGATGCTGTACTTCGGCTTGCCCTTGGACTTCTTGGCCGTTACCTTGACGGTGCGTTTGCCAGCCTTGGTGCTCGACGCGAACTTCACCGACCGGTAAATGGTGCCGCTGGCGTTGGCCCTGCCGCTCCAGCGGGTCTTTCCATCGAGCTGGATCTTGGCCTTCTGATGGGGCTTCAGGCCGGTGGCGCTGACGACGAACGACGTCCCCTTCTTCACTGTGCGGGTCGACAGCACGAGGCGCTTGTGGCGCGAGCTGATCGGGGACGTCTTGGCCGACGTCTTCTTCTCGGTGTCAGGGCCTGGTGAGGTCGATGTGATGGCGACGTTGATGCGCTTGCCTGCGTGCCGCTTGCCCAGGAGCAGGGTGTTGGCAGCGCCCTTCTTCACGGGGGCACCGTTCGCGTACCAGGTGTAGCTGAAGGCCGTCGGGCTGGCGCCGGACGGCACGACAGTGCCGGTGCGCGCGGTGAGAGTGCGTCCCTCACGGGTCTTGCCAGTGATGGTCGGGGCCAGCCCCTTCATCGTGGAGTAACCCTTCCACTTCGTCGCCGGGAAGCCGTACGCAGCGGCGTGGACTGCCGGGTAGTGCACGATCAGCGGGTCTGCGCCGTCTGTCTCGAACGACTCGGGCGCAAGGCCGCCAGTGGCCGAGTAGATGGTGGTCGGGGGCGGGCCCAGGAACCGCACTGACCGCAGATTGCTGTTGGCCCCGAAGGCGCCTTCGTTGATCGAGGTGACGTGATCACCGATGACGACCGTCTCGACGAGCCCGTCGTAGAACGCTTGGCTGCCGATGAAGGTGACCTTGTTCGGGATGACGACGTTCTTCCAGCTGACGTTGCGGAATGCGTCGTTGCCGATGAAGGTGAGGCTGCTCGGGAGGGTGACTGCTGCGACGTTGGACTGCAGAAAGGCTGCCGTACCGATGTCCTGGAGGTTGGTGCCGTTGAAGTGGACTGCCGTCAGCTCGTTCTCGTTCGCGAACACCGACGAGTTGATGCCCTTGACCGGCCGAGAGGCGCCGCCGAGGGTGACGCTGGCAAGGATGTTCACCTCGGTCTGGCCCGGGTTCGGCGTGTAGTTGGTGACCCGCGCCCCGTCGCTCGGATGAGCGTCGCTGAACGTGTAGGTCACTCCCCCGAAGACGTTCTCGTACGTGGTCTCTGCCTGGGCTGGCGCCGAGACCAGCACCGCACCGACCAGGACGGTCGCGGTCCCCGTTGCCAAGGCTGCGAAGCGCATGCCGAACCTACGTCGTGGTGTGTTCATGGGAGTCCTCCGAGCGCGGGCGCTTCCCGCTCCAAGAGCATCTCAGCAAATCTTCGTCTCGCATGGTGGGGTTTCCACTATTTCAAGCGGTGTCAGCACCCAGTTCTCGCTCAATCCGCTCGATCGCGGGCAAACTCGCGCAAGCTGAGCGCTCAGGGGCGAACCTAGAGATCGGCGGCCGCCGGCCCAGTCCGCAGGTTGCTCAGGGCGAGGTCGAGGGTGTCCACGAGGTGCTGGGTGCTGCCAGTGGCCATCAGGATCTGCACGCCGCCCTGGACTGATGCGACGATTGCCCGCGCGTACGCGGCCGAGTCGATCGCAGGATCTGTCTCGCCGTTGCGTTGCATCGCCTCGATGCCCTCGCGCAACGGTCGTACCCAGTTGAGCATCAGCCGCCGGACGATGTCCCGGGCTCCTTCGGTGGTGGACCCGAGGTGCCACGTCAGGGTGCTCAGCGGGCAGTGCACGCCCTGGCGTTCGTACCGGGCGATCACCGCATCACGCCAGTCGATCCATTCCGCCCAGGTCGTCAGCTGTCCGAGGTAGGGCTGCTGCTCCTCGATGACCCGGTGGGCTTCATGACGCGCGACCGCGAGCAGCAGCTCCTCGCGTCCGTCCGGGAAGTAGTGGAAGATCTGGCTCTTGCTGGTCCTGGTGTGCGCTCGGATGTCGTCCAGCGTGATGTCGATGCCGTTCTCACGAATCACCTCGGCAGCACCGGCGACGATCCGTTCGCGGGTGGCGGCGCCCTTCACGGTCAACTGGCTCACCATCCCATGGTCACCGTTCTGGACTTGGAAGTCCATTTTCGGGTCCTTACCGTCAATGACATGACTACTCGACTCAGCGGCAAGTCCGCACTCATCACCGGATCGACCAGCAACATCGGCAAGGCCATCGCCCTCGCCCTTGCGGCCGAAGGAGCCCACGTCGTCGTGTCCGGACGTGACCAAGCGCGTGGCGCCGAGGTCGTGGCCGAGATCGAATCTCTCGGCGGCCTCGCCACGTTCATCGCCGCAGACCTCAACGGATCGCAGGCGAGCTCCCACCAGCTGGCGACCGAGGCAGTAGCCGCGGTCGGTGGACGGCTCGACATCCTGGTGAACAACGCCGGAGTATTCCCTCCGGCACGGACCCTCGACGCCGACGAAGCCACCTTCGACCTGATCTACGGGGTCAACGTGAAGGCGCCGTACTTCCTGACCCAGGCAGTCGTCCCCGCGATGGCCGAAGCCGGCGGCGGCGTGATCATCAACCTGGGCTCCTGGGTCGTGAAGCTCGGTCTCGGCTCCGGCGCACTCTACGCCTCCAGCAAGGGTGCGCTCGAGACTCTCACCCGGGCATGGTCGTCGGAATTCGCTGCGCAGAACATCCGTGTCAACGCGATCTCACCCGGTGTGATCCTCGATGGCGGTCACGACCCAGCCAGCCCAGTGGCACCGTTCATGGCGGGTACGCCCGCTGGCGTGATCGGTTCACCTGAGGCCGTTGCGCAAGCTGCTGTGTACCTGGCCAGCGATGAAGCGTCCTTCGTGCACGGCATCGTGCTGGACGTCGACGGTGGTCGCGCCAACGTGGCTGTCGTGGCGAGCTGAACTCCTGCTTCGAACGCGAGACGGCAGGCCCCAGCAGACCTGCGAATTGGCCGGCCGTGACTCAGGGAGTCGACAACGCCCCTTTGTAGGCATTGGAGATGACTGCGGCCACGTAGCCGACGAAGACCAACGCCAAGCTGCTGATGCTTCCGGGCGTCTCGTCGCTGTTGAAGACGTACACCAGCGTGCTGGCCAGCCCCACCAAGGCATATGTCCACACGCCCACCGTGAGTATCTGCTCGTTCGTAGGGCCGGCGCGGAACGCGTCCATGCCGCGATTATTGCCAGCGATCTCCTTGACCCCCATCGCCACCGCAAATGCTGCACCGAGGACACCCGTCAAAGTCGCGCCGATGCCGACGGCGACTCCGGAGAGATCTGCGGTAACACCGTCCGCCCGCACGATCTTCAGCAGGAAGTAGCCGTGAAGGCCCACGAATCCGAGGATTCCCACGACGATAAGAAACTTCTTGAGCGCATCGAAATTCATGGTCGACTCCCTGGCCAGCGCGTGACCCACAGATCACACGGCGAATGGTCAGGTCATCGTGGCAGAGCAGCCAGGGAGTCGACGTCGAAATTCATAGATATTGCAGTGCTTTTTGACAAACCGCGCGCGCATCGCACGTCAGGCACCGTCGCGCAGCGAGCGGGTCATGCTCTGCAGCTTCGGAACGCTGCCAGCTGTTCGGCCTCCGTCATCCCAGCCAGCATCCTGACCTCGACCGACCTGACCGCCACCGTCGCCTTCTCGAGACTTCGTCGACCGCGAGGCGTGAGCCGGGTGGGCAGGGCTTTTCCGACAGGCGCTTCTGCGGGTCTGGTCACGTAGCCGTCTCGCTCCAGCGCCTGAAGCAGCACGTTCATCGACTGCCGAGTCACGAACGCACCGCGCGCGAGGTCTGAGTTCGACAGGCCCGGTCGTTGGGCCAGCAGCTCGAGGCAGGAGTAGTGCGTCACTGTCATGCCGAGCGGTCGCAGGACCTCCTCCATGGCGGCGCGGAGCGCGCTCGACGCCTCCTTCAGGAGATAGCCCAGCGAGGTCTGCAGATCGACACCGTCTTGACTCATGTCAGTATTCTGACATACATTCACCTATGTCAGAAAACTGACACAGACACAAGGAGCAACCTCATGCCCGTCACCGGACCCGACTTCATCTCGCTCCAAGCGAGCGACCTCGACGCTTCGCAGGCGTTCTACGAGCAGTACCTCGGGCTCGTTCGCTCGCAAGCCGGACCTCCGCACGCCGTGGTCTTCGAGACGAAGCCGATCGCGTTCGCACTCCGCGACCTCATCCCCGGCACCGATCTCGCCTCAGCTGCCCAGCCCGGCATCGGTGCCGCGATCTGGCTCCACGCCACAGACGTTCAAGAGATCCACGATGCTCTCGTCGCCGACGGCCGCACCATCGTCGCCGCACCGATCGACGGCCCGTTCGGCCGGACCTTCACGTTCGCCGATCCGGACGGATATCAGATCACGCTCCACGACCGCGTCTGAGACAGCCGGCGCTTGCCCGGGCCCCGGTCCGCCGAGGGCATGACATGCTGCAGCACATGCCCCAGGTCACAGCAGAAGCGTGGGTCCCGGTCGAACCGGACACAGCGTTCGCGGTCTCACAGACGACCGGGGAGGTCCGGCTGAGCTGGGACCCGTTCATCCGGCACCAGCACCTGATCGACGCCGACCGGCCGGGCAAAGGGGTTCGGACCCTGACTCGGGCGCGCATCGGACCAACCATGATCAGCCGCTATGTCTCCTACCGTCCTCCAACATCGGTCGGCATGACGATGGAGGACGGTCCGTGGTTCTTCGCGACCTTCGGCGGTGGCTGGCGCTTCACCCCCGAGGACCGAGACGGGGTTGCCGGGACCCGCGCCGTCTGGAAGTACACCTGGTCCGCCAAGCCAGCGTGGCTGCGTCCGTTCGCTGACCCGATCGGACGCTGGCTGCTGGGCCGCGAGATCAGGGCGCGCATCGCTGCCTTCGGCCAAGCGTGCGAGAACCCTGACGTGCTCGACGCGGTCTAGATGACGGTTCTGCCATGTCGCCGTCACCCACTTCACCGTCACCAGATCAGACGCGCTGATCACAGAGCAATGATGCGCCATCGCAGGTAGGCGGCCACTGATGCAGCACGCGGCCACGCTGGACGATCCCCGAGTCAATCGACAGACAGCACACCACGGACGACACTAGGGTGACCGCGTGACGACCGTGGCAGCTCAGACTCGTAAGAGCCGTACGATTCCTCTCGGTGTGAGCATCGCCGTCTGCGTAGCACTCAACTATCTGGTCGCGTACGCGGTCTTTTCGTCACCTTTCGGTTCTGCATTCTTCCTGTCCGACGACGAACGCGGCAGCATCCGAGGACTTCGCTCAAGTACACACGCCTTCGGATGGACCTGCCGTGCTGGTTCGCGTGGGCGGAGAGCCGTACCCACCCTCTATCACCGGGCGATTGGCCGACGTTGAGGGGTGCCTCGGATTAGCCGGCGCGACGCCTATCCCAACACCAGGCTCTGCATCCCAGTCCGTGGTCAAGGACTCCATCGCAGGCAGAGCAGTCGTGATCTGGCCACCTGGGACGACCGTCGGATCCAACCCGTACTCGGTGTCTAGTCAAGGACGCACCTACTCGCTTGGCGACGAAGTGACCATCGGTGGCGGATGGGTCCATCTCATCGAGGAGGACCCTTTCTACGACCAGACGCCGAAGGCGTGTCTGGCAAGTATCTTCATCTACTAGTTTGCGGCTCGCCCCTCCAGCCCCCCCTCTGCGGCACTGTGACACCTGCCAGCCGATCACCGGCGCCCTCGCCAGCAACCCCAGGCGGCTGGGCAGACAGTTGAACGGGCCGCTCTTTGCCCTCTATCCAGCCAGGCGCGGCGAGTATCGAGTCATCTACCGGATCGTCGACGAGCAGGTCGTCATCGAGGTCGTCTCTATCGCACACCGGCGAGACGCCTATAGATGACCGCAGACGTTACGCCGCAAGGTGGAACGTGCTCGCGAACCGCTCGAGCAGATCCCCGCGCCCGCGAAGCACCTCGACGACACCGGTCGAGATCGCGCGATCCGGAGCGAGCTCACCTGGAGATCGCTGACGAATGCCGGGCCCCGCGGCGAAGGCCAGGTCGACTGGCCCGTCCCCACGCGTCACGTCAAGGTCAGAACCGTCGACCCGGACGAGCAAGCTCAGCCGGGCCGAGCCGTGTCCAGTACGACGTCGCCGGCAGCGAGGCAGCAACATCGGCCCGGAACGCCGTCCGCAACGCCATGGTCATCGAGTCGGGCGTGATGACCTGCTCCTCGCGCGGATCACCCATCGCCTTGAAGCCCCAGGCCCCGAGTGCGAGCACGACAGGTTCGAGCTCGCGACCGTACGGCGTCAGCGTCAGACGATGACCCGCGAGCGTGGCGCCCGACGCAGGATGCCAGCCGCCTGCAGATCCTTGAGTCGTGACGCGAGGATGTTGGACGGAATGCGCGGCAGCCCCTCGGCGAGCTCACCGTAGCGGCGCGGTCCGACGAGCAGGTCGCGGACGATCAGCAGCGCCCACCGCTCCCCCACGAGCTCGAGGGCGCGCGTGACCCGCAGTACTGCCCGTAGTCGCGCGCAGCCACAGAGCGTCAGGCCTGTGTGTTCGCAGCGGCCTCGGGGCCCTGCTCCGCCGCGACCCGGGTCCATCCAGCCGATTTCGAGGATGTTGCCGTCGGGGTCGGTGAGCTGGCGCTGGTACATGAACCCGTAGTCGGAAGCAGGACGCGCCTCAGAACCACCAGCAGCCAGACCGTTGTCGGTGACGGCGTCGACGTCTTCGCGGCTGTCCTGGAAGAGCGCGACGGCGACCGACGGGTTGACGGCCGGATCGCCGAGCGGAAGATCGGTGAAGGTCTGGAAGACTCACGGACCAAGATCATGAAGTCGCTGTGGTCCTCTTCGACCACGACGCAGGCAGCGTTGTGGTCGGTGAACTTCGGGTTGATCGTGAAGCCGAGCGCCGTGTAGAACGCCTTCGCGCGCTCCAGGTCGGTCACCGGTAGGTTGACGAACATCGCAGTCATGGTGCTCTCGCTCTCGTGGGTCCTGGTCAAGAACTTCACACTTGCAAAAAACAAGTGATGCGTCAAGAGGTTCCCGGAAACACCGCAGGGACCAGGCGAGATCGCCTGGCCCCTGCGGTCAGAGCTTCAGTCCTTCAGCGGAAAGTCCGTGATGTAGTCGGACATGTCGATCTTCTTGTCGACGGCTCCGAACTCGTACATCTTGTCGACGACGGTCTGCACCTTGGCCGGATCCACCTCGGTGACCCAGGTCGGCAGGATCATGTCGGCGACGATCGACTCGTCGACACCGAGAACTGCGGCAGGAAGGCCCGCACCTCGTCGGGGTGCGACTGGGCGTACTCCGACGAGTCGCGCAGCCCGAGCTGGAACTTGCGGACGACGTCCGGGTCCTGCTCGACCTTCTTCTTCGACGTGAACCACGTCGACGCGGGCAGATTGGGCATGATCGCGACGTCGAGCGCATCCAGCGAGACGATGTCGAAGTCCTTCTTGGCCTTGGTCAAGAACGGCTCAGCCATCTGCGCCGCGTCGACCTGGCCACTAGCCAGCGCAGCACCCTGGTTGGCATACGGAATCGGCACGATCTCGACCGAGTCGGGGTCGACCCCGGCATTCTTGAGCGCAACGCGCGTCTGGACCTCCGACAGCGACGCCAGCGAGTTGGTTGCGATCTTCTTGCCCGCCAGATCCTTGGTCGCGGCGATGCCGGACTTCTTGGTCGTCACGAGCTGCGTGTAGTCGCTGGCCAGATCCGTGCCCGCGGTGTCGCCGGGACCGACCGTGATGAGCGGCAGGTTCTTGCTGGCCAGCGAGGCGAAGCTCGCATATGACCAGGCAGCGAAGTCGATCTGGTCAGCCAGAACGGCCGGCGGGATCGTCGTCGCCTCGGAGATGATCTTGACCTCGACGTCGAGGCCGTGCTTCTTGAACAGACCCCTGTCGACGCCGAGCGGCACCTGGACGAACGGTGTCACGGACTGATGCCGACCACGATCTTGGTCAGCTTCGCCGTCGCCGGCGGCCTGGTCGTTGTCATCGGACGCACTGCTGCCGCAGGCCGACATCGTCACGAGTGCGGCCAGGGCGGTCGCGAGACCGAGCCCCTTGCGCAGGTGGGTGAGCTTCATGTGTGGATTCCTTCGTTGGTCGTCATCACTGGCAGTTTCCGAGATGGGGGGTCCGAGATGGGGGGTCCGAGATGGGTTCCGAGAATTCGAGTCGGCCGACGGTTCTGCCGTCGACTCGCCCTTGATCGCCCGGTAGACCTGCGCGCGGAGGCGGGCGAACTCGGGGCCTCCTTGGTGCTGATCTGGTCGCGGACCTCTGGGAGGTCGACCACCAGCTCGTGCTGGACGGTGGTCGGCGGCTTGCCGAGCACCACGACGCGGTCGCCCATGTAGACCGACTCGTCGATGTCATGGGTCACGAGCACGACTGTGATGCCGAACTCACGACGCACCCGGAGCACGAGGTCCTCGAGGTCGGCCCGGGTCTGCGCGTCGACGGACGCGAACGGCTCGTCCATCAGCAGCACCTGCGGCTGGTAGGCCAAACGCGCGGGCGATCGCGACGCGCTGCTGCATGCCGCCGGACAGCTGCCAGGGGTAGCCTCGCCGAAGTTCTCGAGCCCGACGGCCTTGAGCGCCTCGGCGACCTGGCGCTTCGACGCGGCCGCGTCACCGCGCTTGCGCAACGGCAGGGCGATGTTGCGCCGCACCGTCATCCACGGAAACAGCGAACGGCTGTAGTCCTGGAACACGACGGCGAGCTGCCTTGGGCGGCGCGACGACGTCGCTGCCGCGCAGGCTGACCCGTCCTCCGCTCGGCTCCAGCAGGCCGGAGATGCACTTGAGCAACGTCGTCTTGCCGCATCCCGAGGGACCGACGATCGACACGAACTCGTTCTCGGCGACGTCGAACGAGATGTCGCCGATCGCGCGGATCTCTCGCCCGTCGCTGACGTACGTCTTGGAGATGCCCTCGACCCGCAGCAGCGGCTGGGCCACGGCCTTCGTGGTGGTGGAGATCTCTGGAGCCTGGAGACTCATCGGCGGTTTCCCTTCATGGAGGTGTCCCAGGCACAGACCCGGCGTTCGACAGCGTTGAAGATGAGGTTGAGCCCGTAGCCCAGCAGGCCGAGCAGGATGATCCCGGCCCACATGTCGGGGATCGAGAAGGTCAGCTGCGCCTGCCACACGAAGTAGCCGATACCGCTGGTTGCGGCGACCATCTCGCTCGTCACGAGCAGGAGCACGGCCAGCGACAGGCTGACCCGCATGCCGGCGAAGATCCGCGGCATGATGCCGGGGATGATGACGTGCCGGACGAGCTCGGTGCCACGTACTTGGTACGACCGAGCGGTCAGCATCATGGTCGAGTTGAGCGAGGCGATGCCGTCGGCAGTGTCGAGCACGACGGGCCAGCAGCAGACGAAGGCGATGATCGAGACCTTCTGACCCGTGCCGATACCGAACAGGACGATCGACAGCGGGAGCATCGCAACGGCCGGGATCGACCGCAAGAAGCTGACGACGGGCAGGCACAGCATGCGCGCGACGTCGCTGACGCCGAGCAGGATGCCGAAGGCGACTCCGCCGATCACGGCGGCCGAGAAGCCGAGCGCCAGGCGCAACAGGCTCGGCAGCACGTCAGAGGTGAACCGGTCGAAGATCCAGGCATCCCGGAACGCTTCGAGCATCGTGGGCACCGAGGTCCACGCGTAGCCGCGGTCGCCGGCCAGGTAGATCCAGGCAGCCGCGACGAGCACGACGGTCGTGCCGATCTCGACGGCGAGATATGTCAGACGTTGCGACCTCATCGGCCCGTCCCCCTCTGTGATTCGTGCCAGCGCAGGAAGTGACGTTCCAGGCGCGAGAAGATCAGGTGGATCGTGATGCCGAGCGCGCCGGAGGCGAGGATCAGCGCGTACATGCGGTCGACGGCACCGGCGGTCCGGGCCAGCGCGATGTCCTTGCCGATCCCGTCGACGCCGATCAGGATCTCGGCGCTCACCGCGACGATCAGCGCCGTCGCCGACGCGATGCGCAGGCCCGTCGCGATGTGCGGCAGGGCACTGGGCAGGATGACCCACCGGGCTCGCTCCCAGCCGTTGCAGCTGGAATGCCCGGGCCGTGTGACGCGCACCTTCTTCGACGTCGTGGGCGCCGTACATCGTCTGGATCGTGAGCGACCAGACGCAACCGAACACGATCAGGAAGACCGCGCTGTTCAGGCTCAGCCCCCACAGTAGGATCGCGAGCGGGATCAGCACGTTGCCCGGGACGGTGCGGAAGAACTCGATCACGGGCCGGAAGGCCCGCCACACGACCTCGAACGATCCGAGCACGAGCCCGGCAGGCACGGCGATGAGGACGGCGAGGCCGAATCCGAGGGCCCACTGGGTCATGGTGTCGGCGACGGCCGACCAGAACGACGACTCGGTGACCATCTTGGCCAGCAGCACGAGCACCTCGGACGCTGGCGGCACCTCGGTGGGCGGCACGATCGCAAGCCGCGAGGCGAGCTCCCACGTGCCCAGGGCCAGGATGCAGCCCAAGGCCCCGAGCACCACGGGCCGCACGTCACGCCGGGCCGTCGATCGGGAGCCGGCGGTGCCGACGTCTCGTTCGGTCAGGCTGGTCATACAGGTCTCCATCCGTCGCGCTGGTGGCTTCTGTGGTGAACCTAGACCGCGCCTTGTGACCGCCGACACAACGCGTTCCCGTTGATCGGGACACGTACTTGAAATCCCTGTCATGGCGGGCATGGAGCATCCTGTGAATTGGCTCTCGTGACGGGTCGACCCGTGAAACCCGCCTGTGACGGGCGACGCGTCGATCAACGACAGATACGTCCCGATCATCGGGACATGTCTCTCGTCGCGTCGCATCGCTCCACCGCACAGTGGTCCCTCTGACTGATTAAGCTGAGGAGCTTTCCGTGACTCGTACCAAGGTGGCCGTGATCGGCTCCGGCAACATCGGAACCGATCTGATGATCAAGATCCTCCGACTCTCCACGACCCTGGAGATCGCCGCGATGGTCGGCATCGATCCGGCCTCCGACGGTCTCGCACGCGCTGCGTCGTACGGCGTGCCGACGACCTCCGACGGGGTCGACGGACTCATCGCACTCGACGGCTTCGACTCGATCGACATCGTCCTCGACGCGACCAGCGCCAAGGCCCACGAGGCGAATGCTGCGAAGCTGGCACCCTTCGGCAAGCGCCTGATCGACCTGACCCCGGCGGCGATCGGTCCGTTCGTGGTGCCCCCGGTCAACCTCGACACCCATCTCGACGCACCCAACGTCAACATGGTGACGTGCGGCGGGCAGGCCACGATCCCCGTCGTCGCAGCGATCAGCCGCATCACCCCGGTGCCCTACGCCGAGATCGTGGCATCGATCTCGTCGCGCTCAGCAGGACCCGGCACCCGTGCCAACATCGACGAGTTCACCGAGACCACCTCGGCCGCGATCGAGCAGGTCGGCGGCGCTGGCCGCGGCAAGGCGATCATCATCCTCAACCCCGCCGAGCCGCCGCTCATCATGCGCGACACGGTCACCTGCCTGATCGGGGACGCCGACTACGACGAGATCCGCCAGTCGATCGTCGACATGGTCGCCGCCGTCGCGGAGTACGTGCCGGGCTACCGGCTCAAGCAGGAGGTCCAGCTCCGCAAGCTGGAGGCCGATGAGCCCGTCCACACGCTCCTGCCGGCCGGATCACCGCCGGTCACGCACCAGATCTCGGTGTTCCTCGAGGTCAAGGGCGCCGCACACTACCTGCCGGCCTATGCCGGAAACCTCGACATCATGACCTCGGCCGCACTGCGAGTCGCCGAGACCATCGCCACCCGCTCACCTGCAAAGGCTGCCCGATGACCGACCTCTACATCCAGGACGTCACCCTCCGGGACGGAATGCACGCGATCCGTCACCGCATCTCCCCCGCCGACGTGCGACGCATCGCATCGACCCTCGACGCCGCCGGGGTCGACGCGATCGAGGTGTCGCACGGCGACGGACTGTCCGGCGGGTCGCTGACCTACGGCCCCGGCTCGCACACCGACTGGGAGTGGCTCGAAGCAGCCGCCGACGTCATCAAGCAGGCCAGGCTCACGACGCTGCTCCTGCCAGGCATCGGCTCGGTCCACGACCTCAACCGCGCACACGAGCTCGGCGTCCGCTCGGTCCGGATCGCGACCCACTGCACGGAGGCCGACGTCTCGGCCCAGCACATCGTGCACGCCCGCGAGATCGGGCTCGACGTCTCGGGCTTCCTGATGATGAGCCACCTGGCGGAGCCGACCCAGCTCGCCGAGCAAGCCCGCCTCATGGAGTCGTACGGCGCCCAGTGCGTGTACGTCACCGACTCCGGTGGGCACCTGACCCCGCACGGCGTCGCCGCCCGCGTCCGCGCCTACCGCGACGTCCTCGAACCGACGACGCAGATCGGCATCCACGCCCACGAGAACCTCTCCCTCTCGGTCGCCAACAGCCTCGCGGCTGTCGAGGAGGGCGTGTTCCGCGTCGACGCATCGCTCGCCGGCCTAGGCGCAGGTGCCGGCAACTGCCCCATCGAGCCGTTCGTCGCCGTCGCGACGCTGAACGGCTGGAACCACCGTTGCGACCTTGCGACGTTGCAGGACGCGGCCGACGACCTTGTCCGACCGCTCATGGACCGCCCCGTGCGCGTCGACCGCGAGACCCTGACCCTCGGCTACTCGGGCGTCTACTCCAGCTTTTGCGGCATGCCGAACGTGTCGCCGGCACCTACGGGATGGACGTGCGTAAGCTGCTGACCGAGGTCGGCCGTCGCAAGCTGATCGGTGGTCAGGAAGATATGCTCGTCGACATCGCACTCGATCACCTCTCCCCGGCAGGAGGCAGCGCCCACCGGCGTCTGAGACTCATGAGCCCCCTCCACCGACTCGACGGCGAGACCACCGCAGTCGGACGGGCGACCGAGATCCTCAAGCAGTTCCGCGACAGCAAGGGGACGTTGAGTGCAGCCGCCCTGACCCGTCGCACTGGCCTGCCGAAGTCGACGGTCTACCGGATGCTGCCAGAGCTGGTCCGCGTCGGGCTGCTCGAGCGTGACGGCGTCGACTACCGGCCGGGCCTGCTGCTGTTCGAGATCGGCGAGGCCGTCCCACGGCAGCGGAGCCTGCGCGAGGCGGCCAAGCGCCACCTGTCGACGCTGCACGAGGCGACCCAGCAGAACGTCGGCCTGGCCTTGCTCGACGGCTTCGACGTCGTCCACCTCGAGGTGTTCCGCGGTCGGGAAGGACCACGTCTGCCCCAGCACTCCGGGGGCCGGTGGCCGGCCCACGCGAGCGCATCGGGCAAGGTGCTGCTGGCCTTCACCCCCGCTGAGGACGTGTCCTACCCGCCGCGGCTGCAACGGTTCACCGACCACACGATCGTCGACCGCCAGGTGCTCGACGCCGAGCTCGACAAGATCCGCCAGCGCGGCGTGGCGATCGACCGCCAGGAGTCGCTCCCGACGATCGTCGGCGTGGCTGCGCCGATCCTGGCCCCCGACGGCACCCTGCTCGCAGCGGTGTCGATGTCTGGTGTCGTGGGACGCATCGACGCCAACCGCATGGATGCAGCGGTGCGCACGACGGCGTTGACGATCTCGCGCGATCTCGCCGAGGCGCGCTCGATCGTGCGCCCGGTGCTGCAGAGCTGATCGTGCTCCAGAGCTGACCGGCACGCCTCAGCCGCGACCCGCGAACGGCATCTCGCGTGCCATGACGGTCAGCTGCGGGACGTTGACGTCGAGCGGCAGCGCGATGAGCCGGGCCACCAGGTCACCGACGTGGGCGGCATCGATCGTCGGCTCCGGTCGCCGGGTCCCGTTGGGCTGAAGAGCGTCGACGCCGACCCCGGCGGTCATCGCGGTGGCGGCGTTGCCGATGTCGATCTGGGTGCAGCAGATGCCGTGTGCGCGATGGTCGAGGTTGATCGAGGCGGTCAGTCCTGAGATGGCGTGCTTGCTCACGGCGTACGCGACGCTTGCCGGCCGCGGGACGTGTGCCGACAGCGAGCCGTTGTTGATGATCCTGCCGCCACCGGGCGACTGGGTGCGCATGACCCGCACGGCCTCCCGTGCGCAGAACACCGCTCCCGTCACGTTGGTCGCCATGACAGCGGCCCAGTCGTCGTCCGTCAAGGCATCGACGGTGACCGCCGGGCCGAAGACTCCGGCGTTGTTGACCAGCACGTCGACCCGGCCGAACCGCTCTACCGTGTGGTCGAACAGCGCCCGCACGGAGGCCGAGGACGTGACATCGGTCTGCACGAGGAGGGCACGATCTGCGCCGGCGGCGGTCTCCTCGAGCGCACTCACAGTCCGTCCGGCCAGCACGACGTGATGGCCCTCGTCGAGCAGCGCACGGGCGATCGTGCGACCAACCCCGCTGCCTGCTCCCGTGAGGACGACGACCTGGCGACCCACGTCAGTGGTTGTCACCGTGCACCTCTGCTCCACGCATCCCGACCAAGAAGTCGAAGTCGGCACCCTGGTCGGCCTGCATCACGTGGTCGACGTAGAGCCGCGAGTAGCCCGATGCGGGACGTTCACGCGGGGCCACCTCGGCCAGCCGGCGCTCCAGCTCATCGGCCTCGACCAGCAGGTCCAGCGTCCCAGCGGCCGCGTCGAGGCTGATCAGGTCACCATCGCGCACCGCAGCCAACGGACCACGGGCCGCTGCCTCGGGCGCCACGTGCAGCACGACCGTGCCGAAGGCGGTGCCGCTCATCCGGGCGTCCGAGACCCGGACCATGTCGGTGACACCGGCGGCGAGCAGCTTCTTGGGCAGCGGCAGGTTGCCGACCTCCGGCATCCCTGGGAATCCCTGCGGACCGGCGTGCCGCAGCACCAGCACGGTGTTCTCGTCGACCGGCAGCTGGGGTCGTCGATCCGGGCCATGAAGTCGTCCATGTTCTCGAACACCAGGGCCGGGCCGGTGTGCCGCAGCAGGTGCGGCGACGCGGCGGCCGGCTTGATGACGGCACCGGCCGGGGCGAGGCTCCCCCGCAGGACCGCGATGCCCGCATCGGCGAGCAGGGGATCTGCCACGGTGCGGATGACCTCGCTGTCCCACGACTCCGCATCGGCGACGTTCTCGCCGATCGTCGAGCCGTTCACCGTCAGCGCCTGCTCGTGCAAGATCGCCCCGAGCTCTTTCAGGACGACCGGCAGCCCGCCCGCGTAATAGAGGTCTTCCATCAGGAACCGGCCAGCGGGCATCAGGTCGACGATCAGCGGGATGCCCTCGACTAGCTCGCCGAACTCGTCGAGCTCGAGCGGGACCTCCAACCGTCCGGCCAGCGCCAGCAGGTGCAGCACGGCATTGGTCGAGCCGCCGATCGCGGCATTGACCTTGATCGCGTTCTCGAGCGCGTCGCGGGTCACGACCTGCGACATCTTCAGGTCTTCGTGGACCATCTCGACGATCCGGTGGCCTGAGTCCTGCGCCAGCAACCGGCGCCGGGCGTCGACTGCGGGGATCGCCGCATTGCCGGGCAGCGATATGCCCATGGCCTCGACCAGCGACGCCATCGTCGAGGCCGTGCCCATCGTGTTGCAGTGCCCCGGTGACCGCGACATCGACGACTCAGCAGCACGGAACTCGCACTCGGTGACGCGGCCGGCCCGCACGTCCTCGCTCATCTCGAACAGCGACGTTCCGCTGCCGACCGTGCGCCCCTTGATCCGTCCGTTGAGCATCGGCCCGCCGGACACGACGATCGTCGGCAGGTCGCAGCTGGCCGCCCCCATCAGCAGCGACGGGGTCGTCTTGTCGCAGCCGCACAGCAGCACGACGCCATCGATCGGATTGGCCCGGATCGACTCCTCGACGTCCATCGAGACGAGGTTGCGGTAGAGCATCGTCGTCGGCCGGACGATTGTCTCGCCCAATGACATGACCGGGAACTCGACCGGGAAGCCGCCTGCCTCGATGACGCCCCGCTTGACCGCCTCGGCGAGGTCGCGGAAGTGCGCATTGCACGGTGTCAGGTCGGAGAACGTGTTGCAGATGCCGATGACGGGACGTCCGTCGAACATCCGGTCGGGCGTGCCCTGGCTCTTCATCCACGAGCGGTGGATGAAGGCGTTGATGTCCTTGCCACCGAACCAGTCCTGCGATCGGAGCCGGTGGGACGGGGTGTCACTCGACATGAGCGTCGGCCTTTCGGGTGGGAAGCCCGAGGATCTCGCGGGCCTCCGAGGGGGTGGCGGGCTCGAGTCCGAGCCGAGCCATGATCTCGACGATGTTCTCGACGAACCGGACGTTCTCGGTGGGTTCGCCGGGGCGCAGGAAGGCGTTGTCCTCGATGCCGACCCGCACGTGGGCGCCGAGTGTGAGGGCGTGGGTCAGCCCCCGCATCTGGTCGGGCCCGCTGATGCTGACGTTGAAGACCGAGCCCTCGGGCAGCGCGTCGACCATGAAGTGCAGGTTGGCCGGCGTGTAGGCCAGGGCGTTCTGGAACGACGAGTCGAGGCCCAGCACCAGGTTGACGTTGAACGGCGGCGTGTCGAAGCCCAGCGCGGTCAGCATCGACACCTCGCGGGCCAGGTGGGTGGGGCTGAAGGCCTCCCACTCCGGCTTGATGCCGCGTTCCAGCATTGCAGCGGCCAGCGCGATGGCCTTCTGCGTCGGCGTGTCCATCAGCACCTCGGTGCCGTCGGGCGCCGTGACGTAGGCGGTGATGGCGTCGAGGGTGCACGTGTCGGCACCGCCGTCGAGTCCCTGCCAGCGGGCCTCCCAGTCGATGACGCGCGAGCCGTCGTCACGCACGCGCAGCAGGTCTCCGGTCACGCCCCCTCCGGTGGAGTTGTTGATCACGACGTCGCGCAGCTGCCGGACCCGGTCGTTGATGTCGCGGTAGATCTCGGCGCTGCACGTGGCCAGGTCGTCCGGGCGACGGGCGTGCAGGGCCGCGACGCTCGCGCCCGCATCGACGCACCGCGCGACGTCGTCAGCGATCTCTTGCGGCTGGGTCGGGACGTACGGGGTGTGCTCCTTGGTCAGGAATCCCCCGGTCGGGGCGATCGTGACGATGACCTTGTCGGCCAGGCTGGTCATGCGGCCACCTCGTCTGCTGCGGCGAAGAACCACGCGACGGCCAGTGCACCCGGGTCGATGACGCCCCGGGCACGCTCACCGATGTAGCTGGCCCGACCGCGGACGGCGACGATCTGCTCGGTCGAGGCGGCGCCTTCTGCGGCCGCGACGGCCGCAGCCGCTACAGCAGCACGCCACGGGAGGTCCCGGCTCTCGTCGAGGGCGGCCGTGGCAGGGACCATGGCGTCGACCATGGTCTTGTGCCCGACCTGCGCCCCGCCGAGTCGTTGCACCGCGGCGGTCGCGTCGACGACGACCCGGGCCAGCTCGGCCGAGGCCCAGGGCTCGGCAGAACCCTTCGCCAGTCGACCGAACCACAGGCCGAAGAGCGCCCCACTGGTGCCACCTGCACCGAGAAATGACTCCGACACGATCGCGAGCACCTCGGCCGGGGAGCGTTCCGCGTCCTCGGCGAGACGAGGTGTGACTCGCTCGAGCGCCGGCTGATGTTCCAGCCGAAGTCGCCGTCGCCGGCACGTCGGTCAAGGTCGGTCAGCGTGTCGACCTCGCGGATGACTCGTTCGGCGAAGGCGCGGAGCCAGGCCGTCATCTCTGCCCCGGTCAGCAGGCTGTCTTCGATGGGCGTCGTCATGGTGCTCCTGTTCGTGGTCATCGGGTCAGGGCCGGGGTGCGCACCGGCGCGTCCCACAGGTCGATCAGCTGCGCAGAGGCCGAGGTGAGGGTCACCGAGAACCCCTTCATGTCGAGCGCCGTGACATAGGGACCGGCCAGCGTGCGCGCCACCGTGACGCCTGCAGCCGACAACGCCTGGTGGACCTCGCGGGTGGCCACCCCGATCTCGAGCGGCGACGTCGCACCCAGACCGTTGACGATCGCGATGACGTCGTCACCGCGCCGCAGGCCGAGGCGCTCGACGAGCGGATCGACGACCGAGGCGACGAGCCGTGCGCCGGGGCCGACGTGCGGGTCTCGACACCACGCTCGCCGTGGATACCGACGCCGAACTCGATCTCGTCCTCGGCGAGGTCGAACGAGCGCAGACCGGTCAACGGATTCGTGCATGCCTCGAAGGCGACCGAGAGCGTGGCCGAGCGGGCCACCACGTCGCGGCCGATCGCCGCGACCTCTCCGACCGGGGCCCGGCGCTCGGCCGCCGCACCGCAGATCTTCTCGACCGCGACTACGGCGGCGGTGCCGCGACGTCCGGGGCCGCCCTCCTGCTGGCCATCGGTCGCCAGGTCGTCGTCGACCACCACGATCTCGATCGCCCGCTCGTCGAGCAGCTCGGCTGCGATCGAGAAGTTCAGCACGTCGCCGGTGTAGTTCTTGACGATCACGACGGCTCCGGCACCCGTCTCAACAGCTTCGACGGCGGCCCTGACCTGCAAGCTCGTCGGGCTGCTGAAGACCGCACCGGGAACTGCGGCGTCGAGCATCCCGGTGCCGACGAAGCCCGTGTGCAGAGGCTCATGTCCCGATCCACCGCCCGACACCAGGGCCACCTTGCCCTGCGCCGGTTCTCGACGGACGACGAACAACGGGTCACGATGCACCCGGATCAGGTCGGAGTGCGCGAGCTCCAGCCCGTCGAGCGCCCTCCTGCACGAAGTCTTCGCGCCGGTTCAACAGCTGTCCGCTCATGGGTGTCCTCCAGGTGAGTTCGCAAGGTTCGTGCCAAGTGCCAGGAGCAGCGGGCGGGCCAGCGCGCCGGGGGCGAAGCCCAGGTCGGTGGCGGCAGAATTGGCGGTCGACACCACACCGTGCTCCCACATGTCGGGGCCGTTGGAGATCTCTGCCGACTCATGACTGACCGTTGCTGCGGGGATGCCGGCGGCCTCGAGGACGTCCAGCCCGGCGACTCCGGCCCGGTCCTTGCCGATGCCGGCGTCGTTCGAGCAGCACGAACGCGCATCCGGCGTGCACGCCCACCCGGCCCGACTCCTGTCCGCCGTTCGATCCCGCCACGACGATGGCTCCTCGGTCGCCGTCGGTCGTCTGGGACATGCTGTCCATCACGACGATGTCGACACCGCCGTCCGACCACACCACGTCACGAAACATCGGTGTCTCCTTCCCGTGCGACGAGCAGGGCCAGCTGCTCCTTGACCGGCCGGCCGACCCGGATGCCCAGCCGTGAGCACGAGCGTTGACGAAGCTGACGCGTCCGCTCTCCCACGTGTCGAGACCGTCGCCGATCCGGGCGGTGTCATGTCCGACCCCGATCCCGGCGATCCCGCTGCTGTCCAAGGCGGCGAGCCCGGCCGTACCGGCCTGGTTCTTGCCGATGCCTGCGTCATTGCACGCCACCACGGCGACACCGAACGACGCCGCGTACTCGCCGGCACTGGTTCGCCGTGCGAGCCGGTGACGATGATGTCTCCGCGCAGGTCGGTCGACGCAAAGGCGATGGAGTCCATGACCCACACCCGAAGCCCGGCATTCTCCAGCACCAGGAGCGGAGCGGTGCCCAGCTCGTCAACGACTCGCATGCTGCACCGCTCCCAACAGCTGACGGGTCTCGGCCACCGTGGCGGGCTGGCGTCCCAGGTCTCGTCCGATCTCGGCGACCAGGCCCACGACTTAGGGGTCGTGGGGCAGCCGCGCTCGGTGTGGGGGTAGTCGCCTGTGCCGACCACGACGTGGCCGCCAGCCGCGATGACGTCGGCCGCCACCTCGAGCACGTCCCCGCGGTAAGCTCGACACGAGCCACTCGACCGGGAGGTCAGGCGGAAACAGGTCGACGTGCGCGCGCACACCGGCAGCCGTCGTTGGGTGCGCGGCGACGAACTCCTCACCACCCAGCACCAGGACGACCGCCAACGACGCAGGCAGCCGGCCGGCCGCGTGGTGCGCGAGGATGGCACGCGTCCAGCTGAGGTTGAACGACGCCAGGTAGGGCGTCAGGCCCAGCTGCGGTGCCCGCCGCATCAGCTCGGCGATCTGCGCGGTCGAGTTGACGAAGACCCGGTCGTCGGTCGCGTACTCACCGGCCGCCGGGTCGAACAGGTCCATCGTGGCCGATCCCATGTCGATCGGCAGCAGGTCGACGCTCGTCTCGGGATCGTCCTGGTTGGGGGGCGATGTTGGCCAGCCGCTGGTCGACGCTGTGGCCAGGCAGGTTGGCCATCGACGGCGCCAGCAGCAGCGACTGCGGCGCCGCACAGCCCGCACGACCTCGGCGTAGCCGCCGGCGGTGTGGTCGGCACCGCCGTCAGGCGTCCTGGCGTGGAAGTGCATCAACGTCGCACCAGCCTGCTCGGCCTCAGCGGCGGTCTGCGCGATCTCCTCGGCGGTCCACGGCACGTGCGGATTGGGGGCGCGCATGGTGTTCTCGTTGACGTTGACCCCGATCACCAGGGGCTTGCCGACAGCAGACATCTTGATCCTCGCAACTGGTCCGTTGCGGCCTCTTCGGCCACGAGGAAAGCCTGTCGCGCGGGGCTCGACCAGCCCACGCCAAAGTCCCGTTCAACGGGACAACATCACCGGCCGAGCTGAGTCGGGTCGAGCGGAGTCAGCTGCGGTCGATCCTGCTGGTCGAGCTCGACCCGCAACGGCGCGTCCACCGCGAAGTGGCTCGGCATGAGCAGCAAGTTCTCGTCGATGCAGCGCTGCAGCAACGCTCCCCGGCTGGCGCGCGCGACACCGGGATCGGCGTCGCCGCCCTGGCAGAGATCCGGGTGCCCGAGCTGGACGGGGTGGTGGATCAGGTCGCCCGACATGACGGCACCACCACCCGGATGCCGGATCTCGACCACAAGATGGCCAGCGGTGTGGCCGGGCGCCAGGCGCACCGTCACGGTGGTGCCGTCGTGCTGGGCGATGACCTGCTCGTCAACGACGAGCTGCCATCGTCCGGTGTCGAGCACCGGACGCACGCTGTCGTCGTACATCCTCACCAGGTCGGCTGCGACACCGCCAAGATCGTGCTGCCCGCTCAGCCCTCGATCCAGGCCAGCTCTGAGGCGGCGAACAGGTGCGTCGCCGCAGCGAACGTGGGCCGCCAGACGTCGCCGTCGAGCCAGGTGTTCCAGCCGCAGTGGTCGGGGTGCAGATGCGTGTTGACCACGAGATCGACCTCGTCGGGCCGAGCACCTGTCGCGGCGAACCGCTTCAGGAAGTCCGTCGAGAACAGGTGGTGCGGCAGCAGGTTCGGCCGCTGCTTGTCATTGCCGTTCGCGGTGTCGACCACGATCGTGCGACCGCCGATGCGGATGACGTAGGCATGGATCGCCAGGACCAGGTCCGTGGCGCCGTCGAGCCCGGCCTCTGCCGCGTCAGGGAACATCTCGTCGAGCGCGAACGGCCACTCCGCGAGCTCGGTCACCTGGAAGACCTCGGCAGCACCCACGGCAGTTCTGAACGTCACCGCTCCGATGCTAGACGGGGTGCATGCTCGGCCTACTCCCCCGAGTCCCGATCATCGGGTCCCCACCTCACCAGCTCGACTTGGTGATCCCCGGCAGCTCACCGCGGTGGGCTGATTGCCTGAAGCGGATGCGCGACAGCCCCACGACGCCCAGGTGTCCCCGAGGGCGACCGTCGACCTGGTCCCGGTTGCGGACCCGCACCGGCGAGGAGTCGCGTGGCAGGGCCGCCAGCGCTCGTCCCGCTGCGATGCGTTCGGCCAACGGGAGCGAGGTGTCGCGGCTCGCCGATCTGAGGGCGTCGCGGCGGTCGCGATACCGCTCGGCGATCAGGCGCCGCCGCTCGTTCGCGACGATCATGCTGCGCTTGGCCATCAGCGTTCCTCCTTGAACTCGACGTGCCGTTGCACGACCGGATCGAACTTGCGCAGCACGATGCGGTCGGGGTCGTTGCGGCGGTTCTTGCGGGTGACGTACGTGAAGCCGGTGCCCGCGGTCGACCGCAGCTTCACGATGGGGCGGATGTCGCTGCTCTTGCCTGCCATCAGATCCTCTCCCCTCGTGCACGCATGTCGGCGACGACCGCATCGATGCCACGGACGTCGATGACCTTGATGCCACGCGCACTGACTCGCAGCGTGACGTGACGTCTGAGGCTGGGGACCCAGTAGCGCTTGCGTCCGATGTTGGCGTCGAAGCGCCGATTGGTCCGACGGTGCGAGTGCGAGACGTGGTGCCCGAACCCCACCTCGGCCCCCGTGACCTGGCAGATGCGTGACATGTTTGACTCCTTATGTAGAATGACAATCATTCCCAATAAGTCTACAGGAGGAATCCCACATGAAGAAGGGCATCCACCCGGCCTACGCGCCGGTGGCATTCCGCGACAAGTCCGGCGACCTCGTCTTCGTGTCGGCATCGACGCTCACGAGCGAGGCGACGATCGACCTCGACGGCGTCACCTACCCCGTCATCGACGTCGACGTGTCGACCGCGAGCCATCCGTTCTGGACCGGGAAGGGACGCGTCCTCGACACCGAGGGACGGGTCGAGAAGTTCAACCGCCGCTACGGAACCACATCATGACGACGACTCCCCTGGTGCTGCTGACCGGCGTCGACGCCGATGCCATGGCGCACGCCATGATCGGTCTGCAGTGGGACGCCCCTCACGCCGTCGCCGTCAGGCACACGATCGACGTCGACCGGCAGATCCTGACCCGTGTCGTCAGCGACCAGGGCGGCATCGTCGAGCAGCTGTCCTTCGACCTCGAGCACGCCTGTGTCGGCTGCGCGCTGCGCGAAGACATCATGCCGACGCTCGAACGGCTGGCCGACGACGGACGGTGGGGCTCGATCATCGCCCACCTGCCGGTCGCCGCCGGGGCCGACCAGGTGTGCCGCATCGTCGACCACGACGAGGTCATCGGCGCCAAGCTGCACATCGCCTCAGTGCTCGCGGTGGTCAACGGGCCCACGGCACGCGCCGACCTGCTCGGCGACGACCTGCTGCGCGAACGCGGCCTCGAGACGTCGCCCGAGGACTCCCGCGGCGTGGCCGAGGTGCACGCGGCACTCATCGAGTATGCCGACGCCGTCGTGGTCGTCGGCGAGATCGACGAGACCGACCGCCATCTGGTGTCGATGCTGCTGCGACCGGGTGCCGGCGAGGTGCTCGACCACTTCGAGCTCGACACCGCGGCGATCGTCGGGGCGCGCCGGCGGCACGACGACGCGGAGGCCTGGATCGATCCCGGCCACACCCGACCCGTCGGGCTGATCAGCACCGGCAAGGCATGGACGATCGAGCTGCGTTCGGACCGACCCTTCCACCCCGAACGGCTGATGGCCCACCTCGAACAGCTTGGCGGCGGCGCCCGCCGCTCGCGCGGCTGCTTCTGGCTGCCGACCCGCCACGACAGCATCTGCGAGTGGGACGGCGCCGGCGGGCAGCGAGCGTCGGTGTGTGCGAGCACGGCGACACCGAACCCCACACCCGCATCCTCGTCACCGGCATCGACGACGGACGCGACGAGCTCGTCGCCCTGTTCCACCGCTGCCTGCTCACCGATGACGAGATCGCTGTACGCGGAACTATCTGGGAGAGCAACGAGGACGGCTACGAGCCGTGGCTCGGTCCTATCCGCCAGAACGCCTGAGCCACCGAGGAGAAGGAGTCATCATGGCCGTCCCCAAGCGCAAGCTGTCGCGCAGCAACACCCGACATCGCCGGTCGAGCTGGAAGGCGACACCCGTCGCCCTCGTGCCCGTCACGGTCGACGGCACCACCCACCGAGTACCGCGCAGGCTCGTCCGAGCCGTGCAGCGCGGTCTCATCGCCCCGAAGGAGCACTCATGAAGGTCCGCAACTCACTGCGCTCGCTCAAGCAGCAGCCCGGCGCCCAGGTCGTCCGCAGACGCGGTCGCACATTCGTCATCAACAAGCAGAACCCGAGGTTCAAGGGCCGTCAGGGCTGAACCTGGCCCAACGTGGTGCGAGGATGCACCGATGAACTCTCTGACCGGCACTCCTGCGGGCATCCGTGCTGTCCCGCTCCTGGCTCTGGCGTTCAACGTTCCGGTTGGCATCGTGGCCTACGCCTTCGGCTTCATGCACTCGTACTTCATGAGCGACCAGATCGATAGCGGCGACCACCTGCGATTCATCGGATACGGCCTGGTCGCGTTGACGATCTCGACAGCATTGATGGCCGCCGTCTTGCACAAAGCCGTAACCATGCCGCTGGGGCGAGCCGTGGGCACAGCACTGATCTCGGGCGCCGTCCTGCACGCCGCGTTCATCGCGCTGGTCGTGAGCCTGGTGAACTAGCTGCGGTCGTGCGGGGTCGTGCGCCGGGCGCCGGAGTCGGCGTCCTCGCCCTCCCACGGCTGCTCGGCCTTCTTGGTGTGCTTGATGAACGAGCGGCACAGGAAGAACACGGCGATGCACAAGATGATCACGATGCCGAGCGCGACCCAGCCAGGCTTGACATCTTCGGCGTCGGGCGCCTTGTCGATGACATTGGAGTTCGCAAGGGCGACGAGAACGTGCATGCCGTCATACTACGCCTCGTAGAAGACCGGAATCTCCCGGGTTGATACCGCGTATCCGTCAGGCCTGTTGCTCGTATGTCCGCGGTGGCGTGCCGACGACGGCCGTGAACGCTCGTACGAGGTGGGCCTGGTCTGCGAAGCCCAGCTCGGTGGCCAACGCCGCCCAGTCGGTGCGCTCGCTGGTGTGGGCTGCCGCCGCGGCATCCAGCAGCCGGAACCGCTGCACGACCCATTTCGGGCCGATGCCGAGGTAGGCGGTGAACTGGCGTTGCAGGGTCCGCAGGCTGACCCCGCTGATCGAGGCCAGCTGGTCGGCGCGGGTCACCGACTGATCGGTCTCTGCCCGTCGCACCAAGGCGTTGAGCCCATCGGCCACGGGGTCGGGGTACGCACCGCACAGGTCGAGGTGCTTCTCCAACGCCGACACCATCGCACCGTCCTCTGCGCCCGGTTGCAGGATCTCAGTCGCCACGGCCTGGTCGGCAGGACCGACCAGATCTCCCAGCGGCACGACCCGACCGGCCACGTCGCTGACGTCCGCGCCCAGCAGCGCCCGAAAAGCTCGCGGGCTTGAACGTCGCTCCGAGCACGTGCCCACGATCGTGCAACGTCCGCACGAACGGCTCTCGCGTGAGCCCGTTGACGAGCAGCCGCGGTTCTGCACCCAGCGCCTCGGCCGAGAGCGTCACGCACGGCTGCGGGATGACCTGCTGCTCGTACGGCTCGGGGCAGTCCCGAGCGGACGATCCAGTAGTACTCGACAAAGGACGCCCAGCGCGCGGACGGGGCCACCCGCGACACGTCGATGTGCTGCCCGGACTCCGTCGGCCGCACGATCGCGGCGTCCCCCGACCTCGCGGATCCGTCATGAGACACCTGTCATGAAGTCAAGTGTCGCGTTTGTTCAAGACCGGTCAAGCCACAGGCTCCTACCGTCGAGGCATGACTACGACACACACCACGACCGGCAAGTTCACCGTCACCTCGTGGAAGGAGGAGATCGTCATCGACGTCGACGGCGACGCCACCGATGTCAACGGCGTCAAGTATCCGACCCGCGGGTTCTCCCGAGCCGACACGAGCTATTCCTACTCCGGCGCGATCGAAGGTTCCGGCGTCGTCTCCTATCTCATCTCCTACCGCCCCGGCGTCGCGCCGGTCAGCGGCTTCGAGCAGTTCACCGGATCGATCGACGGGCATGACGGGACGCTCGTCTTCCAGCACGTCGGCGAGCACGACGCCGAAGCCGTGCGCGCGACGCTCCACATCGTCGACGGCATGGGCACTGGCGGGCTCGAAGGAATGACCGGCGAAGCCACGATCAACCTGGCCGGGCACAGCGACGACGGCTACGACATCTCGTTGACCTACTCGCTGTAGCCACGTCGACGAGCCCGCCTGTCACACTGGCACACGTGCTCCTGACCATCTCCGCGCAACAGTCCGATGTGCTCCATGACGCATCCGATCTGGGCTACCTGTTGCACAAGCACCCCGACCGGATGCAGAGCTTCGACGTCCACGGCGGCCAGGCAGTACGTGTTCTACCCCGAGTCGACGACTGAACGCTGCACCGCGGCGTTGCTCCTGGAGGTCGACCCGATCGCCCTGGTCAAGGGCAAGGGCGCCAAGCAGCAGGCCTTCTCGCTGGGGTCAGTACGTCAACGACCGCCCCTATGCCGCGTCGTCGCTGTTGTCGGTCGCGATGGGCAAGGTCTTCCGCACCGCGTTGGGCGGACGCTGTGACAGCAAGCAGGACATCGCCGACGCCCCGATCCCACTGACAATCGACATCCCCGCCGTGCCTGGCGGGGCCGACCTGGTGACCCGGATGTTCCAGCCCCTGGGTTGGCGAGTCACCGCCGAGCCGCTTCCGCTCGATTCCGAGCTTGCCTGAGTGGGGCGATTCGACGTACGTGCGACTCACACTGACAGGCGAGATCCGTCTCGCCGATGCCCTGAACCACCTCTACGTCCTGCTGCCGGTGCTCGACGGAGCGAAGCACTACTGGGTCGCCGACGACGAGGTCGACAAGCTGATGCGCGCCGGCGAGGGCTGGCTGGCGAGCCATCCTGAGCGTGAGCTCATCAGCCGTCGTTACCTGGCCCATCAACGCAACATGGCCACTGAGGCACTGACCCGGCTGGCCGAGCTCGACGGAGTCGGCCGCCTGTCGCTCAGGAAGATCGGCCCCGTCCTCTCGTCGCACTGCGCCACGATGCAGTGCTCGACGCCCTCGCGTCGGTGCGCCCGACCAGCGTCGTCGACCTCGGCTGCGGACCTGGCGCGCTGATCGGCAAGCTGCTCGTGCTGCAAGGCATCGACCGGGTCATCGGGACCGAGGTCAGCGACGCCGCGCTGCGTACTGCTGCCCGCCGGCTGCACGTCGACGCCATGACCGAGCGCCAGGCGCAACGGTTGTCGCTGTGGCTGTCGTCGCTGCAGTACGAGGACACTCGGCTGGTCGGGCTCGACGCGGCCGTCCTGATGGAGGTCATCGAGCACATCGACCCGAACGAGTGCCCGCCGTGACCGCGAACGTCTTCGGCCACATGCAGCCGCGTGCGGTCGTCGTCACGACGCCCAACGCCGAGCACAACGTCCGGTACGAGGCCCTCGCCCCAGGTGCGATGCGCCACCCCGACCACCGGTTCGAGTGGACCCGCGAGCAGTTCGCCGCCTGGGCTTCGGCGACGGCAAAGGCGTACGGCTACACCGTCGACCTCCGCCCCGTCGGTGACGACGACCCCGTCGTCGGGCCGCCGACCCAGCTGGCCCTCTTCACCCGGACGGCGGCGGACGCATGACGACTCTCCGTATCCCTCAGACCTCGCTCGTCGTCCTGATCGGTGCCAGCGGTTCGGGCAAGTCAACCTTCGCCGCCCAGCACTTCGCCCCGACCGAGGTCATCTCCAGCGACCACTGCCGTGGCCTGGTCGCCGATGACGAGAACGACCAGTCCGCGACGACCGCTGCGTTCGAGGTGCTCGAGTTCATCGCGGGCAAACGGCTCGAGGCAGGGCGACTCACCGTCATCGACGCGACCAACGTCCAGCCGCACGCCCGCAAGAGCCTGGTCACTCTCGCCAAGGCTCACGACGTGCTGCCGGTCGCGATCGTCCTCGACCTTCCCGTGTCGGTCGGGGTCGAGCGCAATGCATCACGCCCCGATCGCAACCTGGGTGCTCACGTCGTCAAGCGCCAGCACGACCAGCTGCGTCGCTCGCTCAAGGGTCTGCGCCGCGAAGGGTTCCGCTCGGTGCACGTCCTCAGCTCGATCGACGACGTCGAAGCGGTCACGATCGAGCGCGAGAAGCTGATGAACGACCTGCGCGACCGCACCGGTCCGTTCGACGTCATCGGAGACGTCCACGGCTGCCGGCCGCAGCTGGAAGGCTCTTGGAGGATCTCGGCTACTCCCTCCTTCGTGATGACCAAGGTCGTCCCGTCGATGCCTCGCATCCCGATGGCCGTCAGGTCGTGTTCGTCGGCGACCTGGTCGATCGCGGCCCCGACTCACCCGGGGTCCTCCGCCTCGCCATGGGCATGGTCCGCGCCGGACATGCCCTGTGCGTCTCGGGCAACCACGAGGCGAAGCTGTCGCGCGCGCTCGAAGGTCGCACCGTCACGCTCAGCCACGGGCTCGAGACCACGATGGCCCAGCTGGAGGCGGAGAGCGACGACTTCCGGCGCGACGTCCGGACCTTCGTCGACGGGCTGATCGCGCACTACGTCCTCGACGAGGGACGACTCGTCGTCGCCCATGCGGGTCTCAAGGAGGCCTATCACGGCCGAGCGTCCGGACGGGTCCGCTCGTTTGCGCTGTACGGCGACACCAGCGGCGAGACCGACGAGTTCGGACTGCCGGTGCGTTACCCCTGGGCTGAGGAGTACCGCGGTCAGGCGACCGTGCTCTACGGTCACACGCCTGTGCCGCACACCGAGTGGATCAACAACACGATGTGCCTCGACACCGGCTGCGTGTTCGGCGGTTCTCTCACAGCGCTGCGCTATCCCGAGCGCGAGATCGTCAGCGTCGAGGCGAGCGAGGTCTACTACGAACCCGTACGCCCGCTCGCTCCCCCGCCTCGCGACCCCGACATCCTGCGTCTCGACGACGTCCTGGGTCCACGGATCGTCGAGACGTCCACGATGGGACGCATCTCGTTGCGCGAGGAGAACGCCGCAGGCGCGTTGGAGGTCATGAGCCGGTTCGCGATCGACCCGGCACGCCTGGTCTACCTGCCGCCGACGATGTCGCCGTGCGACACCTCCGCACTCGACGATCATCTCGAGCATTCGGCCGAGGCGTTCAACCACTTCACCAAGACCGGTGTGACCGAGGTGCTGTGCGAGGAGAAGCACATGGGGTCACGCGCCGTGATCTCGGTGCGGCGCGACGGAACCGGTGTCATCCACACCCGGACGGGCCGGGCCTTCTTCGATGACACGACCCAGCACGACGTCCTGACATCCTTTGCCGCCGCAGCGGGTGAGGCCGGTTTGTGGGACGAGCTCGGCACCGAGTGGATGCTGCTCGACGCCGAGATCATGCCGTGGTCGGCCAAGGCCATCGACCTGATCCGGTCGCAGTACGCGGCGGTCGGCACCGCTGCGCGGTCGGCTCTGCCTGCAGCGCTCGACGTGCTGGCCCAGGCCGCGGCCCGCGGCATCGACACTACGGAGGCTGGCGCAACGCACGGCCCGGCGCTCTGCCAATGCCGACGGCCTGCGCGACGTCTACCGGCGCTACTCCTGGCCGGTGTCGGGCACCGACGGCTTGCGCATCGCGCCGTTCCAACTGCTCGCGAGCGACGGCCGGACGTACGAGACTCACGATCATCTGTGGCACCTCGGCCTGGCCGACCGGCTCGTCGCGACCGATCCGACGCTGTTCACCACGACCCGTCGCCTGGTTGTCGACACGAGCGATCCGGCATCAGTCTCAGCAGGCAACGACTGGTGGACCGCGCTGACCGCGTCCGGCGGTGAAGGCATGGTCGTCAAGCCGCTCGCCAACTTCGTCCGGGGACCCAAGGGACTCGCGCAGCCAGGCATCAAGGTGCGTGGTCGCGAATACCTGCGGCTGATCTATGGACCCGACTACACCGAACCGGCGAACCTGACCCGCCTCCGCAACCGCAACCTCGGCCACAAACGGTCGATGGCGCTGCGCGAGTACGCCCTCGGGCTGGAGGCCCTGCGGCGAGTGACGTCAGACGAACCCGTCTGGCGCGTCCATGAGTGCGTCTTCGCCGTGCTGGCGATGGAGAGCGAACCGGTCGACCCGAGGCTGTGAAACCTCAGCTGTGAAGGTCAGCGCAGCCCGGCGAACAGGTCTGTCTCGGGGATGCTCGTCTCGACCTTCGAGTCGACCAGCTGGTAGTCCTCGGTCGGCCACGCCTCGGCCTGCACCTCGTGCGGCACCGCGAAGAACCATCCTTCGGGATCGATCTGCGTGGCGTGAGCCAGCAGGGCCGCGTCGCGGACCGGGAAGTACTCGGCGCACTCGACCCGCGTCGTCAGCCGGGCCTCGTCCTCAGGCTTGCGCTCCAGTCCTTGAACCGCTCCGCGTACGGGTTCTCGAGACCGTGACGTTCCATGGCCTGCGCGATGGCTTCCATGCGGTCCCAGCCAGCCCAGGTGGTAGTAGAGCTTGGAGACCTGCCACGGCTCCCCGAGTCGGGATAACGGGTCGGATCGGCTGCGGCCTCGTACGCATGGACGCTGATCAGGTGGCACATGATGTGGTCGGGGTGCGGGTACGCCGCCGTTCTCGTCGTACGTCGTCAGGACGTGCGGCTTGAACGAACGGATCAGCCGCACCAGAGGCTCAGCCGCATCCTCGACCGACACGAGGCCGAAGCAGCCTTCAGGCAGCGGCGGCTTGGGATCACCCTCGGGCCAACCGGAGTCGACGAAGCCGAGCCAGTCCTGCGTGACCCCGAGGATCTCGCGAGCGCGGTCCATCTCCTCGCGCCGGATCTCGGTGATGAGCTCAGGGTTGTCCTCGATGCCAGGATGCTTGAACTGCGGGTTCAGGATCGAGCCGCGCTCGCCACCCGTGCAGGTCACGACGTGGACGTCGACGCCCTCGGCCACGTACTTGGCGGTCGATGCCGCACCCTTGCTCGACTCGTCGTCAGGGTGGGCATGCACATGCATGAGACGAAGCTTCTCGGCCACGGTTCTCCTTCAAAGACGTAGGCAAATCCTCGCACCCGGAACAACACCGTCCACCATCCGGGTGTTCCACGACGGCCGTCCACCGTGTGCTGGGTGGCGCCTGAGCACTGGAAGGCGTGACCGACCTGAATGCCCGCTACGGATCCCGCCAACGTCCCAGGTGGGTCTGGCCCGTCGTCGCAGTCGCCGGGGTGGCCCTCGGCATCGCGTTCGCGGCGTGGGTGGGCTTCCAGAAGGATCCCGTCTCGGCCAAGCTCTGGGCCTACGACGTGATCGACGACAAGCAGGTCGAGATCAAGCTCGACGTGACCCGGCCCGATCCGCTCGCCGTCCGCTGCACGATCTACGCACAGGCCGCCGATCACGTCATCGTCGGCGAGAAGACCATCGACATTCCTGCGGCTTCGAAGGAAACTGTGCGCGTCAGCGCCACGATCGAGACCGAGCGCAGGGCCGTCAACGGTGTCCTGAGAACGTGTGTAGCCGCTGATTGAGTGCTAGCCTTGCAAGTTCACCCCGGGCGCTGGCCCGGGGTGCAGCACGTCAAGGAGGACGCACTGATGACTCAGCCGACACAGTCAGACACAATCTGGGTGACCCAGGAGGCGTTCGACCGTCTGCAGCAAGAGCTCGCGCATCTCAAGGGCGATGTGTGGGCCGACATCACGACCAAGATCGCTGCTGCGCGCGACGAGGGCGACCTGAAGGAGAACGGCGGATATCACGCCGCTCGCGAAGAGCAGGGCAAGACCAAGGCCCGCATCGATCAGCTCGAGGCGATGCTGCGCAAGGCCGAGGTGGGCGAGAAGCCTGCCGACGACGGCCTCGCCGAGGCCGGCATGATCATCACGATCCGCTTCGCCGGTGACACCGAGACTGAGACGTTCTTGCTCGGCTCGCGTGAGCTGCTCAGCATGGACTCCAGCGTCGAGCTCGACGTCTACTCGCCGACGTCGCCCCTCGGCGCCGCGATCCTCGGCAAGACGGTCGGCGAGTCTGCGACGTACGAGACTCCCAACGGCAAGTCGATCACGGTCGAGCTGGTCGCCGCCAAGCCGTTCTGACCCCTCTCGCCCTTCTCGCTCGAGATGTCGGCGGTTTTACGTCCAACCCTGCCTGGTGTGGACGTAAACCGCCCGACATCTTGCGTGGTCGGGGAGGCGTGGCTGGCTATAGGAGCAGGTAGCCCAGGTCGGTCAGCTTCTGCCGCACCTCGGCGCGGTGCCCGGGGCCCCTGGTCGCGACCTCGACATCGACGTCGACCTGACGCACCGGCAACGAGTCTGAAGAACGGTCGTGGTTGACCGTCAGCACGTTGACCTGCATGGCTGCCAGGTCGCTGAGCAGCCGCATCAGCTCACCTGGCCGGTCGGAGATGCGGGCCCGGAAGTTGAGGAACCGCCCGCCTGCAGCGAGGCCGTGACGGATGACGTCGAGCAGCACGAGGGCGTCGATGTTGCCGCCCGACAGCACCGCGACCACGGGCCCGTCGAAGTCGTCCGGCCGTTCGAGCAGGGCAGCGACGGCTGCCGCGCCCGCCGGCTCGACCAGCATCTTGGCTCGCTCCAGCAGTGACAACAGCGCACTGCTGAGGGACTCTTCGCTGACCGTGATGACCTCGTCGAGCAACGACGCCAGGATCTCGAACGGAATGTCGCCGGGCTGCGCGACGGCGATCCCGTCGGCCATCGTCACGCCCATCGAACCGAGCACAGGATGCCCAGCGGTCATCGACTCCGGGTAGGCGGCCGCCGACTCTGCCTGGACACCAACGATCCGCAGATCAGGACGTTCACTGCGCAGCAACGCGATACCGGCGGCCAGCCCGCCACCGCCGAGCGGTACCAGGATCGTCCGGACGTCGGGGCACTGCTCGAGGATCTCGAGGCCGACCGTCCCCTGACCGGCCACGATGTCTTCGTGATCGAAGGGGTGGATCAGCACCGCACCCGTCCGTTCGGCGAAGGCACGCGCCGGCACCAGCGCCTCGGTCACCCCGGCCCCGTGGAACTCGATGTCGGCGCCGTAGCTCTCGGTCGCGGCCACCTTGGGCAGCGCAGCGCCTTCGGGCATGAAGATTGTCGACTTGCTCCCCAGCAACGAGGCCGCAAGAGCGACACCCTGCGCATGGTTGCCGGCGCTCGCGGCAACCACCCCGCGAGACCGTTCTTTTCTCGCTGAGCCGGGCGATGCGGACGTACGCTCCTCTGATCTTGAACGAGCCGGTGCGCTGAAGGTTCTCGGCCTTGAGGAACACGTCCTGCCCGGTCCGCGGCTCAACCAGCGTGAGTGCGCCATAGGCGTCGTCTCGGTGACACCGGCGAGCAGCGCACGGGCGGCCCGTACGTCGTTGAGGTCCACCTCGTCACCCTAGTGCGTCGTCGCGCACATCGCGTCGTTGCAGGTGGCAACCTGTTATATGTTTGGACCATGCAATCGGACGCACGGACGGCCGAGGACGCGATCCTGCAACTGTCTTTGGCAGTGGGACGACGACTTCGCGCACGGCTCGACGGAGACCCGGTCGAATGGTCACAGGCCACCTTGTTGTTCACCCTCAAACGTCGAGGTGCCCTCCGGCTCGGCGACTTGGCTGAGTCGATGCGCTTGGACGCGTCGACCGTCAGCCGTCACGTGCAGCAGCTGGCCGACCGAGAGCTCATCAGCCGTGAGCCCGATCCCGTCGACGGCCGCGCGTGCATCCTCGCGATCACTGATGCCGGCCGCGCCGCGCTGACCACGACCTTCGACCACCGCCGTTCGATCCTGACCGAGGCTCTGGCCGACTGGGACGACACCGAACGCGAACGCCTGCGCGACGACCTCGTCCGCCTCAACGGATCCCTGGGAGCACTGCCATGAGCGAGACCCGCACCAGCGCCGACGAGACGTACCTGTCTCACCGGCAGATCCTGGTGATCCTCGGCGGTCTGATGACCGGGATGTTCCTGGCCACGCTCGACCAGAGCATCGTCGGCACCGCCCTGCCCCGCATCACCTCCGACCTCAACGGGCTCAACAAGCTGAGCTGGGTCGTGACGGCGTACCTCTTGACCTCGACCGCAGCAACGCCGTTGTGGGCAAGATCTCCGACCTGTACGGACGTCGACCGATCTTCCAGGCAGCGATCATCACGTTCTTGGTCGGTTCACTGCTGTGCGGCTTCGCCCGCAACATCGAAGAGCTATCGCCTTCCGCGCACTCCAGGGCATCGGCGGTGGCGGGTTGATGGCGCTGGCGTTCGCGACCCTCGGCGACGTCATCCCGCCCGCGAACGCGGCAAGTACATGGGCTACATGGGCGCTGTCTTCGGAACGTCCAGCGTGCTCGGCCCGGTGCTCGGCGGCTGGCTCGCCGACGGCCCCGGCTGGGAATGGATCTTCTGGCTCAACGTGCCGATCGGCGGTGTCGCGCTCGTCGTCACGTCGTACGCGCTCAAGCTCCCCACACCCGCCGCGACCACACGATCGACTGGTTCGGCGCCGGCATCCTAGTTGCCGGCGTCTCGTCGCTGCTGCTGTATCTGGCCTGGGCCGGGCCCGATCACGGCTGGACGTCCGGCCTCGGGCTCGCGCTGCTCGGTGGTGCCATCGTGCTGACCGCGCTGTTTATCCTGACCGAGCTGCGCGCCACGGAGCCCATCATCCCGATGGAGCTGTTCAAGAGCTCCATCTTCTCGACGACCAATGCGATGGCTGTCACGGTCGGGCTCGCGATGTTCGGCGCGATCATCTTCATCCCGCTGTACCTGCAGGTCGTGATGGACATGACGCCGACCAAGTCCGGGTTGGCGATGCTGCCGATGGTGATCGGCATCTTCGGCACGTCCATCCCGTCGGGCAACTGGGTCACGAAGACCGGACGCTACCGGCCCATGCCGATCGCGAGCGCGACGATCGTCATTGCTGCCCTGCTGGTGCTGTCGCTGCTCAATGCCGACAGCCCCTACTGGTTGGCCGCCCTGGGCCTGTTCGTCTTCGGGGCCGGGCTCGGCTTCTCGATGCAGCTGCTCACCGTCATCGTCCAGAACGCCGTCGACCCCCGGCACATGGGTATCGCCACCAGCACCATCACGTTCTTCCGCACCTTGGGCGGAACGGTCGGCGCGGCACTGTTCGGTGCCGTGCTCAACACCCGCCTGGCCCACCACCTGGCGGAGAACCTCGGGACGACTGCCGGCAGCCCATCCGTCGACACCAACGACGTCTCGACGATCGCCGGCCTGCCGGAGCCACTCAGGTCGGACGTCATCGACGCTTTCGCCAGCGCGCTGCACGACGTGTTCATCTCGGCCATCCCGATCATGCTGATCGCGCTCGTGCTCTCGCTGTTCATCAAGGAGATCCCGCTCCGCACCCGTGCGACGCCCGGCCCCTAGAGGACTCAAGAATCTGGTTTTGTCCGCCGCATCGCGGACAGAACCAGATTTGTTTGTCCCCGCAGGGATGACCGGCTAGGGCCGGTCGCGGGCCGGCAGCTTGTCGACGATCAGGTCGTAGGAATCCTCGATGAGCTCCTCGACCATCCCGTCGGGCAGGCTCCCGTCGAGCTGCACTGTGATCCAGTGCTTCTTGTTCATGTGATAGCCGCGCTCGATCGCCGGGTACGTCTCGACCAGGCCCGTGACGTCCTGCGGCTCGGCCTTGAGGTTGATGCTCGTGGCCCGGTCGACCCCGGTCAGGGCGAAGATCTTGCCGCCGACCTTGTAGACCGCGGTCTCCTCGCTGAACGGAAAGGTCAACGTCGCACCGACGAATCCGGCACAGATCGCGTGGACGTCCATCACGCTGGCTCCGGCTCCGCCTCGAAGTCATCTTCTGGATCAGCCTGATAGTCACGGGCCACCACGACCAGGTGACGTACGACGCCATTGAGGCAGGCTGCCAGCGGCACCGCGATCAGCGCACCCACGACGCCGGCAACCGTGATGCCGGCGGCGATCGCGATGATGATCGCCAACGGATGCACCCGCACCAGCCGGCCCATCAAGAACGGCTGCAGCACGTGCGACTCGATCTGCTGCACCACGATGACCGCGATCAACATGAACAATGCCGTCCACGGGCCCTGCGCGACCAACGCGACCAAGACGGCGACCATGCCGGACAACAGCGCACCGACGATCGGGATGAACGCTCCGAGGAACACCAGCACCGCGATCGCGAACGTCAACGGCACGCCCAGCACCCACGCCGCGAACGCGATGCCGATCGCATCGGTCAGCGCGACCAGGACCGTGGCACGCACGAACGCCGTCAGCGACGTCCACGCCGTGTGCCCCGACGAGTCGACACGGTCACGTGCCGCTGCCGGGAAGAGCGCGACGACCCAGCTCCAGATGCGCTGGCCCTCATAGAGGAAGAAGAAGGAGGAGAACAACGCGATGAAGAACCCTGCAACGACATGGGTCAGCGTCGTCCCGACCTCGCTGACCCGCGCGAACACCGACGTGTCGCTCGACGCGATGGACTCCTTGGCGCTGTCGACCCAGCTCTGGATCTGCGTGTCGGTCAGGTCGAGCGGGCCGGTCTTGGCCCAGTCCTGCACCTGCGAGATGCCTTCGACGACGTTGGTGCGCAGATCAGTTACCTGCGTGGAGAGCTTGCTGACCCACCAGAGCCAGCATGCCGAAGAACGCTGCGAGCATCACGATGACGACGGTGAACGTCGCCAGGATGCGGGGCAGTCCTCTGGCCTGGAGCCAGTTGACGACGTCGACGGTCAACGCCGTGCCCAGCAGGGCTACCGCGACGGGCACCGTGATCTCGGAGAAGTAGCGCAGCAGCCAGATGCCTAAGGCTCCAGCCGCAGCGATGACGAGCAGGCGCCAGGCCCATTGGGTCGCGATCTCGACCCCGACCGGGATCTGATGCTTGGAGTTCACACGCTCACCGTCCACGCTCGCCACACTATCCGCAGAGGAACACGAACGGACGCTCCGACGTTGTCCAGAGTGTGAAGTCGTCCCGCCTGTTCCTGATCGTCGCCCTTGCCGTGCTCGTCGCGTCCTGCTCGACAGGGTCGTCCGATGCCACCGCCGATCCCGAGCCTGACCCGACCACAGCGTCGTCGGCCACTCCTCCGCCCACGACCGAGCCGCACGCCGACCAATCCGTACGAGAAGCTGTCGACTGCCGCGCGCGATCGCCAGCTGCTCTCGGCGGCCCGCAGCGGCAACGCAGACAAGACGGAGCTGCTGCTGGCGGCGGGTGCCGACACCGAGACCCGCGACGATCACGAACGGACGCCGTTGCTGATCGCGGCGACCCGCGACCACGTCGCGGTGGCGCGGGTCCTGGTGGCCGCCGGGGCAGATCCCGACGCCCTCGACGACCGGCACGACACCCCCTGGCTGGTGACGGGAGTATCCGGGAGTGCCGCCGTGGCCAAGGAGATCCTGGCCGCCGACCCTGATCTGACGATCCGCAACAGGTTCGGCGGCATCTCGATCATCCCGGCGAGTGAACGCGGACACGACGAATACGTCGCGTACGTGCTCGACAACACCGACATCGCCGTCAACCACGTCAACGACCTGGGCTGGACCGCGCTTCTGGAGGCGGTCATCCTCGGCAAGGGTTCAGCGCCGTGGCAGCGAATCGTGCAGTCGCTCGTCGATCACGGTGCTGACGTGTCGATCGCCGACCGCGACGGCGTGACGGCGCTGCAGCACGCTCGGCAGCGCGGCTTCACGCAGATCGCCACGATTCTTGAACGGGCCTGACCGGGCCCTCCTCCGTAGACTTCCAAACGAAAGGCGGAACCATGATCTTTGGTCGCAGCAAGTCAGAGCTCCCCACGTCCGACAATGCCCTGAAGGGCCGTGAAGGCCGTCCGTTCCAGGTCGGCGGAACCCACCTCGTCCTCGGCAACCCCGTCGAGACCCAGGCACCAGACGGCTTCGAGGTTGCCGTGTTCGGCCTCGGCTGCTTCTGGGGCGAGGAGAAGACGTTCTGGGAGGTGCCCGGCGTGTGGTCGACCTCCGTCGGTTACGCCGGTGGTCAGACCTCGCGACCCCACGTACGAAGAGGTGTGCTCCGGTCTGACCGGGCACGCCGAGGTCGTCCGAGTCATCTTCGATCCGGCCAAGGTCACCTTCCAGCAGCTGCTCGAGGTGTTCTGGGAGAACCACGACCCCACGCAGGGCATGCGCCAGGGAAATGACCGCGGCACCCAGTACCGGTCGATCATCCTGACCACGACCCCCGAGCAGCAGGAGCAAGCCGAAGCCTCCCGCGCCGCCTACCAGGTGCAGATGACCTCGGCAGGCTACGGGGAGATCACGACCTCGATCCTGCCGCTGGAGCGCTACTACTACGCCGAGGACTACCACCAGCAGTACCTGGTGAAGAACCCCAACGGCTACTGCCCCCTGCACGCGACTGGCGTGGCCTACGAGGCGCCGGAGCAGTACCGCTGAGCCGGACGCGATAGTCGCTGACCAGTACGAGCCGTCTGCGGTCGTCTCCTAGTGAATCGAGACGTCCACCAGGTTTCTTGACGCGATGCCGCGCGCGGGCTCTATTGGCTCAGTCACTTGAAATGCCGGGCAACCTTCGTGTGCCGTTTGACGATATCGACGATCTGATCAGACAAACCCAACATCCTCTTGTTGATCTCCTCGATGTCGTCGCCGCTCCAGGCGCAGTCCCTGACGTTGTCACCGATGAAGAGGTCCATCTCGTTCGCGCACGCAGCGAGGTCATCCGGCGCGAGCAAATTGACCTCGTACAAGGCCATGTTCATGAGATGCACTCTGCGGTTGTACCAATCGAGATAGTCATCGTCTGCGAGCGCCCGTTCATCAGGCGAAATGTCCAGTACTGACTCGCAGTCTCCTGCTCGACCGAGAGGAAGTTCGCCACAGCCGTCCGCAGCGACGGCCCTCCACCCCTCCTTCAAGCCGCCTCGATCCTGCACGCGTCGGGACAAGTGGCCGATAGCCCCGCCAATCACCGCACCCGCGAGTCCGAGAACTCCCGCCCACCACCACGGGGCTTGATTCGCCGTAGTCCAATCCCACGCGCCGGTATGCATCGTGCAATCCTGCCAGCTGTGAGGGTCGCCGATAGCCGACCGAACGTTCCCCGCTCGTGACCGATTGCACTCAGGATCGGATCGGGGAGGCTCAATGTGAAGTGGCGAAGGAACGAGCCGATGAGTCTCGATAGCACGGTGGTTCACTGCCCGCTGCATTCGACGGGCGTGGCCTACGGCCCATTGCCCAAGAGTCGCTGGCCACGCAGTGCATCTGAAACAGACCGGCCTGCTTCGAAGAGCACACGTCAACGGCCCGTCAGTTCGATATCTGACGGGCCGTTGGCAAGGCCGAACTAGTTGCGCTTGGCGAGCCTATAGATGCCGTAGACAACGGCCAACAAGAAGTCGACGATCATCCAAAAGACAACGATGAGGGCAACGCCGAGGCCGGTGCCAATGTCCTCAGCGTCATTGCAAGCTTGTTGACTCAGCGAACCACAATCTGTTGCGTCACCGCCGCTACTCGATGCACCAGCGATGATCCACACGATGAACAAGACCTGCACGGCCATGAAGAACCACAAGAAGATGCGCTTCTTCTTCCTCTCAGGTTCTGCGCGAGACGACGGGGCGTCAGGTTCGGCCGACTGGTAGTGGTCAGTCCAGCCATCGCCGTCGAACCAACGCTGTCTTCCTGCTTCGTCTGCATAGAAGCCTGCAGGTGGCTTCGCGCCGCCGCTGGCTGGGGTGTTCGTGTCCGTCATATGTGGTGTACTTCCCTAGGAAAATGTGACGGGTCACGCTAACCACTGCGGGAGTCTGCTCGTCCTGACTTCCTCTGGAATGGCTCGGAATAACTAGAGCAGCCGCCACTTGTGTCTGATCCGACGACAGAATCGGCCGGCCAACAACGCCAAGGGATGTCAACCGCAGGTACTTCGTTTCGACAGCTCACTTGTTGCCCTTACCCGAAGGTCGCTCCTAGCGCCAGTGGCTGGCTGCGATAGGTTCCGGTGATGGTCACCGGGCGCGAGGCATTCATCATCCTCGGTGTGATCGCATGCACGATCGCGGTCTTTGGAGCCATCTGTTGGCTCGCCTACGCGACATACAACGGCAGGTTCTTGCGCAAACCACACGTCCCTACCGCTGGCCAGCTCGAGGCCCTGACTCAACTGTCATCGCGCTGGCAGCAACAGTGGCCTGGGTGCAGGCCCGTCGGTCATGAGCTGCGAAGCGATGCGTACGACCGCTGGGTCAGGTTCCACAGCCTGCCGGATTCGAAACGACACGCCGATACCGCTTCTGAGTACGCAACTGTGCTGGACCGGCACCACACGATGCTTGCTGAGCTCAAAGCCGCCTCAGACGACGATGCCCTCATCGCGATCACCTGCTCCTGGTCCAAGACCCCCTGCCCCCGAAAACGTGCATCGGAGCTGGAGCGCGCGGTCCCGCAAGCGGTCTGGTGGCAGAGCCTGATCGAGGACGATTCCGACCCCGACCACATCGGGTGGCTGCACCTCTTCGTCAGCCGTCATCGAACGGCGTCCGAGCTCAACTCACTGCTCATGCTCGTGGCGGATGGCCAGACAGCAGGCGTCACCATCGCTGACGAACAGCTGACCTGGCTCTACCACCCGTACGACGGCGGGGCAGACGTGATCGCGCCCAACGGCGAAGCAAGAGACCTGCTCCGCGGCTCCTACGCTCGCTGGCTTTCCGCACACCCCAAGGGCCTGTGACATAGGACGGTCCGACATGGGCATGACTCGCGCAGAGCTCGAGTCGTTCGCTGGCAGGTCGATACCCGATCTGTTGCCGGACGATCTGCGTCTGCTGTTCGTCGGCATCAACCCGGGTCTGGTGAGCGCCGCGACGGGCATGCACTTCGCCAGGCCCGGCAATCGGTTCTATCCCGCTCTCCGCCAGGCCGGAATCATCTCGGTTGATGCGCTCACACCCGAGGCGGCTGCGCCCGAGCTGCTGCGGCGTGGCATCGGAATCACCAACATCGTGGCTCGCGCTTCAGCCCGGGCCGACAGCTGGACGACGCGGAGCTGGTCGAGGGACGCCGCCGACTCGAAGGGTTCATCCACGAGCATGCTCCGACGGTCGTCGCCTTCGCCGGCATCACGTCGTACCGCATCGCGTTCGGTGAGAAGAAGGCCAAGCCCGGACGTCAGGACCGCGTCATCGCGGGAGCAGAGGTGTGGGTCGTGCCCAATCCCAGCGGGCTCAACGCTCACGAGACCGTCGAGTCCCTGGCTGTCGCGTACGGCGCTGCGGCTGATGCTGCCGGAATAGCACGCTCTTCTGCCCCCGCATGACGCAATCTCTGACAGCATCAACGAGTGGATGAAGCACGGAGACTGAAGTGGGAGCGGCTGGTCGACGGCCCTGCGACGGCGTCTGCCATCGCCTTCCTGGCGGCGTACGCGTGGCCGATTCTGGATCCGCAGCTATCAGATCCGCTGACTGCCGTGTGCCGATGGATCGTCTGGGTGACGTGGGCGATGCTCGTGGTCGACCTCACGGCGCGTCTCGTCCTGTCTGAGGACCGGTGGGCCTTTCTTCGCAGATCACCCTTGGACGTCGCCGTCGTCCTGCTGCCGCTTCTGCGCCCCTTGCGGCTGCTTCGACTCGTTGCTCTGCTGACCGTGATCAACCGGTTCGCCGGCAACTCGATGCGCGGGCGAGTCGGCGATCTCGTCGGCTCGGTGACCCTGATCGTCTTCATCGCCTCGCTGGCCGTGCTCGACGCCGAGCGCGGAGGCAGCGGCTCGATCCAGTCGTTCGGAGATGCCTTGTGGTGGTCCATGACCACGATCACGACTGTGGGCTATGGCGACATGTTCCCGGTCACCACCACCGGGCGACTCATCGCCGTCGGCCTGATGTTCTCCGGGATTGCCGTGCTGGGCGTCGTCACTGCGTCATTTGCATCCTGGTTGATCGAGAAGGTGTCCGAGGCCAGCGATGAGGCAGGTGCTGCGACCGCGCGAGACATCGCCGCGCTTCGGCTCGAGGTAGTTGCTCTTCGGGAGAGCTTGAGCACTGCTCGGAATGACACCGCCGCACACGAACGCGACTCCTCGGCCTGAGGCTCACGCGCTTTCGCGCACCCGCATGACCTCGGGCATGACCTCGTAGACCGCCTGGATCAGGGCGCCGACAGCCGTCGCGACCTGTTCGCCGGACGGCGTCAGTGCGTACTCGACGTGTGGGGGCAGCGTCGACTGCACACGACGATCCACCAGCCCGTCTGCCTCGAGTGACTTGAGGGTCTGCGACAACATCTTCTCGCTGACACCCGCGACCTTGCGCCGGATCTCGCCGAAACGGGCTGGCTCCGAGCTGCAACGCTGCCAGGGTCAGCGACCCCCAACGGCTCGTGACGTGCTCCAGCACCGCACGTGACGGACAGTTGCCACCCATCACGTCGAACGGTCGAGCTGATTCCTGACCCATGACGCCTCCTAGAACTCAAGGCTAACACTTGGTAAGTACTAACTACTAGTTTGCGCTTTCGAATAGTTAGTGTAGATTTCAAGTATTCACCCCGACCTCGCAAAGGACACACCATGACCATCGCCGTCACCGGAGCCACCGGCCAGCTGGGCTCCCTCGTCATCGACTCACTGCTCACCAAGGTTCCGGCCACCGAGATCGTCGCGATCGTCCGCGACGCGGCCAAGGCCCAGCCACTCTCCGACCGAGGCGTCGACGTCCGCGTCGCCTCGTACGACGACCGCGCAGCACTCGACACGGCCCTCGCCGGAGTGGACAAGGTCCTGCTGATCTCGGGCAACGAGATGGGGCAGCGCCTGGCGCAGCACACGAACGTCATCGACGCCGCCATCGCCCAGAACGTCTCACTGCTCGCCTACACCAGCGCACCGTCGATCGACACCTCGACGCTGCCAGTCGCGCCCGAGCACCTCGCGACCGAGCAGTACCTGCGCTCGACCGACCTGAACTACGTCGCCCTGCGCAACGGCTGGTACCACGAGAACTACGTCCCGGCGATCGACGCCGCTCGTCACACCGGCACGGTGCTGACCAGCGCCGGTGACGGCCTCGTCGCCAGCGCCGCACGCGCTGACTTCGCCGAAGCTGCGGCAGTCGTCCTGACGACCGACGAGCCTCTCAAGCAGGTCTACGCGAGCCCACTGGCGATGTCGCCTGGTCGCAGGACGAGCTCGCAGCGACGATTGCCGAGGTCATCGGCTCTCCTGTGACCGTCGCACAGGTCTCCCCCGACGAGCAGGCGCAGGCCCTCGCCGCGGCTGGCGTGCCCGACATGTGGGTCGGCTTCACCGTCGCGACCGACGCCTCGATCAAGAACGGCGAGCTCGCTGGCACGACCGGTGAGCTCAGCGCGTTGATCGGCCGTCCGACGACACCCCTGATCGACGCATTGCGCGCCACTGTCTGACCTCCTCGCTAACGTCTTCGGCATGGACCAACGACTCAGCCTCATCACCCTCGGCGTCGCCGACCTGGCTCGCTCGCGCGAGTTCTACGAGTCGGGCCTGGGATGGTCGAAGGGAAATGCCGAAGACGAGGTGGCGTTCTACCAGCTCAGCAACGGGCTGGTTCTCGCCTTGTGGTCACGTTCTCAGCTGGCCGCCGACGCCCGCATCACCGACACCGGAGCGACGTTCAGCGGAGTCACGATCGCGTTCAACGCACGATCCCGTGCCGAGGTCGACACTGTGCTCACGCAAGCTCAAGCCGCCGGAGGTGTCATCACCAAGCCCGGCGAGGAGCAGGTCTGGGGCGGGTACTCGGGCTACTTCGCCGACCCCGACGGGCATCTGTGGGAGGTTGCCTTCAACCCCGACTGGCCGATCGACGAGTCCGGCCGCGTCACGCTGGGCTGAGAACGCGGGGCCTGCGCGTCATCGGCGAGCGACCCCGAGCTCGAAACCGAGCGGCATCAGCGTCAGCCGTTCGGTGATCGCAAGCTCATACTCCAGATCAGGCGTCAGCTCGTACCGATGCAGGATGCGCGCCAGCACCAAGATCGCTTCGTGCAGCGCGAACTGCCGTCCGATGCACGACCGCTCCCCCGTGCCGAAAGGCTTGTAGACGTGCGGCGCCCGGCCACGTGAGCGTTCGGGCGAGAAGCGGTCTGGGTCGAAGCTGTCGGCGTCCTCGCCCCACACTGCTGGGTCACGGTGGATCATCGGCAGGACCACGATCGCCCAGTCCTGCGGACGCATGACGTGGCCGGTGGTCAGCGTCGTCGTCTCACGCGGGCTGCGCGAGAAGGCAGGCGCGGTCGGCCAGAGTCGCAGGCCCTCGTCGAGCACCCGGCGCAGGTAACGGAACTTCGCCACCTGCTCGAACGCGGGCTCGGTGTCGCGATCAGGTCCGAGGATCGTGTCGACCTCGGCCTGCGCCTTCGCGAGGGCTGCCGGATCACGAGTCAGGTAGTACAAGGCGAACGACAAGGCGCCGGAGGTCGTCTCGTGCCCTGCGACCAGGAAGGTCAGGATCTGGTGACGGATGTTGACGTCGTCGAGGCGCGCCCCGGTGTCGGGGTGCGCCGAGTTCAGCATGAGACCCAGCAGATCGCGATCATCATCAGCCCGCTGCTGCGGCGCTCGGCGATGATGGTGTCGAGCAGGCCGTCGATATAGGCCTGATGGTGGGCGTTGCGCTTGTCGATGCGCTTGGCCATGAGCCCGGCCCCGGGCATCGACTCCAACGATCCCTTGCGCTGACCAGCCTTGAGCGCGGCGATCATGGCTGGGATGAACGGATGAGGCTCGTCCCGGGTGAACGAGCCGAAGTCTTGGCTGAACGCCGTCCGGCTAATGCTCTCGAGCGTCAGCTTGGTCATGTCGGCGGAGACGTCGACGGGCCCAACAGCCCGGTCCCACGCGTCGAACAGCTCCCGAGCGGCCCCCAGCATGACCGGGTGATAGCTGCGCATCGCGTCCTTGGTGAAGGCAGGCCTCAGCAGGTCGTGGGCGAGCGCCCAGTTGGTCTCGTCGTTGTAGGCCGTGAACAGTCCCTCCCCGACGAACTCACGCAGAGCCGTCAACGCCGGCGGCAACGCCTTGGCGAACCGGGACTCGTCACACAAGCTCGGCGGCAAGCTCTGCTCCGGACACGAAGACGAACTTCTGATCGAAGATCTTCAGCTCGAGATCGGGCCCCAGACCCTGCGCGCGCCGCATCGTGCTCTGCAACGGCGCAGCAGCATCCGTCCCGAGGACGTCGCCGACGACCGGCCGACGCCCGGGCGGATGGGCGAACGTGTGCCCCGACCAGTCATTGCGCATGAACGCTTCCCCATCTCTCCAGGAGCCTGTCCTCCAGTAGTGTGCCGACATGGCCACCCGCACTCGCCTCAGCCGTGAAGCTCGTCAGGACCAGCTGCTCGACCTCGGGGCCGGCTGTTTGCCGATCGTTCCTACGAAGACGTCCACATCGAGGAGCTGGCCGAGGTGGCCGGCGTCTCCCGTGGGCTGCTGTACCACTACTTCCCCAACAAGCGGGCCTTCTTCGCGGCGATGGTCAGCCGCGAGTCGGGCCGCATGGCCGAGCTGACCTCGCCTGACTCCGACGCACCGGTTGTCGACCAGCGCGCGACGGCGTCGAGGCCTACCTCGACTACTGCCAGGCCAACAAGGCCGGCGTCAAGGCGGTGTTTCGCGGCGCTGCATCGGCCGACGCCCAGGTCCAGGCCATCATCGACGAGGACCTCCGCGTCCAGACTGCCCGCATCATCGCGGCCATCAGCCCGGCACAGCCGTCCGAGCTGCTGGAGCTCGCGGTGCGCAGCTGGGGTGCAGCTGCTGCGCAACATCAGCCTCGAGTGGCTCGACACCAAGGACGTGGGCCGTGACGAGGTCCGTGATCTCGTGATCACGATGCTGACCTCGACACTGCCAGCCCAGCCCTGACATCGCACTTGCCTACAACCGTTGCGCCTGCTGAACGCAGCCACGATCCGCTGGTAGCCAGGGCCGGCGGCACGCACGAACTTGTCGAGCACCCCAGGCATCTGCACCGATCAGCACGCGCGGTCGGTTCTTCTCGACTCCCTTGAGGATCACCTCGGCGGCCTTGCGGGGCGAGGTGCGCGCGAAGCTTGTCGAAAGCCCCAGCCAGCTCGTCGTGATCGAGCCCGTCAACCTGCCCGCTGTTGCGAGCGATGTTGGTCTTGATGCCACCGGGGTGCACGCACGTCACCTTGACGGGACGCTTTTCGTTGAGCATCTCCTGTCGCAGCGACTCGGTGAAGCCGCGCACCGCGAACTTCGCGGCGTTGTAGGCGCTCTGGGTGGGAACCGAGAACAGTCCGAAGATGCTCGAGATGTTGATGACGTGCCCGTCGCCCGAAGCGATCAGGTGCGGCAGGAATGCCTTGGTGCCATTGACGACACCCCAGAAGTCGACGTCCATGACGCGGTCGATGTCCTTGAACGACATCTGTTCGATGGTGCCGGTGAATGCGATGCCGGCGTTGTTGAAGACCAGGTTGACGGCTCCGAACTGTTCGGCGACCGAGTCGGCGTACGACAGCACCAACTCTCGCTGCGAGACGTCGAGCGAGTCGGAGCGAACATCGGCGCCAGCGGCCTTGACCAGCGCCTCGGTGTCGGCGAGTCCGGCTAGGTCGACGTCACTGATGGCGAGCCGCGCGCCGCGCCGGGCGAGCTCGACTGAGAGCGCCCGTCCAATGCCGGATCCTGCGCCGGTCACGACGGCGACCTTGCCCGTGAAGTGAGTCATGGCAGTCCTCTCGATTTCAGATACTGGAGGTATCCGAAATCGAAGTTACCAGATAATGCGGTTAGGTCAAAGGGTTCGGCGCCGAGGCGTGAGCCGGACGTCCGGCAGCGGCGGAGCCGGAATCACCTTGCCGCCGTGGCCATCCACGTGGCCGTACCGCGCTGCTGCCGCCTGCCACTGCTCGCGTGCCTCGACGATGTCGTCGTGCGAGCGACCGATGAAGTTCCACCACATGACAAGGCCTTCGTCGAACGGTTCACCGCCGATCAGCAGCAGCGTCGACTCCTCCGGCACCTGGATCCCGACCTCAGAGCGTCCAGGCGCCAGGTAGCGCAGCTCGCGATGAGCGACGTCGACCCCGTCGACCGCGACGGGACCGTCGACGGCAAGGATCGCGTGCTCGAAGTCCGATCGCAGCGGAATCTTCACGTAACCGGGACGGACGCGCAGCTCGGCGCCCACGATCGGCGTGTACGTCGTGGCCGGCGACACCGCACCGGCCACCTCGCCCAGCAGCACCTTGGCGGACCAGCCGTCCCCGTCGACGACGGGCAGCTCTGGGTGGTGCTCGAAGCCGGCCGGGCCGCGGCGAGCGCGGTCGGGCAGGGCGACCCGAGAGCTGGATGCCATGCATCTGTGCGCCGTCCTCACCCACGGAGAACTCGGAGTGCGAGACACCGTCGCCCGACGTCATCAGGTTGCTCGCCCGGCCTGAGGACGACGTCGCTGCCGAGACTGTCTCGGTGGCGGATCTCGCCGGCCAGCGGCCACGTGACGGTCTGCAGACCGGTGTGCGGATGAGGCAGCACCGCCATCGGTTCGGTCGTCGGACCGAAGTGATCCACGAAGCACCAGGCACCTACCGTCGGAAATCCCCGCTGCGGCAACGTGCGGTGCACCGTCAGCCCGCGAAGCCCGCCCAGCGGAACCTCCCGAGCGCCCAGAGTCAGATCAGAGGTCATACCAAAAGCGTACGGTGCAACTGCTCAATATCTCGTTCGTGGCCGCCGGCGGCTTCGAACCAGCCATGCACTCCGCCGTCGTGAGTGTCCCAGACGTCGAGCACACCGTCGATCGCCTCCGACGAGACGTGCGCATAGCCGGCTGGATAGGCGTAGCCAGACCTTCGGGGAGCAGCCGGACGAAGCCGGGCGTCGATCGCGGCGAGCGCCTGATTGGTCAGCAGGTATTCCTCGAGGACGGTCTCGCGCGGCACCCCGACGAGTCTCAGCAGCAGCGCCACCGAGACACCTGTCCGATCCTTGCCCGCAGCGCAGTGGATCAGCGTCGCCCCGGGGCATGGCCGACGTGACGAGCCAGATCGACCAGGCTGGCCGACGCCTCGACCAGCATCGGCTGGCAGCTCGGGCAAGGTGGCCGGCACCGCGGCGCCGGACGAAGGGCCGCCAGCAGTGGCAGATGGACGACTCGCGATCCTCGCGCCGCCAGGGGGTGTGCCGGTTCGAGCTCGGCTGCAGAGCGCAGGTCGATGACCAACGACGGCGGCCACTCGACACCGTCCAGACCGACGTCGGTACCGCGCGGGACGGCGCTGCGGAGCAGCCTGCCGCTCGCGACGACCCCGCCGTCAGCAGTGGACAGGTCGCCGAGATCACGAAGATTGGGAGTCATGCCAAGCACCGTCACACCCTAGGTGGTAGCGAAGTTCACACCGTTGCAGGCCCGTACCCCCTGCCCGGGTTACACCGACCCCGTAAAATTGCGGATATGCCCCACCCCCGCAGAATCGCCACGACGGCCCTGATTGGCGGCGGAGCAACCCTCACGACTTCTACGGCTTCCTGATCGGCGAAGCGCTCCTGGCTCGACGTGCCATCGGCACGACAGCTGACCGACCGCCCTCGCCCGAAGGCGTCTACGGCGACGACCTTCCCGGCACGCCGATCCGCGTGCTCGTGCTGGGCGACTCGGCCGCCGTCGGCTACGGCATGCACCGCGCCGATGCGACGCCAGCGGCGATGATCGGTCTCGGCCTCGTCCATCTGATGGATGCCCCTGTAGAGGTGCGCACCCGCGCCGTCGTCGGCGCGCAGACATCCGACCTGATGGGCCAGCTCGACCAGGTCGCCGACTGGGAGCCGCACGTCGCGGTCATCATCGTCGGGACCAACGACGTCACCCATCAGGTGCGTCCCAGCACCTCGGCCCGCACGTTGGGCGATGTCGTTCGTCGACTCGTGGCTGCCGACTGTGAGGTCGTCGTCGGAACGACCCCCGATCTGGGCAGCGTCCGACCCATCAAGCAGCCGCTGCGTGCAGTAGCCCGCCAGCTGAGCCGAAGCCTCGCCCGCAAGCAGACCATCGCCGTCGTCGAGGCTGGCGGCCGCGCCGTGTCGTTGGGCGGCTTGCTCGGCAACCTGTTCACCGAGAAGCGCGACATCATGTTCGGCGTCGACCGCTTCCACCCGTCCGAGACCGGCTACGCCAACATGGTGTCGGTCATCATCCCGGCGGTCGCCGCGTCGCTGCGGGAGAAGTCGAGGACGTACGAGTACGCCGGCTACGCCCCGTCGAACACTCCGCGCGACCTGATGTCGGTGCGCGACGCTGCCGCTGAGGCCGTCCAGAACCCGGGCACCGAGGTCGTCCAGGAGAAGGCTCAGGGCGGAGGCCGTTCGGGCCACAGTCCTGCGGCGCCGTCGCGGCCGCTGACCTGCCCCCCCAGCCCAGAGACGCAGAAACGGCGATGGCCGATCCCCGAAGGGACCGGCCATCGCCGTTGTTTCAGATGGGTGCTGGTGCTCAGTCGCTGCCGCGCAGGATTGCGAGGATACGCAGGAGCTCGATATACAGCCAGACGAGAGTGACCGTCAGGCCGAAGGCCGCACGCCAGGACTCGCGCTCGGGCAGACCCGCCGCGATGCCCTTCTCGACGTAGTCGAAGTCCATGATCAGCATGAAGACCGCGACGACGACCATGACGCAGGAGACCACCAGACCGAGCGTGTTGAAGCCACGCAGGCCACCGTTGCTGAGCACGCCGGTCAGGCTGAGCACCAGGTTGAGCAGCATGACGCCGACGATGCTCATCATGGCGATCGTCATGATCTTGCGGAAACGATCGGTGACCTGGATGTTCAGGAACTTGTAGGCCGCCAACGTGCCGGCGAAGGCCATGAACGTGCCCAGAACTGCCTGGAACACGATCGTCGGATCATTGACGTAGCTGGAGACGACCTTGGAGAGCGCACCAACAAAGACGCCTTCGACGACCGCGTAGGCCAGCACCAGGGCCGGGCTGATGATCTTCTTGAACGAGTTGACCATCGACAGCGCAAAACCGACCAGCGCGCCGCCGGTCGCGAGGGCAAATGCCGTGCCCACGCCTGCGGTCTCGCCCGTCACCGGATCAGTCTCGATGGCGGGAGTGACGAACCACGTGACAGTCGCGGCAAGAATCAAAAGACCCAGCGTGATGCCGGTCTTCTCGACGACCGAGTCGATCGTCATACGACCGGTTCCGGTGCCCTTTTCGGTGTGGGTAGGCGAACCGTTGAGGTCGATCTGCCACTGCGACGGGTCGGTTGCAACGGCGCCAGCGCGGCCGTTGAACTCCGCGCTGCGGGCGAAGACTGGGTTACTGCTCTGCATGATTCCCTCCGTGGGATCGGCTCCATGAATGTGGAGTCATTGCTTCTACTCTATCCAACGCCCGCGACAGGTTGTTTGATCCCGGATTACTAGTCGGATTCTGCAACTTTCTTGGCTGTGACCAGCGCCGGGACCCGCTTGAACGGCGACGGGCGCTCCTGCGGCTCGGCACCTTGCACAGCGGTGAGATTTCCGGTGTCGTCGCCGTAGTCCGCTTCGACCATCCGCATCGGGAAGACGTTCCAGGCGACCGTTCCGTTGCGGAGGGTCGACGGCGCCCACAAGCCGTTCTTCATGCAGTCAGGATCAAGGCAGCCGTTGCCGCCAGCCACGGAGGTCGCCAGCGGCTTGCCGTCCTGGTCGACAAGCTGGACGTCCTTCAGCGGTCGTCCTGCGGCGTCGAAGCCGAAGATGTTGGTGACCTGGCTGCCGTTGAGGAACACGCCGGTCAGGTCTTGCCCCGAGTCGCCCTCGACATGGATGGTCTCGGTGCCCCACGACTGGGCGGCGTTCAGCACTGGCAGGAGGGCCACGACTGCGATGACGTTGCCGATCACGACCAGCCCACGCAGGCCGGGGAAGGCCCAGCGACCGCGTCCCCACTGCACGCTGACCACGACGAAGGCGATCAGCACCAGCCAGAACGCCCCGTCGAACCAGTAGCGGGCCTCCATGCCAAAGAACGCTGCGATCAGCCAGGTCGCGAGCCAGGCCCGCACGATCCACCAGGCGGGCCGCAGCGCGGTCAGGAAGTCGAGCGCTGCCACGAGCCCTGGGTGACGACGCACGGTGGCAGATGCGCCGACCTGGGCGTCGCGGAGGACGTCGACGAGACTGGCGACGACGCCAGTGCGCACCGGAACCGTTCGCCCCCGGCAGGCCGGCCGCCAACCGGCAGCGGCGGCATAGACGGCCGGATCGGGCAAGGTGCGGCGCAGGTCTTCGGCGAGCGACTCGGCCAGATCGGCTTCGAGTCCTTCGGTCAGGTCGTCGACCTCTTCGGCAGGCAGGTCGGCGAGTGCCTCGCGGACGCCTTGGGCGAAGACGATGATCTCGGGCGCGACGGTGGACGTGGTCATGCTGCCTCCCCAGGCTTGGATCCGCTGCTGAGTAGTCGGGTCATGGTGTCGGAGAACTCGGCCCAGACCTTGCGCTGGAGCTCGAGAGTCGCCCTCCCCTGGGCGTTGATGCCGTAGTACTTGCGGTGCGGCCCTTCTTCGGACGGCACGACGTACGACGTGAGCGCGCCAGCCGAGTAGACGCCTCAGCGTCCCGTAGACGGAGGCGTCTCCGACTTCTTCGAGGCCGGCCGAACGCAGCCTGCGCACGACGTCGTAGCCGTAGCCGTCCTCGTCCTCGACGACCGCGAGCACGGCGACGTCGAGCACTCCCTTGAGCAACTGGGTGGCATCCATGGATCGGGACAGTACCACGCAATGCGTACTACCGCGCCGAGCACCAGACCGCGACACGCGGACGAAGGCTAGCCGCGTACGTCTTCGAGATGGTGCACGACGTCGTGCAAGAAGTACTGCGCCAGCGTCTCCATCGTGAACCTCGACCCGTTGCTGCGACGCCCGGTCCGATCCAGCACCTCTGGGGTGAGCGCGTCGAGGACGTCCGCCATCGACTCCCCGGCAGCGACCAGCCGGCCGAGACGACTGCCGGATCTTGCGCGGCGTAGTCGTCCTCGACGGCCGTCACGTCTTGGTCCCAGTTGGCGAACTCCGGGTCGTCCTGGTCGAGCATCAGCTGGATGCGCTGAGCGAACAGCACGAAGACGTCACGCACGTGGCACGCGTACTCGGTGGGCGACCAGACCGTGGGCGCAGGACGTTCGCGAGCACCTGGACGTTCGAGCACCTCGACCCAGCGCGGCAGGTCGGCCCGCACCCGGTCGCCGATCGAAGCGACTGCGACGCTCGCCGCCGTCAGCCCGCACTCGGGACACTGGTCGTCCAGCACCCAGGTCCAGTCCTTGTCGTCTGGTCGCCAGTCCTCGTCATCTGTTGGTGGGGCCACCCGTCTACGCTAGCGCGAGTGGAGCCCACGCCTTATCGCACCGAACCAGTCTCGTTCACCCGCCGCGGCGGACGGCTGACCGAACGTCAGCAGAGTGCTTGGGACGCGACCGCCGAGACGTTCGTCCTCGACGCACCGCGGCACGGCCCGAACACGTCGATCGACCCCACCTACGTGCTCGACCAAGAAGCGACGTTCGGGCGCAAGGCGCCGCTCGTCGTCGAGATCGGCAGCGGCCGCGGCGAGGCGATCGTCCACGCCGCCAGCGAGCACCCCGACTGGGACTTCCTCGGCCTCGAGGTCTACGTGCCGGGCGTCGCCCAGACCCTCGTCACCGCCCGCCACGCCGGAGTCACGAACGTCCGACTCATGATCGTCAACGCGGCTGAGGCGCTCTCGACGATGCTGCCCCCCGGATCGGTGCACGAGCTACGCATCTGGTTCCCCGATCCGTGGCACAAGAAGCGCCACAACAAACGCCGACTCATCACCCCCGACTTCGCTGCGATCGCCGCCCGCGCCCTGGCACCTGGCGGGGTGTGGCGGCTCGCCACCGACTGGCAGGACTACGCCGACCAGATGCGCGAGGTCCTGGCAGGCTCGACCGACTTCGAGTTCTCCGGAGACTGGGCCCCCGCTTCGAAGGACGCCCGCTGACCCGTTTCGAGGGCAAGGGTCTGCGTGTCGATCGCGACATCCGCGATCTGATGGCCGTCCGCAAGCCCTAGGATGGCCGCATGACCGAGTCGACCAACGCCGAAAAGCCTCCGTATCTCCGAGGGGTTCGTCGTCTGGGGTCATTGGCACCTCCGTCGAAGAGACCTCGATCCTCGACCCCATGCCTGAGGGCGCCGAGATGATCGAGGTCCGCGACGAGGAAGAACCAGAGTCTGTGGACGCAGCGATCCTGTTCGCCGGCGACCGCACCGGCTCGCCGACAGCTTCGACGAGGTACTGCCCAGCGGCTCGATCCCCGTCGTCTGGGTGTCCTACCCCGTCGGCAACCACGCCGACATCGACGAGGACTCGATCCAAGAGCTCGTCGCCGACTACGGCTGGTACGCCGTCGAGTCGGTCGCGCTCGACGACACCTGGGCAGCCCTGAGGTTCGAGCCTTCCTAGGCGCCCAGCCGAAGGCGCGTCACCCAGATGCCCGGAGGCACCTGCTCGTCGCCCGTCGGGGTGAAGCCGGCTTGCAGTACAGCGAGACCGCCGGCGCGTTGTCGCGTCCCGTTGCGACGACCACCTGCCGTCCGGCCGAACGTGCGATGACCTGGCCGAGCAGCTCTGACGCGATACCGCGACGAGTCGCCTGCGGGCTGACCATGACCTTCTCGATGTCGACCACCTCGCGGCACTCGTCCCAGGCGATGGCACCGACGAGGTCCGTCCCGTCCCATGCAGTGATCCAGTGTCCTCGCCAGGCGGTCAGCCCGACGGCGTCCTGCTGCAGCGGCGGGATCCAGTCGTCTCCGATCAGCTCGGCCTCCAACGCGTACGCAGATCGCTGCAACCCCAGAAGCGCCCTGGCGAAGTAGGGATCCGCAGCCGGATCGGGCGAGGAGAAGATCACCCACTCACCATGTCAGACCTGCAGTCTTTTGGGCAGGATTGGCACATGCCCACCAGACCGCCCGCTCGCATGCCCGAGAAGATGTCCCCCGACCGAGCACTGCTGGATCAGCTGCTGGACGACAAGACCGTCCTGGCACACGTCGCCTTCGTGGACGACGACGGCAATCCGGCCGCCCTGCCCACGCTCGTGGCACGGCTGGACGACAGCATCCTGGTGCACGGGTCGACAGGCTCTCGCTGGATGCGGCGCATCGCCAGCGGCGTGGACGTCGCCGTCTCGGTGGCCGTCGTCGACGGGGTCGTCGTGGCTCGGTCGGCCTTCGAGTCATCGTTGGTGTACACCAGCGCGGTGCTGTTCGGATCGTTCACCCCGGTGGCCGAGGCCGAACGTGAGCCTGCGCTCAACGCCATGACCGAGCGGCTGATACCCGGTCGCGTCGACGAGGTTCGTCCCTCGACGAAGCGCGAGCTGGCGGCCACGATGATCCTGCAGATGCCGATACGCCAGTGGTCGTTGCGCACGTCGGACAACTGGCCCGAGGACCCCGCCGATGACGTGACAGGACCTGCCTGGGCCGGACAGCTGCGCTTCGGCGCCCCGTCCGTCGACGTGTACCCCGCGCCAGACCTCCGTGACGGCATCGAGCCGCCGCCGTCGATCAGCCAGGTGCGAGGAGTCCGGTAACCCCACCCGCCCGGAGAATCTACGACCGAGCTGGGTCAGCGAGAGGTGCTCCCGGTGGGGTTCGAACCCACACTGTGACGGGTTTAAGCCATCTGCCTCTGCCAGTTGGGCTACGGGAGCGAGGTGCGTGACAGCCTAGCGGCGCGGCACCACGATGTCGGCAGGTTCCTGTCCTGCCTGGAGTCGGGCGATCTGGCGGCGGACGACGGCCTCGATCCGGGGCTGCATCGCGCTCGACATCCCGCCGGTGTGCGGGGAGATCAGCAGCGCCGGGGGCAGTCCACAACGGATGATCCGCAGGCAGCGGTTCGGGGTCGATCACATCGGCCGCCAGACGGATCCGTCCGGCCTGGCGCAGGAACGCCTCGGTGTCGACAACCGGACCGCGAGCCACGTTGACGACGATCGCTCCTTCCGGCAGGGCCGCCAAGAACGCGTCGTCGACGAGTCCCGTCGTCCCGTCGTTCAGAGGCACCGCGAGCACCACGACGTCGACCGTCGGCAACAGCTCGGGGAGCTCGTCGATCCCGTGGACCGTCCCCCGCTCGTCCTCACGGCGCCGCGACGCGACCCTGACCAGGGTGGCGCCGAAGCCGTCGAGGCGCTTCTCCACCTCGACACCGATGCCGCCGTAGCCGAGCAGCATGACCCGCCGGTCGATCAGGCTCGACGTGAACCGCCTGTTCCACTGACCTGCCTCGCGGACGTAGCGGTCGATCTCTCGCTGCGAGGCGAGCAGCAGCGCTACCGCGGAGCTCGGCAGTGGACTCTTCGTGGACCCCGACCGCATTGCAGTACGTGATGCCGGCCGGCAGCGCCTCGGCGATGCCGTCGAAGCCCAGCGACTGCGCCTGGATGACCGACAGACGTGCCGGGTCGAGGGTGTCGATACCACCTGCCAGCACGGTGTAGGGACGCACTGCGAGATCGACGTGCTGATCTGGCTGCGGCGAGGCGAAGTCCCAGACCGTCAGGTCGATGTCAGCGATGTCGCCCAGGCGTTCGGCCCAGTCGGGGTCAGGCACCGTGACGTGAAGTCGTCGGGTCGTCATGCGGTCATCTCCCAAGCGATTCCGTCAAGGATGTCCTGCTCGCTGACGACCAGGGTGTCGGTGTTGAGCGGCAGCAGCGCGATCAGCCGGTCGACGATCGACGCCCCGGCCCCGATCACGTCGGCGCGTCCCGGATGCATGAAGGGCAGCGCCCGCCGGTCGGCGATGGACATCTGCACCAGCGACACGCAGGCCGCGCGCACGTCGTCGAGCGGCAGGCGTGCACCGTGGATCTGGGTCGAGTCGTACGACGGCAATGCCAACGCATGTGCAGCGACCGTCGTGACCGTGCCGGCGACGCCCACGAACGAGTCAATCGGCGAGATCTGGTCGAGCACAGGCTTCAGCACCCGGTCGAGGTAGTCCATGCACTCTGCAACTTCGTTGACAGGAGCCGGGTCGCCCGCCAGAAAACGCTCGGTCAGGCGCACCGAACCGATGTCGAGCGACACCGACCACTCGATCGTCTCGCCGGTGCCCACCACCAGCTCGGTCGAGCCGCCCCCGATGTCGACGACCAGGGTGCGGGCCGGAGCGAGCGAGCGGGTGGCCCCGACGAATGACGCTCGCGCCTCGTCGACACCCGCGAGAACGACCGGCCGGACGCCGAGGATCTCCTCGACCGCATCCTCGAGCTCGACGCCGTTCGCGGCATCGCGCATCGCCGACGTGGCGCAGAACCGGATCGAGGTCGCCTCGAACGTCTCGATCATCTGCGCGTACTCACGTGTTGCCACCAACGTGCGCTCGATCGCGGCAGCGCTGAGCCGTCCGGTCTCGTCAACGCCCTCGCCCAGACGCACGATGCGCATCTCGCGCAGCAGGTCGGTCTTGAAGTCGCCGTCGACGTCAGTGATCAGCAGCCGGATCGAGTTGGTTCCACAGTCGATCGCGGCAACCCGCTCAGGCATCGTCCGGCTCCGGCGGCGTCCAGTCGGCGCTGCACGAGTTGCCCTCCCACCAGGCGCCGAGCAAGCTCGATCGCCTCGTCTCCCAGCGGGTTCACGCCCGGACCCTTCGCGAGGGAGTGTCCGACCAGCACGTGCAGGCACTTGACCCGGTTGGGCATGCCACCGGCGGTGATCCCGTCGATCTCAGGGACGTGCCCCAAGGCCTCGCGCTCAGCCAGGTACGTGCGATGCGCTTCGGCGTAGTGCGCAGCCAACACTTCGTCCTCCCCGAGCCGCGCCGTCATCTCCTTCATGAGCCCCGACGCCTCCAACGTGCCGATCTCACCGGCCAGGCGCGGGCACGTCAGGTAGAACATCGTCGGGAACGGCGTCCCGTCGTCGAGCCGCGGCTCGGTCTTGACCACATTGGGGTGACCCGACGGGCACCGGGACATGATCTCCAGGATCCCGCGAGGCGGGCGGCCCAGCTGTTCGGCTACTGCATCGAGGTCGGCCTGCGCTACGTTCACTGGTCCTTCAGCACCTTGTCCGGATCGGGTTGGTTGGTCTTCGGGGCTTCCGGCTCCTTGCCGGCCGCCTCCACGCTGCCCCACAGCTTGTCGTACCACTGCGGAGCCTTCGCCTGGGTCGGGACGTCGAGGGTCGGCACCGCATCGCCCTGCACCTTGCCGTCGCTGCCGATGACCCGGTAGCCGACCTCGCCGGGTGAGACCCAGCCGAAACGTTCCTTGGCCTGCTGCTTGACGAACGCCGGATCGTCCCAACGTTCCTTCTGGTCCTCGAGGTCGGCGATGGTCTGCTTGCGCATCGCGATCTCGGCCTTCGTCGCCTGGATCTCGGAGCGTTGCTCCCACCAGGCGTGCAACGTCGAGGTGTAGGAGGCGAGCAGCAGCAGGACGACGGCCATCAGGACGACAGCCCGAGTCGTCAGTCGACGCCCGGACTTGGCCGGCGCTGGCGTGGTTGCCGTGCTTGCGCCGACGGCGGCAGGACGTCCACCTCGCTGCCCGGACGGACCACGCTTCGAGGTGGGGGATCCCCCCACCCGGTCTGCGATCAGGTTTCCGTCCTGGGCCGCGAGGTGAACGCGCTGCCATGGGTCAGAGCGCCAGCCGCGGGAACGCGGAAGCGCCGGCGTACGACGCTGCAGCGCCGAGAAGCTCCTCGATGCGCAGCAGCTGGTTGTACTTGGCGACACGGTCGGAACGGGCCGGCGCACCGGTCTTGATCTGGCCACAGTTCGTCGCCACGGCCAGGTCGGCGATCGTGGTGTCCTCGGTCTCGCCGGAGCGGTGGCTCATCATGCAGGCGAAGCCGTGACGGTGGGCCAGCTCGACGGAGTCGAGGGTCTCGGTCAGCGAACCGATCTGGTTGACCTTGACGAGCAGCGCGTTGGCGGCGCCCTCTTCGATGCCGCGGGTCAGACGCTCGACGTTGGTGACGAACAGGTCGTCGCCGACGATCTGTACGTCATTGCCGATCGTCTCGGTCAGTGTCGTCCAGCCAGACCAGTCGTCCTCGTCGAGCGGATCCTCGATCGAGACGATCGGGAAGTCAGCGGCGAGCTGCGCGTAGTAGGCCGACATCTCTTCGGCCGACTTCTGCTGGCCCTCGAAGGAGTACGACCCGTCCTTGAAGAACTCCGACGCCGCGACGTCGAGCGCCATGGCGATGTCGGTGCCGACCTTCAGACCGGCCTTCTCGACCGCGACCGAGATGAGCTCGAGCGCCGCCCGGTTCGAGTCGAGGTTCGGCGCGAAGCCACCCTCATCGCCCAGGCCGGTCGACAGCCCGCGCTCGTTGAGGACGGACTTCAGTGCGTGGTAGACCTCAGCGCCCTGCTGCAGTGCCTCGGTGAACGTCGCCGCGCCGATCGGCGCGATCATGAACTCCTGGATGTCGACGTTGGAATCAGCGTGCGATCCACCGTTGAGGATGTTCATCATCGGGACGGGCAGCACGTGCGCGTTGGGACCACCGACGTAGCGGAACAGCGGCAGACCTGCGGAGTCTGCGGCGGCACGCGATGCAGCCAGCGAGACGCCGAGGATCGAGTTGGCGCCGAGCTTGGCCTTGTTGGGCGTGCCGTCGATGTCGAGCATCGCCAGGTCGATCGAACGCTGGTCGTCCGCGTCGAATCCGACGAGGGCCGGGCCGATCGTGTCGTTGACGCCGGCGACCGCCTTGAGGACGCCCTTGCCGAGGTAGCGCTTGCCGCCGTCACGAAGCTCGACGGCCTCGAACGCGCCGGTCGAGGCGCCGGACGGAACTGCCGCGCGTCCGATCGTGCCATCGTCGAGGGCGACCTCGACCTCGACGGTCGGGTTGCCCCGCGAGTCCAGAATTTCCCGTGCGCCGACGGCGTCGATGCGTGCCAAGAGACTGCTCCTCATTAGTGAAAGACCTGTGGGGACAGCCTAGTGCCGTGCTGTTTGCCGACGGACCCGCCTCGCCGCCACTCCCCTTACGAACGCGCGGGGCGGACTGTGTCACGCTGTCTCGGTGGAAATACCCCAAACGACGCCTGTGAGCGGCCCCGAGCGTCCTCGCTCTCACCGTGCAGGACGACTCTGGATAGTCGCTGGGGCCATCGCAGGAACGCTCATGATCGGACTGCCCTGGCTCCTGCTCTACGCCGCGCCTGAGGCCCGCAACGGGATCCAGGTCGAACCTCGCTGGTTGCGCTGCGACGGCAAATCGATGCCGTTCGAGATCAGGAATGCCGACGACGACAGTTCAGATCCGAGCCCCGAGTTCGTGATCCGCCTGAAGGAGAAGAACTACGATCTGTGTCAGATGCAGTTCACAATCATCAACACCGGCGACCGAAAAGTCCACGTGGACAGAACTCGAATTCCCCACGATGGCGCCCGGTGAGTTCGGTTCGCTACTCGAAGCTGATGAGAATGGCGGCGACTTCGCCCATGTGGAATCTGGCGCTGATGAGTCCTACTCGGCCTTCATCGACGTCGACACGGACCTTGACGGAACCAGGTCGTTCGACGAGCTGGTCGACCTGCGGATTCGCCCCAGCGCTCGGTCCGATCTGGGGGCCGACGTCATTGCTTCGATAAGCGAGCTGCCTCGGGTTCATCTCTCCTATCTCGGAATCCCCAAGAAGGCGGACGGAAGGATCGCTATCGCCATCGTGAACTGAACACCCGTCCGGCCATCTCCCAAAGGGCGGAAGCGCAGCTCTCCCACAGGCCGCATGCTCCCAGGCGATGTGAAGCTCGTCATCCACGGCAAAGGCCGTCCACGAGACGAGTGCGGCTAACCCAGCTCGCGAACCGCCTTGCGGAGCGTCTCCTCGGCGTCCACCCGGCAGCCCTGGCTTCGACGACGAACGCAAGCAGCCGGGATCCGAAGTCGTCGCCGGTGACATCGACGTCACCGAGACGCCCGAGAACCTTGTCGGCGTACGCCAGCGCTGGCAGCGTCTCGGGAATACCCTCGTGCACCGACGTGCGCTGCTTCTCGGTCGCCTTGATCCGCTGCCAGGCAGCATCGACGTCGTCGGCGGTCTCGGCGGACGCGTCGGCGAAGACGTGCGGGCTGCGCCGGATGAGCTTGCCGGCGATACCCGCCGCGACGTCGTCGATGTCCCAGCCCTCGCCTTCGGCGGCGATCCGGGCGTGGAACACGATCTGCATCAGGAGGTCGCCCGAGCTCTTCGCGCAGGTGCTCGCTGTCGCCGTTGTCGAGCGCCTCAAGGGTCTCGTGGGCCTCTTCGAGCAGGTAGGGACTCAGTGAGGCGTGCGACTGCTCGGCCGTCCACGGGCATTCGCGTCGCAGCCGGTCCATGACGTCGACGACGTCGAGCAGGGATGATCCCGGCAGGTCGTACGAACCGAAGATGACCTCGATGTCCGCCGAGTCGCCGTCGGTGGACATCAGCTGATCGGCCAGCCTGTTGGCCCACGCGAGGTCACCGGTCGGAGCGATCCAGACCGTTCCGGTCTCGCCTGAATCAGGCCGGCCGCCGAGCTCGACCGCGATGCCCGAAGCGATGATCGCGTCGACGTGCGGATCGATCTCGGTGGCACGGACGCTGGCGGCAGCCCGCAGCGCGTCCCAGGCGGGCAGGGTCAAGATCCCCGGTGCAACCCGAGGACTGAGGACCAGGATCTGCATCAGGAGCAGCGCTGCGTCTTCGGCAGCTCCTCGGGCGCGGGCGCCTCGAGGTCCACGGGAGCGACCGACAGAGAACCGGTCGCCGATCGTTCAGCACCGTCGGGGCTCAGGCCGAACCGCGGGGCGAACTTGACGTCGTTCGGCTTGAACTCCTTCATGATGGCGGCCCGACCGAGCTCCTCGAGCGAAGCCTGGTTCTCCTGGTCAGGCACCTGGCCGGTCTGCTTGGCCGCCAACGCGATCGCGATCGCCGAGACTTCTCGGCTCTCCTGCAGAGCCTTGCGCATCTTCTCCTGATCGGCGTCAGGGAACACCTCGGCGAGCTGGTCCTCCTCCGCCTCACCGAGCTCGTACGTGACAGGCTTGATGTCGAGCCCCTCGGACTTCGCGAGACTTCGCGCGACGGTCGTCGACACCAACGACACGACGGCCTGGCGGCGGATGTCGGTGTTGCTGATGGCCTTGATGCCCTGCTGCTGTGCTGAGTTCAACGTGAAGAGGCAGTATGCCCCGGCAGTGTCTTCGAGGGTCGACATCGAGATCGACTGGCCGTCGACGACGGCAGCGTCGCCGGGGTGCACGGTGCCACAGGCAGCCAGCATGGTTCCAGCGACAGCAAGCAAGACAGCACGCGAACGAGTGAGCATGGTCACAGATTACCGGTGCGGGGTCACATGCCGGGTGCACGGCTCGGCTGGGCGGCACGTTGCCCGAGCCTGGAGTGACGGCGCCGGTAGGCGAAGTACACGACTAGTCCCAGCACGAGCCACACGAGGAACCGGATCCAGGTCTCGATTGCCAGGTTCGACATCAGGGCCACGCAGGCGAGCGCCGACGTCAGGGGCAGGATCGGAACCTGGGGCGCGCGGAACGGTCGCTTCATCTTCGGCTTGGTGCGCCGCAGGACGATGACCGCGATCGAGACGACCAAGAAGGCGAACAACGTCCCGATGCTGACCATCTCGGCCAACGTCCCCAACGGCACGAACGCGGCAAGTACAGCGACGACGGCAGACGTGATGATCGTGATCAGCGCCGGCGTGCGGAACTTCGGATGCACGGCGCCGAGCCTGGTAGGCAGCAGGCCGTCGCGGCACAGCGCGAAGCCGATGCGGCCCATCGCCACGATGTCGACCAGGATCACTGAGGTCAGACCTGCGATCGCGGCGATGTCGATCAGCACCCCCGCCCACTCGAGCCCGACCTGGGAGAACGCGTCCGAGATGGGAGCACCCTCACTGAGGTCGGTGTAGTTGACCATGCCCGTCAGCACGAAGCAGACCATGACGTACAGGAGCGTGCAGATCAGGAGTGTCCCGAGCAGCCCGCGGGGCATGTCCTTGGCGGGGTTCTTGGTCTCTTCGCCGAGGTTGGCGACGGCCTCGAAACCGCTGTAGGCGAAGAACACCACGGCGGCGGCGACCAGCACCCCGGTGATGCCGAATGCGGTCGGATCGACTCCGGTGATCCACTGCCACAAGGGTTGCTGGAGCCCACTCGACTGCTTCTCGGGGTCCAGCGGCTGCGACGGAGGGATGTAGGGGGTGAGGTACTGCGCCTTGACGAAGAAGATGCCGACTGCGACGACGAAGACACAGACCGACACCTTGACCACGACCAACGCATTCGTGATCAGCTGGACTCACGTATGCCGATCGTGGCGATCGTGCCGATGACGACGACGATCAGGACAGCGCCCAGGTTGACGACCGAGTCCTTCTCGCCGAAGAACGCGTGCGGCAGACCCAACGCATGTTGTAGGTAGCCGGACCATCCACGGGCGACGACGGCCGCTCCGAGCGCGAACTCCAGGATGAGGTCCCACGCGATGATCCAGGCGAAGACCTCGCCGATCGTCGTGTAGGCGTACGTGTACGAGCTGCCGCGGTCGGCACAGCGGCGGCGAGCTCGGCGTAGCAGATCGCCGCGAGCACGGCGACGCCTCCGGCGATCAGGAACGAGATGACGATCGCGGGGCCGGCGTTGTTCTTGGCTTGCACTCCGGTCAGGGTGAAGATACCCGTGCCGATCACGATGCCGATGCCGAATCCGATGAGGTCCCACGACGTCAGACGGCGGTCGAGCTTGGTGTGGTGCTCTGTGTCGGTCGGATCGTCGTCGTTCTGATGGATGACGTCATCGACGTCCTTGGTCCGGACCAGCTGCTTGAACGCTCCGCGAAGGGCGATGGGAACACGCTAGTCAGGACCGTTGCGATCCGCAACCGATCCCGCTCCGGCTAACGTTCAAGGCGCCGGAGGCGGTGCAGCAAGCTGCTCATCCACCTTTCGCACGTTGGTCCTGACGGACAAGAACACCAGAACGCCGAGGCCGAAGAAGACCAGGACCCCGACCACCATGAAGACGATCGTGACTTCGGGATCGGTCAGCTCGATCTTGCCGTCGTCGCGTACCCACACGTCGACCGCGTCACCGACATCGGGCCCCGACCGGCAGGATCTACACGACCCGTGAATCGTCGCTCCATGCTCGTCGATCGGGCGAGAAGGCCACGGCGATCAGACCAGCGATGGCCACCGTCGCCACCAGCACGAAAACTGCTCCCGACCAGATCAGCCGGCGGCGTCGATGAAGCAAGCCTGGCGGCGACCAGGCCCGTCGGCAGTCGGAGTCTGTCTCATTGTGCCGATCGTATGGATGCATCGAGAGCGAGCGTCAACCGCCCGCACCAGCAGCTGTACCACCGATAAGGTAAGCCCATGATCCGACAGCGGCTGGCCCGCGGCATCACCCGCCTGATCGGTTACCGCATGGTCGGCGAAGTTCCCGAGAGCGGAATCCTCGTCGGTGCCCCGCACACGTCGAACTGGGACTTCCTGACGATGCTGCTGGTCATGTGGAACGACGGCGCCCACCCACGGGTGCTGGTCAAGAAGCAGCTGTTCAAGGGGCCGCTCGGGTGGATCCTGCGGGCATTCGGCGGAGTTCCGCTCGACCGTGACAACGCCAGCCAGGTCGTCAGCGAGCTGGCGGCCGAGGCCAAGAATGGTGAACCGTTCCGGCTGATCCTGGCTGCTGAAGGCACCCGCTCGAAGGGCGAGTACTGGAAGTCGGGCTTCCTGCGCCTGTCAAAGGAGACTGGCTTGCCGATCACGCTGGCGTTCTTCGAGCCCCCGACCAAGACCATGGGATTCGGCCCAACATTTCACGCCACGGACGACGTCACCGCCGACATGGACATCGTCCGCGCGTTCTTCGCCGACAAGCACGGCATCCGCCCCAAGAACGCCACACCGCCCCGCCTGCGCGAAGAAGGCTGACAGCCCTGGCTTGGGTCCCCCGCGCAAGGACAACTCGTGACCGTCGAATCTCCTGTCACATGAGGGTGCAGCGGCCGCAGGCGTGACGGTCCCGGGCTGCGTCAGCAGGCATACCGGGACCGCCCTCCCGTCACTGGTAGGTCGGATCCGCCCAGGCGCCGAGGCTGCGCGAGCGCACCGGCTGCACGGGTCGCGGGGCGGCGGTGTGGGGAAGCCCTCACCCCAGTTGGTGGGGGTGCCGAGCATCTCGATGCGAGCGTCCTCGGTGTACCAGTCGACCAGGTCGCTGTCGGAGCGCATCAGCCACGTGCAGCCGTGCTCGCGGTGCGCGACGAAGTCGCCGTGGCGCACCAACGGCGGACGGTAGAAGTAGGTACCGGGCCACATGGTGCGAAGCTGTACTCGAAGCCGCCCTCAAGGCAGTACGCCTCCTCGCTGCAGGGGTGGTGAGCGAGGGGATGCTCGACCCAGCCCGGCTTAGCCTTGATCAGCCGGGTGTAGAAGCCGGTCTTCTCATCACGGTGCAGCAGCTTGATGTAGAGGCCGGGGACGGGGGGTGCCGCCGATGTCGAAGCGCATAGGGCTGCCGTCCTCGACGTCGATCCACGGCATGTCGCTGGTCTGCAGGACGATCAGCTCCTGGTCGGGGCGGACGATAGGCGAGTCGGCGTCGGCGGGGGTGAAGGCCCAGTCTCCGAACTCGCGGAACACCAGCACGACCGACCCCTCGGCGACCTCCAGCGGCGGGGTCAGGACGCCGGCACTGGCGTGCCAGTAGCCCTCGGGCCCCAGCACCGTGTCGCCAATGCGGACCTGGCCCTCCAGCACGTACCACTCAGTTTCGGCCGCGTGGACGCCGGCGGGGCGCGACCAGTCGGTAGTGAAGTGCACCTTCAGCGACGCTGAGCCGTCCTCCTCGTCGTAGCAGAGGTTGCGCTGCCGGGCGGTGCCTGTGGCGTGCTCGAACTCGGCGATGTGCCAGATCAGGTCATGCTCGGCGATGGTCTCTACGTGGGGGCGCATAGGTCTCCTCAGGTGATGATGGGTCGTCAACTTACCGATACAAGATGTATTGATATCACATTAGCAGTACATGCTGTATCGTTATGTCCGTGACCAAGACCGGACGGCCCCCGGGGCCCGCGAACGACACGGTCGCCACGGTGCTCACCGCGGCGCTGGAGCTTCTGCTGACCGAGGGCGCGGCCGCGCTGACGGCGCAGCGCCTGCACCAAGCGACGGGGGCGTCCCGGTCGACGATCTACCGACACTGGCCCACGTCGACCGATGTCCTTGCCGCGCTGATCGACGTCGCCCCCAGCCCACGTTGTACGCCCACAGGCGACGTGGCGCAAGACCTTCACGCGGAAGTCGACGCGCTGTGCAACCGGCTCCAGGACAAGCCCGTCGCGGCGTTCCTGCAGGCGCTCGCTGCGACCGCCGGACCAGACCCTGCGGCCGCAGATCTGCGGCGACGCTACGTCGAGGACCTGCTGGCGCCCTTCCAAGCCGTGCTGCACGACGCGGGGATGTCGCGGACCGCCGCAGACGACACGGTAGCCGCGATCGTCTCGCCGCTGCTCGTCGACGCGCTGCTCCTCGACCGGCCGACGGCCCGCGCTCGTGCGCACCGCGCGGTCGACCTGCACCTCGTGGAGATCGGCCCATGACGAACATGGTGGGCCCCCGCGCAGTATTTGGGGTGATCGTGCCCAGCACCAATACTGTCGTCGAGCACGACTACTGGCGCGCCGGCGTCGAGGGCGTCGCCTTCCGGGCCGGATCGATGTACATCGAGAACCCCCACGATGGACGGCGACGCGGGCTTCGAGGCGTTGCTGCTGCAGATCCGGGCCTCCATCGACACCGCGGTGCGGGATGCCCTCACTGCCGAGCCCGACCGGCTGGTCATGGGCATGTCGGCGGAGACGTTCTGGGGCGGCGTGGAAGGCAATGCGGCGTTCGAGCGCCGGTTGCGCGAGCGCACGGGGCTGCCGGTCACCACCGGCGCGAGCTCCTGTCGAGCGGCGCTCCAGGCGCTGGGCGTACGCCGGATCGCGGTGTTCTCGCCCTATCAGCCAGTGGCCGACCGCGAGGTGGGCCGCTTCTTCACCGAGGCGGGCTTCGACGTCGCCGCGATCACTGGGCTGCGCTGCTCGACCGCGACCGGCATCGCCCGCGTCGCGGAACCGCGGCTGCGCGAGGTCGTCGCCGAGCTCGACGGTCCGGACGTGGAGGCGATCGTGCAGGTGGGCACGAACCTGTCCTTCGTCGACCTCGCCGAGACACTGGAGGTCGAGCTCGGCAAGCCGGTCGTCGCCATCAACTCCGCCACGCTGTGGCACGCGCTGCGCGAGCACGGAATCGAGGACCCGGTCCACGGCGCGGGTGTTCTGCTGCGCGAGCACTGACGTCTCTGGTGCTGCGGGTGACAGCCACCGAGGACGAGGAACAGCGAGCACCGTAGGCCATGTGGGCCTGGAACGGCAGCCTCACCCGCTGTCAGTCGACGAGAGCTGGTGGCGGGATCAGCGTGTCGATGACGAGTCGGGTCCACTCCAGCAGCTCCCGGCCGACCAGCGGCTTGCCGCCCACTGGCGCAGTCTTCGGCCGCGGAACGAGCGCCACCTCGGCGGCGACCTTGTAGGTGCTGCGCGGATAGACCCGCTGCAACCGCATCTGGGCCGAGTCTGGCAGCACCATCGGCGCGAACCGGATGTTGGAGCCGGCTGCGGTGACCTCGGTCAGGCCGGCTTCGCGTACACGTACGCGCAACCGGGCGACGTCGAGCAGCACCTCGACGGTCTCGGGGGGCTTGCCGTACCGGTCGACCAGCTCGCCGCGGATCTCGTCGACGTCGGCCAGCGCCCGCACATCGGCGAGCCGCTTGTACATCTCGAGACGCAGACGTTCGCTGCCGACGTAGTCGTGCGGCAGGTGCGCCTCGATCGGCAGCTCGATCTTGACCTCGCGCTCAGGCTCGGCGTCGCCACGGAACTCGGCGACAGCCTCCCCCACGAGTCGCACGTACAGGTCGAAGCCGACGTCGGCGATGTGACCTGACTGCTCGCCGCCGAGCAAGTTGCCTGCACCACGGATCTCAAGGTCCTTCATCGCCACGGCCATGCCGCCACCGAGCTCGGAGTGCTGGGCGATCGTCGCCAACCGGTCGTGCGCGGTCTCGCTGAGCGGCTTCTCTGGCGGGTACAGGAAGTAGGCGTAGGCGCGTTCCCGCGAGCGCCCGACGCGACCCGCAGCTGGTGCAGCTGTGACAGGCCCAACGTGTCGGCACGTTCGATGATCATGGTGTTGGCGTTGGAGACGTCGAGGCCCGACTCGACGATCGTCGTGCAGACCAGGACGTCGTAGCGCTTCTCCCAGAAGTCGACCATGACCTCTTCGAGCCGGTGCTCGCCCATCTGGCCGTGCGCGGCAGCGACCCGCGCCTCCGGCACCAGCTCCTTGATACGAGCAACTGCCTTGTCGATGCTCTGCACCCGGTTGTGGATGTAGAAGGCCTGGCCTTCACGCAGCAGCTCCGCGACGGATCGCCGCAATCACCTGACGGTCCTCGTAGGCACCGACGAACGACAGCACAGGGTGCCGTTCTTCCGGCGGGGTCGCGATCGTGGACATCTCACGGATGCCGGTGATCGCCATCTCCAAGGTTCGCGGGATCGGCGTCGCCGACATCGACAGGACGTCGACCGCTGCGCGCAGCATCTTCATGGCTTCTTTGTGCTCGACGCCGAACCGCTGCTCCTCGTCGACGATCACGAGACCCAGGTCCTTGATCTTGACGCCAGGCTGCAGCAGCCGGTGGGTACCGATGACCATGTCGATCGACCCGTCGGCCAGACCGGCGAGCGTCTCCTTGGACTCCTTCTCGGTCTGGAACCGCGACAGCGGCTTCATGACGACCGGGAACTGTCCGAAACGTTCGGCGAACGTCGCAAAGTGCTGCTGGACGAGCAGCGTCGTCGGCACCAGCAGGATGACCTGCTTGCCGTCCTGGATCGCCTTGAACGCTGCCCTGACTGCGATCTCGGTCTTGCCGTAGCCGACGTCGCCGCAGACCAGGCGGTCCATCGGGACGGTCCGCTCCATGTCGCGCTTGACCTCGTCGATCGTGATCATCTGATCAGGGGTCTCGACGTAGGCGAAGGCGTCCTCGAGCTCGGCCTGCCACGGCGTGTCAGGACCGAAGGCGTGACCCTTCGTCGCCTGGCGGGCGGCATACAGCTTGATCAGCTCGCCGGCGATCTGCTTGACGGCCTTGCGGGCCTTGTTCTTGCGGTTGGTCCAGTCGGCACCGCCCAGGCGGTCGAGCGAAGGCGACTCTCCACCGACGTACCGGCTGATCTGGTCGAGCTGGTCCATGGGGACGACAACCGGTCCGGCGGATGCCCACGCTTCGACGCGCCATACTCCATGACCAGGTACTCACGTGCCGCGCCTTGCACGACTCGCTGCATCAGCTCGACGTAGCGGCCGACACCGTGCTGCTCGTGCACGACGAAGTCGCCGGGCTTGAGCTTCGAGCGGGTCGACCTGCTTGCGACGCCGGGCCGGCATCTTGCGTTCTGTGCGGTCGGCCGCCCGCTGACCCACCAGGTCGTCGTACGTCATGACGGCCAACGACAGCTCAGTCGACACGAAACCGTGGGCGAGCTCGCCGAGACTCACCTGCACGACCCGAGACGACGGTCCGGTGACCTCGTCGTCGAGCGTCGCTGCGACCCCGTTGTCGGTCAGCCACTCGACGGTGCGCTGCGCCTGACCGTGCCCGGGGGCCACGAACACGACCCGCATGTCGGACGCCGTCCAGCGCACGATGTCAGCCAACGCCGCCGACATGTCGCCGCGATAGGCCGCAGCCGCCTCGACGTCGATGACTCGCGTGCCCTCGTCGAGATCGACGTCGAGCCCGAACGGGGACTGGCTGAACCAGCTGTGGCCGAGCGTGAGCGCCTCGAGGCGAGCGTCGTCGAGCGAGTTGAACGCCGCAGACCCGAGATCGATCGGCGACTCCCCTCCGCCGGCCGCCGCAGCCCACGAGGCTTGCAGGAACTCTTCGCTCGTGGCCACCAGGTCGGCTGCCCGTGCCCGGATGCGCTCGGGATCCATCAGCAGCACCGCAGACTCCGGCGGCAGCAAGGAGGCCAACGTCTCCATCTCATCGACGAGCACCGGTGCCAAGGACTCCATGCCCTCGACGGCGTGGCCCTCCGACAGCTTGGTGAAGATCTCTGCCAACGAAGGATGGGCGACGGCCAGCTCGGCTGCGCGTCCCCGGACCTCGGCGGTCAGCAGCAGCGACGGCACGGCGGCGCCCACACCTGGTCGACCGCTTCGAGGGTCCGCTGGTCAGCGACAGCGAATCGACGGATCTCGTCGACCTCGTCGCCGAAGAACTCGATACGGAGCGGATGCTCCTCCGTCGGCGGGAAGACGTCGATGATGCCGCCACGCACCGCGAACTCGCCGCGTCGCTCGACCAGGTCGACCCGCGAATATGCCGCCGCAGCCAGATCGGCGACGACCTTGTCGAGCTCGACCTCTTCGCCCTTGCGCAGCTCACCGGCACCAGGTCGGCCAAGCCCTTGACCTGCGGCTGCAACAACGAGCGGATCGGCGCGACGATAACGCGCAGCGGTCCCGAGGCCGGAACCGACCGACGTCGGATGGACCAGCCGGCGCAGCACCGCGAGGCGGCGACCGACCGTGTCGGACCGGGGCGAGAGCCGTTCGTGCGGCAACGTCTCCCACGCCGGGTAGTACGCGACCGCATCAGCACCGAGCAGCGCAGCCAGCTGGGTCGTCAGGTCTTCGGCCTCGCGGGCCGTTGCCGTCGCGGCGACGACGGTCGACTGCTGGGCGAGCGCATAGGTCAGGAACGGTCGAAGCGGCTCCGGCGCCTGGATCTCCAGCGTCTTGAGACCATCAGCCCGGTCGGCGAGCACCTGGGCGATGCCCGGCTCGGACGCGACCAAGGACGCCAGGCGTTGCAGCTTGACCGTCGTGTCACCCATCAGCAGTTGCCAGCCTTCATCGGTTGCCGACCCTCATCGGTTGAAGGTGCTCTGCGTCTTCTCGAGCCCCACGGTGATGAGGCTCTCGATCGCATCAGCGGCCTCTTCGATGTAGGTCGGGAGGTCTTTGCGCTCCGTCGACGAGTACGACTTCAGCACGAAGTCGTGCACGTCCTGGCGTCCGGGCGGACGTCCGATGCCGACTCGCACACGGAAGAAGTCTCCGTGCCGAGCGACTGACGGATCGACTTCAGCCCGTTGTGACCGTTGTCGCCACCGCCGTGCTTGATGCGCAGCATGCCGAAGTCGATGTCGAGCTCGTCGTGGATCGCGACGACGTGATCGGCGTCGACGTCGTAGAACTTGGCGAGCGTGGACACCGGTCCACCGCTCTCGTTCATGTAGGTGCGCGCACGCCCCAGCACGACGCGCTCACCGACCAGTCGTCCTTCGACGACATCGGCCCGTCCCGACTTGTGCTTCTTCCACTGGCCGGACATGCGTGCGGCCAGTGCGTTGGCCACCATGTAGCCGATGTTGTGGCGGGTGCTGGCGTACGTCGGGCCCGGATTTCCGAGCCCGACGATCAACCAGGTCATTCAGTGACTCTCATTCGGCGGGAGCAGCAGCCTCAGCCTCGGCCGGAGCTGCGTCGTCAGCCTCGGCAGCGTCTTCCGTGCTCTCGACGGCAGCGGCCGTGACGTTGACGATCAGCAGGTCTTCGTCGACGGCGAGCGTCGTGCCCTTGGGCAGCTTGACCTCCTTGGCCAGGATCTGAGCGCCAGCCTCGAGGCCCTCGACCGACACGTCGAAGCCGTCGGGGATGTGCGTGGCCTCGGCCTCGACCGAGAGGGTCGAGTTCTCGAGCACGACCAGGTTGCCGCTGACGGCGTCGCCGACGACGTGGACGGGAACGTCGACCGTGACCTTCTCGCCCTTCTTGACGATCAGGAGGTCAGCGTGCTCGATGAAGCCCTTCAGCGGGTCGCGCTGAACCTGCTTGGGGATCGCCAGGTGCTTCTCGGAGCCCAGGTCGATCGTCAGCAGCGCGTTGGACTGCTTGAGCGCCAGCATGGCTGGTGGCCCGGGAGGGTCACGTGGACCGGGTCGGAACCGTGTCCGTAGAGGACGGCGGGAACCTTGTCGGCGCGACGGATGCGACGAGCAGCGCCCTTGCCGAACTCGGTGCGGGTCTCGGCAGAGATGTTGAGGTCAGCCACGGGGTATCTCCTGGTGTGAGTGCGTCTTGAAGATCAAGTCGTGAAGCAATGAAATGGTCGGTGGTCACCTGATCCGGCGCTCGACACAGCACTCCTGTGGAGCGCCCTGTCGATCACGGTCTGAACAGACCCTCGCCGAGGCAACTGAGGAAGTCTATCGCAGGGCAGGTACCGCGACGAAATCTGTCATCTCGCCACCGCTGTGCCCGTGCGTCCCTGCCCCTGACTGGGATACGGTACGCACCATGGAGGCGTCGCCAGATCGCGTACGCGTGTTCGACCGGTCAATCACCCGCTTCGGCGACAGCGTCTTCAAGTCGCAGGTGCTGCTGACCGGCGCGGTCGCGCTCGCCGTGCGCATCACGGTCGGCTTCGAGGACAACGACCTGCAAGATGGCGCCTCGTTCTTCTTCGGCCTGACGGCGATCTTGTGGATCACGATCCTGTCGGCGATCGTCCCTTGGTCACGGTTCCCGCCTGCCTGGCAGGCTGTCGTCCCGCTGATGGACATCGCTGCGATCGCGATGCTTCGGCTGGCCGAGCCGCAGAGCGGTTTCGGGATCCTGCTGATCTTCCCGGTCATCTGGCTGTCCACCGCCTTCGGCTCGCGGGGCAGCATCACCGGGACGCTGTTCGCCGGCAGCCTGCTGTGGATGCAGGTCGGCCTGTCAGAGCTCGACGTCTCGTGGCTTCCGCTCACCTCGACGACACCGGCCGCGACCGCGAGCCTGACCGTCGCGCTGGCGTTCGTGGCAGCAGTGACCCACACGACCGCCCGACGGGTCGAGTCCCAGCGAGGCTGCTGCGCCGTCAGACCCGGATGCTCGAGAAGGCGCTGTACCGCACCCGCATCCAGGAGCAGACGGTGCGGGAGGCCTTCGATGCCGTCGAGTTCGCCGTCATGAGCCTCGACATCACGGGCACGATGCTGACCGCCAACCGGGCGACTCGTTCGCTGCTGACCCAGATCGGCCTGCCGCCGAACACACCGTGGAGACGTTTTCCGCTCTATCACGCCGACAAGACGACGCCAGTTGCTCCCGACGACATGCCCGACGTCCGGGTCCTCGCCGGCGCGACGGTCGACGGTCAGACCTACTGGATCGGCCACCTGACCGGCACCCGGTTCGCGATCGACGTGAGTGCCCGCCTGTTGCACAACGAGCAGGGCGAGGTCGACCGGGTCGTCGTCGTCCTGCGCGACGTCTCTGCCGAAGTACGCGCGATCACTGACCGCGACGACCTGGTCACCTCGATGTCCCACGCGCTGCGCACCCCGTTGAGCTCGGTGCTGGGCTACGTCGACCTGGCCCTCGAGGTCGACGGACTGCCCGAACCGGCCCGCGAGATGCTCGACATCGCCCTGACCAGCACCCAACGCGTCAACACCCTGGTCAGCGATCTGCTCGCCGCACGCTCGACCAGTCCGGCCAACGCCATCTCGCTCAAGCTTCACGACTGTGACATCGCCGCTCTCGTCGCCGAGTCGATCGACTCGGTGCGGGTCCTGGCCGCCGACCGGCTGATCCCGATCACCTTGGACGCCGGCACCGACCTGCGGGCCATGGCCGATGCCTTCAGGCTGCGCCAGGTCGTCGACAACCTGCTGTCCAACGCCATCAAGTACAACCGCATCGGCGGACGCATCGCAGTCACAGCCCGTGGCGTGGCCGACCCGGACGGCGTGCAGAAGGTCGAGCGACCAGTCGCCGACAACGGGCGCGGCATGACCGCCGAGGAGCAGAAGGGCCTGTTCGAACGCTTCTACCGTGCGCGACTCCGTCCGCGGCTCGACCGTGCACGGCACGGGGCTCGGCCTGAGCATCTCTCGTGAGATCGTCCTGCGGCACGGCGGCACGATCGAGGTGGCCAGCGAGCCCGGAGTCGGCACCGAGGTGCTCGTCCAGCTTCCAGTCGCCGGTCCCCCCGCCGTCCCTTCGCCCATCACCGCGCCCCTGCCCGAGGAGAACTGACGGCCATGGATCTTGACATGACGACCCTGCTCACCTGCTGCGCCTTGGCGACGGTGACGGTCGCGGCGGTGTTCGCGACGACCGCCGCGCTGCGCCACAACGACGAGGCGAACCGTGCCTGGGTCGCGGGCCTGGCCAGCGCGATGTGCGCAACGGGACTCGCGGCGATCTACGGGCTGGACGACTCGACGCCGTCGCTGGTGGTCGCCACGATCGATGCTTCGTCGGTGTTCTCGGTCGGCGCGATCTGGTCGGGGTGCCGGGCCCTCGACGGACGCGCCCGCTCCCTGATCTGGATCCCGCTCCTCGCAGCGCTGCTGACGGCACTGCCGACCGTCATCGCGGGCAGACCGGTCGACCTCGACCTGAGCTCGACACTGCGTCTCGGCGTGACCGGGTTCGCTGCCTGGCTGTGCGCGATCCAGCTGATGCGTGGCGGCATGCGGCTCAACCTCAACAGCCGCATCCTCCAGGTCGTGCTGTTCACGTTCGGTGGGTGGTACCTGGCCGCGGCAGCCGTCTATGCGGCCGCCGACTCCCCGGTGGCGCAGCGCCCCACGGTCGAGAGCACGATCTTGCCGTTCACGGCGCTGTTCGTCGTCACCGCGATCTGCCTGTCGGCGCTCCGGGTCGAGCGGGCGGGCAACTGGTGGTCGATGAACGCCGAGACAGCACGTCGAACCAACCTGGCCGTGCTGACGCCCGAGCCGTTCCGCGACGACGCCCGCGACCGCATCGAGCGCGCGACCATGACCGGTCGGCACGTCGCACTCGTGCTGGCCGAGATCGACGCCCTCGACGAGCTCAACACCGCATTCGGCCGCGAGACCGGCGACAGCGCGATGATGCACTTCACCCAGCTGCTGCGCTCCCGGGTACCGGCCAGCGCCCTCATCGGGCACCTTGGCGCCGGTCGGTTCGCCATCTTGACCGTCATGACCTCGGCCGATCTTCCGTCCAACATCGTGGCGGCGATCCGTACCGGCCTGCTCGACGCCTCGATCGGCGAGGACATGGAGATCCGCATCGACGCGAGCTTCGGCACGAGTCACACCGCCGACATCGCAGCGACGTTCGAGTCGCTGCTCGCCCAGGCGACCGACGACCTCGAGCGCGCCCACACGTGACCGGGCTTCGCTGGACGTCCAATGGCCGGAATTAACTGACCAAATCTTGAGGCAACGCTGAGCAAAGCCTGATCTGGACCGGTCATGCTGGACGTACCAGGATTTTTCCCGGCCATCTCGGCCTTTGAGGAGCAGCACGTGAGTGACGACGGCATCGGGTACGCCCACCGAACCCCCTTCGCCCCACCCCGACATGCATCGGTACGCCGACGAGTTCCTCGCAGGTATCGAGGCCCTCCCCACGTACCGATCGACCGTCGGCTGCGTGATCCCGGCGTACAACGAGGAAGAGGCCATCGCCAGCGTGCTCGACTCGCTGCTGGCCCAGACCTTGCTGCCCGACGCGATCCACGTCATCGTCAACAACACGACCGATGCGACGGTCGAGATCGCCAGCCACTACGCCGGCCTGCACACGCGCGGCGAGGGCCGTGACGAGCAGTGCACCGAGGTCTTCGTCCACGACATCGGCGAGAACCCCGACAAGAAGGTTGGCGCGCTCAACTACGGCTTCACCCTCGTCGAGGGCATGGACTACCTGCTGGGCGTCGACGGCGACACGACCGCGCACCCGCAGGCCATCGAGTTCCTCGTCCAGGAGATCCAGGACGACGAGCGCATCGGCGGCATCTCGGCGATCTACAGCATCGACGACAGCGGCCTCGACACCATGATGAGCAAGTTCCTGATCGCCGGCCAGCGCGCCCAGTTCGCTGCGTTCAACATGCAGAACCTGCTGCGTGGACGCAACATGGCGGTCCTCGGCGGCCAGTACTCCATCTTCTCGATGGAGGCGCTGCGCCGGGTCGTGGTGCAGACGCACCAGCGGTACCCGTGGTCCGCGACAGCGAGATCGAGGACTCCCTGCTGTCGCTGCAGATCAAGAGCGCCGGCTACCTGACCAAGATCAGCGCCCGTGCCCGCGCCAACGTCGGTGGCATGACGACGCTGCGGTCGCTAGACGCCCAGCAGGTCAAGTGGAACACCGGGGCGATCGACCTGATGTGGCCCGGCCAGCGCGGCGACACCAAAGGACAGCCCCTTCACCCCAACCTGCCGGCTGCGTTGGTTCGAGAACATCTCGATGGCGACCAACGGCTTCACCCGCATGGTCTTCTTCTTCCTGCTCATCACCTCGCTGATGCTCAACGCATTCGTGTTCGTGATCCTGTGGGCCGTGCCGTCGATCATGGCGACGCTGCTGAACCTGCGCACCGCCCACGCGATGGAGAATCCCAACCGGCGCGACTACCTGTTCGCGCTGCTGTTCATCCCGGCCGAGCTCTACATGTGGGTGCGGCTGGGGCACTTCGCCCGGTCGTGGACCAAGTTCGCGAGCAGCTCCCAGACCGACAACTGGGCGCTGCAGGCCAAGGCCGAGAGCGGCGGCGGTGGCCACGCCCACCTGCTGCCGATCGGCATCATGCTCTTCATCCTCGCGACGGCGGTCGCTATCTGGGCGCAGCTGCCGACCGGGCTGCAGTCCGATGTGCTGCTGGGCGGCTGGACCGTGCTCGGCGTCGTCACGATCCTGCAGACGGCCTGGATGGCCACCAAGCTCATGCGCCGCTACAAGGGGTTCAAGGCATGACCGACTCCCGCCACCGCGACTCTTCTTCCGCTACTTCTTCTGCCAGGAGCCTTCCCGTGCCCACTGCCCTCCGCCGCCGCGTGTCCGCCGTGGTCGCCGTCCTCGTCGCCCTCGTCATGTTGACGGCGTGCAGCCTCAGCGACTTCAGCCCCACCGACACCCCGCAGGCGTCGCCGACTCCGACACCGTCGCCGACCCCGACGTTCGACTCGCAGTTCACCCGCGACGGAACGTTCCAGTCGCATGTCGACATCGACGGAGTCGACTTCGTCTACACGATCTGGCCCACCAAGTCGACGCCTCGGACCAATCTGTGGTTCCCCAAGGGCAACAAGTACTTCTCGTTCACGTTGCAGGCCTATGACCTCGACCAGGAGCTGCGGGACAAGTTCAAGACCAAGCGCAAGGTGTGGCTCGACCGCATCCGGGTCGACTCCGAGACGACGACGAAGTCAGGAGCCGTCGAACGGCCGTACCAGCTCAACGCCCGCGCCAAGCGCATCACCTTCGACCCCGAGCCGGTCACCAACAAGAACGGCATGCTCATCACGTCGCCCAAGGGTGCGTTCGAGCTGCGCAACCAGCAGATCGGCGATCTCGCGATGGACACCAAGGGCGTGACGCTGATCTTCCGGGCGACCGTCTGGATCCAGCGGTCAGCCGGTTCGAAGTCGTACTACAAGGAGACGATCCGTCAGAGCGTCCCGATCGCGATCTTCCAGTCGGGCCAGCCGACCGAGGTCACCAAGATCCCGGTCAACGCCAACTGACCCTGCCCGTCGCGCTGACCCTGCCCGTCGAGCTTGTCGAGACGCGCAGGGTCAGCCCTTTCGACACGCTCGAGGGACGAGCGACCAGCTCAGGCGTCGTCGCGCTCGGAAGCCATCCGGTAGCCCACTCCGCGAACCGTCTCGATCAACCGCGGCGTCGCCGTCGAGTCACCGATCTTGCGACGCAGGTTGGCCATGTGCACCTCGACAGCGCGCTTGTCGGCATCGTTGACGTAGTAGGTCGTCACGTAGGTCTCGCCGCGCAGGGCAAGCACCAGATCGGCCTTGCTGCGCACGCGCCGACCAGAGCCCATCAGGGTGGCCAGCAGGTCGAACTCGCTGCGCGTCAGCTCGATGCTGCGGCCGTCGACCTGCGTCAGGCGGGTGTGGCTGTTGAGGCTCAGGCCCTGGTGCTCGAGCCACCCGTCAGCATCCGGAACCGCCGCTGATCCACGCTGGTGGACGGCCGCGGGTGCGGCAGGCTCCGGCTCGTGGACGGGTTGGCGCGGAGCACGCTGCGGCGGGGCCGACGGCGTGCGCACAGGTTCGGGGACGATCTGAGGGGCCTGCTCGTACACGGGCTGGTGCACGGTCGGGCGTGCAGGCTGCTGGACCGGCTCCGCCGGCTGGTGCACGGCTGGACGGGCTCGGTGCAGGGGTTCGGGCTCACGGACGGGGGCGGGCGCCTGGTAGCAGCTCCTCGGCCGCCTGGGCCACCGCGCCGACACCGACGCGCTCGCGGGGGCGTCGCATCATGGTCTCGATCCGAGCCCGCAGCTCGCGCGGCCGGAACGGCTTCAGCAGATAGTCGTCGGCGCCGGAGTCGAGTCCCTGCACGATGTCGATCTCGTCAGCCAGGGCCGTGAGCATCACGATGTACGTCGAGCTGAACTCACGGATCCTCTTGGCGGCAGCGAAGCCGTCCATGCCGGGCATCGAGACGTCGAGGGTCGTCAAGATCGGGTTGTAGGTGCGGACAGCGTCGATCCCGTCCTCACCGTTGGACGTCATGATGGTCTCGAAACCACTCTGCGTCAGGACCGTCTTCAGCAGATGACGGACGTCGGCATCATCCTCGATGATGACCGCAAGTTTTTCTACTCCCTCTCCATGGCGCTCATGCTAGCCGTCACACGCCGTTACCACGCGGTCAATAAATAAAAAGAGTGTGTGATTCTCGCCAACTCGCGTCGGTCACCACCCGGCATTGGCAGCCAGCTCGAGGGCCCGTTCGGTCCAGAACTCACCGGCCGGCGGCCCTCCCCCGCACTCGCCGTCGCTCTCGCCGGGCGGTTTGATCCACAGGTAGGCATCGAGGCTCCCTGCGGTGCCAGCCTGCGGCTCGGGCCCCAGGGCCCGACCGCTCGGATTGCACCACTCGCCGTTCGACCCGGCACCGTTGCGGCTCGTGTCGATGACGTCAGCTGGCATCTCCCAGCGCCGCCTTGACCTGCTCGGCGTAGTCCCGCTCGTCCTCGACCGACTCGTAGCCTGCGACATTGGTCGAGAAGCCACGGGCGTCCTCGACCCCCGCTGCCGTCAGCATCGTGGCCATCTCGGTCGGATCGACCCAGTGCGCGTGACCGGCGTCGACGTAGACCGCGGGCCCGCCATCGGTCAGCTCCTGCACGGCCTCGCGCAACAACGTCGTCCGCTGGTCGACCTGGTCGCACTCCGACGCCGTCGCCAGGGCGTCGGGCTCCAAGATCACGGCAGACCGCGAGCCGGCCGCATCGGCGATGCGCTCGACCCACTCCTCGTACTGGTCGGGTGACAGGCCACCGCTGGACTCTCCGCCCACGCAGTCACGATCGGTGATGCCATAGACGACGAAGACGGCCGTCCGGTCGGTCGTGTCAGCCTGCTTGGCCGACTCGGCCACGACATCGCCCACCTGGTCGATCGGATACGCCTCAGGAGTCAGCCAGATGGCGGTCGGAACGCCGGCGAGCCGGGTGAGGATCTCGCCGTCGGCGCCAGACGCGCTGGCGGCCGCACGGGATGCAGCGGAGACCGACGGGACCATCGGGTCGCGTTCAGCGAACGGATTGACCTCTTGCGACGAGCCGCTGAGCATCGAGGCTGGCGCCTTTGGCCACCAAGAAGACGACCAGGAAGATGACGAGCGGAGCCACCAGCAGGAGAGGCAGACGTACGCCTGTTGCTGCACCGGATGATCTGGCCGCCATCGTCCCTCTTCTCGACGCACCGGCCGCTGCCGACACCTGTCACGAACGGACAGATCGTATCTGTTCGGACATTGTCACCCATGACCCGCCCAGGCGTTAAAATCAGTGCAGCCGCCGAGCGATTTCCGCTGCTGGGCCGAGGGAGAGCACACCATGATCGGATTTCGTCGCGCCTGTGCGACTGCGCTGTCCGCCCTGCTGGTCATCGGCGGGCTGGCCGCGACCAATGTCGCGGCCGAAGCCGCGGGCAACCCCAAGATCCGAGGCTACGTCACCGACACGTCCGGCAAGGCTGCCCGCACCATGACGGTGCGGTTGTTCCGCTCCAACGCCGATGACAGCAACTGGCAGTACCTGCGCAACGTCAACGTGCGGTCGTCAGGTGCGTACGAGGTAGCGACGAACGGCCCTGGCCGATACCACCTGCAGCTGGTCGACCGTCGCCCCGCGTACGACCTGAACTCGTACGCCCGAGTCCCCCAACGTCAACGTCAACGTCGGCAAGACAGCCGTCTTCAAGAACGTCCGGGTCCGGGTCGGTGGCGCCATCGGCGGCACCGTGAAGGTGCGCGGCAAGTCCCGCTACAAAGGTGCCGCGAGCGCAACCGTCAGGGCCATCAGCAACGAGGGCCAGGTGTACGACGTCACGGCCGACCGCACGGGGCAGTTCGCGCTCGGCGGCCTGACCGCTGGGACGTACCGCGTCTTCGCCTACGACAAGAGCAACCGGCGCGTGGGGTCCAGCAAGCCGTGCGCAAGGTCAAGCTGCGCTCGTTCCGCAAGGTGTCGTTCAAGCGCGGACCAAGCCGAGCGCCTACCGCGGATTCGTGACGGTCGGCGACGGCAACGCGCTCGCCAGGGGCTCGATGACCGTCACCGCCGTCAACAAGCGCACCGGCGAGTTCTGGGTGCGCCGGATCAGCGGTGGCGCCCTGTCGCTGCGCGGACTGACCAGCGGCTCCTACACGCTCACGGTGCCTGACACGAACGGCTACTTCGGCCGCACCGTCCACCTGCCGCGCGTGCGGGCCGGACAGACCCGAGCGGTCAGCATCAACCTGCCGACCCGCGGCGGCACGTTCACCGGCACGGTGCGCGACCAAGACGGGGTCACGGCGCTCAAGAACGCCAGCATCCGCCTCAGGACCGCCGACGGCCGGGTCTGGGAGACCACCACGAACGCTTCGGGACGGTTCTCGATCGGCGGCACGCTGCGCGGACCGTTGTCAGGCATCACCATCACGGTCCTGACCTACGGCAGATCGGCGAGTACACCTACGTCTCCAAGACGTTCAGTGGTCAGACGATTCGCAACAACGTCAACGTCGAGCTGCACGATCCCGACCGCAACTACATCGCGTTGACGCGCGTGGTCACCCCGACGCCGACACCGACCGCGACGACTCCGACACCTACCGCGACGACGCCCTCGCCGACCGAATCAACGCCGACGCCGACAGCCACGACCCCCACGCCGACAGCCACCACGCCGACGCCGACTACACCCACGACCAGCCCGACGCCGGTCCCGTGACGAACAACAGCACCACCACCCTGACGCTGAGGCCAGGAGCGGTGGTGCTGGGTTCTACGCTGCTAGGTCAGTTCTTGAACAGGCTCGTGACCGAGCCCTCTTCGAAGACCGCCGCCGTGGCCTGAGCCAGGAGCGGCGCGATCGAGAGCACCGTGAGCTTGTCGAAACGCTTGTCGTCCTCGATCGGCAGTGTGTTGGTCACAATGACCTCGCACGCCGTCGAGTTCTTCAGCCGGTCGACGGCCGGACCGGAGAACACCGCGTGCGTCGCCGCGATCACGACGTCCTCGGCACCATCAGCCATCAGCGCCTCAGCAGCCTGGACGATAGTTCCGCCGGTGTCGATCAGGTCGTCCACCAGGATGCACACGCGCCCCTGACGTCGCCGACGACGCGGTTGGCCTTCGACTCGTTGGGCTTGCGCGGATCACGCGTCTTGTGGATGAACGCCAGCGGCGCACCACCCAGGGCGTTGGCCACTGCTCGGCGACCTTGATGCGTCCGGCGTCGGGCGAGACGACCGCGAGGTCCTTCTTGCCGTAGCGCTTCTTGACGTGACGGGTCAGGATCGGCATCGCGAGCAGGTGGTCGACCGGCCCGTCGAAGAAGCCCTGGATCTGTGCGGTGTGCAGGTCGACCGTCATGAGGCGGTCGGCTCCGGCGGCGAGGAACAGATCGGCCATCAGCCGGGCCGAGATCGGCTCACGTCCGAGGTGCTTCTTGTCCTGGCGGGCATAGCCGTAGAACGGCAGGATGACGGTGATGCGCTTGGCCGAGGCGCGCTTGAGCGCGTCGATCATGATGATCCTGCTCCATGATCGCCTCGTTGATCGGCGCAGCGTGGCTCTGCAGCACGAAGGCATCGCATCCGCGCACCGACTCGTCGAAACGCACGTAGATCTCGCCGTTGGCGAAGTCGTACGCCGTGGTGGGCACGACCTCGATCTGCAGCAGGTCGGCGACCTCCTGAGCGAGCGTCGGGTGGGCCCGACCGGAGAACAGCAGCATGTTCCGAGTGGGCGTCCTCTTGGACAGGCTACTCACCTGTTGACTCCTCAGTGGTGTTCGACGTGGCCGCGCGGGCCGCTTGATCGGCGGCGGATCCCGGACGCTTGTCCGCGACCCACCCCTCAATATTCCTCTGTGACCCAGCACTCACCGCAAGCGCCCCCCGCCGGGACGTCGAAACGCCGGTCGTTCCGGCGCCGGTGTGGCTCCGTCGCCGATGTCGACGGGTGCCACGAAGGTGTTGTTGGACGCTGTCTTGGCGTGGGAGCCGATCGTCGTCCGGTTCTTGTGGACGCCGTCGTAGTTGGCGAAGATCGTGCCGGCGCCGATGTTGGTGCCCTCGCCGATCGTGGCGTCACCGACGTACGACAGGTGCGGAACCTTGGCTCCGGCGCCAATCGTCGAGTTCTTGACCTCGACGAAGGTGCCGATCTTGCCACCCTCGCACGCAGGTCGGCCCGGGCCGCAGGAAGGCGAACGGGCCGACCGTCGCACTCGCACCGATGACGGCGTCGGAGCCGTGCGTGCGGATGATCGTCGCGTTCTCGCCGACCTCGACATTGCGCAACGTCGTGTCGGGGCCGATCGTGGCGCCGCTGGCCACTGTCGTGGCGCCGAGCAAGCTGGGTGCCGGGCAGCAGCGTGACATCGGGTGACAGAGTCACCGCCGAGTCGATCCAGGTCGTGGCCGGGTCGACGATCGTGACGCCTTCGGTCATCCAGTGCTGGGTCAGCCGACGGTTGAGCGCGCCGCCGAGGCGGGCGGCTGCGCACGATCGTTGACGCCTTCGGTCTGCCAGACGTCTTCGAGGACGTGCGCACCGACCGGCAGCCCTTCATCGACGGCCTGCCCGATGATGTCGGTCAGGTACAGCTCGCCCTGGGCGTTCTGCGGGCTGAGCTGGCCGACCGCACGTGCCAGGAACGCCCCGTCGACGACCAGGATGCCGCTGTTGACCTCACGGATCTGACGTTCGGCCTCGGTCGCGTCCTTGTGCTCGCGGATCGCCGTGACCGCACCGGCCTCGTCGCGCAGGATGCGTCCGTAGCCGAAGGGCTCGTCGAGTCGGCGGTCAAGATCGTGACTGCCCGGTCTGCGGCCCGGTGGTCGACGATGAGCTGCGGCCAGGGTCTGCGCCGACAGCAACGGGACGTCGGCGTAGCTGATCAGCACCGGCCCGTCAGGTATGTCGTCGAGCGAGTCGAGCGCGGCTCTGACCGCGTCGCCGGTGCCCAACCGTTGCTCCTGGACCGCGAGGGTCACCGCAGGATCGTGGGCGGAGACCGCAGCTTCGACCTGCTCGCGATCATGCCCGACGACCGCGATGGTGCGTGCCACACCGGCGCCGGCGACGGCGACCAAGGCGTGCTCGATCATGCTGCGCCCGGCGATCGCGTGCAGCACCTTGGCCTGTGAGGACTTCATGCGCGTCCCCGCACCTGCCGCCAGCACGATGGCCGTGACGTTCTCACTCATGTGAGTTCCTCCCAATAGATCTTCTCGATCTCGTCGGCTCCCCGGGTAGGAGTCGAACCTACGTCGCTTGTCCGCATTCAAAGTGCGGCGGGCCCTGCCGGCAGACCAACCGGGGAATGTTGCCCAGTCAGACTACCGGAGACCGGCTTCGCGTCGAGCGACGACAAGGGTCCGGCGAAATGGAAAGGCTGTCCCCCAGGTCTGGCGGGGGTAGGCGAGGCGCAGGGCTGCGCGGTAGCGATCGGCGAACTGCTCGCGGAGCCCGGTCGGAAGGGCCTGCAGATACGGCCGCGCGCCGGTACCCGACGTCCAGTCGAAGACGGGATCGTCGCCGGGAAGCACGTGGAAATAGGTCGTCTCCCACAGGTCTACGTCCCAGCCCTGATCGGCGAAGCGAGCCGGATAGGCCAGCGGCTGGGTACCGCGATCACCGGTGATGTCGGCGGTGTGCTCGGCGTACGGCTCCTCAGCTGCGATGTCTCGCAGCAACGTGTGGCTGGCGGCGTCGTACGTTGCGGGGCACCTGGAGCGCGAAGGTGCCACCTGGGCTGACCGCCGCAGCAAGGCGTCGGATGACGTCGAGCTGGTTCGGCACCCACTGGAACAGGGCATTCGACACGATGAGGTCAACGGTTCCCTGCGGCGACCAGGTGGCGACGTCGGCCAGCCGGTCAGCTGCACCAGGATCGGTGCTGTCGCGGTTGGCCCGCTGGATCATCTCGGGCGACGAGTCGACGCCGTGGATCCGTGCGTCGGGCCAGTGCTCCCGCAGGATCGCCGTGGGCTCGACCGGGTCCGCACCCGAGGTCGACGATCGTGCTCGGCGTGCCGCGGACCCGGCCGACCAGGTCGACGAACGGACGCGACCGGTCGTCGGCGAACTGCAGGTAACGGGCGGGATCCCAGACAGGCATGATGCCAACGTACGTCCGAGTTCGACCCGAAACAATCTCGACATCAAGAATCTTGATAGTCTTCCCGCATGGAGGACGACGTCGATCGACTCATCACGGCATGGCAGCGAGAACGTCCCGCCATGGACATCACGCCGATGCACGTGCTCAGCCGGGTCAGCCGCCTCGCGCTGCACCTCGACCGTGCCCGCAAGCAGGCCTTCGCCGACCACGGGCTCGAGCCATCGGAGTTCGACGTCCTGTCCGCGCTGCGACGCTCCGGCCAGCCATACCGACTCTCCCCGGGCAGGTCGTCCAAGAGACGCTCGTGACCAGCGGGACCATGACCAACCGGGTCGACCGCCTCGTCCACAAGGGGCTCGTCGAACGGCAGCCTGACCCCGGCCGACCGGCGCGGCGTCCAGGTCGTCCTGACCTCACCCGGACGCATCGCAGTCGACGGAGCGCTCGACGCCCTGCTCGACGCAGAGCAGAAGCTGCTCGCGGCCCTGTCACCCGACGAGACCGAGAGCATCATCTCGGCCCTGCGCAAGCTTCCCTGCCGTTCGACCACTGAAGGACGCGCGGGGCCCGGCCCCTACACTTGCGCAGTGGCACATCTTCTCGGCGTGGAACAGATCGCCCTCGACTTCCCGACCAAGACCGTCTTCAAGTCGGTCACGATCGGCATCGACGAGGGAGACCGGATCGGCATCGTCGGTCGCAACGGCGACGGCAAGTCGACGCTGCTGCGCATCTTCACCGGCGTCCTGCAGCCTGACTCCGGCCGGGTGACCACACGCGGCGGCGTCACGATCGGGATGCTCGACCAGACCGACACCCTCGACCAGGACGGCACCGTCGGCCACGCCATCGTCGGCGACAAGGAAGACTACGAGTGGGCCGGCGACGCCAAGGTCCGTGACGTCATCGCCGGACTCGTCTCCGACATCGCCTGGGACGCCACGATCAGCACGTTGTCGGGCGGCCAGCGCCGCCGCGTCGCGCTGGCCAGGCTGCTGGTCGGCGACGACGACGTCCTGTTCCTCGACGAGCCGACCAACCACCTCGACGTCGAGGGCATCACCTGGCTCGCCGGCCACCTCAAGAAACGCTGGTCAGCCAATGCGGGCGGGCTCCTCGTCGTGACCCACGACCGCTGGTTCCTCGACGAGGTCTGCACCGCGACCTGGGAGGTGCACGACGGCATCGTCGAACCCTTCGAGGGCGGTTACGCGGCGTACATCCTGCAGCGCGTCGAACGCGACCGTCATGCTGCCGCGACCGAGTCCAAGCGGCAGAACCTGATGCGCAAGGAGCTCGCCTGGTTGCGCCGCGGCGCCCGGCCCGCACGAGCAAGCCCAAGTTCCGCATCGACGCCGCCAACGCCCTGATCGAGAACGAGCCCGCCCCCCGCGACACGATCGAGCTCAAGCAGATGGCGACGTCACGCCTGGGCAAGGACGTCGTCGACATCCTCGACGTGTCGGTCTCCTACGACAAGCCTGTGCTCAAGAACGTCGAGTGGCGCATCGCCCCCGGCGAGCGCACCGGGATCCTCGGCGCGAACGGCGCTGGCAAGTCGACCCTGCTGGGCCTGGTCACCGGCAAGGTCCAGCCCACGTCCGGGCGGGTCAAGCGCGGCAAGACGATCCGGGTCGTCACCCTGACGCAGGAGCTCAACGAGCTGAAGGACGTCGGCAACGACCGGGTCAGCGATGTCGTCGGCCGCCAGCGCACCTCGTACGTCTCCGGCGGCAAGGAGATGACGCCGTCGCAGCTGCTCGAACGGCTGGGCTTCTCCAGCGCGCAGATGTCGACTCCCGTCAAGGACCTGTCGGGCGGGCAGAAGCGCCGACTTCAGCTGCTCATGATCCTGCTCGACGAGCCCAACGTGCTGGTGCTCGACGAGCCGACCAACGATCTCGACACCGACATGCTCGCCGCGATGGAGGATCTGCTCGACACGTGGCCCGGCACGCTGCTGGTCGTCTCGCACGACCGGTACCTGCTCGAGCGCATCACCGATCAGCAGTACGCGATCATGGACGGCCACTTCCGGCACCTGCCCGGCGGCGTCGACCAGTACCTCGACCTGCGCAAGAAGCAGGATGCGGTGTCCGGCCCGTCGGCGTCGAACCCGTCCTCGGCCGGCCACGTCAAGAAGTCGTCCCTGTCGAGCGGGGACGAGCGCAACGCCCGCAAGGAGGTCGGCTCGATCGACCGCAAGATCGAGAAGCTCTCGGCCAGGATCGCCGCTGCCCAGATCGAGCTGACCGAGGTCGATCCGACGGACGTCCCGTCGTTGACGAAGCTGTCCGCCGAGATCCAGGACCTCGAGGCCAAGATCGCCGCCCACGAGGAGCGCTGGCTCGAGCTGACCGAGCTCCTCGAGTCCTAACCGCTGACGAGGTACTTACCGCCCCTTCACGAGGCACTTACAGCCCTTTATCCCGAGGGCGGCAACTGCCTCCTCAGAGGGCGATAACTACCTCTTCGGGGGGCGGCAAGTACCTCCTCAGCGTTCAGATCAGGCGGGCGCCGGTGACTGGGCCGCGTGACTGAATGACGTCAGCGCAGTCCGAGGCGCTCGTCAGGGCGAAGGCGATGTCGAGGCTGTGCTGCTCGTCGGAGGCCAGGAACAAGGCGGTCGGGCCTGAGCCCGACAAGATCGCGCCCAGCGCACCCGCCTCGATGCCGACCGCGAGCGTGTCGGCGAGCTCTGGACGCAGCGACAGGGCGGCCTCGGTCAGGTCGTTGGACAGTGCAGCGCCGAGCGCATCGGCGTCGCCTGCGCGCAAGGCAGCCAGCAGCGCATCTGGCACGGTCGGGTGCGCGACCTCGGTACCAGCGTTGAGTCGATCGAACTCCGCATAGACCGCAGCCGTCGACAGTCCCTCGTGCGCCGTCGCGAACACCCAGTTGTAGGAGCCACGAGCCAGGACCGGGCTGATCGTCTCGCCGCGGCCGCCACCCACCGCATTGCCGCCGTGCAGCAGGAATGGCACGTCGCTGCCCAGCTGGCTGGCGAGCTGCTCCAGAGCTGCGCGACTCAGACCAGTCCCCCACGCCTCGTTGCAGGCGACGAGCGCCGCTGCGGCGTCGGCCGAACCACCGGCCATGCCGCCGGCGACCGGGATGACCTTGCGGATCGCCAGGTCGACGCCGAGCAGGGTGCCCGTTCGCTCGCGCAGCAGCAAGGCCGCACGAACCGCGAGGTTGTCACTGTTCTCTGGGACGATCGCGATCTCCGACAGTGCATCGAGCTCGGTGTGGACAGCCACGGTGATCTCGTCGTCGTCGCGCAGCGTCGCCCGAACCTCGTCGTGCAGGTCGACGGCCTGGTAGACCGTCGCCAACGGGTGGTAGCCGTCCTCGCGCACAGGCCCGACGCCCAGGCACAGGTTGATCTTGGCGGGGACACGAACGTTGGCAGAGCTCACCTGTTCAACCTAGTGGCTCGTTCGATGAGCGCCCGGTCGGACCCGGCTGGGCCGACCAGGCTCACGCCGGCTGGCAGTCCGTTCGCCGTCACGAGAGGGACGCTGACCGCCGGCAGCCCGGCGGCGCCTGCCACACACGTCAGCTGCATCGTGGTGCGCCGCAGCAGCTCGAGGTCCTTGGCCCGGCGCAGCGGCGGCGCGACGGAGGATGCCGAGGGCAGCACCAGGACCCGATCGCCCAACAGCCGACGGATCCCCGCGCCATGACGAGCTACTTCGCGCCTAGCCTCGTCCCCGACCTCAGGCGTGATCGAGGCGGCCCACTCCCACCGCGCTCGCACGCCCGGCCCGAGTGCGTGGAGGTGGGATGCCATCCAGGCTCCTCGCTCCTGCCAGGCCTCGAATGCCTGCCGGGTGCGAAATGCTGTCAGCACGCTGCGCATCTCGGCCATCGGCCAGTCGATGCGCGGGACCGTTCGCGCGATCTCGCCGACGACGTCGCGCACCCCTGGCTCGGCGAGGTTCAGCAGGCCGTCGACGGCGACAAGCTCACCGGGCTTGGCGCTGTCGACGGGCAGCAGCGAGCGACCCACTCGGGCCAGCAGCCCGGCGTCGCGGGTCAGCCAGCCGACCGTGTCGGCACCCGGAGAGAGCAGCAACAATCCATCGACGGGGACAGCACCGTGAGTCGTCCGGATGCCCCACAGGCCCTGGTAGGCCGCCGGAACTCGGATCGACCCGCCGGTGTCGGTGCCCAAGCCGATCGACGCCAAGCCCATCGACACTGCCGAGGCCGAACCTGACGAAGAGCCCCCGGGCACCCGGTGCGGGGCGAGCGGATTAGGCGGCGTTCCGTAGTGCACGTTGGTGCCGGCCAGGCTGTACGCGAACTCGTCGCACCGGGTGATGCCACGAACCGAGGCGCCATCGGCCAGCAGACGTTCGACTGCCCAGGCGTGCGCGAGCCGCCGGAACGGCCTCGTCCAGCCAGGCCGGATTGCCGGCCCCGATCCGGTGACCCGCGACGGCGAAGACGTCCTTGACCGCGACGCTCTCACCGCTCAGGTCACCCGACCCCGTCGGGCGCACCAAGGGGTCGTCGGCAACCCGCCAGATCCGCTCGTCCACGATCACGCCGCCAGACTAGCCACAACCTCACCGCACGGCGCGCGGAATGCGGTGCCTAGAAGTGCGTGGCGAGACGGGCGAAGTCTTCGACCGTGGCTGTTCGCCGCGCGCCTGGGGCGAGATGTCTGCGGCGACGAGCGCCTCTTCGGCAGCAGCACCGGACCCCGCCAGCGAGGCGAGGGCCGCACGCATGGTCTTGCGACGCTGGGCGAAGGCCGCGTCGGCGACCGCGAACGTCTTCAGTCGCAGCGACTCGTCCCCTGGCGGCTCACGCCGCGTCCACGCCACGAGCGAGGACTCGACGTTGGGCATCGGCCAGAACACGTTGCGGCCGACCGAGCCGGCGAGCTTTACATCGGCGTACCACGCAGCTTTTCACGCTAGGGATGCCGTAGATCTTCGAGCCGGGCACCGCAGCCAGCCGGTGAGCCACCTCGGCCTGCACCATCACCAGGCCGGTACGGATCGACGGGAACCGTTCGAGGAAGGTCAGCAGCACCGGTACTGACACGTTGTAGGGCAGGTTGGCGACCAGCGCCGTCGGCGCCGGGCCAGGCAGCTCGGTGACCTTCATGGCATCGGCCAGCACCAGGTCGAAGGCTCCGACCTGATCGGGCGCGAACTCAGCCAACGTCGCCGGCAGCTGACCGGCCAGCACGTCGTCGATCTCGACCGCCGTGACGTGGCGCGCGACCTCGAGCAGGCCGAGGGTCAACGAACCGAGACCAGGACCGATCTCGACTGCAACGTCATCGGGCGTGATGCCCGACGCCTTGACGATGCGGCGGACGGTGTTGGCGTCGTGGACGAAGTTCTGGCCACGTTGCTTGGTGGGACGGATCCCACACGTTTCGGCGAGCCGACGGATGTCAGCGGCTCCGAGAAGCCTCGGTGGCGTCAGTTGAACCTCGCATGTGCGCAGCCCCACTGGCCCCAACCGGAGCGCGCCTGCAGGATCTTGGCGTACTTGATCTGCACCTCGCGGCTGTTCTGGTGCGGCAGCCCAGGGCCACCGACGCTCTTCCACGTCGCAGCGCTGAACTGCAGGCCGCCGTAGTAGCCGTTGCCGGTGTTGATCGACCAGTTGCCGCCGGACTCGCACTGGGCGATCTTGTCCCAGACGCTGTCGGGGGGCGGTGCGGCTCGTGCCACGCGACACGACCTCGGTCACCGGGGGCTTCACGGCGTTGGTGGAGTGCACGGTGCGCTTGCGCAGCTTGCCGTCGGCGTACACGAGCGTGACCCGCTCGCGGGCCTTGCCGTTCTGGCCGGCCCTGACGACGGTGGTCTCACCCACCAACGCCTCGGGATCTTCCTTGACCTGCGTCTTGTGCTTGAGCTTGACCATCTCGGTCTTGGTGATCTTCTTGATGCGGACGACGCGAACCTTGTCGTCGGGGGTCACGTACGTGTCGAGCGCCGGTTTGACCTCGTCGTCCTGGTCGAGGGTCACACCTGCCTCGGCGAGCACGCCGGAGACCGTCGGCGTCTTGGTCGTGACAGTCTTCTTGTCGCCGTCGGCGACGATCGTCAGCTTCTTGGGCGAGCTGATCACGAGCGCCATGCCGGTGCGCGGCACAGCAGCCGAACGCTTGACCGAGACGTACGCATCGGGCGACGCAGCCAGACCCAGCGAGGTGATCGCCTCGTCGACCGTGCGGTCGAAGACCGTCTGCTTGGACACCTTGCCGTCGACCGTCAGGGTCAGCGGCTTGGCATAGGCGACGTCGATCGTGTCGCCGTCGGACAGGCCGCTGGTGGGGGCCATGTTGACCTTGTCGCCGGCCCGCAGCGTGACCTCGTGATCGTCCAGCACGTCGCCGACGGTGCTGCCGAACGTGCGGATCGACGTGCTTTCGCCGTCGACCTTCAGGGTCACGGTCTGGCTCATGGCGCCGTAGGCTGCGGTGCCGCCGCCGACCGCGAGAAGGATCGCGATGTTGAGGGCGATGAGCTGGACGGACTTGCGCTGGCGGTGCTTGACGCGGCGTCCGGGGGTCTTGGCTGGGGTCACTGGTTTCGAATCCTGGGGCACTGCATTCCTCGAAAGTCGATGGCTGGGCCGACTTTCAACCATAACTGCGACCTCCTGAACCTCAAAACCGTTGGCATTTCAACCCCGCCTCTCACCGACGCTGAGCCCAGCGCCCGCCGAATGCGCGATCAGTGTTCACATCGATGTCCTTGCACAGCTCTTCGACCGTCTTGCCTGCAATTTCAGCCATGAATCGCACCGTGAGGGGAATCATGAACGAAGCGTTCGGTTGACCCCGGTGTGGAATCGGTGTGAGGAAAGGCGCATCGGTCTCGACCAGAATACGGTCGGCGGGAGTCACGCGGAGCGCTTCGCGAAGGTTCTCAGCATTCTTGAAGGTCACCGTCCCGGCGAACGACAAGTAGGCCCCGCGCTCGACGCAAGCCCGCGCGAAGTCGGCGTCGCCGGAGAAGCAGTGCATCACGACCCGGTCAGGCACGCCCTCGTCGTCGAGGACCGCGAGGACGTCGTCGTGGGAGTCGCGGTCGTGGATCACGAGCGTCTTGTCATGTCGCTTCGCGATGCGGATGTGCTCGCGGAACGAGGTGTGCTGCGCCTCCCGTCCGTCCTCGCCGGTGCGGAAGTAGTCGAGCCCGGTCTCCCCGACGGCTCTAACGTGATCGCCGGACTGCGCGAGCGCATCGATCTCGGCCAAGGCCGCGTCGAGCTGGCCGGCTGATGCCAGCCGCGGCGCCTCGTTAGGGTGCAGAGCGACCGCCGCCACGACGGACGGATAGGCCGCAGCGGTCTCGACGGCCCAGCGCGATCCCTCGAGATCGCAGCCGACCTGGACCACGCGGGTCACGTTGACATCCGCAGCCCGGTCGAGGGCCTCGTCGACCGGGATCAGCAGACCGCCCTCGATGCCCTTGCTGTAGGCCCGGTGGTCGAGATGGCAGTGGTTGTCGACCACCGGTGACGGCAACGCCTCCGGTGCCTGCGGCCAGCCGTGGGTGACAGTCACTCCGCCGGAGCCTCGATGCGCGGGAACAACGAGTCGGGCTTGGTGATCGTCGTGCCGGCGGGCAGCTGTCCCCACGCGGCAACGGCGTCGATGCGCTGGTCGGCCAGTGCACCCAACGTCGACTCCGCGCCGAGCGCATCCCACAACCCTGCCGACGCCTTGGGCATCACGGGGTTGAGCAGGACAGCCAGGACCCGCAGCCCCTCAGCGGCGGTGGTGAGGATCGTGGCCAACCGGTCTCTGGCCCCACCCTCCGAAGACTCAGTGTCCTTGGCGACCTTCCACGGGGCCTGCTCGGTGATGTATCCGTTGAGCCGTCGACGATGCGCCAGATCGCCGCGAGGGCGTCTTGCGGCGCAACCTTCTCGATCGCGTCATCGGCATCGCGCACCGCCGCTGCGACGGTGTCGATGACCTTCTGCTCGGCAGCGGTGATCTCGCCGGCGGCCGGAAGCGCTCCGTCGAAGTACTTGCCGATCATCGCCGCGACGCGGGACGCCAGGTTGCCGAAGCCGTTGGCGAGCTCTGCGTGGTAGCGGGCGCTGATGTCCTCCCACGAGATCGAGCCGTCGGAGCCGAACGTCAAGGCGCGGGCGAAGTAGTAGCGGTAGGCGTCAGATCCGAAGGTGTCGACGATCTCGTCGGGCCGGATGCCGTTGGCCTTGGACTTGCTCATCTTCTGCCCGCCGACCAGCAGCCAGCCGTGGGCGAACACCTGGCCGGGGACCGGCTGTCCGGCGGCCATCAGCATCGCTGGCCAGATGACCGCGTGGAACCGGGCGATGTCCTTGCCGACGATGTGAATGCTGGCTGGCCAGGTCTTGTCGAAGCGTTCTTGATCGGCGCCGTAACCGATGGCCGTGACGTAGTTGAGCAGCGCCTCGACCCACACGTACATGACGTGCTTGTCGTCCCAGGGCAGCTGGATGCCCCAGTCGAACGTCGACCGTGAGATCGACAGGTCACGCAGTCCGCGGGACACGAACGAGATGACCTCGTTGCGGGCCGACTCGGGCTGGATGAACGTCGGATTGGCCTCGTAGAAGTCGAGCAGCTTCTGCTGGTAGTCGCTGAGCCGGAAGAAGTAGTTCTCCTCGGTCATGTGCTCGACCCGGCTGCCGTCAAGCGTCGAGACCTTGAAGCCCTTGTCGTCGCCCTCACCGTCGGCGACGTCGTCGTCACCGACGAACTCTTCGCTGCCGACGCTGTACCAGCCGCTGAACGATCCCTTGTAGACCGCGCCCCGGTCGTTGAGGTCTTGCCAGAACGCCTTCGAGCCATCGAGGTGACGCTGCTCGGTGGTGCGGATGAAGTCGTCGTTGGCGACGTCGATCGTCTTCAGGAGCGGCTTCCACTCCTCGTCGACGAGCTTGTCGACCCACTGCTGCGGGGTCACGCCATTGGCCTCGGCCTTGCGCAGGACCTTCTGGCCGTGCTCGTCGGTGCCGGTCAGGTACCAGACGTTCTCGCCACGTTGGCGGTGCCACCGCGTGATGATGTCACCCATGACCGTCGTGTAGCCGTGCCCGATGTGGGGCGCGTCGTTGACGTAGTAGATGGGCGTGGTGACGTAGAACGTTTGGTCTGACACGTCGTCGAGTCTAGTGAGTCGCATCAGGCACTCAGCACGACGATCTCGCAACGGACGCCCGGGGCCGCAGCCAACCGGGCGTCAGCGGTCACCAGCGGGCAGCCAAGTGCCTCGGCGAGGGCCACATATGACGCGTCGTAGGGGGTGAGGTTGTCGCGCAGATCCCAGATGCGGGGAATGAGGGGATGGTGCGAACGTCGGGTCACCGGCATCTCGCTCAGCCCGCGGACCGCACGTCCTGCCTGCGGTCCGGACAGGAAGCCCCGACGTTCGAGACGACGCAGGACGTGCAGCACCTCAACATCCAGCAGGTGGGGAACGACCGTCGTGCGGCGCGCGATGACCTCCCTCGCCGAGTCACCGACGTTCCCTCGCAGGCTCAACGCGTCGATCACCACATTGGCGTCAACGACCTGCACGGCCTTCCTCCAAGGCGTCGAGAATCATCTGGCGCGTGACCGGAGGTCGACCGTCGTCCAACGCCTCGAGGTCCGCGCGGTAGCGCTCGAAGAACTCGGTGTCCGTTGGAGTCCTCGCCGTCTCGATCAGTGTCTCAAGGATGAATTCTTGGAGCGACTGGTGACGTGAAGCTGCCCGGTCACGCAGGACAGCATGCACCTGATCCGGCACGTTCTTTACTTGGATGTTGGGCATGGCTCCATTTTGGCTCCACTCGCGACACTTCTCAACCCGGTGTCAGGTGCCTGTGGATTCAGCTGTGTGCAGCGTCGTAGACGTCCTTCTTGCGGATGCCCGTCTCACCGGCGACCTGCTCGATCGCGTCCTTGCGGCTGAGCCCTTCGCCCTGACGTTCGGCGACCAGCGCCTTGAGCTCGTCGGGCGCGTAGGTGCGCAGCTCGGCGACAACGCCTCCGACGACGATCGTCACCTCGCCGCGGATGCCCTGTTCCTGGGCCTTCGCCCACGCGATGACGTCGTCGAGAGGACCCCGGGCGACTTCTTCGTACGTCTTGGTGAGCTCGCGGCACACCGCTGCGGCGCGGTCGCCGCCGAACACCTCGGCCATCGCCTCCAGCGAGGTCTGCGTGCGGTGCGGCGACTCGAAGAACACCATGGTGCGGCGTTCGGCCGCGAGCTCCTTCAGCGCACGGGTGCGCTCCCCGGCCTTGCGCGGCAGGAAACCTTCGAAGCAGAACCTGTCGACCGGCAGCCCCGAGACGGCGAGGGCCGTCAGCACCGCAGACGGACCAGGGATCGCGGTGACCTTCACATCTGCGGCGATGGCCGCGACGACGAGCCGGTAGCCCGGATCGGACACGCTCGGCATGCCGGCATCGGTCACGAGGACGATCGTCTGACCGGCCTCGAGCACCTGGGCCAGCTCGGGGGTACGACGTTCTTCGTTGCCCTCGAAGTACGACACGATTCGGCCGCTGATCTCGACGCCGAGGTCGGCGGCGAGCCGCTTGAGACGTCGGGTGTCCTCTGCCGCGACGACATCGGCGGTGGTCAGCGCGGCGGCCAGGCGGCCGCTCGCATCGGTGACCTGACCAATGGGCGTCGCAGCGAGGATCAACATGGGCCCAAGTCTCCCATCCACCCCCGGAGTCGGTGGATCCGCAACCTCATCCCGCCGGGCCGGTGTCCCAGCAACCTCATCCCGCCGGGCCGGTGTCCCAGCAACCTCATCCGGCCGAATGCGGTTGATAAACCACCGCGCCCGGGGCAGGGCGGCGCAATGAGGTTGCGAATCCACCGCGCCTGGGGCAGCGTCAGGCCGTTCGACGCAACGACTGGTTGCGAGGCGCCTTGAACAAGGCGTCCCACCGCTCGTCGAACACCGGCGCGGGGCCGTCATATCCCTGCGCGACCAGAGCTCGATGCACCGTGCGGACCATCGACTTGGGCGTGCGAGGTGCTTCTTGGTGATCTGGACGTAGGCCCAGTCGTTGCGCCGCAGACCTGCGTAGCGATCAGCGTCGCTGGCGATCTGATCGGCGTCGCTCCAGTGTTGCCCGCCCTCGTACTCCACGATGAGCCGCCACAGGAGGTAGACCAGGTCACCGCAACCCAAGAACCTGTGCTCCGCATCGTGAACGTCGTGGTTGACCTGAGGCGTCGGAAGCCCAGCGGTCACCAGGAACGCCCGCGCCTCCGACTCAGGCATCGAACGCGCCCGCCCGTCCAGCAACGGCAGGATCTCGATGACCTGCTCTGCTCCAGGGCGCCACCGCTGTGTCCGGACGAAGGCCGACAGTGACGCCTCCGTCATGTGACGTCGATGCAGGAGCCAGTCACCGACGACGATCAGGTCGAGCGGTCGAGCGGTCGAGCGGTCGCCGCATAACCCACGAATGCGGCCTCCACGCTCACCATCACACCGTCGTTCGGTGGCATGAGGACGGTTCGATGGAGCTTCATCTCGTCGAAGACGAGGTGCAGGTCTCGCGCCACGGTGAAGTGCAACGGAGTCAGCTGTCCTCGTTCGGCACCCCAGGAGCCACAGCCGGGTGCCGTGGCTGATCAACGCATCGGGCGGGAGGGTCAGTCGGGCGGCAGCGACGATCCCGAGGTCGTCGAGCCGATGTCGGCGAGCCGATACACCGAGGAACGGACCTGCACAAAACGCTTGTGCTGCAGCATCCGCGGGGTCATGCCTGCAGCGAAAGCTTCCACGCGGCTGAACGCACGGTCGGCGAGATGGTCTGGGACGGGTCGACATGGTCGCATCCACGCAGCGTTCACGGTCCGCGACTTCTCGCGCTGCCCTCCGACGTCCGCCTGTGGACGGCCGGGGTCGCCCCGACACCTGTGGATCCCGCCGCTCCGGCGCCCTCCGGGGTCGGTGGATCCGCAACCTCATCCTGCCGGGCCGGTGTCCCAGCAACCTCATTTCGCCGAATGCGGTTGAAAAGCCACCGCGCCAGGACTGGGCACCGCGCCAGGGGCGGGCGGACCGAATGCTGTTGCGCATCCACCCCCTCCGGGGTGCGCCCCCAGGCTGGGCCCGTGAATCACGTGTCCCGGGTCCCTGCACGTGCCTGGGGCTGGATCGGTCCGATCGGCGTGGCGCTGCTGGCGTTCGTCCTGCGGGTCTGGAACGTCGGCTACCCCAACAAGTTCGTCTTCGACGAGACCTACTACGCCAAGGACGCCTGGTCGTTGCTGCAGCACGGCTACGTCCAGGACTACGTCGAGAAAGCCAATGGCGAGATCGTCAAGGGCAACCTCACCGGCCTGATGACGGGCGAGCCGTCATGGATCGTGCACCCCGACGGCGGCAAGTGGATCATCGCCCTCGGCGAGCAGGTCTTCGGATTCACCTCGTTCGGCTGGCGCATCTCCGGCGTCGTGATCGGCGCGCTGACCGTCCTGGTGCTGGCCCGGCTCGTGCGCCGGATGACCGGCTCGACGTTCATCGGCTGCTTCGCCGGCCTGCTCCTGGCCGTCGACGGCGCCCACTTCGTGATGTCACGACTCGCGCTGCTCGACATCTTCCTGACGTTCTGGATCGTCTGTGGCGTGGCCTGCCTGGTCGCCGACCGCGACTGGATCAAGGAGCGCCTCGGGACCTACCGGCTGTGGCGGCCCTGGCAACTCCTGGCAGGTGTCAGCTTCGGCATGGCGTGCGCCACCAAGTGGAGCGGCGTGTACGTCCTCGCGGTGTTCGGCATCGTCGTGGTCGTGTGGGAGGTCGTCATGAGACGGCGCAACCCGCGCACCGCGATGCACCACGGCTGGCTGCGCACGACGCTCATCGTCGGGGTTCCGGCCTTCGCCTCGATCGTCCTGGTGGCGTTGGTCGTGTACCTCGTCTCGTGGACGGGCTTCCTGGTGCACCACGAGGTCTACGAAGCACGTTTTGGCCACGGGTACGGCGACTACTCCAAGCCGTGGGGATCGTACGTCGACAAGCCGACGACCGGACTCGGCGGAGAGACCTGGGACGCCTTGCGGTCGCTGTGGCACTTCCACGTCATGACGTACGACTTCCACACCGGCAACCTCGACGGCGTCACCCATCCCTACCAGTCCCATCCGGCCACCTGGCTGTTGCAGGTCCGCCCGGTGGGCGCCGATGCCCAGTTCGACCTCCCCGCGACGTTGCAGTGCGGCCAGGCCGCCGGCGAGAAGTGCGTGCGGGAGATCCTGATCCTGGGAAATCCGCTGATCTGGTGGACCGGCATCGTGGCACTCCTCGGCTCGCTCGTCATGTGGATCAAGACCCGCCGCTGGACGTGGGGACTGCCGGTGATCGGGGTCGCCGTGTGCTGGCTGCCGTGGTTCCTCAACGCCGACCGGCCGATCTTCTCGTTCTACGCCGTCACGGTCATCCCGTTCACGATCATCGCGATCTCGCTGGTTGCCGACGCGATCTGGCGCAGCCGCTCGAGTCCGCGGTCGACCTATGCCGCGGGGCTGACGATCGCCCTGTACGCGCTGGCCGCCGTCGTCATGTTCTGGTACTTCCACCCGATCTTGACCGACGACCTCATCCCCTACGACGCCTGGCACCACCGCATGTGGCTCGACCGCTGGATCTGATCGTCCGGCCCGACCCTGATCAGTCGGGCAGCGGGACGAGGCCGTGCTCGCGGAACCGCTGCAACGTCGTCTGGCGGTCTTCTGGCCGGCCATAGAGGTAGCCCTGCACGTGGGTCGCACCGGCTTCGCGCAGCACAGAGGCCTCGTGCAGGTTGGTGATCCCCTCGGCCACGACCCAGAAACCCAGCTCGTTGAGCATCGCCGTCGCCCGCGTCACCACGAGGGTCTGGCGCGGATCAGCCAGGTCGGTCAACAGGCTGCGGTCGAGCTTCACCGACGTCGACCCGCGGCAGGTACAGCGAGCCGAGACCGGCAAATCCTGATCCGAAGTCGTCGATCGCAATCTGCACGCCGGCTTCCTGGAGCCGCCACGAGATGTCGGCATTGGCCTCGGACCAGCGTCCGATCGACCCTTCGGAGATCTCGATCAGGACCCGGATGCCGTGGGAAGCCTGGCAGTCGGCGATGCGCTGCAGCAGCGGCGTCCACGTCATCATCTGCTCGAGCTCGAGGTTGATCGAGAACGACCGGAGCCCGGGGACGTGGATACGACTCTCGATCATCGTCTCGATCGCCTGGTCTAGCACCTGCAACGTCATGTCGTCGAGCATGTTGAGCCGGATCGCCGACTCCACGATGACTGGCGGCGGGATCGAGCCCATCTGAGGATCGGTGTACCGGACCAGGACCTCCAGGCTCGCGACCGCGTTGGCCGCCAGGTTGACGATCGGCTGGTAGGCCGTGGCCAGGCGTCCCTCGACGATGGCACGACGGACGCCCTCGTCGATGCGCGACGTCACCTCCTTGTCGTCGGCATGGACGGCCCGCTTGCGCTGGTACATCTGCTGGTCGGCGGCCCGTACCAGCTTTCCAGCTGGTCGTCGGCGCTGGACGACAACGCCGAGCCGATGCTCGCGCGCAGTCGCAGCGTGTGCTCGCCGACCGTGATCGGTCGACTGACCAGCGCGGTGAGTCGTTCACACTCCTCGGTCAGCCCGGCATAGTCGGCGACGCGTCGCACCAGCACCGCGAACTCGTCGCCGCCGTACCGGGTGACGTTCTCGCTGTCGCCGGTGTGCTTGATGAATCGTTCGGCCAGCACCTGGATGGCCCGGTCGCCCACGATGTGCCCGTACCGGTCGTTGATCTCCTTGAAGCCGTCGAGGTCGATGAACACGATCGCGATCGACTCACCGGGGCTGCGCAGGCGGCTGACCTCGGCCAGGATCTCCCGGAAGTAGGTGTACGTCGACAAGCCCGTCAGACCGTCGGTGTTGGCCCGGTCGCGCAGCTTCTCGCGCTGCTCGGACTCTCGCCGCGACGTGTCGGCCATGTTGGCGAGCGCTTCGAGGACGTGTCGTTCGACCTGTGTGAACGGCAACCCACCGGAGGAGCGCTCGGCGACGGCGTACCGTCCGTCGATCAGCGGGACCGCGAGGTCTGAGCGCGTGCCCGGGTTGTCGCCGACCCGCACCTCCTTGACCCGCAGCCCCTTGGCACCCCAGAGGCTGAGCGTCTCGGCGATGACGTCCTTGCGCCAGGGCATCGTGACCGCTGCACCGGAGAGTGCCTCGACGCTGCGGTTGAGCTCGCGGTTGCGCATCGTCTGGCCGACGACGATCGCGGTCAGTCCGACGACGATCACGACGAGGCTGGGCACGACTGCCAGCGGGCGACCGGTCTCGACGTCGTGGACCGCAGCCAGGACGCACCCGATGTAGAACGCGGCCAGACCGATCAGGAAGGTCCAGGTCCAGCGCAACCGGGGAATCTTGCCTTCACCGTCAGAGCTGACGAGGAGTCGGCGCGCGATCTCGAGGGCCGAGATCGTCAGGAAGTAGGCCGCGAGGCCCGCGAACACCCGGTCGTAGGGCGGGATCCCGAAGTCGGCGAACTTCGCCCCCGCGATCAGGGCCGCACCGCCCACGATCTGGATCGCAGCCCGGAACTGCCCGCCGGTGTCGTCACGGTAGAAGGCGAAGTAGCTGGCGGAGATCAGCGCCGCCCAGATCGGCAGGATCGTCGCCCGTTCGTCGAAACCGCCTGCGAACAGTGCGGCAGAAGCGACGCCCAGCGTCAAGTCAGTCGGATCACGAGAGATCGACGTCTGCAGCCTGACGGCCAGAGGCACCAGGACCAGGGCCGCGATCGTGACGACATTGAGCTCTGGCAGGCCGAAGCGCCACCGGACCAGCGATATGACGACCGCCGTGAGTCCCGCAAGGATGACGGCGATCTCGAATCGAAGCTCGCCCCGGCTTCGACTTGTCACACCACACCTTCCATACCGATTTGCGGACACCGCATCCTATTATTTTTCTGGGGTCACAGCGACAGATCAAGCACGTCGAGGTGAGGCGCCCGTCCGTCAGGCTACCGTTTCTGACTCCCTGTCGCGCGCACCTGATCACGGTTTGTCCTACCCCGTCGTCTTGTCACAGCAATAGCAGTTCGCATACTTGGAACAGGCCGTAGAGTTCATCGGGATCTACAGGGGCCGCACGGGAGGAGCTTTGACATGCGTGTTGCTGTTCGGCGCGCCGCCGCACTCCTGGCATTGACACTGGCCTCCACGTCGGTCGGCCTCGCAGCGGGGCCAGTCTCGGCCGCCAATGGGTGCAAGGACCCCAGCCAGTCGTGCGTGCGCGTCACGGTGGTGTCGACCAACGACTTTGAGATCGACCGCACGAGGGTCAAGTACTTCACTGCCCAAGAGATCAGAACCATGGCCGACGTCGCGACTTCCAACTACGCCAGACGCACCAAGGCTGGCGCTCCTGAGGAACCCAGAGCCCGACCCCGGCCGCGCTTTGACGTTGCGGAAACTCCTCGACACGGTGGATGCCGAGTTGGTCGGCGACGTCACGTTCTCTGAGGCCACCTTCGCCGACAGCTCCCCCCGTGTGCTCGACAAGCCGGCCTTCGGCGACGACTCCGGCACGGCGTACCCGTACTACAAGAACGCCTCGCCCTCGGTCTATGCACTCAGCAACGGCAAAATTGGCTATTTCAGGCCGATGACCGACAAGAACGACGTCAACGGGCCCGACCTGTTCACCGCCACCGGGCGGATTGATCTCACGATCCACACCACGGGCAGCTGCCTAGAACCTACGGCAACCGTCAGCAACAGCGCACCGACGACCAAGGAAGCTCCGAAGTTCTCGGTTGACCCCAATGGCGACAAGGGAATGGACTTCGAGTACCGCTGGGAGTTCGGCGACGACCGTGGCCCGGGCCGTGGTGACAAGTCACCGTCCCACCGCTACCTCAAGAAGGGCGAGTACGACGCCTACGTCACGGTCCGTGGCGCCGACGGCTCGTACGGACGCTCGGCAGTGCTCCCGATCAAGGTCGCGAAACCGCCGCCGAAGCCCAAGCCGACGACCAGCACCGGTGGTGGCACTGGCGGTGGCGTCACCGGCGGCACCGGCGGATACGTCCCTCCGTACACGCCACCGACGACCGACTTCCCCGAGCCCGATCCGATCGAGGAGCCGTTCGACGACGAGCCGACCGAGGACGTCCCGGTCGACGACGGCCTCGTGGACGTCGAAGGCTACGTGCTGGCGGGCGCCGAGATCGTCCCCGGCGGCACCCCCGAGGCGATCCCCGGCACCCAGGCCTCGGCCGACCCGACCCCGGCCAGCACCACCTCGGTGCGCAAGCGACTCGCGACATGGACAGTCGCGGCCTTCGCGATCGTGCTGCTCGTCGGAGCAGGCGCGGCCAGTGAGACCCGATGGTTCCGAAACAGACTGCGCCACCTCAGGAGACGTGCATGAGCGAAAAGATCTACGACTTCATCTTCCGGGTCGCGGAAGTGCTCGAGCTGCCGGTGGTGATCCTCACCCTGCTCGCACTCGCCGCTGTCCTGGTCGAGGTCGGCGCCTTCATCACCGAGCCGTCAAGCGTCGCAACCGCACGTTCGCCGCTTTGGCCAAGTCGGGTGCAGCCGCCCGCCGGGCCGTCGACGAGAACCGCACCGACGAGGCATCGGCTCTGCTGCAGACCGTCGCGTGGAGCGGACCAGTCGGCAAGGCCTTCAAGGTGCTGATCGACGCGGTCAGCAAGCCGGGCGCCGACACCCGCATCGCCAAGGAGCTTCGCCGACTTCGACTTCGGCCGCCAGGCCCGTCTGGGACGCACACGACTGCTCGTCCGGCTCGGTCCGGCGCTCGGTCTGATGGGCACCTTGATCCCGCTGGCACCGGCACTCGACGGGCTCGCCCGAGGCGACGTCGACACCTTGACCGAGAACCTGCGACTGGCATTCAGCATCACGGTGCTGGGCATCCTGATCGGTGTCGTCGCACTGGCGCTGTCGCTGTTCCGCGAGCGCCTGTACGGCCAAGACTTCTCCGACCTGGAGTACGTTGCCGCGATCCTCACCGACGACGGCTCAGCCGCCGCCTCGATCGCACCGTCTGCTCCTGCGAAGGCAGTCAACGACGCCCCGGCTTCCACGGCAGCACCCACCGTCACGGCTCCGGTTCCGGTGCCGCCTTCGGTCTCGTCGGTCTCGTCGGCTCCGCCCGCCCCGCCGGTGCCGAGCCCCACCGCGGACAAGCAGTCATGATCAAGGTCACTCCCCGCGCACGGGTCCACCACGACAAGGCCGGCGATCCGCTCGACGGGCTCGTCAACATGTTCGACATCGGCATCGTCCTGGCCGTCGCATTCCTGCTGGCGGCGCTGTCGTCGCTGGGGCTGTCCGACGCCGTCAAGGACGGCGGACTGACCAAGCCGGCGCTCGGCGAGGTCACGATCAAGCCCGGAGAGACGATCGAAGAGGTACCCGACGAGGGCGTCAAGACCGTCGGCCGCGGCACGCAGGTCGGCACGGTCTACCGGCTGGCCGACGGCCGACTCGTCTACGTGACGGGCGACGGGACCACTGCTCCCCTGACGCCGCAGGACGCGACGCCGACCGAGCCGACGCCGACACTGCCCACGCCGACGCTGCCGACGGTCCCCACGCCCGACCCGGTCAACCCCTGATCGACGGACCGCTCAGGCGATCTCGGGCGCCCTTGAGCGCCAGGTCGACGATCCACGCGATGTCGGCCGCAGCGGCCGCCGGCGACTTGGACGGCCGGGTGATCGCCGACAGCACGAGCCTGACGACCAGCTCGACTGCCACGGACAGCTCCGCCTCGGTGAGGGGTGTGTCGGGGTACAGCTGGTGGATCGACTGCTCGACGACCACGACCGCCGCCTCGACGATCTCGCCGGACTCGGTGGTCAAGATCTTCAGGAAGTCGGCGTCCTGGTCACCTGGTGCGGCACCCACGATGGTGCGCACCAGCAGGCTGTGCTCGGCCAGCTCCAGCACTCCCTCGCACGCCGCTCGGATGCTCGCCACGATCTCGTCCTGCGACTCCATGCGCTCACGCACGACGGTCAGGAACCGGTCGAGCCGCACGCATCGCGAGCTGCTCGGCCAGACCGTGCTTGGTGCCGAACTCGTTGTAGACGGTCTGACGGCTGACACCGGCCACCTCGGCGATCCGGGCCATCGTGACGGTGTTCCAGCCATCGGACTCGATGATCCCGTGCGCCGCGTCGAGAAGACGGATGCGTACCGGCTCGGTCACGTCGAGGACACCCGGACGTCGGCGAGTCGCGCCTGATCTGCGATCCAGGCCCGAGCCGTGCGGATCTCGCGCGGTCGCCCGATCGAGACCGCCGCCCGGACGACACCGTCATCTAGCAGGTAGGCGATGAAGTCGTGCTCGGTCAGTGATCCGTCGACGACGGCTCGTGGCCGGCCTCGGGCCAGCCGACGACCTGCAGGTTGGCACCGTACTGGTCGGACCAGCACCACGGCACCTCGACGAACGGGGCGTCACCGCCGGCCATGATCTTGCCGACGGCCGCGCCGTGGTTCTGGGCTCCCTGCCAGTGCTCGACCCGGTGACGTCCGCCCAGCACCGGGTGAGGCTGATTGGCGACGTCGCCGGCGGCGTACACGCCCGCGACAGAGGTTCGGCCGTGCTCGTCGACCAGTATCCCGCCGCCGTCAGCGGCTGAGGCGATCGCGATGCCGGCCGCCTCGGCGAGCTCGACGTGCGGCTCCATGCCGACCGCGACCACCACCACGGGGGCCGTCCACGAGCGACCGTCGGCGGCCTCCACGACCGTCGAGCCGTCGACGTCACGGATCGAGGACACCGTGACGTCGGTGTGCAGGTCGGTGCCGCGATCTCGATGCAGGTCGAGGTACATCTGCCCGAGCTCGGCGGGCAGCAGCTTGGGCAGGGGCAGCGCAGCCGACTCCAGCAGGGTCACCGGGCAGCCGAGCTCGCGCGCGCTCGCGGCGATCTCCGATCCGATCAGACCGGCTCCCACCACGACGACGGGCGATCCGGCCATGAGCTCTTTGTGCAGGGTCGGCACGTCTGCCAGGTTGCGCAACGTGTGCGCTCCCGCTGCCGACCACGGGTTGCGGGCACGTCCGCCCGTCGCGATCAGCAGCCGATCGTAGGTCAGCGTCTCCCCGGTCTCGAGGACCAGCGCCGTCGCACCCACGTCGATCGACTCGACCCGGACGCCGGTGCGCAGCTCGATCTGCTGGTCGTCGTACCAGGCGGCCTTCTTGATCCTGATCTCGTCGGCGTCCTTGTCGCCGCGGACGATCTCCTTGGAGACCGGCGGACGTCGATAGGGCAGCTCGGGCTCGTCGCCGACGACCACGATCTCGCCGTCGTAGCCAGCCGATCGCAGTGCTCCGGTCGCGCTGACGCCCGCGATCCCGGCGCCGATGATGACCACGCGCCAGCTATCGTCCTCCCCCCATGCCCATCAGACCAGCTCGACCATGACGAAGTCGGCCTTGGCGGCTCCGCAGTCGGGGCAGGACCAGTCGTCGGGGATGTCTTCCCAGCGGGTGCCGGGCGGGGATGTTCTCCTCCTCCCAGCCCTCGGCCTCGTCGTAGATGAACCCGCACTGCAGGCATTCCCAACGCTTCACGACTGCGTCTCCTTCGGGTTCTGTGCCGATCGAGCCTGTGCTCGTGTCTCGGCGGCGATGATGTTGCCGTCCTGGTCGTTGCCGGCGAACTCCTCGAACGGCACGAAGTCGACCTGCTCACGTACTCCGCAGTCGGGGCACGTCCAGTCGGCGTCGATGTCGGCGAACGCCGTCCCGGCCGGCCAGCCCTCGCGCGGATGCCCTGTCTGCTCGTCATAGACGTACTCGCAGTTGGGACACACGAAGCGGCTCATGCAGCGACCTCCTGATACTTGCGTTCGTACTTCTTGGCGGTGCGTGGGTGGACGTTGGCGAGGCTCAGGTCACCGTCGTAGTGCCCCATGACCTTCTTGTCCATGACCGAGCGCCAGATCTGCGGCACCCAGCTCAGCACGATCATGCCCGCATAGCCCGTGGGCAGGACCGGCGCCTCCTTGAAGTCACGCAGCGCCTGGTAGCGGCGGGTCGGGTTGGCGTGGTGATCGCTGTGGCGTTGCAGGTGGTAGAGCAGCACGTTGGTTCCGATGTTGTCGGAGTTCCAGCTGCTGGCTGGGCTGGACCCGCTCATAGCGTCCGGAGTCGAGCTTGCGGCGCTTCATCCCGTAGTGCTCGAGGTAGTTGACCGACTCGAGCAGCCAGATTCCGACGACGGCCTGCAGCACGAGGTAGGGCAGGATCTGCCAGCCGAAGGCGATCATGAGCCCGCCCCACAGGACGATGGAGAAGGCCCAGGCGTTGAGCACGTCGTTCTTGAGCGACCAGTGAGACTTCTGCTGCCGGGCGAACCGCTTCTTCTCCAGCTCCCAGGCGCTGGTCAGGCTGCCTGCGACGGTGCGGGGCATGAACTCCCAGACGGTCTCGCCGAGTCGTCCGCTGGCGGGATCTTCGGGCGTTGCGACTCGGACGTGATGGCCGCGGTTGTGCTCGATGAAGAAGTGTCCGTAGAACGTCTGCGCGAGGGCGGCGCGGGCGAACCAGCGCTCGTACTCCTCCTTCTTGTGCCCGAGCTCGTGCGCGGTGTTGATGCCGATGCCGGCAACCATGCCGAGGCCGAGGGACAGGCCGATCTTCTGGGCGACGGTCAGCGGGTCGTCGATGCCGGGCAGGGTGCCACCACCCAGCAGGTAGGCGCCCCAGATCAGGCCGATGACCTGCACGGGGATGAAGGCGTAGGTGACCCAACGGTAGTAACGGTCGTCCTCGATGGCCTCGATGGGGCTCTTCCAGGAGGGTTCTCGCCGTCGCGGCCCACGATGAGGTCGATGATCGGGATGATCACGAAGACGAAGAACGGGCCGAAGTACCACGCCAGAGTCGAGTCGGTCAGGACGTACAGTCCCCACATCGAGACCGGGATCAGCGGCACGATGGCGCCGATGATCCACAGGTACCGCTTCTTGTCGCGCCACCTGATGACCGTTCCGTCGACAGTTGCCTCGATCGTCATGCCCAACCTCCTAGGTCGCTTTACAGGAAGGTAGCAAATGTAAAGTTGCGTGGCAAGGGTCACACCCCCCGTCCGGTTTCCCACGAGGCCTGGGGTCTTTGCCACGTACCTCGCGTTACAGCGCACGGTGCGTGACGAGAACACGAGGCCTCGTGGAAACCGCAGCGGCAAAGTCGGCCCGGACGGAGATACCGTCCGGGCCGACTCCCCGAGGGAGCGGGGTCTAGTTGATCGCGTAGGCGTTCACCACAGGTGGGCCCAACACGATGATGAACAGCACGGGCAGCACGCACAGCATCAACGGCAAGAGGATCTTGACCGGAACCTGCTGCGCTCGGGCCTCGGCCCGACTACGGCGCGAGATCCGCATCTCCCGGCGCCTGGGTGCGGACGACCGAGGCGATCGACACGCCGTACTGCTCTGCCTGCACGATCGCGCGCGCGAAGGTGCGCAGCTCGTCGACAGACGTCCGCCCTGCCAGCGCGAGATAGGCCTCGCGCCGCGACATGCCCAAGGACACGTCCTGGATCAGACGGATGAACTCGTCAGCCAGCGGCCCCGTGCCCTTCTCGGCCGACCGGGTCAGCGCTGCCTCGAAGCCGACACCTGCCTCGATCGAGATGACGATCTGGTCGAGGGTGTCGGGCAACGCCTTCTGGATCTGCTCCTGACGCTTGATCGCCGCGTTGTAGATCAGCAGATCAGGCACGAAGTAGCCGAGCACGATCGCACCCAGGCCCACCAGCAGCCAGATCGGGTTGTCGTTCTTCGACACGATCATGATCGCGAACAGCAGACCGCACAGGGCGCCGACGGGCTTCATCACGATGACTCGTCCGCGCGACCAGCCCTCCGGTCGGCCTGCGAGCACCATGTTGCGCTCGATCCGTTCCAGCATCGAGACCGGAGTCAATCGCGCCAGCAGGCTCGACTCGCTCCCGACCGACGTGCGTGCGCTGCGCGCGGTGTGCTCGACGCTCGACGAGAAGGCTCGGACCCGCTGCTGCATCGCCCCGTTGGGCACCGTGATGAGGCCCATCGCCGCGGCAGCGCAGACGAAGGCAGCGGCGATCAGCACGATCCCGAGCAGCAGGAAGCCCATGTCAGAACTCGATCCGCACGACAGAACGCATCCAGAAGCCACCGAGCACGTACAGCAGCAGACTTCCGGCGAGCAGCAGCTTGCCGATGCCCGAATCGACGAAGGCGCCCATGACCTCCTGGCTCACCAGGGCGTAGTAGATGCCGATGATGACCGGCAGGGCCATCAGGATGTAGGCCGAGATACGACCCTCTGCCGAGAGCGACCTGACCTGCTGGCGGATGTGTCCGCGCTCGCGGATCGTCTCGGCGACCTGCTCGAGGATCTCGTTGAGGTTGCCTCCCGTCTCGCGCTGGGCGCTGATGGCACCGGCGACCCACGAGAAGTCCTCTGACTCCATGCGCACCGCGACCTGTTCGAGCGCCTCGACCAGGTCGCGCCCCAGCCGCACCTCGTTGGCGACTCGCGCGAACTCCTCGCTCATGGGCGCCTCGGCCTCCTGGGCGACGGCTTCGATCGCGCGGGTGATGCTGTGACCGGCCCTGAGCGCCGCGGCGATCATCTGCAACGCCTGCGAGAGCTGGTCGGCGAACTTCTTGCGGCGCCCGCTGGCCCGCATGCTCAGCAAGGCCTTCCAGACCAGCGGCACCAGCACCGCCAGCAGCACCGCCAGCCACACGCTGCTAAGCAGCAGGAGGCCGACGGCGAAGGCGATGACCCGAGAAGCTGGAGATCATGACGACCAACGAGGCAGCAGACATCCGGACTCCGGCGAGCTCGAGCTCGCTGGCCGAGAACGGGCGCCAGCCGCGACTGCTCAGCAACCGCTCGACCTGCGCCACCGCCGTATCTGTCATCCGGGTCAGGACTGATCGGCGCTCGGCGACCGAGTACGCCGCGATGCGCTCCTTCGAGACCCGCGCCTCGGGCACGCCGGCGACCGCGACGTAGCCGAGGGCGACCGCGCCCACCAGGAGGACCAGCCCGAGCAGCAGCAACATCATCGTCCCGCCGTCCGACCATGGTCGACGAGGTGGTCGAAGTCGAAGGCGATGCCCATCTCTTCGAAGCGGTCGCTGAAGCGGGGCCGGATTCCGGTCGGCACAGCCGTCCCCAAGAACCGGCCATGGGCATCGACACCGGCGGCGAAGTCGAACAAGAACACGTCCTGCATGACCATCGTGTCGCCCTCGAGTCCCAGCACCTCGGTGACATGGCTGATCCGGCGGCTGCCGTCACGCAACCGCGAGATGTGCACGACGAGGTCGACGGCCGATGCGGCCTGCTCACGGATCGCCCGCAGGGGCAGGTCCATGCCGGCCATCAGCACCAGCGTCTCTAGCCGGGCCATGGCATCGCGCGGAGTGTTGGCGTGCAATGTCGAGATCGAGCCGTCGTGACCCGTGTTCATGGCCTGCAGCATGTCGAGCGCCTCGCCACCACGGCACTCCCCGATGACGATGCGGTCCGGTCGCATGCGCAGCGAGTTGCGCACCAGGTCGCGGATCTTGACCTCGCCGGAGCCCTCGATGTTGGGTGGACGGCTCTCCAGCCGGACGACGTGCGGCTGCTGCAGGCTGAGCTCGACCGCGTCCTCGATCGTCACGATGCGCTCATTGGCCGGGATGAACCGCGACAGCACGTTGAGCAACGTGGTCTTGCCGGTGCCGGTGCCACCCGTGACGAGGATGTTCAACCGGGCCTGCACGCAGGCGTTGAGCAGGTGCGCCATCTGCTCGGTCATGGTGCCGAAGCCCACCAGGTCGCTGACCGTGAACGGCGTCTTGGAGAACTTGCGGATCGTCAGCGACGAGCCGTCGACGGCCAGCGGCGGGATGATGGCGTTGACGCGCGAGCCGTCGGCCAGTCGGGCGTCGACCAGCGGGGACGACTCGTCGATACGGCGACCGACCTTGCCGACGATGCGTTCGATGATCCGGCGCAGGTGCGCCTCGGAGCTGAACCGGGCCGACGACAGCGTCAGCCGGCCACGGCGCTCGACGTACACCTTGTCGAAGCGGTTGACCATGATCTCGGTGATCGAGTCGTCGTCGAGCATCCGCTGCAACGGCCCCAGCCCGATCGCATCGTCCTCGATGTCGCGCAGCAGCCGGCGACGTTCATCGGCACTCAGGCGCTGTTGCTCGGTCGCGATGATCTCGGTCAGCTCGTCACGGACCAGGTCGTGCAGTTGGTCCTCGGTCAGGCTGGCGTCACTGATGCGCACGCCGAGCCGGTCGAACAGCTGCTCCGAGGCCCGCGACTTGAGCTCGGCGAAGGCGTCCCCGACCGGGGAGACGTCCTCCTCCCGGTCGGGGACGATCTCGGAGTCGATCGCCAGCAGCGCGTTCTCGCGGGCATCCCGCTTGGCCTCGAGCCGGTCGCTGAGCCTCATGCGACCTCCATCCGGCGGTGGCCGCGCTTCTCTTCTGAGGCACGCGCCCGGTCGTCGATGCGCTTGGAGAGCGCCTTGACGGTCTTGACGAACGGGCCGCTCTTGGCGCTCGCGAGCAGCGGCACCCCCCGATTGGCCGATGCCGGGACCTCCTTGGCCCGAGGGAGCACGAAGTCGACCGGCATCCCGAGCATCGCCTCGACGTCCTTGACGCGCAGGCCGGTCTGCTTGTCGGCGAAATTGAGCACGACGTGCCGCGAGTCGGGCAGCAGCGACAGCTCGGTCAGCAGCTCGATCTCCTTGCGCACCCCCCGCAGGCAGGCCACGTCCATCGTCGACATCAGCACGACGTCGTCGGCGCACTCGAGCGCCGCCAGAGTCGCATCGTCGAGACCTGCTGCGGTGTCGATCAGGACGTAGCGGAACTGATCTTGCAGCTGTCGGATGAGCTGGACGACCTGTTCACCGCCGACCTTGTCGTTGGCGGCCGGCGAGTCGGCCCCGCACAGGACGTAGAAGCCCGTCGGGTGCACTGTCAGATAGGTCTTGAGCAGCAGGTTGTCGCGCGCCGCGGCGCCGAAGGCATCGGCCAGGGTGTGGATCGGCTCGAGGTCGAGCACCGTCGACAGGTCGCCGAACTGCAGGTCGAGGTCGAGCAGCACGACCTCCATGGGCGACTGCTTGGCCAGCGCGACTGCCAGATTGCTGGAGACGCTCGTCTTGCCGACGCCGCCCTTGGGCGACACGACGACGACGGTGCGCGAGGTGAAGTCGATCGGCGGCTGCGGCATCGGCGTCATCGCGGCCAGTCGGGCACCGCCCGACCGAGCGTCGAGGCGGTCGCGCAGCCCCGCCAGCAGGACGGGCTCCTCGATCGAGGCCGCGACGTCGCGGATGCCGGCCCGCATCGCATCGCGCATGACGTCGCGCTCGGCTGTGGCGATCAGCACCATGTCGATGTCGGGGCGTACCGCCCGGACCTCGTCGGCCATTGACAACGCACGAGCCAGCGGCACCTCGTCGGTGAAGACGATCGCCTCGGGCAGCGTTGCTGGATCGAGTCCGCGCAACAGGCTGGCACCGTCGGCGACGACCGCCTCGGCGCCCAGCGCGACGGTCGGATGACCGATCGCGCCCGACATCCGGCGGGCCAGGTCGTCGCTCCCGCCGACGATCAGCGCGATGCTCATGGCGCCACGTCCGACTGGGTCACGGTCTTCTTGTCGGCGTGCTCAGTGTCGTCGTCCTGCTTGCTGAGCCAGACCTTGCCGAACTCCATGCCGTGGACGATGGCCTGGGCCTGGCGGGTCGACACCGCGAAGGTCAGCAGCGGCTCACCGGCCGTGCCGTCCTCGGCCACGACGCCCTGCACCCGCAGCAGCAGGAGCTCGTTGATCGGGTTGGCGGTCTTGCCGTCGTCGCTGATGAAGACACCGGCCTTGTCGCCTGCGGCCAATGCGCCGCCGACGGTGCGCGCCCCGGCCAGAGGGATCGTGAGCTCCTGCTTTCCCTTCGGCAGCTTGACGTCGCCGACGACGTCATCGGGCTTGGCGAACTTGGCGGCGGTGAGCTGATCTCCCGGCACCAGGACGCTGGCGGTGACGAGCCCGGCGACCTCGTCGAGACTCGTCAGGGCACCTGGAACCACGGCGAGCTTGGGGATCTCGACCTCGTCGACGCTGTCGCGGACGGCTTCGACGGTGGCGAGCGGCTCGAGCCTGGTCGTGACCTGCAGGACCGTGGCGAGCTCGACGTTCTCCAGCGCCCGGTCATCGGCGTTGCTGGCATAGCTGACGAGTGCGACGACGCCCAGCAAGGCCAGCACCAGCGCTGCCACGACGGCAGCGATCTTCTTGTTCACCATCTACTCCCTTAGACGTGAAGCGATACTGCGAGATCCCCCCTGCGGCGACGCACTCTCCCGATGCGTCACCGTCGGCCGGTGCTGGCGTCCCGAGACCGCCGGCACCAGCCTGGGCGGGTCACCTAGGCCTTGTCGAGCCGGTGTTCACATCCCCGAACGCGTCGTTGATCTTGTCACCGAGCAGCAGGACTGCAGCGATGATGACGGCGGCGATCAGGGCGACGAGCAGGCCGTACTCGACGGCGGTCGCTCCCTTGTCGTCCTTGCGACGCTCTTCCAGATTGACGACGTACGACATGATGGATGCCAAGACGAACATAGAAATTCTCCCTCTTGCTGTGATGCCCGTCACCGGATGGTGACGCTCCCTACCGAAGAACCTAGGGCATAAAGTCCGTCCCGCCACGATCCGATCGGGTCATCTTGGAGTAGTCAGTTCGGACTATCTTGACGTGGTCCTGAGCGTGAACTCGCCCGGAATTCCGTGAGTTCACCCACCGAGCGGCGGCCAGGGTCCCGGTTCTGTGCCAGACGTCCCGGGACCTTCGGGACCATCGCCAGACCGGGCAGCACCAGCGCCGCCACGAGAAAGCCCCAGTAGGTCGTGTCGGCTCGACCGACGACCGAGAACGCCAGCGCGTAGGCGCTGAGCAGCCAGGCGACTCGCAACGCATATCCACTGCGGCACGACCACCAGCCGAGCAGAGCCAACGGCACCAGGACCGCCGAGACCCAGAACGGCAGCAGCACCAGCAGCGAGCGCGAGTGGATCATCTCGACGAACAACGGCCACCCGTCCATGTCGATCCAGCCGGGTGACGACTGCGCCGATGCGGGAACCAGGTCGGCGACCCGCAGCGCGTGCAAGGCGTAGAAGGCCGCCCAGACCGTGAGGGCGATCGCCCAGCCCGCTGCTTCACGTCGTCGACGGTCGCGCCAGGCGAGCACGAGCATGACCACCAAGTACGGCGCAGCGAGCTCACGGACCAGTGCCGCCGCCAGACCGATGGCGACGCTGGTGCCCCAGCTGCTGCGTGTCCGCAGGCCGACCGACAGCGCGATCAGCATCCCGGCCCAGATCTCGTGCACCCAGATCAGGTCGGCCGAGGCCATCAGGGCGAACGACAGCGCCGCGAGGACGCTGGCGCATCCCCAGACCGTCAGCGACGAAGTCATGGCCCGTAGACGGATCATCGTGACGGCTGCGGCGACCGTCGCGAGAGCCACGAGCAGCCATCGCGTCACGGCAGGCCCACCCACGCCGTCGATGAGCCAGGCCAAGGTGGGCTCGCGCACCGTCACGACCGGCCGGGTCGGATAACCGAGCCGGGCCTGCTCCGCAGCCACCGCCGCGTAGTAGCCAGTACCTGAGGCCATGCGGTCACTGATCGCCGAGTACAGCCGCAGATCGGCATCGGCCGGCCCGTCAGACGCCCCCTCGCCGGACGGGGCTCCCGCCAGGAGTCCCCACAGCACGAGGCCGGCAACCAAGAACAGCGCGACGATACGGCCGCGCTGAAACCTTGCCGAGTCCATCAACCCTGAAGCCTGGGCGAGTCGCAGTTGATCCGGCTGGCCGCTGCCACGTCGGCACCTCCCAGATTGGCACCGACCAGTCGCAGCAGCGGCGTCAGCAGGCCGACCAGCAACGGGTCAAGCGCCACCAGCAAGGGCTTCACGACCGCGCCGAGAATGCCGCCGAGCAGCGAGGACAACAGCCCCAAGGGGTCGAGCGGCAGCGTCAGAGCAATCGATAGATTCGCCAGGTTGAGCGATGTGAGCCCGGCCACCGACTGCGGCTCTGGAAGGCCAGGCGCAGCCGGATAAGTCAGCGTCACGGCATGCGGCGATGCCGTCCCGACGCTCGGTGCCGTGACATCGGCCCCGACCGAGACGAGCGGCCCGAGCACGTTGAGCACCTTGAGGTCGAGGTGCAGGGCCAGGTCCTTGACCAGAGCCGTGACGACATCGACGTCGATCGAGTCCATCTGCGAGCCGGAGCCGCAGCGCAGCGCGGCCAGGGTGCCCGTTGCCGAGGCAACACTGAGCCGGAGCCGGATCGTCGAGCTTGCCAGTCCGCTGACGATGCCACCCACGGCAGTCGTGAGGTCGACGGCGACCTGTGATGACGTCGCCTTGGCTCCTAGTCCCCGCAGGCGGTCTTCGGCGGCGCGATGATCGTCGCCTTGGCTGCCACGTTGAGCAGGCCGAGATTGAGTCCGAGGTCTGGAATCGCGATCGCATGGGTGCCGTTGGCGACGAACAGTGACGCACCCAGCAGCTCGAGCACGCTGACGTTCAGGTTCAGCGCCGAGTTGTTGCCTGGCGCGATGCTCAGGATGTCGGCCAGGTTGAGGTTGGCGGTCGGAACTCGCAGCGCGATCGCGTTGAGGAAGTTCGCCTGCGCGGTGTTGCCTTGACGGGTGAGTACCGCCGCCATCGCGGTGATGAACCTGGCAACGGTCAATTGGGGCAGGGCCAGCAGAGCGTCTGCGGTTCCCACGCCGAGCTCGGTCGCAATGCCCAGCAACGGCACTTCGATACCTCGAACTGTCGCGACGCCGGCCGGACTCAGCACCCGCAGGTCGGCACTGATGATCCCGCCGAGGATCGAGTTGAGTGCGCTCTCGTTGGTGTCGAGTGATGCGAGGAACGACCCCACCGAGAAGCACACACCCGGGTCGACTGTCGCGATCGCGGACCGCGCGGCCGTTCCGCTGCCACTGACGAATGCGAAGTCCACGCTGCTCGTGGCCGTCGCCTTGACGGCCGTGGGGTTCTGACCGGTCGAGACCGCTGAGAACGCCCCAGTGATCGGATCGACCTTGCCGAGAACGAGCTGGACTACCGGCGTCGAACCCACCGTGGTCTTGTTGCGCGCGATGCTTCGGTCGCGAGCGACGAGCCAGGCAGGATCAGCCTCGATCACGGCACGGGAGCGACCGTTGATCTTGCGCGCCATGTCGAGAGCCACGACATCGGCCACGGCCTGCATGTCGCTGCGGGCGACCCGCTTGATGCCGAGATCGACGGCGAAGGCCGTGAACGTCAGCACCACGACGACGAGGAACACCGTCATCGGCAGGATCGAGCCGCGTTCCTCGCGCGACTTCGCCAGCATCAGCCGACCTCGATGACCGAGGTATAGGCGGCTTCTCGGGCAGCGAGAAGCCCAGTCCCGGGAAGTTCGGGATCAGCGGGTGCGCGCGGTACTCGTGCATCACGGTGACGGTCGCGCAGCGGCGGGTCGCATCGTTGGGGCAGGGTGCGACGGGCGGTACCGCGCACGTCCCGACGGTCGTGCTGTCCTTGCGCAGCAGACCCGACGTGCACGTGATGCCGTAGCCGCCAAGAGCGTTGTTGATCGCTGCGGTCGCCTTGGTCGCGCGCACTGCATCAGTCACGCCGGGCGGCGTGGCGGCTGCGGCCCGGGCCCCTTCGGCTGCTGACTGGCTGATGGCCTGGCGGAAGCTCAGCATGTACCCGTAGCTGATGACGCCGAAGACCAGCGCCAGGAAGATGGGCAGGGTCAGCGCGAACTCGACCATCGCCGCACCGTGTTCAGGCTGACGGCTCCGCCGTCGCGAACACACATTCTTGCCAAATCTCACAACTTCTCCCTGTAGTTGCGAAACCTGCACGGACGTCTCCCGGGCCCGCGCAGCGCTCCTCACTCCCCCGTCCGGCCTGACACCCGAACGGCTCCCCCTGCCGGGAACCTACCACCCAGATCAGTCGTCGAGGGTCCAAATGGGCGATTCTTCCGGGCACTGGTCGGCGACCCGATCGCGAAGTCCGGCGTCGCGGCTGAGCACCCTGACGGGACGATCGGACGTGGCCAACAGCTCGCACAGACCCGTTGCTTGACGCAGGTCGAGGCGTTGCACGTCACGGCGCGACACCGTGCTGCCCTCCTGCTGGGCGATCTCGACGGTCCACTCGTTGACCCAGTCCTCGGTCACGTCGTCGGTCAGGTAGCGCGACAGCACGACAGGTCCACCAGGACCCGAGTGAGCGAACAGGACGGGTGCAGCACTGGACAGATATCCCAGGTCATCGGCGAGCGTGCCGTGCTCCGCGTCGATGATCGTCAGTGCCGGCGCGACCTGCCGCACGCCCGGTGCCACGAGCGGTGATGCCGAAGGCGGTGCCACCAGCATCACCGCCAGCGCGGCACCGACGACGACGAGTGGCGCCGCGATCGAGTCGCGGCGTCGTCGCAGGTCGACGCTGACCGCCTGGGCGACGAACCGTCCGGTCATGACCACTGCAAGGACGCACAGCACCCACGCATACTTCTGCGGGTAGTAGCCCCACCACGACACGTCGGCGCCGAGGCGTTGACGCAGCAGAGCGGCAAGACCGACCGCGGCGGCGACCCCGAGCGCGAGTGCTCCCGTGCGGCTCCACGTGTCTCCGGTCGATCGCGTCGTCAGGAGCGCGAGGGCTAGCAGGACACCGAGCACCAACGACGGCGCGAAGGGCGCGAAGTCGAAGAATCCACCTTCTGCCGTCAGACCGACCTCGCCGGACCGGCTGACCGTGGGGGCGGTGACCCACAGGGCGTACGCGGCAGAGACGGCCAGCGCGGTCAACCAGAATGCTGCTGACGCACCGCGGAGCGCCAGGTGATCCCGGCGATGGCGCCGAGATGATCCAGGCTCCCCACGCCATCGGCACGACGGCCAGCACCGCCCAGGCAGCCAGCAAGGCCAGGGCTGCGAGCATCAGCAGCGCCGAGGCCGAGGTCGGTGAGCTGGGCGCCTCGACCCACACGAGCCAGGCTGCCAGGAGGATCACGATCGAGACGAGCGCGTTGATGAAGCCGAACCGCAGAGCGAAGCCACTGATGAACCAGGTCCACGGCAGGAGTCCGGCGCCGATCGCGGCCGCCACGCGAAGCCGACGGTGCCGGGCCGGGATGCCGGTCGCGACGATGACCGAGGCCAGGACGCTCATCCACACCAGGAGCAGCATCACGACGAGCGCCTGACGTCCCGCGTCGAAGGCGAGCAGCTCGTGGGGGTCGACGGCTGCCCTGCCCGGTGCGGTCGCCACCGCAAGCACCTCGTTGGCGAGCGGATCGCGGTTGCCATGAGCCGAGACAAGTCCTCCGTCGGCGAGGATCTGGCGCGTTCCGGTCAGGTGGTAGATCCCGTCGTTCCACAACGCCCACGATGGTCCGACGTCACGGGCCCGCCCGACGACTGCAGCGACGGCCGCGCCGAGCGGGACGACGGCAGTCGCTGCGGCACACCAGGTGGTGTCACGACTCCACCGCACTGGTCGGCCCGATCGGAGCAGCACTACGACCGCCACGAGGCTGACCACCACCACGAGGCCCGTCAGCCCGGGCACGAGCGGAACGTCGAGCAGCGGAAGAACCGCCATGGTTCCGGCCAGCGTCGCCGCCGACACGATCGTGGCTGCCCCGACCGCCCCTGCCCACGACCATCGCGATGCGAATGCGGCGGTCAACGCCGCTGCCATCAGCAGGCAGCTGACCAGGAGGACCGTCATGCTCGGGCGGACGCCGTGCTGTCCGGGGTGAGTCGTTCGACCGCGACCAGCACGAGCTCGGTCGTCGAGATGCAGGTCTGCAGCACCGCATCGGCGTCGGGCAACTCGCTGACCCGGGTGGTGCCCCGTGGCGCGCGTTCGATCGTCGTGACGACATAGGTACCTGCCGTGAGGCCCTCGCCGCCGAGCTCAACTCGCGTCGCCCACCGCGAGGCGCGGGATCCACTCCTCCCCGCCGCAGTAGTCGTGCTCGGCGACGAGGACCGGCCGGTCGCCGCGCAGCTGGATCGCGACCGGCCCACGACAGTCGTCGATCAGCGGCGTCGACGCCTTCAGGGTCGAGGTCGCGTACATCGTCCGGCTGAACTTGGCCTTCGGCAGCTCTGTCTCGGGCGACGGCGTCGACGTCACGGCTGATGACGTCGCGGCCGGGACCGGCGTCTGAGCAGCCTCGCCCGAGCAGCCCGCCAGCAGACCCGACAGGGCGGACACCCCCCAGGATCGACCCGATCACCGCGCTGGACTTCACCGGGCGATCATCTCACCCGCCGGGGTCTGCGAGGCCGAAAAACCTCAGCGCCGGGTTTCGATGCCAGAAAAAGTTCGATCGATCATGAGACGGTGGGGCTGGAGCGGACATCTGTAGGAAAAGGCGTCCTGCGCCAGCACAGATCGGAGCCGCCGAGTGATCACCGCGACGACCACTCCTGACCATCCTCCCGGGGATGGCGACCTGTTGGCACGCGCCGCGACCGGCGACCGCAGCGCCTTTGGCGCGCTGTACGACCGCCACGTGCGTCCCGTCTACTGGCAGGCGTACAGCGTCGTGGCCGAGGACCGCGAGGCCGAGGACGTCACGCAAGACACCTTCGTCACGATGTGGCGCAAGATCGACACGATCCAGCTCGTCGACGAGTCGGTGCTGCCGTGGCTGCTCGTGACCGCCCGCTACACCGCGCTCAATGCCCGCCGCAGCAGCCGGCGCCGACGAGTCACCGAGCTCGACCCCGACCTCGCAGCCAGGCGCACCGTCGAGGACGAGGTCGAGGCCGCTCAGGTCAGGGCCGAGATCGACAAGGCCACCGCCGCACTGAGCCCGCTCGACCGACGACTATATGAGCTGTGCGTCGCCGGCGACCAGACCTACGAGATGGCAGCCCACGCTCGGCGTGACCCACGCCGTCGTCCGCAACCGCATCTCACGACTGCGCCACCGGCTGCGCGCCGATCTGCGCCCCATGAGGGAGACATCATGACGACACCCACACTCGACGACGACCGGATCGAGCGGATGCGCGCCAGCATCATGTACACCGTCGACCAAGACCAGTGGCGACGCAGGCGTCGCACCCGCCGCGCGACGGGCCTGGTGGCCGCGAGCGTGCTGGTGGTCGGATTCGGCGCAGTCGGGATCCAGGTCCTGGGGTCAAGGCCGATCGCAACCGACGACTCACTGACATCGCAGCGCGAGAGTGCCCCGGATGCCGGTGGCGCCCAGCTCGACAGCCGCTACTCGGGCGGTGACGAGCTGGCCGCGCCCGACGCCGACCGTCAGGTCATCACGACAGGTTCGGTCTCGGTCACGGTGACCAAGCCACGCAGCAGCGCCGGCCAGCTCAGCGCATACGTCGAGAGCCTCGGCGGGCGGGTCGACAGCCGCACCGAGGACGGCAGCGGCGATGACGCGAGCGCGTCCCTGCAGGTGCGGGTGCCGTCGACCAAGGTGCAGACGATGATCAAGCAGCTTCGGCTCGTACGGAACGGTCAGCAACGTCTCGTTGCAGAACGAGGACGTCACGTCGGTGTCGAAAGACCTCGACGCCCGGATCGACGCCTTGCAGATCTCGGTCGACCGACTGCAGTCGATCCTCGCCGAGGCCGACACGAGCCGAGAGGTGATCTCCGCCGAGGGAGCGCTGACCGAACGCCAGGAACAGCTGGAGAGCCTGCAGTCGCAGAAGCGTTCGCTGGCCGGTCAGGTCGAGCTGTCGAGCATCTCGGTCGACTTCGCGCAGAAGACACGCGTCGACACGGTCGAGCCGGGTGGATTCACCGGCGGTCTACGAGATGGCTGGAACGCCCTGGTCTCGACGGTCAACCACGTCGTCGAGCTGATCGGTGTCCTGCTGCCCCTGGGCAGCCATCGTCGCACTGATCCTGCTGCCGGTCGTGCTGGTCCGCCGCCGCAAGCACTGGAACTGAACCGGGGTGTGGCGGCTTGATCTCGCCACACCCCGGTTCGTCTAGGTCAGGCCTTGCGCGAGCGCCTGACCATCGCAGTTCCTCCGCCGATCAGCAGCAGCGCACCGAGCAGCGTCCACAGGCTCCCGGTTGCACCGGTGCCCGGCAGGATGCCGTTGTTGTCGTCGATGTCCTCCGGCGCGGTACCCGCATCGGACTTGAACCGGTTGGTGATCGTCACGAGTGCCTGATCGGGTCCGTCGGTCGCAGACAGGTCGACGGTGATCTCGTCGCCCTTGACCTTGCTGGTCTTGCCCTTGACGTCGGCCTCGATCGAGGTCACGTCGGCACCCTTGGCGTCGGTCTCCGTCACGGCGCACTCGGCGCTGGACGGCAGCTCGGTGAAGCTGGCACGGAAGCCATTGGCCTTCGAGAGCTTGCGGCTCTCGCCACCCGGAACCGTCAGGTCGACCCGCTCGCCGTCGACGAGCCACGTGCACACCAGGCTCACCTCGAACGGACCCTTCGCCCCCTTGACGGACGTGTCGCCGGTGACCTTCTTCTTGACATCGAGCGACGTCAGGTCGAAGGTGTTGGTCGCCGTGAGGGCGATGTTCGAGATGCCCTCGGGCTCGTCGGGCGACGGGACCGTGACAGTGCCATCGGCCGGATCGAGCACCGTGCTCGTGGCACCGGCGGCCTTGGTCTCCTTCAGCACGCACGAGGTGCCAGCCGGGAAGGGGCCGAGCGTCGTCGTGCCGCCACCGAGGATCTCGAGCCACCGTCGTACGGCGTCTGTCCGTGGTAGTCGCACTTCACGGCGAAGGTGAACGTGCCGGTGCCGTACAGCGCCGCACCGTCACCGTCGACGACCTTGCCGAGCGTCACGGTGCCCGCGTCGTACGCGTTGGTGAACTCGATGGCTGCCGCCTCGATGCCCGGTGTGACGACCGCTGAGCCGTCGCCGTTGTCGACGAGGTTGTCACCCGTCACGACGATGTGATCGGCGAAGAAGCGGTCGGTCTCGGTGACGACGCACGAGGCGCCCACCGGGATTCGGTCGGCCGGAGCAGTCCACGTCTCCCCGTCCTCGAGAGTGAACGTCAGCGTGTCGTCGACCTCGGTGAACAGCACCCGGATCACCCAGCGCCGACTCGCACTTCACGCTGAACGTGAACGGACCGAACTCGGCACCGCCAGCCTGCGTGTCGACCTTCTTGGTCACCGACAGGCCGGTGAACTGGTAGTCGTTGGTGATCGTCGCGGTCTGCGACTCGACGATCTCCTCGTCGTCAGCGTCCTCGGACACATCGGTCAGGTCGGTGACCTGCAGCGTGACCGGGGAGCCGTCGCGTGACGTCTCACCGAACTCGCCGGTCTCACCCTGCTCGGTGATGGTGCAGGACGTGCCGTCCTGGCTCACCGGGATGCCCGGGATGCGCACCGTGTAGTCGTTGTCGGAGGTGAGCTCGATCGTCGCATCGTCGCCCAGGTCGAGCTCGACCTCGCCGGCGGTGCAGATGACATCGGCCTTGAACGTGTCGGGGCGTACTGCGACGCCGGGCCGGTCACGTCCTTGGTGACCTCGATCTGGCCGAGGCGCAGGTGCACGCCGACCTTGCTGGGCGATCTTGCGGAACACCGAGGCGCCGGTGTACTTGAACTTGGCGCCGTACTGGTTCCAGGCCAGCTGGTCGGTCGCCGGCACGCTCGTCGAGGCACCGCGCGGCTCGCCATCGGTCTGGGCCTTGTTGACCGTCGAGAACGTCACGTCGGCCGACTCGCCGAGATCGAGGAATCCCTTGGTGCTGGTGCGGAAGTTCAGGTGCACCCGGATACGGTCACGGTCGACCAGTCGGTCGAGCTGTCGACGGCCGCCCACACCTCACCGCTCTGCTCGCACACCGGCTGGGGTCGTCAGATCGGCCCAGGTGCCGACGCACGCATTGGCGCTCGACGTCACCTCGATGGTCTGGGTCGTCCCTGCCGGCGCGTTGACCTGCAGCGAGTCGGCGACCATCTCGGGCCGGTACTGCGAGCCGCGCGTCTCGCCCCAACACCAGCATCTTGTCGCCAGCTGCAGGCAGCTGGTCGAAGATCGTCATCTCGTCGACCGTGACGGTGCCGGAGTTGACGTTGCGCAGCACCCAGTCATCGGTGCCGTCGATCTGGCTGTTCGCGACACACGGCGCACGGAAGTAGCTGCCGCCCGTGGCATTGAGGCTCGGCGTGCACACCGCAGACGGTGCACCGGGACGGTAGGCGCCGGGCAGCGATCCCCGCACGCCCTTGACCGTGTAGAGGTTGGCGCCCACGACGGTGCCGACGTAGTCGGTCGTGCCGCAGGTGTGCTTGTCGTCGGCCCAGTCGGACGTCAGGTGCCGCCCTCGAACCGTGTTGCGGCAGCCGATCAGCTCTGCGCGGTCTGGACCGTGACGGTGTTGGTCGCGGTCTGGCCCGATGCGAGTCCGCGGCAGCGCTCGAGGAAGAGCCGGATCTTGAACGTCTCGCCCGGCTTCATGCGCTGACCGTCCTCGGGCCAGGTGAACGTCAGGGTCTTGCCGTCGGGGCTCGACCCGATCTCGACGTCGTCGGACAGCAGACCGTCGGCATCGGGCGTGAAGATCGCTGCCGGATCACCGGTGTAGGCGAGCTCGGTCGGCAGCACGTCGCGCAGCCGTCGACCGTCAGGTAGCCGGTGCCGACGTTCTTGATCGTCAGGTCGAACGGCACAGCCGTGCCGGCGCTGGCCAGTCGGTTGCCCTCGTTGGTCAGCTTGTTGACGGCGATCTCGTGCGTGCCGAGGTTCAGGTCGATCTCGGCCGTGGCGTCCTTGGCCGCGGAGTCGTTGCCGTCGGTACGAGTCGACTGCGAGGTCTGGGTGTTCTCGACCGTGTGGTCGAACGTCACCGGTTCTCCGCTGTCACGGTAGGTCTCACGCAGGGTGACCGTGAAGGCGCCCGACGCCGTCCAGTTGGGAGCCGGAACCGTCTGGGAGAACAGCGCACCGTCGGCGCGCGTGAACGTGAACCGGATGCCCTGGACGTCCTCGTCGTCGACGCCGGTCGGCAGTGCCGCCGTGGCGGCAGCGGTGCCGTCGACCCAGGCGCTGCCGTCGTACACGTCGACCTTGACCTGGTCAGCGCCGGCGGGAAGCGTCACGGCGCCGAGCCCCGTGAACTCGAACTGGTTCCAGAACGCGGCCGAGTCTGCCTGGTCCTCGATCGTGACCTTGTTGGGCGACAGCGTGCTGCGCGGGTCGGATCCTTGGGTGGCACCCAAGCTGACCGTCACCGGCACGTGGGGGCGGGCTCGGTGATGAGCGCGGGCGACACCTGCTTGGTCGGGGTGACGTTGACGACGCCTCCGGTCAACGTGGCGATCGCGTCGTCGACATCGCTCGCGGTGACGCCGGCCGACAGGACCGGGTGGTCAGCTCTCCGGCGAAGACCCGGTTGGGGACGTCGAGCGTCTGTCCCGCGCGCAGGATCTGGTCGGCGCCGCTGCTGCGCAGGGTCGCGCGCAAGCTTCGACTCGATCTCGATCGACAGGTTGTTGTCCTGGGTGATCGTGCCACCGGACTCAGCCGGATCGGTGTCGTGGAACGTGACGCTGATGCCGACGACATCGGCCAGGTCGCTGGCCTCGAGGGCGTTCGCCTCGGTGATCGTCACCCGCTCGGTCGTGTAGGTGCCTGCGTCGTAGCGCAGCAGCCACACGGTCGACTCGTCGAGGTCGACCTGATCGGCCTGGCTCGCAGCGATCGTGATCTTGGTGGCATCGAAGCGTTCGAACGGATTCGCGACATCGGTGTCGGTCAAGTAGTCGACGTCGACGTCGAACGGATCGGCCAGGGCGCCTGCTGGCGTCGCGGCACTCTCGCACCCGCCCAGGGCGGTGTCGGTGCACGTCGCCGGATCGGTCAGCCGCACGTAGGACGCCCGTGCGACCGAGGCGTTGTGGCCGACCATCGTCCAGGTAGCCGTCGGGAAGTCGTCGGCGTCGGTGCCGACCGGCGGCGTGAAGATGTTCTCGTCAGGGTCGACGGACTTGGTGACTGCGACCCCCGGATCGGGGTCGATGATCTGGATCGTGTCGTTGTCGGTGTCCTCGACGTTCGCGCCGCCAGCGATGGGCGTGCCCGTGACCGCAGTCGTGTTGTCGACGACACCGGCATCGGCGTGGTTGAAGGTCTTGTCCTCGACGACGAATCCGCCGTCGGAGCGCGTCTTGTCGCGCAGCTGCCAGGTCAGTCGGAAGACGCGGTCGGCGCTGCCCGATCCGACACCCGACTCCGGCTCGGGAGCGAAGGGGTCGAAGGCCGATCCCACCTGCTGGGCCGCTTGACGGGCCGCGGTGTCGGCGGCCGTCTCGTCGAGCACGATCCGGACACCGGTCGTGTCGGCCGACTGGTCACTGGTCAGCACGTAGCCCTTGAAGCCGCGGTCTGCGGTCATCCACGAACCGCCGGGGGCAGGTACGGAGGTCCACGATCCGCCGGCGAACAGCTGGACGTCGGTGATGGTGTCGTACTTGAGGTACCAGCCGCTCGTGAAGGGTTCGCTGGAGGCCGAGATCTGCTTGACGTCGACCAGGTCGAAGGCGTCGAAGACGGTGTTCTCAGGGGAGGCGAAGCCGCCGGCCGGATCGCTGATCGTCACCGGCGCGAAGCCCGCGCTGACGTTCCAGTCGAGCACCGTGGTGGCCCGCGCGCCGGACTGGGCGTTGACCGCGTCCTCGACCCAGTGCTTGTCGATGTCGACGCCTGGGCCGGGGCCACCTGAGGTGGTCTCGATCGTCCCGACGCCGGTGTCGGCGTCTTCGTCGACCAACGGCTTGCCGCCTGCGGTGACGCCTTCTGCGGTCACGCCGGCGGTGTTGGTGTACGTCGTCGGGTGTCAGGTCCGGGGGTGACGTCGCCACCGGTGCGCAGCGTGCTGCGGGCCTCGAACACGATGTTGGGGGTCACCACCGTGTCGGACGCGAAGCCGTCTTCGTTGTGGAAGCTGAACCGGATGCCGTCGATACCGGTGCCGTCGATACCGGCGAGGAGCAGCGCCGCCTCGACCTGGGTGTCGGTCATCTGCAGGACCGTGGCACCGTTCGGCCCGTAAGACCTTGAGCGTCTGCCAGGTGCCAGCGGCGTCCCCTGACCTCGATCGTCAGCTCGGTGTTGGGCGGCACCTGCGTCGGTGCGACGGCCTTGAAGTCGAAGGCGTTCCAGAACTCAGCAGCGCCTTCTCCCCAGACGTCGTCGACCACGATGTCGTGGACGACCGCGCCGTCACCGGTCGCGACCGCATTGGCCGCGAGGGACGAGATGACGGTCTCGCCTGGCTCGACGGACGAGGAGGGTCGAACGGCCTTGTTGATCGTCACCGAGATGTCGGGGTTGACGATGCGCAACGTGTCGAATGCCGTTGCCTCGTCGGTGAGTCCGTTGGGCGCCTCGACGTCGGCGGCAACCGTGTTGGTCAGCGTCACGTCGGTGTCGGCGCCGGTTGCTTCCTCGGAGGTGTCGATGTCGAACTTGACGGTCGCGGTCTCGTCAGCACTGATCGTGTCGCCGGACCAGATGATCTCGAAGCCGGTGATCGGGCCGCTGGGCGCCGTCGGGGTGGCGCCGTTGGTGAACGGAACCGTCTGGGTGCCACCGGCGCTGAGGTGATAGATCACTTCGGCCGTGTCGGCGCCGGCCGGCCACACGGGGGCCGGCGAGAAGCCGCCGAACGTGACCTCGTCGGTGAAGAAGTCGAGATCGGCCAGGCGCAAGGTCGAGACCGGGACAGCACCGTTGGTGCCGGTGATCGTCGCCTTCGCCGACTGGCCGGCCGTGATGCTGCTGGGGGTGATGTCCTTGGCAGCCTCGACCGTCGGGATCGCCGGGTTGACGGTGTCAGCTGGCGGCACCGTCATCGGTGGCCGGGTCCTGGCCCTCCGCGGCAGCCTCACCGGTCGTGACGTTGTCGACGCGGTGAACCGCGGTCGACAGGTCGCTGGAGTCGTTGCGGTGCGTCGCCCGCTGCTCGAGGTCGAGGTCGACCGAGATCGTCTGTCCCGGGGCCATGTCGCCGGTGCAGGTGATGCGGATGCCGCCGACCTCGCCGTTGCTGACGCCCGCGGGCAGCTCCGAGCCCCGCCGATGCGGAGCCGGGGTGCCCGACACCCAGCTCCACTTGCTGTCGGCGAACACGTAGGCGTCGACCTGGACGTCTTCGCATCCCGCAGGCAAGGAGACATCGTCGAAGCCGGCGAAGTCGGTGATCGTGAACGGGTTGCTCGCGTGCAGGGTCGCAGCATCGGCCGGCGCGTTCTTCGGCTCCTGGATCGTCAGGCTGTCGACGGCGACGTTGGACGCATTGCGGATGTCGAGGCCGATCGTCGAGCTGGCGCCCGGATCGAACACCTGGCTGACGGTGTCCACGACTTGTCGACCGCTGCCGCGATCGTGACTGCGGAGTCGATGTTGATCGTGGCCGCCGAGGTCTGGGTGAGCGCGTTGGAGGCCGACACCGAGGCGGTGTTGACGATGTCGTCGCTGGTTCCCGGCGGGTAGTCGTCGGGCACCTTCAGCGAGATCTGGATCGTGTAGGTCGAGCCGTTCTCCAGTCCGACCAGGCCGCCGCCGACGTCTTCCTTGAGGTCGACCGTGGGCTTCGGTGTCGGCAGCCACGGTCGCCGGCGGTGTCGCGGTCCCTCCCGGTGCCCCAGCTGACGGTGCGCGGGATCGACTGGTCGGGGCTGAACGTGACGCCCGTGATCGGGAATCCGACCAGGCCGTCCGGCAGCTCGTCGACGATCTGCGCGTCGAGGCAGTCATCTTCGGAGCAGATGACCTGGATCGTGTAGGTGAACGCCTGGCCCGGCTTCGGCTTCTCGACGTCGACGCTCTTGTCGATCTGCAGCGAGTTCGGCGCAGCCGAGGCCGAGGTCGCCAAGACCGGCAGAGACAGCATCGTGAGCACCGCGGCTAGCAGGATCATCAGCCATCGTCGGGTCTCCCCGATCGATCGAAGCTGGCGAGAACGGGGGCGGCGATGCTGTCGAATCACCTGCGAATCCTAACGCCACAGGGTGTCGCCTTCATAATCTGCTGCTATCGACTTGATTTTTGCCGCAAACGCCAACAGACCCAGATCGGGTGATGGTCACCTGATCTGGGTCTGTGCGGGTGGAGCATAGGAGATTCGAACTCCTGACCTCTTCGATGCGAACGAAGCGCGCTACCAACTGCGCCAATGCCCCATGCCCTCTAGCTGCGAGCGCTCCGCAACTTTATCAGGCAAGTCCCGGGTTGATCAGGCGGGTTCAGTGACCCACGGCGCGGCGCTCTTCGCCGGGCTCGTCGGCCTGCGCCGGCAGCTCGACGTTCTCACCCTCGATGTGTCCCGAGGTCCAGGTGCCGGGCTGGGAGAAGTCGATCGTGCGGACCGTGCGCCCTGCGCGCGGCTTGGTGACATAGGTGGGCAGCGTCACCGGCAGCGGGTCCCACAGCGCCTCGCCGGTCGTCGAGACCGACGGCACGGCGATCACGATCTTGTCGTCGAGAGCGTCGTCCTCGAGCGCCACGACCTCCATGACGTGCGGGCGGCCCGGGTCGACGTCCTCGAACTGGCCCGAGACGATGATGGTCTCTTCTTCATCGGCGGCAGTCGAGACCGTTGACTTGCCCTTGGTCTTGGCCTTCGTCTTGCTCTTGCTCTTCGTCGTGGCCTGCGTCTTGGCGGTCTGGGCGGTGGCCTTGACCTTGCCCGCGAGGGAACCGGCGATCTTGGTCGCGCGCGGCGTCTTCTGGCTCGAGATGCCTCGCTCGCCGCGCACCTGGATGCGGCAGGCCACGAGCCAGGCGACGATCAGGGTCACCGGCGCGGCGATGAACGGCAACGCGATGACGCCGGCCACGGCAAGACCCGTGACCACGACAGCGAGGCCGAGCAAGGTCAGCAGGGTGCGGCGACGGCGGCGGGCGGCCAGGCGAGCAGCCGGACGGTCGAGCGTGCGAACGGGCTTGGCGGTGGGAGCCTCAGCGACCGTCTCGGTCTCGGCGGGCGTGACGACCTCGGTCGCCTCGTCGGCAGTGCGGCCCGCCCCTGGCCAGGCGATGACCCGGCTCAGCGAGCCCGATCCTTCGACCGATGCGTCCTTGCTGGCCTCGTCGTAACGGCGCAGGGCAAGCGGGATGAAGTACGCCGCCCATACGACGACGACGAACGCGATGATCAACCCGGCACTAGGACCCACATGGACGACGTTAGGCGGTCAGCGTGCAGATAGCCCGCACCCGTGACCGTGTGTCGCCTGAGAACTTCTGGGGCTGATGTGACTGGCTCAGCGGTCGAGTCGCTCGAGCAGACCGCGGGGCACGTCCTCGGCGAGGATCTGGAACACCGCATGATCACGCCACTCGCCGGCAATGTGCAGGAATCGCGGGGCGATCCCGATCTCGGTGAAGCCCAGCTTGTGCACGACTCGCAGGCTCGGGTCGTTCTCGGGGCGGATCGCGATCTCGATGCGATGCAGCCCGACTGTCGTGAGGAGATGGTCACACACCAGCGCGACGGCGGTCGGCGTGATGCTGCGACCTGCGTGGCTGCGCGCGATCCAGTAGCCGATGTTGGCCGACCGCGCCGAGCCCCACGTGATGCTGTTGACCGTCAGCATGCCGACGAACTCGTCGTCCCACGTCAGCACGAAGGGCATCGTGTGGCCTTGGCGAGCCCGGCGTCGCAGAGTGCCGATCATGCCGACATAGGACGCTGCGGGCGGGCCGGCCTCCTGCGGCAGGGTCGCCTCCCACGGGCTCAGCCACGCGACGTTCGCTGCTCGCAGCCGCGACCACGCACGGGCGTCACGTCGTCGCAGCGGGCGGACACCGATCGACCCGTGTCGCAGCACGACGGGCCAGCCGGGACTCAGGATCCGCTCCGGGGGTGATCGCCACCGCGCAGCTGGTCGACCGCGTGAGGCAGGAGGTCGGCGAGCACCGCGAGGCCGTCCTTGACCCCGCCGCGCGATCCGGGCAGGTTGACCACGAGCGTGCGGCCGGCAACCCCGGCCAGTCCGCGCGAGAGCGCAGCGGTGGGCACGCCGGCAGCGATGCCGCGGGCCCTCATCGCCTCGGCGACGCCCGGCAGCTCGCGATCGAGCAACGGCCTGGTCGCCTCGGGGGTGCGGTCGGTGGGGTTGATGCCGGTGCCGCCGGTCGTGACGATCGTGTCGACTCCCGCAGCGAGCGCCGCGGCGATCGCCGAGGCGACCGGGTCGCCATCGCCCACGACCACGGCGTCGCCGACCTCGAACCCCCAGGAGGCAAGCGCCTCGACGATCAGCGGGCCTGTCTCGTCGGTGTAGATGCCGGCGGCCGCGCGATTGGACGCGACGACGACAGCAGCCCTCGGCGTCGTGCTCATCGCTGCCAGTCGCCGCTCTTGCCGCCCGACTTCGCGACGACCTCGATGTCGGTGATGCGGGCCAGCTTGTCGACTGCCTTGACCATGTCGACGACCGTGAGCGCCGCGACGCTGACTGCGGTCAGTGCCTCCATCTCGACGCCGGTGCGGTCGGCTGTTCGCACCGTCGCCCCGATCAGCACCGCGTCGTCGGCGACCTCGAGGTCGACCTCGACGCCGCTGATCGCGAGCGGATGGCACAGCGGGACCAGATCGGGGGTGCGCTGGCACCCATGATGCCGGCGATGCGGGCCACTGCCAGGGCGTCGCCCTTGGGCATGCCGTCGGCTCGCAGCAGGCGGACGACCTCGGCGCTGACCTCGACCCGTCCGCGAGCGGTGGCCGATCTGGCCGTGACGTCCTTGGCGGTGACGTCGACCATGCGGGCAGCACCCGTCTCGTCGACGTGGGTCAGACGATCGGCCATCAGAACGGCCTGTCGAGCACCAGGGTGCGGACCGTGTCGCCCATGTTGAGCGCCGTCTGGTCCTCCCCCACGATGATCAGCGCATTGGCCTTGGCCAGCGAGCCCACCAGGTGCGAACCGGCACCGACGAGGGCGTGACCTTGGCGCCACGGTGCGTGACCTCGAAGACGCCGCGCACGTACTGCCGGACGCCGGGACGGGACTGCAGGTCGGAGGCCAGGACGGCGTGGACCATCGGACGACGATAGGGGGTGCGGCCCATCATCCGGCGGATCGCCGGCAGCACGAACACCTCGAACGAGACGTACGCCGACACCCCGTTGCCGGGCAGCGTGATGATGGGGGTCTGCTCGTCGAACACCCGGCCAAAGCCCTGGGGCTTGCCCGGCTGCATGGCGACCTCGTGGAACTCGACCGTGCCGAGCGCCGACAAGGTCTCCTTGACGACGTCGTGATCGCCCTTGCTGATGCCGCCGCTCGTGACGACGAGATCGGCGCGCACGAGCTTGCTCGGACAGCACCCGGCGGAACGTGCGCGGGTTGTCGTCGACCGCGCCGACGCGGTAGCAGATCGCACCGGCCTCACGAATCGCTGCGGCGAGCATGTAGCTTGTTGCCGTCGTTGATCGAGTCGTAGTCGAGGTGGGTGCCGGGTTCGCGCAGCTCGGTGCCGGTCGAGATCACGACGACTCGTGGGCGCGGACGTGCCTTGACCCGCGGTGCGCCGAGCGAAGCCAGCAGCCCGATCTCGCGCGGACCGAGGACGGTGCCCTCGGCCAGGACCGTGTCGCCCGCGGTGACGTCCTCGCCCTTCGGCCGGATGCGCTCTCCGGGCTGCGTCGAGGCGTAGATCTGCACCCGGGCGTTGCCACCGTCGGTCTGCTCGATCGGCACGACCGAGTCGGCGCCGCGCGGGATCGGTGCACCCGTCATGATCTTGACGGCCGTGCCGGCGCTGATCGCGAACGGCTTGGCCGATCCGGGCGGCGATCTCGCCGACGACGGGCAGGGTGACGGGGCTGTCAGAGCCGGCACCCGCGATGTCTTCGGCGCGCACTGCGTAGCCGTCCATCGCCGAGTTGTCGAACAACGGCAGGCTCATCGGAGCGACGAATGCCTCGTGCAGCGGAAGTCCCAGAGACTCGACGAGCGGCTGGTCGTAGGCCGCGAGCGGGCCGATGCCACGCAGGATCTTCTCGAGATGATCCTCGACGGTCAGCAGCCCGTCGGGGATGCTGGCTGGACGAGAGCGCACCGGACGGGCCGAGGGCTCTGCCGCCGAGGCGTCTGTCGGGTCGGGAGTCACCGGGTCGATCGGCAGCGCGCCCTGATCTGGATGGTCACCGGTATCTCCTGTCGACATGTCGATCAGCCTAACCGCGTGTCGGTTGCGATGCTCTCGGCCGTGCCCGTGTCGTCGAGCTGCACTGCCCCGACGACGACCACGTCGCGTCCGAACCGCCAGTCGCCACGGACCGTCAACGACTCGGCTCCAGCGAGTGACGGCGGCGTCGGGATGCGGGCGTCGAAGTCGGCGATCGTGGTGTAGAACCGGCGGTCGAGGTCGATCAGCGGCGGGGTCGCGACCTGCGAGCGGACCCGGAAGTCGTCGCCGACCCCATAGACGTCGGAGCGCAGCAGGAGCAGGTCGTTGGTCGTCTTGACGGGCAGGAAGCGCGAACGATCGACCTCGATCGCCGTCGCCCCGTCGAACACCTCGACAGCAGCACCCATCGCCGACTCGATCTGCACGACCGGGGTCGAGGTCGGGTCAGTCGGGTCGACGGTCTTGGCGTTGCGGATCAGCGGCAGCCCCAGCACACCGTCGCGTTCTTGCAGCGTCGACTTCATGACCTGCAGGTCGAACCACAGGTTGTTGGTGTGGAAGTACTGGTGCCGGGTCAGGTCGGAGGCCGCCGCCGCATCCTCTGCGGGAGTCTGCGCAGTCTCCCGCAGGACGAGTCGACCGTCGCTGCGCCGCACCACGATGTGACCGCCCTTGACGTCGGCGGGCGTGCGACGGCACACCTCCGCGGCGTACGGCGCCCCGGAGGCGGCGAACCAGCCCATCATCGCCGGATCGGGTGCGGCCCCGAGGTTGTCGGCGTTGGAGACCGTCGCGTAGCGGTAGCCGGCGTCGATCAGCGCATCGAGGATGCCCGACACCTCGAGCGCGGTGTACAGGTCGCCGTGGCCAGGCGGGCACCACTCGAGCGAGGGATCGGCCGGCCAGTCGACAGGCGTCAGGTCGTCGGCGCGCAGCTTGGGCTCACGGTTCTGCAGGAAGTCCAGCGGCAGGCCGTCGACCGCGAGACCGTCGTACTTCGCGAGTGCGGCCAAGGTGTCGTCGCGGGTGCGGAAGCTTGTTCATGAACAGCAACGGCATCGACACGCCGTACGTCTCGCGCACCGCGAGCACCTGGCCCGCGATGACGTCGAGGAATGTCAGGTCGGGACGGACGGGCAGCAGCGTCTTGGCCCGGTCGAGTCCCATCGACGTGCCGAGACCGCCGTTGAGCTTGATGACCGCCGTGACGGCGGCGGCCGCGCGGCAGTCCTCTTCACTGATCTGCAGCGCGCTCGCATGGTCGATGCCGGTCAGCGGCTCGACGTCCGCCTCGGGGATCATGCCGGTCGCGCCCTGCTCGAGCTGGACGTAGAAGGATGCGAAGACATCGATGGCGCGTTGCGGCACACCAGCATCCGCCATGCGCTGCTGCGCCTGTTCGAGTCCGCTCATCGTTGCTCCCTCATCGTTCCGGCGCCCATAGGTTAGCGTCAGCCGCGTGGACAAGACGCAGGCGCGCGCAGATTTGTTGCTCGAACGGCGGTCGATGACCGGCCCCGAACGCGTCGAGGCAGCCGAGGCCATCGCCCTGCACCTGCTGGCCACTCCGGTCGTCGCCCGAGCCAAGCGGGTCGCCTGCTACCTCTCGATGCCGTCCGAGCCCGGAACCGGCCCTGCCGTGGCAGGGTTCGCCGCGCGCGGGATCGAGGTGATCGTGCCGATCAGCCTGCCCGACCACACGCTCGACTGGGTCGGGCTCGACCCGGACGCGCCGCTCACCACGACGTCCCTGGGCATCCCCGAGCCGTCGGGCCCCCGACTCGGCACCGGTGCACTGGCGGGCTGCGACGTCGTGATCGTCCCCGCGCTCGCAGTCGATCACAGCGGCCACCGCCTCGGCCGCGGAGCCGGCTACTACGACCGTGCCCTGGCCGAGGTCACGGCACCGATCTGCGCCGTCGTCTTCGCCCATGAACTGCTGCCCGAGGTGCCCCACGAGCCGCACGACGTCTCCGTGCAGATGGCCGCGACGCCGTCGGGGATCTTCCGGGTGCCGTGACTCAGCGTGAGTCCCACGGATTGACACATCGAACACCGAGCGGCTCGAAATGCTTGACGTTTCGGGTCGCAATCGTCATGTCCCTGGCTTCAGCAACCGCCGCGATCAGTGCGTCGTCGAAGGGCGCGTGCTCTGGGACGCGATAGGCGGCCAGGGTCCGAGCGGCCGAGAGATCGAACGGCAGAACCCGATCGGAGAAGGCGGGCAGGACCCGCTCTTCAAGCCACCGACGTAGGACATCTCCTTGCGCCGGATCGGACCTTTCCTTCGCGACCACTCCGCGCTCGAGCTCTGCGATGGTCGTAGCCGTGACGAACTGGTCAACAACAGGAATTGACGCGGCCCAGGTCTCGACCACCTGATGGCGTCCTCGAATGCGGAGCGCGGACACCACGTTCGTGTCAAGCACGTACCGACCGGCTGAGCCATAGTTCGGGGGTGCGGGCAGTGAGGCCCAGGCGCTCGGGCTCGAACTCGATGTCTACTCCTTCAGGGGTACTCAAGAGATCGACCATTGTGATCTGCTCCCGGCCGAGGGCGTCGGCAAGGATCTGACGCGCTTCGGCCTCGACCGACTGCCGATGCTGCTTCGCGCGCGCCCTCAGCACGGCCTTTGTCCCCGCAGGAAGATTGCGGATCAGGATCTGCTCCATGGTGCCACCTCCGATATCAATCCAACGATATCAGTCCTCGCCGCTGAATTGAGATCGTCAGCCCGTCTGCCCCTTCAACGTCAGCACCTTGTCGGTGGCGTCCTCCACCGCCTTGCTCTCGAACGCCCACGGCGCGGTCTTCCCCTGGGCCCACAGCTTCTGCTGGTCGACGTAGTTGTCGTGGAACGCGTGGCCGGAGTTTCCGGTCAGCTGGATCCAGCGTGACCGGTCGAAGTCGTCGAGGTCGACGATCATCCGCATCGACGGCACGGCGGTGATCTCGTAGCCTTCTGTCGCATCCCAGCTCGTCGCGTTGACGATGCCGCTGCCACCGCCGATGTCGAACGGGCCCCGGTTGAACAGCCAGTTGACGGCCGCGACGCCCGAGTCGCCCAGGGTCGGGTTGACCAGGTCGAGCGTGTGCATCGCACCCCAACGCCACTTCTCGGGGCTGCGGGACTGGTTCATCGTCGGCCGTCACGAGCATCACGCATCGCCTGGGCCAGGATCTCGTCGCGGGTCTCCCCGCACCGGCGTCGTGATGTCGTCCCACCACTTGCTGTTCTCGTCGTCGAGGATCGAGCCCACGACGCTGAACCAGCGCTCGCCCACCGGGCCAGACCTCCTGCGGCAGCTGGTCGTGGAAGGTGTCGGTCAGCAGGTTGCTCCACACCGCGTTGAAGTACGCCGCGGCCGACGAGTCCGCGTCCTGCCGGTAGTCCCAGCCCTTCAGGGTGTCCTGCCCCTGGCGGTAGTACTTGTCGTCCAGCTTCACGTCGAGCAGCGCGGGCACCAGCATCGCTGCCAACGGGCTGTAGGAGTCGTTCTGCAGCTCCGACATGTCCTGGACGCTCGGCTTGTCCTTGGCCTCGATCAGCTCGCGGATCCGCTCCGACCGGTAGCCGGCAGCCGTGTCGGCGCCGAGCAGCGGGGTACTGGTCGCCGATGACCTTGTTGTTGGCTGTGACGATGAAGCCCTCGTCGGGGTTGTACACCCGTGGCAGCCGTCGAACGGGATCGTGCCCTTCCACCCGTACGAGGAGTCCCAGCCGGGCACCGGCCAGCGACCGTCGCCCTTCTTGCGGATCGGGATCGTGCCGGGCGACTGGTAGCCGATGTTGCCGTCGACATCGGCGTAGACGAGGTTCTGCGACGGCACCGTGAAGAGCTTGGCCGCGGCCCGGAAGTCGTCCCAGTTCTGCGCCTTGCCGAGCGCGAAGACGGCCTTGATGGTCGGCGAGGGGTCGAGCGCCGTCCACCGGAGGGCGACCTCGTAGCTGCCCTGGCTGGTCGTCCGCTGCACGCTCGTGCCGACCTTCTCGATGTCGTCGTCGAGGTCGGACAGGATCGGGCCGTGCCTGGTCGAGCGCACCGTGATGGTCTCGTCGTCGCCACCGGCGACCTTGAACGTCTCCTGCCGGGTCGTCAACGGGACCTGCTTGCCGTTGAACTCGTACGTGTCGCCGGTGACCCGCTCGAGGTACAGGTCGGCGACATCGGCGTACATCGTCGTGACGCCCCACGCGATCTTGGCGTTGTGACCGACGACGACTCCCGGCAGACCCGAGAACGAGAAGCCCGAGACGTCGTACGGGCAGGCCTCACTGACCTTCCGGCAGTGCAGGCCGACCTGGTACCAGATGCCGGGCATCGACGGCGCGAGGTGCGGGTCATTGGCCAGGATCGGCTTGCCGGTCTGCGATCGCTTGCCGTCCACGACCCACGAGTTGGAACCGATGCCGTCGCCGATGCCGAGCAGCGCCGGCAACGCCTCGGCGCCGCTGCGCGCCTTGCTCAGCGATGCGACGGCTGCCCGAGCCAGCTCGGCACCCGACGACGGCTCGGCGGAATCGGCGAACTGGCCGTCCACGACCGCGCCCTGGTCGCCGACGATCGTCGCGTGATCGGCCGGATAGTCGGGGTGAGGCTTCGACCTTCTCGACCGGGAGGTTCTGCGTCGCGAGGACGCGATCGATCTCGTCGTCCATGTTGCTGCGCAGGTCCCAGGCCATGGCCTTGATCCACGCCAGCGAGTCGACCGTCGTCCACGGTTCGGGCGTGTAGCTGGGGCCTGTCAACGACAGCACGGAGTACTCCAGCGAGAGCTTCGACGCCGAACGGTTGTCGATGTAGGAGTTGACGCCGCGTGCGTATGCCCGCAGCAGGCTCCGGGTCTCGTCGTCGAGCAGCGCGACCTCTCGCTCCGCGACCCGCCGCCAGCCCAGCGTGCGCACGTACTTGTCGGTCTCGAGCGCGCCGTCGCCGACCAGCTCGGCCAGACGGCCCGCCGTCACGTGACGACGGAAGTCCATCTCGTAGAACCGGTCCTGCGCGTGCACATAGCCCTGCGCGAGGAACAGGTCCTCTGGGGTGTCGGCGTAGATCTGCGGGATGCCCAGCTTGTCGCGCTTGATCGTCACGTCGTCCGTGAGCCTGGCGATCTGCACCGTGCCGCTGGTGTCGGGGAAGGACTTGCGCACCGTCACGAACGAGAACACCGCCCCCGCCACGAGCAGGGCGGCGAGCAGGCTGGCGATGACGATCAGGATGCGGCGCACCGAGTCATTCTGACCCACCCGCCCAACGCGATGCGAATGCGCGCGGGTCAGGCCCTCTCAGCGCTGCGGATCTCGCCGACCAGCCTCTCCGAGGACGTCCTCGAGCATGATGACCCCGAGCACCTCGCCCTGCTCGTCGGCGACCCGCGCCATGTGCGAGCCGCGTGACTGCATCGTGCGCAGCGCCTCGTACAGACCCGATCCGAGCGCGACCGTCGCGAGCGGGCGGACCCACTTGTCGGCGATCGTCTCCAGCCGTGAGGCCTCGTCGGTCTCGAGCACGTCCTTGATGTGCAGGTAGCCCGTCAGGTTGCCTTCGGCATCGGTGACCGGGAAGCGCGAGAAGCCGGTGTCAGCGCAGGCACGCTCGACGTCGACCGGGGTCGAGCTCGGCGGGATCGTGACGAGGCCGTCGCGGTGCAGCAGCACCTGGTCGATCGTGCCGTCGGAGAAGTCGAGCGCGCCCGACACGAGGCTGAACTCGTGCTCGTCGAGCAGGCCCTCACGACGTGACTCGGCGACCAGGCCCGCGACCTCGTCATGCGTGTACGTCGAGGACACCTCGTCGACGGGCTGCACCCGGAACAACCGGATGATGAGGTTCGCGATGCCGTTGAGCACGACGACGAACGGCTTGAGCACGAAGACGACGCCGAGCATGAACGGCCCGAGGAACAACGATGCACGGTCGGGGCCCACGAGGGCGAGGTTCTTGGGCACCATCTCGCCGAGCACGACGTGCGCGAACACGACCAGCGTCATCGCGATCACGAACGAGATGGGATGCAGGAGTCCTTCGGGGACGCCGACCGCCTCAAAGGCGGGCTCCATCAGGTGCGCGATCGCGGGCTCGCCGACCGCACCGAGGCCCAGCGAGCAGATCGTGATGCCGAGCTGGGCCGCCGCCATGACCTGCGTGATGTTCTCGATCGCCCGCATCGCCATGCGGGCGGGCCGCGAACCGGCTGCGATGCGCGGCTCGAGCTGGGTGCGCCGTGCCGAGATCAGCGCGAACTCGGCCGCGACGAACAGTGCGTTGAGTGCCAGCAACAGCAGCGTGAGCAGCACTCCACCCCAGTCACTCATGCCCCTCACCTGCCTTCGCCGTCGCCGAGTCGTCGATCGTCAGGGACACCCGGTCGATACGACGTCCTTCCATGCGTTCGACCGTCAGGACCACGGTGACCGGATCTTGCTCCTCGTCGTTCTCGTCCAGCGTGGGCTCGATCGTGAGGCGGACGGCGTCGCCGCGCACCGCGATGCGACCGGCTCGAGGTTGATCAGGCCGGCGATGGTCTCGTAGTCCTCGCCCTCGGGCAACGAGATGCCGGTCTGCTCCTCGACCTCGTCGGGCCGCAGCAAACCCGACAGCGACCACGTTCCGTCGCGGCGGTGGCGGCTGCGCGCCGACAACCGGTCGTGCTCGTCGGCGATGTCACCGACGATCTCCTCGATCAGGTCTTCGAGGGTCACGATGCCATCGGTTCCGCCGTACTCGTCGACCACGACCGCCATCTGCATGCCCTGCTCGCGCAGCAGCAGCAACAACGGGTCGAGCTCGATGCTGTCGGGGACGGTCGTGACGGGGTCGAGGATGTCGATCAGGCGGACATTGCGGCGCCGGTCGACGTCGACGCCGACGGCCCGCTTGACGTGCACCGCGCCCAAGACGTCATCAGGTGACTTGCCGATGACGGGGAACCTGGAGTGACCGGTCTGCCGCGCTGCCTCGATGACGTCGTAGGCGGTGTCGCGGCTCTCGAGGAAGTGCACCCGCACCCGGGGCGTGCGCACGTCGGCGGCCGTGCGGTCGCCGAACGCGATGCTGCGGGCCACGAGGTCAGCGGTCTCGTCGTCGATCGCACCTTCCAGCGCCGAGCGCAGCACGAGTGACCGCAGCTCGAGCGGCGAGCGGGCGGAGCGCAGCTTCTTGCGGCTCGACGCCGAGCGCGCGCAGGATCGTGTTGGCCAGGCCGTTGAGCAACCTGATCGGCCAGGCCATGGCCTTGGTGAACGCGCGTTGCGGCCACTGGGTCACGGCGGCGGTGCGCTGGGGCAGGGCCAGCGCGAAGTTCTTGGGGATGAGCTCGCCGACCAGCATCGTCACGACGGTGCTGAGCACCAGGGCTATCGCGTACGACACCCCGCGCAGTGCGCCGCCTTCGAGCCCGAGGGACTCCAGCGGATCGTGCAACAAGCTTGCCGATCGCCGGCTCGGCCAAGAAGCCGATCGCCAGGTTGGTGATCGTGATGCCGAGCTGAGCGCCGCTGAGCTGCGTCGACAGCGACTTCAACGCGATCAGCGTGCCCTGCGCACCTTTGTCGCCGGCTTCGGCATCACGTTCGATCGTGGCTCGATCGACGGTGACGAACGAGAACTCCGCGGCGACGAACACGCCACAGGCCAGCATGAGAAGCAAAGACGTGGCCAAGAGCAGCCATTCAGTCATCGATGGACTCCGAGGGCACTCGACAGGGGCTGATTCGAAACGGACTTGTCCGGTAAGGGAGGTTGATCAGTCACAGTGGCGCAACTGTACCCTTGGAGCGCAAAGTCCATCGATGGGGAGCATGTCGTGCCGAAGTACCAGTACCAGTGCAAAGACTGCGGAGAAGCCCTGGAAGTCCAGCAGAGCTTCTCTGACGATGCCCTGACGGTGTGCCCCAACTGCGGCGGCAACCTGCGCAAGGTCTTCAACGCCGTCGGCGTCGTGTTCAAGGGCTCGGGCTTCTACAAGACCGACAGCCGGTCGACGTCGACCGCGTCGTCGCCAGCCTCGTCCTCGTCCTCGTCTTCGTCGTCGTCCGAGAGCAAGCCGGCCAAGACCGAGAGCAGCACCACCGCAGCCTCGACGCCCGCCAAGACGAGCGGCTCCGGCTCCGCAGCCTGACCCCTCCCTGTGGACGAGGCGCTGCACCGGCGCCGCGATCTTCCTAGGCTCCCGGGATGGATCGCATCTCGCAGCTCGCCTTCACCTATCGCCGTTGGCTCGCCGCACTGTTCACCGGGCTCGCTGTGCTGGCTGCCCTCAGCGCCGTGCGGCAGACCCCTGACACGACCGCCGTCACGGTCGCTCGCCACGACCTGCGCAGCGGCCACGTCATCACGGCTGACGACCTGCGCACCGCCGAGCAGCTCTCGCAGCACGCCCCCGAGCACGCCCTGCCCCGTGACGCGGTGATCGGGCGGCGGGTCGCCGGCCCGATGCGCGCCGGAGAGGTCGTCACCGACTTCCGAGTTCTGCGTCCGCAGGCCCTCGGCGGCTACGGCGACGATGCGGTCCTCACGACGATCCGGCTCGATCGCGCCGACGGTGCAGCCGCTGTGCAGGTCGGCGACCAGGTCGACGTCGTCGCGGTCGACCCCGAGGGACGTGGCGACGCGCAGGTCGTCGCCCGCCGCGTCGAGGTCGCGACGGTGCCGTCGGGAGACGACCGCGCCGAGACCGCCCTCGGCGTCGTGACGACCGAGAAGAAGGCTCTGGCACTGGCGACCGCCGGGTTGACGTCGCGCCTCAGCATCCTCACGTCGTCGCACTAGCCCGTGCACGCCGACCGGTCCGTCTGGTGCGACCCGGACCGACGTCGCTAGGGTCGTGTCACCAGCTTCTAGACCCCCAGGGGGATGCATGCTCAAGGGATTCAAGGACTTCCTGCTCCGCGGCAACATCGTCGACCTCGCGGTCGCAGTCGTCATCGGCACAGCGTTCACGGCGCTCGTCGCCTCGTTCACCAAGTCGTTCATCGAGCCCCTGCTGGGTGTCGTCGGTGGCGGTGGCGAGTTCGGCATGAGCTTCACGATCAACGACCAGGTCTTCACGATCGGCGCCTTCATCACGGCGTGCATCACGTTCGTGATCACTGCTGCGGTCGTCTACTTCGCGATCGTGACGCCCATGAAGAAGCTGAACGGCTCGCGCGACCGGGGCAAGGAGCCCGAGCCGGAGGGCGTCTCGGAGGACATCGCCCTGCTGCGCGAGATCCGCGACCAGCTGGTCAACCGTCCGCAGATCTGACGCCGGCTCAGCCGTGGTGAGGCGGGACGTCGCGGAGGTACTCCTCGTCGCGTGACGTTCCGCCTCTGCCATTCCCATACGGCTCGTTCCAGCCCTCGTCGGTCTCATCTGTCGTCGTGGACGGCATCAGGTCGCCGAGCAGCTCGGCCGCACGGCGACGGCGTTCGCGCTCTGCCGCTGCAGAGCCAGAAGCTGCCGGGTCAGGCTTCGACGAGGTCATGGAACCATTCTGGCGACAAGGCACGGTGCACCGGGCGCCAGCCCGTCTGATCGCTGAACAGCGCGGCTGACCCGCTGCGAACGGGTCAGGATCTCGAGCTTCTCCGCACCGATCCGTTCGATCCAGTGCGGCAGGAAACGGCCTGAGGCACGCCCGGCCGCGATCGCGATCGCGTCGACGTAGTCGCGGCGCCGCACCGGCTCGGCGCCGACGTTGTAGATGCCGCCCGGCGCCGTCAGTGCGTACGCCACAGCAGTGCCGATGTCGTCGGGATGGATCGTGTGCATCCACGACTCGCCCTCGCCGAGGCCGATCGACCGTCCGGCCGCCGCTCGTCGGAAGAGCCAGGCGGTGTTGCGGTCCTTGCCGGTGATGAGACCGAATCGCAGGCTGACGGCGGTGCCGCCGGTCGCCGCGAACGCCCGGACGTTGTCCTCGGCAACCACGACGGGTTCGGTCGCCGTGGTCACGTCGACCAGGCTGCCCTCGTCGATCCAGTCGTCGGCCTGATCGGCGTAGATGAAGCTGAGGCTCTGCTGGACGATGCGCTCGACGCCGGCTTGCCGTGCAGCGTCCACGACGATGCGCGATCCGTGCAGTCGGATGCGGTCGATCGCCTTGAGCGATCCGGGGCGGAGCGCTCCCTTGCCGATCGGGACCTTGGTCGCGAGGTTGGCGACCGCGTCGCAGCCCTTCATCCCGGCGACGAGCGCCGACTTGTCGAACAGGTCGCCGAGCCACGGTTGAGCGCCGGTGGCGGCGATCTGGCTGGCCTGCTCGCGGGTGCGTACGAGCCCGACGACGTCATGTCCCGCGTGGTGCAGCGCTTCGATGGACGATCGGCCCATCACTCCGGCGGCACCCGTGAGGAAAACCTTCACGTTTCTCTCCCTGGTGGGGTCCCCGGGCGAGATCGGCCCGGGCGTCTCGTCCAGGACCTGTGGGCTCTTTCGGAGATTACGAAACGATAACAAACTTCGTCGCAGTTGTGTTACCCGTGGGTAACTTTTATGTCACGAGGGGAACGATGTCCGCGATCGAGGAGAAGATGTCGGTCGGCCTGAACGGGAACCGGTCGACCGCACTGGCTGGCGTCGAGCCTGTCAGCACGAGGAAGGTGCGCAGACCCGCCTCCAGTCCCGACAGGACGTCAGTGTCCATGCGGTCGCCGATCATGACGGTGGTCTCGGAGTGGGCCTCGATCTGGTTGAGCGCGCTGCGCATCATCAACGGATTGGGCTTGCCGACGAAGTAGGGCTCGACACCGGTGGCCTTGGTGATGAGCGCCGCGACAGAACCCGTCGCGGGCAGGGAGCCGGTCGGTGACGGACCGGTCGCATCGGGATTGGTCGCGATGAACCGTGCGCCGTTCTCGATCAGCTGGATCGCCCGGGTGATGGCCTCGAAGGAGTAGGTGCGGGTCTCCCCCAGCACGACGTAGTCGGGCTCGCTGCTCGTCATGATGTAGCCGACGTTGTGCAGCGCAGTCGTCATGCCGGCCTCGCCAATGACGTAGGCGGTGCCTTCTGGGCGCTGCTCGGACAAGAACTTCGCGGTCGCCAGCGCCGACGTCCAGATCGCCGACTCGGGCACGTCGATGCCGGCGGCCCTGAGCCGGGCGCACAGATCACGTGGCGTGAAGATCGAGTTGTTGGTCAGCACGAGGAACTTGCGGTCGGCATCGCGCAGCCGCTTGATGAAGTCGGCGGCTCCGGGGATCGCCTTCTCCTCGTGCACGAGGACGCCGTCCATGTCGGTCAGCCAGGTCTCGATCGGCTTGGTCACTGCTCTAGTGGTCACAACCCTATTGTCCACTGCTCGGATGCTGATCGAAGAATTCCCACATCAGCTTGGTCGCGTTGACCGGGCTGTCCTTGGTGCGCGACGTGCGCCCCGGCGACATCGGACCGCCACCGGGCCAACCGTGCACCCCACCGACGACGGCGTAGATGTCGACCGACGTGCCGGCCTTGCAGTTGGCCCAGGCGAAGTAGTGGACGTCGTCATCGGCCTTCGTCACGGCCTCGGCGGCCGGGCAGCGGTCGTGCATCGCCCAGTTGGCCATCGTGTCGTTGACTGGCGGCAGCGGACCGATCACGGTCTCCGCACCGCCGAACGGGACCGTCGTGTCAGCGGTGCCGTGGAAGTAGATGATCGAGGCGGGCGGGGCCTTGGCACAGCGCTGCTCGAAGTAGGGGCCAGCCACCGCCGCATAGGCCGCGAACTTCGTCGAGGCGTCGCAGGCCAGGGCCAGGGTCAGGGCCGAGCCGTTGGAGAAGCCGGCCGCGTAGACCCGCGACGAGTCGACGCAGCCGTCGCGCTTGATCCCCTTGACGAGGTCGCGGACGAATGCCAGGTCGGAAGCTCGGATCGGTGATCGGCGAGCGGAACTGCCACTCGGCGACCTTGCCGCGACCGAGCGGGACGACCAGGATCGCGTTGCGCTCATCGGCCTGCTTGATCATGTCGGTGGCCTTGAGCACGGTGTCGGGGTCACCGCCGAGGCCGTGGAACATCACCGCTACCGGCGCGCGTTCGGTGGGCTCGTAGCCCTTCGGCACGTACATGACGTACGAGCGCTCGACACCGCCTGAGACGATCGTCCGCTCGGTCTGCCCGGCGGGCAGCGGCCGGGCCGTCGCGCACTGCTGCTTCGAGACGGCCTGTGCCTGGTCGGACGTGCCACACGCGGCAGCTCCGGCGGCAACCATCACGAGGACTGCGCTGCCGAGAAGCAGCCGCCTCACCGCTGAGACTCCGGGCGCAAAACGACGCTCGGAGGGCAGGACATAAGGGTGATCGTATGTGGTCAACCCAAGGACCGATAACCTGACTCCTGAAGCCCTCGTCAGCAGTCGGATAGAGCGACCGCCTCCTAAGCGGTAGGCCACAGGTTCGATTCCTGTCGGGGGCACTTCTTCCCGTTGTACCGAGGAGTCACGTGTGCGACGGCTGCCATGAGGATGTGCGGCCTCCTGGTCGCGAAGGGGCACCGACACCACGACTCGTCGTCCCGCTACCCGACGGGGTCGAGCGCGGTGAGGCGATCGATCAGAGCAAGTCGAGGACCGAGTGCCCAGCAACGCCAGTGGAGAGGACAAACTCTTTGGCCAGCTCGAGGTGGCGTCGCCAGTGCTCAGTGGCACCGTCGACGTCACCGGCACGCAACCGCTCGAGGAGTCGAGCATGAGCCAGATGAGCATCCTCGTAGGCCTTCTTGGTGCTTGGATCATCACTCGTCGCGACCACAGACTCCAGCGTGCTCCTGTCGATGATGGAGCGCAGCATCGATGACAAGACGATCAACGTCTGGTTGCCTGATGCTGCGACCACCGCAGCATCAAAACGGGCGTGCAGCTTGATGCGCTCGGCAATATCAGTGGTGGCGGAGATCTCGTCGAAGATCTCGCTCAGCTTTGCCAGGTCTTCTTCCGACTGACGCTCCGCGGCCATACCCGCACATGACGACTCGAGTGTCGAGCGGGCGTCGTACACGTCGCGCAGTGTCGTACCCCGATACTCCAGCACAAGCCCGGCGTATCGAGCAGCGATCGCACCATCAGGGACCTGCACCCGCGCGCCGCCGTGAGCGCCGCGTCGAATCGTGATGAGCGCCTCTGACTCCAAGACTCGGAATGCTTCGCGCAGCGTGGGGCGCGAGACACCGAACTGCTCCATCAAAGCAGCTTCGGACGGTAGGGCGTCGCCTTCCTTGAGCTCGCCACGGGCGATCTGACGCCGCAGACTCCCCCCGATGAGCTCGGCCATCTTCGGCATGTGCAGACGCTGGCCGACTTGGCGACCCGGCTTCGACACAACCTGTTCATCGGCCACGGTATTGCCCTTCATAGTTTGATCGGTTCAATGAATCATATACGCCCTGTCTCACATTTTTCGAACATCGGACTAGTTGTTCTTCAGCTGTGTGCGCAGGTCCTTCTTCAGAACCTTCATGCTGGCGTTGCGGGGCAGGTCGTCGATCATGATCGCGCGGCGAGGCGCCTTGAAGTTGGAGATGTGCTGCGAGGCCCATTCCAGGAAGACCGCTTCGGTCAGGCCGCTGCCAGAAGACGCCTGCACGAAGGCGACAGGAACCTCGCCGAGGCGCTCGTCTGGGGCTCCGACGATCGCAATGGCATCGACCTGCGGATGCTCGCCCAGGATCCGCTCGACCTCGGCTGGATACACGTTGAACCCACCCACGAAGATGACGTCCTTCTTACGATCAGTGATCTTGACGAACCCCCGGTCGTCCATGACTCCGATGTCGCCGGTTCGCAGCCAGCCGTCCGGCGTGATGGTCTCGGCCGTCTTCTCCGGCTCCTGCCAGTAGGCCTGCATGACGTTGTATCCGCGGACGAACAGCTCGCCGGGGGTACCTCGAGGCACCTCGACGTCATCGTCGTCGACCACGATGACCTCCGTGCCCCACGACGGCCTGCCCACGGTCGACGTGATGTCGTCGAACGAGTCGACGAACGGGAATGTCGTGGTGGTGAGGGAGGTGCACTCGGTCATTCCGTAAGCGCTGTGAGTGACCTCGGCATTCAGCCGTCGCGCATCCGAGCGATCAGCTCTGGGGCACGGCGGCAGCAGAGGCCATGGTGACTCGCAATCGAGCTCAGGTCGTACGCGTCACGATCGGGTGCGTCCAAGATGCCCTGGAACAGTGTGGGCGGGCCCTCCAAGATCGAGATCTTCTGCTCGTCGATGACCTTCAGGACCTTCGGCACCGAGAACACCGGCTCGGGAAGGATCGTGACCCCGTGCACGATGCACGCCATCCAGCCGGACTTGTAACCGAACGTGTGGAAGAACGGCGGGATGATCAGATAGCGATCACCGGCTCGGAAGTCCATGACCTTGGACAACCATCCGTGGGCCCGCAACGACTGACCATGAGTCAGCATCACCCCCTTGGGATGCCCCGTGGTTCCGGACGTGAACATGATGTCTGACACCGTGTCAGACCCCACCGCATCGATCGAGGCCGTCGCCTCGTCGCGACTAACCACCTGACCCGCCGAGATGAAGTCGTCCCATGCCACCTCGCCTTCACGCGCGACACCGTTGACGATCACGACTCGGCCCGGCCGCAGCACGGCCAGGTCCGGGTCGGCCTCGCGCAGCATCTGGACGTAGTCGGTGCCCAAGAATCCGTTGGCGACCACCAACGCAGTCGCACCGCTCTTGTTGAGCACATAGGCGGCCTCTTCACCCTTGAACCGGGTGTTCAGGGGCACCAACACACCGCCCGCGCCCTGGATGCCCAAGGCAGCCAAGATCCACTGCGCACAGTTGGGGGCCCACACCGCAACCCTGTCGCCTGGCCTGATGCCCATCGCGATCATGCCCCGCACCGCATCGAGCATCGCGTCTTCGAGCTCGGCAAATGTCAGTCGCACTCCGTCGTCAACAATCGCTTCGAAGTCAGGAAAGCTCTGGGCCGCAACCCGCGCCGCGTGGGGAATGCTCACCAACAGCTCGTCGTAGCGGACCCTCAGCTCGTCAGGGACGTAGTCCCACAGATCCTGCGTGCCGTTCGATTCTGCACCCACCATGACTCCTCGTTGTGACAACACCACCGACGTCCTACCTAGACAGCAATCATCTAACCAATTAAACTAGAACGCAAGACCTCCGTGCATCTGATTCGGTGCCCCTGATCCAAGGACGTGAGTCATCGAGACCGATCACGACGAGCCCGTCCTCGTCGTGATCGACCGAGGCGCCAGCCGAGTCTTGCGTATCAACCGGCCACTCGCCCTGAATGCCATCTCCAGCCAGGTCGGACAGGCATTGTCGGATGCGTTCGCCGCTGCCGACCACGACCCGACAGTGCGCGCGATCGTGGTCACCGGAACCGGGACGCGTGCCTTCAGCGCCGGGGCAGACCTCAAGGAGATGGCCGCCGGCGGACAGGTCGCAGAGCAGAGCGCGCAGATCGTGTCCGACATGCTCCGACATCGCCCGAACCTTCCCGTCATCGCCGCAGTCAACGGTCTCGCCTACGGTGGGGGCTTCGAGCTGGTCCTCGCGTGCGATCTCGCCGTGTGCAGCACCCACGCCGAGTTCGCTCTGCCCGAGGTCTCGCGAGGCATCGTGGCCGGCGGAGGCGGACTGGTCCGGCTACCTCACCTGGTGGGTCCGCGGCGAGCGATGTCCCTCGCACTCACCGGAGAACCTATCGACGCCGACCAGGCTCTCCAGTGGGGAGTCGTCAACGAGGTAGTGCCTCCGGCCCAGGTCCTTGATGCAGCGCTTCGGCTCGCTGCAACGGTTGCACAACATCCGCGCGCGACCACCGAGGCCAGCAAGCTGGCAATACGAGACGCAGCGCGTGCGACCCCACCTTTCCCCGCCGACAGCACGATGACCACGACCAAGGAGTGTTCCGATGACCGAGGAAAAGCTGAACAGACTGCTGGAGAGGGTGCAGACCCTCGAGGACCGACTCGAGATCTATCAGTTACTGGCAACGTACGGTCCAGCGGTCGACAGCGTCCAGGCTGATGCCGTCACCAGCATGTGGGCCCCCGACGGAACATACGAGCCGAGTGGGATCGAGCCCTTCCGTGGCAGCGAGGCAGTCGGACGCCTCGTCCACGAGGAGCCGCACCGAAGCTATGTCTCTGCCGGATGCGCACACGTCATCAGCCTCCCCACGTGACCATCGACAAGGACTCGGCCGTCGCAACCGGTCATTCCCGCGTCTACCTCCACACCGACGCGGGGTGGAAGATCGAGCGCGTCAGCGCCGACCGCTGGGAGCTTGAGCGTGGCCCGGACGGCTGGGTTGTCCGACGGCGGTTGAACCAGCAGCCACCGGCGGCGACGCCGGTCGCGAACTGCTTGCTGCAGGACTGCGCCAGTGAGTCCGGTGCCCCTCAGACCATTCTCTGACCATTCCACTCGGAAGGACACCGACCCCCTCATGGGAACCAGCCTGCTCTTTCAACCGCTCACGATCCGAGACATCGAGATTCCGAATCGAATCATGGTCTCACCCATGTGCATGTACGCCGCTGAGGACGGACTGGCCAATGCCTACCACCTCGTGCACCTCGGCCGGTTCGCGCTGGGCGGGGCCGGCATCGTGATGGCGGAGGCGACGGCAGTCGAAGAGCGCGGCCGCATCTCCAACGGAGACCTCGGACTGTGGGCGGACGAGCAGGGCGCCGCACTGGCACCCGTCGCGCAATTCATCAAGGATCACGGTTCCGTGCCGGGCATCCAACTGGGTCACGCGGGCCGCAAGGCCGCGATCCAGGCCCCGTGGCACGGCAACGGTCCCCTCACGGCGTCTGACGCCGAGCGCGGAGACTCGCCGTGGCCCGTGATCGGTCCGATGCCGGCAGCAGCCGGACCGGGGTGGCAGACCCCAGCGCAGATGACGACGGACGACATCCGCACGACGATCCGCGCCTGGCAGAGCGCAGCGCGACGAGCCTCAGATGCGGGCTTTGAGGTCATCGATCTGCACGGCGCTCACGGCTACCTGCTGCACAGCTTCCTGTCCCCCCTTTTCCAACGAGCGCACCGATGAGTACGGGGGCGACTTCGACGGCCGGATGCGCTATGCACTCGAGGTGGTCACGGCAATTCGAGAAGTGATCCCCGATCAGTGCGCCTTGTTCTACCGGCTCTCGGCGGTCGACGGCCTCGATGGAGGCCTGACGATCGAGGACACGATCGAGTTCTCCCGGCGCCTGTTCGAGCTCGGGGTCGACGTCATTGACACTTCTTCAGGAGGAGTCACGGCTGATCGCCGCGAAGACACCCGGGTGCGCCGCGGATTCGCGTTCCACGCCCCCTACTCGTCGCAGATCAGGCAGGCTACCCAGGGGCTCGTGGGGACGGTCGGCCTGATCACGGATGCCCGACAGGCCGAGGCAGTCCTGCGCGCCGGCGACGCCGATATCGTAGCCGTCGGGCGCGGCTGCTCAGCAATCCGAACTGGTCGCACCACGCTCAGGCAACCCTTGAGGGCGAGGACTTCGGCGGTTGGCACAAGGAAGCAGGCTGGTGGCTGGACAAGAGGCGATCTGTGCTCGCTCACCTTGCTGCTGCTGGTGAGACACCCATGACGCGCTACTCCCAGGACTGACTTCCTGACCTCCTGAGCCCAGGTCTCAGGAGGTCAGGTCTCAGGAGAGCTGCGCGGGCAGTCCCTGCAACCTGGACCAGTCACGGACCACATCATCGGCAGCATCGCCTACGACCTCGAGCGCCACGTGGTCTGCACCGGCGTCGAGATGCTCCCGCACCCTCGCAGCGACATCGTCGAGGCCGCCCACAGCCACCAGATCGTGCACCACTCCGGGCGCTGCGGCGAGCACGTCGGTTTCGGTGTGGCCATGCTTGACGAGGTTGGCGCAGTAGTTCTTGCAGCTGCAGCGGGGTGACCACCGCGTCGCGGGCACGCTCCAGTGCCGCATCTCCTCGACCCAGCACAATCTTGAGCGAGACGGCCAAGAATGCATCCTCCCCCAGTGACTCGCGAGCGACGCGCGTGTGCGCCACCGGAGCCAGATACGAGATGGCTCCGGCAGACGTGCTCGCGGCAGTCTTGAGCATGCGCGGACCCAACGCGGCGAGCACGCGGCGCGATGCGAAGTGGGCAGCGTGGTCGCGGTGCGCGCGGTCGACACCGGCGGCGTAGTCCGCCAACGTCTCGGCGGGCCGCCCATACTCGACCTTGCTTCGAGCGGTCACTCCCCGGTGGCCGACTCCCAGTCCCAGCAGGAATCGGTCACCCGAGACGTCTGTGAGGAACTGCTGAGCCTTCGCCGCGGCCCACGGCTCGCGATACCACATGTTCGCGATGCCAGTGGCGACGTTCATGCGCTGCGTGTGCGCAAGCAGATGGTGGGCGAGGGTGAACGCCTCGCGACCATCACGCGCCTCAGCAATCCATACCGTCTCCCAGCCCTGCGACTCGAGATCGCCCAGGACGCCAGGAATGTCAGCGACCGGCGCGTCGGCGAACAAGGACGTCCACAGACCAACAGTCGACAGCCGATTTCGCAGAACCGCTCGGGACGAATCAGTGCGTAGACCGGTCATGGGAATCCTCTTTCGACTGCGTACGAAACCTTTCAATCGACTATACAAGTTAAACAATTAAGTCGACAGGTGGTCAGCTCCAGACACCTCAGCCTCGAACAGCGAATCGATGATGAACTGCAGAACGGCCCGGACGTGTCGGCGTGCGGTTGCCTCCGCCGCGTCGGCATCGGAACGTGCGATCGCGTCGAGGATCGCGCGATGGTCGCTCAACACTCCTGGCCCCATCGCGCCGGGAAGCTTACTGCCATCGATCTCATCAGCACGACGATCTGATCATGCAACCGTCCCAGGTCAGTGCTCAGCCGCGGATTGCGCGCCGAGGCAATGACCAGACGATGGAACTGCTCATCGAGCCAACGTGTCGATCGACTGCGCCGTCGGCGATTGCCTGGGCATGCCGCTCGAGCACCGTCGCCAGCTCCGTCTGGACCTCCGACGAGATCCGAGCCGCAGCCTGACGAGCGGCCATGCCCTCAAGTGCCTCGCGGACCTCGAACAGGTGGACCAGATCATCCCGTCCCCCCCGAAGACGACCGCCCCTTGCCTGGGGCGCAGCTCGGCCAGCCCCAGGCGCTCGAGAGCGTAGATCGCATCGCGCACCGGCGTACGGCTGACGCCGAGCTGACGCGCGAGCTCGGGCACGCTGAGATGCGACCCGGCGGCGAGTGTCCCGTCAAGGATCGCCGCGCGCAGTCGCGACTCGACGCGAGCGGCCAGCGACTCGGAGCCGTCGATCGGAGAAAGCTCGGGCACGGGCGCCCCGCCCGTCGAAACAGTCATGACCGAATCCTACGAGAGAGGCTCGATCGATCGAGTAGTCGTCAGCGTCGCACCCCAGCTGTGGATGATCGTGGCGTGGAGGGAACCCAGCCCGCCTGCAACCGTCACCAGAGCCTGGCCCGGCTCCTGCAGAAGGTGAACCCTCCCCTCGCGGATACGTCCTAGTGCTTCCATCGGGGCGTGGTAGCGCTTGGGCCAGTCGTCGATCGGAGTGCTGGCGTGCGACCACAGCTGCTGCTGCACCTCTTCGATGTCGGGAACTTCACGCGCAATGACCTCAGCCCACGTCGGGTTGATGACGACCAGCGCCTCGGAGTAGGCCGAACTCGTCAAGAATCCATTGGCCCCAGGCACGGCCATCGACCGGCCGATGATCGACAAGAGCTCAGTGCCGGTCTCGGCCAGGACGTCACAGACATTCATCGTTCCCATTGCGCCGAAGACCGTGACGGCGCTACCCGAGTGCCCCCGACGTTCGGCGAGAGAAGCCCAGGGGGAGCGCTCCTCCCACTCACCGAACACGATGCCAGCGACCCGGCCGGGCTGACCGAAGACGCTCTGGGATGTCACGCCGATCTGTTGCCCAGCGACATTGCGCATGACCAGCCGCAATGCCCGACCGATCGCCGGCGCCGGTCCGGCCACTCCACCGAGGCAGCCTGTTTCGCACGGCACGTCTAGATGGCGACGCACGGGTCCGTTGACCAGGAGCAGCGGCACGACAGATCCCGTCGTCGCATTGAGCGAGTGGAGCTCGAAGTCGGGTTCACTCATGGCACGCAAGGCCGCCACCAACAGCGGCATCGACTCCGCCGGTGCACCAGCCATGACGGCGTTGATCGCCAGCTTCTCCATCGTGCACGCCGCACCGGACGGCGGCAGCTGGTCGACGACGATGTCAGAAGGCGCCGCGTGGACGGCATCGAGGAAGCGCGTCACCCGGTCGGCTGTCGGCGGCACCAAGGGCAGGCCGTCGCCCCATCCTGCGATCGTGGCGAACTGCTGAAAATCTGAAGGATCAGCCGCCACGTCGTGGACGGGGCTGGACAGGACGGTCGACTCGAGGTTCATACGGTGGCTCCCAGTGTGGTGAGAAGTGCAGGAAAGTACTCGACGGCGATGTCGCGGACTTCACTGTCTGGACGGTTCTGCAACGGGAACGGCAGCACCTGCGCTCGCAGACCGGGGCGCTGATAGTGACCCGCGAGCGTCCCGGCGAGTGCTGCGAACTGATCAGTCACGACTGCCGTGGTCGGCATGCCCGTCCTGGCGGCCTCCGCCGCGTCCTTGATGGTCCAGGAGGTGCATGACCCGCAGTTGCCGAGTCCGACGATGGCAACATCGGCCTCGGACACCAGGCGCGCATACTCGCGGTCGGCTGCTGCGGCATCAGCCCCTGCCAGCCCCTGGGTCCGTCGAAAGGAGGTGACCTTGACGCCCGCCTCAGTCAGCATTCGTTCCCACTCCTGCGAGACGATGTCCCACGAAGTCCACAGCGCGTCGACCCGAAAGAACACCGTCTTCCCGGCGAGACTACCCGCATCAGGACCGGCGTCGAGGTCGATGGAGGCCACCGCAGCCGTGGGGTCGAGGACCAGGATCCGCTCGCTGTCTCCTGGCATCGCACCGCCCCCACGGGGATCACGGAGCACCAGGCGATACTTCGTCACGCCCTGCTGGACGAGGCTCGAGGCAAGCACCTCGCGCAGACGCGCTGGCGGGAGCATGCACTCGGCGCAATTGGCATCGACAAGCTCCAGGGCGAGCTCGACTGTTCCGATGCTGTCGTCGATTGCAATGACGCTGAGATCAGCTCCGTCTCCTTGGACGAGCCCCCTCAACGTCTCGATCGCGCTCCGCACATCGGTCACTTCTGTCACCGTCATCTTCTTTTCCCTTCTTGTGGCGTCGTCGGGTCGTCACGCCGTCGGCGTGTCAAGTCGTGAACTCGCGATGATCCCGTCATCGGCCAGGCGCTTGATCTCGACATCCTCAAGACCAAGCCAGCCGCTCAGGACGGTCCGCGTGGCGTTGCCCAGATGGGGGCAACCGTCCGGCTCCCACGTCTTCTGGTGCGGGAACCTGGGCGCCGGGGCCGCGACGAGTCGCTCGCCCGCTTCGATGCTGTGTACCCTCCGGATCGCCTGGCGCGCCTGGACGTGCGGATCTGCCACCAGTGTTTGAGCATCGTGAACAGGCACCACAGGTAGGCGCAGCGCCGTGAGCTTTTCGATGACCTCGTGGCGCTCGACACCTGCAATCCACGTAGCGACTGCTGTGTCATAGTCGCCGTCAACCGACTCTGCCGCTGGCCCCCCAACAAGGCCGACCAACTGCGCCAGGTGACGCGGCGTGCTACAGCTGATGGCAACCCAGGTGTCATCAGCACAGCGATACGTGTTGCGAACCGGCGACCCGGCCAGTCGCCCGTCAAGCCTCGTGGGTGGCGCATCGCCGGGGGCCCACTGCGCCAGCGCTGGACCCGTGAGGTGAAGCAGGGCGTCGACCGGGTTGACGTCGACGCTGACCACCGCCCCCGTTGGCCTTCTGCTGGCAGGCTGCGAGCACCCCGAAGGCACCGACGTACCCGGTCATCGCATCACCTACCGGCACCGAGGCCAAGGTGGGCTTGCCATCGGGGCGCCCGGTCAGGTGAGTCAGACCGGCAAATGCCTCACCGAGCGTGCCTGAGCCCGGAAGCTTCCGCGTTCGGGCCATCGAGGCCGAAGCTCGTCACGCACACCAGCACCAGATTCGGATTGATCGCCGACAATCTCTCCCAGGTCAGTCCGCGCTTCTCCAACATAGGAGGAAGCAGGTTGACGATGATGACGTCGACATGGGCGGCCAGCGAACGCAGGACGTCACACCCTGCCTCAGACCGCAGGTCGAGCGTCATCGACTGCTTGCCGCGAGCCAGGATCGGCCACAGAGGGCTTCCGGAGACTCGATAGGGATCTCCGCCTGGGGGCTCGATCTTGATGACGTCCGCGCCATGGTCGGCCAGTACGGTCGAGATGAACGGGCCCGCATAGAGGGAGGCAGCGTCGATCACGCGGAGACCCTTGAGCGGTCCATGCACGCTTGCGCCAGAGGTCATGTGTAGTGCTCCTTGAAGTATCCAGCGAGCCGATGCCCGCCGATCTTTATATTACATGTAATGTGAAGATCGTCTAGAAAGCCTCGGAAGGGACCTGCCATGAAGCTGCACCCTCGACTGTCGATCAACCTGGTCGCCTTCACCTCCACCCCGACTGCTGCCTACGGCCCAGGCTTCGCGACGACACTCGAGCAGGATCTGGACTTCGTGGTCGAGACCGGCTTCGGCTCGTTCGGGATGATGGCCGATCATCTTGAGACCCACGGCTGGGATCGCGCCGTTCAGCTACGGAACGCCACGAAGCAAGCCTTGCCTACCTGGTGCAAGCCAATATGTTCACGCTCGACACACCCAACCGCTGGGCCGAGGAACGTAGCAGCCTGAGCCGGACCGTCGAGGCTGCGGCTGCGATGGGTTCGCACCTTGTCTACGGCACAGCCGGTCCGGCGGGCCAGCTGACGTTCGAGGCCGCAACCGAGGCTCTCGCCGAAGCGTCCGCGCCCGTGCTCGAGCACGGGCGCACCCTCGGGGTCGACATCCTCATCGAGACCACGAATCAGCTACGGCAAGAGCTGAACTTCGTCTACAACCTGCGCGACCTCAAGACCGTCTCGGACTCAACCGGGATTGGCATCTGCGCCGACATGTTCCACTGCTGGCGTGAGGCCCGGCTTGACCAGATCATCACGGAGATCGCACCCGCGACTCGCATGGTTCAGCTGTCCGACTGGACCCCCGGCATCACTTCGATGCCAGACCGTGTGGTGCCCGGCGACGGCCAGGTCCCGTTCGCCCGTATCCTCGACCAGTTCGAACGCTCTGGTTTCACCGGCATCTACGACATCGAGCTGCTGGGTCCACGTCTCAACGCTGAGGGCCTCGGCGCATTCAGACGAGCCGGCGAGCACCTCACTGAAATCCTCACATCTCTCGAAGCAACGACGCCCTGACCACCAAGTCACGACAGGAAGACGCATGACGCGCAACCTCATCATCATCGGATCGGGCCCGTCGGGCTACACGTCCGCGATCTATGCAGCCCGGGCCAACCTGGAGCCTCTCGTCTTCGAAGGCGCCGTCACTGCCGGTGGCGCGCTGATGAACACGACCGACGTCGAGAACTTCCCCGGTTACCCCGACGGCATCATGGGCCCCGACCTGATGGACAAGCTGCGGGCACAGGCTGAGCGCTTCGGCGCCGAGCTCGTCACCGACGACGTCACCGAGGTCGACCTGACCGGCGACATCAAGGTCGTCACGGCCAGCGACGGCACGGTTCACCGCGCCAAGGCAGTCGTCCTGGCGATGGGCTCGGGCTACCGCAAGCTGGGCGTCGAGGGCGAGGATCGGCTGTCCGGTCACGGCGTGAGCTGGTGCGCGACCTGCGACGGCTTCTTCTTCCGTGAGCAGAACATCCTCGTGGTGGGCGGCGGCGACTCCGCCCTCGAGGAGGCGACGTTCCTGACCCGCTTCGCGAGCAAGGTGACGCTCGTGCACCGTCGCGATCAGCTGCGCGGCTCCAAGATCATGCAGGACCGCGCGCTGGCGAACGAGAAGATCGACATCGCGTGGAACAGCGAGATCGCCGAGATCATCGGTGACGACAAGCTCGAGGCGGTGACGCTGCGTGACACGGTCACCGGCGAGACCCGTCGTCTCGACGCGACCGGCCTGTTCATCGCGATCGGCCACGATCCTCGCTCCGAGCTTGCTGACCGGCCAGGTCGACCTCGATGACGAGGGCTACGTCCTGGTCAAGCCGGGCTCCACTGCCACCAACCTCACCGGCGTCTTCGCTGCCGGCGACCTCGTCGACCACACCTACCGGCAGGCGATCACCGCTGCCGGCACCGGCTGCGCGGCAGCTCTCGACGCCGAGCGCTACCTGGCCGACATCGAGGCCGCGGGCGAACCGGCACCAGCCGCCGCACTGGTCGACTAGCTGGATGTCCAGGGACGTTGTTCCGCTCGAGTGGGCGCCGTTTCCATCCAGTCTGCTCAGGCCTCCGCCGCAGTCACGTCCTTGAAGTTCTCGCTCTCCTCCTGAGCGTTCAAGCTGTCCATCGTGGCACGCCCGGCCGCGAGTACCTGCCCACCGTCGACAGCCAGTGCCTGACCGGTGATGTAGCGAGCAGCATCGCTGGCGAGGAAGACCATGGCCGCCGCCAAGTCGGACGGCTCACCCATGTATCCCAGCGGGATCTGGTCGGTGAACGGCTTGAGGACCTCAGGATTCTCGGCCAGGAAGTAGTTGAGCCGCGTGTTGATGAGCCCTGGCACGATCGCGTTGACGCGGATGTTGTCACGTCCAGCGTGCACCGCCAAGGCTTGGCCCACTGGATCACACCGGCTTTGGCCAGGCTGTAGGCAAACGTCTGCGGTGCGTAGATCTGCGACATCGTCGACGACGTGATCATGATCGAGCCGCCCCCGACCTTGCGCATCTCTGGCAGCGCAGCCCGCGCGATCATGAGGTTGGTGCGCAGGTTGCCAGTCAAGGTGGCATCCATCTCGTCGGGGTCGAGACGCTCGGGACCCCCGTAGGTGACAAGAGCTCCGTTGAGGGCGAGGACGTCAAGTCGGCCGAACTCCCGGATTGCCTCGTCGATCAGCGGTTTGGCCTGGGTGGCGTCCGCCAGGTCTAGCACGAAGGGACGGGTGGCGTCGCGGCCGATCTCCTCGTTGAGACGGCGTGAGGCGCCGGCGGGATCATCGCTCGTCACACCGGTGATCACTACCGAGGCGCCCTGACGGGCCATCTCCAGGGCCGTGGCGTAGCCGATACCACTACTTGATCCGGTAACGACGGCCACCTTGCCGTCGAGTCTGAACAAGGACACTTCGATCTCCTCTGCTGAGTTGTGCGACCACCCAATCTGCACAGTGAGTGCCGATGGACCGCTGATTGCGTAGACGCTCCGTCAGACGGATCGCTGTCGAGCACGCAGGTCCGTGATGACGGCGAACAGCACCACCGCACCCTTGACGATCTGCTCAGTGGCCCCACTTGCATTGATCCCCACGATGACGTTGTCGAGCACCCCGAAGATGAGCAGTCCGATAGCCGTCCTCCACACCGCTCCGTCGCCGCCGTAGAGAGATGTGCCGCCCACAACCACGATGGCGATGACGTCCAGCAGGAGTGGCGCCGAGTTGGTCAGCTGGGTCGACTGCATGCTGCCCAGCCGAGCCACGAAGATCACGCCGGCCAGACCGGCGCACATGCCGACGATGACGTACGCGCTGACTCGGAGACGCTCGACACGCAGTCCGGCGAGCCGTGCCGAGTGCTCACTGCCGCCGACCGTCATGAGGCGACGGCCGAACGCCGTCGACCCGAGCACGATCTGACCGATCACGAACACCACGACAAGGAGCACGATCGGCACCGGAACACCCAGCAGCGAACCGGTTCCGATATCTCGCGGACTCGGTGTGGTCAATGAGAGCAGATCCGTGCCGAGCCAGCTCAGCACGATACCGGAGAAGATCGACGAGGTCGCGAGCGTGGCGATGAAGGAGTTCACGCCGATCTTGGCCACGATGATGCCATTGATGATGCCGGTGACAGCTCCCGCTGCAACGGCCGCGACCAGCGCGAGCCCCCATCCCATCTCGTCGGCGGTGCTGGCATAGACCGCACCGCCCAGGACGAACACTGGCACAATCGACAGATCGAAGGCAGCGGTGACCATCAGCATCGTGACGCCGACCGCGATGATCCCGAGCCCGGCGTTCTGCACAAGAATGATCTTGAAGTTCTCCCACTCCAAGAAGTGCTCGTACGTGAAGGCCGCGATGACCACCAACACTGCCAGGACAAGAAGCATCGCGTTCTTGTAGAGCAGTGTGATGACGGCGTCGCGACGGGTCGTCCCGGCCGACGCCGATTCTTCCGAGATGGGTTCAGATGTGAGAAGTGACATGTTGCTTCCTAAGCTGTGGTCGGCGAGATGCCGAATGAAAGATTGAGGATCTGGTCGACAGTGATCGGTCCGTTCGCGCGATCGAGCCTCCGGCGGTGCGTCCTTCTTGCAGCACCACCACCCGGGAACAGAGCTCGGTGACCTCCTCCATCTCGCTGGAGGCAAGGATTACTCCGACTCCGCGTTCACATCGGTCCAGCAGCTTCTCGGCAATCACTGCCTTGGCACCGATGTCGATCCCGCGCGTCGGCTCGTCGGCGAGCAGAACTCGGACAGGCGCGTAGTCCCACCGAGCAAACAGGAGCTTTTGCTGATTGCCGCCGGACAGGTTGCCAGCACGGCTGGACAGTCTCGAGACATCGAAATCGGCGTTCTTGGCCGCATCGACCGTCGTGGCGAACAACTTGTTGGTAGTCAGAATGCCGTTGCGGGTCGCGCGTCCCAGGTCACCGATCGCGATGTTGAGCCCACTGGAGCTGTCTAGCACCAGGCCCTCGGTCTTCCGGTTCTCAGGGATCATCGCTATCCCCATGCGCAGGGCCATGTACGGCGAGGTCGGCCACTTGACCGGCTTTCCGTCAATCCACATGTCGCCCGATGTCCGCCGGCCAGACCCACCAAGGCTCGAAGGACCGTGGTACGTCCCGATCCCACCAGCCCCCCGAGGCCGAGCAGGTCACCCTCCATCAGACAAAAAAGAGATGTCCTCGACCGCGCCAGCAACGGTCAGTCCTTCGACCCGTAGCAAGCTCCTTGGACCGGGGCACTCGGTGCGGTGTCACATGATCCTTGAGCGCGACCTCCCCGGGCTCGAGTCCCGAAGGACCGAGCATGGCGGTCACCAGCTGCTGCTTGTCTCGCACACATGCTGTCGCCGGTAGTGCCACCTTTCCGTCGCGAAACACCGTGATGTCGTCCGCGATCTCAAGGACGTCCTCCAGGTTGTGACTGACCAGCACCATCGTCGTGCCCCGGATCCGCAGTTCCTTCATGATGCGAAACAACGACTGCGCCTCGGTCAACGAGAGTGCTGCCGTCGGTTCATCGAGCAAGATCACGCGAGCATCGGCCCGTAGCGCTCGCATGATCTCCAGCATCTGCTGATCAGCGACAGACAACCGTCCGGCGGGGATGTCGGGCGGGATAGACACTCCGAGTCGTTCATTGAGGTCACGCAGCGTCCGGCGCATTCGACGCTCCGACAAGATGCCGAACCGAGATACCTCGGAGCCGAGATACAGGTTGGCCTGCGTCGAGAGCGTCGGGACGATCGTCAGCTCTTGGTAGATCGACGTTATTCCGAGCCGGATGCCGTCTCGGGGCGAGTCGAGCTCCACTTCCTCACCGAAGACCTCAATCGAGCCCTCCGTCGGCCTCTGCCTTCCGGCCATCAGACCCAGGCACGTTGATTTGCCCGCACCATTTTGACCCACCAGGGCGTGCACCGTCCCTTGACGGATCACCACGTCGACGGCGTCCAGAGCACGGACGAGCCCATATTCCTTGCTGAGTCCTCTGCACGTGATCGCGCTACTGTCCACCGTCGACATGGGACTACCGCGCCGTCGCGTTGTCGATAGAGTTCGGAACGTAGTCGCCACTCTTGGCGATTTCCGGCGTCACGTAGGTGAAGAACGGCGGCTCCTTGTCCGAGTAGGACTCCAGAGCGTGCCCATCATTGGCGATCACGCGTGGGACGGGGTTTCCAGCCACAGCCTCGTGGAACATCAGCATCGCGGTCTGAGCCGCGGTGCCGTTGTAGTACGGGTGAGTACCCGCGACCCGGCCGTCCTTCAGCATGTCGACCAACAGTGCGTTTCCGCCGGAGACGTACACCTTGACCTTGCCGGTCAGCCCAGCAGCCTTCACGGCCTCGACCGCGCCGGCACCCATCTCGTCGGAGATGACAGAGATGAACTGAGCGTCCTTGTTGTCCTTCAGGTACTGCTCGGTGACGATCTGACCACCGGCAGCGTCCGGGGACGGCGTCTCGACCCGTGTCACCTGTGCATCCGGGTACTTCTTCAACGCCTCGTCGAGAGCCTTGTTCCACCCAGCCGTGCAGATGCAGGTCGATTGCGGGATCACCACGGACAGCCCCTTGCCCTGCGGAGTCTCTGACAGGATCTGTTCCTGGAATGCCTGCCAGGTCACGGCGGAGGTAGATCCACCCACTGCCCCCAGCATGCCCGGAATGTACGAGTCCTGGACCGGCTCGAGATCCTTGCCGCAAATGGGGTTCTCGTACGAGATCACGAGGACTCCGGCTGCTGGCGCCTGCTTGGTGAAGGCATCACAAGCTCCGGCGCCGTCGACCGGGTTGACCAAGATCGCGTCGTACTTCTTGGTGCTGATCGCCGTCTGGATCTGATCGGCCTGCTTGCCGGCATCGAAGGAGGCATCCACCAGATCGACGGTCCAGCCATAGGCTTCTCCCTGAGCCTTCGCCCAGGCATACCCGGTCTGGAAGTAGGGAGTCGCTCCACCACTGACGAACATCCCCACCTTGAGCTTCTTGCCCTTGTCGACTGCAATCTCTTGGCCGCCGCCGACGTCGATGGTGACCTTGTCCCCGTCGACAGTCGGCTCGGTGAGCCCGGACCCGGTGATCAGGCCGGCGAACTCACCCTCGTCGGAGACGCCCAGCGTCTCTGATGCCGAGGTTGCTGTGCCGTCGTTCGCTGTCACGTCACCATCGCTGGTGTCATCCGCACATGCCGACAGCAGCATGGATGCGACTGCCACGAGGGCGATCCCGCCGGTCATCAGCGATCGGGGACGTCGCGGGGTGTGCTGAGAAAAACTTCGCTTCATGGAAAGGTCCTTTTCTTCGGGGGGCCACCCGGAGTCGGGCGAGACGAGCGCAACAGGACACGCAGGGGGGCAGAGGGGCAGAGGCTCAGCGAGTCCGCCGGCGCCGTCGCTGGGTCGCAGCTTACGAGCACGTCGGCCGTTCTTTGTCGCCTACCTTGCCTTGCGAAATCGACAGAATCAGTTTGATTATTCGATTAGTCTGTCGATATTTCGATTAAGTATGTGAGCCGCGCCACACCCTGTCAAGCACTTTCGTTGGCGAATCAGCACACTCGGGCCTGCCGAGCGCTGAGCCCCGACATCCTGCAATACGGTGGGTCGGTCGGGCTCGAACCCCGAACCTGTCGACCGAACAAGGTGGTGCTCCGCGGTGGCTCAACCGTCCAATCCGACACGTCGAGTTGTCGACGTCCTGAACTTCCTCGCTCGCGAGCCGGGCAGGAGCTATTCACTCACCGAGCTCGACCGCGAGCTGACCATCAGCAAGGCCACCCTGCACGCAGTGGTCGGCGCTCTGCTCGATGCGGGCTACCTCGTGCGCGACTCCGACCGGCGTCGCGTCAAGCTCGGTCCGCGGTTGATTCCCCTCGGGCGAGCGTCCCTGGGGCGTCGAGCAGACCTCGTCGATGCACTCCGGCCGGCCATGCGAAGCCTGGCCGCCGAATACGGAACACATTGCCTGGTCAGCGCGGCCATGGGCGACTGGATCGTCGTGCTGTCCGCCGTTGGAAACCCCACTCGCATTCGCACGACGTTCCGAGAAGGCCAGCGCGGGTCACCGCTGACACCCCCGATGGGGTCGCTGTTCGTCGCATGGCGGGACCAAGCCGAGATCGACCATTGGATCACGCAGGCGCACACAGCCGTCGACCCCATCGAGACGGCGATTCACCTGAGCGCGTTGGAAGACATCCGATCACACGGGTTCGCAGTCGCGCAGCGGCTCGACGCCAAACGTCAGCTGGAACTTGCTCTGACCGAGTTCGCGAGCAACACCGTCGGGGTGCAGGAACCCCGAGAAGCTATCAACGCCCTCTTGCAGCAGATGCGGAACACGACATACCTTGTCGTCGATCACGGCGACGACACCTTGCACCAGGTCGACTGGATCGGCGTGCCATTGTTCGACCGCAGCCATCAGGTGGAGCTGGCATTGGTGATGACGAACTTCCCCGACGACCTGTCGGGGGCGCAGATCAAGCAGGTGGCCGATCGCCTCCAAGCCGCCGCCAACGCGGTGCGCCCACAGCCGCCAGCGACCAAGGCCGACTGAGCCGGGCTGAACAGCCCAGAAAGGGCAAGCCTGTGGGGTGGCCAGGCAAGCCCGACCACCCCACACGCCCCTGTGTGGTCAGACCTCCGAGTCGAGCATCACGCCGTCGGCCGCCGTCGCGGCAGAGGCCTCCTTGGGACGCATGACCATGCTGATCTCCATGGTCTGCAGCACTCTCGTGGCGCGGAAGTGCTCAACTGCTCGCGAAGCGTAGGGCGTGGCTCGCCACACAGCCGCGGCGCCGACACCCAGCAGGATGATTTTCTTCATTGTGATCGTGATCCCTTCTTGGTCAGGAGACGTGCTTGCGAAAGGGCGGCGGCGGCGCCTGTTGCGGCTTGTTGGGGCTGCTCTCGCCGACCCGGAAATTGAACTTCCACAGGGGTTTGCGCAACAGCTTCGTCAAGATTCCGTAGTAGATGACTCCGTCGCCCCACTGCGTCGCAATCCTCCCCGAAGCGCTTCGGTAGTAGTTGTTCTCGAAGTGGAACGTGGTGCCCTCGAGTCGCTCCTGCAGCCAGCGATCGTAGACCTGCATCGCCAAGGGACGGATCTCGACCGACGACGCGCCGCGCTTCCAGGCGTTCCGGATGGCAGACAGCACGTACTTCACCTGCAGCTCGAGGCTGGTCAGAATCGTCCCGCCATTGGTATTGGGTCCGTACAGCATGAAGAAGTTGGGCACGTCCTCGACCATCATTCCAAGGAATGCCGTTTCGTCGCCGTCCCAGATCTCGTGGATCGTGCGACCGTCACGGCCGACAACCTCGAATGTCGTCAGGAAGTCGGCCTTGAAGCCGGTCGACATGACCAGCGCGTCGACTTCGTACGGCTTGCCGTTGACGTCGATCACGCCGTTCTTGGTCACAGATTCCACAGCGCTGGGCACCAAGGTCACATTGGGACGAAGCAACGACGGGTAGAACTCATCGGAGATGATGGGCCGTTTTCCGTTGAAGACATAGTTCGGAGTCACCGCCTCGATCAGATCGGGCCGACCCTCGAGCGAGCGGTCGATGAAGTCCTTGGCGACCTTGCGCAGACCCTCATTCTCCTTGGTGCCTGGCCGATAGACCGCACCATTGATCTGAGCCCGCTCTCGCTGTATCAGCATCGAGGTACGGAACACCCGCTGCGCAACCCGCGAGTCAAGCGCCTTGCGCTCGACCTCGGTGTACGGTCGGGCCAGCTTCGGCACGACCCACCCCGGCTCACGCTGGAACATGATGACCTCTGACGCCATCTCCGACAGCGCGGGCACAACCTGGACCGCGGTGGACCCGGAGCCCACCACGGCGATGCGCTTGTTGGTCGGGTCGAAGGAATGGTCCCACTGCGCGGTGTGGAACTTCGGGCCTTCGAAGTCATCGAGACCTGGCCATGTCGGCAGTCTGGGATCGCCGAGCAGACCTACGGCGCTGATCACGTAGTTGGCGCGCATGATCTCCTCGCCTCCAGACCAGATCGCCCACTCCTGTCGCTGTTCATCCCAGACGACTTGGTCGACAGAAACACCGAAACGCATGTGCTCAGCAAGGCCGAACCGTTCGATCACCGCGCACTGATATTCCTGCAGCTCGGCCTGTCGCACGTGAGTTCGCGTCCACTTCCATGGCATGAACGAGTACGAGTAGAGCACCGAAGGGGTGTCCACCTCGGCGCCCGGGTAGGAGTTGTGCCACCACGTGCCTCCAGGCCCCTCGGCGCGCTCGAGCACGGTGAAGCGGTCGAAGCCGGCCTCTTTCAACTGGACCGCCGCCCCAATGCCGCCGAATCCGCCGCCAATGACTGCGACCGATGGGCGGGGCTTCGGAGTCTTGAGATACGACATGAGCGACATATACGCCTACTTCCCTGTGCTAAGTCTGCCCCAACGCGAGTCAGGTCATCGTCAACCCTAATATGCATAGATTCGAGTATTCGAATAGTTATCCAACTATATGACTAATTCTCGTGACGCGGCGCACAGTTGTCAACTCACTCTTCCGGCGCTTCGGGTGGCCCCGACCGGCAGCGAGCGCGCAACGGCACCAGCGCGCAGACCTCTGCGCACTGGTGCCGTCAAGGGGTGAACTGGTACCTATGGCGCCGGCCACATACCCGAGCTGAGCGCCTGGGCCGGGACGAAGGTGAAGTTGTCCGAGCCCCACTTCTGGTTGCTGTGATGCTCCGGCGAGAAACCTAGACCGTCGGTGCCGATCCAGGTGTCCTTGATCGACGCCGGGATGGTGTCCTCGCCCAGATCCTGCAAAGCCTTCGCCAGGCTTGCTGCGTCGTGGTCATCCGACTCCTCGTAGGCCGCCTTGACCGTGATCAACGACTGGTAGAGCGCGACGAGCCCGGCGAAACCGATGTTGACCTCGAACTCGTCCTCATAGGCCTTCTTGAACTTGGCGAAGGCCGGGTGGAGGTCATCGCCGAACCTTCGACGTTCCAATCGGCAGCTTGCACCGTCACGCCGTCCCAGTACTCAGGCTTGGAGATCTTGCCCAGGTCGTTCGCGGCAAATGCAGATCCATCGCCAATGGCCGGGACGTCCCACTTGATGTCTGTGCGACTCTTCAGCATCGTGGCCGCAGCGGGACCGACGGCGCTCATCACCAGCACGTCCGGCTTCGCCGCACGAAGCTTCTCGAGCACCGAGGTAGCGTCGAGGGAATTGGCCGGGATGTAGCCGTCGACCACCTCGAGGCCACCCTCCTTCGCAACCGACTTGAACGCGTCGACCGAGGTATGCCCCGACTCGTCGTCCACCGCGATGTAGGCAACCTTCTTGTGCCCCTCATCGGAAATGTGCGTCGCCAGCGCGCTCAAGATCGTCGACGGTGGAATGGACTGCTGGAAGGCGAACGGGAACTTCTTGGGATCGTCGAGAACCGGTGTGACCGACGAAGACAACGACAACACTTCGGCCTGCGTCAGGATCGGGGCCATGGGCAGCGCCTCGAAGCTGTACTGACCGCCGAAGACAGCGTCCGGCTTGGGATTGTCCGAGAGGTAGGCCTGCAGGTTCGCCACGGCCTTGGTGGCGTCACCCGCTGAATCCACTGTCGTGAGCTTGACCTGTCGCCCGTCGATGCCACCGTCGGCGTTCAAGATCTTGATCCCCGTCTCCAGGGCGTTGCGCGATGGAATTCCGCCACTTTCAGAGAGCGGTCCGCTCAGAGCCAGCACAGCGACGAAGCTGAACGTGTCATCATCCTTCTCCTTGTCGCCACCCCCATCGCCACATGCGGACAGCACCAGAGCACTGGCCAGAGTAATCGCGGCCAGAGACCGCACACGCTTGACATACACCTTCATGACTGGATCTCCTCCGGGCCGAGCAATGAGCGACACATCAACGATGTGTGACCTATCGCACGCTACCTGCTAGCGTTCGTTAGATCAACATATTTTTGTAATCATTTATCTGATTCGGAGGATCTCTCGTGAGGGACGGAAGAAGCATCGTGTTCAGCGACTCCGCCAGCCCGTTGGAGGTGAGGACTCACGACGTACCAGACCCCGGTCCGGGCGAGTTCTTGGTACGGATCACCCATGCCGGCGTGTGCGGAACCGACGCTCACCGCCTCAGCGGCGACGTCCCCACCCCGCCCACTGCGGTGTGCTTCGGGCACGAGGGAGTCGGAGTCGTCGAGGCCCTGGGCGAAGGCGTCAGTCAGGACCGCGCAGGAGCGACGCTCGTGGTCGGCGACCGAGTCTGCTGGTCGCCGCCAACCCCATGCGGCATGTGCCAGGTGTGCTCTGCGAACGGGTCGACGGCTCTTTGCGAGAACCTCGTCTGGCCAGTTCCATACAGCCCAACCACGCCGGCTAGTTACCAGGACTACGCCACCGTGAAGGACACCGCGGCCTTCTACCGACTCTCCCCCGGCGTCAGCTCCCGATTCCGCCATCGCCTTCGGGTGCGCACTTCCGACGGCACTGGGCGGGATCCGCCGCCTCGGCGATCTTTCCGGCGCCTCCGTGGTGGTCCAAGGTGCGGGCCCGGTAGGCCTGGCGGCATGCCTGGCCAGCTCACTTGCGGGCGCCGACCAGGTGATCCTGATTGGCGACCCGCCGTCGCGTCTTCCGACAGCTCAACGATTCGGCGCTCAGCACACGATCGCGCTGACCGGATCGACCGAGGTGCAGCGCCTGTCGACCGTCCTCGATCTCACTGGCGGACTCGGAGCCGACATCGTGATCGAGGCGGCCGGTCACGTCTCGGCGTTCAACGAAGGCGTGTCGATGGTGGCAGTCGCCGGCACCTACCTCGTCATGGGAATCTACTCAGGTTCGGCGACCGTCCCGTTCAACCCCGTCATCGTCAACAATCGCGACCTGGTGATCCGCGGCAGCTTGGGCAACGGGCTGCCCGATTTCCAGCGCGCGATGGAGATCGCCGCCGAGCACGGCGAAGAACGGGACTTCGCCGGCCTCATCTCGCACCGTTTCGAGCTCGCTCAAACACGCGAGGCCATCGCATCAGTGCGCCGTGGCGACGCCAGCAAAGCGTTGGTCATGCCTGCTGGGCCCACCTGAGACCGACCCTCGCCGCTTGCGTGAAATTTACATGTAAAATATTTGATGCCAGGATGCTGGGATTCCACTGACCTCGATGAAGGGCCTCCTGCCATGTCCGATCAACTGTCCTTCGAAGGCTCTGTCGTGCTGGTTACCGGCTCCGCACGCGGCCTAGGCCTGACCCATGCCCGTCTGCTGGCCAGCCGAGGGGCGCACGTCATCGTGCATGATCGGCCTGCAGCCCCAGGTGTCCCCGACCCGGCTTCGGTAGCGGCGCAATCCATCATCGCCGATGGAGGCGACGCGACAGAGGTCTCAGTAGACCTGTCTGACGCCGACGCGAGCCAGTACCTGATCGACCATGCTCTCGAGCGGCACGGACGGCTCGACGCGATCATCCACAATGCTGGCACCGCAGCGAGAGTCCCCCTGGCCGAGCTTGTCCCTGAAGCCGTCGATGCGATGGTTCGCCTACACCTCGGGGTTGCCGCCGCTCTGAGCGCTTGCGCATGGCGCGCTTTCGAACGGCAGGGCGGCGGACGACTGCTCTACATCACTTCGTCGGCCGGACTGTACGGTGCCGAGGGCAATGCCCACTACGGAGCAGCGAAGTCTGGCTCATTGGACTGGCACGTGTTGCGGCGCTCGAAGGCGAACCGGCCAATATCCGCGCGAATGTACTGGGAGTCGCTGCGCACACGCCCATGGTCGAGACGTCGTTGGCAGATGCGGGCGATTGGCTCGACTGGAGCGAACGCCACATGCGACCAGAGCTGGTCAGCGCAGCGGCCGCCTGGCTCGTGCACCCCGACTGCCCTGCCACAGGTCGCATCTACCATGCGTTCGGCGGCCATGTGGCGCGCGTCGTGATCGCAGAGACCGCTGGAATCACCGATCTTCAACTCACCCCCGAAGCAGTTCGAGACCGGTTCACCGAGATCAACGAGGTGGCAGGTCTGACGATGCCTGAGACTCGCTCCGGATTCTGGACGTACGTGGCCAAGACACTCGCTGCAGCAGGAATTCCGGAGGCGCCCGCACTCACCTAGGACCTCGGGTCTCGTCGTAAGCCCTGTCGATGCCTGTAGAGGCCACCACCTCTCCCTGCTCATGGCACCGATCAACGACCCGGCCACGCTAGTCGGTCAACTGCTTGGTGCTTGACTGAGCAGATGCCGTCGCACTTCTACCGCCCTGCAGAGGGTCACCGTCTTCCGCACGATCCATTCAATGCCATCGTCGGGGCCACGCCCCATCGGGTGGATCGGAACGCTCTCGCCCGCAGGTGTGCGTAACGTGGCGCCGTACAGCTTCTTCAACGCGTTCTCGTACGCGCCCCCGCTGATCGGCTTCTCCAGCACCGAACGCAAGCACAGCGCACACAACGCTCAGCTGAGTGGCGAGTTCACCTGGAACCTCGTGACTCGCCCTCTCGCAGAACAGATGAACGCGACATCCACGACGGCCGAGGTCGACGAGTTTCTTGCAGCCGGACTTGAATCAGCTGATTCCATCGACGTCAACGCGCCTCGCGTCGCAGCCTCTCCAGTGAGCTTTGAATGCCGGGTAAGCGACATCGTGGCGTTGCGCGGCGCGGATGGGCGCTCGTCCGCGGGGGTGCTCACGATTGGCGAAGTCGTCGCAGTGCATATCGACGAGGCCCTGATCCCTGGTGGCATCTACGACACAGCACTCGCTCAACCGGTCCTGCGCGCCGGCGGACCCACTGCCTATTTCGAGATCTTCGCCGAAGGCCGCTTCGATCTCACCAGGCCACGCTAGAGCCGTCGGCCAGATCGTGAAGGAAAGCACCGAGGTCTGATCCGAACGGCTGCGGAAGAGCGCCGGGAATCATCGGCGTCCGTGACAGCGACACGACCGGGCCCGGCATCACCACGGCACCGAACATCGCTGTCTCGTCCTCGAGACGAAGGCCCAGTTCGTCGGCAGGACCCCCTGCGACCATGGCCTCGGCCAGGGTGGCGACCCGGTGAAATCCGGCCCCGGCCTGTGAGAAGGCGGTGGTCCATCGCTCCGTGTCAGCCTGCTGCAACTCCATTTCGAGATCAACCATGAGCCGATCTATCGCCGGGTCAGCGTCGACGTCCAGACCCATAGCCGAACAGATCGCGATGAACTGCTCTCTTGACGCACCGAGGAAAACCCAGCCGTCGGCCGTCCGGTACAGCCGCTGCAGCGGCGACCAGCCGCGAGCGTCCCTGCGTGTTTCTGCGGCGGGTGCTCCTGTCTCGGAATCGAGCTCGATGACCCAGCAGATCTGCTCGAGCATCGTCGCACGGACCAGCGATGTCTCGACATTGATGCTGCCAACGCTTCGCGCCCGTGCGTACAGACCGGCCACCGTGCCAAATGCCGCCAAGACCCCGGCCGCGTAGTCGGTGAAGAACCATCGCGGCAGATCGATCGTTGGATCCGCCCCCCGACGGAATCGGACGACCATCGAGGACATGGTCCGACAGCCCGGTTGTGACGTTCGCAATCTCAGCGAACCCGCGAAAGCCAGCCCAGGGACCGCGCGTGCCGAAGGCATTGAGATACAGCATCACGATGTCGGGCGCGATCGCTCGCACGGACCTCTCGTCAGTCCCCAGCCTCTGCGCGGTCCCGAGCGCGAAGTTCTGCACCAGAACATCACAGTGCCCGACGAGCGTCTTGAAGACCCCGCGCCCCTGCTCGGTGTGCAGGTCGACGATGCCCGTCCGCTTGCCACGGTTGAGGTGTTCGTGCAGGACAGGTTCGTCGAAGATCGCCTCGCTGAGGGCTGGCTCCCGGTCGATCTTGATGACGTCGGCCCCCAGCTGACCCGACGAGCTTTGCCGCCGTGGGAGCCGCGACGACGCGCGATAGATCCAGGACACGGACCCGGCCAAGGGCGGCGCAGTCCGCGTGTCAGCCGATTGCGGAACGAGATCTGTCTGGAACTCAGCTGCGATCAGCGCGTCGACGGCCGAGACGATCGCCGGAGTATCGGCCCCCGCGTCGCCTTGAGCCTCGACCGGGCGGCTTCCGTACGGTGACACCTCGACCGCAGGCCCCGGAACCCGGGCACGGCCGAGCTCGGGATCGCGGATATCAACCGCTGCGCCAGACCCGGTAAGCCGCGGGACTGCTGAGCCACTCCCTTGTCGTTCGGACCATGCCGATCGTGCATCCATTCGCCTGGCCCGAGCTTCCCAGTGCTCCGCGTCACGAGTGGCGAACAAGCCGACCAATCGACGCTGAAGCGCGAAACCCGACGACGGGTCCGAACGCAATGCCAAGAAGCCACCAGTCCCTCGTCAATCCAGGCCTGGCACCCAGCAGCCTCGACGAACAGCCGAAGGTGACGGAACCAGTTGGCCAGGAACGTCACCGATCGGCCGTCCGCGCACAAGTAGACGCCGGACCCGAAGTAGCTGAACGCAGGCGGATTGCGCTCATACGTCATAGCCCGCGATCGGCCGGCCTCGAACAAGCCGTTGTACAGCGGCGCTTCGACCCGCTGACCGATACCGTCGCGTTGCCGTGCGACTAGCGCGGCCGCAATACCCATGGCGCCCTCCATCGCAGCAAGAACCGAGGCCAGCGGCGCGGGCGAGAAGTCTGGGACGCCAGCCGGTCCCTGCCCAGAGTCGGCATCGATCAAGGACGGAAGCGGCGCGTACCCGCCGCCGGCTGCCATCACGACCCTCCACCCGGGAAGGCCTGCCCGCGGATCAGCCGCCGCAAATCCAGGCAACGAGCAGTAGACCAGGTGGGGTGCCGCGGCGAGACAATTTTCGGCGCCCAGCCCCAGGCGATCCATGACCCCAGGACGAAAGTTCTCCACGACGACATCGGCCGAGCGCACCAGTGCATGAGCGCGCGCACGATCGCGAGCCGTGGTCAGGTCGAGGATTGCTCGGCGACGACCGCGCAGGAGGGCGGCGTTGGCCCGTGAGCGCCAGCGAGGGCCACCGGGCGGATCTACCCTGATGACATCTGCACCCTGGTCGGCCAGCAACATCGCCGTCATCGGACCTGCGATGTACTGGCCGAAGTCAACGACTCGCACGCCCGAGAGCGGACCGACGTTGCTGCTGTCTGGCCACAGCTCAGCGATCGGGCGGGTCATCTCGAACCGGGTCCTGGACCGACCGCGCCCGCCGCGAGGTCGGCGACGACTTCTGATCGCCACGTCTCGCAGAAGTCCAGATAGTCGGGGAGGACGTACCGCCCCAGTATCGAGAAACGCCGACGTCAGCCAGGTCTCGCAGACGATTGCGAACATCTGCTGGGGAACCCAAGACTCCGAACTGCTCGGTCAAATAGTCAAGCAGACCGAACTTCTCGATCAGGTCGGCATTGGGTGAGCCGCCGGCACTGTCAGCGTGTCGAATGTACGAGTAGCGATTTGCCAGCCGTCGAAGGCGCCTCGTAGGCGGTCAGGGATGACGGACCGACCCGCCGATCGAGCTAACAGGTTTCCGCCGACGGCGAGCACTGAACCGATCTGCTTGGCAGCCTCATCGGCCGACTCTGCGATGTTGAAGTACGACAGGTACCAGACGTCGACCTCGGACGGGTCGCGTCCGGCCTGTCTCGCACCCTCTGCGATCTGCTCGGCTGCGAACTCACGCGTGGTGTCGCCCAACCCGAGTCCAACGACAACGCCATCGGCGATCCGGCCGGCCAGGCGCAAGGACCTTGGCCCGTGCGCGGACATGATGATCGGCACAGGGTCCCCGCCCCACCACTCCAACGCGACGGCGTCGCCGTGATAGGTCGCTCGACCTGTGGTGTGAAGGGACCGCACCGTGTTGACGTACTCCTCCAACTCGGCCAAGGTCGCTGGAGCGACACCCGAGTTGTGGACCGCGCTGTCACCAGGCCCGATACCCAGCACGGCCCGTCCGTTGGACAGCTGCGTGCAGCGAAGCGAGAGCCGACGCGGCAACGCTCGGATGGCGCGTCACCGGATTCGTCACCCCGGGTCCGAACCTCAATGTCGAGGTGTGCTCGGCGACCAGCGTCAGGGCGCAGTACAACTCACGACTGGTCGACTGCATGTCGCCGATCCGGATCGTGTGGAAGCCGGCACGCTCTGTGACACGTGCGATCGACGCCATCTCGCTGAGTGCGGCCGCTGGCCGGTTGATGCTGATCTCGATGGGGAGCTGGCCTTCTGTGAACGCCAACTCTCCGCACGCCGATGTAGATCCGCTCATGATAATCCCCTTGCGACAGACAATTTCGATTATTCAACTTTTAAGTCGATTTATCGAATTGAGTGTGTTACCTGGGCCACACCGTGTCAAGCGTGCGCGGCGCAGCCCAGGCGGGGAACACCTCGGTTCTACTCCTGCTCGGAATGCAGCGAGTCGATGAAGGCGGCTGCCAGCGCCAGCGAATCGTGAGTTGCTCCGACCACTGGATCATTGATGTGCCAGTCGTGCGGCTGTCCAGGAACCTCACGGAACCACACCTGGACGCCTGCTGCGAGGAGTGACTGCGCTAGGGCACGCGCATCGTCCCTGAGCACTTCGTCTCGACTGGTCTCCACGAGCACGGGCGGTTGGGCGTCCCAGCTGCCAAGACCCGGAGAGATGGCCGGGTCCGCCGCGTCCAGGCCAGGCGCATAGAACCCCACAGCCTCTTCGGCGGCCTCTCGCGAGAACAGCTCATCAGTATCTGCGCACTCGCTGTAGCTCGCGTTCTTCACAGTGAAGTCGATCCAGGGCGAGAAGAGCATGGTTCCGACGTGAAGACGATCTGTTGCGGGTTCAACGCGCAGCGCAAGCCCGGCTGCGAGGTTGCATCCGGCCGAGTCGCCGCCCAGCACAACCTTGAGCCCCTGATCGGCGAGCCAGTCAAATGCCGCCTTGGCTTCATTGGCAGCTGCGGGGTACGGACTTTCAGGCGCCAGCGCGTACTCGACTCCCAAGACCTCGGTCTTCGTGATGGCCGCGAGCCGCGACATGTAGGGCCCCCAGCTCTTGACCGAACCCATGCGCAGCGCACCTCCATGGAAGTACAGGATCACCACACCGGATCGAGCACCCTCGGGAGTGAAACGCACTCCATTGAACCCCGGCTCCTCGACCGCTTCTTCCGTGACGCCTGGCGCGCGATTCTGCAAGCCCATGGCCTCTTCCAGTCCGGCGCGCCGAGCTACCAGGGCCTCTGGAGCAGGGCTTCCCAGGAGTGAATGTGACATCGCATCGTCCTCACTATTCGTCGGGTCGGTCTGGACCCCAGGTGATTAATCAGTAATACTATCTCACTATCTTCGGAGGATTACATGCAAAGTGCTGACCACATGGACACCGAACTGCTGGACCGACTCGCAACCTACGGATCTTGCGAGGCCGGGATCGGCGGAGCGCTCATCACCTTGGTCGGGCCTAAACCTGGGCTCGAAGACACCTACAACCGCTGGTACGAGGACGATCACTACATCTCGGGCGCCCTCGCCTGGCCGTGGGTATTTGCTGGCCGCCGCTGGATGGCCACCCGGCGACTCTTCGCGACACATGCACCAGACGACTCCACCCTCGTGCCGGAGGCGCTGCACAGCGCCTTCGCCCACCTGTACTGGATCGCCACCGAGCACGTGGACGACGTCGAGTACTTCGCCACCGTCTCAGTCTCCGAGCTGGCCAAGCAGGGACGGATGTCTGCCGACCGCGTCCACATCTACACGCACTTCCAGGACTACCACGGTGCGGCGTACCGAGATGCCGACGGCCCACGCGATATTCACGCGCTGAACCATCCCTACCGTGGCATGGTGCTGGAAGTCATCGACGCTCCTGACGCAGACCAGCGACGCGACCTCCAGAAGTGGTACCTGAGCGAGCGCGCCCCGGCCGTCCTGGCTCGGGGCTCAGCCGCGATGTGCTTGCTGTTCAGCCCCAGACCGCATCCTGCCAACATGCCCGCCGACATCGTTGCCTCAGTCCCACCGATCAACCCCGGCCGTCTCACCGCGTTGTGGTTCCTCGATGACGACCCTGGCACCGCGGTCGAGACTCTCTTTCACGATGAGGCCGAGACCGTTGCTGCAGCCGGCCTGGGCGACGTGCAGTTGATCATCTCGTCCCGTCCCGGCCGTGACCGGGACGAACGAGCTGATCGACGAGATGCGCTAAAGCACGGCTCGTGCGTGCTCGGTTACCCGAAGAGCTCGGGTGACGAGCACGCACGGTCGCCTCAACGCCGTCGCGCCACGGGACCGTGTCAGGCCCGGTGATGCCGATCCGTTGCGTGGGGTCCAACGCGAGGCCGAGCTGACTACCGGGCACAGGCACCAGGTCAGGCTTCGCTTCCTTGCCGGTCAGCTCACCAATGTAGGCGCACCACTCCTGGACGGTCACGACCTCGTCGCCGCCAAAGTTGACGATGCGTGCCGGCGAAGAGGCCGCATCCAACAAGGGGCCCAGGTGCTCGGCGATGTCCACGTGGCTAATGGGACTGTAGGGCGACGGATCCGACTTCACCGTGATCACCTCGCCGGCGACGATCGCGTCCGCGTGCTGCGCGATGGCCCCGCCATGCGGACCGTAGGCGGAGTTCATCCGTCCAATCACTACCCGAACGCCGAACTCGACCGCGCAGAATCTCGCCACTGCCTCTTGCGATACTTTGCCGACACCGTACGTCGGCACCCAAGGAACGACTGGATCTCCCAGCGGATCGGTCTCGGTGTAGACATGCCTGGGATCCGGGTTGGGCCGATACACGCTCGTGGTCGACATCACCAGGATCGACTCGACATCACGAAAGTGCGAGATCAGTCGTCCAGTTCCGATGGCATCGACCGTGATGGCGAGATCGAAGTCAGCACGCTGATCGATGAATGCTGCCAGATGGACGACGTGGTCGAAGTCGGTGGGCAGGCCGCTGAAGTCCGGGTCTGCCAGGTCGACAGCTTGGGTCTTGACCCCGTGATCCTCCAGCTGACGCCTGAGATCACTGTCGCTGAATCGCGCAATGCCCCACACATCGTTGTGCGCAGCCAGCAGCTTGGTGACCGGAAATCCGATCTGACCAGCAGCACCCGTGACGAGGATCTTCTTGCCCGAGATCATGCGCACCACATCGTTGCGAAGGTGTGGGACGGGAGGCAGTTCTTCATGGTCAGCTCCATTCATTGGTGGGCGAGGCTCGACAGAACCCGTACGCGACGAAGATTACATGTAATGTGTATAATCTGACTAATTTTATAGTTAGATAGATCACATGAGGATCACCAACGCGACCGACGAAAGGCTGACATCGATGTTCAATCGACGTGCCAGAAGAACCCGGAAGCACAAACGGATAGCTGTCATCGGCGGCGGCCTCGGCGGAATCGCCATGGGCGTGAAGCTCAAGAAGGCCGGGTTCGAGGACTTCACGATCTTCGAAGCACAGGACGGGCCGGGAGGGACCTGGTGGATCAACGACTATCCGGGTGCTGCGGTGGACATCCCGTCCCGACATGTACTCATACTCCCTGTCCTTCGGGACATGGCCCTGGTCGCGGACACATGCTAAGCAAGGCGAGCTTCTCGACTACATCTTGCAAGTTGTCGAACGCCACGACCTGCGCCACCACTTTCGATTTGAGACACCTGTGGCCGCTCTCACCTGGGATGACACTGGTCAAAACTGGCAGGCTACGCACGCAACACGGCGAGGAACTGGTCTTTGATGTGGTCGTCAGCGCGGTCGGCTTCCTGAGCGTGCCCAAGACCCCCGCCTGGCCAGGTATGGACGAATTCGAGCGCCCGTGCTTCCACACCGCGCGCTGGGACAAGACGATCGACTATGAGGGCAAGACCGTCGCGATCGTGGGGGTCGGCTCCAGCGCGACCCAGGTGATTCCCGCGATGGCGCCCTCGGTCAAGAAGCTCTCGTATTTCAACGTGAACCCGGCTGGGTCCTCCCCAAGGGCGAACGAGACTTCGACGAGGCCGAGATGAGGATGCTGGCGCGGCCGTTGCGCTACCGACTCAAGAGATACCGGACGTTCATCGGGTTCGAACGCACACAATGGGGCGGCGCTGTGTACCGCACAGGCTCAGCTATCCACGAAGCAGGCGAGGCCGCCGCCCGTAAGTACATCGACGCGACCTTCCAGGACCGCCCTGATCTCAAGCAGGCCGTGACCCCGAACTACGTCTTCTCCGGCAAACGTCGAGTCGTCAGTGACGACTTCTACCCGGCACTGCTGCGAGAAAACGTCGAGCTGTCACCTCCGGGGTCGACCACCTCACCCGCACCGGCATCGTCGACGCCGACGGGGTCGAACGAGAGATTGACCTGTTGGTGACAGCCACGGGCTTCACGGCTGCCCAATACCTCAACACGATGGTGGTGACAGGTTCCGATGGCCGAAACCTCCACGATGAGTGGACCCAACGAGGCGGCGCATTCGCATTTCTCGGCATGGCCATGCCGGGATTCCCGAACTTCTACATGCTCTACGGACCTAACACCAACGGCGGCGCGCCGATCACCTATTACCACGAGCGTCAGGCCGACTACGTGGTCAGCAACCTGCGCCGCATGGTTCGCCAAGACATCACTGCACTCGATGTCAAACCCCTGTACGTCGACATGTACAACGTCTGGCTCCAACACCGGATGAAGGGTACGGCCTGGATGGAAGCCAACAACTACTTCCGCGACCCATCAGGAAAGGTCGTCACGCAGTGGCCAGACGGAATGGTCAAGTACGTGACGCTTCTTCGTCTGCTCCGACGGCCCGCCACCGCCGCCCTCGAGTCGCGAAAAGACCTGTTCGAACCAAGCCACCAGAAGGAAACCGCCTCATGAAGCTGCACATACGTCGTCTTCGCACCGTGACCCTGCCCGCCCTGGCCGCCGTCTTGATCCTCTCTGCCTGCGGCGGCGAAGGCGGCGGTGAAAGCAAGGACAACGACGACACGTTCACCTACCTCGCAGTCCTCCCCATCAGCGGACCGTTGGCCCAGGCTGGCGGGCTTCCAGCCCGCACGGCCTTCGAAGTCGCTGTGGAGACGGTGAACGCGGGCGGTGGAATTGACGGCCGCACAGTCAAGCTCGACATCGTCGACTCGTCAGGCGACGCAACCAAGGCCGTCGCCAACCTGCAGGCCTACCTCGCCGAGAACGACAAGCCGGATGCCGTGTTCGGTGGCCAGTACAGTTTCGAGGCACTGCCCATGGCACCGATCCTGACAAGTAGCGACGTCTTGTCGTTCACGTCCGCAGGCACGACCGAGCTCAACGATCCGGACAAGTTCCCCTACACATTCCAGGTCTCGGCCCCGGTGTCGCGGGCCATCGAGGTACTGGCCGACCACATCGCCGGCGAAGGTCATCGCAAGGTCGCCTACATCGCCGTCGATGACGAGTCGGGGCACACCTCGGTCGACGCCTTCAAGTCGGTGGCGAAACACGAAGGCCTCAGCGTCATCGACGCTTACATCCCGGCCAATGCAGTCGACGCCACGCCAGCCCTCGAGCGTCTGCGCTCCCAGAACCCCGACGTGCTGGTGCTGAGCGCTGTCGGACCAGCCGCTGCGACCATGCTGAAGTCCCGCGCCTCTAGCGGCTGGGATGTGCCAGCCATCGGCGAGGGCACAGCCTTTGCGAACGCCAACGACCTGGGAAAGATCTCGGGGCCTGCGGACTGGGAAGGTGTCACCGTCCAGATGAACAATCCGACTGTCGAGAACAGCAACATGACAAGCACTCCGGCATTCGCTGACTTCAAGGAAGCGTTCCTGGCCAAGAGCAAGATCAACACCGCCATGACGACGCCGGTGACGATCTATCAGAACCTGATCATGGCCAAGGCCGCATATGAGGCTACCGACTCCGATGACGTGGCCGACTTGGCGAAGGCTCTGGAATCGCTCGACCCTGACACCATTCCAGGCTCCATCAAGGACCTGTGGATCGGCCCAGAAGCGATCGGCTACTCACCCGAGAACCACCTGACGGACAGGTGGGGACCAGAGGACTACACATTCGTCCCCGCGCAGGGCCTCAAGGATGGCATGGTCTCTGCTCCCTAACGGCTGACTACCCGCCGCACGCCATGATGGGCGCCTCGAACTCGGCCAGTTCGAGGCGCCCATCAGCGATGAAGACGCTTTCGCCAGCGTCACAGCTTCCGGCGCTTCTGGGCGCCGATCCTGGCATCGACCAATGCCATGGCATCGCTTGGCAGCGTCGCGTAGGGATCGTCCAGCTCGCCGAAGATGTGCGCAGAAACATCGGTGACATATGCCAGGTCGAGCCCTTCGGAGCGATAGGACGATCGGACCACCGTCGACTCAGACCATAGGCCGATCTCGCCACACCCTGCTTGGATGACTCGCCCGTTCACGTGCGCGGCCTCGTCGGTACAGAGCCAAGCGACAACCGCGGCGACCTCGTCGCCCGTGCCGGTTCGGGGCGTGTAACGGTGCGTTCCGGTCATCGGACGGCCGTAGGTCTCGTCGAAGTGGTGCTGTCGGCCCCACGAGCCAGCATCGGCCATGCCGGTGTCGAAGGCCCGGGGACGGATCGCATTGCACCTCACTCCCCAGCGGCCATACTCTCGAGCCACGGCTCGGGTCAGCCCGACGACTCCTTCCTTCGACGCGCTGTAGACACCGCTGAAGTAGTCGCCCAACCCTGCGTCCGAACTGAGATTGATGATACTTCCGCTGCCCTGCTTCTGAAAGATCGTGACGGCTCGCCTCGTCGTGGCGAACGTGCCTTTCAGATTGACATCGATGACCCGGTCCCAGTCATCCTCCGATAGCGCATCGACCGGTCCCATGCTGTAGGTCCCCGCAGAGTTCACGAGGATGTCGAGGCCACCGTATGTGTCGAGTGCGGCCTCGACGATCTGCTTCCCACCATCGAAGCTGCCCACGGAACAGCGCACGGCCACGGCGGTGCCGCCAAGGTCGGCAATCTGCGCCACCACGCTGCCGGCCGGATCGGCGTCCGATCCGGGAAGGTCGTTGACAACTACCTTGGCTCCAGTCGGCCAGCAAGAGCGCCTGCTGCTTGCCCATGCCCCGACCGCTGCCGGTGACGACGGCAACCTTTCCTTCGAGAGCCCGCTCTTCCATGTGATTCATCCTCTGGTCGGCAAATGACTTTCACCGATGATTACATGTAAAATGCAAACTGTCACGCATCTCGAACGAACACCGTCGCTCCGACAGACCCTCGAAGCCGTCGCCGAACCCACAGCCTTCTAGAGCCGTCTGCTCCGGGGATGTCCAGGTGAGGCACGCCATCAACATGGACCAGGCCTGGCGCGATGGTCTCGACCTCGCGCGCGACCGATGTCTCCACGACCGCCTCTGCGCGAAGGCCAGCAATGGATCGCAGCGTGTGCACGGTAGGGGGCATCATCTCGATCCTCCCGTTCCGAGCATCCTCCAAGGCATCCGTCACGGACACCCATCCCCCACGATCAGCCTCTCTCGCCAGCTCACCCACTCGCTGGCCATGCGGAAGCAGCGCCACGAAGAATCGAGCATCAAATCTACGGGGTTCGAACACGGGAGTGATCCACCTGGACCAGCCGCCCAACAGATCCGTCCGCAACGTGAGGCCCTGCTGGACGAGCAGTTCTTCGAACGCGACCTCAGCTCCTTCTACAGCGGCACGCCCCGCCACCAGCTCCGGCGTACCCGTGTCGGCCACCACCCTGTCTCCATCAGGCCCAGCGAGCAGGATGCCGGTCTCCTCGAAGGTCTCACGGATGGCGGCAACGACGAGAGCAGCGAGCCAGCGGCTCGCCGCAACCCAGGATCTTCGCCCAATCAGCGCGGGAAGGTCCCACCCAGGGGATGCTCGCGACGTAGTCGGATTCTTGAACACCGCCACCAGGAAACACATACATGCCGGCCGCAAAGGCCATCGTGGGCTGCCTGCGCATCGCATAGATCTCCAGCACTCCGGCGTTGTCGCGAACCAGCACGACGGTGGCGGCGTCGCGGGGCGGAACGATTGAGCCGTCCCAGCGACTCAGTTCGTCGAGCCCTCTACCGGATAAAGGTCGCATGATCGGCCACATTTCATCTATTGTTCGGCTAGGCGTATTTATTAAACTATATACCGCCCAGTCGCCTTCAGAGCTCCACCACCACCAGGAGAACCGCATGAGTCCTGTGATCTCTACCGTTGAGGCGGGCGTGGCCCACGTCCGACTGAACCGGCCCGACAAGCGCAACGCGATCGACGACGAGACCTTCGACCTCCTGGCCACGGCCCTGGAGTCATGTCGAGACGACAGTGAGCTGCTAGCAGTCGTGCTGTCCGGCGAAGGCGCCTCATTCTGCGCAGGGATGGACTTCTCCATGCACACGTCATTCGCCGACGAGGCCGACGAGGGCGAGCGCCCTTTCGCGGACCCTGACTCACCCGAGTCCGAGGGCAAGAGGGTGCCCGGTCGTGGACAGCGGATCGTCCGCGCCATGCGAGACTCGCCCGTCCCGGTGATCGTGGCCGTTCACGGCCACGCGATCGGCGCCGGCCTGCAGCTCGCACTGGGCGCCGACATCCGTATCGCAGCACCCAACGCCTTGCTCGGTCAGCGCGAGATCGACTTCGGCCTGACAGTCGACATGGGCGCCAGCCAGCTGCTGCCACGTCTCGTGGGTCCGGACCGCGCGTTCGACCTGATCACGACCGGCCGCCTCGTCACAGGCACCGAGGCCATGACCATCGGACTGGTGACGCGGCTCGACGACGACCCGATCGAGGCCTCGCTGCAGGTGGCTCGCAACATCGCCGAGCGCAATCCACATGCGATCAAGGAGAGCAAGCGGCTAGTTCGCCTGGCCGAGACCGCCTCGGTCACCGACGGCATGCACGAAGAGCCGCCGGTGATGTCGAGCAACATCGGCAGTTCCCTGCAGGTGGAGGCGACGCGCCGCTACTTCGCGGCGCGTGCTCGCTGAACCTCATCACACCCGGCCGGTTCGCTGGCCGCCTACCCGAAGGAACGAACCATGACACTAACCCCCGCCGACTCGCTCGCCGGCAAAGTGGCGATCGTCACCGGAGCGCGTCGAGGAATCGGCCGAGCCGAAGCAATCCTTCTGGCTGAGCGTGGTGCCAGTGTCGTCGTGAACGGGCTCGCGCATGGCGGCGACGACTCGGTAGAGTCACTGGCCGACGAGATCCGATCGAACGGCGGCCAGGCCGTGGCCGAGGTCTGCTCCGTAGCGAGTTTTGAGAGCGGCGAGCAGCTCGTCGATCGGGCGCTGTCCGAGTTCGGACGAATCGACATCATCGTCAACACCGCCGGGGTAGTTCGCATGACACCGGTCGAGCTGGCCACGGATGAAGACTGGGACTTCATGGTCAACGTCAACCTCAAAGGCACCTACGCGACTGCCCGCGCCGCACTCCGCCAGTTCAAGAAGCAAGGCTCCGGAATCATCGTCAACACCAGCTCAGATGCTGGCACCGGCGACTTCTACAACTCGATCTACGCTGCGACGAAAGAAGGCGTGCTCGGCATGACGCGAGCCATTGCGCGCGAGTACGGCCGATACGGCATCCGCTGCAATGCCATCAGGCCCCGGGCATTCGACACAGGTATGACGAGTCCACAGACATTCTCGCGCCAGTACGGCTTCGCCGAGCAGTTCGGCGTCCCCGCGTGCGGATCTCACCGTTTTACCCCCCGCGACGGCACGGCAGCCGAGGTCGCCGAGGTTGTCGCCTGGCTATGCACAGATGCGGCCTCCCACCTGAACGGGCAGCTGCTGCAGGTCGGCTGTGGTCGAGCTTGGCCTCTGGGCCGAGCCGACGGTGGCGCGCTCCTCCTACGAGCCCTCCGGGCTCTCACGCGACGGTGTTGCGACCGCGGCAGGCTACCTGTTCGCCGATTGCAAGGACCCATACGCGATGCTCCCGCCCGAGGCTTTCGCGGTGATGGACGCACGAGTCGCCGAGGTAGTGATGCGCTCGGCCGCACAGGACTCCGAACGGAAGTCCTAGACGGTACCGGGAGCTAGCACGCAGTCCGCCGCGAAGTACCAGGCCGGCTATCCGGGCTGAATACTTCGCGGCCGATCCTTCTCAGAGCCTTTCGATGATGGTGCCGGTTCCCAGCCCACCGCCACAGCACATGGAGACAAGTCCGTACCGGCCACCGGTGCGCTCCAGCTCGTGCAACGCCTTGGTCAGCAAGATCCCGCCTGAGGCGCCGAGGGGATGACCGAAAGCGATAGCACCACCGTTGGGGTTGACGCGCTCAATGTCTGCACCCATCTCCTTTCGCCAGGCCAGGACCACGGCCGCGAACGCTTCGTTGATCTCAAACGTGTCGATATCGTCGATCGACAGCTTCGACCGCTCCAGCAGCGCCTGCGTCGCAGGGATGGGTCCGGTCAGCATCTTGACCGGATCGCTGCCAACGAGCACCGCGTCGACGATGCGGGCACGCGGTGTGAGCCCGAGAGCCTCAGCCTTCTCGCGGCTCATCAGCAGCAACGCCGATGCCCCGTCCGAGATCTGTGACGAGGTGCCTGGAGTATGAACAGCCCCTCCGGGACGGTCAGGCAGGTTGAGCTTGAGCTTCTGCAGGCCCTCGATCGTCGATGCGCGAAGTGCTTCATCCATCGCGAACGGCTTCGTCCCGACGACGTTGCCGGAGTCGTCCTTCACCGGCGCGTCGATCTGGACGATCTGCGACGAGAAGCGACCTTCCTCGACGGCGCGCGCGGCCCGCTGCTGGGACAAGAGTCCATAGGCGTCTGCGTCCTCACGGGTGATTCCCCACGTCTCGGCGATGCGCTCTGCACCCTCGAACTGCGTGGTGACCTCATGGTGCTCGCGGTAGCGAGCGTTGCGCCCCGTGCCGAACTCAGTGCTGGTGCTCGAGTTGATCGGAACTTGGTCCATCGACTCCACCCCGGCGGCGATCGCGACGTCGACAAGCCCACTGGCCACGAGCGAGTAGGCGACGGTGGTCGCCTGCTGGGATGAGCCGCACTGAGAGTGGATCGTCGAGGCGCCAACCGAGATCGGCAGCCCAGCCCCCAGCCAGGCATTTCGGGTGACATTGCCCGACTGCTGTCCCACCTGGTTGACACACCCGCCCACGACCTGCCCCACCTCGGCCGGGTCGAGGCCTGATCGCTCGAAGAGCCCGAGCAGCACATCGCCCAGCAAGTCAGGAGACTCTACGTCATTCAACGACCCCTTGCGCTTGCCGATCGCCGATCGACTTGCCTCAACTACGACTACCTCAGTCATGCGCCCATCTCCATTTCTAAATCATGTATATATTTACACTATTTTATGCGGACTGTGGAACGCTTAGTGCGCGGCTTCCGCCACGTCATCGCCGCCGAACATCGATGCCGCGGTCTGGTTGAGGCTCGAATAATCGAGCTTCCCGTTCGCCAGGCGTGGTATCTCGTCGACGAATCCAACGTGCCGCGGTGCTTTGAAACCAGCGAGACGCTCCTTGACATGACCCACGATTCCGTCTCCGTCCACGGAGGCGCCCCGCTGCCAGCTCCACGAGTGCCGAGACTGCCTGTCCGAAGCGTGGGTCAGGGACTCCCACCACGGCGACGTCGCGCACTGCGGGATGCGAACGGATCACATCCTCGACCTCGCTCGGGAACACCTTCTCGCCGCCGGTGTTGACCGTCGTCGACCCCCGTCCGAGCAAGCGGATGCTCCCATCCCCCATGACCTCTGCGTAGTCGCCCGAGACCGCGTATCGCGTCCCGTTGATCGTTCTCCAGACTTCTTCGGACTTGTGCGGGTCCTTGTAGTAGCCCAGTGGGTGGCGCCCGCCGACCACCAAGACGCCACGCTCACCCGAGCCTGGAGCCACCGGCGTGCCGTCGTCCCCGAGAACAGCAGTGTGACGGCCGGGCATGAAATCGCCCTCCACCGAGACCGACCGGCCGCGACGAGTGACGGATCGCCCCACTCCCATCCCCTCGGACGAACCCAGGGTGTCGACAAGAGCGATGTCGGCTGGTGGACAGCTATCCTGCGCTTCACATCGTCGCTGAAGGCGACCGCCGAGGACACGATGTAGGTGATCGACGACAGGTTCCACCGGCCCGGCTCTGCATCGAGTGCCTCAACCACAGGCCGACCTATCGCATCTCCGGTGATCGCGACGGTCCTGACCTGCTCAGTCTCGATGGCATCGAGCATCTCCACCGCCGAGAACGTCCGACTCGGGAGGAAGGACCACTGTTCCGCCTTGGCTGAAAGCACTCATCGACGTGATCGAGCCGGCACCGTGCATCAGCGGCGCCGCCGGCAGATGAACTGGTGGCCCTTCGGGCAGGTGCTTGGCGAATTCTCCCCATGCGAGGTCCTCGGGGTACCTGAACAGCGCCGTGGCGTTGAGGTTGCAGAACATGTCGTCCTGCCGCCACATCACTCCCTTTGGCAGGCCTGTCGTCCCACCCGTGTACAGCAAGAACACATCGTCACCACTGCGCTTGGTCGCCGCCGCAGCGGCCACATCACGCGATGCCCATGTCTCATAGGCAATCGCCCACGATGGGCCGCCAGCCCGACGCACACCCAGGTGTGGACGTCTGGAACCCGGGCGCGCATGCTGTCGGCGACGTCGGCGAAGACCGCGTCGAAGACGATGACCTCGCTGTCGGAGTCGGTCCACACGTGCTCCAGCTCATCTGGCCGAAGCGGTAGTTGGTGTTGACCGGCACCAGACCAGACTTGAAGGCCGCATACATGACCTCGAGGTACTCCGGTCCGTTGTGCAGATAGAGTGCCACCTTTGACTGGTACCCGGCCGACGTCGAGCGCAGCCCCTCAGCGACGCCGCGGGCGCGGCGTTCGAAGTCGCCCCACGTCAACCGCGCGGGTCCTTGGATGATCGCGAGCCGTTCGGGCGTTGATCGGGCGACGGCATCCCAGACGTCAGCGAAGTTCCAGTCCGTCACTGCGCAGGCCCCGCAGAGTCGACCACGCCTGCGCCCCAGGCGCGCGAGGATCTCGGCCGCGTCGCTCACGATCGACCGCACGATCTCGGCCGCAGGAAGGACAGACGTGATGTTGCCAGCACCTGCCCAGCAAGGTAGGCCTCGCGCTCGGGGTCAACATCTGCGTCGGACGACCGGCCCAGGTTGCTGACCTTCGCCTTGATCGCCAGCATCCGTTGCGCCGGGAACGGGAGCAGCTCTTCGGGATGCTTCTCGAAGTGATCAGTCCAGGCGCTGCGGATGACCCGCATCGTCTTGCCCGAATATGCGCGGGTGATCACCGTGGAGTCATCCTTGGCGCCGAGAATCGCTTCGTGAAAACCCTTGAGCCTACGTGCCTCCACCGAGGCCGCGAACCGCGTGCCGACCCACACCCCGTCAGCGCCGAGAGCGAGTGCTGCCGCCAGCCCGCGCCCGTCGGCGATGCCTCCACCAGCGACGACCGGGACCTGCGATCCCACGGCGTCGACGATGCTCGGGATCAGCGTTGACGTGGCGATCGTGCCGGTGTGCCCTCCGCCCTCGGTCCCAGTAGCGATGACGAAGTCCACCCCGGCCTCGACGGCTCGCTCGGCGTGCTTGGTCTTGCCACAGAGGCTGGCAACCTTGACGCCATTGGCCTGGAGCTCGGCGACGACCTCGACCGGAACACCCAGCGCGGCAACGTAGACTGCCGTGCCAGCATCAATGATCAGCGGCAGAAAAGTGCGCACGTCCTCAGGCACAGCGGTCAGCGCATTGACCCCGAACGGCTGGTCCGTGCCAGCTGTGATCGCGCTCAGCTCGGCCTTCAGCTTGCCGGCATTCATCGAGGAGGCCCCGACGGTTCCGAATGCTCCCGCCTCGCAGACTGCCACGACAAGATCTGAGTAGGCAACTCCGCCCCATGCCGGCCAGCATGATCGGATGCTCGATGCCGAGAAGCTCGGTCAGTCGCGTTCTCAGGCGTGGTCCCGCCAACTGGGTCATGTGAGTTTTCCTTCTGCTGTGTCGATGTTGCGTGGGTTGTAACGGGCCGAGAAGTCAGGTCTCGTACCGGTCTTGAGTGCCGCAGCGCCCGTCGCGAAGTCCTCTGAGCCGACCATCTGCTCCAGACGGACCTGCGCATCTCGGTCGGCTTCGGCCAAAGAGCGCTCGAGATCCAGCCACATCTGCTGCTTGGCTGCCGCGAGCGCTCCAGGCGACGCGGTGCGGACGAGATCGTGCGCGTAGGCCGAGGCGGCATCGAGCACCGACCCGCGCGGCGCGGCTCGGTGGGCCCACCCCACGTCAGCGGCTTCGCGCCCCATCATCACCGGACTACCGAGAAGCAAGTGGGTGGCACGAGACGCACCGATCAGTCGTGGAAGTATCCATGAGACCGCGAACTCCGGCGGAAGGCCGAGCCGGGACGTTGAGGTGGTGAGCTTGGCATCCTCGGCCACGAAACGCACGTCGGCGAAGCATGCCAGCCCGAACCCGATGCCTGCCGCTGCCCCGTTCACCGCCGCGATGACTGGCTTGGGGATCGACAGGAGAAAGCCATGCCGTGACATGTGGGCGGGGTGGTCCGGTGACCCGGGCTCGGCCAAAGGAGCAGACAGACCGGACGAGTAGGACCCCCGCTCGGAGGTGCCGGACACTGCTCGGGCGTCAGCGCCGACGCAGAACTGGCGCCCGGCACCTGTCACGATGATCGCCCCGACCCGGTCGGACTCGCTTGCCTCGGCCAGAACGTGTCGGTACTCAGCCTCCATCCGGCCCGTCCACGCATTCCCGCGCTCTGGACGGTTGAGCGTCAGTGTTGCGACTCCCCGATCAACGGTGAACGTGATCGTCTTGAGCTCCATGGTCGATTCGGGCATCGTCAGGCACCAGCCAATGAACGGCCGCCGTCTATCGCAAGCTCCGTTCCTGTGATGTAGTTGGCAAAGTCACTGAGCAGGTACGTCACCGCGTCCGACACCTCGTGGCGTACCGCATGCCGGGCCAGAGGCACGCGATCGATATCTCTCTGCAGCGCGGTCTCGTCGCCGAAGAGCCGTCTCGCCGCCTCGGTATCTGCAGTCACTCCAGGAGACACCGTGTTCAGTCGGATGCCGTGTGCGCCCCAGGCCAGAGCAAGCGACTTCATCATCGCCAGCACGCCGGCCTTGGCCGAGGCCGAATGCACCGTGTCCGGGCTGCCAGAGTGTGCCTTCGCACTACCGATCGACACGACCGACCCTCCGACGCCTGCAGCGATCAAGTCGCGGCCCATGACCTGCGTGCAGTTCCATGAGCCATCCAGGACGATCTTCGTCACAGCAGCCCAGCCGTTGGGTGTGATCTCCTCAGGCGCGGCGCGGAAGTTTCCCGCAGCAGAATTGACGAGATGTCGCACGGGACCCCACCGGGCCGCGATGTCGCTGAACGCTGCCTCGACCTGGTCACGGTCGCGGACGTCGAGCGGCCAGCACTCGCCGACACCGCCGTCCGCTCGGATGAGCGCCCGGGTCTCCTCGAGCGGTTCAACCCTCCGCCCGATCAGCGCGACCTCGGCTCCCAGCGCCCCCAGCGACAGAGCGATGTGCTGGCCCAACCCGGATCCAGCCCCGGTGACTGCGACGCATCGCCCCTCGAACGTGCCCGGAGGCAGCATGAGCCTCGGGCCCCTCATCGAACGCTCGCGATCCACTCGCGAAAAACGCTCTGCCAACGCGCGTCGCAACGCTCGAACTCACGTCGCAGGGCCGTTCCTGACCAGCGGTCAGGCAACAGGCTGGGCGGCAACAAAGGATCATCGAGCAGGTGTCGAAGCACGGCCGCCGAGGTGACGAATCCATCGACGAGAGCGTCGGAACCACGCTCGTCGAGATCCGTTGTCGATGCCCGAAGCCGAACGACCAGCCGTCCGCCGTGGCGGACCACTCACTCAGGGGCCATAGCCGTGCAGCCAGGTGACTGCCATCCTCCTCAGGGCGGACCGAGAACTTTTCGCACTGGTCGCGCACCGTGACTGCCGCATCATCGTCACCGGCATCGTCCAGGTTGTCCGGTCGAACCCAGACGCCTTCACGCAGCTCGGCCAGTGACAGCTTCAGGGCCGAGGATCGCATCGAGTGCCGAAGCTGGTGAGATCGCTGCCCGGGCTTCACGACATACATGTTCCATTGCCCGTCCCACGGCAGAGAACCCGCGAATCGGCTGCCGTCCTGTCGGCGTCGTCGCTCGGCGAGTCGACCAGACAGCACGTAGCGCTTGTCGTCTAGTCGAACCTCGCCCGCGGAGGTCATGCGCGAGAGAGCGACCCGAGCAGTGCCTTCGGCGATCCCGAAGAGCTCGGCGAAGCGAACCAGGACATCTCCCCGCAGCCCGGTGTGCGTGCCCATGAGGGCCGACAGCATCACGGACCTGGCGGACAGCGCACGCGCAGAGGACATGGATGGTGTTGAAGTAGCCACAATCGTCACTGTAGTAGTGTTACATAAAATCCTCGAACGTGACAGGAATGTAACCATGAGTGATGTTGATCTCTCTGCTGCGGACCCCAAGCCGACACGCGACGAGAAGCTTCCGCAAGGTGTGGGAGACGATGCCCTTCAACGCCAAGTGCGGATTCACCGTCGAAGCCTGGGCAGCCGATGCCGTCACCATGAGAGGGCCGTTCCTCGACGAGAACACCAACGGCGCCGGCACGATGCACGGCGGGTTCATCAGCAGCCTGATCGACAGCGTCGCGACCGCGGTCGTCATCGCGGGAGCAGAGCGCGGCGACCGTCGAAACCCCGTCACCACATCGCTGACCGTGCACTACCTGGGAGCCGCATCCAGTGCCGTGCTGGCCACAGCGACCTGCTCGCGGCGCGGCAAGGCCATGTGCTTCGTCGACATCGCGGTGACGGACGAGACCGGCCGTCCCATCGCCACCGCGATGGTCTCAACCCTGCTGCGCTGAGCGCGCCTCAGCGCTCCGGCAGACCTGCACTCGCCAGCTCTTTGTCGAGCATGACGACGTCCTGCTGCTCGAGACGGCGAAAGCCATCCCGAGCGGAGCTCCGCCACCAGATGGGGTCGGCTCCGTGCCACTTCGCTGTCTGGAGCTGCGCTGTCAGCAGCTTGTTCGTCGCAGTGCGGGGAATCTCGTCCACGAAACGCACGAACCTCGGGATCTCCTTACGGCTCAGCCGGTCCAACCCGTCCCAGAACGAGAACAGGCCAGACGGGTCGACCTCGCCTCCTTCGACAAGTCTGATGGCGACCATGAGCGCGTCGTCTGAACCTGGATCCGGCACGCCGTAGACGACGTTCTCGGCGATGTCGGGATGCTCTTCAAGCACCTCTTGCACCCTGTGGGCTGACAGGTTCTCCCCATCAACCCGCACCATCCCGCCCGACCTGCCGGCGAAGTAGAAATAGCCCTCGCCATCCCGCCACGCCAGATCGCCACTCCAGTATCGACCGTCGCGCACCCGCTCGGCCTGGGCGGCGTCGTTGCTCCAGTAGCCTTCGAAGTTGCCGACTCCGTCGACTCGCACGATCTCGCCGACCGCCTCAGCCAGGTTCGCGACTCGTCCGTCAGCCCCGATGCAGGCTCGCGGACACTCCTTGCCGGTCTCTGGATCCAAGATGCGCACGTCTCCTGTGGCTGCAACACCCAACGAACCACTCGGGGTCGCTTCGCTGCGACGCAGGCTGATCGCGCCCTCGGTCGAGCCGTACACATCGATGACTCGGCAACCGAATCGCTCGGCGAAGGCGTTGATCTCACGGTCAGACGCACCGTTGCCGATCATCGTTTCGAGCCTGGTTCGCGGCCCCACCTGGCCTGCCGTCTGAGCCAGGATGAACTGAAGTGTCTTGCCAATGTACGTCGCGTGGGTGGCGCCGAAGCGGGAGACGTCGTCGAGGAAGCCTGACACCGAGAACGACGGCCTGGTGGCGATGACCGCTCCTGCCATCACCGCGGGCATCAACAAGCCGACGACCGTGTTGGCATGGAACATCGGCATCGGAAGGTAGACACACGCGTCGCGGCTCAGTCCAATCTCCGTCTGCAGCTGCCGACCGCGGCGCAAGAGATGACCATGGCTGTGACGCACGGCCTTGGGCTGCCCTGTCGACCCAGACGTGAACATCATCAGGAACAGATCGTCAAGCCCTGCGTCCCGGCGCCATCTGCTCATCGCTCTCAGCCGTCCACGGGCCGTCTTCGACCAGCACGATCTCGACGTCAGGAGACACGCCCGCCAGCTGCGGGCGACGCCTCGCATCGGTGATCACGATTCGGGTCGAGGTGTGCTCGATGTCGACGGCGGCTGCTCACCGCCACGGGAGGTGTTCAGGGCCACCAGCACGTCACCTGAGATGGCCGTGCCACCCAGCATGAAGACATAGTCCGGCCCGTTGTCGAGCAGGACGCCGATGTGCTGGGCCCGGTCGTCCCCCGCCTCCAGGCGCCTGCGGCGAAGCCACCGCGCCCGCCGCGCGCTCTCACACGCCACCTCGTCCCAAAGCCATTCCTCGGCGCCGAACCTCAGGGCGGGCGAGTTGTTACCTCGATGACTGGCGAACAGCTCGCCCAGCGATCCGGCGGACAGTCGCTCGTCAAGACGTGTCATCTCACCATCTACTTCCATCTAGCTCGACTCGTCATCTGCCCGTTGAAGTCACGGCGTCACGGGCAACTCGACATATGCCCACTCCGATTCTGGATTACAGTTCAGTTTCAATCACAACATTTTGGTAATGTAGCAGCCGTCGCTGCGGCAGGCAACGTATCTCACGTCCGGCCCCACGGCAGGGCGGGGCAGCGCCGACCGCTACCCCAGTCGGACCGACGTCAGATCGCCCCACGCGTGGGCGTGAGGCGATCTGACGTGTCGCTCTGGCTGGCTGAGTCGGCTGGTGTCAGCCCTTGCGCTTGGCAACCTCGGAGGTCGCCTGCGGCAGGACGGCCTTCAGGTCGCCCACGACGCCGAAGTCGACGAGCTCGAAGATCGGCGCCTCGTCGTCCTTGTTGACCGCGACGATCGTCTTGGACGTCTGCATGCCGGCGCGGTGCTGGATCGCACCGGAGATGCCATTGGCGACGTAGAGCTGCGGCGAGACCGTCTTGCCGGTCTGCCCGACCTGGAACGAGTGCGGGTACCAGCCCGAGTCGACGGCAGCGCGCGAGGCGCCCACGGCCGCACCGAGGCTGTCGGCGAACGCCTCGACCTCGGTGAAGTCACCCGACGTGCCACGGCCACCCGAGACCACGATGGCGGCCTCGGTCAGCTCGGGACGACCCGAGGCGGCCTTCTCCGCCGACGACGTGATCTTGGCGATCTTGGCCGCATCGGAGATCGTGACCGAGACGGCCTCGACCGAACCAGCACCGGCCACAGCCTCGGGAGCTGCCGAGTTGGGCTTGACGGCGATGACCGGCGCGCCCTTCGTGACAGCAGCCTGGACCGTGAAGTTGCCGGCGAAGACCGACTGCGTCGTCGTGATGGAACCACCGTCGGCCTGGACGTCGACCGCGTCGGTGATCAGACCCGACTCCGACTTGAGCGCGACGCGAGCCGCGATCTCCTTGCCCTCGGTCGACGAGCCGACCAGCACGGCGGCCGGCGACTTGTCGGCGACGCGCTGCGCCAGCGCCTCGGCCTTGGGGCCGACCAGGAAACCTTCGTAGGCGGCGTCGTCGAGGGTGTAGATCTTCTCAGCGCCGTACTCGGCGAGGACACCGTTGTCGGCGGTGCCGAAGACGACCGCGGACGGCTCGCCGATGCGGCGGGCGATCGTGAGCAGCTCGAGCGAGGGCTTGGTGACCTTGCCGTCAGGAGCGTCGATCAGTACGAGAACTTCAGACATGTGGCACGTTTCCTTTTAGGTCTAGTCTTCTCAGACGAACTTCTTGGAGGCGAGGAACTCGACGAGCTTGACGCCGCCGTCTCCCTCGTCGGTGACGATCTCGCCGGCGGTGCGCGGCGGGCGCGGCGTGAAGGAGTCGACCTTGGTCCACGCGTTGTCGCCGCCGACTGCCGCAGCATCGATGCCCAGGTCAGCCAGCGTCCACTCCTGGACGTCCTTCTTCTTGGCCGCCATGATGCCCTTGAACGACGGGTAGCGAGCCTCGCCGGTCTGGTCGGTGACCGACAGCACGAGCTTGCCGGTGGCCTCGATCTCCTGCGTCGCGACGTCGCCGTCACGCACGATCTTGACCGTGTCGCCGTCAACCGTGATCTCGTTGGCGTAGGTCACTGCAGGCAGGCCCAGACGCTCGGCGACGAGGGTCGGGACGACACCCATGCCGGCGTCGGTCGACGCCATGCCGAACACGACGAGGTCGTAGTCGAGCTTCTTGATCGCTTCGGCGAGCACCAGCGAGGTCGCGAAGGCATCGGATCCGTGGATCGCGTCGTCCTGCACGTGGACGCCTGCGTCAGCGCCCATCTGCAGCGCCTTGCGGACAGCGTCGGACGCCTGCTCGGGACCGACGGTCAGGACCGTCACGTCGCCGTCGCCTGCCTCGACGATCTGGAGCGCCTGCTCCACCGCGTACTCATCAAGCTCGGACAGCAGACCGTCAACGCCAACACGATCGACGGTGTTATCGGCGCTGAAGGTCCGGTCAGCCGTAGCATCCGGGACATACTTCACAGCGACAACGATTTTGGTCATCAAGACTCCTTGCAGTGCGTGCAGATACGACCAGCATACATGTCATACAGTTGAATAATTAGACGAAATATGGTGAGATGGGTCTCGCCCTTCTTCGCCAGCCCTTGAAAGGTCGCGATGAGTCATCAGAACCACGCTCGTCGCGGGCGCACTTCCCGACAGCCCCGTCTCCCCAGATGACTCAGTCCCTTGCGCGCACTGGCGGCATCCCACGCCGCGTAGTTCTCGGACTCACAGCGGGACAGTTCATCGCCACAATGTCGACGACGATGATTGCGACGAGTCTTCCCACGGTCCTGGACGATCTCGACGGACAGTCGCAGCTCCCCCTGGGTCGCGTCTGCGACTCTGCTGGCCGCGACGATCGCCGGTCCGTCGCTCGGCAAGCTTCTCGGACACCTTCGGACGTCGTCTGATCTTCACCGTCACGATAGCGATCTATGTGCTGGGCGCGGCAATCGCCACGACAGCCGGTAGCACCTGGCAGCTCGTCGCAGGCCTAGGCGTGCTGGGCATCGGCATCGGCGGCCTCCTCGTGATGTCGCAGGTGCTGCTGTCAGACCTGACCACGCCCCGTGAACGTGGACGATACATCGGCTACATCGTGATGGGCTATGCTGCGGGATCCCTGTCCGGACCGCTCATCGGGGGCGTGCTGGTCGAGATGCCCGGCCTCGGCTGGCGGACGTGCTCTTTGACGGTCACGGTCGTGGCGGCCGGGTCACTGGCCATGGTCTACCCCCATCTCCCTGGCCGCCAAGGCACCGGCACGCGTCTACCCGTTGACGTGCTGAGGCATGGTGTGCCTGTCGGTGACCACGTTGAGCTTCCTCGTGCTCGTCAACTTCGCCGGGCGACAGGCTAGCCTGGTCGCACCCCGCTACCTGGTCGATCGGGGCGTCGTGCATTCTCGGCATCATCTGCCTGGTCATGGTGGAGAGCCGGGCTGCCAATCCATTGCTGGATCGATCTGTCGTGTGGTCGCCGATCGTGCGAAGGTGCCTGTCGATCAGTCTCATCGTGAGCGGCCTGATGTACACGATGCTGTTCCTGCTGCCGCAGTACCTGCAGCTGGCACGCAACCTGTCGCCCACGGCGTCTGCTCTCCATCTCCTGCCAGTCCTCATCACGCAGATCATCGTGACTCCCCTCGTCGGACGCTGGATCTCACGCGATGGACGCTGGCGACACTTCGCGGTCACCGCGTTGGTCAGCCTGACCGTGGGCATGCTGCTCCTGGGCACGCTCCGCAGTGGGCCCGAGACAATCATCTTGTCCTTCTCGATGGTCCTGGTGGGCATCGGCCTGGCCGGATCGCTGCAGGTGCTCATGGCGCTCGCACAGACTGCAGCACCCGTCGGGCATGCCGGTGCTGTCACGTCCTTGGTGACGTTCTCCAGATCGCTCGGCTCCTCCATCGGAATCGCCGCCTTGGGGTCATTGTCGTCCGTTCGAGCCCATTCCGTGATGCCCGAGCGGTTGGAGGCGGCGGGATTGTCCGCGGCAGACGCCCGACAGCTCGCCGGCGCCGTCGACTCTCCCGCCGCCGTGGCCAATCTCCCAGACAAGGTGCGAGAGGCGGTGGCGAGCTGATACTCAACCGGTCTCCACGATGCGTTCGCTGTGGGTACCGTCATGGCATTGATCGGCCTGTTCTTGATGATCCGACTCCGTGCGCCCCGCCTGCCGGACCACTCTCCCACTGCACCCTGACAACACAGCTCACACCTGAAAGGCAGCCGAACATGACATCTTGGACCGACCGCGCGCCTCGCGCGCATGCCCTCCCCGGAGACGCCGCATGACCGGGCCGCTCGACGGAGTTCGCGTCATCGAGATCGCCGGCATGGGAGCCGGACCCCTACACCGCGATGCTCCTGGGCGATCTCGGAGCCGACGTCATTCGCATCGACAGGCCCGGCACCCGCGCGGCCCGTGCTCGCGACTACGCACTGGCTCGCAACCGGCGCTCGATCGAGATCGACCTGAAGACCGACCGCGGCATCGAGACCCTGATGTCGCTGGTCGAGCAGGCCGACGTGATCTTCGAGGGGTTCCGGCCGGGAGTTGCCGAACGGCTCGGCTTCGGGCCCGACGCCTGCTTTGCTCGACGTCCATCGATCGTCTATGGACGCATGACTGGCTGGGGTCAGACCGGGCCGATGTCCAACATGGCCGGCCACGACCTCAACTACCTGTCACTCACCGGCGCGCTGACCCTGTTCCAACGTGACGGCTCCCAACCCGCGACGCCTCCGGGATTCGTGGCTGACCTTGGTGGAGGCGGCCTCATGCTGGCGCTGGGCCTCGTCAGCGCCGTGGTGTCCAGCCGTGCCACTGGCACAGGCCAGGTCGTCGATGCCGCCATGGTCGATGGCGTGGCCTCCTTGACGACTCTCGTCCACTCGATGAGCGCCCAGGGACGGTGGGACCTGGACCGACCCGGCCAGAACTTCTGCGACGGCGGCGCTCCGTACTACGACTCCTACGTGACGTCGGACGACAAGTACATCGCGGTCGCTCCCATCGAGCCTCAGTTCTACGCCGTGATGGTCGAGCTGCTTGGGCTGACCCTCTCGGGAGCTTGCCCGATCGAGACGACCCGGCCAACTGGGACAAGCTGAAGCGCTTCTTCGCCGACATCTTCCGCACCCGGACGCGTGCTGAGTGGACTGAGCTGTTCGACGGCACGGACGCCTGCGTGACGCCCGTCCTGAGCTTCAAGGAGGCCATGCAGCACCCGCACAACGTCGCGCGAAAGACGTTCGTCGAAGGGTCTGGTGTCATGCAGCCAGCTCCGGCGCCTCGTTTCTCCCACACACCGGGTGCCATCACCCAGGCACCGCCGATACCAGGCGAGCACAGTCGGGACATTCTTCATGCCTGGGGGATCGACGCCGCTACCGCGGAACAACTGATCGACGATGGCGTGGTCATTCAGAACTAGACCTCCAAGCCGAAGAGCTGTGGCCCACCCTCATTCGTGAAGGTGGGCCACAGCCGTAGGTCAGGCGGTGAGCAGGTCGATCAGCCGATGCCAGCGCGCAACGGCAGGACCCCCGAAGGCGTTCCGGCGACGAAAGGCTCGTTGGCCCGCTCGGCCAGCTCTTCGACACCCCACTGGCGATCTCCGACGGAGATCTCGGACTCGGCCTCGATCGGCGACTGCAGTTCGACCGTGCCGCCGTAGGTCGCGAACACCTTGCCCGAGATGTGTCCGGCCGATGGTCCGGCCAGCCAAGCCACGACCGGGCTGACGTTCTCCGGCGCGCGCTGGTCGAACGCGCCCTCGTCGACCGCCTTCGCGGTGCCGAACGAGTCGGGATCATGCGGGTGCGAGCTTCGCGGGGCAATCGCGTTGACAGTGACTCCCACACGCTGCGAGCTCACGCGCCATGGTGAGCGTCATGCCCACGATCCCAGCCTTGGCAGCGGCGTAGTTCACCTGGCCAGCCAGACCGATGTAGCCGGACTCGCTACTCGTGTTGATGATGCGTCCGTAGACGTCGTTGCCGGCCTTCGCCTCGGCACGCCAGTAGGATGCCGCAAACCGCGATGGCGCGAAATGGCCCTTGAGGTGCACGTTGATCACGGCATCCCACTCGGCCTCCTCCATGTTGAAGCCGTCTTGTCTCGCAGGATGCCGGCGTTGTTGACCAGGACATCCAAGCGTCCAAACGTGTCGATTGCCTGTGCGACGAGCCCCTCGGCGCTCTTCCAGTCTGCGCAGCTGTCGAGATTGGCCACGGCACGACCGCCGAGCGCTTCGATCTCCGCCACGACCTGTGCCGCGGGCCCATCGTCGTGACCGCTACCATCGCCGCCGACACCGGGATCGTTGACGACGACTGCTGCTCCTTCGCTCGCCAACTTCAGCGCGTGGGCGCGACCGAGTCCACGTCCTGCGCCGGTGACGATTGCCACCCGTCCGTCCAGTGTTGCCATGTGTCGCTTCTCCTTCGTTGTGATAGTTCAGATGCCGATACGATCGGCGAGCTTGCTGACGGTGGAAGTCCGAGCTGCCCGCGTAGAGCTGCACGTTCTTGGCCCGTTTGAGGTACAGGTGCGCCGGATGCTCCCACGTGAAGCCAATACCTCCGTGGATCTGGATGTTCTCGCCGCACGCAGACAAGTAGGCATCAGCGCAGAACGCCTTAACCAAGCTCGCGACCTGGGGCGTATCTTCGTGACCTACCGAAGCCGCCCACAAGGCGTAGTAGACCGCCGACCGCGACGACTCCACGTCGACGAGCATCGAGGCGCACTTGTGCTTGATCGCCTGGAACGATCCGATGGGCCGACCGAACTGCTCGCGCACCTTGGCGTAGTCAACGGCCATGTCGAGGACCTTGGCGCTACCGCCCAGCGACTCAGCTGCCAGCGCGATCGCAGTACGGTCCAGCATCGTGGCAACCGCGGCCGGTGCCGCCGCGACAGATCCGATGAGCCGTGCCGGAGTCGCATCGAAGGTCAGTCGTGCCTGCTTGCGCGTCTGGTCCATCGTGGCGAGCGCCTCCGACGCGAACCCATCAGCGTCCTTTGCAACTGCGAAGACTCCAAACGACGACTCGACTGCCGCGATGACGAGCACGATGTCGGCAGCAGTGCCGTCGAGAACGTAGCTCTTGTGGCCGTCAAGCGTCCATGAATCGCCTGCGCGAGTCGCTGAGGTAGCGACCTCGTCGGGCTTCCATGATCCGCTGTCCTCAGCGAGGGCAACGGTGGCGATCAGCTCGCCCGATGCAATGCCGGGCAGGAAGTCGAGCCGGGCCTGTTCGTCATCGGCTGCCAACAGCAGCTCGGAGGCCATGACGCACGATGCAAGGAACGGCGACACAACGAGTGCGCGCCCCATCTCCTCGAGGACTAGCCCAAGCTCCATGAAGGTGAAGCCATTACCGCCGTACTCCTCAGGGATCGCCAAGGCCTGCAGGCCAAGCTGGTCTGCCATCTGTTTCCACAGCACGGGATCGAACCCGGCCGGATCGTCCATTAGGTCACGGACGACCTCCTCGGGGGACTTGGCCTGGAAAAAGTCCCGCAGCACTTCTTGGAGAGTGGTCTGATCTTCATCAAGAGCGAAGTCCATCAGCGCATCACTTCTTCCTCGCGCGGAACGTCTCGGGCACAGCCCGGTACTCGGCTGTGTCGTGTGATTGACTCTCGGCGGCGAATCCGAAGTTGAGAGAATGCACGGCCGCCTGCCGCAGGTGCTGGTTGAGCACGGCCTTGGTGTCTTGAATTGCCTGCGGCGGCATGGCGGCCAGGCGATGCGCATAGGCGACTGCCTCGGACATGAGGTTCTCAGGAGAAACCACGCGGTTCGCCATGCCGATCTCGACCGCCACTTGCGCTGAGATCCTGTCACCGGTCAGCAAGAACTCTTTGGCTCGCAGGAGGCCTGCGTTGAGCGGCCAGGTGATCGCTCCACCGTCACCAGCGACGAGCGCCACGGTGACGTGCGGATCAGCCATGAATGCCTTCTCCGAGATGAAGACCATGTCGGCCAACGAGGCGATCGTGGCACCCAGGCCCACCGCTGGGCCGTTGACGGCAGCGATGACCGGTAGATGCACGTTGACGAGATCCTCGAAGATCTGGCGTCCGTCCCGCAAGGAGGCGCGCCGAAGCTCAATATCGTTGGCGAAGGTCTCGAAGTCCTCGATATTGCCGCCGGCACTGAACGCGCGGCCCGCGCCGGTCAGGACGATCGCGCGAGCATCCTTGTCACGACACACATCGCGCAGCACCGAGGCAAAAGCCGAGTGCAGTTCATCGTCGAACGAATTCATCGCATCGGGACGATTGAGGGTGAGGATACGAACGCCACCGTCCGCCTCGACCAGGATGGTCTCGGACATGTCAGGCTCCTGTCTCGACGAAGTCACGGCCCCGGATCAGGCGCACGGGTGTGAAGTAGGCGACCTCTTCGCCCCGCTGGTTGATGATCGCGCAGCGAGTGGTCACGACTCCGCGGCCCGGCTTGCTCGAAGCCCGCGACTCCGTCGTCTCGACGATCACGTGCAAGGTGTCACCGACGTACACCGGCGACTGCACCGAGTACTCCATGCGCATGAAGGCGAGCCCGGTGCCGTGCAGCGCATTGGTCTGGAGGATCAGCCCCTCGGCGATCACGTAGATCAGGGCACCAGGGATGAGGCGTCCGGTGTAGCCCCCGGCAGCGGCATGGCTGGAGTCGTAGAACAAAGGCTCATTGAAGCCTCCTAGGTTCACGAAGCTCATCAGGTCGGACTCGGTCACGGTGCGCGACGCGGTGCGAAATGCGCTTCCGGCCACCATGTCCTCCCAGGTCAGACCGGTGGCGAGATAAGGAACGTCGCTCGTGATGTTACTCATAGTGCATCCTTTCAGGGTGCGGCACTGCCGTCGGGTCGCGGTTGACATGTTCCAACCCCGCCGAGCAATTGTCTACCTAGTTATACATTAGACTAAATACTCGCGATTGTATCTAGGAGGACCTCCGTGGCTTCAGCACAATTGGAACCGCCCCCTTTCCCCACGTGGTCCGAGCGAGTGCTCGACCACCTCGGTCGAGATCAAGACGTGCCGGCCATCGTCGCGGTCGAAGCCGACAGCGTGCAGACGTGGTCGCGCAGCGACTATGCGCGGATGACGGCAGGCGCAGTGAGACTGATCCAGTCGCTTGGCCAGGAGCCCGGCACGCCGATTCCCGCCCTGCTGGCGACCCGGCCAGCTTCTATCGCCCTCCTGCTGGCCGGAGCATTGTCCGGTCGCCCGCTTGCCCCACTTGCCCCCCGCATGACGTTCCGTGAGCTGCATGCCTGCGTCTCCAACCTGCGCGGCGACGTCCTGCTCGCCGAGCCCGAATGGGCCGACATGGCGCAAGCGCTCGCCGAGGCATCCGACAAGCGCGTCGTGTTCATCGACGGCCCCGTCCTGGCTGACGACGGCTGGTCCCCCACCAGGATCCGTCGTCCACCGCATTCATGATGCACACGTCCGGCACCACGGGCCTGCCCAAGCAAGTCGCGGTTGCCGAGCGCCCACTGGGCCGACGCGGCGACGTCAACGGGCTCCTGCTCGACCTCCACCCAGGAGATCGGCTGGTGACGGCAGCACTGTTTCACCATGTCGGTGCCTTGGGCAACATCGCAGTGGCTCTTGCCAACGGAGCGACCGTCGTCATGTTTCCATCCTTCAGCGTCGATGCGTGGCGCAGCCTCGAGGCCGTCGATCCGACGCATGCCGTGCTGGTGCCATCAGTCATCGAGATACTGCTCGACGCCGGTGCGCTCTCGCTGCCGAGCCTCAGGGTCATCGGATATGGCGGCTCACCGATCCACCCGCACACGATGCGCAACGTGCAGGACGTCCTGCCCTCAGTCGACTTCGTCAACCTGTTCGGACAGACCGAAGGAAGCCCGGTCTCTGTGCTCGACCCCGAAGACCACCGGCGGGCAGCCAACGGCGAAGAAAGGCTGCTGAGCTCGGTAGGCCGCGCCGCGCCGGAGACCGAGATCTACCTGCACGAACCGGACGACGACGGCGTCGGCGAGGTGTGGGCTCGCGGCGGCCACTCGTTCGTCGTCGACGAGGACGGCTGGCAGCACACCGGCGATCTGGGACGATTCGAAGGCGAGTATCTCTTCTTGGTCGGCCGCCGCGGAGACAAGATCATTCGTGGCGGCGAGAACGTGTTCCCCCTGGAGGTCGAGCAGGTGCTCGAGACGCATCCGGCCGTCCGAGAGGCCGCCGTTGTCGGCGTGCCCGATCAGCGCCTCGGCGAGACCATCAAGGCCTACTTGGTCGCGACGGCTGGCGAAGAGATCTCCTTCGAGGAGCTCCGCACCTACGCACGTCGCCAGCTTGCCGGCTTCAAGGTGCCGACCGACTGGGAGCTCGTCGAAGCCATGCCACGCAACCCCAGCGGCAAGATCCTGCGCCGTGGCTCGCCACGAGAGCGGCGGACTCTGTGGGAGCGTGAGCCCTGATGGTGTCGGCGGATCTGTTCGCCGACACCATCAGCCCCTACGAGTCGTCACCGACGAACGGCCTCGCCAGGCCTTCCTGGAAGCCCGATGCGACTAGCAGGCCATCGGGGGTGAAGACCTGCGAGATCGACAAGCCCCTGGCCCCAGCCGCAACCGGAGAGAAGTGCTCGATCAGATGCCAGTCGGTCGCCCGGAAGGGCCGATGGATGTAGAAGTTGTGGCTGAGCGTGGACATGAAGAAGCTTGTGATGGCCCGGCTCGTGCGGCAGTCGGATCGACGAGATCATCGTGAAGTCGCTCGCATACACCGCGTAGACAGCCTGGCGCCGCGGGTCCATGGCGTCGTCGAAGGAGTACCGAAACCAGAACTGTCGACGCCCCTGAGGATCATCGAGGTCCGGCGACACCGGACGCAGCTCGATCTCGGGATGCCGTGTCGTCCATGTGCTCCAGCCCTTTCCCTCCGTGTCTTCGGCCTCGAAGATCGTCGGCAAGCTCTCAGGAGCTGGCGCCTGCGGCATCGGATCTTGATGCTCGAAGCCTTCTTCGGCCACGTGGTATCCGATGACTCCGCTGAAGATTGCGCGCCCTTCCTGCGTCGCGACGACCTCACGAGTCGAGAACGAACGGCCGTCGCGCAGACGCGTCACCTCGTACTCGACGGGCACCTTGGGGTTGCCTCGACGCAGGTAGGTCGACTGGAGGCTGTGCGGTGAGCGGTCGTCCGACACCGTGGCATTGGCTGCGGAGACGGCCTGAGTTGCCACCTCGCCCCCGTAGATCCAGCCAGGTTCGAGCGCCGCGTGACCTACGAACCGGTCGCCCCCGACGGACTCGAGATCAAGCCGAGCTCGAAGATCATCCATCATGACACATACCTCTCAATAAACTAACTATTTGCGAGTACAGTAGCAGGACAACAGGAAGAGGAGTGGCATGAGTAAAGCCCTTGCCGGAACCAGAGTGCTCGACCTTAGTCGGGTGCTCGCAGCGCCCCTGGCCACCCAGACGCTCGGGGACCTCGGAGCCGAGGTCATCAAGGTAGAGCGCCCGGCCGTCGGCGACGACTCTCGTCAGTACGGTCCCCCATTCTTGGAGCCGGGTGACGCCAACGGCATGTCCGCGTTCTACCTCAGCTGCAACCGCAACAAACGCTCGGTGACGCTGGACTACACGACCGACCACGGCAAGCAGATCCTGCTCGATCTCATCGCGCGCAGCGACGTCCTCGTCGAGAACTTTCGACCTGGCGTGCTCACCAAGTACGGTTTCGGGTTCGACGAGCTGCACGCCAGATTTCCACGGCTTGTCTATGCCTCGGTCACCGGATTCGGACAGGACGGCCCGTACAGTCACCGCGCCGGCTACGACGGCATATTCCAGGCCGTCAGCGGCATGATGAGTGTCTCCGGAGTACCGGACGGGCAGCCGGGAGCGGGCCCCGATGAAGTCCGGCCTGTCGCTCGTCGACATCTTGACCGGGCTGTACACGAGCACAGCAGTCCTTGCCGCCTTGCGCCACCGCGACAACGGCGGAGCCGGACAGCACCTGGACATCTCCCCGGTCGACTGCGGCATCGCATCGATGTCGCACTACGTCGAGAACTTCCTGGTGAGCGGCGAAGTTCCTGAACGACGCGGCAACGGGGGCTTCGGCGGCATACCATCACAGGCATTCCTGTGCTCCGACGGGCAGCAGATCTTCCTGGTCGCAACCACCAATCCACAGTTCACCCGCGCCTGTGCTGCTGTCGGGCAACCTGACCTGATCGACGATCCGCGGTTCAACAGCATTGCCGCCCGCATCGAGCATCGCCTGGAGCTGCTGGACATTCTGGAGAAGGTCTTCATCCAGCGTCCGGCTCGCACGTGGATCGAGGCGCTCGAGGCGGTCGACGTTCCGGTGAGCCCGGTCAACGACATCCGTTCAGCCCTCGAGGACCCCCAGGTGCGCCACCGCCAGATGCAGATCTCGATGGATCACGGTCAGCTGGCGAGATACCGGGTCTACGGTATCCCGTGCGAATGACCGAGTCACCGGTCGAGCGATACTCCGCGCCTCCGACACTCGGACAGGACACGGACGATGTCATGACGTCCTTGCTGGGCATGAGCGCCGCCGAGGTTCAGGCCCTTCGCCAGGCGGAAGTGATCTAAGTGAGCGTTCTTCCCGCGACCGACGAGATTCGCCTGGCACTGGACGACAACGTCCTGCTGATCACCATCGATCGTGCGACCGAGCACAACACCGTCACATATGCCGTTCTCGACGCTTGCTCGCGGCATTCGAGTTCGGGACGACCTGCGACGACGTACGGGCCATCGTGGTCACCGGAGCTGGCGACACCTTCTCGCACGGAACCGACTTGCGCGCTCCCGACGGATTCTCGGCAGGCAGCGGGGCATTCAAGCCGCTGCGCGGCGGGCGCCGTGACGTCGGAGGCGAGCTGGCCGTGGCGATCTACCGGTCGACCCGACCGGTCATCGCGGCCATCAACGGCACCGCCGTAGGAATCGGCGTCTCGATGGTGCTGCCGATGGACATCCGAGTATGTAGTGCCACGTCCCGATTCGCAGTGCCATTCGTCCGCCGAGGCATCGTACCGGAGTCGTGCAGCACGTGGTTCCTGCCTCGCATCGTAGGTATCTCGACAGCGATGTACTGGGCCACCACCGGCAAGACCTTCACTGCCGACGAGGCGCTGGCACAAGGCCTCGTGCAAGAAGTCGTGCCCCAGGAGGACGTCCTGTCACGAGCCATGGAGATCGCCTCCGGCATTGCCTCTCACAGCGCGCCGATTGCCGTCGCCTTGACCCGGCAGATGATGTGGCGCGGGCTCAGCGTCGACCACCCCATGACAGCCAACGAGCTGGAGTCCGAGGCCTTGCTGCATCTCGGAGCCCTGCCGGATGCCCGCGAGGGTGTGCAGTCGTTCCTGGAGCGCCGCGCCCCGATCTTCCCGACTCCGGCCTCGCAGACTCCAGCCCCGTACCCGTGGTGGGTCGAGCCAGAGTTCCAGGCCCCCGAGAGCTGAACAAAGAGGTGATCCGGCCGGGAGCAGCAAGCTTCCCCGGCCGGATCAGGCATGACTCTCAGGCGCGACGCGGCTCACGTGGCAAGCCGAGCGTACGCTCGGACAGGACGTTGTACTGGATCTGGCTCGTTCCGCCGTAGATCGTCTCGGCACGGCTCGACAAGAAGATCTGCTGCAGCCGATCGAGGCCGTACCCCTCTCCCACGAGCTCGCTGCGCGAACCCTCAGCACGCATGGCAGCCTCGCCCATACGGCGATGCGCCTCGCTCGCGAAGACCTTGGCGATCGATGCATGCACCTCGGGGTTCGGACCGCGGCCCTTGATCGCGCTCATCAGCCGCAAGCCGTTCCACTCCATGATCTTGGCCTCCGACCAGGCCCGAGCCAGATCAGCCCGCATGACTGCACGCTCCGTGGCACCAGAGGTCCGTGCCTCGTCGATCATCTGGCGAACCTCGCCTGCAATGCGCAGGTGCTCGGCCAGCAACGTCGTGCCTCGTTCGGTGCCGAGTGCGCCCATCGCGACACCCCAGCCGGCGTTGACCTCTCCGACGACCATGTCGACCGAGGTTCGCGCACCGGTGAAGAACACCTCGCAGAACTCCGCTCCGCCGAGGATGTTCTTGATCGGCCTGACCTCGACTCCTGGCTGGTCAACGGGGATAAGGAGCATCGAGATGCCCTTGTGCCGAGGGGCGTCGGGGTCGGTGCGGCACAACACGTACATCCAGTCGGCACGAGCACCCGCGGACGTCCACACCTTCTGTCCGTCGATGACCCACTCGTCACCATCAAGCACGGCTTTCGTACGGAGACCTGCAAGATCCGACCCTGCCCCCGGTTCGCTGAAACCCTGGCCCCAGAACTCGTCGACCGCGAGGATCCTGGGCAAGAATCGCTGCTTGATCTCTTCGCTCGCAAAGCCGAGCAGAGTCGGACCAAGGAGGTCCTGCCCCTGGACCGAACCTCGATACGGGGCGTTCGAACGCGCATACTCAAGCTGGAAGACGGCTGCCGTCTACAGTTGCGTCGCGACCTCCGTACTCCTTGGGCCAGCCAATGCACAGCCAGTTGTCGGCGGCCAGCCTTGTCCCACGCGATTCGCAGATCCCAGAAGCTGTCGTCCCACGAGAAGCCTTCGCCGCGAATCTCAGCGAACTCTCCCACCAGATGCTCATCGAGCCAGGTGCGAACCTCGTCGCGGAACTCACGTAGCTCCGGTGTCAGTGACAAATCCATCATCGACCTCCTGTGGTGCGTGCAGCGCGAAATCATCTGACGCGCAATGACCAGCTGCTGGATCTGGCTTGTGCCCTCGTAGATGCGGAACAAGCGTGCATCACGGTAGAACCGCTCGACTGCCACTCCGCGCATGTAGCCAGATCCGCCGTGAATCTGCACGGCACGATCTGCGACGCGCCCCACGGCCTCGCTCGCGAAGTACTTCGCCGTGGCTGGTCCCATCTTCGTGTCGCTACCGTCGTCAAACTTGCGTGCGACATCGAGAACAAGGGCACGCGCCGCCATCGTGTCAGTCTTGGAATCGGCCAGCAACGCCTGGATGAGCTGGAAGTCGGCGATGGGCGTGCCCCCCGCCTTGCGATCGAGCGCGAAGGTCAACGACTCCTCGACCAGCCGCTGGGCCATCCCCACGCAGAGCGCCGCGATGTGGACCCGTCCGTGGGCGAGGCTACGCATCGCCGTGACATACCCGGCACCTTCCTGTTCTCCGATCATGGCCGAGTGCGGGACCCGTACGCCCTCCAAGATGACGTCGGCACTCCACGCGCCGGCCTGACCCATCTTCTTGTCCTTCGGACCGATCGAGAGTCCGGGTGACGAGGTCGGCACCATGAAGACAGACACGCCCTGAGCTGGCGGCTTGTCAGGCGACGTCCGAGCGAAGACCATCACGACATCGGCCACCGGCGAGTTCGTGATGTAGCGCTTGGCGCCGTCGATGACCCAGTCGTCGCCGTCGCGAACCGCCTTGGTCGTCATGGTCGCCGGATCAGAGCCGGCGTCGGGCTCAGTCAGACCGAAGCTGGCCACCCACTCGCCACTGGCGAGCTCGGGCAGATAGGTCTTCTTCTGCTCCTCGGTGCCACCCTCGAGCAGAGTGTGACCCGCGATGCCGTTGTTCGTGCCGAACAGCGAGCGGAACGATGGCGTCGTCCAGCCGAGCTCGAAGACGAGCTGCGCCTCCTCGGCCATGCTCAGCCCGAGTCCCCCGTACTCCTCGGGGATCGCGAAGCCATAGAGGCCCATCGCCTTGGCCTGCGCGATGATCTCTGCCGGGATCTCGTCAGCGTCGTCGATCTGCGCCTCGAGCGGCACGACCTCTTGCCGGACGAAGTTGCGTACACCCTCGAGAATCTCCTCGAGCTCCATCTGATCCATCATCTGCCCTCTTCCGTGGTCGTGTCTGCTTCGTTGTCAGCCGCTCCGGGAGCGCCCACCGGCGCACCGATCACGCCCTGTGCCAACAGCTCGGCGATCTGATCTGCGTTTCGACCGATCTCGGCCAGCAGCGCTCGGCTGTGCTCACCGATATCGGGTATGGGCTCCATCCGCGGCTCCCACCCTGGTGAGATCGGAGGAGGCAGCAAGGAGCGAATCGGACCGACCGGCGAATCGACGTCGCGCCAACGATCGCGAGATCAAGCTGCGGGTGCGACACCAGTTCGTCGGAGTAGTTGACCCGGCCGCAGGCAACTCCGGCGGCGTCGAGAACTTCGATGGCCTCATCGAGGGTGTGCTTGGCCATCACTTCGGCGCATATCGCCGTGACCTGATCGCGATGGGCGGTGCGTGCCGTCCCCGTGGCAAACCGGGGGTCCGTCGCAAGCTCCGGCTGCTGAAGCACGTCGCGCGCCAGTCGTTCCCACTCGCGATCGTTCTGCACCCCGAGCACGACCAAGCGTCCGTCGCTCGTCGCGAAGGATTCATACGGCGACAGCGAAGGATGGCTGATCCCGTTCGGTTCGTGTCGCTTTCCGCTCGCAGACGTGTAGTAGATGCTGTAGCCCATCCACTCCGAGATCGCGTCGAACAAGCTAACGCCGATCGCACGTCCCTGCCCAGTCCGCTCGCGCTCGTACAAGGCCGCCAGGATGCTGCTGTACGCATACATGCCGGCCGTCAGGTCAGCGATCGGGATGCCCGGCTTGGCCGGACGATCGGCCCATCCGGTCGTCGAGATCGAGGCGGTCTCGGCCTGGACCAGCAGATCGTAGGCCCGTTTGGTCTCGTACGGACCACCCTGGCCATAGCCGGAGATGTCGACCGCGATCAGACGGGGGTGCTGTTCGACGAGCTGCGAAGCGGTCAGACCCATACGTTCGGCCGTGCCGGGCGCAAGGTTCTGGATCACGACGTCAGCGCGATCGATGAGATCATCGAGAACAGCACGGCCCGCAGGCGACTTGACGTCAAGTGCCAGTGACTCCTTGTTGCGGTTGACCCACACGAAGTGGCTCGCCATTCCACGCACCTCGTCGTCGTAGTCACGAGCGAAGTCACCTTCGCCTACGCGCTCGATCTTGATCACGCGCGCACCCATGTCAGCCAGGTGCCGCGATGCGAACGGCGCGCTGACCGCCTGTTCGAGTGCGACTACCAGCACACCGTCCAACGGTCCGGTCATGTGACGGTCTCCCCGGCTCGGTGCAGATCAGAGGCGTTCAGTGGCAGATCAGAGGCGTTCAATGATCGTCCCCGTGCCCATGCCGCCGCCAACGCACATCGTGACCAAGGCGTAGCGCCCGCCGATACGCTCGAGCCGTTGAGCGCCTTCGTCAGGAGAACGCCGCCCGTCGCACCCAGGGGATGACCGAGGGCGATCGCGCCACCGTTGACGTTGACCTTCGCAAGGTCGGCCTTGACCTCGTGCTGCCAGGCAAGGACCACCGAGGCAAAGGCCTCGTTGATCTCGATGACATCGATGTCGTCCAGTGTCAGGTTGTTGCGCTCAAGAATGCGCTGCGTCGCCGGGATCGGACCGGTCAGCATCATGACCGGGTCGTTGCCGATCATCAGCGAGTCGACGATGCGGGCGCGAGGTGTCAGGTCGAGCTGCGCAGCCCGCTCCTCCGACATGAGGAGCAGCCCGGACGCGCCGTCTGAGATCTGCGAGGAAGTGGCGGCCGTGTGCAGCGCCCCGGGACGATCGGGAAGGTTGACTCGCAGCTTGGCAAGGCCGTCGCGGGTCGTGGGACGTGGCCCTTCGTCGACGCTGATGACCTTTGAGCCGTTGACCTGGCCATTCTCGTCGACCGTGGGCGCCTCGACGGGAATGATCTGGCCGTCGAACCGACCCCCGGCGACAGCGGCGGCGGCGCGGTCTTGCGAGAGCACCGCGAACGTCTCTAGGTCGTCACGGGAGAATCCCCACGTCTCGGCGATCCGGTCGGCTGCTTCGAACTGGGTGGTGATCTCGTAGTGCTCGGCGTATCGCGGAGTCTTCGATGGGCCCAGCTCAGGCACGACGCTGGAGGTCATCGGCACCTGGTCCATCGACTCGACGCCTCCGGCCACCGCGACTTCCGCGACGCCACCGGCCACCAGCCCGTAGGCAAGGGTGAAGGCCTGCTGCGCCGATCCGCACTGGGCGTGGATGGTCGACGCAGCGGCACGTTGGTCGAGCCCGGCAGCAAGCCAGGCGCTGCGGGTCACGTTGCCCGACTGCTGACCGACCTGGCTCACGCAGCCGCCCGTGACCTGCTCGACGATGGAGGAGTCGACGCCAGCCCGATTGATGAGTCCCTTCAGGACATCGGAGAACAGGTCGGGCGCAAGGACCTGTGACAACCCTCCCCGCCTCTTGCCCACGGCAGAACGTACGGCTTCGACGATCACGACATTGGTCATGTGAACCCTCCGGTAATTACTTAACTATTTAACTCTATCAAAGGTGCCTTGCTCTCACCAGCATTCGTGGGCAGCAGTATCGACACGACCAACGAGATCGCCATCACCGCGATACTCACCCACAAGAAGACGCCGAACGAGCCTGAGACTCCCATCAAGGTGGCTCCGACCTGAGCACCGATGGCACCGCCGACACTGCGGAAGACGGTGTTCATCCCCGTGATCCCGCCAGCGACATCGCCCGGCAAGCTGGTCACCAGCAGGCCAGGCAAGGCCGAGAACGCCATCGTCACCCCACTCATCGCGACCCCCAGGAAGACGACGAACGCCCATGGTTCGTCGACCAGTGCAGGCAGGATCAGTGAGGCCCCGGCCAGGCCCAGGCCGGCAAGGAGCACCGGCCGGTACCCGTGGCGGCCGCCGAGCGCTCCGCCGATCGGGGCGACGATCATCGCGACTGCGAAGCCGGGCACGTACAACAGTCCGATCTGCGAGGCTGACAGGTCGAGTCCGGACGCAGCGCCCAGGTGGACGGGGAGCAGGGAGATGACGCCGATCTGGACCCACCCGGTCGCCAAAGCTGCCAGAGACGCCAACGGCGCAGGCGTACGGGCCAACAACCGTACGTCGATCAAGGGCGCCGCCACTCGAAGCTCGATCACGATCCACGCCGCGAAGGTCACGATCGCCACGCCGATCAACGAGACAGTCGGCACGCTCGTCCAGCCGACCTGCGCGCCCGATGTCATGCCCAGGAGCAGGGTCGTGAGCCAGCCCGCGACCAGCACCCCACCCAGCACGTCGATCGAGCGCTTGTCGCCACTCACCCCTTGGCGGACAGACCCCTGCACGAGGACCAGTGCGACCACAGCCAGGCCAGCGGGCAGAAAGTAGCACCACCGCCAGCTGAGACCGTCCATGATGACGCCGCCCAGCGGCATGCCCACCACGCCGCCCACGCTGAACGAGGACGACACCAGGCCTAGCGCCATGCCCACTCGGCGGCGAGGGAGGTCGCTTCCGATGACGCTGAACGCCAAGGGGAACACCGCTCCCCCCACCCCTTGCAGCCCGCGCCCGGCTATCACCATCGTGATGGAGGTGGCGAAACCTGAGATCAGACTGCCGATCAAGAAGGCGAGCAGGCTGAACTGCAGCATGCGCCGACGCCCGACTCGGTCACCGAGTGCGCCGAGGATGGGCGATGCGGAACACGATGTCAGGATGAAGGCCAGCACAACCCGAGACGGTGGTGCTGGTGCCGACGTCGAACGTCGTGGCCATGGTGGGCAGTGTTGGCAGGGCCAAGCTCTGCAACAGGGAGTACGAGAGGCAAGCCGCTAGCACTGCCACCAGAGGAGAGCGGAGTCGAGTCACTCCACCCGCTCGAAGACCGCCGCCAGACCCTGACCGCCGCCGATGCACATGGTCTCCAACGCGTACCGCGCTTCGCGGCGGCGCAGCCGTGCAACATCGTCGCCAGGATGCGACCGCCAGTTGCTCCCACTGGATGACCAAGCGAGATGCCGGAGCCATGAACGTTGAACCGGTCGAAGTCGGAGTCGGCGAAACCCCACTCCCGGGTGCAGGCAAGAACCTGCGCCGCGAAGGCCTCATTGAGCTCGATGAGGTCGATGTCCTTCAGGCCAAGCCCGACCCGATCGAGCGTCTTCTTGACAGCAGGGGACCGGACCAATGCCCATGGTCCGCGGGGGAACACCTGCGGCGCCCCACGAGACGAGGCGGGCGAAGGGCTGCAGACCCAGCTCGGCGGCCTTCTCGGGCGTAGTCACCAGGCACGCCGACGCGCCATCGTTCTGACCGCTGGCGTTGCCAGCGGTCACAGTTGACGCTGGATCCTTGCGGCCGAGAATCGGCTTGAGCCTGCTCAGCGACTCGATCGAGGTGTCAGCACGTGGGTGCTCGTCCTTGCTCACCGTGGTGACGTTGCCCTTGCGGTCGACGACGTCGATCGGCACGATCTCGTCGTCGAACGCCCCGGACTCCTGTGCGGCCACGGCCCGCTGCTGCGACCTGAGAGCGTACTCGTCCTGCTCCTCACGGGCGATCGAGTACTCGGCCCGCAAGTTCTCCGCAGTCTCCAGCATGCCATCGGGCACCGGGTAGTTCTCACCGCCAGCTGTCACACGGGCACGAGCGAGGCGGTCGTGGAACACGATCGACTCCCCCTTGGCACCCCATCGAGCCGTCGGCGAGTAGAACTCGACCTGACTCATGCTCTCGGCACCACCTGCGATGACCACGTCACTTGCACCGGTCTGCACTTGCATGGCCGCCCAGATGACACCTTGCAGGCCTGAACCACATCGGCGGTCGATCTGTACGCCCGCCACTTCAACCGGCAGTCCAGCGTCGAGGGCGACGACCCGACCAAGCGCCGGCGACTCGCCGCTGGGATAGCACTGGCCGAACAGGACATCATCGATCGCAGCGGGGTCGACGCCCGTGCGCTTGACGAGCTCGCGCACGACGTGAGCGCCGAGCTGGGTTGCGCTCAGCTCCTTGAAGACACCGCCATAACGGCCCACAGGCGTCCGCAGGGGCGAGCAGATGACTGCGTCTCGCAGCACGCCGCTCACAGGTAGTACCGCGCAACGTGCTCGGCGACAACCGAGGGCTTCTCGGAGTCCTTGACGGTGATCGTCGTGGTGGTGACGACCTGCACTGCGTCACCAACAGTGGTGACCTCTTTCAGCGATGACGCGGCACGGATCAGCGAGCCGACCGGAACCGGCGACGGAAACCGCAGCTGTCGAGGCCGTAGTTGACGCCCATCTTGGCATCGATGCGGTAGATCTGCTGCACGAGCACAGGGATCAACGACGCCGTCAGGTAACCGTGCGCGATCGTGGCACCAAAGGGCCCGGCAGCGGCCCGCTCGACATCGACGTGAATCCACTGCTGATCACCAGTCGCGTCAGCGAACTGCTGGATGCGGTCTTGGGTGACCTCGAGCCAATCGCTGTGCCCGAGCTCGACGCCGATGGCGTCGGTGAGCTCCTGGGCTGTCGAGAATGTCTTCATCATCGTGCTCCGTTCGTTGGTTGAGAGTTCACATGTACCGGCCGCCGGTGACCTCAAGCACCGTGCCGGTCATGTAGCTGGAAAGATCTGAGGCCAGGAAGGTCGCGACCGAGCCCACCTCCGCCGGTTCACCGGCACGGTCCATCGGAATCTCGGCCATCTTGGCGTCCCACGCCTTCTGCGGCATGGCCTCGGTCATCGCGGTTCGGATGAGGCCCGGTTGAATCGCATTGACCCGGACACCATCGCGAGCCACCTCTTTGGCAGCGGCCTTCGTCATTCCGACGATGCCGGCCTTCGCGGCGCTGTAGTTTGTCTGGCCAAGGTTGCCGACCTTGCCCGAGATCGACGAGATGTTGATGATCGAGCCGGACCCCCGGGGACGCATGACCGCCGCAGCCTCACGAGTACCGAGCCAAGTTCCGGTCAGATGGATGTCGAGCACGAGGCGGAAATCGTCCAGCTCCATCTTGCGCATCGTCGCATCGCGGGTGATGCCTGCGTTGTTGACCATGATGTCGAGCGCGCCGAAGCGCTCGACCGCACTTGCAACCAAGCCACGGACGTCGGACTCCGACGTCACGTCGCAGCGCACCGCAAACGCGGCGTCACCCAGCTCCGCGGCCGCCGCCTGCGCGGCCTCGATGTTCAAGTCGCCGAGCACGACCTTGGCACCATGATCGACGAACGTGCGTGCAATGGACAGCCCTATCCCTTGCGCTCCACCGGTGACGATCGCAACCTGGTCGTTCAAAAGAGTCATGTCGATGTCCTTGGTCAGTACGCGCGCAGGCCCATGCTGCGCGCGATGCCGTTGCGTTGGATCTGGCTGGTTCCGCCCGAGATCGGCGCAACGATCGACTCGCGCCAGCGGAAGCTCATGACGCTCTCGGTCGAGAAGCCGTGTCCCGCACAGATCTGCATGCCGAGTCGCGCAGCGGCGACGTAGGTCTCAGAGCCCTTCAGCTTGGCCATGGCCCCCTCACGCGAGCACGCAAGCCCTTGGGAGAGCATCCACGCCGCTCGGTAGGCCAGCAGACGCGCAGAATCGATCTCAACCTGCATGTTGGCCATGTCATGGGCCAAGGACTGGAAGTCGCCGATCCGTCGGTCGAATGCCGTGCGAACCTTGGAATACTCCAGCGCCTCGTCGAGCGTCGACTGGGCGACACCTACGTAGCCGCCGCTCATCAGAACCCGCTCCAGCTCCAGGTTCGACAGCATGATCTTCCACGCCTGGTCCTGCTCGCCGACGAGATTCTCCTTGGGCACGATGACGTCGGTCAGGAAGATCTCATAGGTACCGAGGATGTGACGCGCCAACGTCGGTGCTTGCCGGCGCTCGAGCCCTGGCGTGTCGGCATCGACCAGCAGCAAGGTGATGCCGTGGTGCTTCTTGTCGCCTTTGGAGGTGCGGACGTACATCATGATCTTGGTGTCCGGCAGGCCTGCGCCCGTGCACCACATCTTCTGACCGTTGACGACGTAGTGGTCCCCCTTGTCGACTGCCTCGCACCGCAGCGCTGCGGCGTCCGATCCAGTCCCGGGCTCGCTCATAGCCACCGCGTATCGACCCACGCCCTTGAGCATGTTGTCGCGAATGTGCTCTCGTTGCGCGTCCGTTCCCCACTTGTAGACGGTCAAGGAGGGGATCAACGTGCCGATGAAGCACATCGCGATGTCCAGGCTCGCACGGCCGAGCTGCTCGGCGATGATCGCCAGCTCGATGGGTCCGCCCTCGTCGCCGCCAGCTTCTTCCGGGAACGGCAGACCCAGCCAGCCGATGTCGGAGATCGCCTTGAACAGCTCGGCGGGATAGGCATTGGTCTCATCCCACTCCTTCGCCAAAGCAGGGGGGCAGTGCCGATCAACGAATTGCTTCGCGACCTGCTGGAGCGCGGCGTGCTCCTCGGAGAGACCAAAGTCCATGAGAGACTCCTTAAAATGTTTAGATGATAAAACTATACGCTGGCGGCTCTATCCGCAGCAAGTCATCCAATGTTATTATTGAACTAATTATCGCACCTGCTTTCACGAGGAGTACAGATGTCCACTAGGTACGAGGATTTCCCGAGCCTTCGACTGGAAGCTCCACGACGACGGCGTGCTCCACCTCGTCCTCGACTCCCCCAGCCTGAACTCGGTCGGGCCGCAGATGCACCGAGACCTCGCCGATGTGTGGCCGACGATCGAGGCCGATCCCGACGTTCGCTCAGTGCTGGTCTACGGAGCCGGCACCGCGTTCTCGTCTGGCGGCAACTTTGCGCTGATCGACGAGATGATCAACGACTACGAGAGCCGCATGCGAATCATGCGCGAGGCTCGCGACCTCGTCACCAACATGCTGAAGTTCAGCAAACCAGTCATCTCGGCCGTCCGCGGTCCGGCTGTGGGCGCCGGGCTGGTCGTCGCGATCCTCGCGGACATCTCGGTCGTGGGCCGCACGGCCCGGATCATCGACGGTCATACCCGCCTGGGCGTCGCCGCCGGAGACCACGCCGTCATCGCCTGGCCGCTGCTGGCGGGTATGGCCAAGGCCAAGTACTACCTGTTGACCTGCGACACCCTGCTCGGCGAAGAGGCCGAGCGGATCGGCCTGGTGTCGAAATGCGTCGATGACGACGACGTCATCACCGAAGGCAATCGCATCGCCACCCAGCTCGCAGCCGGCGCGCCGACCGCGATCCGGTGGACCAAGCACAGCCTGAATCACTGGTACCGCATGGCCGGCCCCGCGTTCGAGGCCTCACTGGGATTGGAGTTCCTCGGCTTCGGTGGGCCCGAGGTCCGTGAGGGTCTCGCCTCCCATCAGGAGAAGCGGCCACCCCAGTTCGTCCCGCCCCAGGCTGACAAGACGACGAGCAAGGAGAACTGACATGACAGACCTCACCGGACGTATCGCGCTGGTCACCGGCGCAGCGGGCGGAATCGGGGGGGCGATCTCCCGCCAGCTTGCCGCCGCCGGCGCTACCGTGGCTGCCTGCGACTTGAACGAGTCCGCTGCCAAAGACGTCGCGGCGTCGCTCGGTGCATCACACCGCGGCTACGCAATGGACATCTCGGACAGCAAGGCGGTGACGGCAGCCTTGTCGACCATCGAGTCCGACCTGGGTCCAGTAGACATCCTCGTCAACAATGCCGGCATCGACAAGATCGAGAGGTTCGTCGACTCGAAGGAAGACACCTGGCGAGCCATCGTCAACGTCAACTATCTCGGCACCGTCATCGTGACGCGTGCCGTGCTCGACAGCATGATCGAGCGGCGCAGCGGCAGGATCATCAACATCAGCTTCCCGATGCCGGTCGGGTCGGATCCTCCGGCGAGGTGGTGTACTCAGGCACCAAGGGCGCGGTCATCGCGTTCGGCAAGGCGCTCGCACGCGAGGTCGCCACCAAGGGCGTCACGGTCAACACTGTCTGCCCGGGCCCGACCGACACCGCTCTCCTCGACCAGGTCGCCGAGCTGAGTCAGAACGTGTACGACGCCATGGCCAAGGCTGTCCCGATGAAACGAATCGGCACCCCCGACGACGTCGCGCCTGCCGTGGTGTTCTTTGCTGGCGACGGCGCCGCGTTCGTGACGGGTCAGACACTGTCCGTCAGCGGCGGCCTCACGATGGCATGAGCACCATGAACGAACAAGCACCAGCCTCCCAGGGCACCCAGGTCACGACCAGACGCGATGGCTCGGTCGGCTGGATCGCATTGGACGGCCCCGACCGCTTCAACGCGATCGGCACCGGGACGTACACCGCCGTCGCCTCAGCGATCCGGGAACTCGAACAGGACGAAGCCATCCGTGCAGTAGTGGTGCACGGCACAGGCCGCGGATTCTCCGCCGGTGCCGACATCGAGGAGATCAGCGGCTTCACGCAACGCTCAGACTTCGAGTCCTTCGTCCACGGATTCACCGATGCCCTCGACGTCATCGCTCACAGCCCGTTGCCAGTGGTGGCCGCTATCCACGGTGTTGCTCTGGGCGGGGGCCTCGAGCTGTCGATGGCGTGCGATCTGCGTGTCGCCACGCCGGGTGCCAAGCTCGGACTACCTGAGGCCCTGTTGGGTGTTCTCCCAGGCGCTGGCGGGACTCAACGCCTTCCTCGGCTGGTGCCGACCGGCATCGCCTTGGAGCTTGCTGATGCTCGGGACGCCCATTTCCGGCGAGCGCGCCCATGCAGTCGGTCTCGTCAATCGCCTCGCCGATGACGAGACCCTTCTCGACGAGGCTGGCGCCTTGGCCACGACACTCTCCAACGGCTCCCGTCAGGTCGCCGGTGCCGCGAAGCAGCTGCTGCTGACCACGAGCCACCTGCCTGTCCACGAGGGCATAGTGGAGGAACGACGAGTCGCCTCAGATCTCTTTGCCTCCCAGGATGGACGGGAGGGCTTCGCCGCCTTTGTCGCTCGTCGCCCCCCTGTGTTCGAAGGAGCACCTCGTGAATCCTGAGTTCTCGCCCGAGGCCGAGCAGTTCCGCGAGCAGATCCGCGCCTTCCTGGCCGAGCACCTGCCGTCAGACTGGGCTGGACTGGGCTCGCTCGCCACCGACGAAGCCAAGGGGTTCACCGAGCGGTGGCGCTCAGTGCTCGCCTCGACGGGCTATCTTGTTCCGGCCTGGCCGCAAGAATTCGGCGGTGCAGGACTCACCAAGCTGCAGCAGGTGGTCATGGTTGAGGAGTTCGCCAAGGCCGGAGTTCCGGCCAATGGCGCCAATGACAACTTCAGCATCAAGATGATCGGCAACCTGCTGCTGAAGCTCGGAACCCCGGAGCAGAAGGCGCACTTCCTGCCTCGCATCGTCAGCGGCGAAGATCGCTGGTGCCAGGGATTCTCTGAACCGGGAGCTGGCTCCGACTTGGCCAGCCTGACGACCAAGGCGCGCCTTGAGGGCGACGAGTGGGTCATCGACGGCCAGAAGGTGTGGACGTCCGAGGCAACCAAGGCGAACTGGATCTTCGTCCTGGCTCGCACCAGACCCCACCGAGTCGCGACACAAGGGCATCAGCATGCTGCTGGTCCCACTCGATCAGGAGGGCATCGAGGTCCGGCCGATTCGGATGATCACGGGCGGGTCTTCGTTCAACGAGGTGTTCTTCACCGGCGCCCGGACCGCCACGGAGAATATCGTCCTGGGTGTCGACCAAGGCTGGAAGGCCGCTATGGCCTTGCTCGGTCTCGAGCGGGGGGACGAGGCCGCAACGAACCCGATCATGTTCCGTGCTGAGGTTGATCGGCTCATCGGCCTGGTCCACGAACGTGGGCTCGGGGACGACGAGCTGGTGCGCGACGAAGTGGCGCGTGCCTACACCAAGGCTGAGATCATGCGATATCTCGGTCTGCGAATCCTCACAGGATGGCTGAAGGGCGAGCCGTCCGGCACCGAGGCCTCGGTGTCCAAGCTTCTACTGGAGCGAGCATCACCGCACCGTCACCGATCTTCGCGACAAGGATCCTTGGATCATCGATCGACGTCCCCGAAGGACGTCCGCAACTACGCCACTTCCGCACCGATGATCCTGGTGCTCCCAACTCGACTGCATCGTGGGGCGGGTCGTGGCTGATCGCGATCTCCGGCACGATCTACGCGGGCACGTCGGAGATCCAGCGCAACATTCTCGCCGAGACGACGCTGGGCCTGCCTCGTGAGTCCCGCGGCTGAGGTTGTCGATCACCCCGTGCAGTTTGACAACCACCCTTTTTTATGCCACGACCATCGTAGGAGGCTACTGATATGCGCGTAGATGGAAAAGCTGCAAGATCGAATCGACATCACAGATCATCAATACGGCAGTACAGCACGAGGAGGCTGGCTACTCGGGACTGTGGACCTCCGAGTCCAAGCACGACCCATTCCTGCCGATCGCACTGGCCGGTGAGCACACCAGTCAGCTCGAGCTGGGCACGTCGATCGCGGTCGCCTTCGCCCGTTCACCCATGACGCTCGCGCACACTGCGTGGGACTTGCAGCGATACACCGAAGGTCGCTTCATGCTGGGGCTGGGCAGCCAGGTCAAGCCTCACATCGAGCGTCGTTTCTCGATGCCGTGGGGCAAGCCAGCAGCACGCATGCGCGAGATGGTCTCGGCCATTCGCGCGATCTGGGATACCTGGCAGAACGACGTCCCGCTCTCGTTCCAGGGTGAGTCTCTACCAGCACACCCTGATGACCCCGTTCTTCTCGCCCGGCCCCTTGTCGACACCTATTCCCAAGATCGTGATCGCGGCGGTCGGCGAGGTCATGTGCGAAGTCGCGGGCGACGTGTGCGATGGCATCTTCCTGCATGGCTTCACCACCGAGAAGTACGTCCGTGAGGTCACGCTCCCGGCCATCCAGCGCGGTCAGGAGAAGTCGGGACGCTCGATGGACGACTTCGAGATCTACGGCCTCCCGTTGACGGCGACCGGCCCGGACGAAGAGTCGATGACCGCTGCTATCAAGGGCGTCCGCGACCAGATCGCGTTCTACGGCAGCACCCCGACCTACCGCAAGGTGCTTCGCTGCACGGCTGGGGCGCCCTGGGCGACGACCTGCACGCGATGTCGCGCACAGATGATCCCGATCGCTGGTCGAAGATGGGTGACATCATCGACGACGACGTCTTGAACGCATTCGCGATCGTCGCTGAACCCGATGCCGTCGGTGCCGCGCTGATTGAGCGCTACGGCAAGCCGACGGACCGACTGCAGTTCTATGCGCCCTACAAGCACGACGCCCAGATGTGGTCGCCTATCATCGCCGACATCAAGGCGCTGGCACCTGCAACCTGAGCCATGTCTGCCGTCAACGGCGAGCCCGGTCCTGGCGACCGTGCTCGCCGTTGTCGCATTTCCGCCTCCTTCTACCTCTAGACATCAATCATCTAACCAATTAAACTAGAACATCGATAGTGACGTCCCACGCTCATCCCAGCTGGCGTCGCGCCTACCCCACCTGTTCGCGAAACGGAGCCTCATGACCGCCACCTCCACACCGACAGATCTCGTCCTGACCGAGGTCAGCGATGGCGTCGCCGTCGTCACCTGGAACAACCCTGAGCGAAACAACGCCTGGTCGGTTCCGATGGAGCGGGCGTACTACAGCGCGCTCGAGGCATGCGCCGAGGATCCCGCCGTCCGGGTCATCGTGGTGACTGGCAGCGGCAGAGGCTTCTGTCCCGGCATGGACTCCAGCACGTTGGCGAGCCAGACCACCGGCGGTAGCCCCACGTACCCCCACCTGCGCCAACCGATGACCCTCCCCCACACCATCCCCAAGCCGATCATCGCTGCGATCAACGGCGCATGCGCTGGCATCGGCTTTGTGGCCGCCATGAACTGCGACATGCGGTTCCTCTCGAGCCGTGCCAAGATGACCACCTCGTTCGCCCAACGCGGGATCATGGCCGAACATGGTCTGGCCTGGTCGCTGCCTCGCCAGATCGGCACGTCGGCGGCATTGGATCTGCTGCTCTCAGGCCGCGTCGTGCTGTCGGATGAAGCGCTCGACCTAGGACTTGTCGATCGGGTCTTCGCACCCGAGGGCTCCTCGAGAAGACCATGGAGTACGCGCGCTCGGTCGCAGCCAATTCATCCCCCGTTGCGATGGGCGTCATGAAGCGTCAGGTGTACCAGGCTCTCGACAGCAGCCACGAGGACGCGCGCACCTTGGCCATCCGCTACTGGTACGACGTCCTGCGTGACCACCCCGACTTCAAGGAGGGCATCACCAGCTTCCTGGAGAAGCGCGCTCCGTCATTCGATCCCTGGGATCCCGCCACCATCAGCGACCCGGCACCGCTGCCAGCGGACTATGTCCGTGGCAGCTGACACCACCCAGGCAGACCGCGTTCTCGTCGTCCACGACGAGGGGCCCGTCCGGGTTCTGCGGATCAATCGCCCTCAAGCGTTGAACGCCGTGACGTCCGAGGTCACTGAGCTGCCGTCGCGGCGTTCGAGGACGTTCAGCGCACCCCGTCCGTTCGCGCCGTGGTCCTGACGGGTACCGGAGCGCGAGCGTTCTGCGCTGGGGGCGACCTGGTCGAGATGGCTGAGCGCAGTGCCGCGGGCCACCCCTCGGCCAGGCTCGTGTTTCAGATCGTGGAAAGCTGCCCACCGTGCCGACGATCGCGGCCGTCAACGGCCTGGCCTATGGCGGAGGCCTCGAGCTTGTCCTTGGCTGCGATCTGAGCGTGTGCAGCACAGATGCACGGTTCGCCCTGCCAGAAGTGGCTCGTGGCACGATCGCGAGCGGAGGCGGGCTGATCCGACTGCCTCAACTCGTCGGGCCACGTCGCGCCATGTCGATGGCCTTGACCGGCCAGCCCATCGGCGCCGACCAGGCACTGAGCTGGGTCTGGTCAACGAGGTCGTGGCGGCGCACGAGGTCGTGCCCGCGGCAGTGCGTCTGGCGCTGCAATAGCGCGTCATGCCCCCCTGTCAGTCAGCGCCAGCAAGGCCATGATCATCGACGCCCCGCGCCTTCCCGAGACCGAGGCGTGGGAGCACAACCAGCGGCATTTCGAGAACATCGCATCGTCGCACGACGCGGCCGAAGGGCCTCGTGCCTTTGCCGAGAAGCGAACTCCCCAGTGGAAAGGGTGCTGATGACCTCGACGACCAGGACCGCAATTGTCAGCGGCGGTACAAAGGGCCTCGGGGCAGCCATCACCCGACGATTCGCTGCCGACGGTGGCCACGTCGCCGCCATCTTCCGCGGCGACGAAGACACCGCCCGCGACTTCGCGCGCCAGGCGAAGTCAGATGGGCTCAACGTGTCTGTACATCGCGCTGACCTCAGCACCGCGACGGCCTGCACCGACGTGGTGAACGAGATCGTCGAGTCCCACGGACCAGTGGCCCACCTGGTCAACAACGCAGGGATCCTGCACGAGTCAAAGGTTCTCGACGTTGTCGAGAACGATTGGACGCGGTGCTCGATGCCAATCTCAAGTCTGCGTTCTTTCTCACCCAGGCCGTGTGGGCCGGGATGGTCGAGCAGTCATTCGGTCGCATCGTCAACGTCGGATCAGTCACCGCGACGAGCGGCAATCCCGTCCAGTCCGTCTACGGAGCGTCCAAGGGAGGAACGATCGGGCTGACTCGTTCTCGCGATGGCTGGCGCCCGCAAGGGCATCACGGTCAACTGCGTCGTTCCCGGAGCCTACGCAACCGACATGACCACCTCCATGCCCGAAGAGGCACAGCGCCGGATCGCCGGCTTGATCCCACTCGGTCGATTGGGTCGGCCAGAAGAGCTGGCCCACGTCGTCGTCTCCTTGCTGCACGAGCATGCCCGCGTCATGACCGGATCGGTCATCCAGGTTGACGGCGGCCTGGGCATGGGGCACTGACGCCGCGGGCCTCGGATCAATCGAGCAGATCGGCCGCGAAGTCTGCCAGCAGCTCCACGCGTCGGCGGTGCCACGCCGCCTCAGCCGATACGTCGGTCGCGACGTCGCGCCCGGCATGCATGTGGCCAGCAGACAGTCTCTGCTGAATACCCTCGACGATGATCGCCCAGCGCCAGGCACTGAGGGCGACGAAGACAGGCAGGTCCGCCACGTCCACACCTCGGCTCGCGCGAAGTGCTGCGTGAGCTCGTCGAACGTGGGATACCCCTCGGCGCTGGACGGATCAGCCTCACCCGCCAGAACTTCCTCGGGGCTTGTCGATGCGCGCACCCAGGAAGCCAAGGTCAGCCAGCGGATGACCCCGTTGTCGCAAGCTCCCAGTCCAGGAGTGCCGCGACATGCGGCTCTGCGGGCGGGTGCGGGACCATCACGTTACCGAGCCTGAAGTCACCGTGCACCAAGCAGTCTGGCTCTTTGTCAAGCTGCGGCAGGATCGTTCGCAGCCGATCGCGGACGTGCTCGACGGCAGGAACAGCTCGGCCCGTGGTCGCCTCCCACTGCGCGCTCCAGCGCTTGAGCTGACGCTGCAGGTACGGCGTTGCTCGGTTCATGTCGCCCAGGCCGACCGCGCCCACGTCGACCGCCTGCACCGCCACGAGCGCCTGGATCAGCTCCAGGCCCAACCGCCTTCGATGCTCGGGAAGCTACGCCTCAGCCTCAGCCGTCGAGGCCGGGACGAAGCCGTCGATGTGTTCCATGACGTAGAACGGAACCCCCACCTGGTCGCCACTCGACAGGGCGATCACGGTGGGAACCGGGACACTGCTCTCAGCCAGCGCCTGTAGTATCCGGGCCTCCCTGAGCACGTCGTGCGCTCCGCCCCTCAGCACGCCCTCGGGTGGTCGACGCAGCACGACACGACGGCCGTCGGCGCCTGTCACGACCGTGGTGATGTTCGACAGCCCGCCGGTCACCTGCTGGGTTGACAGTGGTCCGACCATGGCCAGATCATCCACGAGCCATGCGGCCAGCGAAGCATCTCGATCCTTGCCAGGAATATTGCGTCGTGTCATAGTATTTCCTATCCGCTAAATAGTTTAACTTAAAAAAGCTGTCTGTAGGAGGCTCAATGTCCGAACGGACGCTTACCGTGATGGACGACTACATGCATGTAGTCGGTCCCGAGCCGACCTGGAACGAGAGCCGGTACATCGACTTCGAAGATCCGCACAGTGGCGTAGGTGGCTGGTTCCGCATCGGTATGCGCCCCAACGAGAAGCACGCGGAGATGTCGGCCTGTATCTACCTCCCGGACGGTCGCGTGGCGTTCTACTACGAGCGCGCACCGATCGATGGCAACTGACTCTCAGCGGCGGCCAGACCTGGGCCATCGGTGACCCCTATGTGCACACGACCGTCATGTACGAGGGACCCGTCCTGCTGCTGGACGATCCGTGGCAGCACCGCCGATCCCAAGACCGCCTTCGGCACCGCCCCCCGCGCCGATGCAAGCGTCAGCTTGCGAGTCGCATCTCGCGGCCTGGAAGCCGTCATGGGCTCAGACCAGGAGCACATCGACAAGATCTTCTTGCCCGGCCAGGCCGACTGGCACTATCAGCATCTGTGCTGGGTCACGGGCACCGTCACCGTCGGCGACCGAGAGCTTCGAGATCGACGGACGCGGCGGCAAGGATCACTCCTGGGGCCCGCGCAACTGGTTGGCCAAGATCTACCTGCGGTGGTTTATCGCCACGACCGATGACGACGAGCTGGGATTCATGCTCGTACGTGCAGTCGGTCCGACCAAGCAGACCCGCAGCGGGCACGTGTGGGAGCGCGGCAAGTTCTACGTCGTCGACGACTTCGAGTCGACCAACACCTACTCGTCCACGGCCCCCTACCAGCTGCTCAAGACTCATCTGAGGATCCAGTCGGGCGACCGCGTCTGGGAGGCTGAGGGCACGCCATCGCAGTGGCTACCGCTGCGCCACCTCTCGAAGGATGAGAACGGCGACCCCGCACACCTACGCATCGTCAAGTCTCCGACTCGATGGACCTTTGGCGACGGGCGCCTGGGAGCCGGCACCTGCGAGGATCCACGACCGTCTCGATGCTTCCGGCACTCCAGCCGGACTGCACGACTAGTCCTCCAAGGAGAGCAACCATGGATTCACTCGACTTGTCCGTCGAAGACCACGAAGCCGTCCGCGTCGTGACACTTCGACGCCCCGACCGTCTCAACGCGCTGACGCCCGACATGGTCCGGGCAATCGCCGCTGCGATGACGACCGAGCCTCATCATCGCGCTGTCGTGGTGACGGGCGAAGGCCGCGGATTCTGTGCAGGCGTCGACATCGCTGGCGCCCAGGAACGGCAGGTCGGCCGCAGCAATGCCGATGGGCTGTTGCTGCAGGAGACGTTCGCCGGCATGGCTCTGGCCATCCACCACAGTCCCGTGCCGGTCATCGCGGCCGTCAACGGCCCGGCCGCCGGCGCCGGATTGGCGATCGCCCTCGCGGCTGACATCCGGGTGGCATCTCCGACGGCGCGCTTCCTCATCGGAGCGCCCAACATCGGTCTGTCCGCAGGCGAGTGTGGCATCAGCTATTCCTGCCGCGGCTCGTGGGGCAGGGCCGCGCAGCCGAGCTCATGCTGACCAACCGGCCCGTCGAGTCCGCCGAGGCACTGCGCATCGGGCTGGTGACCTCCGTGACTGACGATGCGATGGCCGACGCGCTCGAGACGGCCGCACGGATCGCTGCACTGAGCCCGTTCGGCGTCAAGATGACCAAGCAGGTCTATCGCCAGACGACCGATTCTCCGAGCCTCGAGATCGCACTCGCCCTGGAGAACCGCACCCAGATTCTCGCGAACGCCACCCACGACGCCGCCGAGGCTCGCTCAGCCTTCCTCGAGAAGCGGCGCCCCGTGTTCACCGGATCCTGACCCCTCACCACCATCCTGCCGGAGGAAATGTGTTCTCAAACAGCTTCACCCAGCCCTGGGCATCGACCACCCCATCGTCCAAGGCGGCATGCAATGGGTCGGCCGCGCCGAGCTCGCCTCTGCCGTCTCCAATGCCGGGGCGCTCGGCATCCTCACCGCCCTCACCCAGCCCAGCCCGGCAGCACTGCGTGAGGAGATCCGCCGCTGCCAAGACATGACCGACCGGCCCTTCGGCGTCAACCTGACGATCCTGCCGACCATCAACCCGCCCCCCTACGAGGAGTACATCCAAGTCGTCATCGACTCCGGGGTCACGGTGCTGGAGACTGCCGGTCCAACCCCGAACCCCACCTGCCTGCCCTGCACGATGCAGGCATCAAGGTGCTGCACAAGTGCACCAGCGTTCGACACGCTCTGAAGGCAGAAGCCGTTGGGGTCGACGCCGTCAGCATCGACGGGTTCGAATGTGCAGGTCACCCTGGCGAGGACGATATCCCCAACCTGGTGCTTGTCCCGGCCACCACTGCGGCCTTGACCATCCCCGTCATTGCGTCAGGCGGCATCGCCGATGGGCGCGGGCTCGCGGCGGCCTTGATGTTGGGGGCGCAAGGAGCCAACATGGGCTCCCGCTTCATGTGCACCGTCGAGTCGCCGATCCATCACAACGTCAAGGAGGCGATCGTCGCGGCCACCGAACGCGACACCGACCTCATCTTTCGTCCGCTGCGCAACACGTCCCGCGTAGCCCGCAACAGCGTCAGCACCTCCGTGGTCGACATCCTCGACCAGGGCGGCCAGTTCCCGGACGTGCGCGACTTGGTTGCCGGCAGCCGCGGGCGTCTGGTCTACGAAGAGGGCAATCTCGATGCAGGCATCTGGACCGTGGGCATGGTGCAGGGGCTGATCCACGACATCCCTCATGTCGCCGACCTCGTCCCCCGGATCATTGCAGAAGCCGAACAGCGCATCACGACTGCTGCGACCAGCTTGCTCTCGCCCAGCAACGCACTCTGAGAGCGACGAGACACCATGACATACGGCGGCGAGCAGCAGACCATGAGGTCAGTAGCGATCACGCACTTCGGCGGACCCGAGGTCCTGCATCTCGTTGACTTGCCCAGGCCCACCCCTGGGCCGCGGCAAGCCCGAGTACGAGTGCATGCCGCGACCGTCAATCCGACGGACACGATCTTTCGCGCAGGTTTGGGATACGCCAGCAACGTGGGCCATCCACCACCTTGGGTGCTGGGAATGGACTTCGCCGGCGTGGTTGACGAGACCGGGCCTGACTCGCGGTGGGCGCCTGGCACCAGGGTCTTCGGAGTCGCCATGCCAAGCGGGTCGCGGCAAGGCGCCTACGCCGACTACGTCATCGCGCCCGACGATGCGCTGGCGATGGCGCCGGCCGAGGCGACCTTCGCCGAAGCCAGCACGATCGGGATGAACGGGCTCACTGCTGTACGAGCGCTCGACCTCCTGCAGAAGCATGGTGTCGCGACGATCGGCGTCACTGGGGCTGCCGGGGCCGTGGGCGGATTTGTGATCGAGCTGGCCAAGCACCGAGGCCTCACCGTCATCGCAGATGCCTCGGACGCCGATCACAAGACGGTGGCCTCGTTCGGCGCCGACATCGTGCTGCCGCGGGGCGCGACGTGGCCGGCGGCGGTTCGGGCCGCTGCCCGAAGGCCTCGACGGCCTGGTCGACGGCGGGGTATACGGCGAGGCTGCACTTCCCGCTGTCACGGATGGGGGCGCCATTGCGGTCGTGCGTTCCAACCCCCCGGTCCCCAGTCAGCGCGGCATCCACATCGATGTTGTGCAGATGACCGACTACTATCGCGACGCGGCAAAGCCTGGGCAGCTGGCAGAGGCGGCCGCTGCTGGACAGCTGACGATGCGGGTTGCCACTGTCCTCGATCCCTCTGATGCGGGCGCGGCGCACATGATGCTGGCTGCCGGTGGCACCCGAGGTCGCATCGTCCTGGACTTCTCCGGTGCCACGGCGACCTGACAACCCTCAGGCGAGGTGATCTGGCTGGGGTGATCTGGCTCAGTGCGGCAGGAGAGCGTTGCCTGAGGCCCGTCGCGCGTCTCTCGCCGAGATCTCACCAGCGATGGCCTGAGCCAGGGTGCCGGCCGCGCTACCGCGATACAGATCTTTCAGTGCACGCAGAGACAGCTGGGTCCTTGTCGGCCATCGCACGCGCGGTGCTCAGGGCCACGCCGAGCAGCCGGCGTGCGGCACTACGCGGTTGACCAGTCCGAGCCGCTGAGCCTCCTCAGCCGTGACGTGCCGACCGGTAGCGGACAGCTCGAAAGCCTGCCGAAACCCCACCGCGCGGGGCGACGCGCAGACATGCCTCCGCCAGGAAGGATGCCGACAGAGGCATGGGTGTCGGCGAAGACCGCGCGATCCGAAGCGATCAAGAAGTCTAGACCCAGCACCATTTCGAGAGCACCAGTCATCGCGGGGCCGTTGATGGCCCCGAGGGCAGGCTTCGTCAGCTTCGCCCACCGCCAGGATCGCCTCAGAAGCACCCACCGGCGCCGCCTTGGTCTCTGCAAACTCCTTCAGGTCGACTCCACCGCTGAACGCCTGACCCGCACCGGTCAGGACGACGATCCGTACGGCGTCATCAGCCTCGATCTTCTGCAACAGGTTCAGGAGCTCGCCGGCTAGAACACTATTGATCGCGTTGCGCGCCTTCGGCCGGTTCAGAGTGACCAGCGCCACCCCGTCGGTGATCTCGCACAAGACCTGGGGATCAGACATCAACATCAACCTCTTGTGGTGGTGGGTGGATCAGAAGCGGCTGTAACCGCCGTCGAGCGTGAAGTTGTCACCTGAGTGGAAGCTCGACGCATCGGAGGCGAGGTAGACGGCGATGCCTGCCCAGTCGGCGGGCTGGCCCCACCGGCGGAGCGGGATCCGCGGGAAGATCTTCTCGTTGGCGTGCGACTCTTGGGTCCACGCCTCGGTCAGCACCGACATCGTCCATCCGGGCAAAAGCGTGTTCGCGCGGATGCCGTACTTTCCGAGCTCGACCGCGAGCGACTGCATGATTGCCTGCACCCCCGCCTTCGACGCGGCGTAGGACTCCTCGCGGGGTGCACCGAAGTTCACCGCCAGGCTGGCTGTACCGACCAGACTTCCGCCGTTGCCGAACTCGATCATGTGACGGGCAAGCTTCTCGCATCACCACATAGTGGCCATCGAGGTTGACGCGCGTGATGCGCCGGAACTCTTCGAGCGAGGAGTCGACAAACCTCGGAGCGCTGAACCCGTTGACGATTCCCGCGTTGTTGAAGCAGGCATCGAGACGACCGTGCTTGTCAGCCACGGCCTTCATCGCGTCGACGACACTCCCCTCGTCACCGACGTCTACGACCTTGAAGGACAGACGCGACGCGAACTGCGACAGCGAGCTCGCAGCCTGCTCGTTCTTGTCAGGGTTGGTGCCCCAGACCTCTACCGTGGCGCCGGCCGTCAGCAGGCCGTCCACCATCCCCAAGCCAAGTCCGGAGTTGCCACCCGTGACGACGACCACCCGGTCGGTCAGGTCAAGAAGATTCTCCATGTCGCACATCCTTCTGTTCGTTTGTCGTCAGATCCGGGCGACGGACCGACAGCCGTGGGGTGAGAAAGGGTCTTTCACGGACGCCGCACTGCGCGCAGCACGCTCTTTCCGACGATGACTCGTTGCAGCTCCACCGAGCCCTGTGCCACCTCGTAGAACTTCGCCTCTCGATAGAGCCGCTCCAGTGGCATCTCGTGCGTCAGGCCATACGCACCGCAGATCTGAAGGGCAGCACTTGTCGTCTCGCGACTCGCACGACCGCTGACGATCCTCAACGCCGCCGCCCTGGCACTGATGTCCTCGCCGCGATCCACTGCGGCGGCGGTCTCGGTCAAGAGCGCACGTGCGGCGAACACGGAGGCTTGCATGTCGGCCAGCAAAGACTGGATCGAAGCTGAACTTGTCGCCGATCGGGGCGTCACGATGCATGCGGGTCACTGCGTAGGTAGCAGCTTCGTCGAGCGCGCGTTGCGCGAGGCCGACATTGATCGCCGAGACCCGGATCTTGCCGACCGCTTCGCCGTCGAGCATGACCTTGAAACCGCCATCTTCGGCACCGACCAGATGACTCTGCGGCACGTAGACATCATCGAGGAAGATCGGGCTCGCACCGGTCCCGCCGAACGACATGACCTGCGCGTGCGGCCCGACACTCCATCCGGGCTGGTCGGTCTCCACCAGGAATGCTGCGACCGAGTCGCTCTCTGTCTTGGCGAACACCAGGGCGACCGGAGACTGGGCGGCGTAGGAGATGAACAGCTCTGCCCGTTGATCCGCCAACCGCCTGCATCACGGCGGGCGACCGTCTTGAGCTGCTTAGGATCCGAACCCGTTTGTGGCTCCGTGAAGGCCCATGCCGCGGGATGCTCGCCCGCGATCAGGGGTCCAGCCCAGCGCGCAACAGCTCCGTCGCTGCCGTGGCGCAGCAGCGCTTCGGGCCACTTGAACTGTCGTGCCGGGATAGAGCGCCGCCACACCGCTGGCGTAAGCAATCTCCTCCAGCGCCGCGATGTAGGCCGATGTCGACGCACCGACGCCCCCGTGCTCCTCGGGAAAACTGAGTCCGAAGATGCCCATGGCCTGCAGCTCGTCCCACATGGCGTGGGAGAACTCCTGCTCCCGGTCCACTCCTGCTGCGAGCGGGGCGAAGGGTCTTGAGTGCGCGCTGTCGCGTTTCAGATCGAATGTCGCTGATCAGGTCGTCGGAGGTCATCGTGTGAGTGGCATCCCTTCAGCGACACGCTTCATGGAGGACTGCACGTCGAGTCCTCGATCCCTTTATATCACGCAATCATCCAACTATTTAATGCCATCTCCGTCGAAGCCTACTCGTCCAGGTCCATCAGCGTGTGCTTCACCGTCACACCGCCATCGACCACGAGAACCTGACCCGTGATGTAGTCGGCGGCGCCGGATGCCAGGAAGGTGGCGGCCAGACCGATGTCCTCGGGGCATCCGCGGCGACCAAGCGGCACCTTCGCCGCCAGTGCCGTGTCACTCGACCGCGCTGGCGTGTCGATCGTTCCCGGAGCGACGGCATTGACCCGAATACCCTTGGGGCCGTACTCGACCGCAAGCGTCTTGACAAGGCTGATCAGACCCGCCTTGGCTGCACCGTAGGCGCCGTGGCGCGTCGAAGCCGACAAACCGCTCATGGAAGCGATCGCCACGATGGAGCCGCCGGTCGACGGGATGTGCGGGAGCACTTCCTGCACGACGACCCACTGCTGCCGCAGGTTCAGGTCGAACACCAGATCCCATTCCTCGTCGGAAGTCTCTCCAGCCAGCGACCACTTGGAGGTGCCGACGACGTTGACCAGCACATCGATCGCGCCATGCGCTTCGACGATCTTGGACACGACAGATCGGACGGCGGAGCGATCCAGCACGTCGACCTGGTGACCCTCGGCCTCTACACCCAGCTCACGAGCAGAACCAGCCGACGCTTCAGCAGCGTCACGGTCGACGTCGAGACAGATGACCCGCGCGCCCGCTTGGGCCAGACCCACGACACACGCGCGACCGATCGCCGGGCCCGTACCGACCACGACCGCGACCTTGTTCTCGAGTTTTGCGTCAATGCCGGCCATTGCCTGCTCCTTATTGCTGATACGCGGATATATGGTTCGAACTATTAAATCATTTGTCGATTATTCGAACACTTTAGAGAGTGATGTCCGTCTCGTCAACGCCCGATCACGCGACACCCGCCACAGCCGCTCACCCTTCTTGCAAATCTTGAAGGCCTCAACTAAGTTCCATAAATGGGGTATTAATATTACTATTTTTGATTGACCCTGTGATCGACGCCCCTCGGTCAGCACCCATCATCAGGAGAGTCTCATGGTCAGGTTCGACGGCAAGGTCGTGTTCATCTCGGGGGTCGCCCGGGGACAAGGGCGCTCCCACGCGGTCGCGTTCGCGAAGGAGGGCGCGTCCATCATTGGCATCGATCTGTGCCGCGATCAGCCACTGTCAGCTACGGACTGGGTACGCCCGAGGACCTGCTCGAGACCCGAACGCCTGGTGCGTGCCGCGGGCGGCCTGATCGTGACCACGAAGGCCGACGTCCGAGACTTCGACCAGATCCGATCGGCGACCGCAACCGGTGTCGAGGCGTTCGGCGGGATAGACATCGTCGTGGCGAACGCTGCGGTGCTCGGTGGCGCAGGTCCGCTGTGGGAGATCGACGAAGACGTCTTCCACAACGTCATCGAAACGAACCTGATCGGCGTGTGGAAGACGCTCAAGGCGACGATCCCGGAGGTGCTGAAACGAGAGGGGCACCGCTCGGTGGTGGTCACGTCCTCCGGTGCTGGCGTCAAGGGCTCGGCCAATATCGGTGACTACGTAGCATCCAAGCACGGACTGCTCGGGCTCGTGAAGACCCTGGCTCGAGAGCTCGGTCCCCATGGCGTTCGGCCAATGTCGTGCTGCCCGGCAACGTCGACGCCGAGATGCTCCAGAACCCCCAGGTGAAGGGCATGTACTTTCCTCAAGCGCCCGACACAAGCCGCGAGATCTTTGCAGAAGCTGCCAGCAGCATGAGCCCGATGGGCATTCCCTGGGTCGATCCGGTCGATGTGACCGAAGCCGTTCTGTGGCTGTCGTCTCCCGAAGCCCGGTACGTCACCGGCGCAATGCTCCCGGTGGACGGCGGATCCAGCATTCCCTGAGGCTCGTCGAAGCCGCTGCGCAGCCGGCCAGCCGTCAGAACGTGATCGGCCATCAGCCGACCGGCCACTCCAGCATCACCGCTCTCGATCGCAGCCAGGATTCCAGCGTGCTCGGCCATCAGCACCTGAGCGTTCTCGTGGCGTTGCCAGATGGTGTGGCGTGCCGGCAAGACAGACCAGATCTGGCTGACCTGACGCATGATGAGATCCGACCCAGCCGCGTAGATCGAAAAATGAAACGCCCGATTCAGGTCCGACAGGCGTTCACGGTCGCCGACTCCCCCCGGTGGAGGCGAGCCGATCGTGCGCCACTCGAATGGCCTCGAGCTGTTCAGGTCCCATTCGCTCGACCGCAAGCTCGACGGCCAGCGCTTCACAGACCGATCTGAGACGGTACAGATCGCTGACCGATTCAGCCGACATGTCGGCCACTGTGACTCCGCGATCCTGGGCATACGCCAGCGCTCCCTCGGCCGCCAACAGGCGAAGCGCCTCTCGCACAGGGGTTGCGCTCACCCGTAGCGGGCGGCGATCTCGAGCTGCCTCACCGGCACCCCCGCGCCGATCTCGCCCCGCTCGATCTCGCCCCTCAGACGCGCCAGGACATAGTCGACCTTGCTGACCCGAGAACCCCCACGGCCACCAGCTGACGCCGTCACGACAGCGCTCCCAGCATCAACCGGGCACAGAAGCGATTCACAGTCGCACCCTACAAAGAGGTCCCGGTCCGATCAACGGCGCCTGGCCTATCGTGGACCTGTGGCACAACCATCAAATCCAACGCGGCGAGTGATCGAGGTACTCAACTTCCTGGGCCGCGACGACAAGGGCTACTCGCTGACCGAGATGGGCCGTGGGCTCAACATCAGCAAAGCCACGCTCCACGCGATCGTCGGAACTCTGCTGGATGCGGGGTACCTGACCCGGGATCCTCGCGACAGGCGCGTCGCGCTCGGCCCCATGCTTGTCCCGCTTGGGCGCGCAGCGCTGGGCGATCGTGTCGATCTCGTCGAGGCATTGCGTCCTGCGATGCTGCAGCTGGCAGAGGAGTTCGACGCCCACTGCACGGCCAGCGCGGCCATCGGCGACTCCATCGTCGTGCTGTCGGCAGCGGGAACCCCCTCGCGGGTCCGGACCTCATTTCGTGAGGGTCAGCGCGGTCTTCCCGTGGAACCCCCGATCGGTTCGTTGTTCCGTTGCCTGGAGCGACAGGTCCCGCATCCAGGAGTGGATCGCCAAAGCCACCTCGGACCCCATCGAGACGACACTGCATCTCAGCGCGCTCGAACAGATCCGAGCACATGGCTCGCAGTTGCAGAACGCCTCGAGGCCAAGACACAGCTCGACACCGCTCTGGTCGAGCTCGCCGCCGACGGAGACTTCAGCAAGCCGCAGGAGGTGGTCGAGGCCTTGCTTCGACAGATCCGCAGCGAGTCCTCGACGTACCTGGTCACCGACTACGACGACGGACGTGAGCATGACGTCGACTGGATCGGCGTCCCGTTGTTTGGCCGTGACCACGAGGTCGATCTGGCTCTTTCACTGATCAATTTTCCCCACTGCGCTGTCACCTAAGCAGATCGCGGTCATTGCCCATCGACTCATGGAGGCCGTGGCGGCAGTTCGTCCCTAACCACCGGAGTCCGCAGGGCGTCTGCGCCATGTTCACGCACACGACAGATGAGCCTGCCGGGCGCGATGAACGCGCCTGACAGACTCATCTGGTGCTTGACTACGTGACGATCGCAGTTGCCTCGACGCCGAACATGATGTCGCTGATCGCCTTGACCGAGATCGTCCCGGCCTCGCCTCGCATGACGATCCGACCCTGATCGATCACCGCCACGTCATCCGCGAAGCCTGACAGCACCTCTTCGACGTTCTGCTCGACCAGCAAGATGGCCAGCCCCTCACGTTTGAGATCGTCGATGACCTCGAACACCTGGGCGACCGCCAGGGGCGAAAGACCCGACGACGGCTCGTCAACCAGCAGTACCGAGGGGTTGCCCACGATCGCACTGGCAATGCTGAGCATCTGCTGCTGACCACCGCTGAGCTCGCCTCCGCGCTGGGCCTGACGCTCCGCGAGCACTGGGAATCGGTCCCAGGTGCGTTCGATGGCCTCCGCCCGCTTGGACCGCGCCACCGTGCGCGGCACCGACACGGCGATGTTCTCGGCAACCGTGAGGTTGCGGAAGATTCGCTTGCCCTCCTGCACCAGTCCCAGGCCGTGCTCGACGCGGTGCCAAGGCGCCATCGACGTGATGTCGCGTCCGTGAAGCTGAACTGTTCCAGCCTTGGCAGGAAGCAACCCCGCGATGCCGGACAGCAGTGTTGTCTTGCCTGCGCCGTTACGACCCAACAGAGCCATGGTTCGCCCGGCCTGGGCTTGAAGGTCGACGTTCCAGACCGCGGTCAGGTCGCCGTAGCCCAGCCGGACCTCCTTGACCTCCAGCGCCACCTCCTGCGTCGTGTCATCAGACATCTTGTCCACCTGCCATTGCCGTCGTCGATGAGTGGGTCGATGTGGTGCCGAGGTAGCTCGCAATCACGTTCTCGTCGGCACGGATCTCGTCGGGTGTGCCGCTGGCGATCATTCGACCGAGCTCCATGACGTGCACATCGTCGGCCACGCCGAGAACAAACGAGATGTTGTGCTCGATCAGCACGATGGTCGCTCCAGCGTCTCGCAACTGAACCAGGAGCGCGCGCAGCTCGTCGATCGCGTCGTCGTCCATTCCGGCGGCCGGCTCGTCGAACAGCAGCACCTTGGGCTTGCCTGCCACGGCACGTACGACCTCAAGCAGACGTCGAGTACTGAGCGGCAGCTTCGCGGCTGAGCCATCCGACTTGTCGAGCAGTCCCACGACGCCGAGAGCGTCCCGCGCAACCATGGCGTCCTCGCGACGCTGACGGCGAAAGCTCGGGAGTCGCAGCACGGCCGGCAACGCCTTGAGGCCGCCATTGATCAGGGCACCAGAAGCCGCGACCTCTTCGACACTCATGGCCGTCGGAATCATCGGGGTCTGGAACGTGCGGCCCACACCGGCACGCGCCCGCTTGGCCGCAGGTAAGCTTGGTGACGTCATCGCCACCGAGGCTGCACTGTCCCTTCGTCAAGCGTGATGGCTCCGGAGATGGCGTTCAGCAATGTTGTCTTGCCAGCGCCGTTGGCTCCGATGAGCGCAGTGATCTTGCCAGGCTCAGCCGTGAAGTCGACGCCCGCGATCGCCTTGACCTCACCGAACGACCGCGTGGCGCCGACGACTTTCAAGGACTCTCCCGGAATCGTGAGATCGAGAGTTGCTTCGTCGCCGACAATGCTGCTCCTTGACGGAACGCGATCGCCCAGCTTGCGCACGAGGGAACGCTTGAGCCGGTCGAGACCGCTCCGAGCGACGCCCGCCAAGCCGGTCGCGAACACCGTTCCGACCAGCACCAAGAAGGCGCCGTACACGATGAGCGAGTACTTCTCGAACGAGTCGGCATTCAGCGGTCCAAGCACCAGGAGCGCAGAACCAATAGCGGCGCCGTAGACGCTCTGGGCGCCACCGACCACCGAAGCTGCCAGAACCGCGATCGTCAACTGCAGCGTGAACGATGCCGGAGCCACGTAGGCCGTGGCGTAGGCGAACAGAACACCCGCGAGACCTGCCGGCAGGCTGCCGATGACGTACGCGCTGAGTCGAAGACTGCGTACAGACTGTCCCAGCGACGACGCCAGAAGCGGGTTCTCCTTCAGAAGTCGAAGCGCGAGACCGTACCGGGAGAGCACCGGGTTGCGGAAGATGATCAGCCAGACTCCGGCGCACAGGGCGCTGACCACAAACAGGGCGCCGTCGGTGTCGATCGGCACCCCGAAGAACGTGGGGTTCAGCAGACCGAAGATCCCGGTGTAGCCGCCGGTCTCGCCCTCGAAAGCCAGAGCCAGCGGCGGGATCAGAAGCACCAGGAAGAACGTGATCAGTCCCAAGGCCATGTGGCTGAGCCGCAGACCGGGCAATCCGGTGATGAGACCGACCAAGGCCGCCACGATCAGCGCCACACCCATGGCGATCGACAGGTCAGTGACGCCGTGGTTGGACAAGATCGCCGCCGCATAAGCACCGAACGCCAAGATCGCCACTTGTCCCAGGACCACTTCACCGGCGAATCCGAAGCTCAGGTTGAGACCTGCCACGATCAGCGTGTAGATCGCGATGAGGATCATCTGGCGCAGGAACCCGCTCTGATAACCGAGCGCGGGCAGCAGCAGAAGGATCACAAAGATGCCGAGCGGCAGGATCCATAGATCCTTGCGCCCCAAGAATTTGTGCAAGAAGAGAGTCATGGAGTCACACCAATCGAATCCGTCGATCTCCGAACAGACCCGTGGGTCGGATCAGGAGCACGACCAGGAGGGTGCCGAAGATGATCAGCAGTGGGTAAGAGCTACCGATGTAGCGCTCGGTATGAGCCTGGATCAGACCGACGGCAAGGCCGCCGACCAAGCAGCCGATGTAGCTGCCGAAGCCGCCGACTGTCAGTGCGGCGAAGGCGAACACCACCAGGGTCGCGCCCAGGCTGAAGACAGCACCCGTCTTCGGTGCGATCAAGACGCCGGCTGCGCCACCGAGTGCACCAGCCAGCACGAATGAGCTGGTCACGAGTCTTTTGGTGTTGATACCGCGAATAGCCGCCGTGTCGGGCGCGTTCGTCATCGCGCGGCCCATCAGGCCGAAGCGTGTGCGGGAGTGAACCAGGTGCGCCACGAGGCACAGCACCACTGCGGCGATGATGATCGCCAGGTCTGTCACCTGCAATCGGCCACCGAAGATGGAGAAGGAGTCCGACGGAAGCATCGACTTGACGCTGCGGGGATCAGATCCCCAGATCGCGTAGATGACGCCTTCGATGATGACGCTGGCGCCAACGGTCGTCACCAGCGGCGCCCAGCCGGTCTTGTCTTGAAGCGGGCGGATCGACGCGAGCTCGGTCAGCCAACCGATCAATGCACCTATCGCCGCGCCGATGGGAACGGCAAGGATGGTCGGGAGATTGAGCTCTCCCTGGACCACGAAGGCGACGAACACGCCGACCATGATGTACTGGGCGGCCGCGAAGTTGAAGATGCCTGAGGTGGCAACAGTGATGTTGTACAGTACCGCCGCGATGGCATAGAGGGAGCCGAGCGCAATGCCGGTCCAGATGATGGTCATAGTTTGTCCTCGATGTCGCCAGATGGCGGGTTTCGGAAGAAAAAAGTGAGTGAGTGGGACCGGCACCTGCGCGCCGGTCCCACACATGGATCACGAAGCGGTCGGCGACGCCATTCCGTCGACCAGCGCCTGAGCCGGGACGAACGTGAAGTCGTCGGCTGCCCACTTGGCGTTGTCATGGTTGTCGGCGTCGTAGCCGAGTCCTTCGGGCCCGACCCACAGGTCCTTGATCGAGTCGGGGATCGTGTCCGGACCGATGTCCTCCAGGGCCTTCGCGAAGCTTGCAGCGTCGTTCTTGTCTGCCGCCTCAAAGCCAGCCTTGATCGTCAGCAAGTCCTCGTACAGGCACACCAGACCGCCCATGCCGGAGGTGATCTTGGTCTTGGCCGTGTAGGTGTCGAAGAACTTCTTGAACGCAGGAACGCTCAAGATGTTGCTGTCCTTGACCATCCAGTTCGGGGTCTGGACCTCAACATTGCCCCAGTACTCCTTGGACGAGATCTTGCCCAGGTCGGTAAGCTGCGAAGGCACTACCTTCGCCGATGGCCGGGACGTCCCAGCCGATCTCAGTACGCGACTTCAAGATAGTCGCTGCAGCGGGACCGACAGCGCTGATCACCACGACGTCAGGCTTGGACGACTTCAGCTTCTCCAGCGTCGACGTCGCGTCGACGCTGTCGGCCTTGACGAACGCACCCACCACGGAGAGGCCCTTGCTTGAGGCCACCTTCTCGAAGGCATCCACCCGAGACGTGCCCTGACTCATCATCGACCGCGATGTAGCCGACCTTCTTGTAGCCCTTCTCGACGATGTGGTCGGAGAGAACGTCAATGATGGTCCGGATCGGAATCGACTGCTGGAACGTGTAGGGGAACTTCTTCGGATCGTTCAGCAGCGGCGTGACCGACGACGAGACGAAGGGGATCTTCTCCTTCGTCAAGATCGGCGCCAACGGCAGCGCCTCGAAGCTGTACTGGCCGAAGACTGCGTCAGGCTTGTCGTTGTCCGCCAGGTAGGACTGCATGTTCGCCACGGCCTTGGTCGCGTCACCAGCCGTGTCGACGACGGTCAGCTTGACGGGCCTGCCGTCGATGCCACCGGCCTCGTTGATGATCTCGATACTGGCGTCGAAGGCCGCCTTGTAGGGGGTTCCACCGATCGCGGAGAGCGGCCCGCTCATGGGAAGCGCGGCGACGAACTGGAAGTCGTCGGAACTACCACCTCCAGCCTTGTCGTCACTTCCTCCGCCACAGGCGCTGAGCGCAAGTGTCGAGGCAAGGCCGAGGACCAGTGCCTTGCGCTTGAGGGATCCAAACAGCGTCATCAGCTGTCTCCTTTTGAGTCTGGGCGGGCACCCGGGGTAGTGCCCCCTTGGATTCACCATGTGATCCACGGCATACGTTAGCCGGACTAGACCGCTTAATCAATCTATATAGATAGATAATTCTATCGATCTATATACATGGCAGTCTCCAAGCTCACACCAGACACCTGGAGCTGCGCCCAGACGCACCCTCACGGGTCGCAGGCGCAGCTCCAGACGGCGGCTCTCAGTGCTGCGACATGCCCCCATCGACGGCGTAGACGGTACCGGTGATCATGGCTGCGTCGTCACCCATCAGGTAGACGATCAGCGACGCGACCTCGTCTGCGGTCGCATCACGCCCGATCGTGCCCGGGGCGCTTCCCGATACCGCCGGAGCGCCCTTCTTGTTGCGGACCAGGTCGATCATGGGCGTCGCCGTCGGCCCCGGAGCGACCAGGGTGGCCCGGATGTTCTCCGGCGCATATCGATACGCGATGTGTCGGGTCAAGCCCGCCATCGCGTGCTTGCTGGTCACGTACGCGGCACCTCCCGTGCCCAGAATCGATGCGACCGATCCCACATTGATGATCGCTCCCCCTCCAGACTCGCGCAGCGCGAGCACGGCGTGCTGACACATCATGAAAGTGCCTCGCACGTTGACGTCGATGACCTTCGCGAAGGTCTCCGGCGAGACATCTTCGAGCAGCGAGTCCTCCAGCATGGTCAACCCTGCAACGTTCGCAATCGCGTTCAGCGGTCCCAGCTGCACCTTGGTCTGCTCGAACAAGCTCTGCACACCTGCCGCGTCAGAGATGTCAGTGGCTTGGATCAGGTGGGAGCCCGGATCGAAGTCGATCGCCTCACGGATCTTGTCCGCATCGAGATCGGCGAGCGCCAGACGCCACCCGGCCGCAGCCAAGCGGTTGGCCGTGGCCAGGCCGATGCCAGATGCCGCACCGGTGACGATCGCAACCTTGGGCGACACCGCCTCTGTCGGGGAGCTCACTTGATCGCGATCGGGTTGATCGGCGAGCCCACAGCACCAGTGATGCGCAGGGGCGGTGCAACGAGCTGGAACTCATAGCGTCCATCCGCAGCACAGTCGGCGGCAAGGGCATCGGCTTCCAGTACTCACCGAACTGCATGCCCATGTCGCGCAGGCACAGCAGGTGCATCGGCAGCAGATTGCCCTCCAGCTCCGACACCGGGTCTTCGACCTGCGAGTTGTCGCCAGCCACAGCAGCAACTCCCCGCTCATGCAGCCACTCCGCGCACCGCCAGTTGAGGCCGGCAGACGGAGACTTGTCACCCGTGGCGTAGAACTTGGTGGTCCAACCCGTGTGCACGAGGACGATGTCACCCTCCCCCACCTCGACACCTTGCTGCTTGGCCGCTTCGGTCAGCTCATCGGGCATGATGTGCTCTCCATGCGCGCAGTGCATCTCCTCACCGCGATACTTGACCATGTCGAGCAGGACGGCCCGCGAGGTGATGCCCTTGACATCGACCTTGTCGATGCTGCGCTTCGATGCACCGAAGCTCGTGACCGACGACGCCGGGTAGCCGTTGTACAGCTTGTCTTCGTAGTACACGTGCGCCAAAGCGTCCCACTGGGTTGCGGACTGCAGGTGCATCACGACCATGTCGTCGTTGTACCGCATGAGATCGCTGCCTACCATCATGGCGCCTTCTTGCCAGCGGCGGTTCGACGAAGCCGATCCAGCGAACTCCACCAGCGACTTCCCGTCTCCGCCGTCGACAGTCATGGCGTGCAGAGGATTCCGTCGGAACAGCAGATCCCCCTGGGACCGGAGTCACCGAAGTCCATGCCGAGCGCAAACACCTTGCCCGCTGTCGCGAGCGCCGCCCCTGCAGCGACCTTGTCACTGGTGATCAGGTTGAGGGTGCCCAGTTCATCGTTCTCGCCCCATCGGCCCCAGTTGCGGACCCGATCGGACATCTTGCGCCAGTCCTGCATGCTCACTTCTCAGTTTCCCTTCTGGTCTTCACCAGTCATCTCAGCCACGACTTGCATGGCAACGAACTTGGAGTACTGCCGCACCTCGTAGAGGCCGCCGCCGGTGAACCGAAGACGCGGGTAACCCGACGGCTGGTACTGAAGGCTCCTTTCGTTGCGATGGTCCAGACCGCCGAGCGGCGGCAGCTGGCTGACGACCTCCTCGCCCAGGAAGACCTGCGAGGCCTCGCGCAGCGACTCGAAGCCGGTGGCGCACACGACCAGGTCTGCCTCGAGCTCCGACCCATCGCTCAGGACGATCCCGTTCTCGGTGTAGCCGGTCAGTCCCACGCCAGAACGCAGCTTGATCTTGCCGTCGATGAGCAGTTGCGAAGCTCCCCGCGTCGATGTAGTAGTTGCCGGGGCCACCCTCTCGGATGCCCAGCGACAGCAGCCCACTGTTCGGTCCAACGACCGGGTCACCGGCGATCGGCTGAAAACCGACACCGCGCAGGCCGTCTAGGAGCTCCTTGTCGATCTCAGCGATCTGAGCGGTCTGCGCAGGCGCCATCTGCATCGCCAACGGCCACGGGAACGACATGACCTGCAGATCGAGCCACTCCTTCGGCAGAGCGTCCTCATGAAACTCCCCATACAGGACGCTGTTGCCGCCTTCGCGACTCATGATGTACGAGCCGCTGCGCTGAATCATCGTGACATCGACGCCGCGGTGATAGAGGTCTTCGGCGATGTCGTGGGCACTGGTGCCCGCTCCGACAACGACGGCCTTCTTGCCCTCGAAGCCGTCAGCCGACTTGTACTCCTGTGAATGCAGAATCGTGCCCGAGTACACATCGGATCCGGGCACGTCTGGAAGCTTGGCCTTGCCGCTGAACCCTGTGGCGACGATCAGCTCTTCGGGGTGCAGAACTCGCTGACCTTCGGGAGTGTTGATCGTGACCGTCCAGCGCTTCGCGTTCGGATCGAACTTTGCATCGACGACTTCCGAGCTGGTCCAGACATTGATGTCCGATGCCTTTTGGAAGGACTCGAGCCAGTCACCGTACTTCTCCTTGGTCGGGTACAGCGGCCAGTTGCTGGGGTACGACAAGAAGGGCAGCCGTCGGCCGTGGCGGGCGGAGTGGAGCACCAGCGCGTCGTAACGGTTGCGCCAGTTGTCACCGACCCGCTCGTTCTTCTCGATCAGGAGCGTGTCGATGCCCATCGTCTCCAGGCACGCACCTACCGACAGGCCACCACCGCCGGCACCGATCACGAGCACCCGCGGATCCGAGCGATCGTAAGCTCACTTCTCGGCCTGGCGTACGTGCCACGGCTCCAGGTGCGCATCGCGGTCGGGGCGTCGGCGGCGATGACGCGTCTGCATCGGGTGGCTCTTGAGGGCGTCAGCTGCTGTCAGAACCGTCCACGACCGGTACTCGCCATCGGCCTGCTTGACCAGCCGAACGTGGCCCCGCGCGATTCGATGGCCCCTGTCTCAAAGCTGAAAAAGCCCTCGATCCAGCCCATCTGGCCCGCATCGACAAAGGTCGGACTGGGATCAGAGATCGCCGAAGCCTTCACGACGGGACCCTGCGGCGCTGCCTCCACGAACGACACGATGCCATCGGGCGACTGGGCCTCGCCAGCTGCCAGTCAAGTCCGACGAAGTCGCGCCACCAGCCGTCAGGCGCGATGAGCTCTTTCAGCCCGGGCACGCCCGGAGTCGTCAACGCAGCGGCGAACTTCGAGAACCACTGCTCGAAGACCTCCGCCGCCATGGCGTCGGTGTTGGTGTTGGGGTCTAGATCTGTCATGGTCACTGGTGTCCTCCTCGGACGTCGCCTTGCTGCGTGGTGGTGTGGGGGGTACGGCTAGGGGAAAGGACAGGTCAGCTCACCACCGACAAGACCTTGCTTCCGTATTTTTTCGATCGATCGCACGAGAGCATCGCGACCCGGGTCTCCTTGGCGGGTCGCCCCGTCTGCCTCCCAAGGTGACGTGAACACAGCCGTGACGCCAAGATCCTCGAGCCGCGCAATATCGTCGACCGTGGGGACGTGGTCGAGGCCGAGCATGATCTCGAAGTCATCACGATCGGCCGTGCCAGCTTCTTGGCGATACTTGTTCAGCTGGATCACAAGCTCCCTCGGCGCGCTCGAGCGAGTACTCCACGCCGATCCAGCCGTCACCCAGCCGGGCTGCGCGTCGCAGGGAGACAGGCGCATCGCCACCGACCCAGATCGGGATCAGCTTCTTGGGCGCGGGGATCATCGAGACAGGAGGGAAGTCGTGGAACTCGCCGTGAAACTCTTGATAGCCGCCTGACCACAGCAGGCGGCAGATCTCGATCTGCTCGTTGAGCCGCTTGCCTCGCGTATCGAAGTCCTGTCCGACCATCTCGAACTCTTCGCGCATCCAGCCGACGCCCACACCCAACGCCACCCGGTCGCCAGACAAGACCGCCGCCGTGGACACGGACTTGGCTACTTGCATCACGGGCCGCATCGGCGCGATATAGATACATGTGCCGAACTTCAGCGTGGTGGTTGCGCCAGCGAGCGTGCCGATCGTCACCCATGGGTCAGGCCAAGGATCGGTAGGAGCCCACATCGAGTCGGCTATCGGATACCCCGAGTTCAGGACCTTCGGATAGATCATGTGGTCCGACACGTTCATCCCGTCAAACCCTGACGCTTCAGCTGGCAGCCGCGGCGAGCAGGTTCTCAGGATTCAGGAACGCCGAGTGGAGGTACGTCTTCATGTGAGCCCCGTCTTGTCATCGCGATGCCGGAACGAGTGGAAATCGCATAATCGACTAACTATTCGACTTCTCGAATCATGCCGGGCCAAGACGTGTGTGTCAACCGTCACACCGCCACGAGTTCTGCCTGGGTCAGTGCAGGCTCAGGCCCAGGACCGAGGACATCTCTCGCAGACCACGCACCTCGGCCAAGAGCGACGGCGCGCGGTCGCCCAGGACCTCGCGCGTCGCATCCAGGAACTTGTTGTCGATACGCTCTGCCGTCAGAGGGTTCTGCGGGCTGCCCGATCGATCCGGAACCCTCTGCGACCACTCCGAACCGGACCTGTCGGACAGCTCGATGCTGGCACCACGTCGTTGCGGGAAGGCGGCCTCGAACTCATCACCGACTCGCAAGCAGATTCGCGTCATCAACGAAGCGACCTCTGGTGGGACCTCCGGTACCACGATCGTGCTTTCGCTGACTTCACCAGTCACCAGAGCGGTCGCCGCCAGGTACGAGATGCTGAAGCGACGTTCTGCCACCGTGCGGGGGGCGGGTATCCCGGCGACCTCGATCGCAGTGCGGTATGTGCTCACGTCGACTGATTCGACATCGTCGGAGCGAAGCCCTGCTGATCGCAGCTCGAGAACCGCGTCGATCACGGCGAAGGTGTGGCCGCAACATGGATACGGCTTGACCGAGATACCTTGGATGGCCAAGACATCCTCGACCGGCGCGCGGCTGTGCTCCCACTCCGACGGAGCTCCCCGTCGCCGCCCCAAGCCCCGCCGCGCCCTCAAGCGCGTCGAGCGCACCAGTGACGCCTCCCACGGCCGATATCGCCGCGATCACGCCGGCCTGTGCGGCATGACCTGCGTGCAGCGGCTTGCCCATGGCATCGCGCCGAAACGTCTGCTGAAGCCCGGCGGACATCGTGGCCGCGAGGGCTAGCGCGTGACCGAAGACCGACTCCTCTGCTCCCAGCACTTCGACTGCCGCAGCGGCCGCAGCGATGCTGCCGACCGTACCCGTGGTGTGCCAGTGCTCGTAGTGACGGGGGCCGAGGTCAGCTGCCACCCGGCAACCGACCTCATAGCCCACCAGCACCGCCCGCAAGAATGTCTCGCCCGGCGCGTCAACATGGTCGGCCATGGCCAGTGCGGCAGCAACGACGGGCGCTCCGGGGTGGAACAGGCCCGGCGCGTAGATGTCGTCGAGCTGAAGGGTGTGAGCGGCGGTCCCGTTGATGAGTGCGGCCATCGACGGATCGGCCGATCCTGACGCTCCCACGAGCCGACTCCGACCCCCCACCTGTCCCAAGAGCCCGCAGCGCGCGTGCTGGTGTCTCATCACTGCCTCCGATGGCGACGCCGAGCCAGTCGATGACTGCGCGCTCGGTAGCCTCGAGCAGCAGACCCTCGATAGGTCGCTGCCGCAGTGTCAGAGCATGTCTGGTGAGCGTCTCGATCACCGTCGGTGGTGTGGTGTCAGTGTGTCCAGGGTCAGCCATCGTGACGTACCTTTCTCAACATCTCGGCGATCAGATCGTGTGGCACCGGCTCGCCACTCACCTCGGTCAGTCGTTGCAATCCACGAGACAGGCAGTTCGATTCGAGACCAGAAGCCCACCACAGGGGCCCCCCGGTGTGGCGTGGGAATCCGAATCCGTGGATCATCGCGACATCAACGTCGCCCGGATGCCGCACGACGCCCTCGGCCACCAACACTGCTGCCTCAGCGACCATCGCCAAGACCAGCCGCTCGACGATTTCGACATCGTCAACGATCCGTCGTTCGATGCCCTTACGCTTCGACTCAGCGATCGCGAGCTCCACGACGTCAGGGTCGTCCACAGGCGTCGAAGCGGAGTCCGGATAGACGAAGTAGCCGCATCCGCTGACCCGTCCGAGCCGCCCTGCCTCGAACAGCAGGTCGGGAATGTCGACGTACCTGCTGAGCGGGGCGCAGATCGTGTGATGGCGTTGCCGCCAGGTACGAGCCACCGTCAGCCCCAGAGGTCCGCCGTCGCGAACGGTCCCATCGCGAAGCCGAAAGTGCGAGCGGCGGCGTCGACCTGAGCCGGCGTCGCGCCGTCCTCAATCAGGTATTCAGCGTGGCGGCGCGATGCAGCGAACAACCTGTTACCGACGAATCCCTCTGCGGCTTGCGCGACCACAGGCTGCTTGCCCAGCCGCACAACCAGGCCAAGCGCTGCAGCCACTGCGACCGGATCACTGCGACGGGCACGGACCACCTCGACCAGCCGCATGGCCGGAACCGGATTAAAGAAGTGCATCCCGATGAGCCGGGTTGGATCCTTCAGCCCGTCGGCCATTCGCTCCACGTCGAGGTACGAGGTGTTGGTCGCCAGAACCGCGCGACCGTCGACGACCGCCTCGACATCAGCCAGCAACCGACACTTGAGGTCGAGGTCCTCAAACACGGCCTCGATCACCAGATCGACGTCGGCGACCGCGTCCAGCTCCGTCGACCGGGAGATCCTCGAGATCAGTGCGGCGGCATCAGCCGGGCCGATCCGACCTCGATCGACCGAGCGCTGCGCGATGGCAGCCAGCGAAGTGGTTGCCACGTCGAGCGCGGATTCGTTCTGGTCGACCAGGGCGACGTCCTGGCCTGCCGCGGCAAGCACGTACGCGATCCCGATGCCCATGCTGCCCGCACCTATCACCGCTGAGCTCATCAGTCGTGGGACGGCCACTCCCCGTTCGACAGCTCGCGAGCCCGCCGCTCGCTCGGCGAAGAACACGTGCCGAAGAGCGGCCGCCTCGGGCCCCAGTCGCAGCCGGTCGAAGACCGCCCGCTCGTCCCTGAGCAGCTCGGCTGCCGAAGAAGTCCCCGCTCTCCGCACGAGACGCACCGATTCGGCCACCTGAGGCCTGGACGGCGACTGGGAGGTGAGCTGCAGCGCCAAGGTCTCGAACTGGTCATCAGGTGCAGCGAGTGGAATATCAAGCAGCACCCGTTTGCCCCTGTCCGAGCCCATGACGTTGCGACCGAGAGCAGGTCGTCGGGCTCGACCACGGCGTCCGCGATGCCCACCTCGGCTGCCTCGCGAGCTGTGAGTCGAGTACTGGCCACGATGAGCTTGAGGGCGCGGGCTCGACCGGTCAACCGAGGTAGTCGCTGAGTACCGCCGGCTCCGGGCACCATGCCCAACGACACCTCGGGCAGACCGACGCGGGCCCGATCCGTGAAGATGCGCGCATCGCAACCGAGTGTCAGCTCGAACCCGCCTCCCAGTGCGTGCCCGTCGATTGCGGCGACGACCGGCTTGGGGCTGGACTCGATCGCAGCGATGACCACAGGCAGCAGCGGGGCCGGGAGCGTGCCGCCGAACTCGCGCAGGTCTGAGCCCGCGATGAACGTCCCGTGATCACCGATCACGACCATGCCGATCAGCTGAGGGTCACGATCGAGCTCAGCGATTCCGTCAAGAAGCCCCTGCCGCACCTGAGCCGAGCTGGCATTGACCGGCGGATTGTCGATCGTCAGCACCAGGACGTCGCCATCGCGATGCCGTCGGACGATCGAAGCGATAGTCCCCTCGACGCCGGTCATGACGAGATGACGGCTCGTCGTACGAGTGCATCGACTGCGACGACGCCCTCGCCTGGCCGGAGCACGAGCAAGGGGTTGACCTCCGCTTCAATGATCGGTCCCCCGCTCGACAATGCAAGACGAGACACCGAGACGATCGCCTTGGCGAGAGCTTCCAGATCGCCGCGCGGAGCGCCACGATAGCCGTCCAACGCGCGAAACGCGACGACCTCCGCGACCATCTCGCGGGCCACGTCCAGATCAACGGGAGCCAGCCTGACGCTGCGGTCGTGGTAAAGCTCGGCAAGCACGCCGCCCGCGGCCACCAGCACGATCGGTCCGGCATCAGCGTCGAGTCGGTATCCGACGAGCGCCTCGCCGACACCGTGAGCCATGCTCTGCACCACGAGTCGATCGACCACGATGCCAGGAGCCTGCTCGCTCACCGCTACGCAGATGTCGTCGATGGCCAGTCGGACGCCGCGGGCGTCCTGCACGTTCAGGACGACGCCGCCGATGTCCGACTTGTGGGCGACGTCGGCGGACAAGATCTTGACGACCGTCGGGCCAGGAACGGGCAACGCGGTACACGGCTCACCGACCGTCACGACTGCGTGCTCCGCCACAGGGACCCCCGCGGCCTCGAAGATCGCGTACGAATCGACCTCGTCAAGCACCTCACTGACAGCGCCAGGATTCGGCCAGCTGATCGCCTCATTGTCGTCGACGCGGGGATCTCGACGCGCGAACACCGATACCACGGCATCGGCACACGACTCGGGCGTGCGAAAACGCCGACACCCCACTGGCACGCAACATTCGCAACGCATCAGGCGCAGACGGCACCACGAACGACGCCAAGGGGCCCCCGTCGCCGACCGAGTCGGCGATCGGCTTGACGGCCAGCTCGGGCTGGAAGCGCGCCGAAGACCCCGGCACGGCGACCACCGCGTCGAACTCGCGCGCCGAGAGCACCACGTCGAGCGCGCTCTTCATGACGTCGTACCGGGTTCCGGCCAAGGTCAGGTCGATGAGCGCGCCGTGACCGGCTGCGATTCCGGACTCGGCGAGCCGAGCGATCGTCTCGGCCGATGGCCCGCTGAGATCGGCGCCACGGACGGCGAGGCAATCGACGGCCATCGCCCCTCCCCCTCCGGTGGTTGACACGACGCACACCCGCGGACGCTTCGTGCTGGCACCGAGCTCGACTGCGCGGGCGAAGTGCTGTCCCTCGAGCAGGGCCTCGAACGTCGTGACTCGGGCAATGCCCAGGTCGGCCAGCAACGCATCGGCCACGGCGTCGTCCCCCGCCAGCGCTCCGGTGTGGGAGACCGCGAGCCCGGCACCTTCGGCCGAGCGCCCCAACTTGTAGGCCATGACGGGTTTGCCCCGCTCGGCTGCCGCGCGGGCGAAAGATCGTAGATGTCCGGCACCGGTGATGTTCTCCATGAACAGCGCATAGCTCTCGATCGCGGGGTCGTCGACCGTCGACAGGCAGATCTCACCCAAGGTCAGGTCGAGCTCGCCGCCCGTCGACACCAAGCCGCGGAATCCGACCCCCATCTCCTTGCCACGCGACGCCAACGCGCCGATCGCGCTGCCTGACTGCGACGCGACGAAGACGTTGCCTGAAGGCAGATCTGGCTCCGCGAACGCCGCGTTCGCCGTGAGGGTGAACCCATCTGACAAGGTAGCGACGCCCAAGCTGCTGGGCCCCAGCAAGCGGAAGCTCGGAACGGTCTACTGCTTCGCGGAGCGCCGCGACCCTGCGCAGGCTGTCGGCCGAGCCATCCACGAAGCCGTCCGCCATCACCGTCGCGACCTTCACGCCCAGCTCGGCACACTCACGGACGGCGTCGACCGCCGCGTCGGCGGCCGTCATGATGAACGCGTGCTGAGGCACCACCGGCAGCTGCGACAGGGAGGACCAAGCCCGCTCTCCCTGCACGGTGTCTCTCACCGGATTGATCGCGAAGAGCTCACCTGCCCAGCCATTGCGCCGCAAGTACTGCATAGGCCGTGCGGTGTTCTTGTCAGGCGAGTCTGAGGCCCCGACCAGGGCGACCGAGGTCGGCTGGAAGAGCGCCTGGTACAGCGCATCGGCCGTCATGGTCATCGCGCGGCACGCTGGTCGAAACGTCGGTCGAACACCGACTCGGCAATCCGGTTCTTGAGCACTTCGATCGAGCCGCCAGCGATCATCCAGCCGCGTGTGCGCCTGAAGCAGTACTCCACGAGCGACTCCTTGCTGAATCCGGTCGCCCCCATGGCCTGCACCGCAACATCGGCCGCGCCGTATCCGGCCTGGTTCGCGGCAAGCTTGGCCATCGCGGTGTCTTGCGCCGACGGCAGCCCTTCCTGGTCTCCGCGCACCGCTGCGCGCTGCAGCAACAGCTGCGCGGATCGAGCTTGACGGCGGCCTCGGCGAACATCCACTGCAGTCCTTGGAACTCCGCCAACGGGCGGCCGAACTGCTGCCTGACCAACAGGTGCTGGGTGGCTTCATCGAAGGCGAATCGTCCGACCGCGAGCGAACGCGACGCATTGCCCAGACGCTCGACGTTGAAGCCACTGATTTGTTGCTTGAAGCCGCCTTCGCCCAGCAGCACCTGGGTCGCCGGGATGAAGCAGTCCTCAAAGTAGAGCTGGCACCAGTGCTCGCCGTTCATGAACTGCGATGGCTCGCCGATGGTCAGGCCATCGGTGTCCCGATCGACCAGCACCGACCCGATGCCGCCAGTCCCGGGCCCGAAACGGACGTAGACCAGGAAGACAGTCGCCTCGGCACTGTGGGTCGAGAAGACCTTCGTGCCATTGATCACGAAGCCGTCTCCCTTCGCGGTGGCCGTCGTGCGAAGCTCTGTGACCGCCGAACCAGCCTCTGGTTCGCTCATGCCAAGACCGATCAAGGACTCGCCCGCAAGCAACGACGGCAGGTAGCGCTCCCGCTGCGCGTCGGTGGCGTACTCGGCGAAGGTGCGGATCGCGCCGAAGTTGCCAGCCTGGATCACGTCGGCACTTCGGGGGCAGCCCTTGGCAACCGCCTGGATCGCGGTCACTGCCGCGAGCAGCGAGGCTCCCTGCCCGCCCTTCTCCTCAGAAATCGTGAGCCCGAGCACTCCCATTGATGCCATGGTGCGCGCGACGTCCCAGGGATATGCGTCGGAGTGCGCGCGGGCGAGTGCGTCGGGGGCGGCTTCTCGGCAGAGAACGACTCGATGTTGCGACGGAACTCGTCGATCTCGGTGGGCAAACGAAAATCCATGCGTGTCTCCGAACTGGGTGGTCAGTGGGCGATGTCGAGTGGAGGGCGGTCGAGCGCGACCACGCCCTCGGGCAGACCCGATTGGGTACCTGCATAGCGTTGGAAGACGTGGGGATCGTGGCCCGGAATGATGTGATCGAGGCTGTCGGCCAAGATCGCCAGGCGGTCATATCCTTCAAGCATTCGTTCGAGGTCGAAGATCGCCGGAAACGGGTTGCGCTCGGCGAAGTTGTCGTAGTAGTGCAGTGCGTCGGAGGCGAGTACGACCCAGCCTCGTGCTGTGTGCACGCGCACCACCTGAAGTCCTTGGGTGTGGCCACCGATCAGATGCACGTGGAGCCCTGGGGCCAGCTCGAGATCGCCATCAACGACACGGACCTGCCCTCGGTGGAGTCGCCGGACGACATCGACGATGTCGTCAACCTCGAAGAAGTGATTGCGAGCAGGCCTGGCCATCGACGAGCTCGTCACGTACTGCAGCTCCTCGGACTGCACGACGATCTCGGCGTGAGGGAAGTCCCCCACGTTGCCGGCGTGGTCGTAGTGCAGATGCGAAAGCACCACCACGTCTACCGTGCCGGGATCCAAGCCCAGCTGCCGCACGGCCTCCGCCGGAGTGCGCTCCAAGGACCGTCCTCTGCGTCGCCCGGCCTGCTGCTCGAACCCGGTATCGAGCACGACGAGGGTGGTGCCGTGACTCAGCACCCACATCGTGAAGTCGAGAGCCATCTCGCCCTCACGGTTGCCCGGATCTACGAAGTTGTCGCGCGCCGGTCGCGTCGCCGTACCCAGACGCACCGCCCAGACGTTCCAGTCGGGCGGATCGCCGATGTCAGCCACGACCGTCGACGATCCGGATCATCGCGGGATAGTAGCTGAGCCCGTAACCCGCGTCTCGGGTACGCTCGAGCAGCGACATGGTCTGACGCGCAGCATGGGCCGCGATCTGCTGGTCGTCGGCGAGGCTCAGTGCCAGAGCGAGGTCCTTGATCGCGTAGTTCGTGGGGAATGCCTTCTCCGGGAACTCGTCGGGAATCATGGTCGCCGTCGCAGTCTTGCGCAGCGCAAAGCTGTCGGCCGAGCCAAGAGCAAGCGTCTCGAACAACAGGGCACCGTCCACACCGGCTGCACGCCCGATCGTCATCGCCTCAGCCAGCGCGTTCATGTTCAAGAACAAGACCATGTTGTTCACGATCTTGATGACTTGACCATTGCCGACGGCACCTGCGTGGATGACGTCACTGCCCATGCAGGACAGCCACGGCTCGAGCTCGGCGAACTGCGCATCGGTCGCTCCAACTGTGATCAGCAAGGTCCCGTCCTGGGCCGCTTGCCGCATACGTGCCACAGGAGCGTCGACCAAGGCGACGTCTCGTTCGCCGAGCACCTCAGCCAGGGCCCTGGTCCGAGTCACGTCGCTGGTGCTCATGTCGACGATGATGCGGGGAGGTCGTGGTCCCGACGCCAGCTCTTCGCAGACCGACTCGACCTGATCGATGCTGGGCAGCGACAGGAAGACGATGTCGCTGCGCGCCGCGACATCACCGACGTCAGTTGCAGGCAGACCACCTTGATCGACGGCGGATGCCAGAGCCTCGGCCACCGGGTCGAAGACGATGACTTCTGTCCCGGACTTCACCATGAGGTTGGCACACATCCCTGACCCCATCACTCCCAGTCCGATGAAGCCAAGAACGGTTGTTGACATGGACGCTCCTTCGATCGAGCTGGTCACGACGTGGCCATGATGACGCTCTTGAGCTGCGTGTAGTGCAGCAGCGCCTCGGTGCCCTTTTCGCGACCGAGTCCGCTGTTCTTGTAGCCGCCGAACGGCACCTCGACCCCCGCACCGGAGTAGCGGTTGATCTGCACCTGCCCCGCCTGAAGTTCTGCTGCCACGCGATGGGCGGTGCCGATGTGGGCTGTGAAGACTCCAGCCGACAGTCCGTACTCGGTGTCGTTGGCGATCGCGACTGCCTCGTCGACGGTGTCGAAGGCGATCACTGACTGCACGGGACCGAATACTTCCTCGCGCGCAACAGGCATGTCGTTCGTGACGTCACGCAATAACGTCGGCGCCACGAAATGACCCTTCGCCGATGCTGCAGCCGTCCCCCCTCCGGTGACCACCTGCGCACCATCTCGACGCGCCTGATCGACGATGCCTTCGACTCGTGCCCTCTGCCGCGCCGATATGAGCGGACCGAGGTCTGGATCCTGGAGGCCGTGTCCTACCGACAGCCCGCCGATGTGGGTCGCGACACGCTCGACGAAGGACTCGTAGATCGTGCGGTCGACCAGCAATCGCGTCGTGGCGAAGCAGGACTGACCTGAGTTGCGGATCACGGCCAATGCACCAGCCTTGGCTGCGACCTCGAGATCAGCATCGGCGCAGATGATGGATGGAGACTTGCCCCCAGAGCTCGAGATTGACTCCGACGATGCGCTCGGCGGCAACCGCTCCCACGCGTCTGCCGGCGATGACCGAACCTGTGAACGTGATGTGCCGCACGAGCGGGTGGGTTGTGAGTGCTTCCCCGGTCGTCTGACCCACGCCGAGAACGACGTTGCACAGTCCGGCGGGTAGCCCAGCCTCGATCATCAGAGCTTTCTGCCACGCAGTGTTGTCAGCGGGGTCAGCTCAGAAGGCTTCACGACAACCGAGTTGCCTGCAGCGAGGCACGGAGCCACGCCGCGGGTCATCTGCGACAACGGAGCGTTCCACGGAGTGATGTGCGCGACGACTCCGTAGGGCTCACGAACCGTGTACGCGAACGTGCCATGGGGCTGGGGGATCGTCTCACCGCCGAACTTGTCGGCGGCACCCCCGTAGTACTCGAAGTAGCGAGCGCTGACTGCGATGTCCGCTCGCGCCTGCGACAGCGGCTTTCCCGAGTCGACCGACTCGAGTCGTGCCAGCAAGTCGGCGTTGGCGCGCAGAGAGTCCGCGATGCGCAGCAGGATGCGGCCACGATCGGCCGGATCACGTCTGGCCCAGTCACGGCCCACGGTGGCGGCGTCCTCGATCGCCGAGGCGACGACGTCAGGCGAGGACTCTTCGAAACGAGCCACGATCTGCTCGGTGGCAGGGTCTTCAACGTCTCGGACGAGCCCGCGGCCTGGTGGGGTCCATGCCCCACCGATGAAAGCGGTGAGCAGGTCCGGCAGGTTTGCGCCGCGGAGGGCGTCGACCTGCTCGGTCTCGTCCAAGGTCATGCGTTCACGTCCGATCCGGGGTCTGACACGTGCGGGCACCTGCGTTCGGATTATATATAATCATGAATGCCTCCCAACACCAACCAGCCCTCCCAACGAACCCCGGCCCGACCCGTGGGGGCCGGGCCGGCGAGCTCACCTGGCCTCGAACAGCACTGCGACCGGTGGCGGATCAGAGCGGATGGCACCAGACATGTTGAACGTCCCGTTGACGGCGCGAGCCGTGGGCCGTGCGCGACGGCCGCCAGGTCGTCGGACTCGATCTCGTACAAGGCAAGATATTTGCTGTCACCAAGGGGAGCTGGGAGGATCTAGCTGGGTATCCGACACCACGTACCGATTGGCGTCGGTGATGCCCGGGATCTGCTTGACCTCGTCCAGATGGACGTTGTCGTACCAGTCGTTGTACTCGTCCTCCTGTGCGGCTGTCGTCGGATTGCTGAGCACGACCAAAAGCGCTTTCATCTACTCGCCCTCTCCTGTCATTCGCTTGATATGAGATTTTCGACACACTAGTACGACTAAGTGCAATCAGTACACCTCATCGCAGAAGTTCCTCACGCGCGCAGCAGACGTCACAGGGCTCAGATCCAAAGCCATGGGCGCGCCCCGAACCCCGGTGATGCGGGGCGCGCCGCCGCCAATTACAGGTTTGCGGCCTGCCAGAACGCTTCCAGCTTGTCGAAATGGTCCTGGATACCAGGTAGTACCTCGCCCTGCCGCGACATTGTTCTGACAACAAGGTGCGAGACCTCCAGATCACGCCACGTGTCGACCTGGCTACGCCACTTGTCAGGGTCGCGATGCACTGTCATGCCGCCTTCGATCCCGAAGGTCGCCGGATCCCGGCCAGCATCGGTGACGCACCGACGCAAGAGGCTCGACGTTCCGCTGAGCCTCTTCTCGATTGACAGCAGGGAGCAGGAAGCCATCGGCGAGTCGCGCTGCACGCCGATACACGATCTCGTTGTAGCCCCCGAGCCACAACGGGATCGGTGCCGAAGCACGTGGCAAGATGCCCGCTCGATCGATCCGGTGCCACTGGCCGTCGAAGTCGACGACGTGCTCAGTCCACAGGCGACGAATGACCTCTATCTGCTCCTCCTCGCGCTTGCCGCGATTGGACCACGATTCGTTGAGCGCTTCGTACTCGACATGATTCCAGCCGGTTCCCACCACCATGCGGAACCGGTTGCCAGACAAGATGGCGACTTCGACGGCCTGCTTGGCCACCAGGGCGGTCTGCCGTTGCGGAAGTACCAGCACGCCGGTCGCGAACTCGATCCGGCTAGTCACCCCAGCCAGGTAGCCGAACAGCACGAACGGCTCGTGAAGGGCGTGTTCTCGTCGTACGGACCATCAAGTGGCCGGTCCCGACCGGCATGCACTGCCCCGAGCACGTGATCGGGCAAGATCAGATGGTCATACCCGATCTCCTCGGCCGCCTGCGCGAAGTCCCCGCAAGAGGGCAGGGTCGTCCCCGATGTCCGTCGTCGGAAACACCGCACCGATCTTCATCGATCAGCTCCTTGCAGCTCAGCTGCGCCGCTGCGCCCAAGTCGATCAAGCGCTGCCGGGTCGAGGCCGAGCAGATCGGAGAGCACCTCGCGTGTGTGCTGGCCCAACGTGGGTGGACAGACCGGCTCCACGACAAGGCGCGCTGAGCTCTGGGCCGCAGGCCGCATCACGCTGACCTCGACTCCCGCCGGGTGTGGGACGACCTTAACCATCTCGCGATCGGCAACCTGAGGATGCTGTACGGCTTCGGCAACCGTGTTGACCGGTGCGGCGGGGATGCCGACTTCTCCCAGCGCCGACACGAACGCCTCGCGGCCCCAACCCGCGATGATCGGACCCAGCTCGCGGCGAGCCAGCAGGCGCAGTTCCTCTCCGCCCGATCCAGGCACGCCCTCGAGCTGTTCGTACAGCTCGGCTCTACCCAGCAGCACGCACAGCGCACGCAGGCCAGGACCCATCGGAACCGAGAACGCTACGTCACCATCGCTACACGAGTAGACGCCATTGACGCCCCGTCCGGACGTCTCGGTACCCAACCGTTCGGCGACCTTTCCGCTGAGAAAGTAGGGCATCGACATGTGGACATCATCGCTGTCGCGCAGTCGAGCATGGAGATGTCCAGATGCTGCCCCTCGCCGGTGTACTCGCGCTGGCGCAGTGCGGCCATGATCGACAGGGCCGCGTTGTAGCCCGCTATGAAGTCGGTGATGCTCGGACCGATCTTCGTCGGACCTGCACCCGGCTGGCCTTGTGGCTTGCCCGTCACGTCCATCATGCCCGAGACAGCCTGGATGGTGGAGTCGAATCCCGCCAGATCCCGGCTCGGCCCGGTGAGCCCGAACCCCGTGATCGAGCACCTGATGGCTGACGATTCGCCCCGGCAACGATGGTGTCGTCCAGACCGTGCTTGGTGAGGCTACCCGGCCTGGCATTCTCCAGGAGCACGTCAGCTCGACCGATGCGCTGCAGCAGGACCTCACGCCCCTCGGGACGGGTGTAGTCGAGCGCGACCGATCGCTTGTTCCGGTTGGTGCTCAAGTAGTAGGCCGACTCCTGCGTCTTGTTGCCTTCAGCGTCGAGGAGATGAGGCCCCGACATGCGCATGAGGTCACCGCCGACCGGGTGCTCGATCTTGATGACATCGGCTCCGAAGTCGGCGAGCAGCTGCGCGGCCCAGGGTGCAGAGATGAAGCGTCCGACCTCGATCACCGTGATGCCCTCGAGTGGCAATCTGGTCTGCCCGTTCACCGGCTCGCTCCAGAGCCACTGCGAAGCTCCCGGGATCAGACTGAGGGCAGATCGACCCGAGGACACGGGTGCTGACACGCTGCCATCCAGCTCGGAGCTCGGCCCAACGTTCGTTCAGCGGCTGGTCTGCCACGAAGGCAGCTGGCCCCTCCACCATGACGTTGACGCGCATCCTGCCTCCGCCCGCCGCGATCACGGCGCCGCTGCGGTCACAGCTCTGGTGAACCAGCCCGCCGATCACCGGTGCGACGTGGACCGGGTCCATGAGCTCGGCCAGCTCATCGCTGATGGCGCTTGTCGACATCTTGGTGCGGGCATAGGGGGAGACGGCATTGACTCGGATATCTGTCTTGCGTCCTCCGTGGCAAGACTCCTCACGAACCCGATCAGACCGGCCTTGGCACTGCCGTAGGCGGCCCGATCCTGCGCACCGAAGCAGCCCACGGCCGAGGTCGTCAGCACGATCCTTCCGTGACCTGTGCTCTCGAAGTGTCGAAGCGCAGCCAGCGCCGGCTCTACCGCACCCCAGAAGTTGACATCCAGGACTCGGCGAAAATCCGTCAAGTCGATCGCCGAGACCGACGCGGCGTGGCTCACACCCGCATTGGCCACCAGCGCATCGAACCGTCCGAACGACTCGAGCGCGGTATCGACCAGACGCTGACCTGCCTCGGGATCATCAACAGAGGAGTGCTCGCACACTGCCTCTCCCCCGCTGGCCCGAATCTCGTCAACCACGGCTTGCGCAGAGGAGGGCACGTCGGGGTGGACCCGGTTGTTGACGACAACTCGCGCACCTCGCTCAGCGAGCCAGAGCGCATAAGCTCGTCCGAGACCGTTACCTGCTCCTGTGACGACAACTACTGCACCGTCGAATTTCAGCCCGCTCACTTTTCGAACACGCCATCTCGAAAAGCTCGTGTCAACCAGTTCGCTGTCTGGGATGGCTTCCTTGAACGTCAAGATGTCTCCGGCGCCGTGCCACAGGTCTTGCAGGTACCGCGCCATCGAGACGCTCTCGCCCTCCAACGACATGTCGTAGACGAAGTCCTTCGACCACGTCAGCGGCGGCAGCGTCTTGAGCGTCGCTCCATCGACGCCCATGAACTCACCCAGAGCGTCGGTGACGTCGGTGCGAGATCTGTAGTCGCCCTGCATGTAGGCCTGCGAAGTGCGGGCGAGCGCCCGGATGATTGCCTTGCCAACAGCCGGATCTCCCTCGAGCAGGTTCTTGCCGAAGATCGTTGTCTGCGCGCCCGGTTCTGGAGTGCTGTAGCCGGTGAACACGAAGTCGTCACCGATGACCTCGGTCTGCGCCCCGCTCAATGACGCGATGTCGACAGCACCCTGCTGCAGAGCGATGACCATGTCTTCTGACGCAAGCTTGCTTGACCTCGACATCATCGAACGACCCACCGTTCTTGGTCAGCCACTGCGACAGTGTCACCATGGAGACCGTTGCCACTCCTGAAGCGCTGCCGACCTTCAAACCGTCCAGTGATTCAGGCATCTTGTCGGCCACCTTTTTCGACACCCACCATCCCTCGATGCTGTCGCCGTACGACGTGACGCCGCCAGGCGCGACGATTCGCAGGTCAAGTCCGGAGGCGACGCCGTTGAACAACGCAGCACCCGGTGATCCGACGATCACATCGATCTTGCCGTTGGCGAGCAATCCATAAGCGTCAGCACTGGGAAGCCTCTGCACCGAGACGTCGAGGTTCTCGCGGTCGAACTCGCCAAGTTTTTCGGCGATGCCGGGCAGCGCGAACGGCTCAAAAGGACCTGGCGGGGCAGCGATCGTGATCTTGGTCCGTTTGGCCAGTGGCTGCGGTTCAAGAACGGCGTCGTAGGTCCCGGCGCTCGACGAAGAAGCGTTCGTCGCGTCCGTGCCTGCGTCGCTCGTATCGCTCGAACCGCATGCTGCTGCACCCAGGAGGAGTGTCACCGCCGTGACACCCCCGAGCATCCGGACTACCTTGTTCTGCTTCATCAACCTTCTCCTTTATGAGCCTGACGAACCATTCGCCTGCCGCGATCGTGGCCGGCGCCCTGCTTTCCCTACTGGGCTGCGCCCACCAGCGAGCTGACGCGCCCCGCCGCGCGCTCCCTCGCCGTATCGAACTCCGCCCGCATCCGCGGAATCAGCTCGGCCACGTTCACCACGTCCCGAATGGAGCCGACACCCTGCCCAGCGCTCCAGATGTCCTTCCATGCCTTGGGCCGGCTCTCGGTCGTGAAGTTGACCGCCTCATCCGGCTCCGGCAGGTTCTCAGGATCGAGCCCGACTCGACGCATGCTCGGCTTCAGATAGTTCCCGGGCACCCCGGTGGTCCACGGGGTGTAGAGCACGTCGTCGGCGGTGGACTCCACGATCATCGACTTGTACTCAGGATCGACACCCGCCTCGTCGGTCGCGATGAACCGCGAAACCCACGTAAGCCAGATCTGCGCCCATGGCTAGTGCACCGTAGACGCCGAAACCATCCGAGATGCCACCCGCCAGAACCACCGGGCCGTCGTACTCGAACCGGAGCTCTCGCAGCAGCGCGAAGGGACTCAGCGATCCCGCGTGTCCCCCAGCGCCGTTGCAGACCAGGATCAAGCCATCCACACCTTCGGCGATGGCCTTGCGCGCGTGGCGCATGCTGACGACGTCGTGCAAGACGTGGCCGCCGTAAGCGTGGACAGCATCCACCACCGACGCGGAGGGGCCCAGTGACGTGATGACCAGAGGCACCTGCCGATCGAGAACCGTCTCCAAGTCGTGTTCGAAGCGATCGTTGGCCCGGTGCATCACGAGGTTGACCCCGAACGGTGCGACGGGCGCACCAGGATGTGCCGCGGCGAAGTCAGCGCAGGCAGCCGAGATCCGATCGAGCTCAGACCCGAGAAGAGCCGGATCTCGAACGCTCCGAGTCGGCATGGTCCCCACGACACCCGCCGTACATTGAGCGATGACCAGCTCAGGCCCCGATGCGATGAACATCGGTGATCCGATCACCGGAAGCGCAAGCCGCCCAGCCAGTGCTGCAAGCAGACCCGATGGCTCCTTCATCTAGACCAGCCGCCCGTCGGCATCGTACTGATCGGGCTCACTGACCCGAACGAGTCCACGGCCGAAGACCTTGTCCCTGCGATCGCGCAGGACCGCCACGACGTCATCGGGCGCCGACGCCTTGAGCTCCAACGCCGACGGCGCGAGATGCGCACGAACATCGTTCGCGGGGGCCAGGTTCAAGACACTGTTGACACCTTGGAAGCTCCAGACCGAACTGCACGATGCGCTTGTTGGCAGTCAACAGGTGCGGATCGATAGCGCTCATACGCCGCATGAGCCCGTGCACCTCGTCCTCCAGCGCTTCCCTGGGCACGGACTTCAGCACCAGGCCGATCTTTGCTGCGTCCTGTCCACTGATCGAGTCGCCGGTCAAGAGCAGCCGCTTCGCCCACTGCGGCCCCACGTGGTAGAGCCACATCGGCACCGGCGGACTACCCAGATCCCGGGTGGCCGGGAACCCGATCATGGCATCGTCGGCGGCGATCACGATGTCGCAGACGAACGCCAAGTCAGTCCCACCGGCCAGACAGAACCCGTGGACCATGGCAACAACCGGCTTGCGAATCTTCAGGACGTCCATGATCGGCTGAGCCGACTTCTGAACTCGCGCCAGATCCGCGTCGAACCCACCGTCGGTGACCGAGTGCGAGCCGTAAGAATCATCGGCTTTGCCCTTCAGGTCATAGCCTGCGCAGAAGTCTCGGCCCTCGCCCGTGATCAGCATCGCATGCACCGACGAGTCATCATCGGCCGCTTGCAGGTGCTCGAGCAGCTCGTGCAGCAGCTCGCCTGACAATGCGTTGCGGGCATCGGGACGGTTGAGGCGCAGCTCGACCCAGCCGGAGTGGTCGATTCGCAAGACGTTTGACATGTGGTTATCCAATTCTCGTGGCGTGGAAGCGGGAGGGTGAGACAGGCTCAGCCCGTGGACGCCAGCGAGACCAGGGCGTCGACGGCGACGACGCCGGACGCCGTCACGATCAGGGGATTGACCTCGATCTCCGCGATGTCGTCGTGGGCACTGAGAAGATCGCCGAGTCCGACGATCGCCTCGACGACGGCCTCGATCTGAGACTCATCAAGGCCGCGGACTGACTGGACGAGGCGACCGTCGGCGAGCCTGCACAGCAGACGTCGAGCCTCTGCGCTGCTCACCGGGGCCAAGGTCAGGCCACGCAGCTGGATGATCTCGGTCAGCACTCCGCCCACACCGACGCTGATGATCGGGCCAAACAACGGGTTACGCAGTCCACCGCAAATGAGCTCGATGCCCGGCGGGATCATCTCTTGGACCACAAACGCCGTCGTGGCACCATCGGGTGCCAACGTCTGTGCGATCGAACGGAGTCGTTCGAAGGCGACGCGAACATCGGACTCGGTGTTCAACCCGAGGATCAGCCCGCCGTGCTCGGTCTTGTGGGGCATCCAGTCGGCGTCGATCTTGAGGGCGACGGGGCCGCCGATCTTGCCCCAGCACAAAGCAGCCTCGTCCTCGTCGATGACCGCGAACTCGCTCGGGAACCGGACACCCGCCTTTTCCAGCAGTGCTCGGGCTTCGCTCGAGGACGCAACATGGGTATCGTCGGCCATGGCCGACAGTCGCGACGCAGTCAAGACTTCGTGATCCTCCGACAGGATCTCTTGGCGCCTGGTCTCGAAACGAGACATGACGGCGACCATCTCGAGGGCCGCCTCCGGGTCGTCTGTTGACCGCACACCTCGCGAGGCCAGATCAGTCACGATCTCGGGATAGTGGCTGTGCGCCACCAAGACGTTCGACGAGGAGTTGCCGACCTCCTCGAGCAGATCGAGAAGGTCAGTTCCCTGGGCACGGGAGACGTTGCCCATGACGACAGCGTCGTACTCGGGCGCGGCCGTGACCGCACGGACCAGAGCTTCGTAGTTCTCCGGCTCGTTGATGATCTGTGCGGTGTGGTCGATGGGGGTTGGCGATCGATCCGATCGCTGGCACCAGACGTTCGAGAGTCGGCCTGAGCACAGGGGAAGGTGCTGCGAGGTCAAGTCCCGCAGACTCCGCTGCATCCGCCATCATGACACCGGTGCCACCGCTACCGGTGAGGATGACGGTCTTCTTTCCCCCGATGCGCGTGCCAGGCGCAAAAGCCTTGGCGTAGTCCATCATCTGTCGGATCGAATGGACCCGGATGATGCCGGCGCGGTCGAGCAGTGCATCGACCATCGCGTCGGGAACTGCCATCGCTCCGGTGTGGCTGACGGCAGCCTTTCCCCCGGAGACCGACGACCCCACCTTGAGCGCCACGATCGGCTTGCCGAGCTCTGCCGACCGCAGGCCGGCTGCCAAGAGACGATCGGGGTCTCGGATGCCTTCGAGGTAGGCCAGAACGACGTTGACGTCGTCATCGTCGATGACATGCTCGATCAGCTGAGCGCAGGTCACACCCGCCTCGTTGCCCGTGGTGGCCAGATACGACGATCCCACACCGCACAGCTGCGCCTGCTCGAACAGCGAGAGACCCACAGCACCGCTCTGGCTGACGACAGCGGTCGCACCGGCGCGCATCGGGATACCCATGAGACGCACGAACGACGCACGCATCTTGCTGGGAAGGCTGATCACTCCCACACAGTCGGGACCCACCATCGGTACTCCGGCAGCCGTCGTCATCCTGACGAGCTCGTCCTGCAGGACTCGTCCTTCTTCTCCGGTCTCGGCGAAACCAGAGCTGATGACGATCAGGCCCTTGACGCCGCGCTCGATGCAGTCCTGGACTGCGGGTACGACTGTCTTGGCGGGTGATGCGATGACGGCAAGATCCGGGACGTAGTCGATCGAGGCAATCGACGAGACCGCCGGCACTCCTTGGACCTCGCTACGGTTCGGGTTCACCGGCGTGATGGCACCTTCGAACTCCTTGAGCAGGTTGTTGAGCACCAATCCACCCAGACGACTCTTGTCATCGGAGGCGCCAATGAGCGCGATGGTCGATGGGTTGAGCAGGGGGCGTGAGGTCCATACCTCGTCCTCTCTTCGTGGTGAGACGGGCTGCGCAGATACACACCTGCGGACCCGACGTGACGACCGTCTCACTGAATAACTCATGTGTCAAGCAAATAGTTAAGATGATTTTGCCTATTGAAAAGCCAGCTGCGAATGCTCCCTGTCGCCGCTGGGGTGCGCCCGGGCATGACCCAGCACCCGGCCCGCCTTGGCAATACTCTGCCGAAGGCGAACCGGGTGAAGTTCCGCTCGCAGACTCTCTACGCGTCTGGTGCGAGCTTGTCGAGCAGGTGCTCCAGCGTCGAGAACTCCTCAGGGGCAAGCTTGTCCTGGAGCCGGAAGTGCGACGCCTGGGAGACCGCGATGATCTCGCTCAGCAGCCTGTTCCCTTGGGTTGTCAATCGCACCAGCCCGGCGTCGATGTCGACGATGCCGCGCCTCGCCATGTCGTCGACGGCGTCTACGCTGAGACGCGCGCCACCACGTGCTGCCCGCCGCTGCAATGACTCGATGTCGCAGCCGTCCCCGAGGCCAAGAGACACCAGCACCGTATAGTCCCTGCCGCTCAGCCCGCGGACCGAGCACTCTTGCCTCAGCTCGCGGAAGGCATCGCTGTAGACGCGACCAAGTGTGTGCCCGATGAAGTAGCGCCCGAACTCGCCGTCGTTGTCGAGACGCGCCGGCACCTCTCTCGGCGGTACCGACAACACCCGCCGGTACTGGCCGCCATGGAAGATCAGCGGCGGGCTCACGGCAGATTCGAGATCCAGCACCTCACCCACGAAGATGGCGTGATCACCACCTTCGTACTCAAAGGTGGTTCGACACACGAAGCGTGCCGCGCACCCCTCGATCAGTGGCACGCCCTCCGCAGACAAGTGATAGGCCAAGTCGTCAAAACGGTTCTTTGAGCTGGACGCGAACCTGTTCGACACTTGCTCCTGATCCGCAGCCAGAATGTGCACACCCCAGTACTTCGCCTGACGGAATGCCGGGAGCCTGCGGCTGGTCAGGGCCAAGCTCCACAGGACCAGCGGCGGCTCGAGCGAGACCGAGTTGAAGCTGTTGACCGTCAGGCCCACGGGCTCACCGTCGAGACCAGACGCAGTCACCACGGCGACACCCGTTGCGAACGAGCTGCATCGCGTCTCGCATGGCCCGCGGATCGATCACCTTCATGCTGGCCGGACCGTCCACCTGGTCAATTGGGCCATGTGCGCTGTCTGACAACACCACCACACCGGTCAGCTTCCCAGCGGCGGAAGGTTCCACAGACGCTCTGCAGTTCCGCCCACCACCTTCTTGCCATCCTCGTCGCCAAGCACGTTGAAGATCTTCCGGATCTCCGAGCGAGAGCTTCCAAAGATGCCCTCGGCGTGCGGGTAGTCGCACGACCACAGCAAGTTGTCCGCCATGTCGTAGTCACGCGCCAGCTTCAAACCCACATCGTCGGACATCATGGCCGCGTAGCACTGACGCTTGAAGTAGTAGCTCGGCAGCTCCGCCAGCTTCGGCTTCAATTGCGATTCGTACGTGCGGTAGACCCAGTCAGCATCTTGGAGAGTCCAGGGGACCCAGCCGAACCCGCCCTCGAGGAACACCACGTTGAGATCAGGGTTCCGTTCCAGGATGCCCGAGAATGCCAGGAGCGACCACAGCGGCCGATAGGGTCCCAGGTTCTTCGTGAGATTGGCGCCCGTGGCGCCCTCGCCCCGGAACTCAAGGTAGGCACCGATGTGGAACATCACGGGGATGCCGCTCTCGGCGATCGCCTCCCACATCGGCTCCATCTTCGAGGAGTTGTACGGAACATTCTTGGGAGCTGAGGGAATCTCAAGGGCTCTGATACCCAAGTCCTGCATCATCTGCAGATAGTCCCGCGTCGCCTCCGGCTGGTAGAGAGTAGGCAGGATGCCGACTCCGACCAGCCGGTCAGGTGCGACGGCACAGTACTCGGCCAGCCACTCGTTGTAGACGGTCATGCAGCGCGCGAAGAACTCCTTGTCCTCCATCCGCACGAGGGACATTGCGCGCGAGTGGAAGAACAAGGAGGTGTCGATTCCCTCGGAGTCCATGTCTTTGAGACGTTCGTCGCGGTCCCACATCCCTTGACGACCTTCGCCGAGCAAGGAGTCAAGGCCGGGCACGTCGTAGCTGGCCCCTTCCACCTCCATGTGAAAGCGCTTGTCCTCGTCGACCCAGAGCTTGGGGGCGCGCAGCTTGTCGGCGCCCTTGAGGCGGTTCTCCCACAGATGCATCTCTTCCATGCCGTGGTCGTCGACTGAGACGACTCTCGTGCCGGTGGGCGGACGCCATCCATCATCCTCGGCTGTTTCCCGGTCCATCGGCCATGCGACCGGATCGATATCGCGCTTCTCAGGTACTACCGACGTCATCTGTCTACCTCTCTATCGCAACCGCTGTGCACATAAGTTATTCGTATTTGTGTCGAAACTAACCTGTATAGTGAATTCATGTCAACAACAGATGGCACCGAGACAGACGCATCGGCCACCCGAACCCGGTCCTCCGACAAAGATCCACGTGACCGCCAGATCGTCGCGGCACTCGCCAAGGGCCTCGAGGTGCTCCGCTGTTTTGAGCGTCCTGGCGAGGAATTGACGGTTTCTGAGATCGCCAGGCGCGTGGGGCTGACCCAGCCAACCGCGTGGAGGCTCTCCCACACCTTGGTCGAGCACGGATACCTTGTTCGCAGTGTCGACGGAGCCGCTCTGCACGTTGGCATGCCCGCTGTGATGCTGGGCTATGCCGCCGTTCGCGGTTTGAGCCTCCTCAGCCTCGCCCAGCCCGGGATGCGCGACGTGACACGTCGAACCTCCCTGACCACCACTTTGGCGATGTGTCATTCCGAAGAGATGTTGTCAATTCAGCAAGTCGACGGCGAAGTGGTCGTCACAGAATTTCAAAGCGGTTGGCGCACCTCTCTGACGTCGACCACGAGTGGGCTCGCCGTGCTCGCGCGGATGAACGAAGCCGACCGCAAGGAGTCGATGCAGCGATTGCGCGATCGAGACCTGGATGCGTGGCCACGACGTGAGGAGCGCATACTCAGTGGTATCGCGCAGCTCGAACGTGACGGCTTCGTCCGCCGCGATGACATCGCAGGCGGCAGATACGCGGCCGTGGGAGTGGCGATCGTGGAACATCAGCATCACGTGAACGGCATGTCCCGTCGCTACTGGGGCCTCAGCTGCGGAGGCCCGCAGGCGCTGCTGCACCGCACTCAGCTCGAGTTGGCGGGCGAAGAGCTGATCCTGCTGCAGAACTTCTTGCAATCGGCCCTCGACATCCGCGCCGGCCTGACGCCATGATCTCCGCGCCGCCTCCCGATCGGGCTCATTCCGCGCGCCTGATCGACTGAGCGAGCAGCTGGCTGCGCGCTTCATTCCGTGCTGACTCGGCGATCGATGCCGAACTGACCCCTGCCCAGAACAGCTGCTTGGTCAGCTCGAGACTTCCCTCGGGCCGTGCGCTTACCTCCGCGGCAAGCTGCGCGACGCGTGCTGGCAGCTCATCGTCGGCAACTGTCTCCCCCACCAAGCCCCATTCCGCCGCTACGTCAGCACTGACCGTCTCAGCAGCAATCAGCATGCGCGCAGCTCGCTGCGAGCCAACGATCCGAGGCAGGAGCTGACTGATGCCGAGCTCCATGTGAACCCCACCCGTGTTGACGAAGCCGTTCACGAACGATGCGCTGTGCCCTGCAACAGTCAGATCCGCAGCCAGCGCAATCGACAGACCTGCCCCCGCCGCCGGGCCGTTGACGGCCGCGATGACCACCGGGCGCATCGTGCGCATCAATGACGTCAGCGCGAAGTACCGATCAGCGTCCCGGGCCTGTGCGCGCACCTCGTTGTGGTCCGCTGCATTCCAGGGCGACGTCGTCTGATCGCCCCGGTCGTGTCCCGAGCAGAAGCCACGCCCTGCCCCCGTCAGCACGACGACCCTGCACTCCGGGTCAGCGTCGGCGCCCTTCAAGGCGGCCTCGAGCTCGGCGACCATCTCGAACGTGAAGGCGTTCAGGCGTTGCGGACGGTTCAGTGTCACCGTCAAGACTCCGTCGACCGGCCCCTGCAGCTCGATGTCACTCATACGTTCTCTTTTCCTGGGTCTGGTTTCCCGGTCATGGCGCTACTTCTTGATCACGGCGTCGAGGAACGACTGGTCGTAGACCTGTGTCCTGGTCAACGGCTGGGTGTACTCGATGACCCCACCCACAGCCAAGAAAGTCTCCTGGATGAGGGAAAGGTAATCCGGTGTGCCGGCCGGCACACCCTCGAGCTCGTAGCCGATCGCCAGGTCCGGGTCCCACACCAACTCAGAGCCACTGCTGATGGCGTCCTCGCTGGTCTTGAACGCTGCGGCCATTGCCTCGACGGTCTCTGGATCCTCCTTGTATCCGGGTTTCAGGTGGTCCCTGACGGTTCGTGCGGCGGCGCGGATGAGTGCCTGACCAACCTTCGGATCCTCGTCCAACATGTTGCTGCCGAACAGCAACACCGACTGCGCGTTGAGCGAGACCGCCGGTGCGATTAGCCGATCTTGTTGCTGTCGCTGAACTGCCGTTCATAGGGCACCCCAATGGTGCCCATGTCGACCGCGCCGTTCTCCATGGCCGCTCCCACGTCGGCGGACGGGATCTGGACGAACTCGACGTTCTTGATGTCGCCGCCATGCTCTTTGAGCCACCGTGCCAGGACTGGCACCGTAGATGCTCCCGCACCGATGGCCGAGCCGACCTTGACCTTGTTCAGGCTCTCGGGCATACCTGCAAGAAGCTCCTTGCTCGCCCAATAGCCCTCTTGGGACTCCCCTACTCCTGTTGCTCCAGAAGCTGCCACAATCTTGACGTCGACGCCGTTGCTGATCGAGTTGAGCAACGCTCCGCCGACCGAACCCCACACTGCATCCAGGCTGCCAGCCTCAAGTAGGCCGATAGCGTCCGCAGTCAACAGCGACGGTTCGAACGTCACATCCAAATTCTCCCTGTCGAACTCGTCGAACGCCTGCGCAAGGAACGGCACCGAATTCACCTCGACAGGAGCACTGGCCGCGATCGTCACTTTCGTTCGCTCGGCCAGTGGCTGGGGTGCGAGGGTGTCGTCCGCCGCGTACGTGGTCTCAGTCTTGGGAGCGCTGCTGTCGCTACCACCGCACGCGGAGGTAGATGCCAGCATGACCGCCGCGGTCAGAACCACACGTCCGCATCGAAACCTCAAGCCAGATTCTCTCCCCATGAACCTCATCTACCCATCACGGCGTCGGCGAACGAGGTGTCGTACACATCCGCCTTGGTCAAGGGCTTGGTGTAGTCGATGACGCCGCCGACTGATGCGAACACCTGCTGGATGAGATCGAGGTACTCCGGTGTGCCAGCAGGCGCACCCTCAAGCTGATAGCCGATCTGAAGGTCACTACCCCACGTCAGCGGAGGTCCGCTCTTGATGGCGTCATCAGTGGTCTTGAAGGCCTTGGCCAGAGCCTTCACCGTGGTCGGATCCTGCTTGTAACCGTCCTTGAGGTGATCGCGACTCGTTCGCGCGGCGGCGCGCAGGATGGCCTGTCCCACCTCGGGATTGTCCTTCAGCATCGAGGAGCCGAACAAGACGACCGACTGCGCGTCGACCGAGATCTGCGGAGTCACGAACTCGATGCTGTCGCTGTCCTTGAACTGACGATCGAAGGGCGCACCGATGTAGCCCATGTCCACAGCGCCGTTCTCCATGGCTGTCCCGATATCGGCAGACGGGATCTGAACGAATTCGACGTTCTTGATATCACCGCCGTTGGCTTCGAGCCACAACGCCAGCACCGGCGCGTGGGAGGTACCCGCACCGATGGCCGAGCCCACCTTGATCTTCTTCAGGCTCCCGGGCATGCCTTTCGAGAAGGCTTCTTGTTGGCCCAGTAGCCTTCTTTCGACTCCCCACCGTTGTTGCGCCGGCGGGCGCCACGACCTTGACGTTGATGCCATTGTTGATCGAGTTGAGCAGCGCTCCGCCGACCGATCCCCACAAGGCGTCGAGACTTCCGGCCTCGAGCAATCCGATGGCGTCGGCAGTCAGCAACGACGGTTCCGCTCTGACGTCGAGGTTCTCCTTCTCGAACTCTCCGAACGCCTGAGCCATGAACGGCACAGCCAGTGTCTCGACCGGTGCGGCCGCAGCCAGTGTCACCTTGGTGCGCTTGGCCAACGGCTGGGGCCTGAGGATGTCGTCCGCGGCGTAGGTGGTCTCGACTTCGGAGCCGAGCTCTCGTCACTCTCGCTTCCGCCGCACGCGGCGGAAACCGCCATGACGGACGCCATGGCGAGGACCAGCAGTCCCCGCCGAGCTCGGCCGCTTGAGATGGTGCGCATGTTCATCACTGCTTTCTGCACTTCGAGGTGATTGGTCGACGGTGTGGCAGGAATTGTCATGTCAACGACCGCCGCTTGGACTTGGAGTCGTTCCACGGCGTCAATCGCCTGCCAATCATGGTGATGATGGTCGTGAGGGCGACGCCCAGCAGGGAGACCCAGATGATTCCGACGTACATCGTCTCCAGTGCATCAGATTTCTCGCATTGAAGATCATGAACCCGAGCCCTTGCCCGCCGATCACGAACTCACCTGCGATCGTTACGAGCACCGAGCTAGACATCGCAATGCGGAAGCCGACGAAGAGCATGGGAAGCGTGGCAGGCAGATAGATCTGGCTCAGCATCTGGCGACCGTTGAGGTCGAACGTGTGCGCAGTCTCCAGGTAGCCGTTCGGAATCGAGGACACTGCCTCCATCGTCTGGATCCAGACGTAGAAGAACACCGTGACCGAGACCAATGCGATCTTCGGCGGATCACCAAATCCCAACGTCAGCAAGAAGATCGGAAGAAGCGCAAGCTTCGGCACAACATAGAGCGCCGACAGCAGTGGTTCGAGTGCCGCGCGGATGAGGTGGGTCGTGCCGCAGGCGATTCCCACGACCAGCCCCGCACATGAACCGATCACGAAGCCGGCGAGAATCACGCGCAGCGTCTGCCCGGTCGCATCGATCAGCTGACCCGACTGAGCGAGGTCGATCCCCGCAGGGAATATCTTCGACGGAGGTGGGAACAAGACTTCGGAGATCCAGCCCAGGCGTGACGCGGTCTCCCACAGCCCCAACAAGATGACGGGGACCGACACTCCCAGCACGATCTCCAGCGCGGTGAGTCGCATGCGGCGCCGGTCTTGATCGTCCAGGGAGCCGTGTGGCTTCCTGATGACGTGCACGACGTCTGGTTGAGCAGAGCCTGTGTGTGGATCGAGCACAGCGTTCTTCATGCGGCCTTCTCCTCGCTCAGACGCACCTGCGATCGCAGGTGCTCCCACAGTTCAGTCCGGATGGCCGAGAACTCAGGGCTGTCCTTGATCGACGCATCTCTGTCACGTCCGAAGGGGATCTCCTTGGTCTCGGTGATCGTGCCCGGCCGGGAGCATCATCATCACCCGGTCACCAGAAGCACAGCCTCATCAAGGCTGTGGGTGATCAGCACGACGGTGCGCTCGCCCGCTCGGCACAACTGCAACAGCTCCTCCTGCATCACTTCGCGCATCTGGGCATCGAGCGAAGCGAAGGGCTGATCGAGAAGCAGGACTTCGGGATCTACGGCGAAGGCACGTGCGATCGCTACACGCTGCCGCATGCCGCCAGACAGCTGACTGGGATAGGAATTCTCGAAGCCGGCAAGCCCTGCGCGCTGGATCCAGTGCATCGCAATGTCGCGAGCCTCTTTGCGCGGAGTTCCGCGCATTCGCAAGCCGAATTGGACATTCGCAATCACGGTCTTCCACGGAAGAATCCCGAAGTCTTGAAAGACCGTCGATATACGGGTCTCGCTGGAGCCGGTGAATGACAGGTCGACCGTGCCGGCGCTCGGCGTGATCAGTCCGCCGAGAATTCGCAGGAATGTGGACTTCCCGCAACCAGACGGTCCTACGACGCTCATGAACTCGCGGTCACGGATGTCCAGATTGAGCGGGCCGAGCGCATGCACCCGACCCTTCGCACTATGGAAATGCACCTCAAGATCCGAAACATGTATGCGCGGCTGTTCAGCGTTGTCGCTCAAAGGTCTGCCTTTCACGCGGTACTTGGAGGGCGATCAAGCAGCCAGAGGTAGGTCGATCGCCACTGTGAGTGAAGTCACGATCATGACATGTGAATGAGTTATACGTCAACAGGGTGAAATGATTGTGCCAGATACCGGCAGCTCGCCGCCGGAGTGGAGCAGTCAGAGCGCTCGAGCACCCACACCACGCATCGGGCGCGCAGAACTGCCCGATCAGCGACATCCTGATCGGGCAAGCCAGCTACGGCATTTAGACGACTTCGGCGTCTCGTGATCCGGAGCCTTGACCCACGGTCGTCAAGACAGCTTCGATAGCTTCCGCACATGCTTGCGGTGCGTCGAGCGGGACGTGGTGATAGGCGCCGGCAATACCGATACGCGGGACGTCTCGCCCGGTCCGGCGGGCAACATACTGGCGCTCGCGTCGCTTGCCAGCTCACTGAGCTCACCGTAGATGATGCCGATCGGGCACTCCGTTCCGGCGATGGCTGCATCGATGTCGGCGGCGGTGAACGGTTGCCCCAGGTTCGGGTCGAACTTCCAGCGCCAACCCTCGGCAGTGTGGCGAAGCCCGTACTCCGCAACGGTCTCCAGCAGATCGGGCGAGGCGCTTGTCCCCCGCGGGCGAAGCCGGAAGTTGGACAACCCTTCTTCACGCGTCGGGTAGTAGCGGACCGCTTTGCTGTCAGGTGCACGAAAAGGCTCAGAATCGAGCCGAGAGTCGACCAGCACCAAGGCCTTGACGTGTGTCGGTCTCGTCGATGCCAACAACGCGGAGATGTGGCCACCCATGCTGTGAGCAACGACCACGGCCGGGCCTGCCGCAAGATCGTCGATGACGGCAGCAATCTCGTCAGCCCAGTCAAGCGGGCTGTACGCCTCGCGATGGTCGCTGTCACCATGGCCGCTGAGATCGAGGACAGCGACGTCATGTCTCTTCTGCAGGTAGGGACCACCCCAAACCACCATCCGATGTGGCCAGCTCCACCGTGGACCAGCACGAGCGGCGTACCGCTCCGCTGGCCGCCGCGGCGATAGGCGATCCGGGTTCCGTTGACTCGAATGACGTTCAACGTCATGTGACTGAGCGGCATCGATCGACCAGCAGCGGTCGGCGAAGAGTCCGGCGTCATCTCAAGGCCCTTTCGTCGGTCGCCCCCACCAGCTTCTTCAGGTCGCCTATGAACTGGTGACGTGACAGTAAGGAACGAAAAGTTAAATACTTGTACCTTATCGCCCTCCCGCACGACCTCACAGGAAAGGTCGCTTCGAAGAGCTCAGCGGATACGACGATCGAACCGCTTCCCCGGTCAGTGATGTAGGCGGCCTGCCAGCCGTCACCGCGGTCGAGGACGCTCTCCTAGCTGATCACGGGCAGCTCGGCGCGCTCACCAACGGTCGACCTGCGTTCATCTGTTGGAGCTCGTGAGTTCGTCGTCTGGCCCACTGGCCACGAGACGTTCTCAGCAGACCCACACACAACAAGGATGGATCTCATGTCTCGCACAAGAAAAGGACTGGTCGCCGCCGGCGTCCTGGCCCTCGGCGGCCTCGCCATCGGCAGCGCCGTCCACGCCGTCTCACCCGGCTTCACCAGCGATCGCTCCGCTGACCTGGCCGCCGCGATCGACCCCGCGAAGCCTCGCAACGTGATCCTGCTGATCGGCGACGGCACCGATGACTCGATCATCACCGCCGCCCGCAACTACCAGGGGCGCGGACGGCAGATTCGCCCTCGACGAGCTGCCGTTCACCGGAGCCATGACGACCCACGGCCTCAAGGTCGGCGCCGGCCCCGACTACCCGATCGCCTACGTGTCGGACTCCGCTCCGACCGCCAGCGGCTGGTCGACCGGCAAGAAGACCGTCGACGGGCGCCTCTCACAGGGTCCGAGCACTGCCGCGAACATCGCGGGAACCGACTACGACACGGTCCTCGAGATCTACAAGAAGCAGGGCAAGCTCACCGGCAACGTCAGCACCGCCGAGATCACGGATGCGACGCCCGCAGCGGCCGCGTCGCACATCAACGCTCGCGCGTGCCAGGGCCCGGCGAACATGGCGGACTGCCAGTCGGCTCTCAAGTCCGCTGGCGGCAAGGGCTCGATCGCCGAACAGCTCGTCGACAACGAGGTCGACGTGCTCCTGGGCGGCGGCAAGAACCGCTTCAACCAGACCCTGGCCACCGGCGGAACAGTCCTGGACTACGCCACGACCACCAAGGGCTACCGGACTGTCGAGGACAAGGCTGGTCTCGACGCGTTGACGTCGCTGGACGGCGGTCCCGTCCTCGGGCTGTTCACTGGCGGCAACATGACCCCGATGTACAACCCGCTCGTCGCTGCCGCTCCTCCGGGCACGGGTAGCCCCACCCAGAAGTGCACCACGGCAGACCGCGGCGACCAGCCCGACCTGTCGACGATGACGGCCAAGGCCATCGAGGCTCCTGGACAACAAGAAGGGCTTCTTCCTGCAGGCCGAGAGCGCGATGGTCGACAAGCAGGAGCATGCGTCCGACATCTGCGGCGCAATCGGCGATCTGGTCGAGCTCGACAAGGCCGTGAAGGTCGCTCTGGACTTCCAGAAGGAGAACCCCGACACGCTCATCATCGTGACCGGCGACCACGCCCACTCCACCCAGATCGTGGGCGGCACGGGTGACGGACGTCAGACCGCCACGCTGCAGACCGCCGACGGCGACCCGATGACGGTTGCCTACTCCACCGCAGCATCCGGCTCCAACCACACCGGCAGCCAGATCCGCGTCGCCGCCTCGGGCCCGCAGGCAGCCAACGTCACGGGCACGATCGACCAGACTGATCTGTTCGCGACACTGCTTGGACGCACGCCGAGCAAGCTGCCGACGAAGCCCCCGGTCACGGCCAAGCCCGCGAAGCCTGCTGTGGCGTTGATCGCCGACAAGAAGATCTCGGCCAAGAGCCTGCGGTCGTCGGGGCTGAGCATCTCGACCAACGTCGCCGGAGCCACCTCGGTCAAGGTGTCGCTCACCAAGAGCGGCAAGACCCTGGCGTCGAAGACGCTCAGCAAGACCGGCAAGACCTTGCGTCTGAAGGTCAAGAAGAAGGTGTCTGGAACTGTGAAGGTCGTCGTCGTGGCCCGGGGCCCCGGCGGAATCACCACCAAGACCGTGAACGTCACAGTCAGGCGCTGACCGCGAAGCACAGCTGATCAAGAAGCGCAGGGTGGGTGCGTCCGGCGAACCGGACGCACCCACCCTTTCGTCGAGCTAGCGGAGGCGGATCGACACCGCCTTCTTGCTGCCGCCGACTCCCTTCGTGCCGCGATAGACGACCTTCAGGGTGTGCTTGCCCTTCGCCGTCGGACGGAAGGTCGCGCTGGCCTTGCCCTTCTTGAGGGTCAGGGTGCGCACCTTCTTGCCGCGGTAGTAGACGTCGACCCGGCCGGTCGGCGTCACACCTGTCGCCTTGACGGTGACGGCCAGGCGAAGCTGTTGGCCAGGCGCAAGCGACCTGCGGTTCAGCTTCACGGCGGTCTTGCTGACCGCCGAACGCACCGTGGAGGTGAGCGTCGACGTCGCCGCTCCCGGCGCATGCCCGGCCTTGCTCACCAGTACCTGGACGCTGACCCGAGCACCTGCGTCAGCCGGCTGGAGGCGGTAGGACTTGCCCGAGACGCCCGGGATGATCCGCCCGTCGCGCAGCCACCGGTACCGGTACGTCAGGCCGGCGACGTTCCACGTGCCGTTCTGGGCCGTGACAGCCCGACCGACCCGCGGAGTTCCTGACACCGAGGGCAGGTGGTCGCCTTCGGCGCCGGCTTGATGGCCGGAACAGCCGCCACCTCCAGCGTCTTGACGTCGGTGACGTTGCCCGCCACATCGGTGGACCGGTACTCGATGGTGTGCGCCTTGCCGTCCACGGCGAACGGCGCCGTGTAGGGCAGCCACTCGTCACCGTCGATCCGGTACTCGCTGGCGTCAATGCCGGAGAGCGCGTCGCTGGCCACGATCGTGACCTGTCGATCGCCGCCGAGGCTGGCCTTGACGGTCGGCACCGTGGCATCGACCTTGACGGCAGCCGAGCCGACGACCCCGAGACGCTCACCCTTGACGGTCTGGAACTCCAGCAGGGTGAGTCCCTCGTCGAGCGCGAACGGACCGTCGTAGTCGATCCACTCCCCCTCGTCGACGCGGTAGCGGACCGCGTCACCGTCGTCGCTGGCCGTCAGCGTGACCTTCGCGCCTGCACCGTGCCAACCGTCCTTGCCCTCGTTCGACACCTCGGCCGTGGCCACGGAGTCGAGAGGCCCGCCGGGCACCTTCAGCTCGCCGACCTCGCTCAGGTTGCCGGCCCGGTCGGTGGCCCGGTACGTGACCACGTGGGCTTCCTGGTCGAGGGCGATGGGCCCGTCGACGACCTGCCAGTCGCCGTCGCCGAGCGCGTACTCGATGGACGAGACCCCGGAGAGGACGTCCTCAGCGGTGATCGTGACCTTTCGGTCCTGGTCGATCGAGGCTGCGGCGACCGGCCTGGTCGCGTCGACCTTGGCAGTGACGACCTGGGCGAGGCCCAGCGCGCCGTCGGATGCCGTGGCCTGGAGCTCGACCGTCGACGTGCCCTCGGCCAACGGAACCGGTTCCGCGTAGGTCGTCCACGCGCCCGTTCCGATGCGGTAGCGGATCGAGGCACCGGGCTGCGACGAGAGCGTCAGCTCGCGCACCGGCACCGTGCCATCCCTCTTCGCCCGGCTTCGAGATCTCCGCGATGACCTTCGGGCCCTCGGCACTCGGCACCTCGAGCACCCAGGCATCGGCGATCGACGGATCGAAGTTTCCAGCCTGCGGGTTGGTGGGGAACTCGAACTTCAGGCGCGCCTTGCCGTCACCCGTGACGGCCAGCACCTCCTGGAGAGTCGACGATCAGCTGGTGCGCGATCGTGCCGTTGCCGGTGGCGGTGCGAGGCACCAGGTAGCGACCGACGAAGACGTCGTCCGCATACAGGTTGAACTCCTTGGTCTTGGCTCCGTCGAACGTCTCCCGCAGCCGCACCGCGAAGGGTCGTCCCTTCGGCACGTCGAGCACCGCGGAGAACCACGACCCCGGGTAGAGGGAGTGCGCATAACGTCGGGTGAACCCTGCCTCGCTGTTGGTCCCGCTCGTGGCGGCGGCCAGGATGCCGTGAGCCGTTTCGGACGCGGTGTCGCCGAAGTCGACATGGTCGACCGACGAGGCAGGAGGCAGCGTCAGGCTCGTCGCAACGGCGCCCTTGCCGCGGGCCAGCTCGACGTCACCGTCGACGAACGCGACGTCGAGCGACATCGACGGCGTGACCACATGACCGCGCGCCGTCACGGTCGCGGTGACCGGAGCGCTCCCCCGCGCAGGCACCGTGACGGCATCGGACGTGGCGCTCCAGCCGGAGCGTTGCACGGCAAGCTGCCGGTCACGGGCAGCGCGCTGGAGTTGGTCACGACCGCTGTGACGTCGACGGTCTTGGCCCCGTCGGCTTCGTCGAGCTGACCGACCTGCACCTGGTCGAGCGTCACTCCGGAGACCACGGTGACCCACGGCAGGGTCTTGGTGACCGAGTAGGGCTGCCCGGCTGCGGTGAACGAGACCTTGACGTCGACGTCCAGCGCGCCCATGGGTGCGTCGACTGCCACGTCAGCCTTGACCTTCACGGCCTTCTCCGAGTCGCCGGCCACGTCGCCGACCGCCAGCTCGTCGTCCTCGAAGGACAGCGAGTCGCCGCTGACCTCGACCGTGACGTCACTGATGTCGACCGGGCTCGTGTTGCTCACGGTGATCTCGCCTGAGGCGGAGTCGCCGCGGTTGAGCTGGTCTTCGTCGGCGGTGAGCGACGCCTCGACGTCGCGCTCGGGATCGGCCTCGGGCAGGACCCGGAAGTCGTAGCTGCCCGAACCGACCGTCAGCGTCCAGCTTCCGTTCTCGTACACGGCGTCACGGACGCCGTCAGCATCCGCAGCGGGCTGTCCCGCCTCGAGCACCGTCGAGCCCACCTCGCCGGGCAGCACGACCTTGGCCGTGGCACCGACGGGCACCGCTGCCTTGAGCCGCACGCTGCGGCCGCTGCGGCGCCAGTCAGAGCTCACCGCACCGAACGGGGTCTGCGTCGTCGCCTTGGCCCAAGTCATCTCCTTGGTGATCTGGGGAGCGATCGTCACCTCGCGGTAGCCCTTGTCCTCGGACGGACGGATTCCTGCGACGTCGCGGTAGAACCAGTCGTCGACAGTGCCGAGGAAGTAGTGACCCAGCGAGCGGGACTCGAGCTTCCAGTGCTCCCACACCGTGGTGGCACCGTTCTCGAGCTTGTAGCCCCAGCTCGGGTACGTCGTCTGCGTCGCCAGCTTGAACGCGACGTCGGAGTGGCCGTACTTCGTGAGCATGGGCAGCAGGCAACTAGTTCCCAGGGTTCCGGTGTCGAGGTGGTAGTCACGCTCGACGACATCGGCAGCCAGCCGGTCGGCGACCCGCTGTGCCGTGGCGTCGTCGGGCGTGAGTCCAAAGGCCAGCGCGAGCACGTTGTGGGTCTGCCGGTAACGGTTGCCGTCGGCGCCCTCGCCGCGGTAGCGTCCTTCGAGCTCTCGAAGTAGGCCTTGTTGAAGTCGGTCTTGACCGTCTGAGCGCGCTGCGCGAACTGGGTCGCATCGGCGTCCTTGCCCAGGTGCCGGGCGGTGCGCTCCATCGACTCGAGCATCGTGAACAGGTAGGCGGTGCCCGAGACGCGGTTGTCCTCGTCGGGTGCGTGGCCGCCGGCCGGGCTGGCCGTCGGGCTCACCCAGTCGCCGAGCCGGTTGCTGATCACGGTGCCGTCGGCACGCCGACGGCCGTACTCGAGGTCGACGTACTTCTTCATGCCGTCGTACAGCTCGGTCATGACGCGATCGTCCCCGCCGTACTGGTACAGCCACCACGGCGTGAGGACGTAGGCGGCGTGCCAGGGCTGCGAGGGACCCCACACACCCCAGTTGCCCGAGCTCGGGGCGATGACCATCGGCGCGCCGTTGCCCTCGCGGGTCTCGTCGACGTCGCGCATCCACTTGGCGAACAGCTCGCGCACGTCGAGGTTCATCATGAACATCTCGGCGCCGACGGCGGCGTCACCGGTCCAGCCGTTCTTCTCGAACATCGGGGTGTCGGTCGGGATGTGGTGGATGTTGTTGTACAGGGTGTTGACGACGACTTCGTGGGTCTTGTTCATCGTCGAGCTGGAGCTCTCCGAACTGCCCCGTGCGCTCGGCATCGGTGTGCAGCACCTTGGCGGTGAAGGCGCTCAGCGGCGGGGCGTCATCGCCCGGCCAGCCGGTGACCTCGATGTACTGGAAGCCCTTGTACGAGAACTTCGGCGTCCACGTCTCGGTCTCGCCGGTGCCGGCCAGGATGAACTGGTCGGTCTGGAAGCCGTTCTGGAAGCCGCCGTTGTTGTCCATGTTGACCCGGCCGTTCGAGCGCAGCTTCACCATGGGCCGCCCGGATTCTCGTGCCCGCAGGACCCTTGGCGCTGTACTCGACGACGCCTGCGATGACGCGGGGGAACTTGACGACGTAGACCCCGTCGGCCGGTTCCTTGACTTCGACTGCGGGCAGCGACTCGGTGATGCGGATGGGCTGCTGACGCTGGTTGACCAGCTCTCCCTCGGGTCCGGTCACCTTCTGGACAGTCCGCCACGAGCCGGCGTCGAAGCCGACCTTGTTCCAGCCGGGGACCTCTGCGGCAGCCTTGTAGATCTCGCCCGCGTAGAGGTCGTCGAGCTGGGTCGGACCCGCGGTGTACTTCCACGTGTCGTCGGTGACGACACGCTGGGTGCTGCCGTCGGAGTACTCGACCACCAGGACGCCGCGAGCTCTCGGCTCTGCGTGCCACGGCGGGGACTCCCAGTTCCAGACGTTGCCGCCGGTCATGGCGAAGAAGCCACGGCCGAGCTCCATCCCGAGGGCGTTCGTGCCGTCGACGAGCTGGTCGGTGACGTCGGTCGCCGCGTACTGGACGCTGTCGTCGTAGTCGGTGAAACCGGGCGACAGCAGGTCATCGCTGATCGGCGCGCCGTTCAGCGAGACGTCGGCATAGCCGCCGGCCGCGACGTAGTAGGTCGCGTTGCGCACGTCGCCATCGACCGTGAACTCCTTGCGCATCAGGGGTGCTGCTGCCGGAGGCGGCGCAAGGATCGTCTCGACCGGCGTCGTGATCTTGAGAGAACCGTCGGTGACGGTGCCCGCGCCGAAGGGGTTCTCGCCATCGGCGAAGTCGTAGTCGGCCAGGACGTCGCCATTGGCGCGCGTGACCTTGAGGGCGTGCAGCGTCGACCGCTCGTTCTGGCCGCTGTTGGTGTTGGACCGCAGCCCGACGAACCCGCGCTGGAAGGTGCCGGCGTTGGCGATCTCGCGAGAGTCGACCTGGACGCCGTTGAGCCGGGTGACGACGTTGACGCGCGTGTTGTCTGAACCCGGCGACACCGTCACGGCGAGCTTGTTGGACTGCTTGGTCAGCGCGTCGACCGTCGCAGCCGCCGGACAGGTCGATGCCGGGGTTGCTCAGCAGGGCGAAGGAGCCGTTGATCTTGGTGTGCGGTCGCAGTCGCGGGGTCCCGTCAGCCACGGATACCTGCCACATGAGTCCGTTGCTGGTGCTCGGTGCACGGACGAACGCGCCGAACGAGAAGGCGTCGATCGTGAAGTCGAACTCGGCTGTGTAGTTGTCCCAGACAGCGAGTGCCTCGTCAGTCGACGACGCGGCACCGATCCAGGCGCTGTCACCCCAGTCCTCGTCGGTCATCAGGCCCGTCTCGAACGACGACGACGCCGTGGCACCGCCTGCGCTCGTCTCGACGTCGACCGTCCAGTCGTACTGGGTCGCCGGCTTCAGCGCGGGGCCGTCGTACTCGACGTCGAACGAACGGTCGGATCCACGACCTCGCTGTCCCACACGACGTCATCGCCGTCGCGCACCCGAACTCGGTAGGACTCCTGGCGGACGTCCCGCTGAGCGGACTCGTTGATCCACGAGAACCGCGGCGCGGCCACGTCGATGCCCACCGGCTCGACCTTGCGCTCGACCTTCAAGGCATCGAGCGAGACGGCCTCGTCACCGACCGCGTCCTGCGCCGAGGCCGTGGCCAGCCCGGAGAAGACCATCGCGAAGGCGATCAGCCCGATCACCACGAGACGTATGGATCGTGTCAGACGTTGATTCGCAGGAGCGGTGCGAGAGTCCATGATCATCCCTTGCTCAAGATCTCGACCGTGCAGCCCGGCGGTGGCCGATCGCGCTACGCCATCGAGATTAAAACGTTACAATTCAGTAACAGGGGATGCTAGTTGAATCCCGCCGGGGCGACGAGAGCTCAGCGGCATGATGACCGGTTCCGGTCATCGACGTCCGTCAGCCGCCGACCCGGCGTACCGCCTCGCTCACGCTGGCCCTCGTCGTCCGGAACTGGTTGACGGGGTGTTCGACGTCGGCGTAGCCGAACGAGACCCCAAGCAGCACGAGTCGATCTTCAGGCAGGTCGAAGTGCTGCCTGACAAGATCGGAGTACATAGCGATCGCCGCCTGCGGCACGGCTGCGATCCCGAGGCTCTGGGCCGCCAGGAGCAGCACCGACAGATAGGCGCCACTGTCGACATATCCGTACGGCCCGAGTGCCGCATCGGTCGTCACGATCGCCACGTGCGGAAGCTCCGAACAGCCGAAAGTTCTCCAGCTCCTGACTGCGGCGTCCCTCACGGTCGGACCGCTCGATTCCCAGCTGTTCGTACATCGCGAAGCCGGTCTCGCGCCGACGTTCGAGGTAGACCCCTCGATACTCGGACGGGCCCGGTACATCCGAGCGCGGCTCGCTGCCGAGTGCGGCGGCGTGCAGCGCGGCGCGAAAGCGCTCGGTCCCTTCACCGTGCGTGACGATGGTCTGCCACGGCTGGGAGTTGCACCACGACGGCGCGCGCTGGGCCATCTCCAGCATCTGCTCGATCTTCGCCGGTTCGACCTGCTCGGGCAAGAAGGCTCGGCAGCTGAAGCGATCGCTGAGCAGTCCTGCGAGCGCCTCGCTCGCATCGGCGCCGTTCACGACGCTGCGTTCACGAGTGCGCCGCCGGACAGTGCGAGACCACCGTCGACGAGAACCTGCGAACCGGTCATGAACGACGCGATCGGCGAGAGCATCACCGCCGCGACCCGGCCGATCTCATGCGGGTCGGCGAACCGGCCGAGCGGCACCGAGTCGACCCACGCCTGTCCTGCGGATGACTCGGTGAGCCGCTTCATGCCCTCAGTGCCCGACACGGGTCCGGGCAGGATCGAGTTCGACCGGATGCCGGCTCCCCCACTCCAGCGCGAGCGAGCGCATCAGCTGATCGACCCCGGCCTTGGCCGCGCCGACGTGCGCCTGCGAGAGAAGGGGCATGACCGACTGCCCGCCCGACACGAAGAGCACGCTGCCTCGGGTGGTGCGCAGCTGCTCGAACGCCGCGCGAGCAACATGGAACGAACCCAGCAGATCGATCTCGACGACCGCCTTGAAGCCGTTCGTCGAGATCGACTCCGCAGGCGCGACGAAGTTTCCGGCAGCACCACAGACGACACCTGAGACCGGCCCGAGCCGTCGAGCGTCCGAGCCAACGCAGCGTCGACGGCGTCGCCGTCACGCACGTCTGCGACAGCCGTCACGACGCTTTGCCCCCGTGCGCCCGCAGGGTCTCGGCTGCCGCGGCGAGGCGCTCGGGGGTGCGACCACAGATGGCGACGTCGGCACCGAGCGACGCCACGGTCTCGGCGATGGCGAGGTTGACTCCACTACCACCTCCCGAGACGAACACGACCTGGCCCGCCATCAGGCGAGGCGCGAGAAGCCTCCGACATCTTTTCTCCATCCTGACCGTTCGGCGAGCGGGCGGTTGACGTCGAGCCTCGCGCTGATCTACGGTCGTACTTAGCGAGCGCTAATTAAAACATACCGGAGGAACCCGTGCCAGAAGCAGTGATCGTCGACGTCGTCCGTACAGCCTCCGGGCGAGGCAAGCCAGGAGGCGCACTCTCGGGCGTCCACCCCGCGAACCTGTTGGCCGCGGTCATCGCTGCCGTCGTCGAACGCAACGGCATCGACGGCGCGACGATCGACGACGTCATCGCCGGCTGTGTCGGGCAGGCCGGCGACCAAGCACTCAACATCGGCCGGACAGCAGTGCTCGTCGCCGGCCTTCCCGAGTCGGTTCCAGCCACGACGATCGATCGTCAGTGCGGCTCCAGCCAGCAGGCGCTCCACTTCGCAGTGCAAGGCGTCATGGCCGGCAGCTACGACATCGCGATCGCCTGCGGAGTGGAGAGCATGAGCCGCGTGCCGATGGGCAGCGCCAACGCCGGCGGCGATGCCTTTGCGCCCCTTGCCGCCCGCTATCCCGAGGGACTCGTGAACCAGGGCGTCTCGGCCGAGCTGATCACGAAGAAGTGGGACCTCTCCCGCGCACGCCTCGATGAGTACGCAGCTCGCTCCCACGAGCGCGCGTCGTCCGCGGCCCGCGACGGCGCCTTCGAACGGGAGATCCTCCCGATCGCCGTCGCTGGCGCTGACGGGAGCATGACCGCCCACCTGGTCGACGAGACGGTCCGTGCCACGACCACCGCGGAGGGGCTGTCGGGTCTGCGGTCGTCATTTCGCACCGACGAGCTCGCCGCACGATTCCCCGACCTGACCTGGGACATCACGCCCGGCAACTCCTCCCCCCTGACCGACGGTGCGTCCGCAACACTCGTGATGAGCGCCGACCGCGCTGCACAGCTCGGCCTGAAGCCCCGAGCGCGGGTCACCGCAATGGCCGTCACCGGCAGCGACCCGCTGCTGATGCTGACCGGCGTCATCCCGGCGACTGAGAAGGTCCTGGCCAGGGCCGGCCTCACCATCGACGACATCGACGCCTACGAGGTCAACGAAGCATTCGCCCCCGTACCGCTCGCGTGGGCCGCCGAGCTCGGTGCCGACGAATCGCGTCTCAACCCCTTGGGCGGCGCCATCGCACTCGGCCACCCTCTGGGTGGGTCTGGAACCCGGCTCCTCACGACCCTGCTGCACCACCTCGAGTCGACCGGTGGACGCTACGGCCTGCAGACGATGTGCGAGGGCGGCGGCATGGCGAACGCCACGGTCATCGAACGGATCAGCTGACCGTGGAGCAGGTGCGGTACGCCGTCGAGGGCCATGTCGCCGTCATCACGCTGGACCGGCCCGACCGGCTCAATGCCTTCACCGACACGATGGAGCGCGGACCCATCGAGTGCTTCGACCACAGTGACGCCGACGACGAGGTACGCGTCGTCGTGCTGACCGGTGCTGGCCGCGCGTTCTGCGCCGGCATGGACCTTGCGGAGACGGACCCCGCGCGACACCTTCACGTCGTGGCGGGCCAGCGCATCGGCTCCGGCAGGCACCCAGTTCGACGTCGACGGTTCCGACCTGCCCGTGCGACGCGATGGCGGTGGCCGCGTGGTCCTGCGCATCTTCGACTCGCTCAAGCCGGTGATCTCCGCGATCAACGGTCACGCCGTCGGAGTCGGCGCGACCATGACGCTGCCGACCGACCTGCGTCTTGGCGCCGACGGCGCCAAGTTCGCGTTTCCGTTCGTCCAGCGAGCATTCGTGCCCGAGTCGTGCTCCTCCTGGTTCCTGCCGCGCGTCGTGCCGATGCAGGTGGCGACCGAATGGATGCTCACGGGACGGACCTTCGACGCCGAGGAGGCCCTCCGTGGCGGGCTGCTCCGCAGCACCCACCCGGCCGAGGACGTCCTGCCCGCAGCCATGGACCTTGCCCACGAGATCGCCGACAGCACATCAGCGGTGTCCGCCTCGGCGACCCGCCGGATGCTCTGGGCCATGCTGACGGCCAGCCACCCCATGCAGGCCCATGAGATCGAGACCCTTGCCCTCAACGACCGCGGGGTCAGCGCAGATGCTCGCGAGGGTGTCGCAGCCTTCGTGGAGAAGCGGCGTCCGACCTTCAGAAATCGCGTGTCCAACGACTCCCCCGCCGTGCTCGACACCCTTGTCCGCCCTGACTACACACCTCCCGGAGACCCACGATGACTGAGGAACTCGATCTGCGCCTCTCACCGCGCGCGACCACGTTGCGGGCCGAGCTGGTCGACTTCATGCAGACCCGCGTGCTGCCAGCGGAGGCGTCGTACCACGCGTACCGACACGCCGGTGGCCGCGACGACCACACAGTGCCGCCCGTCGTCGAAGAGCTCAAGGTCGAGGCGCGGGCACGTGGCCTGTGGAACCTCTTCCTGCCGGCCGAGTCGGGACTGACCCAGCCTCGAGTACGCCGCGCTCGCCGAGCTGACCGGCTGGAGCCTCGAGATCGCCCCCGAGGCGATCAACGGTCAGGCGCCAGACACCGGAAACATGGAGCTGTTGCACCTGTTCGCGACCGACGAGCAGCGCAAGCAGTGGCTCGAGCCGCTGCTGGACGGCAGCATCCGGTCGGCTTTCGCGATGACCCGAGCCCGACGTCGCGAGCAGCGACGCCACCAACATCCAGACCAGGATCGAGCGCGATGGCGACGATTACGTCATCAACGGCCGCAAGTGGTGGACCAGCGGGGCAGCAGATCCCCGGTGTCGATTCCTCGTCGTGATGGGCAAGACCGATCCCGGACGCGGCCACCCACCGTCAGCAGTCGATGGTGCTGGTGCCGATCGAGACGCCCGGTGTGACCATCGTCCGAGACGTGCCGGTGTTCGGCCGGCACGACCAGCACGGCCACTGCGAGGTGCTGCTCGAGGACGTCCGGGTCCCGGCCGCGAACCTCCTCGGGGAGGAGGGGGGCGGGTTCGCGATGGCACAGGCTCGTCTGGGGCCGGGTCGCATCCACCACTGCATGCGGGCCTTGGGCGCCGCAGAGCGAGCCCTCGCGATGACGGTGCGCCGAGCAGAAGGACCGGATCGCCTTCGGCGGTCCGCTGATCGACCAGGGCACAGTGCAGGCGTCGATCGCCGAGTCTCGCATCGAGATCGACGGCGCGCGCCTGCTGTGCCAGCGCACAGCGCGCACGATCGACCTGCACGGCAATGCCGCCGCCGCGACGATGGTCGCGATCGCCAAGGTCGAGGTGCCCCGTGTGGCGACGGCTGTCATCGACCGGGCCATCCAGGTCCACGGTGGCGCCGGGGTCAGCGATGACACTCCGCTGGCTGCGATGTGGGGCTGGCACCGCGCCATGCGCCTCTTTGACGGACCCGATGAGGTGCACCTGCGCGCGATAGCCCGCCAAGAACGTCGTCGCGCACCCGCGCTGGACCTGTACGCGATCCCTCCTGCCGATCGTTAAGGTGACGCCATGTCCCTTGCAGACCGTCCGCTTGACGAAGTACTGACTGCGGCGTCCGCGCCCATTGCCTTCAGCCCGATCCTTGAAGCCGCGCTCGGCACCTTCCACGAGCACGGCTACGGCGGATCGTCCGTGCGTGAGATCGCGAACCGTGTGGGCGTGACCGTCCCGGCGCTCTACTACCACCACGAGAACAAGGAGGCGATGTTGTACGCGCTCCTCGAGCAGTCGATCACCCGCCTCCACGGCCTCGTGGCCGACGCCGCGGCCGCGACCTCGCCGGGAGGCGCGCGACTCGACGCAATGGTCGAGGTCCTGGTGCGGCACACCGCGATCAGCGGCCGGCTCATGTTCCTCGACTCAGAGCTAGGTCGCTGACCCCGGAGCATCGCGAGGCGTACGTGGGTCGCAGGGCCGACATCGAGCACCAGGTCCTGCAGGCCGTCGAGGACGGCATCGCGGACGGCGACTTCAGCCTCGACCACCCCCGCGACGCCGTGCGCGCGATGCTCGGCATGATCCAGGCGATCGCGGCATGGTTCCGTCCCGACGGCGAGATGTCCGTCGACGTCCTCACCGCCCGCTACCTGAGCCTGTCGCGGCGCCTCATCGGCGGTCGCTCGAGCCTCACCCCTTTCAACTTCTGCAGCACACACATGTTCGCCCAGTTGAGCGAGCGATAGATAAGGAGAATCATGGAAATCGCCCGGAACCTCAGCCCTCGTCACCGGAGGTGCCTCTGGGCTTGGCCTCGCCACGGCCCGCCGACTCGCCGCCGGTGGCGCCCGAGTCGTCATAGTCGACCTCGAGACCTCGGCAGGCCACGAACGCGCCGAGGAGCTCGGCAACGGCTCCGTGTTCGTCCCCGCCGATGTCCGTGACGAGACGCAGGTCCAGGCTGCCGTCGACCTGGCCAACAGCGAGGGCGCCCTGTCGATCGTCGTCAACTGCGCAGGCATCGGTCCCGCGACGCGGGTCGTCGGCCGGCACGGCGCCGCTCCGCTCGACGGGTTCCGACGCATCATCGACATCAACCTGGTCGGCACGTTCAATGTCATCCGACTGGCAGCGACAGCCATGGTCGCGACTCCCGGCGAAGGCGCCGAGCGCGGCGTCATCGTCAACACCGCTTCAGTGGCGGCCTTCGACGGGCAGATCGGCCAGGCCGCCTACTCCGCCTCCAAGGGCGGCATCGTCGGCATGACCCTACCGATCGCCCGCGACCTGGCGCAGCACCGCATCCGCGTCGCAACCATCGCGCCGGGCCTGTTCCTCACACCCCTGTTCGAGACCCTCCCCCAGGAGTCGATCGACTCACTCGGTGCACAGGTGCCGCACCCGAACCGACTCGGCCACCCCGACGAGTACGCACTCATGGTCGCCCAGATCGTCGAGAACCCCATGATCAACGGCGAGACGATCCGGCTCGACGGTGCCATCCGGATGGCACCCCGATGAGCCCACAGGACGACCTCTTCGCAACACTGACGGTGTCGGACGGAGTCGGCCTGCTGACCCTGCGCCGCCCAGGAGCCCGCAACGCAGTCAATGCCGAGCTTCTCCCTCGCAGTAGGCGAAGCTCTCGAACGCGCTGACACCGACCCCGCCGTCCGCGCCGTCGTGGTGACAGGTGAGGGAACGGCGTTCTGCGCAGGTGCGGATCTCAAGGCCTTGGCCGCAGGCCGCACCCTCACGGCCCCCGGCCACCCGGAGTGGGGATTCGCCGGACTCGTCGAGCACTCTGTCTCGGTGCCGCTCATCGCCGCCGTGAACGGTCATGCCATGGGTGGCGGCGCCGAGATCGTGCTGGCGACCGATCTCGCTGTCATGGCCGATGACGCACTCATCGGGCTGCCCGAGGTCAGACGCGGGCTGTTCGCTGCCGCTGGCGGGACGATACGGCTCCCACGTCAGGTGCCGCCGAAGGTCGCCCTGCGCATCGGGCTGACCGGCGAGCCGGTCACCGCCGACGAAGCGCTGCGCTGGGGCCTGGTCAACGAGGTCGTGCCCCGTCAGCACGTCGTCGAGCGGGCCACGGCGCTGGCCAGGCAGATCGCCGCCAACGCGCCACTGGCCGTGACGGTCACCAAGTCGATGATGAACGCCGCAACCGCCGCAGGATCGAGCTGGGACATCGAGCTGTGGCAGCGTCAAGACGCGGAGATGGCTGCGCTGCTGACCTCGCACGACGCACTCGAGGGTGCCACGGCCTTTGCCGAGAAGCGCCCTCCCACCTGGACCGGGCACTAGGAGAAGGAGCAGCACCATGGAGCGTCACCTGTACGAGCAGGACCACGAGCAGTTCCGTTCAGTCGTGCGAACATTTGTCGAACGCGAGGTTGCCGACCACGTCGAACGGTGGGACGAGCAGCGGCTTCTCGACCGCGAGCTGTATGCGACGGCGGCCCCGACAAGGCATCCTCGGCCTGTCGGCTCCCGAGGCCTTCGGCGGTGCCGGCCAGGAGCACGACTACCGCTACCGCAACGTCGTCCACGAAGAGCTCGCCCGCGTGCATGCGACTGGCGTCTCGTCGTGCTTCGCGCTGCACGACGACATCGTGGTGCCCTACTACGCAGCCCTTGGCACCCCAGAGCAGAAGGACCGCTGGCTGGCACGACTCGCGGCGGGTGAGCTGATCGCCGCCATCGCCATGACCGAGCCCGGCACCGGCAGCGACCTCCGAGGAATCCGCACCACGGGCAAGAAGGTCGACGGCGGCTGGATCGTGAACGGCTCCAAGACGTTCATCAGCAGCGGTCAGCAAGCCGATCTAGTGGTCGTCGTCGCCAAGACCGACCCGGACGGTGGGGGGTCGGGCGTTCAGCCTGCTCGTGGTCGAAGCGGGGATGGACGGGTTCAGCCGCGGTCGCAAGCTCGCGAAGGTCGGGCATGCACACCCAGGACACCTCGGAGCTCGCCTTCGCCGACGTGTTCGTCCCCGACGCCAACGTGCTCGGTGACATCGGTGGTGGCTTCGGCCAGCTGGTGACGAAGCTTTCCGCTGGAGCGGTTGTCCCTGGGCGCCCAGGCCATCGCGATCGCCGACGTCGTCTTCGCGACGACGCTCGACTACGTCAAGGAGCGGCACGCCTTCGGCCAGCCGATCGCGGACTTTCAGCACACCCGGTTCGAGCTCGCCCAGATGTCGGCCGAGCTGGACGTGACTCGCGCCTACGTCGACCAGTGCATCCGCGCTCACGGCGTCGGCGAGCTCACGGCCGTGGACGCAGCAAAGGCCAAGCTGTGGGCCACGGAGACCCAGGTCAAGATCGTGGACCGATGCGTCCAGATGCACGGTGGCTACGGCTACATGCTCGAGTACCCGGTAGCTCGCGCCTACCAGGACTCGCGCGTGCAGCGCATCCACGGCGGGACCAGCGAGATCATGAAGGAGATCATCGGACGCGACCTGGTCGGGCGCCGCTGAGACTCACCGGCGCCGGTAGACCGGCGGCCGCTTCTCCAGGAAAGCGGCCGTCGCCTCGGCCCGGTCGTCGGTGAACGATGCGACCATCTGCTGACGGTTCTCGAACTCGATTGTCAGGTCGAAGCTCGCTGTCTCGACCGCTGCCCACATCCCGGTCTTGGTCAGCTCGACCGAGAGGGGTGCGTTGAGCAGGATCTGCTCGGCCTTCGCTATCGCCGCGTCGACCACGGCCCTGGGTGCGACCAGCTCAGTCAGGAGCCCGATCCGGTGGGCCTCGTCGGCGTCGAAACGGCGCCCCGTCAACATCAGCTCGTGGGCGCGTCCGACCCCCACGAGCCGAGGCAGCATCCAGGACAGTCCGATGTCGCAGGCGGAGTATCCGGCCGTGATGAACGAGACCGGCGAAGATTGCGTCGGTCGACGCGATGCGCACGTCGGCGGCGCAGACCAGAGCCAGGCCCGCGCCGGCGGCCGCTCCGTTGACGGCGGCGATGACGGGCTGACGGAGGTCTCGCATCAGCTGCACGACGGCGGCGATGTCCTGCTGACGTCCGTAGGTCGACCACATCGGGCCTTCTCGCTCGACGCGGTCGTCGTCACCGTAGCCACGCAGCTCGAGTCCCGCACAGAACGCGCGTCCGGCACCGGTCAGCACCACGACTCGTACCGAGCTGTCGGCATCGATTGCCCGCAGCACCGCCGACAGCTCGGCCACGAGGTCGACCGTCACGGTGTTGAGCCGGTCGGGCCGGTCAAGGGTGACAACCGTGATCCCGTCGGGGCGGTCCTGCCTCTGGACAACATTCATCGTGGCTCCGATCTGTACGACACGTCAGGAAAGACATATGCTTAACGAACGCTAACTAGTGTAGCCTTCTTCGCGCCACAGCGCCCGACCTTCGAGGACATCCATGCCTGCACCCCTGACCGGACTCAAGGTCGTCGAGCTCGCCGGAATCGGCCCTGGCCCCCACGCAGCCATGATGCTGGCCGATCACGGCGCCGACGTGATCCGGATCGAGCGGCCGGGTTCGCCGACCGACCTGTCACGCCGTCACACGCTGCGATCGCGCACGATCGTGCGGGCAGATCTCAAGGATTCGGCCGACGTGGCGATGGTCCGCCAGCTCGTCGACACCGCTGATGTGCTGATCGAGGGCTACCGACCAGGCGTCACCGAACGTCTCGGGCTCGGCCCGGATGACTGCCTCACCAGCAATCCCGGCTCGTCTACGCCCGGATGACCGGCTGGGGGCAGACCGGACCCGGCGCCCCGACAGCGGGCCACGACATCAACTACCTCGCCCTGACAGGCGTGCTGCACTCCATCGGCCCGGCCGAGCGGCCTGTGCCACCCGTCAACTTCGTGGGCGACTTCGGCGGCGGGTCGATGATGCTCGTCACAGGCATCCTCGCCGCACTGTGGGCTCGCGAGCGGACCGGCCGCGGAGATGTCGTCGACGCAGCCATCGTCGACGGCGCGGCCGCCTTGGCTCAGCACACGCTGGAGCTACGCGCCGACGGGCTGTGGGCAAGCGACGAACGAGCAGACAACCTGCTCGACGGGGGCGCGCCCTTCTACCCGGTGCTATCGCTGCGCCGACGGACAGTTCGTCGCGGTCGGCGCCATCGAGCCGCAGTTCTACTCGGCACTCCTGCAGGGGCTCGGTCTCGACGCGACGAGGCTCCCCCCGCAGATGGACCGAGACGGCTGGCCCGTCATCGCCGAGACCTTCACACGAGTCTTCGCGAGCCAGGACCGGGACGCGTGGGCAGGTCACTTCGCCGCGACCGATGCCTGCGTCACACCTGTGCTCACGTTCGAGGAGGCGCCCCAGCACCCCCATGTCGAGGCACGAGCAGCACTGGTCCGCACCGGATCAGTCGTGGTCGCAGCCACGGCACCCCGGCTCGCGTCCGCAGCGACCGCTCCCCGGACCACGACTCGCGACCTGGCTTTCCCAAGCAGTCCGAACGTGGACGACCGGTCGATGAGAACGCCGACTCAGGGACGAAGACGCAGATCAGGGGCGGTGCGGGCGTTGTGCATCGCCCGCTCGATCAGCGGTGTCACCATGCCCCCGATGTCGTCGAACCAGTCGCCGGTCGTGTTGCCGTCGAGGTGCCGGGCGTGGATCTGCTCGAGGATCACCGCGATCTTGAAGTCAGCGAAGACCAGGTACCAGTTGATGTCGGGGAGGTCGACACCACGCCGCGCGGCGTACTTGTCGATCATGGCCTCGCGCGAGGGGAATCCCTCGTGTGCCGTGGCACCAGCAGTGATGGGGTTGTACATCTCGCCCGGCTGGTCCCAGAACGAGATGAGTAGGCCGAGGTCGGAGAGGGTGTCGCCCAACGTCGACATCTCCCAGTCGAGCAGACCAAGGATTCGTGACGGCACCGCCACATCGACCATGACATTGTCGATCTTGTAGTCGCCGTGCACGATCCCAGGGAACCGGCTGTCTGGCATCGCCGCCGCCAGCCGGTCGAGCAGGATGTCGACCTCGGGGACCTCGCGAGTGTGGACCGCGTCCCACTGCTTGCGCCAGCGCCGGAGCTGACGCTCCAGGTAGCCCGTCGGGCGCCCCCAGTCACCCAGCCCCTGCTCGTGCGGGTCGAGCTGGTGCAGCGAGACCAACGTGTCGATCATCGAGTCGCTCAGCGCCGCACGTTCAGCCGCAGACATCTCTGCGGTGTCGGCGTGGTCGCGGAACGTGCGACCGTCGAGTCGATCCATGACGTAGAAGGGTGCTCCGAGGACGGCCGGGTCGTCGCTGTGGGCGACGACCTTCGGGACGGGCACGGCCGTCCCGGCCAGCGCCGAGATCACGCGACGCTCGCGGCTCATGTCGTGCGCCGTCGGCAGCACCATGCCGTACGGCGGACGCCGCAGGATCCACTCCCGGTCGCCATCGGTCAGGTGGTAGGTCGGGTTGGACCGCCCGCCGGCGATCAGCGATCCGCGCAACGGCTCGCCGAATCCACCGACGGCGGGCTCGAGGAACGGTGCGAGCCGATCGAGGTCGAGGCCCTCGGGTGCGGTCGCGACCGCCTGGGGCACGTCTTTGGGCATGGTGGTCACGCAGTCCTCCTCGGGCGAATCGGGCACGCGCTCGCGCCGCATCAGCTTTCCGGTGGGCGTTCGGGGGAAGTCGTCGACGAAGTCGAGGCCACGCGGGCACTTGAATCGGGAGAGCCGGTCGGCGCAGTAGACGATCAGCTTGCCGCGCCAGCTCGTCAGAAGGCTCGTGGCTCGGCAGCAGCTGCACGAAGGCATGGGCGCGCTCGCCCAGCTCGTCATCGGGCACCCCGATGACGGCGACGTCTGACACGGCGTCATGGCCCATCAGCACGTTCTCCGCTTCCTGGGGGTAGATGTTGACGCCGCCACTGAGAATCAGGTCCGCGCGACGGTCGCTGAGGTAGAGGTAGCCGTCGGCGTCGAGATGCCCGATGTCGCCGACCGTCGTCCAGCCACGGTCGTTGCGGGCACCCGCGGTCTTCTCAGGATCGTTGCGATACACGAAGTCGAGGCCGCCGTCCGACCAGATGTTGCCTGGAACACCAGGCGGCAGCTCCTGCCCTTCGTCGTCGAGAATGTGCGGCGTGCCGATGATCGCGCGGCCGACTGAACCAGGGCGGGCAAGTGCCTCCTGCGACCTGATCAATGTCATGAGGCTGTTCTCGGTCGACGAGTAGTACTCGTCGACGATGGGACCGAGCCACGCGATCATGTCTTGCTTGACAGCTGGCGGGCACGGGGCTGCGGCGTGCACCAGGGCCCGCAGGCTCGACAGATCGTACGACAGGCGGACGTCGGCCGGTAGCCGCAGGATGCGCACGAGCATCGTCGGAACCATCTGGGTGTGGGTGACGCCGAACGCCTGCACGGCCGCGAGCGCAGCCTCGGCATCGAACCTGTCCATGACGATGACGGTGCCGCCGAAGCGGTGGACCACGAGGCTGAACCGCAGTGGTGCCGCGTGATAGAGCGGGGCCGGAGACAGGTAGACCGTGTCGGCGCCGAATCCCCAGGTCGCCTGCAGGAAAGGACCCGAACCGCGATCGGTGCCCAAGGGCGCGAAGTCGGGCTTGACCGCGATCGCCTTGGGCCTGCCGGTGGTGCCTGAGGAGTAGAGCAGGTCGCTGCCCTCGCACTCGTCGTGCGCAGGCTCGCTCGACTGCTCCGGCAGCAGCGCGCTCAACGACTCGAAGTCCTCCAGCCGCCGTCGACGACGAACCGGAGACCAACGGGCGACGAATCCAGCGCCTCCCGGGCGACGTCGGCGGTGCGCGTGCTCACGAAGACCGCGACCGCCGCGCTGTCCTGCAAGATGTAGGCGGCGTCCGCAGCGTTCAACCGGGTGGAGATCGTCGTGTACACGAGACCTGAGCGCTGGCAGGCCCAGGCGATCTCGAAGAACCCTGGATGTTCGGCATCAGGATCGCCACGGTGTCGCCGCGTTGGACGCCCCGCGCTCGGAGCAGGTTCGCGATCCTGATCGACGTGTCGACCATCTGCGCGTACGACACCTCGGTCTCACCCACGCGGTATGCCACTCGATCGGGCGCGACCTTCGCGTGGTGGTCGGGGAAGTCCTGGCTCACTCGACGATTCCTCTCTCTTTGTCCGGAAGCTCGCCGGACACCTACGTGACAACAGTTCGTCGAGGGAGGCCCCCGACGAAGGGCCCGGCGCCGCACGTGCGGCGCGGGCCGATCAACTAACTGAGACCCTCGTACGGGTTGAACCACTCCTTGAGCGTCTTGAGCTCACCGTCCTGGAACTGCAGGATCTGGATCTGCGGACGGATCATGGCCGGCGCAGCCTTCGTGGCGTACTCGCGGCTGAGCGGCTGACCCATGAAGGTGGGGAAGTCCTTGACGTCGGTCAAGAACCCCTTCAACGCTGCCGCGTCGAACGAGTCGACACCCGTCTTCTTGGCGATCTCGGCCAAGGTGATGACGTTGGAGAAGCCCCGACTGGTAGAACTCCGACTTGCCGTCCTTGCCGGCGTATCTTCTTCATCGCGTCACGGTAGATCTTGACCTCGGGATCGTCGAGGTTGTCCGGGCTCGTGAAGGCGTAGCTGAAGGTTGCCCCGTTCGAGATCTTGCCGTCGACCTTGTCGAAGAAGCTCTCGTAGTCGGCGCCACCACCCTGTCCGAAGATCTTGTCCGCCGGGTAGCCCTGCTGCGAGAACGCCGTGTAGGCCGACACCGCCTGGGCGCCACTTTGGTTGGTCAGCACCGCGTCGGGCTTGCAGCTGGACGGCCTTCGCGACGAACGGCGTCGGGTCGGCCGTGCCACCGGGAAGGTAGACCGGCGTGACCTTGATGTCGTACCCCTTGGTCTTGACGTAGGCCTCGACCCGGTTGAAGTGGTCCTGACCGCTGGGGTTCTCGTCGGTGAAGACCACGATCGTCTTGGCGGCGAGGTCCTCGGCGACGTACTGCACCTGTGCTTCGTACTCCGACGAGCCGGCCATGACGAAGCTGTCCTCGCCGTCCTTCATGTCCTGCGGGTTGACCGGCGGGTTGAGGCTCGGGATGCCGGCCTTCTTCAGGACCGGAAAGCCGTTCTCGCCCCAAGCGACCGACAGCCCCAGCTTGGCCACGGCCTTGTCCTGAACGGCCTTCTGGGCACAGGCCGTGGTGGCAGCCGGATCGGCCTTGCTGTCACAGGTCTTGATCAGGATGGGACGCCCGTCGATGCCGCCCTGATCGTTGAGGTAGTCCTGGGCTGCCTTCTCGCCGACTGTGAACTGCGAGATGGCCGCACTGACTGCGCCGAGCCCGGTCGCGTCGGTGATGTCGTAGAACACGATCGGATCACCCTTGGGCAGGTCGACCGAGCCGGCCTTGGACTCGGTCGAGCCGCCGTCGTCGGCTGGACCCGCAGGCCGCCACTCCGAGCGCCAGGGCCAGCACGACGGCGGGCGTTCGGATGAGGTGGTTCAACTTCATGGCATTGCTCCTGTTCGTGTATTCATCAACTGGGTGGGCGCTGACCCCGAGGTTCAGACGTGGCGGCCACCGAGGTGGCCGAGATGGTGTGGCGCGAGTCAGGACTCGACGCGTTCCTTGACCGGCTCGACGACATCGCGCTCGGTGCGGGACGGTGTTGCGGTGTCAGCCGCAGCGGTGCTCGCGGACCGGATGGGGCGTTCGATCTCCGGCCGAAGCCTCGATGCCACCCACGAAGCTTGCTGCTTGATCGCGACAGCGATGCCGTCGGGCTGCACGACGGCGTTGAACATCAGCAGCACGCCCGAGAGCACGATCCACCACGACGAGATGCCGTCGACCGAGGTGAGCAGGACGTAGAGGACGCCGCCGTTGGCCAGGATGCCAGCCGTCACTGCGCCGTACACCGTGGCGACGCCGCCGATGTAGACCAGCGCGAGCAACGAGATCGAGGCGATCGGCACGAATCGGGTGAACGCCACGGCACCGATCTGGTATCCCAGGACACCGCCGCCGATTCCCGCGACGAAGGCCGACAACGCAAAGGCCTGGAGCTTGGTCATCGAGACGTTGATACCGGCTGCTGCTGCCGCACGTTCGTTGCTGCGCACCGCGAGCATGCGCCGTCCCAAGGACGAGAGCCGGATGTTCATGACCCCGGCAACCAGTGCCACGGTGACCAGCACGGCAAAGATCCCGAACCGTTCCGGATGGGCTACCGCGTCGACCGACCAGCCGAACAGCTCGGGCGCCGGCACCTTGCTGCCGTCGGCACCCCCAGTCCAGGACGCGTTGCCGAACACGAAGCTCGAGATCGCGACTGCGGCGCCGAGCGTGACCACGGCAAGACTGATGCCGCGCACTCTCAGAGCAGGCAGGCCCAGAAGGACGCCGATCGGGACCACGACGATCCCGGCGATGAGGATCGGCAGCGGGAACGGGATCCCCATCTCGACCGCGGCTTGGACACGACGAAGGCAGCGATGCCGGCGAAGGCCATCTGCATCAGCGAGATCTGACCGACGTAGCCGGTCACGATGACGACGGACAGCGCGAGCATGACCATGACGAGGCTGGTCGAGATCGCGTCACGATAGGTGTTCCCGAGGGTCAGCAGGCCGATCACGGGGATGATCGCGATCAGCGCCAGCGGGAGTCCGCGACGTGTGACGGCAGGCGCGAGCGGGAGGCGTGAGACCTCCCGTGTGCCGCGGCCCGGGATGAGGGCTCCCGACGCGATCATGACCAGGACGATCAGCAGGAAGGGCAGCGCATCGTTGATGCCCGGCTGAGTCACGAAACGGGTCAGGATCGACTGGCCTACGCCGATCATCACCGCGACGAACGTCGTGAGCCCGAAGGGCTGGCAACCGGCCGACGAGCGCCGCGGCGAGCGCCGGCACCACCAGCAGGCTGAGCGTCGAGATGTTGAGTGCCGTGATCGGGGCGAACAGCACACCTGCCAGCGCGGCCAGCATCGAGCCCAGCATCCAGTTGGCTGCACCGATGACGTCAGGTGAGTAGCCGAGCAGCGCAGCCCCCTGCTCGTTCTCGGCCACCGCACGAGTCGCCATGCCAAACCGGGTGAACCGGTAGACGGCCCACAGGACGACGGTCAGCAGGATCGCGGTCCCGAGCAGGTAGAGACGGTCGGCACCGAAGTTGATGCCGAACACGTCGATGCTGTCGGTCGGGAAGATCGCGGGCGCGATGACGGTCGGGACCTTCCACACCTGGCTGGCCAGGCCCTGGACCGCGAGCATGAGTCCGAGTGTCGTCACGATGCGAGCAAGCAGCGGCGCATTGCGCAACGGTCGCATGACGAGCACGTAGAACAGCAGCCCGCCAAGCCCCGCCGTGACGATCGCTGTCAGGGCGGCCTGGACGAGCGGAGTGCCGTTGTTGCCGGTCGACACACCGAAGTAGATGGCGCACGCCCCGGCAATAGCGCCTTGGGCGAAGTTGACCGCGCCGGTTCCCTTCTGGATCAGCACGATGCCGAGGGCGATCATGGCGTAGACGGCACCCGCGCCGGTGCCGAGGATCGCGAACAACAGGACGTCTTTCATGAGGCGACCTCCATGGCCAGGTAGCTGGAGCGCAGCTGCGCCTTGTCAGCGAGCAGATCGGCGGCCGAGCCCTCGAGCACGACACGTCCACGGTTGAGCACGTAGGCGCGGTCGGCGTGCTGCAGAACGAGGTCGATGTGCTGCTCGACGAGCAGGACTCCCGCACCCAGCCTCGACGGCGATTCGCCGCACGATAGGAAGCATCTGCTTGACCACAATGGGCGCGAGACCCATGCTCAGCTCGTCGATCATCAGCACCTTGGGCTGGGTGACCATGGCGCGGCCGACGGCCAGCATCTGCTGCTCACCTCCGGACAGCAGCCCAGCTCGGATGCCGAGCTTGGGCTTGAGGGCCGGGAAGTACTCGAGGACCAAGGCCTCGACATCAGCGTGGCTCGTGCCCTTCGGCGTGCGTGCCAGTCGGAGGTTCTCGCGCGTCGTGAGGTTGAAGAACAACGACCGGTCGTCGGGCACGAGGGCCACACCTCGGCGGGCCTGGAGATGCGGGCGACCGGCCCGGATGGGCTCGCCCAGCGCCACGACCTCGCCGGTCTCGCTCTTGAGGATTCCTGCGAGGGTCAGGAGCGTCGTGGTCTTTCCGGCACCGTTTCCGCCCAGGAGGGCGACCACTTCACCGCGATCGACGCGAAGGTCGACCCCCCGCAGGACCGGGACGCCCGCGTAGCCCGCAGAGACGTCACGCATCTCGATCGCAGCAGTCATGACAGGACCTCGGCGATCGCGTCGGCCTCGTGGACGTCCTGGCCGAGGTAGGCGGCGAGCACGGCCGGGTCGTTCTTGACCTGGTCGGTCGGCCCCGAGGCGATGAGCTTGCCGAAGTCGAGCACGTTGATCCGTTCGCACACGTCGAGGATGAGGCTGATGTCGTGGTCGACCAGCAAGATGGCAATGCCCTGGTCAGCCACCCGTTGCAGCTCCCGGCCCAGCGCGAGGCTCGCATCGGAGTCGAGCCCGGCGGCGGGCTCGTCGAGCAGCAGCATCTGCGGGCCGGTAGCCAGAGCCCTGGCGACACTGACCAGCTGCGCTGGCTGAGTGACAGATCAGGTGGGAACGCCTCCATGTGCTCACCGAGGCCGACGAGATCGAGTACCTCCTCGACGACTCCCGTGATGCGGGCCGCGCGCCGCGGCTTCACGAACTCGACGGCGGGCGACCACCAGCGGGAGCCCTCGGTCGACACGAGGACGTTCTCGCGCACTGTGAGGTCCTCGAACAGCTCGAGGCTCTGGAAGGTCCGGCTGACCCCGGCCTCGACCCGCCGGTAGGCCGGCATCGGCAGCAGCTGGGCGCCGCCCATCGAGACCGTTCCGGTTGCCTTGGCGAATCCGGTCACGGCGTCGATGAACGTCGTCTTGCCAGCCCCGTTCGGGCCGATGAGCCCGGCGAACTCGCCCGGCTCGACCGTGATCGACACCGCGTCGAGTGCCACGAGTCCTCCGTATCGGACCGAGAGGTTCTCGGTCCTGAAGGTGCTCCCTGACGTCATGGCGTTCCTTCCTTCTGCTGGCCGCGGCCCAGGGCTTCATCACCTAGCCGTACGATCGTTCAGTAAGTTTCTACAGCGAGTTTGGCTTCGAGCCGGGTCGGATGTCAAGGCCTTTGTCAGATATTTTGTGGCTGGCATCACATCTGTGTACGAACTCAGGCCTGCAACACCGGGCTTTTGCATCCGGGCACACAGAAACGTCCGGCGCGCCCATCGTGCGCGCCGGACGCCTCCGTTCGGTTTTCCCGAACGATCGTTTGACAAATAGTGGTCAGACCGTGGCGTACCCTCCATCGACGGGGATGATGGCCCCCGTGATGTACGAGGCATCGTCGCCGGACAGGAAGGCGACCGTCCGGCCGATCTCGACAGGCTCACCGAACCGGTCCATCGGGATGCGGTCGAGCAGACCCGCATACATCTCGGGCGCAACTTCCTTGGTCATGTCGAGCAAGGGCGTGTTGATCCATCCGGGGGCGATCGCATTCACTCGCACACCGTGCGCGGCGTAGGCCTGGCTCAACGACTTCGTCAGCTGGACGATGCCCCCCTTGCTCGCGGCATACGCGGGGCTGGTCGCCGATCCGAAGAAGCTGTACATCGAGGCGATCAGCACGATCGACCCGCCGCCTGCAGACAGCAGCTTCTCTGCCGCGCTGCAGCACCGATGGACCGCGAGCAGATTGACCTCGATGACGCGTGCGAGCTTCTGGCCGGTGCTCCTCGGCCCCGAGCGACATGCCTGCCGCAGGTACCAGGATGTCGAGGCGTTCGAGGCCCCCGAAGAATGCCTCCACATCCGGCCCCGAAGTCACGTCGAGCTCGTGGAGGGTCACTCCGGGCGGAGCCGATGCTGCGGCGGCATTGAGTCCGACCGCGTGGACGACCGCACCGCGCTCTGCCAGGAGTGCGGCCGTACCGAGCCCGATGCCGGATGTGCCGCCGGTGACGACGGCAACCTTGCCTTCAAGCGATGTCATGGAGACAGACCTCTCTACACAGGGTGAAGCGATGACGGGGACCAGCTGGCGCCGGCCCCCGTCACCGCAGGGCTCGATAGGTCAGCGACGGAAAGCTCGTCGTTGACCGGGATGCCCTTGGTGTTGCAGTACGTCTCGTAGCGGTGGATGTTGTAGAAAACGTCCTCGACGAGCGCGACCTGCCCGTCGGGCGCGTACCAGTCGATCGAGCCGTTCAGCACGAAGAAGGCCAAGAAGCCCTCGGGGTTGACGCTCCGCAGCGTGTGGATCGTGCCGGGGCTCTCCTGCACGACGTCGCCAGCCTTGGCCTCCCAGTCGTACTCCTCGTAGCCCCACGACCCACTGACCGTGTAGGCGAGGACGTCGGAGCGGTGCTTGTGGACACCCAGCACACCGGGACCATCGGAACGGACCATCGCACCCCACTGGCCGAGACGGACGTCGAACCACAGGTAGCGGGCCCACATTCCCTCGGAGCCCTCGACGAAGATCCACGGCGAGTACTCCTCGTCGGCAGGCGCGTACATGTCGGGCAGCCGATAGCGAACAGCCACGTCGGTGAGCTTGGCCTCTTCGTTGAGGGTGATGTCTTCGGTCTTGATGTGCAGGTCTGCCATGGATCTCTTCCTTCCGGGAAATGCGTGTTGTAGGTGAATCAGGGGGTGTTCAGCTCGATGAGGACCTTGGACGGGCCGCCAGCGCGCAGCTCGTCGAAGGTCGACGACAGCTCGTCGAGCGGACGGGTCTCGACCCAGCCGCTGGGGTCGTAACCGCCCCGCGGCCATCGCCGCGATGACTGCGCGGTAGTCGTCATCGGTGTACGTGGAGGAGCCGATGACTGTGGTCTCGCGGTAGAGCAGCTCGTCGGATCGAGCCGCACGGGCTTCTCGTGGAGCCCGACGAGGACCAGCCGTCCCCGCGGACCCATGGCCTCGATCGCCGCCGTGACGACGGCACCGACTCCGGCGGCCTCCACGGCAAGATCGAGCACCCGACCCTCGAGCACGTCGACGAGGGACCTCTCGGCCGGATCGAAGACCTCGGCGCCCAGCGATGCGGCCAGGGCGCGGCGGGCTGGCGAGAGATCGGCCGCGATGACGTGTCGGATACCTCGAGCCCGCAGTGCGAAGATCGCGCCGATGCCGATCGGACCAGCTTCCCCGACGAAGGCGACGACTGTCGCATCGGTGATCCCGAGCGCGACGGCGTGGTACGAGACCGCCATGGGCTCGACGAGCGCGCCCTGCTCGAGCGTCACGTTGCCCGGCAGCGCGAAGACCATCGACGACGGAAGCACGGTGAAGGTCGACAGCCCACCCCCTGGCCCGCTGAGACCGTGGAAGGCCAGCTTGGTGCACGTGTTGGGATGCCCACGCTCGCAGCTGGCGCACTCGCCGCAGCTGTAGGTCGGCCGCACCGCGACCCGGTCGCCCACGGCGACTGAGCGAACATCTGGGCCGACGGCGGCGACGGTGCCCGAGAACTCGTGACCCAGCACGACTGGCAGCTCGACGTGTGTCAGCGGATGCGGCTCTGCGGGTGTCACGGTCTGGCCGGAGAAGTACTCGTGAAGGTCGGACCCACAGACACCGCAGAAAGCGACCTCGACCAGCACTTCGTCGGCTGTGGGCTCGGCGATCTCGATCTGCTCGATACGCACGTCGAGGACACCGTGATAGCGGGCGGCGCGGGCACTGCGCGTCGCCGGCTGCGTGCTAGGTGCCACGGCAAAGACAGTCATAGATTCCCTTAAGCGAGCGTTCGGTTAGTTGCTCAACGGTATGACGCACATCACGACCTGTCAAGAGTTCTCGCCGACCGACCCCTCATCATGATTCAATGAACTAAGGGAATAACACAGAACACAGCTTGGCAACAGGCACCTCTGTTCGACCGGCGAGCCACGGGCCCACCAGCGCGACTAACCGAACGATCGCACAGGTACGCCTCGTCGGCTGCTACATTTCAAGGCCGACTCATGACACAATCGAGACACCTCGTCAGGGGTGACAGGAAGGGAGACCAGATGGCACAGACCAGATCGCGATCGGGCAATGGACGAGCGACGCTGCTGGAGTGCGCCATCTCGAACTTCACCGAGCGCGGGTACCACGGCACCTCGATGCGCGACATCGCCTCTGATGCGGGCGTGACCGTGGCATCGATCTATCACCACTTCCCGTCCAAGCAGGAGATCCTGCAGGAGATCATGGTGCGTACCATGACCGACACGATCTCCATGACCCGTTCCGCCCTGGTCGCCTCCGACAGCGAGCCCGCGCACCAGCTCGACGCCATTGTTCGGGCCTGGACGCTCTTCCACACGACCCGGCAGCAAGAGGCCCTGATCGGTGCATCCGAGCTCCGAAGCCTCGACGACGTCGGGCGAAAGCTCGTCGTGACCCTGCGGGACGAGCAGGAGGCGATGTTCCGCGAAGTCATCGACCGCGGTGTCGCGCTCGGCGCCTTCGCCACTCCGTTCCCTCGGGAGGCGGCACGGGCCGTCATCAACATGGGCTACGCCATCGCCTCGTGGTACCGGGCTGGCGGCAGCATCCAGCCGGCCCAGATGGCCGAGCGCTACAGCGAGCTGGCTCTCGGCACGGTGCGAGGCACGTCGTTGTGAATCTCCGCTCCAGGTGACTCTGGAGCTGGCGTCGCCCTGGACCGCTGCGTGCACGATCCCAGGGCGAGATTTCGACACCTGTCGAGAACCGAGATATAAGTTGAAGCGTCACATACTTGTGGCGCCGGCCTCGCATGATCCTGACGTCGCTCCTCCAGCGTGACGCCATCCTGAGAGAAAGCCGACATCATGAGCACTTCTGCACGCGCGGCCGTCATCCGCGGTACCGACACCGAGTTCACCTTCGAAGACATCGTCCTCGACGACCTCGGCCCCTCCGAGATCCTGGTCAAGATCGTGGCGACCGGCCTGTGCCACACCGATCTCGCCGTCGTCCACGGCGACATCTCCCGCCGCATTCCCGATCGTCCTCGGCCACGAAGCGAGCCGGCATCGTCGAAACGCGTCGGCCTCCGGCGTCACCGACATCGCGGTCGGCGATCACGTCGCGGCCTCCTTTGCCTCTTGCGGCCACTGCGCCAACTGCCTGACCGGACGCGAGGCGTACTGCCTGAGCTTCATGCAGCCTGAACATCGCCGGAGTCCGCGAAGACGGAACCACCACGATCGAGAGCCCCGAGGGCGAGACGATCCACGGCTCGTTCTTCGGTCAGTCGTCCTTCGCGACCCACGCGATCGTCAGCGCCCGCAATGCCGTGAAGATCCCCGAAGACGTCCCGCTCGAGATCGTCGGCCCCCTGGGATGCGGCATCCAGACCGGCGCCGGAACCGTCCTCAACTCGCTGGCCGTGCCGGCCGGGTCGAGCATCGTCGTGACCGGAACAGGCGCGGTCGGCCTGTCCGCGATCATGGCCGCGAAGGTCGCTGGAGCGACCACGATCATCGCGGTCGACGTGCTCGACGAGCGCCTCGACTTCGCCACCAAGCTGGGCGCGACACACACGGTCAACGGCTCGACCGATGATGTCGTCGCCACGATCCTGGAGATCACGGACGGTCTGGGGGCCGACTACGCCGTCGACGACGACAGCGGTTCCCGCAGTGGTCGAGAACGCCATCAACGCAACCCGCTTCGGCGCGTCGATCGCCTTGGTCGGCGTCGGACGCCCGGACGCCTGTCCTGCCGCTGGCCCTCGTGACCGGTGCCGGCAAGACCCTCGTCGGCGCCATCGAGGGCGACGCCGTTCCGCAGGTGTTCATCCCTCAGCTTTGGCGCTGTACCGCGCCGGGGCGTTCCCGTTCGACCAGCCGATCACCGCTATGCCTTCGAAGACATCAAGACGGCCATCGCCGACACCAAGTCGGGCAAGGCCGTGAAGGCAGTTCTGACGATGCGCTGAACCGCGTGCTGGAATCATGGCAGCCATGAGCAACGACCCCCGCACGCGCCGCACGGTGTCAGCCCTCCGTTCGGCGCTGCGGGAGTCTCTCAGCACCGCGGCGTCGATGACGTGTCGGTCAGCGAGCTCTGCCGGGTCGCCGAAGTACCGCGAACCACGTTCTACACCCACTACGCCAGCGTGGGAGAAGCTCCTCACCACGATGCTGATCGAGGAGATCGACGCCCCCCTCGGACTGCCCGAGACCGACGAGATGTCGATCACCGAGCTTGCGGCATCCTTCCAGAAGACCTTGGTGGAGGCCTTCTGGATCATCACCCGAGACCGGGCACTGTTTCGCGCAGCCTTCGAGTCCAGCACGTCGTCGCACCTGTGGCGCTCCCTCGAGGCCAACTTCACCAGGAGGCTGAAGATCGCGCTCACCGTGTGGCGTCGCCACGGCGTCGCTCACGATGCCTTCGACCCGGTGGCGATCCCGTTCGCCGCGGCAGGTCTCAGCGAGTCGGTCAAGGCGTGGACGCTGTCGGACGGTGACGACCCTGCGGCCTGGGCCGACCATGTCAGGGACCAGATGCCGCCCTGGTGGCCGCGAGAGTCCTGAACCGCGCTACTTCGCGCCGTACACCACGTAGTCGTCGGACAGCTGCCAGACGGTGCCGACCTCGCCGAAACCGGCCTGCGCGAGCGCGGCGAGGTGCAGGTCGACGGCGGTCGGCGGCATGCTGTCGCGTCCGGCAAACCGCCGATCTCGTTCGGCCTGCAGCTCGGCCAGGTGCGGTAGCGCGGCCAGCTCGGTCCACCACTCGTCCCACGGCGGAGCACCCTCAGCGAACGCACGTGCCTGGGTCTGCTCGTCGTGGGCCTGAGCCCACACCTTGACCCGCGGCGTCCTACCGTCGAATCGCAGGTGGTCGCCGTTCAACAACGTGCCACCGGGGGCCAGCAGCCCGTACGAGGTCGCATAGACGTCGAGCAGCTGAGCCGGGGTCAGCCAGTGCAGTGCGGTCGACGAGACGAAGGCCTGCGGCGCCCCGGCGACCACGTCGCCCAGACGATCGGGCCACGACGGATCGGTCAGGTCGGCATCGACGATGCTGAGCCGACCCTCGTACGCGTCGACCTGGCTGCGTGCCACGTGCAGCAGCATGGGGTCGAAGTCGATGCCGACGACGCGGGCGCGGTCGAAACGGTCGAGTACGCGGGTGGACAACGAGCCAGGACCACACGCCAGGTCGACGACCGTGAAGTCACCGTCATTGTCGAGCCCGAGCACGTCGAGCATCGCGTCGAACCGCTTCTCCCGGTCAGCGATGTAGGCGGCCTGCTGGCTGTCCCAGCGGTCGATGAGTCCGGCGAGGCTCACTGGACGACCTTCAGCTCGCGCAGTCCCTCAGCGAGCTTTCTCGATGCCCTCGACATTGCGGATTGACGGATCCATCGTGGTGCCCTCGAGGATGATGTACCGCTTGTTCCTGACGGCAGTCAGCTTGCTGGCAACCGGATCGGACTCCAGGAACTTGATCTTGTCGGCCGCGCTGTCGCCGTCGCCACCGCGCCCCAGGTCGGCCAGCACCAGGACCGTCGGATCGCGGTCGAGGATGCTCTCCCAGCTGATCTCGGGCCACAGCTGCGAGCTGTCCTCGAAGGCGTTGGTGGCTCCGACCCCACGGGTCATGATGCCGGGGGCGCCACAGCAGCCGGCGATGTACGGCGTCTTGGTGGCGGCGTACCGCCAGGCGAGAGTCACGTCGTCGGCGTCGAGGTCGACCGTCGCTGCTGCGGCGCGCTCCTTGAGATCTTTGACGAGCTGGTCGCCCGATCCGTGACGTCGAAGAGGGTGGCGATGTCGCTGATCTCGCCGTACATGTCGTCGAGGGTCAGCGCATCGGTCTGCGTCGCTTCCTGACCTGTGCACTCGCTCGGCGACTGGTAGGTCCTGACTCCGAGCTTCTCGAACGTGTCGCGTTCGGCGATGCCCTCCGGCGTGAACGTGTAGTTGAACGTCGTGTAGATGAAGTCGGGGTCCTCGTCCAGGACCCGCTCGAAGGCGGGGAACTCCTTGCCGAACTTCTTGACGCCCTTCGCCGCGTCGGCCAGCTGGGCAGCACCTTGTCGTTCATGCCGACTCCGGCGATGCGCTGGTCCAGGCCGAGGCTGAGCAACGCTCGACTGCCGGCTGGTTGATGGCGACGGCACGCTCGATCGGCGTGTCGATCGTGACCTCGCGGCCACAGTTCTCGACGACGATCGCCGGCGAGGGGTCACCGGCAGGTGCCGGGTCGTCGCTCGCACCGCACGCGCCGAGCAGCAGCGCCATGGCGGCCGCCGTGATGGTCATGACAGGCAGGGGTCGTCTGCGCATTCTCACTCCAAACCCTCGTGGATACATGTGGCGCCTTGACCGGTCTCCTGACTCACGCGTCGACGACGCACCACCGGTCTTCCCAGACATCGCAGTCCAGTGACCTCGTACGTCTTCACGTACGACAGGGGCAGTACATCTCAGCGTTCACAGTGGCGAGGGCCGTGTCGGATTCGCACCGACTTCCCGAACACCAAGGCATCGGCAATCTCAGCAGCCTCCAAGCGACCCGAGACGAGCCCTTGCTACGCTGCGTGAGAACCAGTCGTACCCATTCGTTGGGTCAGGGAATCCGGTGTGAATCCGGGAGCTGACGCGCAGCGGTGAGGGTGACGGAGGTGGCATCGCCACTGGATCGCAAGATCTGGGAAGGCGCCACCATCCCGGGTCGAACCCGAGTCCCGAAGACCTGCTGGTTTGCGGCCGACTCGAGTCGGCCGGATCATTCGTCAGGCTCCGCGCAAGAGCCTCAGATCACAGGATTCACGTGCCTTCCCCTTCCTTCACACGTACTGCCGCCTGGGTGCTCTGCGCCGGGCTGGCCACCTCCGCCCTCACTGCCTGCGGAACCAGCGACTCCCCCGCCCGCGACGCCACGACCCGGGGAGCGGGCGAAGGCAGCACGACCTACCCGCTCACGATCAAGAACAACTGCGGCACCGACGTGACGATCGAGGCGGCCCCGCAGCGCGCGGTCTCGGTCAACCAGGGCTCGACCGAGATCCTGCTCTCGCTCGGCCTGGGTGACCGCATGGTCGGCACCTCGACCTGGACCGACGAGATCCGGCCCAACCTGGCGAAAGCCAATGCCACAGTTCCCCGCCTGGGTGACAACGCCGTCTCGTACGAGCGGGTGCTGCAGGAGGAGCCCGACATCGTGACCGCGTCGTTCGGCGGCTCCCTCAACGACGAGGATCCCGACCGCCGAGCGCAGTACGCCAAGCTGGGCGTGCCCACGTACGTCGCCCCGTCGCACTGCGACGGACGCACCGACGAGAGCGGTGACGGCCCGCGCGACCATCCGCTCGAGATGGACGTCATCTACCAGGAGATCACCGAGCTTCGCCCAGATCTTCGACGTCCCGTCCCGTGGCGAGAAGCTCGTCGCCGAGCTGAAGGCGCGCATGACCAAGGCCGCCGAGAACGCCCCGAAGAGCGACGTGTCCGTCGCCTACTGGTTCGCCAACACCGAGCTGCCCTACATGGCTGGCGCCAACGGCTGACCTGGCGTCATCTCACGCACGATCGGCGTCGAGAACACCTTCGACGACACGCAGACCGAGTGGCCCCAGGTCAGCTGGGAGAGCGTCCTCGACCGTGACCCGACCGTCATCGTGCTCGGCGACCTGCGCCGCAAGTCGCAGACCGGAGACAAGCTGGAGGACAAGATCAAGTTCCTCGAGTCCAACCCGGTCACCCAGCGCCTGACGGCCGTGCGCAACAAGCGCTACGTCATCATGAACGGTGCCGACATGAACCCGTCGATTCGTACTGTCGACGGTGCCGAGAAGCTCTCGGAGGCACTGGTCGAGCTCGGGCTCACGCGTTGAACCAGACCGACCGAACGCCTGTGGTCCGGGGCGCCCGCGGGGCGCTCTGGGCCGGGGGCCTGGCGGCACTGGCGCTGTCGATCGCCGTCGCCATCACGATCGGGCCGGCCGACCTCTCGGTCGGCGAGGTGTTCGCCGTGGTCGGCCAGCACCTCGGCTGGGGCGACGCAGGGGTCTCGCGCATCCGCGACGGCATCGTCTGGGAGCTGCGCCTGCCACGCACCCTGCTGGCGGCTGTCTGCGGCGCTGGGCTCGCGATCTGTGGCGCGATCATGCAGTCGCTGCTGCGCAATCCGCTCGCCGACCCGTTCGTCCTCGGCATCTCGTCGGGCGCGTCGACTGGGGCCGTGCTCGTCGTGATCCTGGGCGTCGGCGGCGGCATCATCACGCTGTCGACCGGGGCATTCCTCGGCGCGGTCGTCGCGTTCTCCATGGTCCTGCTGCTCGCCGCCGGCGCCGGCGGCACACCTGACCGCGTCGTGCTCGCCGGCGTCGCCGCGACCCGCTGTCCTCCGCACTCACCTCGTTCATCGTCACGTCCTCGGCCGACGCCGAGCAGACCCGCGGGGTCCTGTTCTGGCTGCTCGGCTCCCTCAGTGGTGCGGGCTGGACCGATGTCGTCACGTGCGGGATCGTGTGCCTCGTCGGCCTCGTCATCTGCATCGCGCTGGCCCCTGCACTCGATGCATTCGCCTTCGGCGAGGATGCCGCCGCCTCGCTGGGCATCTCGGTGCGCTGGGTGCGGCTCGTGCTGCTCGTGGTCACCGCGTTGATCACCGCGACCCTCGTGAGTGCCGCCGGTGCGATCGGCTTCGTCGGCCTCGTCCTGCCGCACGCTGCTCGCGCCGTCGTCGGCCCCGGCACCGGCTGCTCCTGCCCGCCACGGCCCTCATCGGAGCGATCTTCCTGGTCTGGGTCGACACCGTCGCCCGCACGGTGTTCAGCCCGCAGGAGCTGCCGGTCGGCGTCGTCACCGCCTTGGTCGGCGTGCCGGCATTCGCCGTCATCCTCTATCGCCGCAAGAGGCCCGTATGAGCCTCGCGACCCGCAACGTCTCGTGGAGCGTCGGTGGACGTCTCGTCGTCGACGACGTCACGTTCGACGTCACCCCCGGCTCGACGCTCGGGCTGCTCGGTCCCAACGGATCGGGCAAGTCATCGCTGCTGCGACTGCTGGCCGGGGTCAGGAAGCCCGCCAGCGGCCAGGTCCTGCTCGACGGCACCGACCTGCACGGGCTACGTCGCCGTGACATCGCCCGCCGCATCGCAGTGGTCGAGCAGCACGCGCAGACCGAGCCTCGACCTCACGGTGTCCGACGTCGTGAAGCTCGGCCGCATCCCCCACCGCTCCACCTGGTCGCCCGAAGGCGTCGCCGACCAGGCCGCTGTCGCCGAGGCGCTCGCACGGGTCGAGCTGACCGCGATGGCTGCCCGTTCCTGGCACACGTTGTCGGGGGGCGAGCGTCAACGAGCCCACATCGCCCGGGCCCTCGCCCAGGAACCCCAGAAGCTGCTGCTCGACGAGCCGACCAACCATCTCGACGTGCACCACCAGCTCGACCTGCTCGGACTGGTGCGACGCCTGCCCGTCACCTCGGTCGTCGCCCTGCACGACCTCAACCTGGCCGCGATGTTCTGCGACCAGCCGTCGTCCTGTCGGACGGCGCCGTCTTTGCGACCGGCAGCCCGACCCGAGGTGCTCACCCCCGACCTCATCGCCGAGGTCTACCGCGTGCGCGCCGTCGTCACCCACGACGGTCCCGGCGACGTGCCGGCCGTGCGGTTCGAGCCCGGGCTGCCATAGGGCTTGCCCTGCGCCCCAGATACACACTGTCCGATCGCGAGGGAGACCGCTAGCATCTCTGCAGACTCCCAGAGCGAGGAACGCCCCAAATGACCCAGACGTTCAGACGTCGGCGGCAGCCTGGTCACCACCTGGTAAGGCAACTGCTGCGACGAGCCTGGACTGCCGGGGCGACGGACGGGAGCGATGCCGGATGGGCATCTCGCGCCCTGTCGCAGTCGATGAAGCAGATCTTGCTCCGAGCCATCGCGCTGTTCCAGGTCGTGAATCTGTGGGCCGTCGCGAATACTCGATGCCCCCACCTCGCACAAGGTGGGGCTGGGGCTCGCCCATCTCGGCCTCCTGGGATTGGCGTGGGCGGCAAGCGGCTCACGGGTTCCTGCCGGGCTGGTGCTGACGCTGGTGTACATCGTCGTGCTGCTGACTGGGCCGTGGCAGGGCCGATCGAGACGGTTCTGGCCTTCGCTGGGGTGCTGGCTGGCCAACTTGACCGCCGCTGCCCCGACCTTCGTGCTGCGAGGCCGCTGGGCCATCGCTTTTCCGGTCGTCGTTGCGTTGGTCCTGCTGATCGCCCTCACCCAGGTCAACCCTGACTGGGGCCCGGACCCGCCCAACGCAATTGTCGTGACGACCCTGGCGATCATGCTGGCCACCCGTATCGGCGTGTCCTTCCTGTTCGACTTCGCCGAGCAGGCAGACGCCGCAGCATCGGCGGCCGAGGACGAGCTGACGGGCGGTAGCCGAGGTACGCACCGCGAGCAACACTGCCGCCGAGGATGCGCGTGTCTCGCACGACACCGTCATCAACACCTTGGGGGCCATCGCCAACGGGGCCCGGCCATCACCGACACCGAGGCGGCTCCGCGCTCGCTGCTCCGTCGACGCGGCGACGGTCGAGTCGTTGTGGGCTGCCGAGGGCGACTTCCACAGATCCAGCACCGAGCCTCCGAGCGATGTTTGCCAGCGACGCTAGCGAGTGGTCCGGACTGGTCTCGATGACGTGGAGCTGCACTCACGTCGAGAACGATCTGCCCGATTGTGCTGTACGTGCCATCGTCGCTGCCGTCGGCGAGGTGCTCCGCAATGTCGTCAGCATGCGAGAACTGACCATGCCGAGGTAGACGTGCGCCTCATCGACGGAGCGCTGCACGTCACGATCAGCGACGACGGAATCGGCTTCGACGGCGTGCTTCCGGCTGGCTCGAGGCTTCGCCGAATCCGTGCGCTCCAGAGTCGAAGACGTCGGCGCCACCGTCACCCTCGACACTGCACCTGGTCGAGGAACCATCGTCGTCGTGCGGCTCCACCCCGACCGTGCCGCAGAAGCGGATGCCTTCGGAGTCCGAGCAGACCAGGACCACCTGAACATCGAGGGCGTCGTCAGCGCGCTGCACTCCCGATCAGGATGGCTCTGGGCCCCGGGAGTGACACTGGTGGGCCTCGTCCTGGCGGTGACCGCGACCCCCACGGTCGGCGTGGTCTACGCCATGCCGGCGGTCGGGGCTCTGACCTCGGCATATGGCTGGATCACCCGAGACGAGAACGGCTACATCCCGACGAGCTCGGTGCTCGTTCTCGCGGTCGGCGCCTCCATCTCATTCGTCCTGTCAGCGGCAGCAGCCGATTTCGGGCGCGGTCCGATGTCGTGCTGTGGCAGGCCATCGCCCCGACCGCTCCCCTGGTTCCGCTGATCGCAGCAGCTCCCGGACGCAAGAAGCTGGCGGCAGCCCTCGGCCTGTTCGCAACCACGGTGCTCATGCTGACGGTGATCGTCTGGCAGGACTCGCCCACGGCCGCCGCCGTCATTCCTGTCGCGGGCGTCACCGCGATCGGCCTCGTGCTCGGATGGGCGACGTTCCAACGCGCTATCAGTCTGACCGGGGCACAGGCAGCACTCGACCACCAAGCAGCTTGCCAGATCCCGTCTCGAGCTGTCCATGCGCGTCGCCGCCGAGAACAGCCGCCAGCGGTGGAGCCTGGCAGGCCTCCACCAGGCAGTCGACCTGCTGCGCGACATCGCCGACGGCCGCCTCGACCCCGACCTCCGCGTCGACGAGAGCCGCCTGCGCGGAGGAAGAGGCCTACCTGCGCCAGCCACCAGCTCAATCCCAGCTGGTGCGCATGGTCGATGGTTCGCGCAAGCGCTGTACGACGGCCGGTCTCGGCAGGGCGACCTCGTCGTCAGGACCGGTGAGGTCGACGCTCCCCGATGACGAGACCGCCACCAGCCTGGGTGCGGTGCTGATGCGCGCGGTTGCCGCGATGCCAGCTGGCGCACGGCTCAACGCGAGCATCTTCCCTTCCCCCGAAGGACTGCGGATGACGCTGGTCAGCCCCCACCCTCACCTGGAGGAGGCGCACCGCGCGTGGGTGCCCGCTGCGGTTTCGTCGGCGACCTATCAGACCGTCGCCACCCAAGACCTGATCGAAATCATCGTGCGCGACCCCAGCATGGAGGATGGCCTGTGATCCCTGAGGAAGCTCGTGCCTTCTGGCGCGTCGCCATCGTCGAAGACCACCTGCTTCAACGCCGACGAACAGAAGAACTGCTGAGAGCCCAGGAAGGTCTGCGGATCGCCCACAGCTGCGAGACCTTGCCGCAGTTCCTGGGATGGTTGCGAACGGCCACCGTCAGAGACCGTCCACATCTGCTGGTGCTGGACCTGATGGTGGACCGTCGGCCAAGCGTCGATCCGCACACGGTCAGGGCCCTGGTCGATGCCGGTCTACGCATCCTGGTCATCTCCGCGTTGGCCTCGCCGCCGCTGGTCAAGAACATCATCCGGGCCGGGGCTGGAGGGGTCGTCAGCAAACGCGATTCCGAGGAAGACATCGTCTCCGCCGTATGGGCCGTGCTGCGAAGGGGCGAGTGGATGACCACCGAGCTGGCGAGCGTCATCGCCGGTGATCCAGGAAGACCTGCACTCAGCATCCAGGAAGAGCGCGCGCTCGTCCTCTACGCATCGGGCCTGACCCTCGATGCCGTGGCGGCCTCGATCGGGGTCAAGCGCGACACCGCCAAGCAGTACCTCGACCGGGTCAAAGCCAAGTACGCCGCTGCCGGCAGACCCGTTCGAACCAAGCTCGATCTCGGTCGCGCTGCATGGGCTGATGGCTACGTCGATCCCTACGCCAGCGATTCCTGACCCCCGTACGGAGGTCATTTCACGCCCCCCGCACGTGATGTTGATCGGCCACGTCGCTGTGTCTCCTAGATTCAGATTGGCCGCGTCTCGGCCAGCGCTCGGGCGCACCACGTCTTGGATGTCTTGGATCGGGAGGAAACATGGTGCAACAGGTGAGCCAGCACGAAAACGACGGAAGAAGCACGCGCAATCACCCGGACAGTGATCGCGGTCTTGCTGTCGCTCGTGCTGAGCCTGGCGTTCGCCGTCGTGGGCGGCCAGGCATCGCATGCCGCCACGCCCGAGCCCGGGGACTCCGTCTACGTCGGCGACCTGGACGACATCGACGGCTCTTCGTTGCTGTTCCCGGTCTACCTCACCCCGCCGGCAGATCCTGACAATCCTGGCGAGCCAGATTTCTGGGCGTACTGCATCGAGCATGACGTCTCAGCCAAGGACCAGCGTGGAGCCGGGGTCGGCAACCTCGACAGCTTCCTCGGAACCAACTACTTCACGAGTGCCGCAGTGCACGGCAAGGTCCTCTGGGTCCTGGCGCACAGCTATCCCGCACTCAGCCTCGCCGACTTCCGCACTGCGGCCAATCTTCCGACGTTGACCCGCGAGGACATCATCAACGCCACGACGACAGCGATCTGGCGCTACACAGAGCTCGATTTCGACGCCAGCTGGAACTGGGTCAGCCCGAACGCGGAAGCCGCCTACTGGTATCTCGTCAACGGAGCCAATGCCAGCTCCGGCATGAGCCCGAGCGATTTCGAGACGACCGTCACCGTCACCCCGCCGTCCGGCGCCCAGACGTCCGGCACCTTGGTCGGTCCCTTCGTGGTCCACACCAATCAAGCCACCGCCAGCGTGACCGTCGCGCCGGGGATCGACCTGGTGAACGCTTCTGGCGACCCGATCAACGCCGCCGCCGTGACCGATGGGCAGGAGCCTTCCTCGATCTGAGGAACACGACATCGGCCGGGAACGCCACGATCACCGCCACTGCCAAGGGCTCGAGCGGCAACGGCCTCGTGGTCTCCGTCCCGAACACCGCAGGCGGCACTCCCACCGCTGGCAATCATGCTCAATCCATCATCATGGTCGCGGCCGGCAAGGGAACGACCACCGCCGAGGCTTCCACCCAGTGGTCCGCCCAGGCTGTGAACGAACGAAGCATCGGCACGACCTTGACCGATGACGCCGACGGCGACAAGCACATCGTCCAAAGCGGCGGGACCGTGACCGACACCGTCGCCTACGAGAACCTCGAGCCCAACACCGAGTACACCGTGTCGGGTGAGCTGTGGGACAAGGCGACGAACAAGGCAACGGGCATCGTCGGAAGCACGACGTTCACGTCCTCTGCGACGGGCAAGGGAACGGCGAAGGTGACCTTCGACATCCCTGCGAAGTGGGCCGGAAGCACCCTGACGGCTTTCGAGGTCCTGTCCCTTGACGGCGCAGAGGTGGCCTCGCACGAGGACATCAACGACGTCGCGCAGACCGTCTACGTCGCCGACCTCGGCACGACGCTCGTCGATGAGGCAGATGGCGACAAGCAGATCGCTGCTGAGGGCGGGGACAGTCATCGACACCGTCGAGTACACCAACCTGCTGCCCAGCACCGAGTACACCGTCTCTGGTGAGCGTGGACAAGGCCACCGGCGACAAGACCGGCATCGTCGGCACGAAGACCTTCACCACGTCGGAGTCCGGCAGTGGCACCGTCGAGGTCGAGTTCACGATCACCGCGAGATGGGCCGGGCACACCCTGGTCGCCTTCGAGACGGTCACCGAGACGATGTAGAAGTCGCGAGCCATGAGGACATCAACGACGAGGCGCAGACTGTTGTCGTCGACGATTCTGACGACGACGTGACCACGCCGTCCGACAACGACTCGGACTCCGACGAGCAGGGCGCTCTCCCCGACACCGGGATGAGCTGCACAGTTCTGCCGCTGGCCGCTGGTGGAGTGCTGATCCTGCTGCTCGGCGCAGGACTGGTGTGGTGGAGCCGCCGACGAGGCGCACTTCCGCAGAACTAGCCCACCGATACTGAGCGCCCTCTCGAGAAGTCTCGAGGGGGCGCTCAGTACGCCGGGGTCAGGCCGAGGCCCGGCCGATCGCTGAGCACCGCACGCCCGGCGACGTAGTCGGGCCCTCCCGTGAACAGCTCGTGCGCCGGATCAAAGCGGTTGCCAGTCACGTCGAATGTCTCCACCGCCGTGATCGCGGGGTGGGCACCCGCCAGGTGCACCGAGACCTCGGGCAGATGTGCGTCGAGACCGAGACGCCCGTCGGCTCGAGGCGGTCGAGCAGCCGGACGGCGGCGGTGATCCCGCCGATCGTGGCGACGTCGATCCGGAGCAGGTCCATGCGGCTGTGCTCCACGAGCCGCACCAGCGTCTCGGGGTCGGTGACCTCGTCGCCGGCCGAGACCGGGACGGGCGACCGCTCGACGAACCGCCGGTACTTCTCGGACGCCTCGGCCGGGAACGGGTCCTCGATCCAGGCGACTCGCTCTCGCGGCCACCGGCTGACCTCGGCGAGCGGCTCGTCGACCAGGCCGAAGGCCCACGAGCCGTCAACGATCACCCGGGCCCGCTCGGGCAGCACCCGATCGACCTCGGCCAGCACCCGCGCGGTGACCTGCGGATCAGCGCTGCGAGCGATCTTGATGGCTCCAATCCCTGCTCGCCAGCACTCGTCACAGCGGCGACGGTCTCGTCGACGTCATCAAGGATCGACGGGTAGCCAGCGACGAAGATCGCCGGCACCTCGTCACGCATCCCGCCCAGCAGCCGATGCAGAGGCAGTCCGGCCCGCTTGGCCTGGATGTCCCACAGGGCGATGTCGACCAGGCTGATCGCCCGCATCACCAGACCGGTGCGCCCCACCCCCAGGTCGATCCGAAGCACTGCTGCCAGCGTGCCTTGATCGATGCGGAGTCCCGACCGACCAGCACGGGCGTCAGCAGCCGTTCGATGATCTCGGCGACCGGTGCGCCCCTGGTCTGCGAGTACGCGTAGCCCGTCAGTCCCGACTCGGTCTCGATGCGGACCACCGCGTAGGTACGTCGGGCGACCGTGAAGGGCCCCAGCCGCAGCTCACGCGGCAGGGTCTTGTCGACCAGGTCGACGTAGACGGCGACGATCGGATCAGAGGTGCTCATAGGTGTCCTCGGGTGCTCAGTAGAGAGTGCTCAGTAGAGGGTGTTGCCGCCGGAGACGTTGATCGTCGCCCCCGAGATGAACGAGGCGCGGTCCGAGCACAGGTAGACCGTCGTGTCGGCGATCTCCTCGGGCCGGCCGAACCTCCGCAACGGTGTGGCCGTCTCCATCGCGAGTCGTTGGTCGGCAGCCAGGCCCTCGCGCATCATCGCCGTCTCGATCAGGCCCGGCGCGATCGAGTTGACACAGATCCCGTCAGGGCCGTACTCCTTGGCCAGGCTGCGGGTCATGGTGGTGACCGCCCCCTTGGTCGTCGCATACGGCAGTCGGGTCGGCATGCCGCCAGACAGCCAGGCACCCGACGACATGACCAGGATGCGTCCGCGTGTCCCGGCTGCCCGCATCGCCTCGGCGGCGGCCCGCGTCAGGAAGAACGTCGCGCTGACGTTGACGCTCATGTGTTGGTCCCACTGCTCCTCCGTGACGTCAGCCACGGCCACCGTCTCGAGCATCGCGGCGAGGTGCGCCACGACGTCGACGCGACCGTGCACCTGCAGCACCTCGGCGATCACCGCCTCTGCCGTGGCCCGGTCGGACAGCGTCGCCGCGACCTGGCTGTGGCCGGTGCCGGGCAGCTGCCTCCAGCAGCGCTTCCAGCGCGGCTGCGTCGCGATCGACGGCAACGACCGTGGCGCCCTCCTCTGCGAACCGGAGCGCCGTGTGGCGACCGATGCCGCCCGCCGCGCCCGTGAGCACGACGACTTTGCCGCTGAGTCCAAGATCCATGGTGTCAACCTAACTTTCTAGCGTGGGGGGTTCACGGCTGCGTCGCAGCGGGCGAAGCAGCACGTCGCAGCAGCGAGTCGAGCTCGTCGATCTTCGACGTGACGTCGGAGACGTCGACGTCCTTGACCACGAACCAGCGGTCCTGCACGAAGATGCCGAGCGCGCGGGCCCGCGCATCCTCGTCAGGCGTCAAGGATCGGGAGACCAGGTAGGCCAGCTCGCATAGCGACGGGTCGTCGGGATGGACGCAGAGACTCTCCTCGTCCCAGCCGATGACAGTCAGCGCCCTCGGCGCACCTCCCGGAGCCTGGTCAGGCATCGGCCTGCTCCAGGGCGACCAGCGCACGGACGAAGGACGAGTCCTCCAGCAGAGTCTTGACCGTCGTCAGGAACCGGGCCGCATCCGCGCCGTCGACCAGGCGATGGTCGTACGTGAGCGCGAAGTAGGCCATCGACCGGATCGAGATCGACTCGTCCCCGCTGGGCAGGCTCACGACGACAGGACGTCGTGTGATGGTTCCGGTCGCCAGGATCGCCACCTGCGGCTGGTTGATGATCGGGGTGTCGAACAACGAGCCACGGCTTCCGGTGTTGCTCAGGGTGAACGTGCCACCGCCTGCTCGTCTGCCGTCACGACACCGTCACGCGTGCGGGTCGCGAGGTCGTCGATCGCCCGTCCGAGCGCGTCGACCGTCATGTCGCCGGCGCCGCGGACCACAGGTGCCAGCAGGCCACGCTCGGTGTCGACGGCGATGCTCAGATCGACGACCGGATGGTACGTAGCGGTCTTGAGATCGTCAGCAATCGACGCGTTCAGCTGCGGGTGCGAGGCCGAGTGCCCTGACCACCGCAGCGGCGAAGAACGGCATGAACGACAAGCTTCACGCCATTGCGCGCCAGGTACGACGCTCCTGCCTTCTTGCGGGTGTCGGCGACGACGCTCACGTCGATCTCGATGACGGACGTCAGCTGAGCCGAGGTCTGCAGCGACTCGACCATCCGGCGGGCGATCGTGCCGCGCAGCCGGGACAGCTTCGATGCCTGCGGCAGTGGACGGCTCGACCTCCGAGACGGCTGGCAGCGACGCAACGCTCCCGTCCGGCAGCACCAGTGCCGGCAGCGGCGCCAGCTCGGGAAGCTGCACGACGAATGGCGGCCGTGGCGGCTGGGCCGTCAACGTCGACTGCGCACCCTCGACATCGGCCAGCCGGATGCGGCCACCCACGCCCGTCCCGGCGACCTTCGCGAGATCGACGCCTCGCTCTGCTGCCCGACCCGCGACCAGAAGGCTGACCGGCACCTCGCCCTGCGTCTCGAACGCCGAAGTAGGCGCCTGCGGCTCGACGACAACGGGAGCAGCGCCGGATCCGACCGTGGCGAGCACGGCGCCGACGGCGACGACGGTGTCCTCGGCGGCCACGATCGACAACACGGTTCCCGTGACCGGTGACGGCACCTCGGTGTCGACCTTGTCGGTCGACACCTCGACCAGAGCCTCACCTTCGGCGACCTCGTCACCCACCGCTTTCAACCACACGCTGATGGTCGCCTCGCTGACGCTCTCGCCGAGCTCAGGCAGCGTGATCTCAGTGGTCAAGGGTCGTCTCCTTCGACGTCGTGGCCGGCGATCCGGGATCGCTGGGGTGCGGATCGAGACGGTGGACCTCGATCTCCATGTAGGGATGCAGCGGCAGGCTCGCCAGGGCATCCATCAGGCTCGGCTCGTCGGGAGCCGTCCACAGCCCCCAGTTGGCCCACTGTCCGGGAACCCGCCACACCCGGTTCAGGAAACCGCTCTCGGCGAGCTCAGCGGCGCGAGTTGCTTCACGTCGACGCAGCTCGTCGACGTCGGCCGCCGCCATCGTGTCGGGCGTGGCGATCGAGATGTTGACGAGGAACTCCATCTTCAGCGCCCGACCAGCTTGCGGGCCGCGTCGACGACGTCGCCGCTGGTGGGGAGCAAGGCTTCCTGCAAGACCGGCGCCGACGGCATCCGGACCTCAGGCGTTCCGATCCGGACGACCGGTGCGACGAGTCGGTCGAAGTGCGACTCGGTGATGCGTGCGGCCACTTCGGCACCGAGACCGCCGGACAGCGTGGCTTCGTGCACCACGACGACCCGGCCGCTCGTGGCGGCGACGACCCGCGCGATCGACGCGTCGTCGAGGGGGCGCAGCCAGCGCAGGTCGAGCACCGTCGCCTCGATCCCGGCTGCTGCCAGCTCGTCGGCGGCGGCCAGCGAGGGCTTCAGCATCGAGCCCCACGTGATGATGGCGACGTCCGCACCTTCCCGGCGCACCCGGGCGCCCTCGGCCCGTTCCATCTGTCCACCGAGCACGACCTGGTCGCTGTCCTGGTACATCGCGCGATGCTCGATCAGGATCGTCGGATCCGGGTCGTCGATCGCGGCCCGCGTCATGGCGTACCCGTCCTGCGGGGTGGCCGGCATGCCGACCTTGATGCCGGGGATGTGGGTCAGGATCGCCTCGATGCTCTGCGAGTGCTGCGCGCACGAGCCGGGCGTGACGCCCTGCTGCATCCGGATCGTGAGCGGTGCCGTGGCTTCGACCGGCTGACGTAGCGGACGTTCGAGGCCTGGTTGATGATCTGGTCGAGAGCCACGAAGACGAAGTCGGCCCACATGATCTCGACGACCGGGCGCATGCCCTCCATGGCGGCACCGACGGCGGAGCCCAGGATCGCCGCCTCGGCGATGGGCGTGTCGAACACCCGATCGGCGCCGAACGTCTTCTGCAGACCTCGGGTGACACCGAAGATCCCGCCAGCGAAGGCGACGTCCTCGCCGTAGACCAGCACCTCGGGACGCTCCTCCAGCGCTTCCTTGAGCGCCGCGTTGATCGCACGCAGGTAAGCTAGGTCCTTGGCCGGCTCGACGGCACGCGCCAGATCGGCGACCTGGTGGTCGAGGTCGTAGACGTGGTCGTGCGCCGTGGCCGGGTCAGGAGCCGGCATGGCTCGCACCTCCGCGGCGATGCGCGCGATCTCCTCGAAGACCGACTCGTCGAGCGCGTCGATCTCCGCCTTGGACAGGCGGTCCTGGTCGGCGTACCGGGTCAACGGGTCGGCGGCGCGCGCGTCGTCGGCATCCCCCTCGGGCCGGTAGTGCTGGACGTCCTTGTTGTAGTGGCCCGAGAGCCGCACGGTCTTGCACTCCAGGAAGACCGGTCCCTCTCCGCGGCGGCAGGTCTCGGCGGCTGCCCTGACCGCAGCCTCCACGGCGAACGGGTCACCGCCGTCGACTAGGTGGCTCTCGATGCCGATGCCCTGGGCTCGCTGGGCGACGTGCTCGTGCTTGATGGTCTCGACCGTCGGCGTCATCTCGGCCCAGCCGTTGTTCTCGCACAAGAAGATGACCGGGAGACGTCGCGCCAGCGCGAAGATCATGCCCTCGGTGGTGCTGCCCTGGTTCATGGCGCCGTCACCGATCGACGTCAGCACGACCCGGTTGGTCCCCTGCGCCTTCGACGCGAGCGCCACGCCGTCGGCAATCGGCACGCCCGCGCCGATGATCGAGTTCTCACCGAGGAAGCCCACCTCGGGATCGCTCAGCAACGGCGAGCCGGCCCGGCCACCGTTGACGCCGGCGGCCCGCTGGGCGATCTCGGCCAGCAGCGCCAGCGGATCGGATCCGGCTGCGAGCGCCCATCCGTGACCCCGGTACGTCGACAAGACGCGATCCTGCGGCTGAAGCCCCGCGACCGCACCGACGGGGATGGCCTCCTGGCCGAGGCACAGGTGGACGGAGCCGGCGACGTGCCCTTCCCGTCCGAGCTCGAGGCACTGCTCCTCGAAGCGCCGGATCAGGGCCATGCGGCGGTATGCCGATGAGTTGGTCAGGGAGCCGGTGTTCATGAGCGCATTTCCTTCTGTCGTGGGTGCGAGGTGCTGCTGGTGCCAGAGAGGACGTCGGTGGCCTCGGCGGCGACGGTGCGCACGTCGTCGACGAGCGAGTCCTTCGACGTCGTGAGTCGTTGCATGGGGACGGAGACGGAGATCGCTCCGAGCAGGTGCCCGTCGACGAAGATCGGGGCGGCGATGCAGCCGACGCCCGACTGGTACTCCTCGGACTCCAGGGCGTACCCCTGGGTCCGGACGTCGTCGAGGACCTGCACCAGCTCGCTGTCGTCGGTGATCGTCCGCTCGGTGACGGCGATCAAGGGGTGGCGTTGCAGGTACAGGTCGCGTGCCTCGTGCGTGCTGTGGGCCAGCAGCACCTTGCCGGTGGCCCGTGCGTGCGCGTGGGAGTAGTCGCCCGTGGAGACCGAGACGCGCACGGGACGGGTGCCCTCGACGATCTTCAGCATCCTGATCTCGTCACTTCGCCACGCGGCGAGGTACGTCGTCTCCCCCGTCGCGCTCGACAAGCTTGCGAAGCGGCTCGTCGAGGTAGGCGGGCGCCGCCGTGGCCCGCAGGTGAGCCTCGGCCACGATCGCGGCCCGCGGGCCGACGTAGTACCGCGACGACTCGCTCTTGGCCAGCAGGCCCTCGGCGACCAGCGTGCTGAGGATGTGGTGCGCGGTCGGGACGGCTAGTCCGAGTGCTTCAGCCAGCGCCTTGCCGCTGCCGTCGGTCTCGCCCGAGGCGACCGCGATCAGGAGCCGGGACGCCCGTGCGACCGAGCGCACTTCGGTGCTCGCCCTGCCCTCGACTCGCTCCGTCATCACGCCTCCATGATTTCACCATCTGAATCCCAATTTCAAATAGCATCACTTGCATGGCGGATCGCTGTCAAGTCCGAAGGACTGACAGGGACGTGCGGGCGGGGCGACTCAGGTCAGCCGAGGTGCTGCTGGGCGACCTGCCGCAGGACGGCGACGACGTCGTCACGACGCTCGTCGAACCGCTGGGACGGGATCGAGACGGTGATGCAGGCCTGCACCCGGCCGTCGTCGAAGATCGGCACCGCGATGCAGTCGATCCCGATCTCGAACTCCTGGCGATCGAAGGAGAGCTGGGCCTCGCGGATGGTCTCGGAGCTCAGCCTGCAGCCGCTCGAGGTCGGTGATCGTGTGAGGTGTCCGCGCCACGAGCGGCTGAGCGGCGAGAGCCGCCTCGCGGTGCTCGTCCGTCGCCAGGGCCAGCAGCAAGCTGCCCGCTCGCCCGGGCATGCAGGTCGCCGGAGTAGCCAGCGCCGAGTGCTGCCACCCGTACGGTCTGGCTGCCCTCGACGGTGTCGAGCACCCGCACGGAGACCCGTGCCACGCACTCAAGTAGGCCGTCTCCCCCGTCAGGTTGACGACCTCACGCAGGGCAGCGCGGTACGACAACGGCACCGCCGCCATGCGGTCGTAGGCCCGGGCGACGACACCGGCCTGCGGGCCGAGGCGGAACACCTTGCCCTCGTCCTTCGACAGCATCCCGTCGGCCCACAACGTCGTGAGCAGGTGATAGGTCGTCGGCAACGACAGTCCGAAGCGTTCGGACAGCTGCTTGGCCGTCGCGCCGTCCTCGCTCTCGGCCACGGCCATCAGCAACGACATGGCGCGAGAGCCGACTGAATGCGGGTCTGCGAGCGCGGTTCGCTTCCTGTGTCGGCCATCGGCCCCACTCTAGCGACCAGCGGGCCGACCCCGGCTCCTAGCCTGACAGCGCAGCATCGGCAGCATCGGCGGCGGCCGACTTCAGCAAGGCGAGCAGCTCGGTCTTGGTGCGGTCGAAGCGCTCCTTGGGGCACGAGACGGTGAATGTGCCCAGCACGCGACCCGCCACGATGATCGGCGCAGCCACGCAGCACACTCCGAGGTTGAACTCCTCCTCCTCCACCGCATGCCCGCGTCGACGAATCCGGTCGAACTCCTCGCGCAGGTCGTCGTGCGTGACGATCGTCATCGGGGTGAGTTGCTCGGCCGTGGGCTGCCAGGTACCGCTCTCGCTGCCCGTCGAGGGCGAGGGCCAGGAGCACCTTGCCCGAGGCACGAGCATGAGCCTGCCCGTACGCCCCGCGCTTCAGGCTCCCCACCCGGACGGCATGACTGCCCTCGGCGGTGGCCACGACCTCGATCTCGCCGTGGCGCCACGTCGACAGGTAGGCGGTCTCTCCCGTCGCCTCCGCGAGGTGGTGCAGCGGCGCCAGCAAAGCCTCGGTCGGCTCGCCCTGCTCGCGGTAGGCATCGCTGAGCGCACCGATCCGAGGCCCGAGGCGGTACCCCCGGTCCCGACCCTTGACGAGTGCGCCCTCGGCCACCAGCGTGCCCAGCAGGTGGTACGTCGTGGGAAGCGGCTGGCCCAGGAAGGTGCTGACGTCCTTGGCCGTCACCCGGAACTCCTCAGCCTGCGACGTAGCTGAGGACGGCCAGCGCCTTCGAGACCGAGGCGACCCTCCGTTCGGACGAGTCGCCGCGCGCCGGCGGCGAGCCTGGAGCCGACGTCATTCGTCAGTCGGGGGCAGCGCGGCCGACGCTGCCCCCGCGATGGTGCCTCCGAAGCGCGGCTCCGGCACCCCACCGATGCCGAGCCCCGTGATCGCGAACAGGCTGCCTCGCGCGACAGGGTCACCCGGAAACCGCGGGAAGCGGCGGCTCGGCCATCGACGTGACGTACAAGACGTCCAGGTCGGGTCCACCGAACATGACGCTCGTGACCTTCTTGACCGGCATGTCGATGACACGGTCGAGCGTGCCGTCGGGCGCGAACCTCGCCAGCTTCCCCTCGTAGACGAAGGCATTCCACACGAATCCCTCGGCATCGACCGTCGAGCCGTCATGGGCGCCGAGCCCCTCGGCTTCGACCGCCGCGAACCGCCGCCGGTTGGCGACGCCGCCGGTCTCGATGTCGTAGTCGTACGCCCAGATCTCGCCCGACCAGGAGTCACAGAAGTAGAAGGTCTGGTCGTCCGGCGACCAGCACGGACCGTTGGAGCAGATGATCCCCTGATCGAGCACGGAGAGCTGCCAGTCAGGACTGAGGCTGTACAGCCGGCCCGTCGCATCGGTCTCGGCCGTGTTCATCGAGCCGAAGACGAAACGTCCGCGTCGATCGACCTTGCCGTCGTTGAGCCGGTTCTCGTCGAGACCGGGCTCGGGATCCATGACCGGGACGATGTCTCCGGTCCGGAAGTCGATCGTGTGGATGCCGGTGGAGAGCACGATGACCGCGCCCTCGCCATCGCTGGTCAAGGCCATGGAGCCGATCGGCGCGGGGACGGTCCACGACCGCAGCTCCGTGCCCTGGGCCGTGCAACGGAAGATCCGCATGCCGAGGCTGTCGATGAAGTAGAGGCGTTGCTGCTCGACGTCCCAAAGAGGACCCTCGCCAAGCAGAGGCTTCACGTCGAGCAAGATGTCGATGTTCATGGATGAGCTCCCGTGTTCGTGTGGTCGTCGAGCGCCTGGTCGGACGCCGGCCGTGTCCCACGGTGCGCAGCGCACCGTGGGACACGACGTCGTCAGGAGGCAGTCTTGCCGGAGATGACCTCGTCCAGCGTGATGCCCGTGGTCCACTTCTCGTTGTACCAGTCGGCGAAGAAGCCGGCCGAGACCTTGTCGCTCGTGAAGGCGTTGCAGCCTGCAGCGAGCTCTTCGGCCGTGCCGTCGGCGCGGCTTGATCTCGTCCTGCGTGAAGTAGTCGTAGCCGATGTCGATCGTGCTCTCGAGCTTCGTGCCGTTGGCCAGCGAGTCCACGGCCAGGTGCAGGGCAGCTGCACCCTGGTACGGCGGGGATCCGTAGGAGACGCCCTTCAGGCCCTTGGCGACGTACTTCGGGTTGATCAGGTCGAGACGCCACTGGTTCTCCGACTCGCCGACGATGGGCATGTAGTCCTTGCCCTTGGCGTCGAGCGCCTCGAGGATCGCCGGTCCGCCAGCCTGCGCCCAGACGCCCTCGATGTTGTCGAACGAGGCCAGGAACTGGCTCATGCACTGACCCGACGGCCCCTGCGCCCAGTCGCCGGCGCACTTGCCGAGGACCTTGATCCCGCGCTCCTTGAAGACGGCCTCTGCGGCCTTGGTGCGCTGCTCGTCGGCGTACGTCCCGGCCACGCCCGTGATCATCACGATGTTGCCCTTGTCGCCCATCAGGTCGGCCAGCGCCTCAGCCGTGGTCTTGCCGGCGTCGGCCTGGTCGAAGGTGACGTTGTGCGCGCACGGCTCGGTGACCTGCGAGTCGTAGGTCATCATCGTGATGCCGGCATCGCAGCCCTGCTTGATGACGCCGTTGAGCGCAGTCGTGGAGATGGGGTAGATCAAGATGATGTCGAAGCGCTGGGCGATCATCTGCTGGATCTGAGAGATCTGCTTCTGCGCCTCGGTGCCCGCGACGAACACCTTGACCTCGTCGACCTTGTCCTTCAGCGGAGCCTTCTTGGCGGCGACCTTGATCAGGTTCGTCGCCTCGCCCTGCCAGTCGTTGCCGGAGTAGCGCATGCTCAGCGCGACGCGGTACTTTCCGTCGGCCTTGCTGGAAGCGCCACCACTGTCGCTGCTCGCGCAAGCGCTCAGCGCGTGAGCGCGAGGGCCAGCCCCACGGTCGCGACGAGACGGGTCTTGATACTCATGTTGCCTCTTTCCTTGTGCGGTTCTTGCAGGGGTTCATCTGCGGTTGGTCCCGGCTTGGCTGCGATGACAGCGAGGAGGATCACGACGCCTTGGACGATGACGCGCCATCCTTCGGCCAGGTGATAGGTCGTGAGCAGGGTGGCGAGCAGGCTCAGGAGCAGTGCGCCCCCGAGGGTTCCCAGGAAGTTTCCGTGCCCTCCGGCGAAGGAAGCACCTCCCAGGGCGACGACCGCCACCGACGTCAGCAGGTAGGGATCGCCCATCGCGAGGTAGCTCTGGCCGGCGAGACCGGCGACCATGACACCGCCGAGGGCTGCGCACAGCCCCGAGATGACGTACGTGCTCGTCGCTGTCGCGGTGGAGCTCACGCCGCCGAGGCGGGCCGCGACGGGGTTGAGCGCCACGGCCTGCAGCCGCCGACCGTAGGTCGACTGGCGCATCACGAACGTGACCACGATGGCGAGCACCACCAGGGCGACGAGGACCATCGGGAACGACCCGCCTGATCCGCGCATGAAGTGGCCGACCGACTTGGGTGGCGACCCCGTGACGAGTCCGCCGGTGTAGCCGAGCGTCGCCCCGGAGATGATCGCGCTGGACGCGAGCGTCATGACCACGGGATGGATGCCGAGGACGACGCTGCCGAGCCCGTTGGCCAGGCCGGCGACGATGCCGACGGCGACCGACACCAGCAGGGCGATGACGAGCCTGCTGGGCTGGCCGTCCGCCGTGGCGGCGAACAGGACTCCGCTGACCGTCATGACAGCTGGGATCGACAGGTCGATCCCGCCGACGAAGATGACGGCAGACTGACCGAGGCCGACGACCGCGGTGACAGCGGCGACTGAGCGATGATCTGCAGGCTGGACAGGCTCGCCAGGGCGGGGCGCAGGGCAACCGTGAGCAGCAGCAGGACGGCCAGCGCGATCCACACGCCGTAGACGCCGCGGCGGACGTCTCCCAGGTCGACGATTCCTCGCCGCACCGCGCGGGGTGCCGGACGAACGATCTGGCTGGTCATGACAGGTCCCCGATCTGGATAGGCCTGGTGCGTCGCGAGGCGCGCACGAGACAGACGATGAGTGCGGCTTGCGCTCCGATCGCGAGCAGCAGGAGCAGCCCCCGGGCGATCGTCGACCAGTAGGTGCCGAAGCCGAGCGACAGCAGGACGCCGTCGCTGATCGCGATGGCCATGGCTCCGAAGATCACCCCGATGACCGATCCGGACCCGCCACCGAGGCGGACACCGCCGACCACCACGACCGCGAACGAGGCGAGCAGGTAGCTGGCTCCGAGCTGGGCGTCGCCGCCAGCGGTCTGCGACGTGACGACCACACCGGCCAGGCCGTACAACGCCCCCGCCATCGCGAACGCGACTATGCGGGTGCGCCCGACCGGGACCCCGGTGTAGGCAGCGCCGTCGCGGTCACCACCCACCGCCATGATCCAGGTGCCGAGCCGACTGCGGCGCAGGACGACCCACGCTGCTGCGACGAGCAGGATGATCAGGAGACTGACCGGGACCCCGGCCAGCGTCGAGGTCAGCCGAGCACGATCGACGTGCCCGGCACCGACTGCAGACCACCCGGCTGCGGAAGGATCAGCAGCGCCGCTCCGGTGAGGATGAATCCGCTGGCCAGCGTCACCACGACGGGCTCGAGCTCGAACCGGTGGATGATGTAGCCGTTGGCGGCGCCGAAGGCGGCACATGCTGCGACGGTCACGAGCAGCCACATCAGCCAGTGCCGACACCTCCCCCGTAGTGCACGGTCAGGAAGGCGTTGACGACCGCGACGACGCCGCCTGACGACAGGTCGAGACCGCCGACCATGACCACGAGCGCGAGACCTGCGGCCACCAGGACAAGCGCGACGCTCGCGTTGAAGAGCGTGTAGCGCAGCTGGTCCGGGTCCAGCGCGCCCGGCGTGCGGGCGGCATAGACGGCGAGGAGGGTGACCAGGAAGACGGCGGGAACGACGATACCGTCCTCGGCCACCCGCCGGAGCCAGGCCCCAGCCTGGGCCTGACGCCCTGTCGTGCTCACGGTGGTCATGCGGACTCCTCCAGGCCGATGGCGGCGCTCATCGGCTCGGACTCGGACAGCCGTCGGCGGCGAACTCCCGCACGACGCGTCCGCCGTACCAGGCCACGGCGCGATGACACAGGTTGACGATCTCGGGGATCTCGGTCGAGTACAGGAGGACGGCTGTTCCTCAGCCGCGGCCTGCTGGATGAGCTTGTAGAGCTCGAACTTGGTGCCCACGTCGACGCCGCGGGTGGGGTCGTAGAGCAGCAGCGCTGGCGATCCGCTGGCGAGTGCCCGCGCGAAGGACACCTTCTGCTGGTTGCCGCCGCTCAGGGACCGGACCGGATGGTCGAGACGGACGCGTTCGAGGGTCACCATGTCCATCAGCGCGTGGACGGCAGACTCCTCACGCCGATCGTCGACGATCCCGCCGGTCGAGACCCGGTCGAGCACGGGCAGGCTGATGTTCTTGCGGATCGTCATGTCGAGCACGGTGCCGGACGTCTTGCGATCTGCTGGCACGAAAGAGATGCCAGCGCGGATCGCCCGGCGCGGCGATCCGAGACGGATGGGCCGCCCCTCGAGCTCCACGGCACCAGACGACGGCCGGATGTCGCCGGCGAGGGCTGAGAAGAGCTCGGCCTGCCCCTGCCCGTCGAGCGCGGCGATGCCGACGATCTCACCGGGCCGCACCGCCAGGTCGACACCCCGAACGGCGTCGCCCACGGTGAGGTCGCGGGCCCTCAGCGTGACCTGGTCGGTCGTCGGCATGACTGCTCGCTCGGGGAACGCAGCGTCGAGGGATCGACCGATCATCTGCTCGACGAGGGCCTTGCGGTCGAGCCCGGGCGAGGTGTGCGAGGCGACGATGCGTCCGTTGCGCTGGACCGAAACCTCGTCGCAGAAGTCCTCGACCTCGTCGAGCATGTGGGAGATGAACAGGACCGATGCCCCATCGGCGATGCGACGGCGCGTGACGGCGTGCAGCCAGCGGGTGTCCTCGGGGAGGAGCGAGGAAGTGGGTTCGTCGAGGACGAGGAGCCGGTGGGGCCGGTCGATCGCACAGAGGATCTCGAGGATCTGCCGGTCGCGCAACGTGAGCGCGCCGACCTTGACGTGAGGGTTGATCGCGTCGATGCCCACCGCTGCGCCAGGTTGGCGACGCGGCGGATCCGCTGGCGGCGGCCGCGTTCCCACGGGTCGCGTGACTGCAGCGCGACGTTCTCGGCCACGGTGAGGTCGGGGATCAGCGTCAGCTCCTGGAACACCGTGCTGACTCCGGCGACCCGAGCCACTTCTGGCGTGGCGAGCATCGTCTCGACGCCATCGACGCTCAACGCGCCGCTGTCAGGAGCGGTCACCCCCGAGAGGATGCGCACGAGGGTCGACTTGCCGGCGCCGTTCTCTCCCACGAGACCGTGGACGGTCCCCGGTCGGAGAACCAGGTCGACGGCGACCAGCGCCTGGGTGTGCCCGTAAGCCTTGGCAACTCCCGACAGCTCGAGCAGGGCCGGGCTGGAACCAGCGTCGACACGGCCCTTTTCGTACACCTGTTGCTGCATGTGGACTGCCTTCTCTCTCACGATCAACTGCAGAGGAAGTGTGCCAAGCGCCACATCAAAATGTCAACTATATGAAAGGTTCTTTCACATAGCGATAATTTTAGGTGGTGTGTCATCGTCGTGATCGCGGCCTCGAAGTGATGCCCGCCGAGCCGTGGCCGAGCCCTGATGCTCCTATAGATCGTCAAGCGGCGATCGGGGTTGGTTGGTCCTGGTCCTGCTGATGCGGGGCGGGCTGGGCGAGTGCTTCGCGGATGACGGGGAGGAGCTCGCGGGCTATGTAGCGTTTGAGGCAGCGCATGATTTCGGGTTTGGTCAATCCCTGCGTGGTGCGTCGTTGGACGTAGGCGCGGGTGCGCTCGTCATAGCGCATGCGGACCATGGTCACGGTGTAGAGCGCGCAGTTGGCGGCCCGGTCTCCCCCGCGGTTGAGGCGGTGGCGGTCGGTGCGGCCTGAGGAGGCGGGCAGTGGTGAGACCCCACAGAGCGCGGCGAATGAGGCTTCGGACTTGAGCCGGTCGGGGTTGTCACCAGCGCTGACCAGGAGGCTGGCCGGCGACTTCAGGGCCAACTCCGATCTGTTCGAGTAGTCGGGGCGCGGCCAGCGTGATCAGTGTCTTGAGGTCAGTGTCGGCATCGTCGATTTCGTCGGCCAGATATTGGCAACGTTTGGCCAGTCGACGCAGCGCCAACTTGAGGGCTTGGTGTGGGTCGTGTAGGTCTGTTGTCGGGCGTAACCGCGCACAGGTTTCTACCAGCATTTTGCTGCGCATCGAGGTCAGCTTTCCCCGCTCGAGCTCCGGGGCGGTGATGACCATCTGGTGCAGCGTGTTGACTGCGGCGGTATGTGCTTTGAGCGCGCCGCGTCGTGCTACCCGTAGTGCGCGGATCGCCTCGACGATGCCGTCGCGGGTCTTTGGTGTCCCGGTTGCGACACCGGACTGGACTGCGCGGGCTGCGGCGATCGCGTCGGCGGGGTCAGATTTGCCGTGTTTGCGGCGGGCACGACGATCGGGGCGGTCAACCTGACCAGGTTGATGCCGTGGGTCCGTAGAAACCGTGCCAGTGCGGCACCGTAGGAACCGGTGCCTTCGATACCGACCATGGCGATCTGGCCATGGTTGGCCAGCCAGGCCAGCAGGTGCGTGTAGCCGGCCCGGGTCGTGGGGAATGTCGCCGTGTCCCAGCAGCCTTCCTCGTTCATCTAGCGCTGCCGCGGTGTGGGTGTCGGCATGGGTATCGACCCCGCCGGTGATCTCGTGCTGGACCGATTGCGTCTCTAACATTGGAAGTGATCCGTTCTCTCGTACCGATAGGACGGCACACACCGCCGGTCGGGCGGACAGCACAGTGACGAGGCGCGGCCAAGCTCCCTATCAGGTCACGCTCCGTCCGGCCGGTGCGTGCGCCCCCAGACGCCGACGGATCAGGTCAAAGACACGAAGCCAGTGGACAACAGGGTCAGACGCCCGAGGACTTCCGCACCATTCTGCCGAACTATGCGGCCCCACCATCATCACTGTGGACAACTTTGTCTGGTCGACTGGGGTGTCTGTGGCGGCTCGTAGAGTGATGGAAACACTGCAATACGAGGGGTTTCCATGCTTGGCACGACGCTCGACGACCGAGAGACGATCGATCAGATCGTCCTACGTCGCCAAGCCCTCGCCTCAGTCGAAGCAGCCGAGGCCGCCGACCTGCTCGACTACGTCGACCACGCCCGCACCACCGGCGAAGAACACGGCGGCGTGGCCCAGGGACGACGCCGCGCCGACGCCGCAGTCCACGAGCTGTCCCTGGCACTGAAGCTCCCCGTCCCGACCGTTGAACGACAGGTCGCCCGCGCCCGCCGACTCCGCACCCAGCTCCCCACGGTGTGGCAGGCCTGGCACGACGGACACCTGGCCACCACCACAGTTGAGGCCATCGACCGGGCAGCCCGCCGCCTCACCCGGCCCGAATCCTTCGGACTGCTTGACGACGTCGCCGTTGACCGTGTGGGCACCCTGACCCCCGGGCAGGCTGTCCGGTGGCTCGACCGGTGGGTCGACCGCACCGAACCCGATGCCGCGGCCGACCGCCCTAAGGCCGCCTTCGCTGACCGCAGCGTGACCCTGCGTCCGGCCGGGGACTCGATGACCCGCCTCACCGCTGTCCTGTCCGCCGCCGACGCCGCAGCGATCATGCAATCACTCACCGGCGCAGCCCATGCCTTCCCCGCGTCCGACCCGCGGACCATCGACCAGGCCCGAGCCGATCTGCTGGCCGACACCCTCCTGAACCGCAAGACCGGTGGGCTGGGGTACCAGGCCGTCATCGGAATCACCGTCCCCCTGTCGTCCCTCATGGGATTCAGCGATGCACCCGGTGAGCGACAGACCGGTCCGCGACCATCCCCGCCCACATCATCCGCGAAGCCATGAAAGACCCACAGTCGCTGCTCTACCGCCTCGTCACCGACGACATCGGCAACCTCATGACCATCACCTGGCTCGGCCGCTTCGCCCCCACCCGACTCAAGCAAGTCCTCGAATTCCGTGACGGAACATCAGTGTTCCCGACCAGCAGTGTGCCGGCGCGGATGTGCGACACCGACCACACCAACCCCTGGCCCGCTGACACCAACGCAGCCAACACCGGCCCACTCAACCGCAGAGCCCACAACCTCAAAACCGAAGGGCTCATCCAGCTACGACAACCCCAGCCCGGAACGTTCCAATGGACCACACACACCGGGCACACCTACACACAAACCCCAGACCCCGTACCCACCGCAGGATGGGACACCGACTGGGACACCGATCGAGAAGTCCCGATCTAGTCGCGCCGGTACAACCGCCAGCGCGACCGGTCCGGGTCGACCTCGGACGCCGTCCAGCCCTCGTTGTCGAACCGCTCTCCGGGTGCCAAGGTGGCGATGTTGGAGGCGATGACGCGGTTGCTCGCACCGACCAACGCCGCCGGGCCGTCGAGCTCTCGCAGGATGCGCACGACCTGGATCTCGAACCGGTCGACCACCAGGTCGACGCCGGCCACCCCGACGAACCTCCCGCCGACCACGACCGGCTCGGCACACAGGATCACGGCTGGTTGACACCGGCGAAGTCGACGAAGGGCCCGAAGACGCACGGCCGACCGGCCTGACCGTCCCTGAACCACTGCATCGACTCGTAGGCGTAGTCCGCTCCAGCGGCTGCGGTGCGCGGCGGGTGCAGGCGCTCGACCCCACTCGGCCCTGGCGCTCGCGACCACCACTCCCAGAACCGGTGCTCGGTACCGACGGTGTCGAGCGCCGCGACGAAGCCGCCGCCACCAGTCCACGGGATGTCAGCGACCAGGTCCGTCACGACATCCTCGACCCCGGACAGCCCATCGACCGACAGGCGGGCCTCACCAGCAGGCGCCGACGCCGTCACCACGCTCCGCAACGAGTCGACGTGGACGTACACCGCGTCCAGGAGACCTTCAACGGAAGCCACAGCCACCTTCTCGGCCCCGGTCACCTTCTCACTCATACACCTATCTCCCATCGGTGCTCGACGATGAGTCGAGTGTTGTCGGCGACCTGGCTCTCCGCGAGAGCACGGGAACGTTCGGAGTCACCGGCTCGAATCGTGTCGGCCAGCGCACGATGCTGGCTCGCGCGTGTCACGGTCGACAGCCCGACAGCCGGCAGCCACAGCAAGCTCGCTGTACTCGGCCTGCAACGAGACCATGCGTCGGGTGAGCCGCTCCGACTGGCTGGCAACAGCGAGCTCGACATGGAATCGACTGTCGATCATGAGTGACAGCTCCGGCGAGTCGGCGACCTCCAACGGCTGGCCAGGTCTTCGAGCCGGACCAGGTTGTCCTCGTCGTACCGCTTGGCTGCCAAGCCGGCCACGACCCCCGTGACAGCCATCAGCCGTAGCCCAGATCGCGCAGCTGCGAGGGTCCGAGCGAGGCGAGACGTTCGGTCGACTTGACCGACGAGTAGCCGCGCGGCGCGCAGATGAAGCTTGCCACCGTTGCGACCCCTGCGCGTCTCGATCAGCCCTTCCTGCCTCAGGATCGCCAGCGCGGCACGCAGCGAGACTGTTGAGATCTCCAGCTGCGCTGCCAGGTCGGACTCGCTCGGCGAGCTGTTCGCCGTCGGCGATGAGTCCCATCGAGATCGCCTCCGAGAGCCGCTGCGCGACGGCAGAGGCTAGCGCACCACCGCCACCGATCGAGGAGAACAGGGTGACGCCGACGTTGGACGACCAGGGCTGCGTCATCGGGCTCCTTCCGGCTCGTTCAAAAGAATGTTATCTCAGGCCTTGCGCTATTACCTATAAAAACATATGTTAAAGCGCTAGCACGTGATTGGCGTCACTCCGACCCTCTCCGCGCCTCCACGAATCCCGATCAGAAGGACCCCCATGACCACGACTGCCACCCAGCTGATGACCCGCGCTCTGATCGACGGAGCATGGGTCGATGGCGAGAACGGCACCTTCACCGCCCGGTCGCCGCACTCCGACGAGGTCATCGCCGACGTCGCCCAGTGCAGTGCCGCCGATGTCGATCGTGCCGTCGCCTCGGCCAAGCGCGCACAGCCCGGATGGGCCGCGACCCCGGTCATCGAACGCGTCAAGATCCTGCGCCGCATCAACGAGCTGTTCAAGCGCGACGCCGAGAAGATCGCCCTCGTGCTCGCCAACGAGATCGGCAAGCCCATCAACGACTCACGCGAAGAGGTCATCGAGTACTCCGCCCCGTCGTGGCAGAAGGCCGGCGAAGAAGTGCTCCGCCACCGAGGGCTGTCCTTCCCCTCGACGCAGGAGCAGACGACCAACAAGCGCATCGTCATGACGCACCGACCCGTCGGTGTCATCGCGGCCGTGACGCCCTACAACTTCCCGACCGACATCTCCTCGATCGCACTCGCCCACATCATCGCCGCCGGCAACACCGCGATCTGGAAGCCGTCCGAGCATGCCGCCGTCAGCTGCACGATGGTCGCCGGCTTGTTCGACGAGGCGGGCCTCCCGCCAGGAGTCATCAACGTCGTGCACGGCGCGGGCGACGTCGGAGCAGCCCTCGTGGGGCACGACGACGTCGACGGCGTCTTCTTCACCGGCTCCACGGCCACCGGCGAACGCATCGCGTCGTCGATCCCGCTCAAGCCCATGCTGCTCGAGCTCGGCGGCGACGGCCCGTTCATCATCCTCGAGGACGCCGATGTCGACGCGGCCGTCGAAGGCGCCATCCAGGGCTGCTTCTACTACTCGGGCCAGGTCTGCACCTCGGCCGAGCGCCTCCTCGTGCACGAGAAGGTCTACGACGAGTTCGTGGAGAAGTTCCGCGCCAAGATGCTCCAGCGACGTTGGCGACCCGATGGACGAGTCGACCGACATGGGGCCGGTGTGCACGGCCGGAACACGCGAACGCATCAGCGAGCACGTCGAGGACGCTCGGGCCAAGGGCGCCACGGTCGAGCAGCACGGTCGCTCCGACGGCCTGTACTTCCCCGCGACGCTGCTGACGAACGTCACGACCGACATGCGAATCATGCGGGAGGAGACGTTCGGGCCGGTCGCCCCGATCCTGAAGGTCTCGTCTGCCGAGGAGGCAGTGGCCATCGCGAACCAGAGCGAGTCGGCCTGATCGCCTCGCTGTGGACCCGCGACCTGTCGACCGCGTGGCGAGTCGCCGAGGCGCTCCCCCACGGATCGGTCAACATCAACGAGACCAGCAACTACTGGGACCAGCCGCACCCTTCGGCGGCACCGGACGCAGCGGCGTCGGCCGCGAGCTCTCGCAGTGGTTCCTCGACTCGTTCACCGAGGCCAAGCCATCGTCTTCGACCTGGGGGACGGGGAGGTGAAGAACAACCGCCGCGCAGAGGGCGGCTGGTGACCATGACACGCCACCTCATCAACGACCCCATCAGGAGCACGACATGACGACTGCAACCCCCAACCCACCAGAATCGCAGAACGACGAGGGTCACCTCGCCTCGCTCGGCTATGCCTCGGAGTACAAGCGCGAGATGTCCTTCTGGGCAACTTCGCGCTGGGCTTCACCTATCTCTCGCCCGTCGTGGGCGTGTACTCGCTGTTCGCCTACGCCCTCGGCACCGGCGGCCCGCCGATGATCTGGGCCGTCGTCCTCGCGGCGCTCGGCCAGCCTGCTCGTCGCCCTCGTGTTCGGCGAGGTCGTCTCGCAGTTCCCGGTCTCCGGCGGCGTCTACCCGTGGGCCCGGCGCCTGTGGGGCAAGCGATGGGCCTGGATGACGGGCTGGATCTACATGCTCGCCCTCGTCGCGACGATCTCGAGCGTGACGTACGGCGCAGGTCCGTTCGTGGCCATGCTGCTGGGCATCACGCCGTCGACCCACGTCACGGTGATCTGTGCGATCGCGCTGATCCTGGTCGTCACGGTGCTCAACCTCGGCGGCACCAACCTGCTCGCCAAGGTCGCCTTCTTCGGCTTCGTGGCCGAGCTGCTCGGCGCACTCGTCGTCGGCGGCTGGCTGCTGATCGCCGAGCGCAACCACGGACTGGGCGTCATCTTCGACTCCGCCGGAGCTTGCCGGCACCGGCTCGTACCTCCCGGCGTTCTTCGCTGCAGCACTGATCGGCGTCTACCTATACTTCGGCTTCGAGGCCTGTGGCGACGTCGCCGAAGAGGTCATCGACCCGGGCACCCAGATCCCCCGGGCGATGCGCATGACGATCTACATCGGCGCCGCGGCCTCGGTGTTCATCACGCTGGCCCTGATCCTCGCCGTCCCCGACTTCGGTGCGGTCATCTCGGGCGAAGACGCCGACCCGGTCACCGCCGTGCTGTCGAACGCCTTCGGCGACGTGGGCTTCAAGGTCGTGGTCGCCGTCGTGCTGATCTCGTTCCTTTCGTGCGCACTGAGCCTGCAGGCCGCCTCGAGCCGACTGATCTACTCGTACGCTCGCGACGACATGATGCCGGGCAGCTCGAAGTTCAAGCAGTTCTCCGTCGCACGGGCCGTGCCCCCGTACGCCCTGCTCCTGTCGGCGACGATCCCGATCGTGATCATCTTGGTGTCGCAGGTCTCGGACAACGCCCTGACCCGCATCGTGTCGTTCGCCTCGCTCGGCATCTACACCGGCTTCATGATGGTCGTCATCGCGGCGCTGCGAGCCCGGCTGAAGGGCTGGGAACCGTCCGGTCGCTTCACGCTCGGACGGTGGGGACTGCCCGTGACGCTGGCGGCGCTCGCCTACCAGCTGGCCGCCGCCGTCAACATGGCGTGGCCGCGCACGCCGGACGCCGCCTGGTACGACAACTACCTCGTGCTCCTGTCGCTGGCGATCGTCGTCGGCGTGGGACTCGTGTACCTGACGGTGGTCAAGCCTCACCTGACCAGCGACGCTCCTGCTGCGGACGCCATCCCGCAGTAGGCAGGGCCCGTTCACGGCTCCTGGCTCGGTTCACCCGACCGGGAGCCGTGACTGGTTTCGGAGAAGGATTGTCACCATCGTGACGATCCTCACGACGCTCAGTTCGTCCTGACCCGTCTGCGGGTCTACCCTTTAATTTAATCGGGACACCCGAGGGAGACGTAGGAGCACCAAGGGGATGGTGGAACCTGCGGTGGACTCAGTGACCCATCGCCATTCACTTCTACGATCGATGGGTCACCGTGCACGACTTCGCGCTACAGGACAGGCAGGTGCTCCGGGACCTCGCTGACTGGATCGCTGACCGTCGAACCTCCCCCAGCCCGATCCGTCCCCCGCGCTCAGCACAGCTGCCTGAGGTCACGACAACGGGCATCGGCATCAACGCCACCTGGGCGGCACTGCGCGACGCGCTGCTGCCCACGGCCTTCCCGACCGACCACCCCCGCTACCTCGCCTTCGTCGGAGGTTCCCCGACCCCCGCCGCAGTCATCGCCGACGCGGCCTTGTCGGCGGCCTCGATCTACGGCGGCAGCGAGCTGGAGGCCGGTGACGTCGTCGCGGCCGAGCGCGTGGCGATCCAGTGGTTGTGCGACACGGTCGGCTATCCCGACACCGCCCACGGCGTCTTCGTCAGTGGCGGCTCGCTCGCCAACCTCAGTGCACTGGTCACCGCCCGGCACGGCAGAGTCGCGCCCGACGGGCGTGCCCCGGCATCGTCGTCGCCGGTGGTTCGGCCCATGCCTCGGTGGGCGCAGCCGCCGCCATCATGGGCTGCCGGGTCATCTCGGGTCGGATCGCCCGATCATCCCCTGCGAGGCAGTGACCTCGCGGCCGCCCTCGCCGACGTGGACCCCCGCGACGTCGTCGCAGTCGTCGCCAGCGCCGGCGCGACCAACACCGGCGCGATCGACTGCCTCGCCGACATCGCCGACGTGTGCGCCCAGCACGGAGTCTGGCTGCACGTCGACGCCGCCTACGGAGGCGCTGCATTGCTGTCGCCCGGCCGGCGCGCCGACTTCGACGGCATCGACCGTGCCAACTCGGTCACGATCGATCCCCACAAGTGGCTCTTCACGCCCTTCGACTGCGCAGCGGTGCTGTACCAAGATCCTCTCGTGGCTCGTGCCGCCCATCGGCAGCGCGCCGGATACCTCGACGCGGTCAACGACGCCGACGTCGACAACCCCGCCGACTACGCCGCCCACCTGTCGCGGCGAGCCCGCGGCCTGCCCGTGTGGGCCTCGCTCGTGGCCAATGGCACCGACGCCTACGTCGAGGCCGTCGAGTGCTGCCTCGCCACCGCCGAGTACGCGGCCAAGCAGATCGAGTCGAGCCCGCACCTCGAGCTCGCGAACGATCCGCATCTGTCAGTCGTGCTGTTCCGGCGACGCGGCTGGAGCGCGGAGCAGTACGCTCGCTGGTCAGAGCGAGCGCGAAGCCGTGGCATGGCACTCGTCACGCCGACGACGTTCGCCGACGAGACAGTGCTGCGGCTCTGCTTCGTCAACCCCCTGACCACGACTGCGGACGTCGACCTCGTCCTCGAGAGCCTGGAGTGCGATGCGCCCACCACTTAAGCCGACGGTCGCCTGGGTCACGCGGGCACACACCGTCGTGGCGCGGTTGTCGTGGGCCGTGCTGATCCTCGGTCTCCGGCCAACCAGTTCGCGCAGTCGGTCGCTCATCAGAGAAGCGCCGCGATCCTGCTGACCTCGCTCTCGGTCTTCTTCCCGCTGCTCCTGCTGCGCATCGCGCTGGCAGTGAGCCTGTATCCAGGACGCCGTACGGCGCTGTTGCTGCTGCTGGGTGCCGTGGCCACCTGGTCACTGGGCTCGATGTCGGTCAACGCCGCACGGATGGACGCCCAGGCTCACTTCCCGGCTCGCGGCGAATGGCTGTTCCTGGTGTCGTACCTCGGCATGGCCGGCTACCTCCTGTCGGGACGTCGATCGACGTCAGCGCCGGCCTGCCCGCAGCCGGTTGGACATCGCGATCATCTGCGGGGCGACGTCCTGTCTCGCGTCGCTGCTGCTCGTGACCCCGATCCAGCTGGCCTCCGAGCAAGAGGGACTCTCGCTTCTCCTGGCCCTGATCTACCCCATGGCCGACGTCATCTTGGCACTCGTGGTGCTCGGGCAGGCATTGCTCCTCGCGCGGACCGACCGACGCAAGTCGATCATGCTCGGCACGGCCTTCCTGCTGCTCGCCGGAGCCGACTCGGGCTTCGCCCTGCAGGTCTCGGCACGCACCTACGACTTCGGCAACTTCAGCAACGTCCTGTGGGGCGTGTCCTTCGCGATGCTGGTGGCAGCAGCGTGCCGACCCGAGCAGTCCGCGATCCGGGCCGTGCCCAAGGCCGCCGGCACCGCGATCCTGGTGACCGCCGGCATCGTGGCGCTCGCGGTGCTGACGATCCGCCCCGACGACTCGATGGCGTTCTACACGCTCCCTCCGGCGGTGCTCACGATGGGCGCCGTCGCCGCCCGCATGGCCCTGGCCCTGCGCGACGCCAACCGGGCCGAACGAGGCATTCGCCCTGTCGCAGACCGACGACCTGACCAAGCTGCCCAACCGGCGGGCCGTGCGCAGCTGGCTGGGTGATGGGCTGACCGATCGCAAGCCGTTGTCGCTGATGCTGCTCGACCTCGACGGCTTCAAGGAGATCAACGACTCGCTGGGGCACCGGGCCGGCGACACTGTCTTGATGCTCGTGGCGGTACGGATGCGGGAGGCCGTCGACCCTCACGTCCGGGTCGCCCGCCTCGGCGGAGACGAGTTCGCGATCATCCTCGACACGACCGACGAGATCGAGCTGATGGAGACGGCGCACAGCGTGCTCAGGGAACTCGCCAAGCCGATCATCGTCGACGAGATCGAGATCTGTCCCTCCGGCTCGATCGGCGTCACGATCGCCCTCAGCAGCGACGAGGACAGCAGCGACATCCTCCGACGGGCAGACGTGGCGATGTACCAGGCCAAGAACTCGGGCCTGGGCGCGGCGCTGTACGACGCCGAGCTCGACCAGTTCTCCCGCTCCCGCCTGCAGCTCGCCGAAGAGCTCCGCCGAGGAATCAGCGACGGCCAGATCGAGGTCTGGTACCAGCCGCAGCTTGACGCAGCCACGATGGAGGTGTCCGGGCTCGAGGCCCTCGTGCGCTGGCGCCATCCCACGCAAGGCCTCATCAGCCCGGTGTCGTTCCTGCCTGCCGCCCGCCGGGCCGGTCTGATGGGCCAGCTTCTCCCGACGTCGTGGCGACTCAGGCCATCAGCGACTTCCACGCACGACTCAAGGAGGGTCTCGACCTGCGGGTCGCGATCAACTGCGCCCGCCAGAGCTGCTGGGCCCAGCTTCCTGCCTCAGCTCTACGCCACGATCGCGGCGGCCGACATCCCCGTCGACCGCCTGGTCCTCGAGGTCACCGAGGACTCGTTCCTGGCCGATCCGCAGCACACCCGCGAAGTGCTCCTCGAGCCGAGGAGCAACGGCGTGCAGGTCTCGATCGACGACTACGGCACCGGCTTCTCCTCGCTCACGTACCTGCGCAACCTGCCGGTGCAGGCTAAGATCGACCGCACCCTCATCGCGAACGTCGCGACCGACGACCGCAGCCGGATGATCGTGGCCTCCACGATCCAGCTCGCGCACGCCCTCGACATGCGCATCGTCGCCGAGGGCGTGGAGAACGCCGCCGACCTTGCAGCGCTCGTGGCGATGGGGATCGACATGGTGCAGGGCTACCACCTGGCACGTCCCATGCCACCGACGCGAGTCACCCGAATGGGTGCGTGACTGGACCACCACAACGACTCGTCCGTGTCCCTGCCGCCGGCAGTAGACGCACGAGGACCTGAGCAAGACAGAGAGGAATCCCGATGACTGCTGCTCCCTTGCAGTTCGTGTTCGACCCGGTGGGCGAGCAGCTGCCGCCGCCCTGAGGTGCGAGGCCCAGGTCTTCTTGGAGACCTACGGCAACACGCCCGAGGAGTTCGACATCGAGTACGGGCCCTACGCAGACTCGACCGGCTTCATGACAGTCCTGCAGGACGATGGAGAAGCGATCGCCACGGCCCGCTTCATCGCTCCCGGATCAGCCGGGCTCAAGACGTTGAACGACGTCGGCCGCCCGCCGTGGCAGGTCGACGGCCTGCGGTCGGCACGGGCCGCAGGCGTCGATCCGGCCGTACGTGGGACGTCGCGACGATCGCGGTCCGCAAGGGTGCGGGGCGCGGCGGGCTGTGCGCCGGAGCGCTGTACCACGGGATCGTCACGGCCGCCTTCGCCAACGACATCGACTACATCGTGATGATCATGGACTCCCACGCCCGCCAGCCCTGACCGGTCTGGGCATGCAGACACAGGCGTTGCCCGGCACCAAGACCGGCGAGTACCTCGGCTCCCCCAGCAGCACCCCGTTGTGGGCCAACCTGCACCGGATGTTCGAGCGGCAGCGCATGGACAATCCCGACGCATATCGACTGATCTTCCAGGGAATCGGTTTGGACGGCATCGCCCTGCCGACCGACTGGACCTGGAATCCGGTGGCTGTGGCCACCTGACCCCTTGCGGGGGCCTGCGGCGACGCTCGGTAGTGTGCGTCGGGGCCTACGGCCCCCTATTGGGAGGTTGATCCAACGATGTTGCACGCCAGCTTGCAGGCTGTCCACGACGAGATGCTCATCCGCAATCCGGGCGAGACCGAGTTCCACCAGGCCGTGTCGGAGGTGCTCGACAGCCTCGGGCCCGTCGTCACCAAGCACCCGCAGTACGCGGATGCGGCGATCATCCGCCGCCTGTGCGAGCCCGAGCGCCAGATCATCTTCCGCGTCCCGTGGGTCGACGACGCTGGCCAGGTGCAGATCAACCGCGGCTTCCGCGTCGAGTTCAACTCCGCCCTCGGCCCCTTCAAGGGCGGGCTGCGGTTCCACCCCAGCGTCTACCTCGGCATCGTCAAGTTCCTGGGCTTCGAGCAGATCTTCAAGAACGCCCTGTCGGGTCTGCCGATCGGCGGCGGCAAGGGCGGCTCGGACTTCGACCCCAAGGGTCGCTCCGACGCCGAGGTCATGCGGTTCTGCCAGTCGTTCATGACCGAGCTCTACCGCCACATCGGCGAGTACACCGACGTCCCGGCTGGCGACATCGGCGTGGGCGGTCGCGAGATCGGCTACCTGTTCGGCCAGTACAAGCGCATCACGAACCGGTACGAGTCCGGCGTGCTGACCGGCAAGGGTCTGACCTGGGGCGGCTCGCAGGTCCGCACCGAGGCCACCGGCTACGGCCTGGTGTTCTTCGTCGACGAGATCCTGAAGGCCGGCCGCGAGTCGTTCGACGGCAAGCGCGTCATCGTCTCGGGCTCGGGCAACGTCGCGGTCTACGCGATCGAGAAGGTCCGACCAGCTCGGTGGCACCGTCATCGCGTGCTCGGACTCCAGCGGCTACGTCGTCGATCCGTCCGGCATCGACCTCGAGCTGCTCAAGGAGATCAAGGACGTCCAGCGCGAGCGCATCAGCAAGTACGCCGAGGCCCGTGGCGGCGACGTCCGCTTCATCGCCGACGGCACGATCTGGGACGTCCCGTGCGACATCGCCCTGCCGTGCGCGACGCAGAACGAGCTCGACGAGCAGCACGCCAAGACGCTCGTCGCGAATGGCTGCAAGATCGTCGCCGAGGGCGCCAACATGCCCGGTCACGCCCGACGCCACCAAGCTGCTCGTCGAGGCCGGTGTGACCTTCGCTCCGGGCAAGGCGGCCAATGCCGGCGGCGTCGCGACCAGCGCGCTGGAGATGCAGCAGAACTCGTCGCGTGACTCGTGGAGCTTCGAGCACACCGAGGAGCGCCTGGCCGACATCATGAGCGGTATCCACCAGCGCTGCCTCGAGACCGCCGACGAGTACGGCACCCCGGGCAACTACATCGCCGGCGCCAACATCAACGGGTTCACCCGGGTCGCCGACGCGATGCTGGCCCTCGGCGTCATCTGACCGACCGTCTCGTTGGTCGCGCCCTGCGTCACTCGTGGCGCAGGGCCCGGCCGAGGATGCGGAGCCGCTCGAGCAGGCGGCCGACCTCGACATGTGCCTCAGGTGTGTCGACGACCGCAGAGACCACCGCTCGCCATCGACCTCGTCGACGACCGCGAGTGCGGGATCGACTCCTTCCCGTGCCAGCGACAGCACGTCGTCACCAGCCTCGGGCGCAGGGAACCCACGCAGCCTCGTCGCCGTAACCGGCCGCGACCAGCACCGCGTCGCGCGAGCCCGAGTCCGAACAGGTCGCCGTCCTCGTCGCGGATCAGGGCCGACGCACCCGGCGCACCGGGATCGAACCACTCACGCGGCAGGCCCCGCACGATCACGACGGGCCGTCCGCCGAGCTTGCCCGCAACCAGGTCGGATGCGCTGGCGATCTCGTCGGCCACCGCGGGCGCCGTCACCGCCAGCACGTTGCCATAGGCGTCGACGACCCCGTCGAACGACAACGACGGCACGATGCCAGCCGCCCCGATCGCCAGATCGGTCTGACCGACCCGCCACGCACGCCCTGCCGTGTCGGTGATGATGACACCGACCTCGGCCCCCGTGAGCCGCTGCAGCCCCGCGCGGATGTCGCGGGCATCGCCGTCCGGATCTCGCGGCAGCGGGATGACGGTGCCGGCCTCGAGGTTCGAGGCGTCGATCCCAGCGGCCGCGAGGGTCAGGCCGCCGTGCGTGCGCACGATACGTGTCGGTCCGCGCCTGGCCACGACCCGGTCGGTCTCGGCCACCAGCAGGTCATCGCGGTTGCCCGTCGTGGCTTGCCCGGCCGCCTTGCTGACGATCTTGCTCGTCACGACGACCACGTCACCGGTCTGCAGCGGCCCGTCGAGGTGGGCGACGATGACCGCGGCCAGGTCGTCGCCGCTGCGGATCTCGCCGATTCCGTCCAGCGCCCAGATCTGCAGCGTCATCAGTCGACCAGCTCTGCGGCCAGCGCGAGCGTGTCGCGGGCCAGCTGGGCCGTCAGCACGTCGTCCGACATGTAGAGCGGAGCCGCCTGTCCCACCAGACCCGCGTCCTGCACGGCCGGCAGCTCGGCCGCATCGGCGGTGTCGAGCAACCAGCCGTCGAGCAGACCACCGGCCGACCGGGCGCCGAAGTGCCGTGCGACCCCCGAGGCGCTGATCTCGAGCCCCAGACCAGTCAACAGCTGATCGGCCATGCCGCGCACCGCGGCACCCCCGATGATGGGCGACACCCCGACGACCGGTGCCGGTGTCTCGCGCACGGCCTGAGCCACCTCGGCGACCGAGAGGATCGCCCCCGTCGACACGATCGGGTTCGACGGCGGCAAGATGACCCGGTCGGCCGTCATGATCGCCTCGACGACACCCGGCCCCGCCGTCGCCTTCTCGGCGCCGACGAACTCGAGCCCCCGCACCGGGACCGTCGCACGGAGCCGGATCCAGTACTCCTGGAAGTGCATCACGCCGTCGTCGGTCGTGATGTGGGTCTCGACCTCGTGCTCGGTCATCGGCAGCAGCCGGACTCCCGGCTGCCACCGCTCGCACAGCCGCTCGGTGACGGCGGCAAGACCGTGGCCCTCACGCAGCATCTCGGTGCGGATCAAGTGCGTCGCGAGATCGCGGTCGCCGAGACCGAACCACGTCGACCGAGCCCCCGTACGCCGTCAGATCTTCCTTGGCGTGCCAGGTCTCGTCGGTGCGGCCCCACTTGCGCTCGGGGTCGATGCCGCCGCCCAAGGTGTACATCACGGTGTCGAGATCGGGGCACACCCGCAGACCGAAGACCCAGATGTCGTCGGCCGTGTTGCCGATCACCGTGACCTCGTCGTCGGGCGCCGCCACCGCCAGCAGGCCGGAGATGAACCGAGCGCCGCCGACGCCACCTGAGAGCACCGTGATCTTCATGCGTTCATTCTGCCGGAGTGCCGCTGATGTCAGAGCGCGGACTCGATCGCCCGCCAGAACGTCGGGTAGGCGTAGATCGTGTTGCGCAGCGTCTCCACCGGGATCTCGGCGCGCACCGCGAACGCCAGCCCGGCGAGCGTCTCGCCGCCCATCGGGCCCGCGCTCGTCGCCCCCACGATCACGTCGCGCTCGGAGTCGATCACGAGCTTGACGATCCCCTCGTTGCCGACCTTGTGCAGCCACCCTCGGCTGCTCTCGGGAATCTTCGCGATGCCGATCCTGACGTCGATGCCGCGGTCGCGCGCCTGCGACTCGGTCAAGCCGACCGCCCCGATCTCCGGATCCGTGAACGTGACCCGCGGCAGGCTCGCGTCGTACGGTCCGAGCTCCTCGCCCAGGATCGATCGCGCCGCCCGCTCCGACTGGTACATCGACACGTGCGTGAACGCCCCGCGCCCCGTGATGTCGCCGATGGCCCACAAGCCGTCACGGACCTGCATCGTGTCGTCGACCTCGAGGAACCGACCCCGGCTCGACCCCGACCGTGTCGAGCCCGATGTCGTCGAGGCGTGACCTGCGTCCTGCGGCGACCAGCACCTGATCGGCCTCGAAGGTCTTGTCTTGTCCTGAGCCTGTCGAAGGGTCGCCGCAGGTCACGTGGAACCGCTGGCCGTCGTGAGCCACCGCATCGATCGAGATCCCCGCGTGCACGCCGATCCCCTCCGCCGTGAGCACGCCGGTAATCAGCCGGAGGCCTCCGGCTCTTCCACGGCGAGGATGCGTGGCGCGACCTCCAGCACCGTGACCTCGGTGCCGAACCGGGGAGAATGCCTGGGCCAGCGAGCCCGATCGCACCTCCGCCGATCACGACCATCGATGCTGGAGCCTGCTCGGCCTTCAGGATGTCGCGGTTGGTCCAGAACGGCGTGTCGGCCAGGCCCGGGATCGGCGGCGCCGAGGCCGTCGTGCCGGTGTTGAGGACGACGCCCTTCGCCGCGACGTAGGTGTCGTCACCGACGACGACCGTGCGGTCGCCGGACAGCCGGCCGTGACCGCGGACGAGACGCGCGCACCGGCCGCCGTGACCCGATCGGCGGCGACCGTGTCGTCCCAGCTGTCGGTCGCCTCGTCTCGGATCCGGCGCGCCACGACCGAGAAGTCGGGATCCACCGTCGCCGTGCCCGCCAGCTGCGCGACCCGGCGCGTCTCGGCGATGACATTGGCAGCCCGGATGATCATCTTCGACGGGATACATCCCCAGTACGGGCACTCCCCGCCACCAGCTCGGCCTCGACCGCGACGACATCGAGCCCTGCGGCAGCAAGCCGCGCCACGAGGGCCTCCCCTCCGGGACCGAGACCGACAACGACGACATCACAGGTGTGCTCAGACATGAGTTCATCGTCTGCCACGGCGCCCCTGCGCGCCAGTCATCAGCCCTCTCGAGGGCCGTGAGTCTGCAGGAACAGCACGGGGCCGTCGAGATTCGCGCCGAGGCTCCGGATCGCGCCGAGCGCCTTGGCGGTGTAGACGGGCTCCAGCTCCAGTCCGAGGCGGGCGGCCACGTCGATAGCCTCGGTGCCGGCCTGCGTCGTCGCCCCGTACGTCTCGCCCATCCACTCGTCGCTCGCCACCAGGTCGTCGGGCGTCAGCTCTGACCGGCACGTCGGCGCCACGCTCGCGCAGGAGCCTCGCAGTCCGGTTGGCCAGATCGCTGATCGTGACGGCGTCGAGCCGGAACGAGTTCGTTGACCACGACACCCAGCACCCGCGTGCTCAGCCCGGCCAGTCGCAGCCCCAGCAGCAGACCGGCCGCGGTGCCACCAGAGCCCACCGCCGTCACGATCGTGGCCGGCTCGGGCATGACCCCCGCCTCGACCTGGGCAGCGATCTCCAGCGCGGTGTCGACATACGCCAGGCTGCCGACAGGTGACGAGCCCCCTGCCGGAAGGTAGTACGGCAGGCGCCCGCGCGTCGAGTAGCGGGCGAGCAGCCACGGCGCAGCAAGCTTGAGCCTGCCGACCGTCCGGTACCGGTGCAGGACCGCCCCCGACTCACCGAGCCGGCGCAGCTGGTCGCGCACGTGGTCGTCGACCGGCTGGTCGACCAGGCCCAGCACGGTGCGCAATCCGTGCTCGCGGCCGTAGAGCGCGGCGGCGAGACCCCAATGGGTGCCGATCCCACCCACCGTGAACAGCGTCGAGCGGCCACGCCGATGGGCCTCCGGAATGATCCACTCGAGCTCGCGGACCTTGTTGCCTCCCCATCCGCCGTCACCGAACCCGCTCTCGTCCTTGACCCAGACATCGTCTCGATCAGGAAGCTCCAGCCGCTGCACCGGTGTCGGCCCGGTGCCTAGCCGGAAGTGCGGCAGATCAGCGGCGGGAAAGCGTCCACCCAACAGGCTCATCGGAGATCTTCGGAGCGCGCTCGCGGTTCGCGCCACCGGATGATGCTGTAGACCAGCAGCCCCAGTGCCGCGGCAGCTGACGTGAAGATGCCCAGCGCGGTGACCCAGCCGGCCGCCGGCAGGCCCGGACCGAAGCCGACGCCCAGAACCTCGAACTCGGGGATCGTCGGCTCGATCCACCACACGACACCCAGGAACACGAGCCAGAACACGCCGAGCAGGCTGAACAGGATGCGGGGCCAGGTGGCGACACCGAACTTGGCTGCAGCGATCGCACTGCGCTCGAGCGGTTCGAGCAGACGCTGCGCCCACACGTAACGACGGGCCAACAGAGCGATTCCGGCCATCAGCACCAAGGTGCCCGGACCCGGCGCCGGCATCATGATGATGCCGACCGGCACCAGGATCCAGCCGAGGATCTCTGTGCCCGTTCGCTGGAGCCAACCCTTCGCAGCAGCCCCGAAACTCATGAGGACAGTCTGCCGCATACCCCACAATTCAGATGGCGCAACCCGCCGTGTGCCGGTTGACTTGCACCTGTGAACATCGCCTCATCCTTGCTCTCCCTCGCCGAGGAGACCCTCGGCCTCACCCTTCCCATCCGGCTGCGCGCCTGGGACGGCAGCGAGGCCGGTGTGCCCGGCGCACCGGTCGTCGTGATCGCGAACAAGCGCGCCCTGCGCCACATCATCTGGCAGCCCGGCGAGCTCGGCGTCGCCCGCGCCTACGTCCAGGGAGACCTCGACGTCGAGGGCGACCTCGGCGACGGCCTCCGTGCCATGTGGAATGCCGTGCGCGACGCCCGCACCCTCGACGCGTCCGCCGGCCGGCCGAAGATCGGCCCCCGGCAGGCTGCCAAGGCTGCTGCCCTGGCGCTGCGACTCGGTGTCATCGGTCGACGTCCGCCGGCTCCGGCCGCCGAGTCGGCCTTGACCGGCGAGCTGCACAGCAAAGAACGCGACCAGGCAGCGATCTCGCACCACTACGACCTGTCGAATGACTTCTACGAGCTGATCCTCGACCCGAACATGGCGTACTCCAGCGGCTTCCACGTCACGCCGGAGATGACGCTCGAGGAGGCACAGACCGGCGAAGCTGCACCTGATCTGCAGGAAGCTCGGCCTGCAGCCCGGCATGCGGATGGTCGACATCGGCTCCGGCTGGGGCTCCCTGACGCTGTTCGCCGCCGAGCACTACGGCGTCCACGTCACCGGGGTGACTCTCTCGGTCGAACAGCGCGACTACGTGCTGGCCCGCGCAGCCGAGCGAGGACTGTCCGACAAGGTCGACGTGAGCCTGCTCCACTTCCGTGACCTCGAGGCCTCGGGCGTCCACGACGGCGAGATCGACGCGATCGCCTCGATCGAGATGGGCGAGCACGTCGGCGACGCCGAGTACGTCGTGTTCACCAGCTCGATCTTCCGCTACCTCAAGCCCTGCGGCCGGGTGCTGATCCAGCAGATGTCACGCAGCAACGATGCCCCCGGCGACCGGCCCGGCGGCGGGCCGTTCATCGAGACGTACATCGCCCCCGACATGCACATGAAGCCACTGGCCAAGACCATCGGGCTGATCGCCGACTCGGGTCTCGAGATCCGTGACGTGCAGGCAATGCGCGAGCACTATCCGCAGACCGTCGCCGGGTGGGCAGCCAAGCTCGAGGACAGCTGGGACACCGCGGTCAAGCTGATCGGCGAGGAGTACGCCCGCGTCTGGCGGTTGTACCTCGTCGGCGGCGCGCTGGCCTTTGAGGAGAACCGCATGGGCGTCGACCAGATCCTGGCGGTCAAGCCGTCGCCGCGCGGCGTCAGCAACATGCCGGCCACCCCCCTGGCGTGGCTCGCATGATCGACAACGACCTCTCGCAGACCGTCGCGAGCCTGATCGGCGGTCTGTCGACCGTCGTGGCGTTCATGGCGCTGGGCCTGGGCCTCGCGCAGCTGCAGAAGAAGCTGACCGTCGTCGACACGATGTGGGGCATCGGCTTCGTGCTCGTGGCCCTCCAGGCCGCTTTCGTCGCCTCGGGTGGGGACGGCGACTCGTCGATCCGCTGGATCCTGCTCGCCATGGTGGGCGTGTGGGGACTACGGCTCGCCTGGTACCTGCACCGCCGCAACAACGGTCAGGCCGAGGACCCGCGGTACGCCGACCTCGCCGAGCGCGATGGCCGCTCGTTCACCCGGGTCGCCCTGACGCGGGTGTTCCTGCCCGAGGGCATCGCGATGTTCCTGGTCGCGACGCCCATCATGGTGGGTGTCAACAATCTCGAGGTCTCGACGCCGCTGCTCGTCCTCGGCGTCCTCGTGTGGGCTGTCGGGCTGTTCTTCGAGGCGGTCGGCGATGCGCAGCTGGCCGCGTTCAAGGCTGATCCTGCCAACAAGGGCAAGATCATGGACCAGGGACTGTGGCGCTACACCCGGCACCCGAACTACTTCGGCGACGCCTGCGTGTGGGCCGGCATCTGGATCGTCGTCGCCGGCTCCTCGGTGGGCCTGGCCACGATCATCAGCCCGCTCGCGATGACGCTCTTCCTGACCAAGGTCACCGGCGCATCCCTCAACGAGAAGGGCATGAAGAAGACCAAGCCAGGCTACGACGAGTACGTCCGCCGCACCTCCGGCTTCATCCCCCTCCCACCCAAACGCTGACGAGGTAGTTACCGCCCCTTGGGGAGGTGGTTATCGCCCTACGGGAGGGCGAAAACCCACTCGCCGCGGGGCCATAACCCCCTCCTCAGCGGGGATTAGGCGGAGACGAAGATGTGGATCGCGGCTTCGGTGTCGATCTCGGCGGTCTCACCCTGACGGGCGACGACGACGCCGTCGTGTCCCTGCGAGACCAGGACGTCATTGCCGGGCAGGACGCCCACGCGACGCAGCACCGACATGACGTCGGTGTCGGTCTGCAGCGGCTCGCTGATGCGACGGATCACGAGCCGCACCGGCTCGGTCGCCCCCTTGACCGCGACCGTCATGGGCACGACGCCATCGAGGTAGTCGGGCTCGGCGGCCGGCTGGCCCAGCTCGGCCAGGCCGGGGATCGGGTTGCCGTACGGCGACTCGGTGGGGTGCTCGAGGATCTCGATCAGGCGACGTTCGACCTGCTCGGACATCACGTGCTCCCAGCGGCACGCCTCTTCGTGGACGTACTCGATCTCGAGACCGATGATGTCGGTCAGCAGCCGCTCGGCCAGCCGGTGCTTGCGCATCACGCGGGTCGCGAGCTGACGGCCCTTGACCGAGAAGCCGAGGTGACGGTCGCCCTCGACTGCCAGCAATCCATCACGCTCCATGCGTGCCACGGTCTGGCTGACCGTCGGTCCGCTCTGGTGGAGGCGTTCGGCGATGCGCGCACGCAGCGGGACGATGCCCTCCTCCTCCAGCTCGTAGACCGTGCGAAGGTACATCTCTGTGGTGTCGATGAGGTCGCTCACGCGCCCATTGTTCCATGCCCTGCGAACATTGCGACCAACTATGAGAATGGGACCCATGACAACGTCCGTGATGTGGTTCCGGCGCGATCTGCGCATCGACGACAACCCCGCGATTCTGGCGGCCGTCGAGGCCGGCAGCGACGGCGTGGTCCCGCTCTTCGTGCTGGACGACACACTCTGGGCTTCGGGCACCTCCGTGCGAGCGGCCTACCTGTCACACCTCCTGGCCGAGCTCTCCGACCGCATCGGCGGGCTGCACGTCGCGCACGGCGATCCGGTCGCCGAGGTCGTGCGCATCGCACGGGCAGTGGGAGCGTCGAGCGTCCATGTCGCAGCCGACTACGGGCCGTACGGCGCCGCCCGCGACCGCGCCGTCGAGGCCGAGCTCGACCGCCACGGCATCGCGCTCGTCCGCACCGGTTCGGCGTACGCCGTCGCACCCGGCCGGGTCACCAAGGACGACGGGACAGGCTACCGGGTCTTCACGCCGTACTTCCGCGCCTGGCAGCAGCACGGGTGGCGCGGCCCGGCCGAACCTGCGCGTGACGTGCCCTGGATCCGTCCCGACGTCGAACCCGTCGTCCTGCCCGAGGTCGAGGCCCCCGAGGGCATGTCGTGGCCGGCAGCCGGCGAGGACGCAGCACGTGAGCGGTGGCGCGAGTTCTTGGCCGACGACGTCGCCGACTACGACTCCGCCCGCGACCTCCCTGGCCCCGACCGGACGTCCCGCATGTCGGCCCACCTGCGCTGGGGGACGATCCACCCGCGCACGATGCTGGCCGATCTCGCACCGCTCCGCTCTGCCGGCGCACAGGCGTACGCCAGGGAGCTGGCCTTCCCGCGAGTTCTACGCCGATGTGCTGCACCAGCGGCCTGACTCCGCGTTCGGCTACTACAACCGGACGTTCGAGCACATGGACTACGACCTGCCCGGTGACGACTTCGTGGCCTGGCAGCAGGGACGGACCGGGATCCCGATCGTCGACGCCGGCATGCGGCAGCTCCTCGCCGAAGGCTGGATGCACAACCGGGTCCCGGATGATCGTGGCCAGCTTCCTGGTCAAGGACCTGCACGTCGAGTGGCAGCACGGCGCCCGGCACTTCATGGACCTGCTGATCGACGGCGACCTGGCGTCCAACCAGCACGGTTGGCAGTGGGTCGCCGGATCAGGCACCGACGCGTCGCCGTACTTCCGCATCTTCAACCCCATGACGCAGGGCAAGAAGTTCGATCCGGACGGCGAGTACGTCCGGCGGTGGGTTCCCAGCTCGCTGACGTCGGCTCACGACACGTCCACACCCCCTGGGAACTGACCGGCCGCCGGCCGACTACCCGGCGCCGATCGTCGACCACGCGGAGGAGCGCGTCGAGTCGCTGCGGCGCTACGACGCGATTCGTCCGGCTCGGTAGGGTCGGGGCATGGTGACGATCCCGGCACAGTTCAACGGTCCCGACCATTCCGGCAACGGCGGCTACGTCGCGGGCATGATCGCGCACGAGCTGGGTCGGGACACCCCCGTGACGTCGACCCTGAGGCTGCCACCTCCTCTCGACGTCCCCTGAGCTGGGAGCACGACGGTGACACCGTGCGGCTGCTGACCGCCGGCGGTGCAGTTGTGGGTGACGCCCAGCCAGGCAGCTTCGCCCGCGACGTCCCGCCGTCCCCGACGCTGCAGCAGGCCGAGCAGGGACTGGCCGACTACCCCGGATTCCACCAGCACCCCTTCGACCGTTGCTTCACGTGCGGCGTGGCCCGCGACGAGGGCGACGGTCTGCGGATCTTCACCGGCCGATCGACGACCGCCGAACCGCAGCTCTTTGGAGCCCGCACGCCGCCTTCGGCGGAGCAGATGGACTCCTCGACGAACCCACGACGTGGGCGGCCCTCGACTGTCCCGGCGGCTGGGCGGCTGATTTCATTGCCCAGCCCATGGTGCTCGGACGCATGACCGCCCAGGTGCTTCGTGCACCGCATGCCGGCGAGCAGCTCATCGCCGTCGGTGAGCTCGACACCCGCGACGGTCGCAAGTTCCTCACCAACACTGCCCTGTACACCGTCGACGGCGAGCTGCTCGGTCGCGCGGAGCAGGTCTGGATCCAGATCGACCTGGAGCACTTCCGCTGACGCCGTGCCACGTCGTGCCGGACCGCGAGGGCAGGCGTAACATCGGCTGACGTGCCGCGGCTGTCGATCTCTCATCTCCTCGCGGACACCCGCCCCCTGCGCAACCAGCACTTCCGGCGCCTCTGGGTCGCCAACATCATCACGGTCATCGGCGCCCAGCTGACGGTCGTGGCAGTGCCGGCTCAGCTGTACCTCGACACCGGTGAGTCGTTGTTCGTCGGGCTCGCCGGTGTCTTCGGTCTTGTCCCTCTCGTGTTCTTCGGGCTGTACGGCGGCGCGCTCGCCGATGTCTTCGACCGGCGCACGATGCTGATCATCACGACGGTCGGCCTGATCGTCACGAGCGGGCTGTTCTGGCTGCAGGCTGCGCTCGGCAACACGAATCCGTGGCTGCTGCTGTCGCTGTTCGCGGTCCAGCAGGCCTTCTTCGCGGTCAACCAACCGACGCGCGCGGCGATCATCCCCGAGCTTCGTCCCGGTCGAGCCTCCCCTGCCGGCCAACTCGCTGCAACATGACCGTCACGATGGCCGGCGCCATCGCGGCCCCCTCGTCGCCGGGGTCCTGATCCCGATCATCGGCTTCGAGTGGATGTACCTGCTCGACACGTTCTCGCTGTTCGCGACGCTCAGCGCCGTCATGGCGCTGCCGAGCCTCAAGGTCATCGACGCAGCCACGAGCGTGCCGGGGTTCCGGGCCGTCGTCGACGGATTCGTCTTATCTTGCGCACCCAGCCGGTGCTGCTGATGTCGTTCGTGGTCGACCTGATCGCGATGGTCTTCGGCATGCCGCGCGCGCTGTTCCCCGAGATCGCCCACAAGTCGTTCGACGGCCCGGATGCCGGAGGCCTGGTGTTCGCGCTGCTCTTCGCTGCGATCCCCGCCGGTGCCGTGATGGGCGGGGTCTTCAGCGGCTGGGGTCTCGCGCGTGCACCGTCAGGGGCTCGCGGTGGTCGTCTGCATCGTGATCTGGGGACTGTCGATGACCGGGTTCGGGGTCGCGGTCGCCCTGGCCGACCGCTGGTTGACCCCGATGCTCGTGATCGCCCTGGTGATGCTGGTGATCGGCGGCGCGGCCGACATGGCGTCGGCCGCGTTCCGCACCAGCATGCTGCAGGCCGCGGCCGACGACGCGATGCGAGGACGGCTGCAGGGCGTCTTCATCGTGGTCGTGGCCGGCGGCCCGCGCATCGCCGACACCCTGCACGGCGCCACCGCCGCGGCTGTCGGGACGGCGGCAGCCGCAGCCGGCGGGGGCGCGCTGGTAGTCGTCGGCGTCGTCGTCGCGGCGCTGGCCGTCCCGTCATTCGTGCGCTACCGCATCACCCGCTGACCTCCTGCGGCCGGAGTCGCAGCTCGCGGCGACATCCCGGCGGCGACGACGGCCGCGACGAGCAGCGCGGCGACCGAGAACCACCAGGTCGCGACGAATCCGTCCATCGCCGCAAGCCCCTGGTCGCTGCCGATGATCGCGAACAGGACGCTGACGCCGATCACGAAGCCGATCTGCCGCGACATCGTCACGATCGCGCTGCCGGTCGCCGACTGGTCGGGGCGTAGATCGTGAGTGGCACCGGCCATCAGGTTGGGCAGGGCGAACCCCACCCCGATGCCGCTGAGCAGCCATCCCGGCAGGTAGGACGTCAGGTACTCCGGTGAGTTGCCCATCCGGGCGACGAGCCAGATGTTGCCGAGCGCGCAGAGGACCGAACCGATCGCCACGAGCCTGGCCGCCGACATGGACGGCAGCAGCCGGTGTGTCAGGACGGCCGTCACCGGGACGAGTGCCGGACCGGCCGCGATCGCAAAGCCCGTGCGCAGCGCGGAGTACCCCCAGATCTGCTGCAGCCACAGGATCCCGACGAGCAAGCGGGCGGCGAAGGCGATGTTGAACGTGAGCATCGCGAGATTGGTGTACCGGAACGTCCGCACCCGGAGCAGCGCCGGGTGGATCACCGGCGAGACGTGCCGGCGAGACTGCCAGACGAATGCCGCGGCAAGTGCGGCGGCCGCAGCGAACGCACCGGCGGTTCGTCCGCTGGTCCAGCCCCAGTCGTTGCTCTTGGTCAGTCCGAGCGCCAGCAGACCGACCGCCCCGGCGAACAGGCTCGCCCCGACGAGGTCCGGCCGCGGTGCGTCGCTGTCGGCCGCCGCCTCGTCGACTGCGGTCACGGCAAGCCACAGCAGGACAGCCCCGACCGGGATGTTGATCAGGAAGACCCAGTGCCACGAGACCTGGGTCAGCACGCCGCCCACGGTCGGGCCGAACGCGGCGGCCAGCGCACCGGTCGCGGCCCACAGCCGGACTGCTCCGACTCGCTTCTCCGGAGGTAGGGCCGCCATCAGGATCCCGAGGCTCGCGGGGGTCATGGCTGCTGCTCCGGCTGCTTGGGCCGCCCGGAACCCGACGAGCGACCACACGTCTGCGCTGACCGCGCACGCGGCGCTGGCGGCGACGAAGACGATGAGCCCGGCGATGAACAGGCGCTTGCGACCGTAGCGATCGGCCAGACGTCCGAACGGCACCAGCAGCGCGGCGTAGACGACCGCATAGGCGCTCAAGACCCAGCTCAGGTCGGCGGCGGTGGGCCCGCCGGACGTGCCGACGCCGAGGTCTCGACCGATGTCGTCGAAGGCCACGTTGACGACGAACAGATCGAGGCTCGACATGAAGGCGGCACCGATCGTCGCGAGGACCACGAACTTGGTCCGTCGCGAGCTCATTGGCTGACTAGATATTTGCATAGTCAGAGACTGTATCGGCTGACTATGGTTTTGCCTAGCCAGTCCTGTATCGTCAGACCATGCCGATGCAGCTCGCAGGTCGCCTCGCCGCGACCGACCGCACCTCCCCCGGAGACCACTGCCCCGTTGATCGCGCCATGCAGGTCGTGGGCACCCGCTCCGCGATGCTCCTGATGCGCGAGGCCGCCTACGGCACGACCCGGTTCGACGAGTTCGCGACGCGCGTCGGCATCAGCGACGCGATCGCGTCATCGCGACTGCGCGAGCTCGTCGACGCCGGGCTGCTCGAGCGACGCCCCTACCGCGAGCCGGGCCAACGCACCCGACACGAGTACGTCCTGACCGAGAGTGGCAACGACCTCGTCCCCGTCGTGCTCGCCCTCGCCGAGTGGGGACGCAAGCACGCTCCCGCTCGCTGGTCACCGCGCTTCACCCACGCCGGCTGCGAGGCCGACGTGACCGTCACGGTCGGCTGCACCGCCGGTCACCAGCTCGACACCGAGGACGTCGTGGTCACGGGCTGACTGGCCGCATACTGGGTGTGTGCCCAGACGCGAGCTCAGCATCGAGCAGGTTCAACGGTGGGTCATCTCGTTCCTGATCCTCGCGGTGTCGTCCTTCCCCCTCGGAGCGATGACCGCCGCGATCGCGATGCTGGTCGACGACGACCGCCGCAGCGATGCGATCTTGCTGCTGGTCGTGATGGCCGTGATCGGCGTGCTGGCGCTCGGCGCGATCAGGCTCGTGCACCGGCGCCCGCCGCTGTCACCGTGGATCGCGTTCGGGTCGCTCCCCGCAATCGCTGCTGCAGCCTGGGTGTTCAGCAGCTAACGTCGCTCCCACGAGCTGAGCACCGATCGGCCGAATCGCCTCACTTCAACCGGTCGGAACTCCTTGGACAGGCCCTGAAACTCGATTTCTTCGCCCTTCTCGCCTGGGGCATAAAAACTCGTCGTCCACACTCGTTCAACATGATCGGGGACCGAGTCGAAGCGAAAGATCTGCATCGTCTGGAAACGGCCCACCATAGGCGCCGAAAAACGGAAGTGAGCTCGTCCACACCAGGACGAGCGCATCACCCGGATCGGCCGACTGCGCCAAGTCATGCGTCAGGGCGCGCAAGTTGTCCAGATGCGACGCGGGTTGCCTCAGTGCACGCTGCTCATCGAGGCCGAGCAACGCGACCAACGCCACAACCACTGCCACGACCATGGCGACGACAGGTGTTCGCGCGCGCGACCTCCACCGCTCGGCAACCCGGCCAAGCAGCTGGGCAGCACCGACCACTCCCGCGCCGACCAGCAGGCACCACGCCGGAAGGACGAACAACAGGTACCGTCCGATAAACATCGGGAGGTACTGCGAGACCAAGAAGCCGACCAGGATCGGCGCCAATGCCCACGACACGAGCAGAGATCTGCCACGAATGAACCCCAGCCCGATCACGCCAGCCACCACCAACACCGTGTTGAGGCCACGTGTTGTGCCGTAGAACTCGAACTGCTGCAGCAAGCCTCCCACCCCGGCTTGGCGATCCAGCCGATCTGACCACTTTGGGACGAGCCGATCAGGATCATGGGGAGCAGCAGCACCAGCGAGCACGCCCATGCCGGCACCACACGTCGCAGCGCTGCTCGCGCCTCCCACAAGACATACGTGCCATGCGCCAGCAGCAGGAGCAGCGCATAGATGTTCAGGTAGCCCAGCACTGTCGTGATCAGGACGTAGGACGCGAACCGTTCCTTGGTCAGTCGCTCACTCAGCCTCAGCAAGGCAAGGGTCGAGAACACTGCTGCCGCGCTGACCAGCGCGTACGGTCGGGCCTCCTGGGCATACCGTGAACCAACCGGAATGAGTGCGTACACCACGCCTGCACAGGTACCTGCGACCTGTCCGGACAGCCGACGGCCCAGCAGGACGATGCCCAGCGCTGTGAGCGCAAAGGCGACCACCGACGGCAGCCGCACACCAACCTCGATCGGACCAATCCAGGCCGTGGCCCTCGCGATCAGGTAGTACAACGCGTGCACCGCGTCCTGGTCGCCCCAATCGCGCAACGCGTCACCCAGGGATGAGTCAGTGAAGTACACCGTCACCGACTCGTCACGCCACAGCGACGGAACCGTGATCGACCAGAACCCCACCACGGCCGCCAGGGCTGCCGGCCCCAGCAGAGCAACCAGCCTCCATCGCTCAAGGGCCGGGCGCGACAGTTGATTCACGTCGGTGGACCCTACCTGAGTCAGCCGGGACGTGCTCCCTCTTCGTCAGATCCGGGTCTCCCCGACCAGCGCCATGAACGTCGGACGACGCGGCAGGACCCCGGTCGCCAGCCGAGGGACGCGACGTCCGGTGCCGCTCGTGCCGGCCGGACACCGATCACCGCGCGGACGACCAGCACCGGCAGGACCACTGCAGCGACCAGCACCACGATCAGCCAGGTCGCCCGCCCCGTCGAGGCCAGCACCGCGGCGACGAGTGACCCCCCTCCGACGTACACCGCTGCCCACAGGGCCGAACCGGCCAACGAAGCCGGCAGGAACCGCCGGTAGGCCAGTCCCGATGCCCCGGCGACCGCCGGCGTGACGGTGCGCACGACCGGCACGAGACGGGTCAGGAAGATCGCTGCACCGCCCCGCCGGCGCAGGACGCCGGTGGCACGGTCGTAGTGCTGCTGGCCGAGCCGCCGCACGAGTGTCGTCTCGCGCAGTGCCTCGCCGTAGCGTCGTCCCAGCAAGAAGCCGACATGGTCACCGAGGCAGGCGCCGGTCATGACGGCCGCCCCCAGCAGCACGGTCTGCCACGGCGAGTCCATCGTCGCGGCCAGCACGACGACTGCGGTCTCCCCCGGAACGAACATCCCGAGGCCGAGGCCGGACTCGGCGAACGCCAGGGCAAGGCCCAGTCCGAGCGTCAGCGTGACACCTGTCATGCCTCCACGATCGGCCGCCAAGGCGACCAACCGTCATGGTCAAGGTGACTGGCAGATGAACCTCAGTCGTCGAGCAGACCCAGCAGGTAGGCGCCGTAGCCGCTCTTGGCATAGGCCGCAGCCTGCGCCCGGAGACCGTCGTCGGACAGCATGCCGGTGCGCCAGGCAGCTTCTTCGGGGCAGCCGATCGACAGACCCTGCCGCTTCTGGACCGTGCGGATGAACTCACCCGCCTCGCCCAACGAGTCGAACGTCCCAGTGTCGAGCCAGGCGACACCGCGCTCCAGCACGTCGACCCGCAGTCGTCCCTCTTCGAGGTAGATGCGGTTGAGGTCGGTGATCTCCAGCTCGCCGCGAGCAGATGGCTTGAGGTCTGCCGCCTTCTCGACGACGTCGTTGCCGTAGAAGTACAGGCCCGGAACGGCGAAGTGGCTGCGCGGCTCCTCGGGCTTCTCCTCCAACGAGATCGCCTGTCCGGTCGCGTCGAACTCCACGACGCCGTATGCCTTCGGGTCATCGACGCGGTAGCCGAAGATCACGGCACCATCGACGTCGGTGAACCTCGACAGCTGGTGCCCGAGCCCGGCCCCGTAGAAGATGTTGTCGCCCAGCACCAACGCGACGGACTCGTCACCGATGTGGTCCGCACCGATCACGAAGGCCTGCGCGAGACCGTCAGGGCTCGGCTGGACGGCGTACGTGATGGAGATGCCGAGCTGCGAGCCATCTCCCAGCAGGCGCTGGAACTGCTCGGCGTCGTGCGGCGTCGTGATCATCAGGACGTCCGACACGCCCGCCAGGATCAGCGTCGAGAGCGGGTAGTAGATCATGGGCTTGTCGTAGACCGGCAGCAGCTGCTTGCTGACCGCTGTCGTGACCGGGTGGAGACGTGAACCGGTTCCACCGGCAAGAATGATTCCGCGCATCCGGACATGGTAGCGAGAGCCAGGACCTCACTGACTAGGCTGAGGGTATGCAGACTGTTCTCGTGACCGGTGGCGCCGGCTTCATCGGTTCCAACTTCGTACGTCACCTGATCGAGGCAACTGACGTCTCGGTCACGGTTCTCGACAAGCTGACCTATGCGGCGAGCCGCGAGAGCATCGACGACCTGCCGCTCGATCGCTGCAAGCTCGTCGTCGGTGACATCGCGGATGCCGCCCTGGTCGACGAGCTCGTCAGCCGTCATGACGCCGTCGTGCACTTCGCCGCAGAGTCCCACAACGACAACTCGCTCAACGACCCGAGCCCGTTCGTGCAGACCAACCTGGTGGGAACCTTCGTCCTGCTCGAGGCTGTGCGCAAGCACGATCGTCGCTTTCACCACGTGTCGACCGACGAGGTGTACGGCGACCTCGACCTCGACGACCCGAGCCGGTTCACCGAGTCGACCCCCTACGAGCCGTCGAGCCCGTACTCGGCGACGAAGGCCGGCTCCGACCTGCTCGTCCGGGCCTGGGTCCGGTCGTTCGGCGTGCGCGCCACGATCAGCAACTGCTCCAACAACTACGGCCCCTACCAGCACGTCGAGAAGTTCATCCCGCGACAGATCACCCAGCTCATCGACGGTTCGCGACCGAAGGTCTACGGAGACGGCCTCAACGTCCGCGACTGGATCCACGTCGAGGACCACAGCCGGGCGGTGCTGACGATCCTCGACCGGGGCCAGATCGGCGAGACCTACCTGATCGGCGCCGACGGCGAACGCAACAACCGTGACGTCGTCGGCACAGCTGCTGAACCTGTTCGACCGCGAGGCCGACGACTTCGACCACGTCACCGACCGGGCCGGTCACGATCGCCGCTACGCGATCGACTCCACCAAGCTGCGCGCCGAGCTCGGCTGGCAGCCGACGTTCGCCGACTTCGAGGCAGGCCTGGCTGCGACGGTCGACTGGTACCGCGCCAACGAGTCGTGGTGGCGTCCAGCCAAGGCCACGACGGAGTCGATGTACGAGCGACAGGGGCAGTGACCGTGACGACCGTCCTCACGTACGGCACGTTCGACCTGTTCCACATCGGGCACCTCAACCTCATCAACCGGCTGTCCGCGTTGGGTGACCGCCTGATCATCGGCGTATCGACCGACGAGTTCAACGCCGGCAAGGGCAAGACCTCCGTCGTGTCGTACGAAGATCGGGCCCAGATCATCAGCAGCATCAAGGGCGTCGACCAAGTCATCCCCGAGACCTCGTGGGAGCAGAAGATCACCGACATCAAGAAGCACGGTGTCGACGTCTTCGCGATCGGTGATGACTGGCGCGGCAAGTTCGACGAGCTGAGCGAGCTGTGCGAGGTCGTCTACCTGCCGCGCACCGACGGCATCTCCAGCACCGAGATCAAGCAGATGCTCCGGGTCCTCGACCCTTCGCACATCACCGAGATGCAAGACGCCCTCGCGGTCATGAGCCGCCTCCTCGAGCACTACCGGGATCTCACATGAGCGAATTGACCCTCACCACCACGCCCATTCCTGGTCTGGTGGTCCTGCGGCTGCCCGTCCACGGCGACAACCGCGGCTGGTTCAAGGAGAACTGGCAGCGCGAGAAGATGATCGCCGCCGGGCTGCCCGACTTCGGCCCCGTGCAGCACAACATCTCGTTCAACACGTCGGCTGGCGCGACCCGTGGCATCCATGCCGAGCCGTGGGACAAAGCCGTCTCCGTCGCCACGGGCCGCGTCTTCGGCGCTTCGGGTCGATCTGCGGGCGGGAGACTCGTTCGGTGCGACGTTCCACGTCGAGATCGATCCGTCGACCGCAGTGTTCATCCCGCGCGGTGTCGCCAACTCCTTCCAGACGCTCGAGGACGGGACCGCGTACACGTACCTCGTCAACGACCACTGGAGTCCCGACGCGAAGTACACCAACGTCAACCTCCTCGACGAGACCGCGGCGATCCCGTGGCCGCTGCCGCTGGCCGAGGTCTCCGACAAGGACAAGGCGCATCCGCGCCTGGCCGACGTCACACCGGTTGCGGCGCGCCGCACCCTGATCATCGGGGCCGACGGCCACGGACGGGCGTTGCGGGCGCTGCTGCCCGATGCGCTTGCCCTGACTCGTGCCGAGCTCGACCTGACCGATCCGGCATCCTTCGACTCGGTTCCGTGGCGTGACGTCGACACCGTCATCAACGCTGCGGCCTACACCAACGTCGATGGCGCCGAGACTCCCGAGGGCCGCACGACGGCGTGGGCGGTCAACGTCACGGCGGTCGCCGAGCTCGCCAGACGGGCCATCGCGCACGGTCTCACGCTCGTGACGGTGTCGTCCGACTACGTGTTCGACGGGACCGCCGAGGTCCACCAGGTCGACGAGCTGGTCTCGCCACTGGGCGTCTACGGCCAGACCAAGGCCGCAGGTGAAGCAGTCACCTCGACCGTCCCGAAGCACTACATCGTGCGGACCAGCTGGGTCGTCGGCGATGGACCCAACTTCGTCGCCACGATGCAGCGGCTGGCCCGGGGCGGCGTCAGCCCGTCGGTCGTCGACGACCAGCACGGGCGTCTCACGACCGCCGACGAGCTCGCCGCCGGCATCCTCGACCTGGTGCGAGGTGGCGCTCCCTACGGCATCCACCACGTCACAGGCGGCGGGCCGGTCAAGACGTGGGCCGACATCGCCCGCGAGGTGTTCGTCGCCGAGGGCCGCAGCGCCGATGACGTCACCGGCGTCAGCACGTACGAGTACACCGCGAGCCAGCAAGCCGGCCAGGACAATCCCCCGCCGATCTCCCCCCGTCCCAAGTACAGCGCCCTCCACTAACCCTGACGAGGCACTTGTTGCCCCTTGAGGAGGCCGTTACGGCCCCCTGAGGAGGCCGTAACCCCCTCGCCGAGGGGCGGCAACTACCTCCTCAGGGGTGTGGGGTCAGGGGGCGAGGCGTACGCGTGACCAGGTGGCGCCGACGCCGTCGCGGGTGAAGAGGATGCGGTCGTGCAGCCGGCTCGTGCGACCCTGCCAGAACTCGATCGACTCCACGCTGATCCGGTACCCCACCCCACGACGACGGCCGGACGACGTCACGACCCGCGAAGTCTCGCTCGACCGCGGCCACCCGCTGCTCCAGGGCCTCCCGCCCGATGATGGGACGCGACTGCGGCGACGCGACGGCACCGATCTGCGATCCCCGCGGACGTGAGGCGAAGTACGCATCTGACTCGGCCTCGTCGAGCCGCACCACGGCGCCCTCGACCCGCACCTGACGCTGCAACGGGTGCCACAGCATCGTCGCCGCCGCGAACGGATTGGCAGCGAGCCGCGGCCCTTGCGCGACTCGTACCCCGTGAAGAAGGTCAACCCGCGGGCGTCGAATCCCTTGAGCAGCACGATCCGCACCGACGGTCGGCCATCGGGCGTGGCCGTGGCCAACGCCATCGCATTGGGCTCGTGCACGTCCGCATCGACGGCGTCGTCGAGCCATCGGGCGAACAGCGACAGCGGATCGTCACCGGCTGCCGATTCGTCGAGTCCGGCACGGGAATAGTCCTCACGCATACGAGCCAGATCCGGGGTCTCCATGCGCTCACGATATCGACGCAGTGCAGAATGCCAGGTATGACTGAAGTGCATCATGGCCTAGAAGGCGTCATCGCGTTCGAGAGCGAGATCGCCGAACCTGACAAGGAAGGGTCCGCGCTTCGCTACCGTGGCGTCGACATCGACGACCTCGTCGGTCGCGTTCCCTTCGAGAAGATCTGGGGACTGCTGGTCGACGGGACGTACGAGCCCGGCCTCCCGCCCGCAGAGCCGTTCCCGATTCCCGTCCACTCCGGTGACATCCGCGCCGACGTGCAGAGCGCCATCGCGCTGACCGCACCCGCGTGGGGCATGAGGCGGCTGTACGACATCGACGACGTCCAGGCCCGCGAAGATCTCGCCCGCGCCGCCGTCATGGTGCTGTCGTACGTCGCACAGGCCGCCCGCGGCGTCGGTCAGCCCTTCGTCCCGCAGAGCGAGGTCGACAAGGCCGGCACGATCACCGAACGCTTCCTGACCCGCTGGCGCGGCGAGGTCAACCCCGACCACGCCAAGGCCATCGACGCCTACTGGGTGTCGGCAGCCGAGCACGGCATGAACGCCTCGACCTTCACCGCCCGGGTCATCGCCTCGACCGGCGCTGACGCCGCCGCTGCCCTGTCAGGTGCCGTCGGCGCGATGTCGGGTCCCCTGCACGGCGGCGCTCCGGCCCGTGTGCTCACGATGATCGAAGAGGTCGAGAAGTCCGGCGACGCGACGAAGTACGTCAAGGACCTGCTCGACTCGGGTGAGCGCCTGATGGGCTTCGGCCACCGCGTCTACCGCGCAGAAGATCCGCGGGCCCGCACGCTGCGTCGCACGGCCAAGGAGCTCAACGCTCCCGCGCCGAGGTCGCGGTCGCGCTGGAGGAGGCCGCGCTGAAGGGAGACTGCGCGAGCGCCGCCCCGACCGGGTACTGGAGACCAATGTGGAGTTCTGGGCGGCCATCGTCCTCGACTACGCCGAGATCCCGCCGCACATGTTCACCGCGATGTTTACGTCGGCCCGCACGGCCGGCTGGAGCGCGCACATCCTGGAGCAGAAGCGCACCGGACGTCTGATCCGACCGTCGGCGATCTACACCGGGCCCGCCGCCCGTCGCGCCGACGAGGTCGACGGCTGGAACCCTGACTGGGCCAACGCCTGAGCAGCGACGTCTCGAGCCTGCGCTGCAACCCGGACGACCGGGTGCGGCGCAGGCTTCGCCGTCGGTTCCGCTGGGCGCTGACTGGCCGCTGGATCCTGTGGTCCGTCACAAGCGGGATCGCGCTGGTGTGGTGGACGCTCACGGTCGACGCGTCGCTCACGGTCGACTCTGCCATCGCGCAGGACTCGACCGTGGTCGGCACGATCAGTCGGATCGACGACTCGGACGACGACAACGTCAGAACTACGCCACCGTCGACGGCCGCGAGTACTACCTCGACGACTTCCCACCTGTGTGGGACTGGGGCCAGTTCTTCGAGAGCGACGTCAGCTACGACGTCGGACAGCGTGTCGAGATCGCGCTTGACCTCGATGATCCACGCGATGTGTCGGCCTACGATGTGTCGCGGTACGACGGCTTCTCGTGGTGGCGGGCGATCGCCGGGCTCGCGTTCCTGCTCGGACTGGCCGGCCTGGCCAGGCAGTGGCTGACCCGCAACACGCTCCTGACCGATGGCGCCCGCTGGCAGCTGTGGCGCACCGGCCGGACGTTCACCGTCACCGTCGTCGAGGTGCGCGAGCGCAAGCCTCATCGACTCGCGCGGTTCGTCGAGGCCGTCCTGGAGTGGTTCAGCGATCACACCCACGAGCACCATCACCTCGTGCTGGAGGGCAACGGGCGGGTGTTCTACTGGGAGGCCAAGTCCGAGGACGACACCACGATCGAGCCGGGCATGACCTTCGAGGTCGTCGGCCGGCTGCGTCGCCGCGGCTGGATCGTCGCGCTCACCGAGCCACGGCTCTACCCCGCCGCTCGTCTCGACTGACTGCGATGGCACCGGTCGGAGCCCGGCTGGCCATCGGTTCAGTACGATGACAACGACGCCTACCCTTGTACAGGGTGTCAGAACGGATCCTGCACGCATGAAACCTCACGCCTCTCGGCGCGCGGGCCTGTGGAACCGGTTGTCCTGCCTGGTTCGACGGATGCCGACGACCTCGTCGCAGCAAGTCGCACCGTTGTCAGAGCATGATGCGATTGCGGCAAGCGGCCTGTTCGACCTCGCCTGGTACTCCGCCGAGGCGGGCGAAGAGTTCACCGAGCTTGACGAGGCGATCAGCCACTACCTGAGCATCGGCTTCACCCACCGCTACTCCCCCAATCCGTTGCTCGACCGCGTGCCCGAGATCTTCACGGCCGACCGTGACCCCGATGGGAACGTTCGTCCGAGGGCCATTCCCCAACAGCCTGGCACCTCACCCGGCGTGGTCGGCCAAACGCTATCTGAAGGTGCATCCACAGGCTGCGGACCATCCCTACGGAGTCCTCGGCCATCTCTACGACGACTTCGGTCCGCACACGCAGTTCCACCTGCTCGGCCCCGACCGCCGAGTCAAGGTGCGCTGGGCGGAGGTCGAGACCACCTGGCGTGATCTGGCGACGACCTGGACCCGGCATCGGCGCAGGCTCATGCCGGCTTGGCTCGACTCGTTGCCCGAGGGCCACGACCAACCATTGTTTCCTGAGGACATACCGACGCCCGACATCACGGTCTCGGTGATCATCCCCAGCTGGAACCGCGCCCATGTGCTGCGCACCGCAGTGGAGTCGGTGCAGGCGCAGACCTGGAGCAACTGGGAGATATTCGTCATCGACGACGGCTCGACCGACGAGACCATCTCGGTCGTGAATTCGATGGCGAAGCTGGACTCGCGCATCCACCTCATCACCCGCCCCCACGAAGGGGTGTGCGCCGCGCGCAACAGCGGTATCGACGCGTCGCGCGGCGAGCTGATCGCCTTTCTCGACAGCGACAATGCCTGGCGACCAGACTATCTGCGGCACATGGTTCTCACCATGACTCATCGAGACGTCGACGTGGCCTACGCGACGCTGGAGACCCTGACCGACTCCGGCCTTCGCTATCGCGCCCGTCAGGTGACCCGTGAGATCCTGCTGGCGCACAACCACGTCGACTTGAACGTGCTGGTCGTCCGGGCCACCACGCTACGATCCATCGGCGGATTCGACCCCAGTCTTCGCCGAACCGTCGACTACGACCTAGTGCTTCGACTGTCGGAGGTGGCCGAGCTCGTCCACGTACCCGTCGTAGGCGTGCACTACGACGGTGCCGACGACCGGGACGACCGCATCAGCACCCAGCAGCCGATGACGTGGGCTGACGTCGTTCGGCTCAAGCACCTCGTCGACTGGGACGAGCTGGCCGCCGCCGATCGCATCGCAGAACAGATCAGCGTCGTCATCCCGGCAGGCTTGAGGGCCCGCGACACGCTGGAGCGCGTCAAGACGGTACGAGCCGAGCTCGGCTCGCAGCCCTGGGAGATCGTCGTCGTCGACCACACCGTTTCGCGGCGCACCCTCAACACCTTGCTGCCGACTCTCGTCACTGATCCCAGGGTCCGCTATCGGCGGGTCGCCGAGCCGGCATCGTTCGCGTTCACGGCCAACTTGGGGTTCAGCATGACCCATGGCGCCCGGGTCCTGTTTCTCGACTTCGACACCCAGCCCGAACCTGGGACCGTCACAGCGTTGGTCGAGGCGTCACGTCGTGTCGACGGGCCGCACGTCGTGCAAGCAGTGTCGCCCTCGGACGGGCCAGCAGGTAGGACGTTCATGACCCGTGCCGTCGATTTCATCCAGCTGCGCGGACTGCAGGTCTTGCTGCACAACGAGTTCGAGCTGGCCGACCTGGTACTGCGCCTCGACGAAGCTGAACCCGGCTACCAGCTTGAGCAACCCGACCTGGCGACCGTCACGCGTGTGTCAGTGTCACGCGAACATGCCCGTCACGCCGCCAACCTAAAGCTGTTCGTCGAGCGGCACGGCCACGAACCCACCGCCGACCTTCAGCGACTGTGAAGGTGAGCGGGCCGGCCATCCCCCCGAGACGGCCGGCCTCGCATCACTGATTCCCTGCGTCTCATTCGACCACCCCCCAGGTGCCAGCAATGAGCGCCAAGACGACTGTAGCGCGATCTCTAGTCAATTAGAACTAGATGGACTAGTTCTTGTGGATATATTTTCGCGTCTTGAGCGCAGTCGGCTCTCAGCGCAGCTGAGCGCTGGGCCCGATCATCGTGCGGCAGCCCGTCGACGACGGCCGTCACAGCAATCCGGCGAAGGTCCACCGCAGCGCCGTACTGGGACAGGAAGGCCGTGCCGGCGGCATCTTGACCCGTCGCGATCCGCAGCATCGAGCCACGCGGAGCGAGGCCGGTCGCGTCGACCACGTGCCACTCGCCCTCGACATAGGCCTCGGCAACCGCATGGAAGTCCATCGGCGACAGGCCCGGCGCATAGACCGACGCCAGGCGTGCCGGGACGTCGAGCGCACGTAGCAGCGCAACGACCAGGTGGGCGAAATCGCGACACACGCCCGCGCGGGCCAGCAACGTGGCCACCGCGCCATCGGTCGGCTGGCTGGCACCCGAGACGTAACGGACCCGCGCACCCACCCAGGTCACGACCCGATCGACGAGCTCGTGGCCCGTGGCACCCCCGAACTCCGACCGAGCCGTCGCGAACAGGGTGTCGGACTCGCAGTAGCGGCTCGGCCGCAGATAGTCGATGACGTCGAGCACGTGGGTCGGCACCGTCGCAGTGTGGCCAGATACCTCGGCCGTGTAGTCGAGCACGAGCGGTCCTGGGGCAGCCTGCAGCCGGTGCAGCCGGGTGCCGTGTCGCCCGATGATCTCGTGGGCCTCGACAGGCTCCCCGTTCGACGTCAGGGTCAGGGCCTCGTCGACCTCCGCCCCGCGGGCGACCGCGATCGAGAAGATCAGATCAGCCTCACCGTGGAGAAAGAGCTCGAGATGGGCAGATACGGATCGCTTCACTGCCCGATCCTCCGCCATTTCGTCGAGCGGCGCAAAACGGCCCGATCCCGGACCGGGATGCCTACGCATCTGCACCGCTCGCGATCAGGAGTCGTAGGCCTCGAGGAGCTTGTCTGCTGCGGCCGCTGCCGGGAAGCTCGCCGCTCAGGACGGCTTCCTTGATCTCCTCGCGCATCGCAGCGACGTTCGGATTGGTGCGGAGCCGCTGGGCGAGCCGTCCCGCACGAGCGTCCAGGTGAAGTCGGCTTGCTGCTGGGCGCGCTTCTCCCGCAGGCCGGCACGGCCCAGGAACTCGCGGTGCCGGATGATCCGGCTCCACACCGTGTCGATGCCCGTGCCGGTCAACGCCGAGCAGGTCAGCACCGGAGGCACCCAGTGCTGGGTGCCGGCGTACACGAGCCGCAGCGCGCCGGCGAGGTCCTTCGACGTCACCTCGGCCTCTTGTGCCCGGTCACCGTCGGCCTTGTTGACAGCGATGACATCGGCGATCTCGAGGATGCCCTTCTTGATGCCCTGCAGCTGATCGCCCGTGCGCGCGATCGTCAGGAACAAGAACGTGTCGACCATGCCGGCGACCGTGATCTCGGACTGCCCACACCGACGGTCTCGACCAGGATCACGTCGTACCCGGCGGCTTCGAGCACCGTCATCGCCTGGCTCGTCGCGCGCGCCACGCCACCGAGCGTCCCCGCGCTGGGCGACGGGCGGATGAACGCGTCGGGGCTGACCGACAGCTGGGCCATCCGGGTCTTGTCGCCCAGCACCGAGCCACCAGTGCGGACGCTCGACGGATCGACCGCCAGCACGCCGACGCGATGGCCCTCCTCGATGAGGTGCGTGCCGAGCGCCTCGATGAAAGTCGACTTGCCGACACCGGGCACGCCCGAGATGCCGACCCGGATCGCTCCCCCGCCGCTGCCGAGACCTGTCGAAGGGTCGTTGAGGATGCTGAGCAGCTGACGCGCCTGCACCCGGTGGTCGGCCCGGCTCGACTCGACCAAGGTGATGGCGCGCGAGATCGCCGCGCGCTTGCCGACGCGCACGTCGTCGGCAAGCCGCACTCACGTCGACCATCAGCTGGTCAGGTTGGAGCGCAGCTTGTCGAGCAGGTCGAGCGCCGAGTCGGCGATGACGGTGCCGGGCGGGAACACCGCAGCAGCCCCCATCTCGAGCAGGGTCGGCACATCGTCAGGCGGGATGACACCACCGATGACGACCATGATGTCGGGCCGGCCCATCTCGGCGAGGCTCTCCCTCAGCGCCGGAAGGAGGGTCAGGTGACCGGCAGCCAGGCTCGAGACGCCCACGATGTGCACGTCGGCATCGATCGCCTGCTGGGCGACCTCTTCCGGCGTCGAGAACAGCGGGCCGACGTCGACGTCGAAGCCCATGTCGGCGAACGCCGTCACGATGACCTTCTGGCCGCGGTCGTGCCCGTCCTGGCCCATCTTGGCGACCAGGATGCGCGGACGGCGTCCTTCGGCCTGCTCGAACTCGTCGGTGGCCTCGATGACCCGGGCGACGTTCGACGCCTGGCCGGCTTCGGTGCGGTACACACCTGAGATGGTACGGATGACCGCCTGGTGGCGCCCGTAGACCTTCTCCAGTGCATCCGAGATCTCACCGACCGTCGCCTTGGCACGCGCAGCGTTGACCGCGAGGGTCAGCAGGTTGTCGTCGAGCGAGCCGTCATCGGACGATCCACGCTCGGCGCTGCGCGTCAGGGCTGCCAGCGCCGCGTCGACGTCGTCCTGGTTGCGCTCGGCGCGCAGCCGTTCGAACTTGGCGATCTGCGAGGCGTACACGGCCTTGTTGTCGACCTTCAGGACGTCGAGCGGATCTTCGTCGGCCAGCCGGTAGGTGTTGACCCCGATGACGGCCTGCGTGCCGGCGTCAATACGGGCCTGCGTGCGGGCCGCAGCCTCCTCGATGCGCATCTTGGGGATGCCGGCCTCGATGGCCTTCGACATGCCGCCGGCCTTCTCGACCTCCTGGATGTGCGCCCAGGCGCGGTTCGCGAGGTCGTGGGTCAGCTTCTCGACGTAGTACGAACCGCCCCACGGATCGATGATGTCGGTCGTGCCCGACTCCTGCTGCAGGAGCAGCTGGGTGTTGCGGGCGATGCGGGCGCTGAAATCGGTCGGCAGGGCGATGGCCTCGTCGAGCGCGTTGGTGTGCAGCGACTGGGTGTGACCCTGCGTCGCGGCCATCGCCTCGATCGCGGTACGCCCGACGTTGTTGAAGACGTCCTGCGCCGTCAGCGACCAGCCTGACGTCTGGCTGTGCGTGCGGAGGCTGAGCGACTTGGGGTTCTTGGGCTCGAAAGTCGGCGACGAGTCGCGCCCACAGGGCACGAGCGGCCCGCATCTTGGCGATCTCCATGTAGAAGTTCATGCCGATGGCCCAGAAGAGCTTAGGCGCGGCGCGAACGCGTCGATGTCGAGGCCCACGTCGAGACCAGCCCGGATGTACTCGACCCCATCGGCCAGCGTGTACGCCAGCTCGAGGTCGTTCGTGGCTCCGGCTTCCTGGATGTGGTAACCCGAGATCGAGATCGAGTTGAACCGCGGCATCTTCTGCGCGGTGTACGCGAAGATGTCGGAGATGATCCGCATCGACGGTGCCGGCGGGTAGATGTAGGTGTTGCGCACCATGAACTCTTTGAGGATGTCGTTCTGGATCGTGCCCGACAGCTTCTCGGGCGGCACGCCCTGCTCCTCGGCCGCGACGATGTACAGCGCGAGGACCGGCAGCACCGCACCGTTCATCGTCATCGAGACGCTCATCTCGTCGAGCGGGATGCCCTCGAACAAGCTTGCGGGTGTCGTAGATCGAGTCGATCGCGACACCGGCCATGCCGACGTCTCCGACGACGCGCGGGTTGTCGGAGTCATAGCCGCGGTGGGTCGCCAGGTCGAAGGCGACTGACAGTCCCTTCTGACCGGCCGCCAGGTTGCGGCGGTAGAACGCATTGGACTCTTCCGCGGTCGAGAAGCCCGCGTACTGACGGATCGTCCACGGCTGCGTCGTGTACATCGCGGGGTACGGGCCGCGCAGGAACGGCGCGAGTCCGGGGTAGGTGTCGAGCCCGTCGAGACCTGCGAGGTCGTCCGCGGTGTAGAGGCCGTCGACGGAGATGCCCTCGGGCGAGGCCCACGGCTCAGCGCCGTCGGTCGCCCGGGCGTACGTGTCGGCGTCAGGCTCGTAGGGCTGTTCAGGATCGAGCGGGAGACCGTGGAAGCTCTGCGGGATGCTCATGCGAGCTCCTCTCGGATCGAACGAAGGAAGGCCAAGGCATCGAGGCCCACCGCGATGGTCGAGTCGGCACCCACGTCGGCCCGGCCTGCCAGGACGACGTGCTTGGCCCCGGCGTCACGGAGCGCACCGACCAGGTCGGCTCCCCACGCCTCGTACGCCTTGTCGTTGCCGACGAGGCAGGCGACGGCGGGCGTGCCGGCCTCACGGTAGGCGGCGAGGACGTCGTCGACGCCGTCGGTCGGTCCGGCCACGGTGGCGTCGATCCCGCCGGCGGCCAGCAGGTTCGCGGCGAAGGTCGAGCGCGCGGTGTAGCCGGCGACGGTGCCCATCGAGGCCAGGAAGACCGGCGCTGCGGCGGGCTCGTCGCGCAGCGCCTCGAACTCGCCGGCGTAGCGGTGCACCGTCAGCGGCGCGGGGTACGGGCGCCGCTCGGGGAGCTCTTCGTGCAGGTTCGGGAACTCCGAGACCCCCGTGATGGGCCGCTGGCGCTTCGCGATCGCGAGGGCACGTTCGGCGTTGGTCGCGTCGATCTGATCGCGCAGCCGAGCGAGACCCGTCGCGAAGTCGCCGTCGAGCTCGCCGAACAACGTCCACGCCGCCCGGGCGAGGTCGTCGGTGAGCTTCTCGACCGCGTGCGCGCCACCAGCCGGATCAGTCACCGCGGCCACGTGGGACTCGCTGATCAGCAGGCTCGACGTGTTGCGGGCAATGCGCCGGCTGAACGCCTCAGGCAGGCCGAGCGGCTCGTCGAAAGGCAGCACCGTGACGGCCGCGGCCCCACCGACACCGGCCGCGAACGCGGCGACAGTCGTGCGGAGCATGTTGACGTAGGGGTCGTACTTGGCCATCATCGGCCGCGACGTCACGGCGTGCTGCAGCTGACCTGCAGCGGCCGAGGTGACGCCGCTGCAGCTCGGCCACTCGGTTCCACAGCCGGCGGGCGGCGCGGAGCTTGGCGATCGTCGGGAACTGCTCGTCGGTCGCGGCGTAGCGGAAGTCGATCAGCCCGGCGGCCTCGTCGACCGAGAACCCAGCCGCAGTCAGGGTGCGCAGGTAGGTCGCACCGGCCAGCAGCGAGTACGCCAGCTCCTGCGCATCGGAGGCACCCGCGTCGTGGACGCTCGTCGCGTCGACGGTGACACCGCGGATGCCGAGCGGAGCGGCGAGGCGAGCCACCTTGACGGCCGCCTCCAGGTCGGTCACGCCGCGTTCGCGGACCTCGGCGCCGAGCGGGTCTGCGCCGAGGCTCGTGCCGGGGGGCTGCGGTGACTCCCTTGTCCTTGATGACCGCAGCCAGGGCGGTGGCGGCCTCGACAGGCTCGAACGGCGCATCGATCGCGACGGCGGCGAGGTCGACGAACACCGGTTCGAGGATCGTGGCCAGTGCCTCGATCGGGACGCCGCCGGTGCCCGCCGAGATCCACAGCGAGTTCACGCCGTTCTCGAGATCGGTCACGACATCGCGTGCGGTGCGTTCTGCGTCGGGGTCGACGAACCAGGCCCGGACGTCCCAGCCGTCGAGCTCGCGGGTGGCGGTCGCGCCGCGGGTGAAGGGCGCCTGGCCGGGCAGTCCGCCGTCAGGAAGGTCTGCACTGAGCTTGCGGGGTGCCGAGCGGGGTGACGGCGATGCCGTCGAGGGTCGTCGTCGAGAGCGTCGCCCAGGCGTCGGAGTCGGCAGCGTCGTCGGTCAGCTTGCGCGCCTTGCGCAGGACCGCCGCAGTCGCTGCTTCCCACTCGTCCTGCGTGTGCTCGAGCCCCTCTGAGAGGAGAACCTCGACCGTGCCTGTGTTCCCCGAGCTTGTCGAAGGGTCAGATGCCATAGGGGGCATCGTACGAAACCCAACGTGACTCAGGCCACCCAATGTGACATAAGTGACGACCGGCTAACTCGGGGCAATCTCCACGTCGACGAGAAAGCCCGCCAGGTCGAGGACCTGCACGTGCTCGGCGGGAGTGGCGGTGATCTCGAACGCCGTCGTGCGGCGGCGGCCCGTTGCCATGAGGATCGTGCGGATCGTTCCGTCGATCCAGGTGTCGCCGTCGTCGTCGGCCACGGTGTCGACAGGTCCGTCGAAGTCCGGCGGCAGGACGGGGCAGCAGCTCGGCGAAGTCATCGCTGAGCACCTGCCAGCTGATCTCGTCGCCGACCGCGAAGCCCGGGTCAGCCGCAATGTCCTCCGCGCCGTCCACCCATGTCCACATGCCGTCAACCTTAGGGCCGACACCTCCTGAGACACTGGGCGCGTGAAGATTCCCGCTGAGCTGCTGCCTCAAGACGGACGTTTCGGGTCCGGCCCCTCCAAGGTGCGCGTCGACGCCCTCGACGCCCTCGCCGCGACTGGTACGACCCTGATGGGCACGTCGCACCGCCAGGCACCGGTCAAGAATCTTGTCGGCAGCCTGCGCGAAGGGCTGGGCTCGCTGTTCGACCTGCCGGACGGCTACGAGGTCGTGCTCGGGCTCGGTGGTTCGCACGCCTTCTTCGACGCCGCGATGTTCGGTCTGGTCGAGCGCCGCTCCCAGCACCTCGTGCACGGCGAGTTCACCCGCAAGTTCGCGCGCGCGGTCGCAGCCGCCCCGTTCCTCGACGACCCCGAGATCATCGAGAGCGATCCGTCGACCCACCCGCTCCCCCACGCCTCCGATGGTGTCGACGTGTACGCCTGGGCGCACAACGAGACGTCGACAGGCGTCATGGTCCCGGTCGCGCGGGTCGACGGAGCCGATGACGACGCGCTCGTCCTGGTCGATGCCACGTCAGGCGCCGGCGGCCTGGCCGTCGACGTGTCGCAGACCGATGTCTACTACTTCGCGCCGCAGAAGGGATTCGCCTCCGACGGCGGCCTGTGGATCGCGCTGATGTCACCGGCGGCGATCGAGCGGGCCGACCGGATCAAGGCGAGCGGCAGGCACATCCCCGGCTTCCTCGACCTGCCAGCCGCGATCGACAACTCGCGCAAGAACCAGACCTACAACACGCCGGCCCTGGCCACGCTGTTCCTGATGGACCACCAGACCCGCTGGCTCAACGAGCAGGGCGGGCTCGACTGGGCGGTCGAACGGACCGCAGCTTCGTCGGCACGTCTGTACTCCTGGGCCGAGGCCTCGTCGTACGCCTCGCCGTTCGTCACCGCCCCGGCCGAGCGTTCGCAGGTCGTCGGCACGATCGATCTCGACGGCGTCGACCAAGCAGCAGTCACCGGCGCGCTGCGCGCCAACGGCATCGTCGACGTCGACAGCTACCGAGGCCTCGGCCGCAACCAGCTGCGGGTAGCGATGTTCCCCGCAATAGACCCAGACGACGTAGACAAGCTCACGCAATCAATCGACTACGTAGTAGAGCAACTCTAAGAACCGCGAGTGGTGCGGACTGGACGTTTCAGGACGGCGTGTTTGTCCAAGACGCACCACTCGGCGACAGGTTTGCACCACTCGGTTCAGTTCACGACGGTGCCGGCGCGGTGCAGCTCGCGGTGTTCTTCGTAGATCCTCGCGTTGTTGTGGAGCTTCTCCACTTCTTCATCGCTGAGCTCACGACGCACCTTGGCCGGGACTCCGGCGACGAGCGAGCGCGGAGGCACGACCATGCCCTCGGTGACCAAGGCGCCTGCCGCGATCAGTGACTCGCTGCCGATGACGGCCTCGTTCATGATCGTCGCGCTCATGCCGATCAGGACGTGATCGCCGATCGTCGCACCGTGCACGACGGCCCCGTGGCCGACGGAGACGCCCTCGCCGAGCGTCAGGGGCTTGTCCTTGTCGACGTGGAACGCGCAGTTGTCCTGCACGTTGCTGCGTGCCCCGATCGTGATGGGCTCGTTGTCGGCGCGCAGCACCGCTCCGTACCAGATGCTGGCGCCCTCGCCGATCTCTACCGAGCCGGCGAGCACCGCGGTCGGCGCGATCCACGCGCTCTGCGCGATCTGGGGAGTCCGGTCACCGAGTGCGATCAACATGACGCCAACCTATCGACGTCCCCGCCCCCGTGAGCAACCAGACTCCCCCAACAGATCAGCTCACCCAGCGGCTGATCGGGTCGATCGCAAAGTAGAGCACGAACATCACGCTGATGATCCACATCAGCAGGTGGATCTGGCCGATCTTGCCCTTGACGATCTTGAGCAGGACGAACGAGATGAAGCCCGCACCGATGCCGGCGGTGATCGAGTACGTGAACGGCATCAGGGCGATCGTGAGGAACGCCGGGATCGCGATCTCGTCGTCCTTCCAGTCGATCTCGGCGACCTGCGTCATCATGAGGAAGCCGACCAGCACGAGCGCAGGCACGGCGGCCTCGCTCGGGATGTGCTCGACGATCGGGGTGAAGATCGTGGCCAGCAGGAACAGGACACCCGTCACGACCGAAGCCAGGCCCGTCCGCGCACCGTCGCCGACGCCCGAGGCGGACTCGACGTACGACGTGTTGCTCGAGACGCCGGCTGCACCGCCGGCTGCTGCCGCGATGGAGTCGACGATGAGGATCTTCTGCGCACCGACCGGCGCACCCTCCTCGTCGTTGAGACCCGCTTCGGCGCCGATCGCCGTCATGGTGCCCATCGTGTCGAAGAAGTCGGCCAGCAGCAGGCTGAAGACCAGCAGCACGATCGTCACGAAGCCGACGCGTTCGAACGAGCCGAACAGGCTGAACTCGCCCAGCAGGCCGAAGTCGGGGGGTCTTGGCGACCGAGTCGGGGATCGACGGAACGTTGAGGTTCCAGCCCTTGGGGTTGGTGGTCTCGGGATCGACGACCGTGGGGCCGGCCTCGACGATCTTCTCGACGATGATCGCGAGAACCGTGGTGGCAGCGATACCGATCAGGATCGCGCCGGGCACCCGGCGCGCGTGCAACGCGATCATCAGCAGCAGGCCGATGCAGAAGACCAGGACGGGCCAGCCCGAGAAGCTTGCCGCCGATGCCCATGCCGATCGGCGGAGCACTCATGCCGGTCGTGCGCACGAAGCCGGCGTCGACCAGGCCGATCAGGGCGATGAACAGGCCGATGCCGACCGCGATCGCGGTCTTGAGCTCACGTGGCACCGCGTCGAAGACTGCCTTGCGGAAACCGGTCAGCACCAGCACCAGGATGATGAGGCCCTCCAGCACCACGAGTCCCATCGCGTCGGCCCACGACATCTGGGAGGCGATCGAGTACGCGACGAAGGCGTTGAGGCCGAGGCCTGCGGCGATCGCAAGCGGGAAGTTCGCCACGACACCCATCAGGATCGTCAGGACGCCGGCCACGAGTGCCGTGGCCGCGGCGATCTTGGCGAGATCGGGAGCGGCTCCGCCACCCAGGAACTGGCCGTCGGCATCCTGGACGTAGCCGAGGATCAGCGGGTTGAGCACGATGATGTAGGCCATCGTCAGGAAGGTCACGACTCCGCCGCGAACCTCGCGGCTGATCGATGACCCCCGCTCGCCGATCTTGAAGTATGTGTCGAGTGTTGTACGCATGGAGCTCCCGATTCGCGCTGGGGGTGAACCCGTAGAGCATGCCAGTAGCCCGACGCAACCGTTCGGCGAGGTCGGTCAGCGGCGGCGATTCGCCAGCACGGCGACTGCTGCCAGCAATGCCACGGCGACCGAGGCCCACAGCCACGTGCTGCCGGCGAAGCCATTGCCTCCGCCAATCGGCTCTGGACTCGGCTTGCGCGTCGTGGCAGGCGAGGGGGTCGTCTGCTCGGCTGACGGCTGGGTGAGGGCGACTCGGTCGATCGGCGAGTCGGCGCCTTCGCTGCCGACCAGGAAGGACGTGCCGGCGGGCTCCATCGCCAGCGTCTCCCCCTGCTTGACGGCGGGCAGCCGCACGGAACCGACGCTCTTCCAGGTCTCGGCGTCGAGCACGCTGGCCTTGACGTAGTTGCGGGCGACGACGTGGCGGCCGTCGGGCGTGAACGCGGCATCGGTCATCATGCCGGGCACGGTCGCGTCGACGGCGGTGACCCGGTTGGGCTGGTCGGCCTTCAACGGTTCGGGCAGGGCGAAGACCTCGCCGCCGAGCAGGCCCTTGGTCAGCAGGAACTTCGCGTCGGTGCGCGGGTCGATCACCAGTGCCTCGACGTCGCGCGGCCCTTCGGGATAGACCAGCGGGTAGCGCGTGGTCGCGACGGCGGCGTCGCGCGGACCGGGCTCGGCGAACGCGTACAGCGCGACGTCGGAGCGGACCCGGTTGTTGTCGCCGGTGTCGGCGACCCAGAGCGTCGACTCGCTGTCGATCGACAACGCCTCAGCATCGACGAAGTCGCGATCTGGGGTCGCCGTGCCGACCGTCTTTCCGGTCGAGAGCTGCACGGCGAACACCAGGGAGTCGTTGCCCGAGTCGTTGATCGTGTAGACCAGGTCGTCGTGATCGCGGCTCACGACCAGGCCGCTGGACTCGGTGATCCGCGGATCGGTCAGCTGGCTGACCCGTCCTGGGCCAGCTGCATCTGGGCTGGCTGCAGCGTCGGCCTTGTTCGCCAGCGCACTCACCACGACGACGATGAGCAGGGCGAGGAGCAGGCCGGGGAACAGCAGCCGGCGATGTCGCGGATTCATTGCCACTCAGCATGCCAGCAGCCGCCGGGCGCGGCGATGCGGGCGGGTAGTCTGAAGGGGTGAGCGACAGTGATGACTGGGTGATCAACTCCGGCGACGGACCCGAGACCATCGAGCGCAAGATGGGTCATCGTGAGATCGCACGCCTCGAACGAGCTGCCCGACGTCACGAGTTCGGACGTCCTGACCTCACCGAGCTCGAGATCGGCAAGAAGACCCACCGCGTCGCCGAGGTCGAGCCGATGGACGTCGACGGCGTCCGCACCATGACGGTCGGCACGATCGTGTGGGCTGCCCTGGCCATCGGCATGCTGCCCTTCCTGGGCCGCCTCGAGGAGGATGGTCGTACCTGGTGGTTGTGGACCGCGGTGGCCGGCTTCGGCCTCGGCCTCATCGGTATCGAGTACTGCCGCCGGCGCCGCAACGCCCTGCGCATGCAGCCGGGACGTCGCCGCCTCGGCGACTGATCCCGCACTGCCCCGCCGGCGACGGCGACCGCCCCCGGCCGGATCAGGCGTCGGACTTGTGCACCGTGGTGCGCAGCGGGACTTCCTTCATCAGCAGCGCAGCAATGATGCTGACCACGGCGATCCCGGCCGCGACCAGGAAGATCGTGCCTGTCGCATCGCCGTACGCCGCCCGGACGACCTCGGCGACCGGCGCCGGCAGGTGCTGCGTGTCGAGCAGCGACGTGCTGCCGTCACCGGCGGGGTTGATGCCCAGCGCAGCGAGCTTCGAGGTGACGTCGGTCTTGACCTGCGCGGCGAGGATCGCGCCGAGCAGGGAGACGCCGATGGCACCTCCGAGCGAGCGGAAGAACGCGACGACGGCGCTGGTCGCACCGACCTGCGAGACGTCGACCGTGTTCTGCACCGCGAGCACGTAGTTCTGCATCAGCATGCCGGTGCCGAGACCCACGAAGGCCATGAAGACCATGGCGTGCCACTCGGGCGTGTGGTGGTCGATCGTCGACAGCAGCCCCATGCCGATGACCAGCAGCACCGAGCCGAGCACGAGGAAGCGCTTCCACAGGCCGGTGCGTGTGATGAGCCGGCCTGAGACCGTCGTGCCGACGAGCGAGCCGAGCATCAGCGGGATGGTCAGGAGTCCGGCCGTGGTCGGCGTGTGCCCACCGGCGACCTGGAAGTACTGGCCGATGAAGACCGATCCGCCGAACAGCGCGACGCCGACGGCGATGCTGCCGATGATCGCGAGGGCCGTCGTCCGCTCCTTGACGACCCTGAGCGGGACCATGGGCTCGGGGTGGCGGCTCTCGACGCGGATGGTCGCCAGGACCGCCACGAGGGTTCCGGCCCAGAACGCCGCGGTCTGCCACGAGAGCCAGGCGAAGCTGTCGCCGGCGAAGGAGACCCACACGAGCGGCAGGCTCGCCGCAATCGCGATCAGGACGGCTCCGACGTAGTCGATGCGCACGGAGCGGCGCACTGTCTCGATGTGCAGGTACTTGTGCAGCACCACGAGGCTGATGAGCGCGAGCGGCACGCAGACGTAGAACGTCCAGCGCCAGCCGAGCCCGGGGGTGTCGACGATGATGCCGCCGAGCAGTGGCCCGCTCATCGTCGCGACGGCCATCGTGGCGCCCATGTAGCCGCTGTAGCGGCCGCGCTCACGCGGGGGAATGATCGCGCCGATGATGGACTGGGCGTTCGCGGTGAGACCGCCCATGCCGATGCCCTGGACGACGCGCATCGCGATGCGCTGGGGAACGTTCTGCGAGATTCCAGCCAGGATCGAGCCGATCACGAAGATCACGATCGAGGTCTGCACCAGCAGCTTCTCGTTGTACAGGTCGGAAACTTGCCCCACACGGGCGTCGACACGGTCATCGCGAGCAGCGACGCGGTGACGACCCACGTGTACTGCGTCTGCGAGCCGTTGAGGTCGGCAATGATCGTGGGCAGCGCGTTGGAGACGATCGTCGAGCTGATGATCGCGGTGAACAGGGCTGCCAGGAGTCCGAAGAGGACTTCGAGGATCTCTCGGTGGGTCAGCTGGGCGGGAGCGGCTGATGGCCGCTCGACCGTGTCGGATGTTGGTTGCACACTACAACTATAAACGGAAAGTTGTATGGCGCAACTAATAAAGGCCCGACGTGAGCGGACTCACGACAGGCCTCGGGCGGAGCGGACGAACGGCGAGGAGCTTACAGGCCCTCGACCTCGTCGACCGTCACGGTGTCGAACACCGGCGGGGGCAGCTTCTGGGCGCTGGCCGCCCGGCTCAGCCGGGCACCCGAATGAGCTCCGCAGCCGTGATCGAAGGAGACGACCTTGCCGTCGTCATTGGCCATGCCGTTGGCGCACACCCCGAAGCGGCTCGACAGCGGGCCAGCCAGGCTCACCATGAATCCGCACGAGTGACACACGCCGGACGCCTGCTGCGCCAGCGCGGTCTCGGGGCCCTGCTCACCGTCCTGCCAACGATCTGCCGCCAGCTACGACCCTCGAGCGAGAGCACCCACTCGCGACCCAGCCCCACCTCGCGGGCGAAGAAGCGGTCGTCGGTCTGCTCCTCGCCGTCACCAGCCGACCAGGACGGGACCAGCCGGACGTCGTCCTCGTCAGGAGGCAGGACGTCGCCAGGGCTCAGGTCGCCCGGACGGATGCGGTCGCGGTAGGGCGTCCACGTCGGCGCCGTGATCGCGTCATCGCCCGGCAGCAGGACGACGTCGTTGACCGTCACCCGATCGCTGTCGGGTGCGCGCGAGATGCTGACCGACCAGTACCAGCCGACGTAGCCGGGCTTGAGGCAGCCGAAGTGGTGCGACACGAGGCCGTCACCGTCGTCGACGACGCGCAGGTGCTGACCGACCATGGCAGCCTCGGTCGCCGAGGCGGCCGCCGCGCGGGCGGTCTCGACAGCGGCGCTCAACTGATGGTCGATGGACATTCCTCAATTGTGACCCATGTCCGGGCACGCACGCTTCCCGGGGTGAGGCAGGATAAAGAGCATGGAGGAACCCGAGGGACCGTACGACTACGCGAAGGATCCTGCCTACACGCACGATCGCACCGAGCCGGTCACTCCTGCGCCCTCCGGGTTGAGCCGAACCGCCCAGGGCATCGGCAGGGCCTCCCGCAGCACGGCCCGGGCCGTGGCCCGCGGCAGCACCGCTGCCTACACGGGTGCCCGCAAGTTCACCCACTCCGGCGGCGCCGGAGAAAGTGGCTTCTCCCGGCTGCTCGAGCTGCACGCCTTCAACACCGCCGGTGACGCCGCCGTGGCGATCTCGCTGGCCGGCACACTGTTCTTCACGGTCCCGACCGGCGAGGCCACCGGCCAGGTCGCCCTGTTCCTGGTGCTGACGATGCTCCCGTTCGCGGTGGTCGCCCCGCTGATCGGCCCCTTCCTCGACCGGTTCCGACGCGGTCGACGCTGGGCCATCGGTGCGACGCTGGCCATCCGGGCGTTCTGCTGCTGGGTGCTCGCCGGAGCCGTCGTCGACGAGTCGCCTGCGTTCTACTTCGCAGCGCTGGGCTGCCTCGTCGCCTCCAAGGCCTACGGCGTGACCCGCGCCTCGGCGGTACCCCGGCTCCTGCCGACCACGTTCACGCTCGTCAAGGCCAACTCCCGCATCTCGCTGACCGGCACCGGCGCCGCTGCGATCTCAGCACCGCTGGCGGTCGGCGCAGCGACGATCGGCGCCGAGTGGGCCCTGCGCTACGCCGCCGTGCTGTTCGCCGTCGGCACAGTGCTGGCGATCCTGCTCCCCGCCAAGGTCGACTCGAGCGAGGGCGAGGAGCAGGTCGACCTGACGCCTGATGCCGAGTCACGACGCAAGGGCCTGGCGATCACGCGGGCCGTCGTCAACGGGTTGCGCAGCAACTCCGGCCTTCGCCTGCTGTCGGGCTTCCTGACGATCTTCATGGCCTTCACGCTGCGCGAGCCGCCTGCCTCGATGGGCTGGACCGCCGACCCCATGATCTTGCTCGGCCTGGTCGTCGGTGGCGCGGGTGCCGGCAACACGATCGGCACGCTGATCGGCTCGGCGGCCAGCTCGAAGGCCCCCGAGAAGGTCGTGATCGGCGTGCTGTTCCTCGACGTCGTCGTGCTCGCCACGGTCGGGGTGTTCTTCACGTGGTGGACAGCGGTGATCCTCGGCCTGACGGTCGGCATCTGCCAGTCGCTCGGCAAGCTCAGCCTCGACGCCATGATCCAGCGCGACGTGCCCGAGCGCGTCCGCACGAGCATGTTCGCCCGCTCCGAGACGCTGCTGCAGCTCGGCTGGGTCACCGGCGGCCTGATCGGCATCGGGCTGTTCTCGCTCGACGCATCGCCCCAGATCGGCCTGCTCGTGATCGGGGCGCTGCTGATCGCCTGGCTCGTGCTGGTCGTGACGAAGGCACGCCGGCCCGAGCTGGGCCACGCCACGACGCCGCCGGCACGGCCTGCGCCGTCAGCTCAGGACGACACCCTCCGCGACTGGTGAGCCGAGCTCAGAAGCCGAAGCTCGGTCGCCACCGCGCGCAGCACCTGAGCGATGGGCTTGGCCTTCTTGGCGTCAGGGTGGCGTCCGTGGCGGTAGCCCTCGCCGACGACGTCGAGCATCCGGATGAGGTCTTCGACGATCACGGCCATGGCCTCGGGATCCTTGCGGCGTGCCTGTGACTGCGAACGCGACACCGAACCGACCCGGTCGAGCACCCGCACTTGCAGGGCCTGGTCGCCGCGGCTGCCCTGAGCGATGCCGAACTCGACTCGGGTGCCCGCCTTGAGCGAGGTCACTCCCTCGGGCAGCGCGTCGGAGCGCACGTGGACGTCAGGGCCGTCCTCCTGGCTCAGGAAGCCGAAGCCCTTGTCTGCGTCGTACCACTTCACTTTGCCCGTGGGCATGATGCCACCTTCATGTCGCTGATCTGGACAACCGTCACTTGTCGGGCAAGCCTAGTGCTCGACTCCTGCAGAGGGGAACCAGGTGCACGCTCAGCCCTGATTGGTCGGGGCGTCCTGGGGCAGGCGCTCCTCGAACGTCACCTCGACGGACTGGAAGCCCTTGTGCCGCTGCGACTTGGCGTACGACGAGTAGGCCAGCTGATCGGCCTCGGTCAGGATCACGTTGTCGGTGAACGGAGTCAGCAGCGCCCGCGGGTAGAGCTTGCGGCGCAGGACCACGTTGACCTCGAGCCCCAGCACGACCATCATGGCCGCGATGTAGACGAAGGCCAGCAGACCCAGCACCAAGGCGAAGGTCTGGTTGACCTGGTTGGCCTTGCCGATGACCTCGCGGACGTACGTGTTGCCGATGTACTGCAGCCCCTGCCACAGGATCGCCGTCACGACCGCCCCTGGAAGCACGGCACGGGTCTTGGCCCGGCGCAGGCTGATCAGCCGGAACACGGCGACGAAGATGCCGAGGGTCAGCAGGAAGCCGATGATCCGCGACGCCCAGCCGATCGTCGACTGCAGCTCGGTGCCGAACGAGTTCGGATTGGCCAGCAGCGAGGTCGCGATCGCCAGCAGCAGGATCCCAATGCCGGAGATCGACAGGAAGATCAGGCTGCGCAGCCGCAGGATGAACGGGTTGGCGCGGCTGTTGCGCGGCACCGACCAGGCGATGTTGGCCGCGTTCTGGACCGCCTGGCCAAGGCCCATCGCACCGTAGATCGCCGTGATGGAACCGATCACGATCGCCGACGTCGACCCTTGCAGGCCCTGCGGGGTGCCCAGCTCGGAGCCGATGATCGGGAACTGGCTCAGGGCAGAGTCGAGCAGCCGGTCACGCAGCGCGTCGTCGCCCTGCACCAGGAAGCCGAGGATCGAGGTGCTCAGCAGCAGCAGCGGGAAGATCGCGATGAAGGCGTAGTACGTGATGATCGCCGCCAGGTAGGCCCCCTGGTCGTCGAAGTACTTGTAGATCACCGCGATGGGGAAGCCGATGAAGGGGTGCTTGCGCTGGAAGGCGTCGACGCGACCGACCGGCCGCGGGTTCTCGGCGCTCACGAGCTGGCCTGCTGCCGCGGGAGGTAGGGCTGCAGCGCGGCGACGACGGCTGCGAACCGCTGCTCGTCGAGCACCGATCCCTCGCGCCGGACGTCGGCGACGTCGACGGCGATCAGCCGGTTCAGGCGCACCTCGCTCGGCCGACCCTGGCTGTCCCACGGACCGGGGCCGAGATCGAACCAGAACCGTCCTGCCCGGGCTTCCTGCTCGACGTCGCGATCGTGGTCCTTCGAGGTCAGCATGAGCCCCACGAGCTCGGTGCCCTCACGGCCGATCAGCAGCACCGGGCGGTCCTTGCCCTGGCTCGGATCATCTTCGTAGGGGACCCACGCCCAGACGACCTCTCCCGGATCGGGTTCACCATCTGGATGGGGGTCGTACTCGATGTCCACCCGGCAAGCGTGCCACAGCTGTGCACAGACCGGGGGCAACCCGGTTGGACAACTTCTGCGGTCGCCAACAGACTGACGAGATGGAGCCGCTGACGCTGACCGAGCTGGGTCGACGTGTCGCCGCCCGGTGGGTCACGCTCGCCGTCGTGGCGGGGATCGGCCTGGCTGCGGGAGTGGCCTTCCACCAGCTGTCCGCGACTCGCTTCGAGGCGGAGTCCGTCATCCGCGTCGACGCCGCCGATCCCGGGCTCGTCGACATGGAGGCCGAGATCGCCCTCGCGTCATCCCGGCAGGTGTCTGCTGAAGCTCTCGACGCCCTGGCCGACGAGCAGCTGTCGATCGACGAGCTCGAGCGGGCCGTCACCGCGGCGTCGGTGGCGAGGTCACGTGTCCTGAGGATCTCGTACGTCGCGGACTCCCCCGTCGCAGCGGCGCGTGGGGCCGACGCGGTCGCGCACGCCTACCTGGCGGTGCGGGAGATCGACGTCGAGCGCCGGCTCGCAGCTGAGAAGATCGCCGCGTCGACCTCCGACCTCATCGACCCGGCCCGGCTGCCCCGCACCCCGGTCGGACTCGGCCTGACGTCGACGGCCGCCGCCGGCCTGGTACTGGGAATGCTGGTCGCAATCCCCGTCGCGGCCCGACCCAGCCGCCGAACGGCCGAGCCGGTGCCGCCGTCAGTCGAGTGAGGGCAGGTTGCGCTTCATGACCTTGCCCGTGGGGTTGCGCGGCAGCCGTCGAGGAACATCGTGCGGCGGGGCACCGCAAACCGGGCGACCCGTTCCTTGGCATAGGCCACGATCTCGTCCTCGCTCAGCGTGGCTCCCTCCCTGACCACGACATAGGCGGCCAACGCCTGCCCGAAGGCATCGTCGGCGACGCCCTGCACCACGACGTCGGAGACGTCGGGATGGTCAATCAGTGCGTCTTCGAGCTCGCGCGGGAAGACGTTCTCGCCGCCGGAGATGATCATGTCGTCATCGCGCCCCGACACGAACAGCCGGCCGGACGCGTCGAAGTGGCCCAGGTCGCCGGTGTTCATGAGCCCGTCGGCGAACGACTTGGTGTTGCCATCGGTGTAACCGCCGAACGGCATGTCGTTGCCGACGTGGATGACGCCGGTCTCGCCCTGCGGGACCTCCTGGCCGCCGGCGTCGAGGACCTTGACGACCGTGCGGAACGGTGGCCGTCCGGCTGTGCCGGGCGCATCGCGCAGGTCGGCGGGGCCGGCGATCGTGACCCAGCCGGTCTCGGTCGCCCCGTAGAAGTTGTAGACCGAGTCGGTGAACAGGTCCATGTACCGGTTGGCCAGCTCGCCGCCGAGCGCCGAGCCGCTGCTCGCGGTGATCTGCAGCGACGACACGTCGTGGCGGGCGATGATCTCAGGGTCGAGGTCGACCATGCGCTGCATCATCAGCGGGACCACGACGAGCACCTGCGCCCGGTGCCGCTCGATGTCGCTCAGCACCGTGGCGGCGTCGAAGCGGCGCCGCAGGACGTACGTGGGGGCGGTCGAGAGGCCGAAGGCGAAGTTGATCAGCCCCCACGAGTGGAACAGCGGTGCTGCGATCACGACCGTGGAGTTGCCGCGGTAGGGGATCGCGCCGAAGAAGGCGACCAGCGGCTTGAGGTCCTTGGGCTCCTCGCGGCGGGCACCCTTGGGCAGCCCGGTCGTGCCCGACGTGAAGATGATGATCTGACCGTGGCGGGCCGGTTTGGGGTGCGCGGACGTCGACTTGCCCTGCATCAGCCAGGTGACGCTCAGCAGGTCGGTCGGGGCGTCAGCATCGGCCCAGCCCAGCACGAGCTTGCTGCGGTCGACGTCGTGTGCGACGTCGAGGAACTCTTGGTCGACGATCACGAGGCTTGCGTCCTCGCGCTGCGCGAGCTCGCCGAGCTGGCTGCGGCTGGCCATCGTGTTGAGCAGCAGCACCCGACCACCGGCCTGCATGATCGCCACGATCGAGATGACCATGAACCGGTGGTTGCGGGCCAGGACCGCGATGGAGTCTCCCGGCTGGATGCCACGGTCCTTGAGCGCCTGGGTCAGCTGGTTGATCTGGGCAGCGAGATCGGACCAGGTGATCTGGCCTGCGTCGTCGATGATCGCGAGCTGCTGGGGGAATCGCTTGGCGACCGCGTGGACGCCCGACGGCAGGCGCCGGGCCCCCACTTGGCCAGCTGGAGACCGGCACCGACCAGCCGATGCGGCGGCAGGGGCTTGAGCAGCCCGATCTGCCGGAAGACCTTGAGGGTGAAGCCGAGGTCGTGGGTGCGCTGGCTCATCCGTGCTCCATTTCGGCGGGGTGACCGGGACGTGGTCCCGCGTAGGCGTCAGGTGGAGTGTAACAACGAGTTACACAACCGTCCAAGCAGTCGCGGCCCGTCTAAGAACCCTCTCACTGACGCCTCATCCGCGCCTCATCCACGACCGGTCATATGGGACTTACCAACGAGACGTACCGACCTACGAACTGATCCACCCAAGACTGGAGAAATGCCATGCGCACACGAATCCGCACCACCGCCCTGCTGTCCGTCGCCGGACTCGGCCTGACGACGATCGCCGCGATGGGGCTGTCCTCCCCCGCCCAGGCCGCCACGAACCACAAGTGCGCCGGTGTGACCGCCACGATCGTCGGCACCTCGGGCAGCGACGAGATCGAGGGGACGTCCGGCCGCGACGTCATCGTCGGCCTCGGCGGACATGACGAGATCGATGGCAACGGCGGCAACGACCTGATCTGCGGCGGCTCTGGCAACGACGAGATCGACGGCGGTTCGGGCCACGACCGCATCTACGGCAACGCCGGCCGCGACGAGATCGACGGCGACTCGGGCCGGGACCGCATCTGGGGCGGATCGGGCAACGACGAGCTGCAGGGCGGATCGGGCAACGACCGGATCTGGGGCAACAGCGGCCGTGACCTGCTCGAGGGCGAGCGTGGCAAGGACAAGCTCAACGGCGGCTCGGGCAAGGACCGCGTCTACCAGGGCGAAGAGCCCGACCGCGACGACGACTGATCTGACCGACGACGGAGGGGCCCCGGCGGGGCCCCTCCGTCGCGCTACAGGGCGCCGGTCCGGCTGAGCACGGCCCGGACCGTGCGAGCCAGGATCGCTGCGTCGAGGCGCAAGTTCCAGTTGTTGACGTACTGCAGGTCGATGCGGATCGAGTCGTCCCACGACAGGGCCGACCGTCCGCTGACCTGCCACAGCCCGGTCAGGCCCGGCTTGACGTGCAGCCGTCGCCAGACCCACTCGCTGTACTGCGACGTCTCGGCCGGCAGGGCCGGCCGGGGGCCGACGAGCGACATCTCCCCCCGCAGGACGTTGACCAGCTGGGGCCGCGTCGAGCGATGTGCGACGCAGGATCGCCCCCAGCCGGGTGACCCGCGGATCGTCCCGGCTTGAACAGCGGGCCTGCGCCCTCGTTGCGGTCGAGCAGCCCCGCGAGCCGCTCTTCGGCGTCGACCGTCATGGTGCGGAACTTCCAGATCGTGAACGGCACGCCGTCACGGCCCGAGCGCACCTGACGGAAGACTGCCGGCCCGCGCGACGTCAGCCGCACCAGCAGGGCGATCAGCACCAGCAGGGGTGCCAGCACGATCAATGCCAGCAGCGCCGTCACCCGGTCGAAGACGGCCTTGGCGGCCACCGACATCAGGTGGTCGTTGGGGGGCCCGCAACGACAGTGCGATCTGGTCGCCGACCCGCCGCGGGCGCAGGTACTCGACGTGGTCGTTCATGTCGGCGATCACGAGGCACTCGACCTCGGCCCGCTGCAACCCCCAGGCCAGGTGGCGCAGCGCCGGGCTCGTGAACGCCCGCCCGGTAGCGATGACGACCGACGTGGCTCGGTGCCGGTCGACCTCGACGAGCACCTCTGCGACGACGTCGCGCAGACCCTGGTCGGATATCGCGCCAGCGGGTGCCAATTCGTGCGGGGCGCGCCACGAGCACGATGCGACGACGTCGACGTCCGATCGCTTCGGCCCATCGAGACTCCAGCCGGCGCACCGCGTCGACATGACCGACCAGGACGGTCGGGGTCCGGCGCAGGAGCTGTCGGTGCAGCAGCGCCGAGGCCGCCAGGAATCCCGCAGCGGCAACGATCGAGACCACGACATGACGCAGCTGCGCGGTGTTCTCGATCTCGGCGACGAGGCACCCGACCGAGATCACACCGACGGCCTCGACGAGACGGATCGACGGCTTGAACGAGCGGGCTCGCTCATAGGCGGGCAGTGCGGCGAAGCTGTAGAGCAGCCAGCCCGCGACGAACACCGTGACGCCGTACGTCCAGCTCGCCGGCAGGACGAAGTGGCGTCCGGCGAGGAACCACGCGACCACGAGGGTTCCGGCGTAGCCCAGCACCCCCTGGCGGAGCAGCGCAGCGGGCAGTCGCCGAAGCGGCCATCGCGGCGTCTCCGCCCGGGCGGACTGGCTGCGCGGCCCGCGCAGAGGAGCGTCGACGTCGAGCACCGCCATCGTCAGATGCCCTTGCCGAACAGGTTCGCGACCCGCGCCACGCCGTCCGCCGACAGCAGCCGTAGCGAGATCAGCAGTCCGAGCCAGGCTCGCGCGTTGAGCGGCTGGCTGCGCAAGGCGCCCCACAGCCAGGTGCGCGAGGCCTTCCGCTGACCAGATGCGGCCAGGGCGAAGCCCACCTGCGAGCCGACACGAGCAGCTGCCGCCCGGTCTTCTCGCAGCTCGGGATGCTTGTCGAGCAGGTAGATCAGCCCTTCGGCATACTGCGCCCACTTGCCGTAGAAGAACGACTGCCCCGACCAGCGGACCGACACCAACGGCTCGTCGACCAGGCGGATCGGGACGACTCGCGAGGTGCGCAGCAAGATGTCGTAGTCCTCGCCGTAGGCCCCGGGCAGGTCTTCGTCGATCATGCCGACCCGGTCGACGAGCACGTCTCGGCGGAACACGAAGCTGCTGGAGTGCAGGGCAGCGATGCGGTCACGCACCAGATCGGCATGCCGCACGTAGGTCAGCGGAACCGGGCGATCGTGGGTCGTCCGGCCGTCGTCGACCTGCATCGCCGAGCCGACCAGCCCGACGTCCGGATGCTGCGCGAACACGTTCATCTGCGCTTCCAGCTTGCCGCTGAACCAGTGGTCGTCGTCGTCGAGGAAGGCCACGAAGTCGTGCTGGGCCTCGAGGATGCCGGTGTTGCGCGCCCCCGCCAGGCCGCGGACGCGATCGTTGACCACCCCGCGGACGCTGCGCGCAGGCCCCGTCACGACATCGGGCAGCACCGGATCTGTCGCGTCGAAGACCACGATGACCTCGATCTGGCCGGGATAGTCCTGGTCGACGATGCTCTGCACTGCGCGGCGCATCGGCTCGGGCGTCGATGCGTCGGCACGACCGCTGTCACCGCCGGCGCCACCGTCACTCGTCTCCCCCGCTCAGGAAGGTCCGCAGCATCGAGCTCGACGTGTGCCGCGTGTAGGGGAAGTACACGACCTCGACGCCCAGCTCGCCCATGGCCCGTTCGAGCCGGTAGCCCTTGGGCGTGCCCTGCCAGTCATTGCCCTTGAAGATCGCGTCGAAGGGCCGTTGCTGCCACACCGCGACCTTGTCCTCGGAGCGGTCGATCACGACCTCGTCGACGATGCCGAGCGCCGAGATGATGTCGATCCGTTCATCGCACGGAACCACCGGCGGGCGTCCTTTGAGGTTCTCGACGTACTCGTCGCTGCCCACGCCGACGACCAGGTGGCGGCAGTAGTTGCGGGCCCGGCGCAGCAGGTTCAGATGCCCCACGTGGAACATGTCGAACACGCCGCTCGAATAGCCGACGTCGAACGTGGTGCGTGCATCCATGACAACTCTCTTCGCTCGGTCCTGCTAGGAGAGAGCGACCTGGCTGCCGATCGTGACGGTGAAATCCCCGACTATTCGTGGCGAGCTGCTTCAGCTGCGGCGCTTCCCATCGTCCGGACCGTCTCTCGGTCGACCTCCACGAGCTCGGCGTGCACCTGCCGGCAGGCTTCGCACGTCTCGAGGTGCTGGGCTACGGTGTCGATGACCCGTCTCGCCGCGCTCTGGCGCACGACGGCCGAGAGCCTCGACCGGACGGTGCGGCACTGCTCGCCGTCGACCGGGGCGTCGCGCTTGACGTGCTGCTGCAGGTAGGCCTCGCGCAGTCCGGACCGGGCGCGGTAGACCAAGGCCGAGACGCTGTTGGCCGACAGCTCCAGCAGCGGTCCGATCTCGACTGCTCCACGCCCTTCGACGTCGACGTGCCACAGCACGGTGCGCCACCGCGGCGGCAGTGACTCGTAGGCCGCCCGGATCGTGGTCCGCTCGAACACGTCGAGCTGACCGTCGCCGAACCGCACCGCCTGGTCGATCTGCTCGACGTCGTCGGTCGGCACGACCCGTTGACGCGCCTTGGCCCGGCTGGCCGCCTCGTGCCGGATCGTCGTGAAGAGATAGGCCCGGAAGGCCGTCTCCGGCCCCTTGCCTCGGCGCAGCAGGGCCAGCACCCTGGCGAATGCCTCCGACACGACGTCATCGGACTCGTCGCGCTGACCCAGGTGGCGGGCCAGCCGGTAGGCCGGATAGCTGTAGCGGTCGAACAGTGCCGCGTACGCGTCTTGCGCGCCGTCACGCGCCAGCCTCAGCAGCTCGCTGTCACCGAGCTCGTCGAGCGAGGGCGCCGCAGGGCAACCGTCGGCACGATGTGTGTTCGGCATGGAGGTCCCCCCGGACTGTGAGATCGAAGCTCGTGGACAGCTCTGTGGCGATCCGTCACCTGCATGACAGGTGCAGGCAGCATGACACGCGCTCGGCGGCATCGTCCACGGATCCGTCGGCGTCCTGTGGAAAGCCAGGTGAAGACGGCACCAACGAAAATAAAACTGCTGGAATGCCGTCATGTCCGCCTCGCTGGTGACTCCCTTCAATGAGAGGTCCCCGCCGGAGACCTGCCCCGACCCAAGGACTCCCAGATGGCCACCGAAGCGCAGCCAGCGCAGCTCACCGACATCGCCAGCTCGCTCCGGAGCCGTTGGCCCGTGCTGATCCTCGGCGCGCTCCTCGGTCTGGGACTGGGCGTGCTCGCCTCATACGCGATCCCGGCGAAGTACGACGCGACCACGACGGTCTCGGTCAACCCCATGAACGCCGGACCGCTTGCCGCTTCGGCCGATGCCGCCAAGTCGGTCAGCATGCCGACCGAGGCCGGTCTGGCCACGTCGCGGAAGGTCGCCACCGCTGCGTCCGAGGCACTGGCTCCGCGATACGTCATCTCTCCCGCGACGATCACCGACTCGACCAGCGTCACCTCGCCGGACGACTCGTTGATCCTGAACATCTCGTACTCCGGCACGACGGCCGCCCAGGCAGCCGCGGGTGCGGACGCCGTGGCCGAGGCCTATCTGCAGACCCGTCGGACGCAGGCCGCCGACTCGGTCACCCGGCTCGCGACGGCGGCCCGCAACCAGATCGCCGCGATCCAGGTGCAAGCCAAGCGTCCGGTCAACGCCTCCGCGATCAGCCAGCGCACGTTGCAGGTCCAGGCTGACTCGCTCGCCGTCAAGCTCGCAGACCTGAACAATCTCGACCTCAACCCCGGACAGGTCGTCGGTAGCGCCGTGGTCCCGACGAAGCCGTCGACCCCGGGCATCGTGCCGATGGGAGCTGCCGGGCTGGTCATCGGGCTGTTCGCGGCGATCCCCTTCGCGCTGCTGCGCAGGAAGCAGGAGGATCCCGAGATCGGCAGCGTCGAGAGCATCCACTCGATCGGCGACTCGATCGTCCTCGACGGCACCAAGGACACGCACCGGGCCGACACCTGGGACATCGCCGCGTTCATGCTCAAGATCCCGAAGCAGATCGGCCCCGACGCCCCGTTCACGATCATGGTGGATGCCGAGGAGAGCCCGGGCCGCGACATCACCCCCGGCCAGGAGCTCGTCGACGCACTGCAGCGTCGCGGCCGTCCGGCGCGGTTCGTCGACGCCAGCGCGATCAACGAGGGCAAGATCAGCCGCGGCTGGCCGACCGACAAGAAGCGGTTCTCGTGGGGTGGCGAGATCGTCATCATCGACACGACCAATCTCAGCTCGGACGCCAACAAGGTGGCCCTCGCCACGCGATCGGACTCGCTGCTCCTGGCTCGCACGACAGCTGACGACGCGGCAGCGCTGCGCCGTTTCAGCAGCCTGCTGAAGTCCAAGAGCGTCGACATCGCCCTGACGGCACTGTTCCCGGCACCCGAGCAGGCGTTGCACCGCTAGGGCGGACCGCTCGTCAGTCGGAGCGGTGGGCCAGCAGGGCCGTCAGCCCGAGCCGGTGCCGTAGCCGGTAAGCTGACTGCCAGGTACGCCGCACCGACGACCGCGACGGTGGCCAGCATGACCGGGACGGTCGAGCCGAACACCAACCGCGATCCGAGGATCGGCACACCGGCGACAAGCACCGACACCGCCGCAGCCGTCGCGAGCAGGCGCAGGTCTGGCCGCACGTCCATGAGGTGCTGCACCTGGTAGATCACGATCACGGTGTCGACGACGATCGTGACGGCCCAGGCCACCGCAGCGCCCTCGATGCCCCAGACCGGGATCAGGGCGAGGTTGAGGGCGACGTTGAGGGCCAGCGCGATCGACTTGTCGGCCAGCTGCCAGCTGCTCCGTCCGCCCATCAGCAAGATCGTCTGCACCGTTCCGGCAGCCAGGGCCACGGCCATCGCGACGGCGAGGATGCCCAGCGACGTCGCGCCGTCCTCGAAGCCCGGTCCGAAGATCGACAAGACGGAGTCACCGAACACGATCAGGACGAGGAAGAACGGCCAGCCCAGCCAGATCATCGCCGCCGTCGTCAGGCTGTAGATCTCCCCGCGCCTGCCTGCGGGCCCGGGTCGCCATCGCCGCAGCGATCTGCGGACCCACCGCGATACGTACCGCCTGATGGATGACCTCGCTGGCCCGGGCGCACCTGGTCACGACGGCGTAGATACCTGCCTCCCGTGGCGAGGTCAGGAGTCCGACGAGCAGGACGTCGACCCACTCGAGCAAGATCTCCACTGCCGCAGAGACACCCCGGGCGGCGCTGAAGCCCAGAACTGCCGGGTCAGCCGCGACTGCTCGGCGCTCGAGGCAGCCCTGCCCGGTGATCGGGACGCGTGCGACGTGAGCCTGGCCGCGACCAGCGAGGCGAGGGCCAGCACCACGACGACGGGGAGCATCCAGGCCAGGAGCACCTGGGTCACGCCGCCCCCAGCAGCCAGCACGACGGCGACACCGATCAGCCGCAGACCGGGCAGAGTGATGTTCTGCAGCAGCGGGTAGGTCACGACGTCGCCGAATCCACGTGACACCGAGACCATGACGACGTTGAGCGAGCCGAGCACGGCCAGCACCGCAGCGAGCACCATGAACCCCGGACTCACCTGATCTGTCAGGTCTGCGCCTCCCGCAGCCGCAACGCCGACCGCGACCGTCACGCACAGCCCGCACCACAGCACGGGACGCACGGCGATGCGCACCAGGTGCGGCACGTCGACGAGCCGATCAGTCGCCCGTGCGGCCGCGACGAACCGCACCAGGCCGGTGTCGGCGCCGAGCTCGGCGACGTTCGAGACGATCATGAACACCGCGACGACCAGGAAGTACGTGCCGGCGCCCGACGGCCCGAGCTGCCGACCGACGAGCCCGGCCAGCAGCAGCCCGATCAGCGAGCCCGACACTCCGCCCACGAGGTTGATCGCGCCGGCCCACGCGATACCCCTCGTCGGCCGCTCAGTCGCCGACATCGTCCGCATCGAGTCCGTACCGTCGGCGCAGCAGCACCGCCGCCACCAGCAGGACGGTCAGCATCTGCATCACGTCGAGCCCGTAGACGAAGATGATCAGGCAGGCCACGACCAGGACGCTGTGCAGGGCCAGGTCGACGTCGCCCTGGGCGCGCCAGGTCCGCAGCGTCGTGCCCCACAGGAACGTCAGGAAGAGCGCGAGACCGACGAGCCGAAGCTGAACATCACGGTCCAGAAGTAGCCTTGCGTGCCGACCGAGACGATGTTGTCGTACGACGGCCGCGGCGCGCCGAAACCGAGCAGGGGTGAGTCCAGCGTCCGGTCGATCGTCTCGCGGTACAGGCGAGAACCGGGTCTCCGACAGGCTGCCGTACGACTGCCGTTCCTGGATCTGGGTGAGCAGGCCGTTGCCGACCAGCACGAGTCCACCGACCAGGCCCAGGACGCCGATCGTCAGCACCGGAGCAGCGCGGTTGCGCAAGGCCATCCGGATCACGACGTAGACCGCTGCCAGGCCGAGGCCCGCGAACATGGCCCGGTTCGACGTCGCCATCGCCGGCGGGATCATCGCACCCAGGCCGAGGACGATCGCGATCCGGAGCACGAGCGACTTGGTCTGCAGGAAGCAGGCCACCGCGACCGGCGACAGCAGGACGATCGCGACTCCCAGCTGTTGGCGTACGGGAACGGGGCCGATGGACGCAACAGGTCTGCGGGCGCGCCGAAGGGCTGCTGGATCTCGGCGAACGGTGGGAAGAACAGGTCGTGGACGTACTCGTTGCTGGTCAGCGAGCCCGGCATGAACAGGCCCACCGGGGTCGAAGCCGCACGCGCGAAGGAGCGAGACCCAGCAGGCCACCGCAGATCGTGAAGAACCACACGAACGTCAGCCCGTTGACGATCTTGCGTCGGCTGAGCCGGTGTCCGGCGCTGAGCGTGTAGACGAACGCCGTCGCCACGATCATCAAGATCGAGTAGCGGTAGACGAAGCCGAGCATGCGCGAACCGGAGTCGATCATGAGTCCGCACGGGATGACCCAGGCGACGAAGGCGAGGTAGGCGTACGCGCCCGGGGACGAGTCGGGCGGCGGCATGGTGCGCGAGGTACGACAGCATCACGATCGTCAGCAGCACCCCCGTGATGACGGTGGCACCGAGCGGCCAGAAGAGCCGGGAAGCCCCGCCAGCAGCGCCAGGACCGGCCACGCGGGCAAGGCGTCGCCGGGCGAGCCTGCCTGCTCCTGCTCCTGCACCGCGATCTCGACGGACGGCACGGCGCTAGGCCCCCTGGTGCAGCTGGGTCTCGTGCAGCGCGACGAGCTCGCGGTGGCGGCGCAGCAGCGTCGCCGCCGGCGGCAGCGCGTTCAGTGCGGCCATGATCCCGTAGACCCCAGACGAATGCTGTGGTCCACGGCCACGGCGAGCACGGGTCAGGTTGAGCAGCCCGGTGTCGGCAGGGGCCTGGATCCAGGACGCCGAACCGCGGCACCGACTACCGGCCCCGCGACGGGGTCACGGCGGGCCAGCTGCTCGGCGAGGATCTGGGCGAAGAACCGCACGGTCAGACGAGCGCGAACCCGAGCGGGATCAGCAGCACCACGTCCGACACGTCGGTGAACCGGTAGAGACCGATCAGGATCGCGAGATGGAACAGCAGGTGCCGACCGGAGTCGACGACGTGGTCGAGCCACTCGCCAGCCGGCGACCCCGAGCCACGCAGTCGAGCCAGCTGCCCGTCAGCGGAGTCGAAGGCGAAACCGAGCTGCAGCAGCAGCATCGAGACGACCGCCATCGCGGCACCCGGCTCGGCCACGACCACGAGCCCGGCCCCGAGCACGAAGGCGACGAAGCTTGCGGCTGTCATGTGATCGGGCGTCGCCCGGGTCTGCGCGGCACCGGCCGCGATCAACCGGCCCAGACGCCGATTCACTGCACGCATGTACCACGGGACACCTGCCCCGCTCTTCTGCGCGGCAGCCAGCGCACGGTAGGCGGCGCGCGCGCCGCGCGCCTCGGTCAGCTCGGTCATGGTGCTCCTACGACCTCGCCGTCAAGGTCAGGTCCATGCTCGTGTTCGGCGTCGACCGGTAGTTGGAGTGCACCTCGACCGCGATGGTGTTGCTGCCGTTGCGCAGCAGGCTCACCGGCACGTCGAACGTCACGGGGCTCGCGAGTGCATTGCTCGTCGAGACGGCCGACGACGCGTACGTGCCTGGCGTCAGCGGCCCGTTCGGCAGGTTGGAACGCCCCACCTCGACGCCGTTGACGTGCACCGCGACACCGTCGTCCGCGCGGGTGACGAGCGTCAGCCGTTGCACCGCTGCGGCGTTCGCGACGTCGAAGGTGCGTCGGTAGTACGACGTCAGGGCTCGGGTCGTCCCGGCCGGGACGTCGATGTTGGTCGAGATGGGCCCCGTTGCCCCAGCCCAGCGCGGCCGGTCCGGTGGGCCAGCCGGCTGTTGCGCTCGCAGACGTCGTCCAGTCGGCGGCAGGTGGTCGGGCACTGTCGAACAGGTACGACCAGGTCGCTCCCGACCTGATCAGCGGGGTCGTGGTGCTGGCCGGTTGCGGCGTCGACGATCCGCCCTGCGCCACGACGGTCAGGTCCATGCTCGAGTCAGGGGTCGCCTTGTACATCGAGTGCACCTCGACGGCGACCTGGTTCGTGCCGATCTTGAGCGCCGACACCGGGACGGTGAACGTCACCGGAGAGGCGACCGCCGTCGCAGTGCGCGGTGCGCTCTTGGCGTAGGTCGTGGCGGTCAGGTTGCCGTCCGGCAGGTTCGCGCGTCCGACCTCCACTCCGTTGACGTGCACCGCCACGGCGTCATCGGCTCGCGTGGTCAGCGTGACGGTCCCGAAGGTCGATCCGGGCTGCACCTCGAACGAGGTGCGGTAGTACGAGGTGACGGCGCGGGTCTGCCCTGCCGGCACGTCGATGTCGGTCGCGACGGACCCGGCACCGAAGCCCAGCGGAGCGGCACCGGAGCGCCAGCTGCCGTCGTCGAAGGCTTGCCCCTTCCAGTCACTCGGCACTGCGGTGGCACCGTCGAAGTAGTAGCGCCACGTGCTGCCCGCCGGCAGCAGGGTCGTCGTCGCGGCCTTCACCGTCGGCGCGACGGCCGCCGAGGAGGCTGAGCGGTTGCCCCACCCGTCGGCGACGCGGACGAAGAAGCGGTCGCTCTCCTGTGAGCCGGGGACCGTGACCGTCCGGCTCGAGGTCGTCGCCACGACCCGGTCGTTGCGCAACACCTCGTACGTCACGGCACCGCTTGCCGCTGCGTCGAAGCTGACCTTGACGTCCGTGCCGTCCAGCTCGGCCTTGACGTTGCTGACCCGTTTCGGTGCCGTGTGTGCGGGCGGGTGCGTCAGCGCACGAACCCGCCCGACCCACCCGTTCTTGCCGTTCTCCCCTGACTGCCGAGGTCAAGGTGCCGCCGGCCCACAGCGTTCCGTCGGAGGCGACGTGCAGCGCCCAGACGCCTCGACCGATCCGGGCCCGCATCTCAGGCGTCCACTCCTGCGCGAGGTCGCCGGTCACGGCGTCATAGGCTGCCGCGTAGTAGACCTTGTCTGCCTGCGACCAGGTGATGTTGGTCGAGCCGGGGCTCGTCGAGTCGTATGCCGCAGTGTCGGAGTAGTTCCAGTTCTCGCAGTGGCAGCCGGCGAACACCAGGCCGTTGCCGCCCGTGATCGCCTGCACATCACCGCCGGCCTTGGTGATGTGCTTGTTCTCCAACGCGAACGTCGAGGTGTTGTACGAGAACATGCTGTGCTGCGAACCCCCGAGCCACACCTTGGAGCCCACCTGGCCGATGGCCTGCTGGTAGCGGGCGGAGCCGGCCGTGCTGAACGTCGGCTGCCAGGCCGGGTGACCCGCGGCGCACCGGTCTCGGTCGTGAACGCGGCCGCACGATCGGCTGTCGTGCCGCCCCGCGCCGTCGTGAAGTAGCCCGCGAAGTAGACCCGGGACTTGTCGTCGCTGACGTCGATCGCGGTGCCGGTGTCGTTGAACTCCGGATTCCAGCCCCGTCCGCGACACCCGTCGACAGCAGGATGCGCGCCCCGCCCTTGGCGTAACGGGTCGTGGTGCCGGTCCGGACGAAGTGGGTGAAGGCGCCTGTCAGGTACAGGTAGGTGCCATCGGTGTCGAGGCCGCGCACCGAGACCGTTCCGCCGGTGGAGTTGTTCTGCAGATTGGTCGTCCAGGTCGGGTCGAGGGCACCCGTGGTCGGATCCAGCACGACCAGGCCGGTCCGGGCGGTTCCATCGACCTGGGTGAACTCGCCACCGACCGCGAGCTTGCCGTTCGGCAGCGCCTTGAGCGCCTTGACCTGGCTGTTGAGCCGCGGGGCGAACGACCGGATGTAGTCGCCCGTCGTGGCGTTGAACGCCGCCAGGTAGGGCTGCGAGACCCGGTCGCTGCCCGTCGCGTCCGCACCCTTGAGCACCGTCGTGAAGTTGCCACCGACGTACATCGTGCTGCCGATCTGGGCGAAGGCCTGCACCTCGGAGGCGTTCTCGCTCGATCCGCCGTTGCCGATGCCGCTGACTCCCCACGACGAGGTCAGCGAGCCGTTCTTGGGCACCGCGCGGATGGTCTCAGCTGGCGTGCCCGACGCGGAGATCGGCGCGAACGTCAGATCGCTCGACATCAGCTTGGGCCTGATGAAGACCTGGCTGAACGGCGTGCCGTACTGACCGCCGCCCGCCGACGAGAAGATGTAGCTGTCGGCGGAGGTCGTCCCGTAGCCGTACTGGCCGAAGTTGAAGCCGCGGACGTAGTTGTTGCGCGAGCTCTCGTACGTCCACAGCCGGCGATAGGCCGTGTCGGCGCCGAACTCGTACGTCGTCAGGTTGCTGCCCGCTGACCCGCCGATCACGACCGACGCCAGCGGGAAACCGGCGCCGAACGACCAGTTCCAGCGGTCACGTGAACCGCCCGGTACGTCCATCGGGTCTCCTGCCAGTCGGTGCCCTCGGTGTTGACGGCTCGACGGATGCGGACGCCGCCACCGTACGTCGGATCGTCGAACCGCTTGCCGCCGAGCAGCCCGTCCACGACGACCGAGTCGAGCTGCTTGGGCGCGAACGCGGCCTGGCCGGTCACGGTGCCCGACACCTCGGCCGGGGTCGCGTTGCCGTTGTACGACAACGACCAGCCCTCGCGCCCACGTCCCACGAGCGCCCAGCCGCCACCGTCGGTGGTCTGGTCGCAGTAGATCTGCGTGGGCACCTTCAGCTGTGGCGTCAGGATCCAGTAGACGCCGTCAGCTGCGGCGGGATCGTTCTGCTTGATCTCCCAGCAGGATGCCGCCGCCGTCACGGGTGCCAGCCCGTCGGCCGGCGCGGCAGCGCTCGCAGACGGTCCCGCCGCCACGAGCCCGGAGATGACGACAGCGGGGGCCAGAACTGCCAGGACGGCCGTTCGGACGCTCATGGGAGTGAGCAGGCGCACGATGGAAACCTCGGTTGTCTCGGGAGAGGATCGCGGCTGGACGCCACGCCCTTCTACCCATGAGAGTTGCCATTGCACCGAACATGACGAGAAACGGGCCGAGGATTTTCGATCTGCCAGTCAGCGCGCGGGCTCAGTCGCCAGCGCCGCAGTCTCCTCCTCGGTGAAGATGCGCGACCGGATGATGAACCGGTTGCCGGTCGGCCCCTCGATCGAGAATCCTGCTCCTCGCCCCGGCACCACGTCGATCGTGATGTGGGTGTGCGACCAGTAGTTGAACTGCTCGCGGGAGATCCACACCGGCGCGACCTCGTCCGCCCCGTAGTCGAGGTCACCGAGGTGCACGTCCTGGTGTCCGGTCAGGAACGTGCCCTGCGTGAAGCACATCGGCGCCGAGCCGTCACAGCACCCGCCCGACTGGTGGAACATCAACGGCTTGGCGTGCGAGGCCCGGAGGCTGCGGAGAAGCTCCGCAGCCTCCGGGGTGATCGCCACGCGATCAACACTCATCTGCTCACCATCTCAGAAGAAGCCGAGCTTGTTCTCGTCGTACGAGACCAGGAGGTTCTTGGTCTGCTGGTAGTGGTCGAGCATCATCTTGTGGTTCTCACGGCCGATGCCCGACGACTTGTAGCCACCGAACGCGGCATGCGCCGGGTACTGGTGGTAGCAGTTCGTCCAGACCCGACCGGCCTGGATGTCACGACCGGCGCGGTACGCGGTGTGGGTGTTGCGCGACCAGACGCCCGCTCCAAGTCCGTAGAGCGTGTCGTTGGCGATGTCGATCGCATCGGCGTAGTCGTCGAAGCCCGTGACCGAGACGACCGGACCGAAGATCTCCTCCTGGAAGATGCGCATCTTGTTGTGGCCCTGGAAGATCGTCGGCGCCACGTAGTAGCCGCCCGACAGGTCGCCGCCCAGGTCGACACGCTCACCGCCGGTGATGATGCGGGCGCCTTCCTGCACGCCGATCTCGAAGTACGACAAGATCTTCTCGGCTGCGTCGTTGCTGGCCTGCGCGCCGATCATGGTGTCGGTGTCGAGCGGGTTGCCCTGCTTGATGGCCTTGACCCGTTCGGTCGCTGCGGGCAGGAACTGCTCGAGGATCGAGTTCTGGATCAGACCGCGGCTCGGACACGTGCAGACCTCGCCCTGGTTGAGCGCGAACATCGCAAAGCCTTCGAGCGCCTTGTCGTAGAACGCGTCATCGGCCGAGGCGACATCCTCGAAGAAGATGTTGGGGCTCTTGCCGCCGAGCTCGAGCGTCGCCGGGATCAGGTTCTGGCTCGCGTACTGGGCGATCAGGCGTCCGGTCGTGGTCTCACCCGTGAACGCGATCTTGCGGATGCGGCTGCTCGATGCCAGCGGCGCACCGGCCTCGACGCCGAAGCCGTTGACGATGTTGACGACACCGGCGGGCAGCAGGTCTCCGATGGGTCCTCGATCAAGAGCATGATCGATGCCGGTGTCTGCTCAGCCGGCTTGAGGACGACCGCATTGCCGGCCGCGAGGGCCGGGGCCAGCTTCCACGTCGCCATGAGGAGCGGGAAGTTCCACGGGATGATCTGGCCGACGACGCCCAGCGGCTCGTGGAAGTGGTACGCGACGGTGTTGTCGTCGAGCCTGCGACAGAGCGCCCTCCTGCGCGCGGATCGCTCCGGCGAAGTAGCGGAAGTGGTCGACGACCAGCGGCAGGTCGGCAGCCATGCACTCGCGGACCGGCTTGCCGTTGTCCCACGTCTCGCCCACGGCCAGCATCTCGAGATTCTGCTCGATGCGATCGGCGATCTTGTTCAAGATGTTGGCGCGCTCAGTCACCGACGTCTTGCCCCACGCGGGCGCGGCGGCATGCGCAGCATCCAGGGCGGCCTCGATGTCTTCGGCCGTGCCACGCGCGACCTCGCAGAAGACCTTGCCGTTGACCGGCGACACGTTCTCGAAGTACTCGCCCTTGACTGGCGCGACGAACTCGCCGCCGATCCAGTGGTCATAGCGCGACTTGTAGGTGACGACGCTGCCTTCGGTACCGGGCTGGGCGTACACAGTCATGAGAGCTCCTTGCATTCGGGGTTGCTGTGACCGTAGTCACAGGAGCGTTGCATCGCCGTTGCATCGCGCGACTCCCCGGCTGCGGTTTCCCACGAGGCCTAGGGACTTCGTCACGTACCCAGCGCTGTAACGCGAGGTGCGTGCCAAAGAGGCCAGGCCTCGTGGGAAACCGCAGCGGGTTAGCTGCGCTCGTCGTCGAGAGCTGCGACGTGGGCCTCGACCTGGGTGTAGCGGGGCGAGGTGCGCGGCAGGATCGAGAGCGTGCGCTCCCACACCTCGAAGTCATCGCGCCCGTGCGCCGTGTCGGCGAAAGACAGCAAGGCGTCGACGTCATCGCTGACCAGCAGGCACGACCGCACGTACATGTGCAGCTCTTCGCGCAGCTGCTCGACGCCCGGCGCCCCCGAGGCCGGCAGGACGGGGCCGCGATACCTGGCGACCGCGCTGCGCAGCCGTCCTGCCTCGAGGTCCCTGCGCACCTGGGCGACATCGGTGTCGATCGCGCTCTCCAACCGGTAGGGACGCGAGCCCAGCTCGATCGGTCCGAGGACGCCGCGCAACCGCGACAGCTCGGCGCGCACCGTGACCTGCGCCTGGTCTTCCTCGCTGAGCTCGATGCCCAGCTCGGCGGTCGTCAGCCCGTCGGCCGACTCGGTCAGCAGCAGCAACATCTCGCTGTGCCGCAGGCTGAGCCGCGTCGTCGTGGTGCCGTGCCGCAGCGTCGCACCATGACCGCCCAGGACGTCGAGCGTCGGCATCGTCCAACCGGCAACCGCGACCGCTCCGTGCCGCGCGGGGCTGAGCCGCTCGATCCGCAGCTCGGCCTCGACCGCAGCGACCGTCGCCCGCACCAACGTCAATGTCTGCGGGGTAGCGACCTCGTCGCCGCCAGTCAGGTCGAGGACCCCGAGGATCGCTCCGGTGTCGGGATCGTGGATCGGGGCCGCTGAACAGCTCCACGGGGTGACCTGCCTGGCCAAGTGCTCGGCTCCGAAGATCTGCACCGGCCGATCGAGCGCGAGCGCCGTGCCAGGAGCATTCGTGCCGATGCTCGACTCACTCCAGTCGGCGCCAGGAAGAAAGTGCATGCCCTCGGCGCGGGCCCGCAGTGCCGCATCGCCCTCGACCCACAACAGGCGACCAGCCGCATCGCTGACCGCGACCAGCAGACCGGAATCGGCTGCGGTCTCGACCAGCAGCTTGCGGATCACCGGCATCCCGGCCGCCAGCGGGTGCGAGTCGCGGACGTCGGCAAGTGACTGGTCGTCGAGCCTGATCTGCGCCGTCACCTGCTCGGGGTCGAGTCCACCCTCGAGGCTGCGACGCCACGAGTCGAGCACGAGGCTCCGCAGTGCCGGGTCTCCGCGGCCCGACGCGATGAACGCATCATGGGCGGCGTTGAGGTATCTCGACAGTGCAGCCGGGTCTTCCCCGGGCGGCACGGCAAGCTCTCGGCGTTGACCCATGCGGTGAGTGTACGTCCCGTCGAGCAGGTCAACCACCCCGAAATTGCAGGCGAACGCCGCTCAGCTGGCGGGCTCTGCGATCACAAGTATTCGCACAGGTACGACGTCGCATCCGCTACCTGCAGGTCGAAGCCGCTGTCACCGGGCACCTCGAACGACGTCCCGGCCGGGTAGGCGACCCAGTCGGTCGAGCCGGGCAGCCGCACCGTCAGCTCGCCGTGCACGACGGTCATGCGCTCAGGCGCTCCGGTGCCGAAGTGGTACTCGCCGGCAGCCATGACGCCGACGCTCGACGTCGCGCCGTCCCGCTCGTAGGCCAGGCTCTGGACGCCGCCGTCGAAGTAGACGTTGTGGGTGAGAGTCATGACAGAACTCTCCCACGCGGCCGACCCGCGACGTGTGCCTGGTCAGGGCAGGTCGTCGTGGCTCCAGGTGACGCCTTCGCGCACGATCCGGGCCGGTGAGCCGGCTGCGACGGTGCGCTCAGGGATCTTCTGCCCACGCACCATGCTCCGCATCCCGACGACCGCGCCTGCGCCGATCTCGACGTGCCCCGTCAGCACCGCGTCGCGGCACAGCCACACGTGCGAGCCGAGCCGGATGTGCGCGCCGAACGGGTTGATCCGCTCCCCCGTCACGGCGTCCTCGAGCCGGTGCATGTCGTCGGTCGCGATGTAGACGTTGGCTGCCCACAGCTGGTCGAGGTCGGCCACGACGCTGCCGCCGTTGCGGGCGTCGACGATGGCGCTGCGCGTGCCGAGGACCTTGCCCTGCAGCACGATGCGCGAGTCGGCACCGCAGTAGAGCGCACCGGCGGTGATCGCACATCCTCGTCCGACGAACACGATCGCATTGTCTCCCCCGACGAGCAGGGAGGTCAGCCAGTCGAGGTCTGAGCCGATCACGATCAGGACGTCCCGCACCGGGAACATCACGAGAGACTCCATGACCTTCGCTGGCAGGCGGGCGCCCTTGCCGAAGTAGAGCGCGTTGCCGCAGTCGTGCCACCACTGTGGCAACGCATCGGTGACGGCCGTACCTCGTGGCGTCCAGCGACGCAGCGGTGACTCCGGCCGCCCGCAGGCGGTCGTGATGTTCGGGGGTCACGGCCTAGGCGTCCCGACGCCGGAACAAGATGTACCCGATCAGGAGCAGCGCGCCGACGAACACTGCCATGACGATGCCGCCGCCGACCGGGCCGAACGGCGTGAAGCCGAAGAACGACAACAGGTCGTCGAGGGATGCGCGGGTGTAGAGCTGTCCGCCGGCGTCATAGGGCAGGAACTTCAAGATGGAGATGACGCCGCCGTCCTCGCCGGGGTTCTCCGACGCGCCCTTGATCGCGATCACGATGGCACGGATGATCGTCTCGACCAGGGAGGGCACGAGCAGCAGCAGCGCGACCGCGGCCGTCTGGTTGCGGGTGATCGCCGCGAAGGCCAGGCCCGACAGCGCGAACAGCACCGTGAACAGGGTCGTGCCGATCGTCATGTTCACGAACTCGTCGATCGTCGGCAGGTCGAGCCCGAACGCCACAAGGCTCAGCAGGGCGATCAGGATGCACGCCAACGAGGCCAAGGTCGAGACCACGACGGTCGACAGCATCTTGGCCACGAACACGTGCGTCCGGTTGGGCACTGCCGTCAAGGTCGCCCGGATCATGCCGTGCCGGTACTCGTGACCGAACGTGAAGACGCCGATCATGCCGATGATGTACGCGATGAACAGCGGGGCGACACCCGTCGAGGCACCGATCGTCGCGATGATCTCGAACGGCACCTCGGAGAACGAGTCGGACCGGGCGATCACGATCGCCAACAGCACCGACAGCACGATCTGGAACGTCATCGCCATGCCCAGCAACCAGTAGGTCGACCGGATCGTGCGCAGCCGGACGTACTCGTAACGCAGCGCGTCGATCATGCGGCACCTCCCTGAACTCCTCGGACAGCCCGGTCGCTTCGAGGAAGGCCTCTTCGAGCGTCGCCTGCCGGGTCGCCAGCTGGTGAAGCCGTGCCCCCCGCCCGCGTGCGCCGCGTCGCCGACCTGTTCGGCCGTGACACCTCGCACGACCAGGGCGCCGTCCTCGTGGTCCACCTGGGCGCCAAGCGCGGCGAGCGCCGGCTGCAGCAGGGCACCGTCGGGGGTGCGCACCTCGACCGAGCCGAGCTTGCTGTGCGAGATGAAGTCGTGGACCGGACCGTTGGCCAGCATCCGTCCTCGCCCGATCACGACGAGCCGTCGGCCAGCACCGCCATCTCCTGCAGGAGATGGCTGGAGACGAACACCGAGCGCCCCTCGGCGGCCAGGTGCTTGAGCAACGTCCGGAGCCATTGGATTCCCTGCGGGTCGAGGCCGTTGCTGGGCTCGTCGAGGATCAGGGTGTGCGGGTCGCCGAGCAGGGCGCTCGCGATGCCGAGCCGCTGCCCCATGCCGAGGCTGAACTTGCCCGGCTTGCCGCGGGCGACGCTCTGCAGACCGACCAGCTCGAGCACCTCGTCGACCCGACGGTCGCTGATGCCGTTCGACACCGCCAGCATGCGCAGATGGTTGCGGGCCCGTCTGGTCGGGTGGAAGGGCTTGGCCTCCAGCAGCGCACCGACGTGACGCATGGGGTGCTCCAGGCTCGCAAAGGGCTGACCGTCGAAGGTCGTCACGCCGTCGCCCCGGTCGAGGCCCAGCATGAGTCGCATCGTGGTCGACTTGCCTGAGCCGTTGGGGCCGAGGAACCCCGTGACGCTGCCGGCGAACGACGAACGACAAGTCGTTGACGGCACGGGTGTTTCCGTAGGTCTTGCCGAGGGACCGTGCCTCGATGAGGGCCATGGTTACACCCTGCCATGCACCCCTACGGCATACCGTGCAAGGTATGACCGAGTCCTTTCGCCCCATCGAAGCCGGCGTCGCCACCGATCTACGCGGCGAGATGACGTACGCGAGGTGACCTCCAGCTGCCGACCTTGCTGTCGGCGCAGCTGCCGGTGACCGACCACCACGACGAGATGCTGTTCATCATCCAGCACCAGGTCACCGAGCTGTGGCTCAAGCAGCTGGTCCACGAGCTGCGGTCGGCGATCGCCCTGATCGCCGCCGACGACCTGTCGCCTGCACTCAAGCGGCTGGCCCGGGTCAAGGCGATCCAGAAGCAGATGTTCGAGCAGTGGTCGGTCCTGGAGACGCTGACCCCCGTCGAGTACGTGCAGTTCCGCGATGCGCTCGGCAAGTCGTCGGGCTTCCAGTCGGCTCAGTACCGGACGGTCGAGTTCCTGCTCGGCAACAAGAACCCGCAGATGATCATGGTGTTCGACCACGACGTCGTGCTGCACGACGCGCTGCTCGCCGATCTGCACGCGCCCAGCCTGTACGACGCCTTCCTGCAGCTTCGAGCCGTCAGGGGCATGCGGTGCCGGCCAGGGTCCTCGACCGCGACGTGTCGATCCCCTACGTCGCCGATGCCGGGGTGGTCGAGGTGTTCCGGCGTATCTATGCCGAACCGCACGCGTTCTGGGACGCGTACGAGATGTGCGAGGAGCGTCGACGTCGAGGAGAGCTTCAGCTGTGGCGCTTCCGCCACCTCAAGACCGTCGAGCGCATCATCGGCCACAAGACCGGGACCGGCGGCAGCTCTGGCACCACGTTCCTGGAGAAGGCACTCGGCCTGACCTTCTTCCCCGAGCTGAAGGACGTCAGGACCCACCTCTAGTGGTGGACGGAGGTGCTGGTGTCCACGAGTCGCTGCCCGGTTCCTCCCCAGCGCAGCGCGATGATCTCTGCGGCGATCGACACGGCGGTCTCCTCCGGCGTCCGGCCGCCGAGGTCGAGCCCGATGGGGCTCGACAGCCGCCTCAGGTGGTCGTCGCCCCAGCCCCACCTCACGCAGCCGTTCCATGCGGTCGACATGCGTCCGGCGAGAGCCCATCGCGCCGACGAAGGCCGGCTGCTGGTCGCCGTCGAGCCGCAGCGCGACGTCGAGCACCGGGACGTCGAACTTCGGGTCGTGGGTCAGGACGCACAGCACGGTGCGCCGGTCGAGACGTCCGGCCGCGGCCTCGGCCTGCAGGTAGCGATGGGGCCAGGCCACGACGACCTCATCGGCCTGGGGGAAGCGGGCCTGCGTCGCGAACACCGTTCGGGCGTCGCAGACCGTGACCTGGTAGCCCAGCAGCGCGCCCTGCCGGGCGAGGGCTGCAGCGAAGTCGATCGCACCGAACACGATCATCCGGGGTCGGGGCTGGAAGGACGCCACGAAGACCCGCATGCCCGCTTCCATCCGCTGGCCGGCCGGACCGTACGTCAGCTGCGTGCTGGTGCCGACCGCCAGCAGCCCACGAGCGTCGTCGGCCACGGCGGCGTCCGCACGCAGATCACCTAGGCTTCCCTCGATCGAGTCAGGACGCACGATGAGCCGGCGGCCGAGCCACGCCGGGATCGGGATGCTCCAGGACCGTCGCCAGCGCCACGGGCCGTCCGGCCTGCACATCGGCCGCCAGCCCGTCCAGTCCGGGGAAGCTGTCGCGTGACACGGCCTCGACGAACACGTCGATGATTCCCCGCAAGTCAGTCCGACCGCGAATGCCTCGGCGTCGCTGAATCCGTAGCGCTGCAGGACGGGACGGCCGTCCGATGCGACGGCGGTGGCCAGCTCGTACACCGCGCCTTCGACGCACCCGCCTGACACCGACCCTGAGGCCGAGCCGTCCGGCAGCACGAGCATCGCGGCACCGGCCGGACGTGGCGCCGAGCTCTGCGTGCCGACCACGGTCGCCATGGCCACGGTGCCACCGTCCGCCCAAGAGGCGGTCAGCTGCTCGAGCACGTCACGCACCGGACACACCGGCCCTCGGTCGGTCGACGTCGCGTCCTGCTGCCAGGTCGGAGCAGTCGACCAGGAGCACCTCATGGCTCTCGAGGTAGTCACGTGCACCGCGGTCGGCGACCGCAGCAGCACGGACGCCGTCCCAGTGAGCGCGTCCGATCAGGACGGGGTGGCCCGGCTCTGCACCGTAGTCGGCCCTGGCGAGCGTGTCCGGCCCGGCGGTCTGCACGAGGCGAGCCACGACGTCGCTGCCGACGTCGGGCAGATCGACCAGGTGCACGATCGTGGCATCAGCGTCCGTCCTTGCGGCGGCCTCGAGCCCCGCTCGCAGCGAGGCTCCCATGCCGGTCGCCCACGACTCGGCGATCACGACCTCGACGTCTGGGTCGAGCGTCTCGATGACTGCCTTCGCGGCGGCGCCGACGACCACCACGACCTGATCGCAGCCGCCTTCGCGCAGGACGCGCACCGACGACACGACCCAGGGCTCGCCGTTGGTCTGGGCCAGCGCCTTGGGCCCACCGAAGCGACGGCCCGCGCCCGCCGCGAGGAGGAGTCCGATGACAGCCATGGCTCCAGTATGCCGAGACCACGTCTCGCATTGTCATGTGACCCCGCACACATGACCGCGCGTTGGCTGTTCACCGGCATGGCAAAGGCCCCGCGCTGCCGGGAGCTTGCGCGGGGCCTTCGAGGCGGTGCTAGGTGGTGCGAGGTGTTGCTAGGTGCGACGAGGACTAGAAGCCCATGCCGCCCATGTCACCCATGTCCGGGGCGCCACCACCGGCAGCAGCCGGCTCGGGCTTGTCGGCGACGACAGCCTCGGTGGTCAGGAACAGGGCTGCGATCGAGGCTGCGTTCTGCAGCGCCGAGCGCGTGACCTTGGCCGGGTCGATGATGCCAGCGGCGATCAGGTCGACGTACTCGCCGGTCGCGGCATTGAGGCCGTGTCCGTCGGGCAGGTTGGTGACCTTCTCGGCGACGACTCCGCCTTCGAGACCGGCGTTGACCGCGATCTGCTTGAGCGGGGCCGAAAGCAGCGACGCGAACGATGTTCGCGCCAGTGGCCTCGTCACCGGTCAGGTCGAGCTTCTCGAACACGGCGGCAGTGGCCTGGACGAGCGCGACGCCGCCACCGGCGACGATGCCCTCTTCGACAGCGGCCTTCGCGTTGCGGACCGCGTCTTCGATGCGGTGCTTGCGCTCCTCGAGCTCGACCTCGGTGGCTGCGCCGACCTTGATGACGGCGACGCCGCCGGCGAGCTTGGCGAGACGCTCCTGGAAGCTTCTCACGGTCGTAGTCGGAGTCGCTGTTCTCGATCTCGGCCTTGATCTGGTTGACGCGGCCGGCGATCTGATCCTCCGAGCCACCGCCTTCGACGATCGTGGTCTCGTCCTTGGTCGTGACGACCTTGCGAGCCGTGCCGAGCAGCGTCAGGTCGGCGTTCTCGAGCTTGAGACCGACCTCTTCGCTGATGACCTCACCACCGGTCAGGATGGCGATGTCGGCCAGCATGGCCTTGCGGCGGTCGCCGAAGCCCGGAGCCTTGACGGCAACCGACTTGAACGTGCCACGCATCTTGTTGACGATGAGCGTCGCGAGGGCTTCGCCCTCGATGTCCTCGGCGATGATGACGAGCGGCTTGCCCGACGCCATGACCTTCTCGAGGACGGGGACCATGTCCTTGACCGACGTGATCTTGGAGTTGACGATCAGGATGTAGGGATCGTCGAGGACGGTCTCCTGGCGCTCCGGATCGGTGACGAAGTAGCCCGACAGGTGACCCTTGTCGAAGCGCATGCCTTCGGTCAGCTCGAGGTCGATGCCGAACGTGTTCGACTCCTCGACCGTGATGACACCTTCCTTGCCGACCTTGTCCATGGCTTCGGCGATGATCTCGCCGACCGTGGTGTCAGCGGCGGAGATCGAAGCGGTCGAAGCGATCTGCTCCTTGGTCTCGACGTCCTTGGCCATGCCGAGCAGCTGGGCCGAGATGGCCTCGACAGCCGTCTCGATGCCCTTCTTCAGACCCATCGGGTTGGCGCCGGCTGCGACGTTGCGCAGACCTTCGCGGACCAGGGCCTGGGCGAGGACCGTGGCGGTCGTCGTGCCGTCACCGGCGACGTCGTCGGTCTTCTTGGCGACCTCCTTGACGAGCTCGGCGCCGATCTTCTCGTAAGGATCTTCGAGCTCGATCTCACGCGCGATGCTGACACCGTCGTTGGTGATCGTGGGAGCGCCCCACTTCTTCTCCAGGACAACGTTGCGACCCTTGGGGCCGAGGGTGACCTTGACGGCGTCGGCGAGCTCGTTCATTCCCCGCTCGAGGCCGCGACGGGCTTCCTCATTGAAAGCAATGGTTTTTGCCATGTGTACGTTTCTCCGACTGGTTGTCGACGTGGGTGTGGTCAGGCGATGCCCGCGACGGACGGCTGCAGCATGCGGCGAACCCTTCTCGCCACAGCCCACAACCTCATCGTTCTGACCAAGGTGTTCTCAAGTGCTTGTCTAGCACTCTCACTATACGAGTGCTAATCAACGTGGCGCAACGAGACCGGTCATCCGACGTCGTAGGTCAGCTCGGCGAACTGTCCTTTCTGCACGGCCGACACGAGCGTCAACCGGTCAGAACGAATGTCGCGAGGCAGCAACGGCGCACCCGCACCGAGGGTCACGGGGGCGATCGTGGTGACGATGCGGTCGAGCAGCCCCGCGTCGGCGAACTGCCCCACGAGGTCACCGCCGCCCATCAGCCAGATGTCTTTGTCGCCGGCGGCTCGGCTGGCCTCGGCGTGCACCTCTTCGACCGACGCCTGGGTGAAACGGATGTCGGCACCGGGCACGACGGCCAGCTCACGGTGCGTGAAGACCCAGGTCGGACGGTCGGCGTACCAGGCCGTCCAGTGCTCGGGTGCTCGAGCAGCTGCTCGTGGTCGACGACCCACTGATAGGTCGACGACCCCATGACGAGCGCTCCGACACCAGCCAGGAACTCGGGCATCGCCGCCTCGGCCTCGTCGGCCGTGGGGACCTCGAAGAGCCAGTCGAGGGAGTGCTCGGTGGTCGCCAGGTAGCCGTCGAGGGTCGTTGCCGTGTTGTAGATAGTCGCCATCGTGGCAACCTACCGATCGCCACCGACATTTCCCGCTCCACCGTCCGCCTCTCCCCCGGCGCGGTGGATCCTCAACCTCATCCGCCGACCTCGACCCCGGCGCGGTGGTTTATCAACCTCATTTGGCGTTTTGAGGTTGATAAACCACCGCCCCACCACGATGACGTTGCCGATCCACCGCCAGGGGCGGCGTCACACCGAGAACAGCAGGTACAGCCCCGTGAACGTGTAGGCGACCATCAGCACCAGCATCGCGAGCTGACCGGTCAGGCGGTGCGACCGAGGCAGCAGGACGAGCGCCCGGTCATGGGCGGCGATGACGGCCAGCACATGGCCTGCCACCACGAACGTGACCTTCAACGCCGCCAGCAACGACGTGTGCTCGGTCAGGAAGTACGCGACGTCGGGCTCGCCCAACGGCGTCCAGCCCCGGCCGAGCGGGTCGAGCAGTGCGAAGAACGCCGCCTGCCCCTTCTCGGTCAGATACGTCAGGTAGTGGGCGAAGATGTAGCCGATCACGATCGGCACCAGCGAGTGCGCGGGCTGTCCGGGCATCGCCCGCCGTTGCTCCCTGGTCACTCCCCCGGTAGCCATGGCGGCTGCGACGAACAGCGTCCCGACGATGACGCAGAAGCCCAGCAACGTCGCTGTGTGCTGCCACCCCGACAACGACTTGGCCTGCCAGAACGAGGAGGCCGAGAAGCTGTCGTACGCCGTCGACCCGAGCAGCACGGCCAGGACCGCGACGAGTCCCGGGGCGACCGGCAACGTCGTCAATCCACGCAACGGATTGCGCGAAAGCCGACCATCACGGACGGTCGGAGACATCCGGGCGACGATCGCGCTGTAGACGTCGAAGGGGTCGGCACGATCGAACCACCGCGGACCGAACGCAACTCCGCCGGCGAGCATCGCAGCGACGTAGATCGCCACCCAGGTGCGCACGGCCTCGACCGAACCGGGGTCGTCCGAGGCGGCTCCGAGCCAGACGAAGGCGAACAGCCCCGCGGCAGCCGGCCAGTATCCGAGACGTTCGGGATAGGCCCATCTGCCGCGCCCGGTCAACGTCCGCCACGGCGACAGGTCGCGCCAGACATGACCGGCCAGCAGCGCCAGCGGGACCAGCCCGACCCACACGAAGATGTAGAACGCCTGCACGCCACCGTTCGAGGAGTCAGTCGGTCCGCCGTAGAGCGCGAGCAGCAGCCACGCCGTGAGCAGCAGGCCGACGACCGCCAGCCAGGGCCGCCGGCGGGGAGGGTCGCCGACTGCCCAGGTGCCCTGGAAACGAGGTTCTTTCCACGCCAGGGCCAGCACCGCGAACGAGATCGTCAAGGCCCATGAGGCGCCGACCATCGCATAGATGAACGGGATGGGCAGGTCTGTCGCGCCGCCCACCCCGTGCTGGGCGAGCCCGGCCCCGATCACGGACGGACGACGAGCTGCACGATCGTGACGCCTAGATGATGCGCCTCGACCGCGACCTGACCTGGACGATCGAGCGTGATCTCTTCAGAGAGGAGCTCGCCGGGCACGGCTGGAAGGTGTGCTCCGGGTCGGAGTGCACGTGGATCTCCTCGGCGACGTCGCTGGTCATCACGAGACGCACCCGCTGACCCGACTTCACCTCGACCCGGTCACCCTGCGGGCTGGCCTTCCCGTCGGCGATGTCGATCTTGACGATCTTGCCCCGGGCACCCGCCGCCTCGTCAACCACCTTGGCCAGCCTCCTCGAGCCTTCTCAACCTGCTCAGCCTGTTCCTTGGCTTGCTGCCTGGCGTCGTCCTCAGCAGACCGCGTGGCGGCTGAGGTCGCCTTCGGCTCGGCCTGGTCGTCCGAACCACTGCATCCCGCGATGAGCAGGGCCGCAGCAGCCAGGGTCACGATCAGCTTCTTCATTCAGACTTCTCCTCGTCTTCGAAGGCACGGCCCAGGGCTCGTGCTCTTCTCGTTCGGCAATGCGGTCCTTGCGGGCGATGTACAGGACGACTCCGACCACGACCACGGCCGGCACGATCGCCGGGATGGCGAGCAGCGCGACGTGATGGGCCAGGAGCTCTTCGCCGGGAGTCATGACGACAAGGTAGTGGCTCGCGTCGACTCCGTGGCGGCTTCGTGCTCCTCGATCTTGCGGGCGACCCGGGACACCGAGACGCAGATCCCGAGGATGATGCCCAGGCTGCACAGCAGCACGACCAGGTTGGCCAACGTCCACACCCAAGCAGGATGGTCGTCGGTGCGTTCACGCTGCAAGATGTCGATCTCGGGCACGAAGTCGCGGGTGAACGACGCCTCGGCAGGCAGCTCCTCAGCATCGAGCGGCGCATCTGCGGGCAGGAAGATCGGCACTGCTGCGAGCGTCCGTCCGTCCTGGACGCGCAGCAGCGTCTTCCAGTTGCCACCGACCGGCACCGGCTTGGTCGACTCGAAGGTGTTGGTGCCGGTGCGCCGCAGCCGGTCGGTGACGACCCCTTCTCCGCCGCCCTGCCAGGCCGTGATCTGCACCCAGGTCGGATGCTCGTCGATGACGCCGTCGGACAGCGTGACCTGAGCCAAGACCTCGGGGGCGTCGTCGGAGCCGACCTGGGTCAGGGCGAACTGGGCGGTGGCGCCCTGCGGCACCGTAGCGTGCAGGCCATTGGCGACAGCCCCCGAAAGCACGAGCACCGAGCTCACGACGATCGCGCGTCCGACGTTCTTGGCTGGCAGCTTGCCCTTGGAGTCCCAGCGCGAACAGGGCGCCGCACAGTCCGAACCGATCGCGACCGGCACGGCCATCAGCAGGCCCTCGACCCACATGTCCTGCGTCCACGGGAACGCGAAGACTCGGTCGTTCCACAGCTTCTCGATGACCAGACCGACCGTTCCGATCAGCAGACCGCCGACGGCGCCGAAGGCCAGCGCATTGCGCCGCAACCGGGTCAGTGCCAACAGCTCGATGATGATCGCGCTGCCGAGGTACAACGGGAAGACGTGGTGCGCCTCGCCCATGACGTCGGTGACGACGAACGAGATGATGCCGCGCATCAGCAGGAAGAACACGGCAGCTGCGACGGCGGCTCCAGGACCCAGGTAGAGCCGAGCGGCGACGAGGGTCAGGCCCGCGGCGGCGACGATCATGACCGGGGCGAAGACCATCCGGAACTGCGCGATGCCGAAGTCGAACTCAGCCTGGAACACCGACAGACCGATCAGCAGACCGCCGAAGGCGATCGAGACCATGACGGTGCGGAACCACGCCGGCACCTCGCGCCCCTGGAGGCGCATCGCGATCTCGGCCTCACGGTTGAGCAGGATGATGCCAGCCGTCGAGAGCCCTGCGCCGCCGATCAGCATCAGGTGCGTGGGACCCCACAGGGTCACGTCCTGGCCGAACATCCGGTGCCAGACGTCATCGAGGGGAAAGCCGATCAGGGCGTAGAGACCGCAGGCTGCGATGAAGATGCCGCTGACCGGGGCATACCAGGTGCGGGTGATGCGCACGGCTGCGATGCCGGGCTTCTCGCCGTCGCGCGGGTAGACGATTGCCGACATTCCGGCGACGAACAGGGCGAAGAGTCCGTACAGGATGAGGTAGTGAGCGGGGTTGGCGAGCGGTCCTGCGTCGCGACCGCGGCCGGCGTGCAGGCTGACGTCCCACATGAAGCCCAGGAGCGCGACGATCAGGGCTGGCGACGAACATCGTGGGGGATCGTCGACCAGCCGGGCTCGCCGTACTGGGCGCCGAGCCGGCGGCCGAGCTTGTCGAACCAGTCGATGCGGTGAGTGCGGTGCGCCCAGGCGATGACGAGCAGGACACCGGTCACGACCGTGGCAGCGATGGAGAGCCAGATGACTTGTTGGAGCTCGGCGCCGCCCACCGGGGGTGGTGACGGGATCAGCAGCAGCAATGAACATACCCGCGAGTATGCTCAGCGAGCATGTGTCATGGCAAGTGACACATAGATGCTCGACGCATCTGCCGCTCGATATCGGCATCGCTTTTCCGCAATGTCGCCGAATAGGAATTTCCGTCTATTCGGCGCGATATTGATTCCGTGGATACGATTCACTTCACGCACGACATGCAATATCACCATCAATGACGAAGGGTTACTGCTTGTGGCCAGCAAAACCATCACCCTGTACGTGGACGACCTCGACGGCACCGAGATCGAAGAAGGTCACGGCGGACCCGTGTCGTTCGCTCTCGACGGACAGGACTACAGCGTCGACCTGACCGACGAGAACGCCGCTGCATTGCGCGACGTCCTGCGACCCTACGTCGAGGTTGCCACGAAGGTCGCCCGAAAGACGGCCGGGACCAGGGCGAAGAAGACCGACAGCGGCCCTTCACCGGCAGAGCTGTACGTGCCTGGGCTGCCGACAACGGGATCGAGGTGCCCACGCGCGGTCGCATCCCTGCCAGCGTGCGCGCCGCGTGGAAGCCAAGTAGCGCGAAGAGCTTCCCGCTCACCGCAGGTGAGGACCGTCCTGGACATGCTGCCCTGGACGTGAAGAGACCCGGTCCCCCGGACCGGTCTCTTCATCTGCCTGTGCCGCTGTTGTCAGTTCCCGATGACCTCGTGAGCCTCTCGACCTTTGGGACCATCGACGACCTCGAACTCGACCTTCTGGCCGTCTTCGAGAGTCTTGTAGCCATCGGACGCGATCTTGGACCAGTGGACGAAGACGTCGTCCTGGCCCTCGACCTCGATGAACCCGTAGCCCTTGTCAGCGTTGAACCACTTGACGGTGCCTTGCACCATGCCGCCACTCCCACCTGTCACCCGAAGGACCCACCTGCCGAGGGTCTTCCCAGAGCCTATATGGCTCAGCAGCCTCCGGCTACGGCGGGACGACGCCCCCACCGCGACCAATTTCTGGCTGCAACCCCCGGCGACGGCGGGGATAATCGAGACCTGGGCACCAGCAGGCGTCGCGGTGTTCAGGCCATCGGCGAAGCGGCACGTTTCTTCGGCCACGTAGATGTTGACGAAGCGGCGCAGCTTGCCCTCGTCGTCGATGACACGGGCCTTGATGCCCGGGAAGTCGCCTTCGAGGGACTCGATGACTTCACTGAGGTTCGCGCCTTCGGCGGTGACCTGCTGACTGGTCCTGCGTGTAGGTGCGCAGGATCGTGGGAATTCGAACGTTGATGCTCACGGTGCTCCTTGAAGACGGTCTCTTGAATCAGACGAGTGGCTCAGACGATGCCGGCGGCGACGAAGGCGTCGTACGTCGGTGCGATGGTGGCGGCGGGGCCGACGAGGTCGCTGACGGCGTCCAACGTCTTGAGCCCGTGACCGGTGTTGATGACGACAGTCTCGAGCTCAGGATCGAGCGCACCGGTCTCGACGAGCTTCTTCAGGACGCCGATCGTCGTGCCACCGGCGGTCTCGGTGAAGATGCCCTCGGCGCGGGCCAGCAGCACGATGCCCTCACGGACCTCGTCGTCGGTGATGTCGGCGATGGCCCCGCCGGTCTCGCGGCAGATGTCGAGGACGTAGATGCCGTCGGCGGGGTTGCCGATCGCCAGCGACTTGGCGATCGTGTCGGGCTTGGTCGGACGGATGACGTCCCAGCCTTCGCGGAACGCCTCCGAGACCGGCGAGCAGCCGGTGGCCTGGGCGCCGAAGATCTTGACCGGCTTGTCCTCGACCAGTCCGCCCTTGACGCCTACGGAATGCCTTGTGCACCTTGGTCAGCTGCGAGCCGGATGCGACCGGGATGACGACCTGGTCGGGCAGTCGCCAGCCGAGCTGCTCGGCGATCTCGTAGCCGAGCGTCTTGGAGCCCTCGGCGTAGAACGGACGGACGTTGACGTTGACGAACGCCCAGCCGTCCTCTTCACCGGCGATCTCGCTGGCGGCTTGCTTGACGTCGTCGTAGTTGCCCTCGACCGCGACGAGGTTCTCGGTGTAGATCGCCGAGTTGACCTTCTTGGCGTCTCGAGGTTGCTGGGGATGAACACGACGGTCTTGATGCCGGCTCGGGCACCGGCCGCGGCGACGGCATTGGCCAGGTTGCCGGTCGAGGGGCACGCGAAGACCTTGCTGCCGAGCTCCGCGGGCGGCGCTGAGGGCGCAGGCGACGACGCGGTCCTTGAACGAGTTGGTGGGGGTTGGTGCTGTCGTCCTTGACCCAGAAGCTTGGTCAGGCCCAGCTCTGCCGGCGAGGTTGCGCGCGTCGAGCAGTCGGGTGAAACCGGGTTCGAGGTTGGGGGCTCGGCTCCATGTCGCTCGGGACAGGAAGCAGCGCCTTGTAGCGCCAGATGTTGGCGGGGGCCGGCTTCGATCTGCTCACGCGTGATCGCAGGGAAGTCGTAGGCGATCTCGAGCGGGCCGAAGCAGTCGGTACACACGTAGTGCGGACCGAGCACCTGAGTTGCACCGCACTCGCGGCAGATCAGCCCGGTTGCGTGGCCGAAGGCGCCTTCGCGGATCGTGGTGCTGGTGGTCGTGTCGGCGGTGATGGTCACGCGTGTCTCCTGGTCATCTTTCCCGGATCGACTGTCGTCCGGGGCACGGATTGAGCACCTGGTCGCATGTTGCGTCTGGTTGCTGGGTGTCGTCGGGCCGTGTCCCTGTACCCCTCTGGATGAGTGATCTCAGCCTACGCACGCGTCTCACGATGTGTCCACTCGGTCCATATCGTGGACATGCTCGGCTCAGCATGCGGTCACCGCCCGCTGCGGGACGTCAGGAGCGGCGGGAGAAGCGCGACCTCGGCGACGGATAGCCCCCGTCGCTCAGGCTCGCGAGACGCTCGAACGGGTTGTACGACGAGTGATCGCCGGCCAGAACCCACGAGATCCCGGCGCAGGCGACGTACAGCGGCAGCATCACGACACCGAGCACCCAGGCGTACTGCGTGCAGTGCCGGTCCTCGTGCCGCAGCAGCAGGGGACGCTCGACGAGATACGCCAGGTCGTGCTTGCTCACGATGACGCTGCCGACCGTGAACGCGCTCGCGACCGGAAATGACCACCGGTACCCCGTCGCCAGGTAGGTCCCGCGGCCATGCCGACTGATCGTCGCGCCGCCGAGCCGTGCCACCAGCAGGCCGAGCGCCGTGCTGAGGTTCAGCCAGTTCAGGACTGTGCGCACCCGAGTCCACCGAGTGTGCGGCAACAGCCCCGACTCGGCTAGAACTCATCCGCGAGGGCCTCCAGCCACTCAGCCACAGCATCAGGACCGGCCAGCACCAGGTCGGCGCGGGACACGAGGGCGTCCTGCTCCGGAGACGCCGAGCAGATCAGCAGACCTGCCACCCCATCAGCCCTCAGGGCATCGACGGCGTCGAAGGCCGGCAGGTCGCCGAGATCGTCTCCGGCGAAGATGATCTGGCGAGCACCCAGGTCGTGGGCGAGACGACGCACGGCCTCACCCTTGTTGCTGCCCGGTGCGCGCAGCTCGACGACCTGACGTCCTGGCTCGACCGACAGGCCCAGCTCTTCGGCCAGCCGGTAGATCGGCTCGCGCAGCGCGTCGAGCGCCTCAGGACCGCTCTCCCGGGTGTGGATCGCGACCGCCAGCCCCTTGTCCTCGATCCGCAGATCGCCCAGGCCACGATCGGCCAGCCAGCCAGGCAGCAGCTCAGCCAGCCGGGCGATCCCGTCTGGACGCTCCGGACGCGCGCCACCGCTGCCATCAGCGTGCCAGGACTCCGCGCCGTACTGGCCGTAGATCACGAGCCGCTCCAGGCCGGGTCGTCCCTCGAAGCCGCCGAGCGCGACTGCCTGGTCGACAGGACGTCCGGTGACGATCGCGACCTGGCCCAGCACCGCGCCGAGGCGACCCAGCGCGGCGACGGCACGCGGATGGGCGAAGGCCGACGTCGGGGTCGTGGACGATGTGCGCGAGCGTGCCATCGAAATCAAGGGCCAGCAGAGTTCCGTCGGGATCTGCCACGACGGCAGCGCGAGTTGACGAGGGCATACCCTCCATCATGGCTGAGGCCGTTATGAACGCGGCGAGAGGATGACCGTCAGGCGGTCCATGCGCATCGGCGCGATGCTGGGCCTGACCCGATCGATGTCGACGTCCTTGGCCAGCAGCTCGGCCTGGGCCTGCAATCCCGGCGGATAGTAGACCGTGTTGCCGTCGATCACGCCGGACCAGTTGCCGATGCCGCCGAGCGTCCAGCCCGCGTCGGTGACCTTGCCGGAGAATGCCTTGGCTGCGCCGACGATGTTGGAGTTGTTGAGCACCGAGACGGCCGCCTCGCGCGCGACCTCTGGCGTGGCGGTCGTGGGGGTCGTGGCCGTCGGTGCGGGCTTCGGCGTCGTCGTCGAGGGGCGAGGGTCTTCGGTCTTCTCGGTCGGCTCGGGCGACAGCGAGATCGACGGGCTCGCCGACGGCGGCGTGGCCGACGGTTCGTCGTCGCCGTCGAGCACCAGGGCACCGAGCGAACCTGCTCCGCCGACGCAGAGCATGATCGTCAGGACGATGAACCACGTGGACGGAACATGAGCCTTGCGGGTGGGAACGTTCTTGCGGTGCGCCACCATCGGTTTCAGAGGTCGATGCCCAGGCGCCTGGCCGAGCGACTGCGCTGCCGCTGAGCGCGTAGACGGCGAAGGCGCTTGACCAGCAGCGGATCGAAGGCGAGGGCGTCCTCGCGGTCGATCAGAGCGTTCAGCACCTGGTAGTAGCGGGTCGCGGACATGTCGAACTTGTCGCGGATCGCCTGCTCCTTGGCGCCGGCGTACTGCCACCAGAGTCGCTCGAGCGCCAGATCTCTCGGTCACGCTCCGACAACGACGGAGTGACCGCCTCTTCGGCGGCGTTCGACTTCTCCACGGCGCTCATGGTCCGATCCTAAGCCATGAATAACACTCATGTCATTCGGTTGCGGCAGTTGGGATCTGCATCTCACCCGACATCGCTCGACAGCGACGTGATCGAGACGGCGCTAGGGTGTGGCCATGGCCTCAGGCTCAGCAGACTTCGTCGTGATCGCGAACCGCCTGCCCGTCGACCGGGTCACGGCGCCCAGCGGCGAGATCCTGTGGCGCACGTCCCCCGGCGGCCTGGTGACAGCGCTCGAACCAGTCATGAAGCGCAACGGCGGCGCCTGGATCGGCTGGCACGGTGCGGCCGACGAGAAGGTCAAGCCCTTCGACCACAACGGGATGCACCTCGTGCCGGTCCCGCTGAGCGAGGACGAGGTCGCCGAGTACTACGAAGGCTTCTCCAACTCGACGCTGTGGCCGCTGTACCACGATGTCGTGGCCCCGCCGGAGTTCCACCGCGAGTGGTGGGAGTCCTACGTGCGGGTCAACCGCCGCTTCGCCGAGAAGGCCGCCGAGGTCGCCCGTGAGGGTGCGGTCGTCTGGGTGCAGGACTACCAGCTCGGCTCGTCCCGACGATGCTGCGCGCGCTGCGCCCCGATCTGCGCATCGGCTTCTTCCTGCACATCCCGTTCCCGCCCACCGAGCTGTTCCAGCAGCTGCCCTGGCGTCGCGAGATCCTCGAGGGCCTGCTCGGCGCCGACCTGGTCGGCTTCCAGATGCCCGGGGCAGCACAGAACTTCGTCCCGCCTGGTGCGCCAGCGCGTCGGCCACAAGACCCACCGCGACATGATCTACCTGCCCGACGGTCGCACCGTGCTCGCGAAGGCATACCCGATCTCCATCGACGCAGCAGGCTTCGAAGAGCTCGCCCGCACCCCCGACGTCATCGCGCGTGCCGCCGAGATCCGCGAGAGCCTCGGCAATCCCAAGACGGTCCTGCTCGGCATCGACCGGCTCGACTACACCAAGGGCCTGCGCCAGCGCCTGCGTGCGTTCAGCGAGCTTGATCTCCGACGGCTCGCTGCACGTCGACGACGCGGTGTTCGTGCAGGTCGCGACCCCGTCACGCGAACGCGTCCAGCAGTACAAGCTGTTGCGCGACGACATCAACCGACTGGTCGGACGCATCAACGGCGACGTCGGCCGCATCGGCCAGCAACCCGTGACCTACCTGCACGCGTCGTACCCCCGCACCGAGATGGCTGCGCTGTACCGGGCCGCCGACGTCATGGTCGTGACTCCCCTGCGCGACGGCATGAACCTGGTCGCCAAGGAGTACGTCGCGTGCCGCTACGACGACCGCGGCGCCTTGGTGCTGAGCGAGTTCGCCGGAGCGGCGTCCGAGCTCAAGCAGGCCTACCAGGTCAACCCGCACGACATCAACGGGATGAAGTCGATGATGCTGGCCGCGATCAACGCCAGCCCGCGCGAGAACAGCCGCCGGATGAAGGCCATGCGCAAGCAGGTCATGGAGAACAACATCGCTCTCTGGGCCAGCAACTTCCTGCAGGAGCTCACCTCCAACCGCGAGCTGCACGAGAAGAACCCCCGGCCGGTCTGAGCGGTCCGCCTCGTGAGCGTTTCGACAGGCTCAACGGGCGTTTCGTGTAGAACTGATCCATGACTGCGCCTCTGACGCCCGGCGTTCGGCGCGGCTATGCGCTCGGCAGCGTCGCCACCGGGACGTTCGGCACGGTTCCCGGCCTGCTGCTGCTGCCGTACCTGACCGACTCCCTCGGTATCGCGGCCGTCGTCGCCGGGTTCATCGTGTTCCTGCCAAAGGCGTGGGACGCGATCCTCAATCCCATTGCCGGACGCATCAGCGACCGGTCGACGTCCCCGGCAGGCCGACGTCGCCCCTTCTTGCTGAAGGGCGGACTGGCACTGGCCGGATGCTTCGCGCTGCTGTTCGCGGGGCCGTCGGAGCCGACGTTCCTGGCCGGTGCCTGGGTCGTGTTCTGGTTCCTGGCCTGTGCGACGGCGTACGCGTTCTTCCAGGTCCCGGTACGTGGCGATGCCCGCCGAGATGACGTTGGACTACGCCGAGCGCACCCGCCTCATGACCTGGCGGGTCATCGTCCTGGCTCTGGCGATCCTGCTATCGGGTGCAACCGCGCCCATGGTCGTCAACGCCTTCGGTGGCGAAGAGACTGCTGCGGGCTACCGACTGATGGGCGTGTATGTCGCGGTGCTGCTGGTCGTCGGCGTGGTCGGCGCCTGGCGCGGCACCAAAGACGCTCCCGAGCACCGGGTCGAGACGGCCGGCGGATCGCTGCGGAACCAGCTGCGGCTGGTCGGTGCGTCAGCCAACTTCCGCACGCTGCTGATCGCCTTCGTCCTACAGGCCGTCGGAGTCGGCGCGATGCTCGCAGGTGTCGCCTACGTGTCGGACGACCTCCTGAACGACAAGAGCGCAGCCACGATCCTGTTCGCCGCCTTCGTGGCCCCAGCGCTGCTGGTCACCCCGCTGTGGGAGCGTTTCGCCGAACGTCGCGGCAAGCGGTCGGGCTACCTGATCTCGTCGGTGTTCCTCGTCGCCGGCGCGGTCGCCCTGATCTTCGCCCGTGACGGGCACACCACGATCGTCTACCTCGCGGCGGCCGTCGTCGGCATCGGCTACGCGGGGGCGCAGGTGTTCCCGATGGCGATGCTCCCCGACGTCGCGGCCGAGGACGCTCGCGCGTCCGGCGAGAACCGGATCGGCGTGTTCACCGGGGTCTGGACCGCCGGTGAGACGTTGGGCCTCGCGATCGGACCCGGGCTGTTCGCCGTGATCCTCGCGATCGGCGGCTACGTGTCGTCGACTGCGGGCACCGCCGTGCAGCCCGACAGCGCCCGCACCGCGATCGCCATCGGGTTCTCCCTCGTTCCGGCCGCCTTGATCGCGCTGAGCATGCTGTTCCTGCGCCGCTACGCCCTCGACTCCCAGCTCAGCCACACCGCTGCACCCGACCGCCCCCGTGCCCGAGGAGGGCCATGTCGACTGACCACATCCTGCAACAGCTCGAACAGCTGCGCGCCCACGACCTGCCGACCCATGGCGGGCGGACACTGGCCTACGTCTACGACTCGGGCCTGTCCGACGCCGACACCTTGGGCAAGACGGCGCTGGCGATGTACGCCTCGACGAACGGCCTCGACCCGACGGCCTTCCCGAGCCTGCTGGCGATGGAACGCGATCTCGTGGCATTCGCCCGGCCCATGGTTCATGGCAGCGAGACCATGGTCGGCTCCGTCACGAGCGGCGGCACCGAGTCGATCCTGCTGGCGGTCCAGTCGGCGCGCGATGCCGCCCACGTGGCCGACCCCGTCATGATCGTCCCGACCACGATCCATGCGGCGTTCAACAAGGCTGCCCACTACTTCGGGGTCGAACGGATCTCGATCGACGTCGATCCCGCGACCAAGAAGGCCGATCCGGTCGCGATGACGGCGGCGATGGACACGTACGGCGACCGGGTCGTGCTGGTCGCGGCGTCGGCGCCGTCGTACGCCCACGGCGTCATCGACCCGATCGAGGCGATCGCCGCCGAGACAGCTGCGCGCGGCCTGCGGTTCCACGTAGACGCGTGCATCGGCGGCTGGGTGCTGCCGTGGGCCGAGCGTCTCGGGCACCCGATCGGGCAATGGGACTTCCGGGTCGACGGCGTCACCAGCATCTCCGCCGACCTGCACAAGTACGCCTACACGCCCAAGGGCGTCTCGCTCCTGCTGCACGCGACCCCCCAGCTGCGGAAGTCGCAGTTCTTCGCGAGCGCCGACTGGCCGGGGTACACGATGCTCAACGCCACGACCCAGTCGACCAAGTCGGGCGGGCCGCTCGCCGCGGCGTGGGCCGTCGTCCAGCTGATCGGGGATGCGGGCTACCTCGAGCTCGTGGGCACGACGCTCGACGGCACCGCGGCGCTCGCGGCCGGCGTCGAGCAGCAGGAGCACGTACGGCTCGTGGCCCGTCCCGAGTCGTCGCTCGTCACGCTCGAGACGGACGCGACGTGCGACGTGTTCACGATCAGCGACGAGATGCTGACTCGCGGCTGGTTCGTCCAGCCGCAGATGTCGTTCCGGGACATGCCCGCGTCGCTGCATCTCACGGTGTGCGCTGCGACGGCCCCTGCTGTGCCGGAGTTCTTGGCGGCGCTGGCCGAGTCGGTGGCCGCCGCCGTTGCCGCCGGGCCGATCGTCATCGACGAGGGACTGCGCGCGGCGGCCGAGTCGATCGATCCGGCGACGCTCGACGACGAGGCCTTCGACGGGCTGCTGGCGCTGGCTGGCCTCGGCTCCGACTCCGGCGAGGTCACGGTGCCCGAACGCATGGCACCGGTCAACGCCCTGCTCGACGTCGCTCCCCCCGCTCTGCGGGAGGCGCTGCTCATCGCATTCCTCGACAGGCTCTCCCGATGACGGCCGACGAGATCGACACCTTCTGGACCGCCGCACGGCACCAGACACGCACCAATCCGGTCCCCCGCCTACCTCGGCAGCTTCTCCGGTGAGGCCCTCGCCCCGCCGGCGTGGGGCTTCGGCGCTACTCCGGAGCAGGCCGACGGCTTGCTGACCTTGGTGCTCGACGGCACCAAGACCGCCACGGCCAGCGCCCAGTGGGACTACGAGCACGAAGGCGAACCGATCCCGCGCGTCGGCGACCTGTCGATCCTGCTCGACGGTGCCGAGCACCCCCGTGCCCTGATCGAGGTGACACACGTCGACGTCCGACCCTTCGACGAGGTCGACGCCGAGCACGCCCACCTCGAGGGTGAAGGTGACCGATCGCTGGAGCACTGGCGCACGGTGCACGAACGGTTCTTCGCCGATCACGCGAGCCACGATCGCGGGTTCTCGCCGTCGATGCCGGTCGTGCTCGAGCGGTTCCGGGTCCTGTACCCCCGCTGAGTCCCGTCGAGGACTACTAGGGTTGAGCGGGTGAAGATCGACTACTGGGAAGCTTGCCGCTGGCCGGCGAGCACGTCACGCTGCGGGCTCTGCACTCCGACGACGCGGCAGGCCTCCTCGCCGCAGCCGACGACGATGCGGTGTTCCAGTGGATGCCGATCCGGCGACCCCGGACGATCGACGAGGCACAGAGCAACGTCGACAGCTATCTCGCCCGCACCGACCTGATCATGTGGGCGCAGATCGACAACGCATCGGGCGAGCTTGCCGGCGTCACGACGTTCTACGACATCGATCCGGCGCTGCGCACCGTCGCGATCGGCCACACCTGGCTGGGACGCAGGTACTGGCGCAGCGGCATCAACACCGAGGCCAAGCTCTTGCTCCTCACCCGGGCCTTCGAGACCCTCGACTGCGTGCGGGTCGTCTGGCACACCGACATCTACAACGAACGCTCGCAGAACGCGATCGCCCGGCTCGGCGCGCAACGCGAAGGCGTGCTCCGCAAGCACCGGATCCGCCCCGACGGCACCTGGCGCGACACCGTGACGTTCTCGATGACAGACGACGAGTGGCCGGCAGCACGTGCGGCGTTGCAGTCCAAGCTCGACCGTTGAACCGCGCCGGACCACGTCGTCGGCAACAATGGCAGGGATGACCGACACCACAAGTGACGCCAGCCACGACCTCCCCACCCTCCCCGGATCGTGGCGGGCCCGGGTGCCCGGCTACGCCGACATCGATGCCCTCGTCGCGCTGCGCCGGCTCGACGAGCTCCAGGGCACCGGCTCGGCCCACGTCGATCCGGCCGGCATCGAGTCCGAGGTCGCAGGTCAGGCCTCGTGGACCCGCCGCCAGCTCGTCGCAGTCGGCGACGACGACGTCCCGCGTGCCTGGATCACGGTGCACGACCGGGCCGCCGGACGGGCCCTCGTGTGGGGGTACTTCGACCGCGAGGTCCACGAGATCGACTCGATCGCCTCGGCGTTCTACCGGTGGGCCGAGAACACGGCCATCACGATGGCCCGCATGCGCGGGGTCAAGCAGACCCGGCTCGACGAGAGCCCCTTCGCCGACGACGTGCGGCAGGCCGGCTGGCTCGCCCTGGCCGGCTACACCCGGCGGCGCACGTGGCTGCACATGGAGCGTCCCGTGTCGCCCGACGAGACCGCGCTCGCCCCGCGCGACGGCGTCCTGGTCCGCCCGGTCGAGCGGCACGAGAACGGGCTGCCGGTCGCGGCTGACCTCCAGATCGTCCACCAGATGCTGGAGGAGTCGTTCGAGGACCACTTCAACTCGTACCGTGAAGCTTTTCCCGAGTTCGTGCAGCGGTTGCGCGAAGATCCCGGTCACAGCTGGGACCACTGGTGGATCGCCTACGTCGAGGGCGATGGCGGACCGGTCGCCGCGGGCACCGTCGTGTGCTCGGTCGTCTCGGCGCCCGCCGGCGGTGTCGAGGGCTCGTACGTCGAGTACATCGGCGTCAACCGGGCGGCGCGGGGCCGCGGAGTCGCCAAGTCGTTGCTCAACGTCGTGATCGCCGATGCCGCCGAACGTGGACGTGATCGGGTGAGCCTCGAGGTCGACGCCGACTCACCGACGAAGGCCGACGGCTGTACCGCGCGCTGGGCTGGACGACGTCCTACGTGACCGAGTCGTGGTTCAAGGACCTCGACCTCGACTGACGTCAGTCGGAGAGCCGCCCGCGCTTGTGCTCGAAGATCAGGTTGGTCTCGGTCAGCGCGACCTCGGGCGCTGAGCTCAAGTTGTCGACGACGAAGGCCCGCAGATCATCGGGGTCTTCGGCGGCGACGTGCACGTGGAAGTCGTCGGCCCCGGCGAGGAAGTACACGTTGAGCACCTCGATCATCCCGGCGAGCCGCTCGGAGAACTCGTTGATTGACGCCCGGGCATCGCCCCGCAGTCGAACCGAGATCATCGCCTGGATAGGACGCCCGATCCAGGCCGGATCGACCTCGGCGTGGAAGCCGGTGATGACTCCGCGCTCGATCAGCGCCCGGGTGCGGTTGAGGCACGTGGACGCTGCGATGCCGACGTGGTCGGCCAGCGCGTTGTTGGGCAGTCGCCCCTCGCGCCGCAGCACCCGCACGATACGACGGTCGATGTCATCGAGCTCTCGCGAACATCCTTCATGTCAGGGCCCCTCAGAACACTGGATCCGCACAATTTGTGTCAGTAGATCCATGTTACAGAATCTTCTACAGACTATTGCGCATGTTTCCGCAGTTAGTTCACGATAGAGGCATCTACCCGTCGAAGGTAGCTGAGCCATGCTGGTCGGAGTCCCCCGCGAGATCAAGAACCACGAGTACCGGGTCGCGATCACGCCGGCCGGCGTGCACGCTGGGTCCGTCACGGCCACGACGTCGTGATCGAGACCGGGGCCGGGCTGGGCTTGTCGATCCCCGACGCCGAGTACGTCGCTGCCGGTGCCAGATCCTCGGCACCGCCGACGAGGTGTGGTCATCGGCCGAGCTCGCGCTCAAGGTCAAGGAGCCGATCGCCGAGGAGTACGGGCGCATGCGCGCCGACCAGACCCTGTTCACCTACCTGCACCTCGCGGCGTCACGGCCGTGCACCGACGCGCTGCTGGCCTCCGGCACGACGTCGATCGCCTACGAGACCGGTGCAGCTGCCCGACCGGTCACTTCCTCTGCTCGCGCCGATGTCCGAGGTCGCGGGACGTCTGGCGCCGCAGGTCGGATTCCAGCACCTCATGGCCAGCAACGGCGGACGCGGCGTGCTGCCCGGCGGCGTTCCTGGCGTCTACCCCGCCGACGTCGTCGTGATCCGGTGCCGGAGTCTCCGGCGTCAACGCCGCCAGGTCGCCCGCGGCATGGGCGCACGCGTTGAGATCCTCGACCTCGACGTCGCCAGCTTGCGCGCCGTCGACGCCCGGTTCCAGGGCATGATCACGACCGTTCGCGTCGCTGCTCGTTCGCGGTCGAGAAGGCCGTGCGCGAGGCCGACCTCGTGATCGGTGCCGTCCTGGTGCCCGGCGCCAAGGCGCCGACCCTGGTCAGCGACGACCTGGTCGCGCAGATGCGCTCCTGGTTCTGCGCTCGTCGACATCGCGATCGACCAGGGCGGCTGCTTCGAGAGCTCGCGCGCCACGACCCACGACGATCCGACGTTCATGGTGCACGACTCGATCTTCGACTGCGTCGCCAACATGCCGGGAGCGGTGCCGCGCACCTCGACGTACGCGCTGACCAACGTCACGCTCCCGTACGCCGTCGCGCTGGCCGACAAGGGCTGGCGTCAGGCAGTGACCGACGACGCCGCGCTCGCCGGTGGCCTGAGCACGCACGCCGGGCACCTGGTCAACGGTCCCGTCGGCGAGGCCCTGGGCCTCGAGGTCACCCCGCTTGCCGACCTCGACCCGTCGGGCGAGACGAGGCGAGGTCAGTAGCCCTGGTCGACCGGTACGGCCTTCTTCAAGGCCCGGTTCGACGTCATCGCGATCAGCACCGCAAAGGCCGCCGCCGAGATCGTGACGGCGAAGGCGGCGGTGTGACCGTCCGAGTCGGCGAACCGCCCGGCCAGCGCCGCACCAGCTCGCGTAGCCGATGCCGGTCGCGCCAGCGAGCATCGTCATCGCGGTGCTGACCCGGTGCACCGGCACCAAGATGCCGGCCAGTGCGAAGTTGCTGATCATGTAGGGCGCCACGGCGAAGCCCAGCAGGGCGATGACCGCGATCAGCGAGGGCAGCGAGTCGACCAGCAGCAGGGGCAGCGAGAGCACGAGCAGTGCGATCGACGCGACCGCCATGCGCGTCGCGTACATGACACGTTCGGGCAGCGCCGTCACGGCGAGACCGGCGATGACGCTGCCGATGCCGAGCACCGCGTGGATCAGCCCGGCGAGGCCCGCCTGCCCCTCGGCGGTCGCGAGCACCGTCGTGCCGGCTGGACGCTGCCGAAGATCATGCCGATGCCGAACTGCGCCAGGATCAGGACGAAGAAGACGCGCGTCCACAACGGATCGCTGCCCGAGCCGCCGACGACGGTACGTGGCCGACGAGCGCCGACGTCGGATGGATCGCGAACGACGAGCCGAACACCGCCAGCAGGACCGCAGCCGCCAGCAGTGCACCAGACGGCTCGGCCACGATCGCGAGCACGCCGATCGTCGCCGGCCCGAGGACGAACGAGGCCTCGTCGGCGGCTCCCTCGTACGCAGAACGCGGCATCGACGAGGCGGCGCTGATCTTTCGCGTCACGCGTGATGGACGCCAACGCACCCGCGCCAGCGGTCCGACCTGCGGCATCGCGAACCCGGCCAGCGCGGCCATCACGAAGATGGCCCCCTTGGACGCATCGGGGTCGGTCACCGCGACGATCCCCGCCAGGCCAGCCGCGCCGACCAGCGACTGCACCAGCACGACCGGACGTTGACCAATCCGGTCGGAGAGCGTCCCGAAGATCGGCGAGCCGATCGCGTTCGAGATCGCCAGGATGCCGGCGGCCGCGCCACCGACGCCGTACCGTCCGGTCGTCTCGCTGACCAGGACCAGGACGCCGAGCTGGCTGATGGCAAGCGGAATTCGCCCGAGGAAGGCTACGAGAATGTAGGCGGGCCCGACGATCCGCAGGAGTGCGCGGTAGGCGGCAATTGCTGACACAGCCGGACCATCGTAGCGTCGATGCGCACAGCGTGCTGTCACTGGATAGGCTCACTCGGTGAACCCCACTCGAGCGCGCGGCGCGACGATCGGCGTCTTCGCGCTCAACGGCTTCGTCCTCGGCATGTGGATCGTCAACATCCCCACGATCAAGGACCGCACGGGAGTCGATCAGGCCACGCTGGGACTGCTGCTGCTGGCGCTCGGCATCGCCGCCTGGCTCGGCATCGGCTCGCCCGCCCCGTCATCGACCGGTTCGGCAGCCGGCCCGTGCTGACCGTCGCGGCTGCTGCCGTCTCGCTGACCGTCCCGGGCCCGGCGTTCGCGACGAACGCCACCCAGCTCGCGATCGCGTTGGCGGTGCTGGGCTTCTTCAACGGCATCGTGGACGTCTCGCAGAACGCCCAGGCCGTCGTCGTCGAACGCGCCTACCGCCGACCCATCATGGCGGCCTTCCACGCTCTTCTCTCCTCGGCGGCCTGGTCGCCGCCGTAACCGGTGGTCTGCTGATCGCTGCGGGCGTCGACGTGCGCGTCACGCTGTGCGGGGCGGCAGTCGTCGGCGCGGGTGTCGCGGTGAGCCTGCGTGCCTCGTACCTGGTCGAGCCCGAGCGCGCTCGCGCCCCGCCGGGCCCCGAGCACGGATCCCGTGGACGCCGAAGGTGCTGCTGCTGGGCCTGCTGGCCTTCGCCCTGCTGCTGGGAGAGGGAGTCGCCTACGACTGGAGCACGGTGCACCTGCACGACTCGCTCGGCTCCAGCGAGACCGTCGCAGCGTTCGCGTACGGAGCGTTCTCGTTGACCATGACGATCGTGCGGCTCGTGGCCGATCGCATCGTCGAGGCCTGGGGACCCGCGACCTACGTCTCCCGAGCGGCGCTGCTCGGCGCCTTCGGCCTGCTCGCTGCTGCGCTCGCGCCCACCGCACCGCTCGCGATCGCCGCCTGGGCCCTGTTCGGGATCGGCCTGGCCGGCTGCGTGCCGCAGTTCTTCACCGCGGCCGGCAACGTCGACGTGTCAGCGTCCGGCACCTACCTGGCCCGCGTCACCAGCATGGGCTACCTCGGCCTGCTGGCCGGACCGTCGATCATCGGTCTGCTGACCCACTGGGTGCCGCTGACCGCAGCCTTCGCGGTACCGATCGCCGGCTGCCTGCTGGCCGGCCTGCTCGCCCCGAAGGCTCTCGCACCGACCACGGAGGAACACGCATGACCTGGTCAGACGACATCGCGCCCGACTGGGCTGCGGCACTCGCGCCGGTCAACGATCAGCTCACCGCGATCGAGGAGTTCCTCCGACAGGAGACGCAGCCCTGGCTCCCCGCGCCCGAGCACGTCCTGCGAGCGTTCGTCGAGCCGCTGTCCGAGGTCAAGGTGCTGATCGTCGGGCAGGACCCGTACCCGACCCCCGGGCACCCCGTGGGGCTCTCGTTCTCGGTGGCCCCCGACGTCCGGCCACTCCCCCGCAGCCTCAACAACATCTACGCCGAGCTGGAGTCCGACCTCGGCATCCCACCGGCGCCGACCGGCGACCTGACCCCGTGGACCCGCCAGGGCGTCCTGCTGCTCAACCGGGTGCTCACGGTGCGCGCCGGGCAGGCCGGCAGCCATCGTCGCCACGGCTGGGAGGCCGTCACCGACCAGGCGATCCGCGCCGTGGTCGCCCGACGACGTCCGCTCGTCGCGATCCTCTGGGGCAAGGACGCCCAACGTCTCGCGCCGCTGCTCGGCGACACCCCGACGATCGAGTCCCCGCATCCCAGTCCGTTGTCGGCGCGCCGCGGCTTCTTCGGCTCGCGGCCGTTCAGCCGCGCCAACGAGCTGCTCACCGCCCAGGGCACGCAGCCGGTGAGCTGGGCACTCGCAGACTAAGGTGTCCCTGTGGCTGAGAACAGGATCCGGGACCGTGGTGTCGTCATCGACGAAGCCTTTGGAAATCTGCAACGGTGGGGGCTGCGCCTGGTCGTGATCGCGGCGGCCGCCTACGTCATCGGCTGGGGCATCGGCCATGTCTGGATGGTGCTGTTCCCCGTCTCGATGGCCCTGATCATCTCGACGGTCCTGGCTCCGCCGGTCGCCTGGCTGCGCTCGAAGGGCTGGCCTTCGGCGCTGGCGACATCCCTCGTGGTCATCGGCTTCATCGCCTCGTTGGTCGCGATCATCGCGGTGCTGACGCCCCAGGTCGCCGGCCAGGCGGGCAATATCGCCTCGCAGGCGTCCAACGGCCTCCAGAAGGTCCGTGACTGGGTCACCGGCGAGCCCCTGAACCTCTCCGAAGGTCAGATCACCCGCGCCATCGAGGCCCTCCAGGACAAGCTGCAGAGCAGCGCCAGCGCGATCAGCTCAGGCGTCTTCTCGACCATCACCACCGCGACCTCGATCATCGTCAACCTGGTGCTGGTCCTGATGCTGACGTTCTTCTTCGTCAAGGACGGTCACAAGTTCCTGCCGTGGGTGCGCAGCCTGGGCGGCCACCGATCCGGCGACCACCTGACCGAGGTGCTCAGCCGGGTGTGGTCGACGCTCGGCGGATTCATCCGCACGCAGACCCTCGTCGCGATGATCGACGCGATCATCATCGGCGCCGGCCTGGCGATCCTCGGCTCGCCGCTCGCCGTGCCGCTCGCGGTCATCACGTTCTTCGGCGGCTACATCCCGATCGTCGGTGCCTTCGTCAGCGGCGCCCTGGCGGTGCTCGTGACGTTGGTGACGAACGACTACAAGGACGCGCTGATCGCCCTGATCATCGTCGTCGCGGTGCAGCAGCTCGAGGGCAACGTCCTGTCGCCGATGCTGCAGGGCAAGAACATGAACCTGCACCCGGCGGTCGTCCTGATGAGCGTCACCGCAGGCGGCTCGATGTTCGGCATCACCGGCGCGTTCCTGGCAGTGCCCGTCGCGGCCAGCGTCGCCGAAGCCTCGCGCTACCTCAACGAACGGATCGACGACTCCGTGTCAGTCTTGGCACCGAAAGAGGACTCCCCGCGCCGCCGAGCCTCCCGCCGAGGAGTAGCGTCAGCGGGGCTGCAGGCGGATGACGACCGACTTCGACGTCGGGGTGTTGCTGTGATCGGCGGTCGAGTCGAGCGGGATCAGCGGATTCGTCTCGGGGTAGTACGCCGCCGCAGTGCCGCGTGGGGTGTCGTACTCGACGATCCGGAAGTCGTGCGCGACCCGGTCGAGGTCGTCACCGTCCCAGACCCCGACGAGGTCGACCCGGTCGCCGTCGTCGAAGCCCAGCGCGGCGATGTCGTCGCGGTGCAGGAACACGACCCGTCGACCGTTCTCGATGCCGCGGTAGCGGTCGGACAGACCGTAGATCGTGGTGTTGAACTGGTCGTGGCTGCGCAGCGTCTGCAGCAGCAGGTGCTTGTCGGGAACCTGCAGCACCTCGATCGGCGACACCGCGAACTCGCCGAGACCGCTCGCGGTCTCGAACGTCCGGGAGTCGCGCGGCGGATGCGGCAGGACGAAACCGCCCGGGCGATCTGCCCTGGCCGAGTAGTCCTCGCACCCCGGCACGACCCGTGCGATGTGCTCGCGGATGACGCCGTAGTCGGCTGACATCCCCGCCCAGTCGATCGAGTGGCGGTCGCCGAGCGTCGCCGCGGCGATGCCGGCGATGATCTCGACCTCGGACTTCAGCTGATCGGACGGCGGGTCGAGCACTCCCCGCGAGGCGTGCACGGCCGACATCGAGTCCTCGACCGTCACGTACTGCTCGCCGCTGGCCTGGACGTCCCTCTCGGTGCGCCCGCGTGTCGGCAGGATCAGCGCGACGTCACCTGTGACGAGGTGCGAACGGTTGAGCTTGGTCGAGACCTGCACCGTCATCGCGGCTGTGGCCATGGCTCGGCTGGTCAGGTCGGTGTCGGGTGAGGCGTGGATGAAGTTTCCGCCCAGTCCCATGAAGAACGAGGCCTTGCCGTCTCGCAGCGCCCGGATCGAGTCGACGACGTCGACGCCGTGCTCGCGCGGCGGCTCGAAGCCGAACTCGGCACCGAGGGCGTCGAGGAAGGTGTCGGGCATCTTCTCGAAGATGCCCATCGTGCGATCCCCCTGCACGTTGGAGTGTCCGCGCACGGGGCACAGCCCCGCGCCGCGCTTGCCGATGTCGCCACGCACCAGCGCGAGGTTGACGACCTCCTTGATCGTGGCGACCGAGTTGCGGTGCTGCGTCAGGCCCATCGCCCAGCACCAGACCGTGCCCTCGGAGCCGCGGATCAGCTGGGCGGCCTCGGTGATCTGCGCCCGGGTCAGTCCGCTCGCCTGCTCGACGAACGCCCAGTCGACCGCGCGGACGTGCTCGGCCCAGGCCTCGTAGCCGGTCGTGTGCTGCTCGACGAAGTCACGGTCGACAGCACCCCACTCCAGCAGCAGGGCGCCGATGCCCTGCAGCAGGGCCAGGTCTCCGTTGATCCGCACCGGCAGGTACAGATCGGCCAGGTCGGTGCCCTTGCCGACGACGCCGCGCGGCTTCTGCGGATTGCGGAAGTTGACCAGGCCCGCCTCGCGCAACGGGTTGACCGCGATGATCTTCGCGCCGCGCAGCTTGGCCGTCTCCAGCGCCGACAGCATGCGCGGGATGGTTGGTGCCGGGGTTCTGCCCGAGGATCACGATGACCTCGGCATCGTAGATGTCGCGCAGGCTCACGCTGCCCTTGCCGATGCCGATCGACTCGCCCAGTGCGACCCCGGTCGACTCGTGGCACATGTTGGAGCAGTCGGGCAGGTTGTTGGTGCCGTAGGCGCGGGCGAACAGCTGGTAGATGAACGCAGCCTCGTTGGACGCCCGGCCCGAGGTGTAGAAGAGCGCCTCGTCGGGCGACATCCCACGCAGCTGGTCGCCGATCAGCCCGAAGGCCTCGTCCCAGGCGAGCGGCTCGTAGTGCGTGCCTCCTGAGCGCTTGACCATGGGCTGCGTGATGCGGCCCTGCTGCCCCAGCCAGTACTCGTCGTGCGCGTCGAGATCGGCGATGCTGTGTCGGGCGAAGAACGCGGGATCTGCCGTGGCACGGGTGGCCTCTTCGGCCACGGCCTTCGCACCGTTCTCGCAGAACTCGGCTGCATGGCGGTGCTCGGGGTCTGGGTCGGGCCAGGCGCAGCTCATGCAGTCGAAGCCATCGGCCTGGTTCAGCTTGCGCAGCGTCTTGACCGAGTTCTTGACGCCCATGTGGGAGACCGCGCGTTGCAGCGCGACCCTGACTCCCGTGATGCCCGCCGCGGCGTTCTTCGGATCGTGAACCTCGAGGTCGTTCTCGTTCAACTCCACACCACGCACTGTAGTCCTGCGGCTGTGCATGACCGCTCGCCGTAGAGTCGGACCATGGCTGGACGACGCACGAGACGCACCCGGGTCACGCGCTTCTCCGACGACGCCCCCGTGATGCGGGAGGAGACCCTTGCCGTCGAGGAGCCGCTGGAGATCCGCGTCGGTGGGTCGTCGTTCTCGGTCACGATGCGCACCCCCGGCGACGACTTCGACCTGGTCGCCGGGTTCCCTGGTGTCCGAGGGCGTCATCTGGTCGGCCGACCAGCTCGTCTCGATGCGTTTTTGCGCCGGCACCGACGAGAACGGGTTGCAGACGTTCAACGTCATCGACGCTGCCCTGAGCGCTGGCACGCCGCCGCCCGATCCGGGCCTGGAGCGCCACGTCTACACGTCGAGCTTCGTGCGGGATCTGCGGCACTGCGTCGATCGAGGCTGTCCACAAGGCCACCCACTTCGGCCGGCTCGACGACGACGTGTCGTGGTCGTCCCGGCTGCTCGGAGCATTGCCCGATCGGTTGCGGGAGCACCAGCAGGTGTTCGACCGCACAGGTGGCGTCCACGCGGCGGGGCTGTTCACGCCCGATGGCGGCTGCTGTGCCTGCGCGAGGACGTCGGACGTCACAACGCGGTCGACAAGGTCGTCGGCTGGGCGTTGCGCGACGGACGCCTGCCCCTGAGGTCGCTCGCCCTCCAGGTGTCGGGTCGGGCCTCCTTCGAGCTCGTCCAGAAGGCTCACATGGCCGGCATCCCGTTGCTCGCTGCGGTCTCGGCGCCATCGTCCTTGGCCGTCGAGCACGCGGAGTCGGCAGGCATGACGCTGCTGGGGTTCAGCCGCAACGGCAGCTTCAACGCGTACGCCGGGGCTCAGCGCATCGACGGCTGAAGCGGAGGGCCTGCGGCTGTGACGGTGGGACTGTCATGATGAGGCTGTGAGCACCCAGGCCACCCGCCAGTTCCTCGACCAGCATGCACCGGACGTCACGATCGTCGAGACCGATGCCGACACCTCGACGGTCGAGGCGGCGGCCCGAGACCTTGGGCGTCGCGCCCGGCGCGATCGCCAAGACGCTGGTCATCCTCGCCAACGGCGAGCCGGTCGTCGTGGTCGCAAGCGGACATGCCCGGATCGACAACCGCAAGTTCCGCGACCGGTTCGGGGCCAAGCCGCGGATGGCACCGGCCGACCTGACCCACGAGCTGACCGGCCAACCGGTCGGCGGCGTCGGTCCGTTCGGCCACCCCAACCCGCTCGCGCTGTTCTGCGACGAGTCGCTGCGCGCATTCGACACGGTCTATCCGGCGGCCGGCACACCGGCCAGCGCCTTCGGCATCGCTCCGGAGCGCATCGCCGAGCTGGCCGGGGCCCAGTGGGTCGACGTCACGAAGACGCCTGAATAGCGTCATCCCGGACGAGGCATCAGCGCCTCGTCCGGGATGACGTCGTCAACTGCTTGTCGTCTACTTGACCGTCAGCTTCTTGCTCACGGTCTTGCTGGCGACATAGTTCGCGTCACCGGCGTAGGTGACCTTGACGCTCCACTTGCCCTTGGCGAGCTTGGGCAGCTTGACCGACGCGACGCCCGACTTGACCGTCACGTTGATGGTCCTGGTCGTCTTGCCCTTCTTGAGCACGACCTTGACCTTGCCGCCGGCCTTGGCCAGTCCGCTGGTCGTGGCGACCTTGACGGTGGCCTTGCCGGCCTTCTTGGCCTTGATCGTGCCCTTGGCCGCGAACGTCGGCGCCTTCGCCGTGCCCTTGGCGACCGTCACCTTGCCCACTGCGCTACGAGCGACCAGGTTGCCGTTGCCGCCGTAGATGATCGTCGCGGCGTAGACCTTGGGAGCCAAAGTCTTCGGCAGCACGATCGTGGCCTTGCCAGCCGCGTTGAGCGCGACGGTCTGCGGCTTGCCGGCGACCGTGACGGTGGCTTGCCCGGTCGGCACCACACCGGCCGGGCCCTCGACCTGGACGTTGACCTTGGCGCTCGTGCCGTACTTCGAGCTGACGACCGAGTGGGTCAAGGTAGCCGGAGTCCGCTTGATCGTCAGCTTCAGCGGAGCCGAGACCGAGCTGCCGAAGTTGTCGTCACCGGCGTAGCGGGCGACGACGTTGTCGTACGTTCCGCCAGGCGTCGAGGCAGGCAGGGCGATCTTCGCAACACCATCGGTGATGGTGCCTTCAGGTGCCGCTCCGGGCAGGCCGTCGAGCCGGACCGAGCCGGTCAACGTGCCGGTCTCGGGACTCGTGACGGTCGCCTCGAACTCGCCGCCAGTGCCGAACGTCAGCTCTGCGGGCCCGGTCAGTGCAACGGCTGAAGCCTCGCCGACGACGTCGATCGTCAGTGCCTTCTGCGACGACTCGATGAGCTCTCCACGTCCGGCGTACTTGACCGTCAGCGACTTCTCGCCCTGCGTGAGGGCCGGCAGCTGGATGCTGGCCGTGCCGTCACGCTTGAGGGTGCCCTCAGCGATCTTGGTGGACCCGTCGAGCACCACGACCGTGCCGCGGGGCTTTCCGGTGCTGGGCGCCGGAGCGGCGTTCTGGCTCGAGGTGTTGAGCGAGATGAACGGCGCGAAGGTGGGGGCTGCGACGGAGACGTCGAGTGTCGGCGCGTCGCCGACCTTCAACGAGGACTCGGCGACGTTGACGGGGCTGCCGTCGACCTTGACGTCGACGCCCGTGGTGGAGGCCTTCTTCTCACCGACGAATCCGCGGAACAGCGTGTCGATCTCGGCAAGCGCTTCCTTCGCGAAAGCACGCTGGCTCTGCAGCTGGTTGTTTCCCGTGACCGGGTCAACCGCGTACGCACCTCGCAACGAAGCGTTGGTCGCGGCGTAGTCGTTGCCCGCCGTGTACCACCACTCGGTCATGTGCTCGGTGTTTCCACCGTCGTCGTTCTGACGGATGGCCTGGTCGACGACCGGTGCGCGCTGGCCCAGCGCATCGACGCGGTCCTTGTTGTACGTCAGGAAGTGGCCGACCTGGATCTTGCGAGCCTGCTTGAGCTCAGCCGAGGTGTCACCACCCGGGTAGTAGGAGACGGCGTTGACCGAGCCGCCGAGCCGCTCTACGTCAGCCGCAGTGCGGTACTGCGTGACGGCGTTGGTCAGATAGGTGTTGACCAGATCGCCGTACAGGTGCGAGGGCCGGGTGACCAGGGTCTTGCCGTCCTCGGTCGCGGGCACCGGGTTGTCGCGGATGTGGTCGTAGTTGGCTCCACCGTTGCTCGTCGAGAACAGCGAGAAGTCGAAGTTGTAGACCGTCTTCACGCCGTACTTCTGCGCGTCGGCATTGACGAACTTGATGATCGCCCGGGTGTTGTGGCACCAGGTTCCGCCGAACAGGATCGGGAAGTCTCCCGGCTGCTGCAGCAGGTGCTCGAGCTCGGGGTACGTCAGGGTCTGGATGCGGAAGCCGTCGGTGTTGTCGCCGTCGTCCAAGATGTTGCCGCCGTAACGACTCGCATCCGCATACGCGGCCGTCGTGGTGTGACGTCGGTTGACCTCGGCCTTCTGGAAGTCGAAGTTCGACGTCGTGGCCACGCTGCTGACGCTGTCGAGCACGCCCTCCACCTGCGTCTCGTACGCAGAGACCTCAGCGGGAGTGTCGAGGTCGGCCGCGGTCTTGGCGCCCGAGAGCGAGGCGACGATGCGATCCTGGTCGGATCCGATCGTGCGGTCCTTGTTGTAGACGAACAGGTAGGGATCGGCGTTCTCGGTCTTGGTGAACGCCGGCTGCGTGTCCTTGTTGAGGTAGTCGTTCAGCAGGCGGTCGCCGACGGCCGAGTAGTACGTGCGGCCCGTCGCGTTGAGACCCGACTTGCTGAGGTCCCACACGTTGAGCGTGTCGCCGTCAAGCTTGGGCGTGAAGTTGTAGATCTTGTCGACGCCGAGGTCGTCAGCAACGTCCTGGATGTGGCCGATCGTGGCTTGCGTCGAGGCGTTGCCCGGATCGCCGATCAGGAACGCGACGTTGCCGGTGACGTTCTTGAGGATGTACTCGAACCGCTCGATCGTCACGGTCTCGAAGACGCTGTCGGCGCCGAGCGCCGAGTAGACGTCGTCGAAGTAGTCGACGGTCGCGCCGTGGGTGGGAGTCGGGCTGGCGGCCTGGGCCGGCGCGGCGAGGAGGGGGGAGCCTAGAAGGGTCGAGGCCGCGAGGGCGCTCGCTGCGGTGACGGCAAGCCGTCGACGCAGAGACGTGGAAAAAGACATGGGTGTCGCTCTCTCCTGCCACACTGGGCAGGTCGATTCGTCTATCAGGTGAGTTGGCGGGCTGGGTTGCCGTCCTGTCGAAAGTTCAGGCAACCCAGCCATCTACAGGACGTCAGAGGTCAGCTCACCCCCACTGCTGCGGACGGGACCAGCCGGGCGTTGCGCTCGCGGCGACGGCGGCCGGTCACGACGTGCCAGACCAGCGAGAACGCACCGACCGCGCCGAGCGCCGCCAAGATAGCCAGTCCGAACAAGGGCGGCACGCTCTTGGCCACCGCTGCCTCGGCATCGTCGTTCGCGGCTGTCGCGACGGCAGCGACCTCGGTGATCGTCACCGGCGAGCTTCGTGACCTCGTCGCCGTCGTAGAGCACGACCAGCGAGTGGTCGCCGGCCTCGACCGTCGCGGGAATCGTGACAGTCGTGGTGAACGCGCCCTTGGCATCGGTCGCAACCGTGCCCAGCGCGACGGGATCGGAGTGCAGCCGAGCGCCAGCTCGGGACGTCCTTCGCGAACTTGGTTCCGGTCACCGTGACGGTTCCGCCGGGCACCAGCCCACCGTCGACGACCACCTCGCCGATGACCTCGCTGATCGGGGTGCCGACCGTCGCCACCTCGGACGGCGGCGATGCCAGCGACGGACCTGCCGCGTTGACGGCCTGCACCGCGGCCCGGTAGTTGCCGTCCTTCAGACCCGTGAACGTGTGGGTCAGGGTCGCCGCGTCGAGCTGGATCGGGTCGGCGTTGGTGAACTGCAGCGTGTAGCCCGTGACAGTCTCGAGGGCGGCGTTGGGGCTCGCGACCCAGGTCACCGTGACGTCGGAGTCCTTGACCGTGACGGTCGGTGCTGCCGGAGCGGTCGGCGCGCCGACCGGGACGACCTCGGTCGTCGGAGCGCCGACCACGCCGGGCGTGGTGCCGGGCGTCGTGCCGGGGTTCGTCGTGGAGTTGCCACCGGTCGACCCTCCGGGCTTGGGCGTGGACTTCGTCGGCTTCGGCGTCGTGGGCTTCGGAGTCGTCGGCTTCGGGGTCGGCGCCTTGACGATCTCGTCGGCGTACTTGACCTCGGAGGGATTTCCCTGCCAGATACCGGTCTTGCGGCTCGGCAGGACCCACTTGCCGTCCGTCTCGTCCTGGTAGCAGCCGACGATCGGCTGGCACCAGAACTCACCGGGCAGCTCGGTCACAGCTCCGACCGCTGTCGTCGTTGAGGCAGTTGTCGTCGTCGCCGCCGTCGACCCACTGGACGGAAGAAGCAGCATCGGACTGGACGTAGATGGCCTGGCTGCTCAAGACCAGACCCGACCCGACCAGCAGGGCCAGGACGAATCGACGGGCCCGGCCGGTGCCGGAGAGAGATGTGGACACGGGAGGTGCTCCTTCTTCAGGGGGGTTCAGGTCAGCGCGTGGGCGCAAGGATCGTGGGGCGGTCGTCGATGCCGCAGACTCCGACAGGCACCCCGTCGGCGATCTGGACGGTGTCGTCGACAGGCGGGGCGGCGTGACGTCCCAGCGTGGGATCGTCGTCGATGGGGCGGTGGTAGACCGATTCGTCGAGATTTCCGGAGCGGCGGGCGACGACCGTCGCGGCGACAGCCGCCGCGGTCACGTTGTTCATCGTGCGAGCCATGTCGACGATTGCGCTGATGGGCAGCGTCAGCACGATGACTTCGAGCGGCAGACCAGCGGCGGTCAGCACCGTCGTCGCAGTGATGGTCGCGGTGCCCGGCACGCCGGCTGTTCCGACCGAGACGAGCAGCCCCAGGAGCACCAGCACGAGGTAGTCGCCGATGCCGTACGAGATGCCGAGGCCGTTGATCGCGAACACGGCAAGCACGATGGGCCACACCCCGGCGCAGCCGGGCATGCCGATCGTGGTGCCGAGCGGTGCGGTGAATCCGGCGATCTCGGACGGTACGCCGAGGCGCTTGGTCAGCAGGCTCGTCGTGACAGGCAGGGTGCCGGCGCTGCTCTGGGTCGTGAACGCCGTCATCTGCGCGGGGTAGATGCGCCGGAAGAACGTGACGGGGTTGACGTCGGCAGCGACGCGCAGCACCACGCCGTTGACGATGAAGGCGTGCACGAAGCAGGCGATGTAGGAGACGACCAGCAGGCTGAGCAGGGCCGTCAGCTGCTCGCGGCGAGCCGTGGCCGCTGCGGCGGCGGTCGCGGTGAGTGCCAGGACCGCGTACGGCGTCAGGCCGATGACGTACCGACGACCTTGTAGACGATCTCGCGGGCGGCTTCGATCAGCGCCAGGAACGGTGCGACCTTCTGCGGCGACCGGTCGGCGATCACCGAGGTGGCGATCGCGACGGCGACGCTGAACACGATGATCGGGATGATGTTGTTCTCGGAGATGTCCTTGACGACGTTGCTGGGGAAGAAGCCGATGAACACGTCGCCGAACGACTTCTTGAGCCGTCGAGCGAACGGGTGTCGACGCCCTGCGTGGCCAGGTCAGCGCCCTTGCCGAGGCCTACCTGCAACGACAGTCCCAAGGTCAGCAGGATCGCGAAGAAGTTGAGCGCGAGCAGCCAGACGACCGAGGAGAGGCCGATCGTGCGGGAGCTTGTCGGTCGATCCGAGCGAGGTGATGCTCGACAGGATCGAGACGATGACCAGCGGCGCGACGATCGTCAGCAGCATGTTGATGTAGACCCGGCCGAGCGGCTGCACGTAGTCGAGGTTGTCCCGGAACACCAGGCCGACGCCGATTCCCAGGAACAGCGCGGCGAACGTCAGCAGGCTGAAGTTCACCCGCAGCCGCCCCATGACGTACAGGCCGGCGAACAGCCCGAGCGTCACGGCCAGCGCCACCAGGTTCCAGGTCTCCACGTGCATGACTCCTTGACTAAAACGTTGTTGTCGACAGGGAAGATCATGGCGGTAAATTTTCAGGTTCTTCGCGCATCTCACCATTCGGACAGGTGTCCGTATCGTGGACGAGATTTGTCACGGGTCCCGCCGAGATGCCAGAGTCGAGCCACGGTCACGAGTACCAGCGCGTCACTGACGCACAGCCCCGGCTTGCTGGTCGGCAACCCTCCTTCGCGGTGGGGTGCTCCGGGTGACGACCGGGTCCATGCCACTCGGCCATGGTCAAACCGCGAACGAAAAGGCTCTGCCCATGTCCTTGCTTCCCCTCGTCGGCGCTGACATCGAAGTCCCCCTGGTCGACGGCACGTACATCCGCAACGTCAACCTCGACGGCGCCGCCAGCGCACCCGCGCTCGTCGCGGTCGCCGAGCGCGTCACCGCCGTGCTGCCGTGGTACGCCAGTGTGCACCGCGGGTCCGGCTATGCCTCGCAGGTCTCGACCGCGCTGTACGAGCAGGCCCGCCGAACCGTCGGCGCCTTCGTCGGCGCCCGCGAGCAGGACGTCACGATCTTCACCCGCAACACCACCGACGCCATCAACCTGCTCGCCTCAGCGGTGCCCGGACGCGTCCTGACCCTCGACATCGAGCACCACGCCAACCTGCTGCCGTGGCAGCGCAGCCTCGGCGGCCACGAGGTCGTCCGCGCCCAGAGCACCGTCGCCGGAACTCTCGCAGCGATCCAGGCGGCGCTGGCCAACCGCCGCTTCGCGCTGCTCGCGATCACCGGCGCCTCCAACGTGACGGGCGAGGCACTGCCGATCGACGCCGTCGTCGACCTCGCCCACCGGTACGGGTGTCGGGTCTTCGTCGACGGCGCCCGGCTTGCTTGCCCACCGCCGCATCTCGCTAGAAGCCTCCGGCGTCGACTACGTCGCGTTCTCCGGGCACAAGGTGTACGCGCCCTTCGGCGCCGGTGCGCTGATCGGCCGCCGCGACTGGCTCGACACCTGCGAGCCGTACGTCGCCGGCGGAGGCGCCGTCGTCCAGGTGACGACCGACAGTGTCGACTGGACCACGGCGCCGGCCCGCCACGAAGGCGGGACGCCCAATCTCGTCGGGGCGGTCGCGCTCGCCGAGGCGACCGAACAGCTGGCGGCGCTGCCAGAAGCGTTGGTGCGTGAGCACGAGGAGACCCTCTTCCACCGACTCGTCGACGGGCTGTCGGGCATCGACGACATCGACGTCGCGCGGGTGTGGAGCGACTCGGCCACCCCGATCGGCGTCGCGACCTTCCGTCTTCGCGGCACCGCTCCTGAGCTCGTCGCAGCCTTCCTCGCCGCCGAGCACGGCGTCTCGCGTGACGGCCGGTTCTGCGCCCACCCGCTGCTCGACCGGCTGGCCTGGGGCGCGGGAGCAGTCCGCGCCAGCATCGGCGTCGGCACCACCATCGAGGACATCGACCGGCTCATCGCTGGCCTCCGCGCCTGGACCTCTGGCGACATCGGCGCCCGCTACGTGCAGGTCGACGGCGTCTGGGTCGTCGACGGCGACACCCGACCCGTGCCGCAGAACCTCGATCTCGCGGCGCTCAGCACGACGCTGTCAGCCTGCGCGTCCTAGCACCTGGGAGACCGTCAGCCGACGACCGTCTCGCCCTTGATCAACGACTTCGCGACGACGGTACGCAGGATGTCGTTGGTGCCCTCGCCGATGCTCATCAGTATCGAGTCACGGTAGAGGCGCTCGATCTCGAACTCGGTCGAGTAGCCGTAGCCGCCGTGCACCTTCATCGAGTCGATCGCCGCCTGCAGGGCCACCTCGGAGCAGAAGATCTTGGCCATGCCGGTGGCGCCGTCGGCGCGGCCGTCGCGCACCGCATCGGCGGCCCAGTAGGCCATGAGGCGCGCGGCCTGCACCTGCGTGCCGAGCTCGCCGAGCTTGAGCTGGATGGCCTGGAAGTTGGCGATCGGCTCGCCGAACGCCTTGCGCTCCTGGGCGTACGACAGGGCCTCCTCGTGGGCGCGCTGCGCGATGCCGACCGAGCGGGCCGCGATGTTGACGCGCCCCCACTCCAGCGCCGACAGCACCTGCTTCATGCCGGTGCCCTCGACGCCGCCGAGCAGCTGGCTCTTGTGGACGCGCACGTTGTCGAGCAGGATCTCGCAAGACTCGGTGCCCTTGTAGCCCAGCTTCGGGATGTCCTTGGTGACCTCGTAGCCGGGGGTGTTGGCATCGACGAGGATGACGCTCATGCCGCGGTGCGCGGGCGAAGCACTCGGATCGGTCTTGACCAGCACCGGCAGCGGATCGCGTACCGCGCGTTGGTGATCCACATCTTGGAGCCGTTGATGACGTAGTGGTCGCCGTCGAGGCGGGCCGTCGTGCGGATGCCCTGCAGGTCGGTGCCCGCATCGGCCTCGGTCAGGCCGATGCCGGTGCGACGCTTGCCCGTCGCGAGGTCGGGCAGGTACATGTCCTTCTGCTCCTGCGTGCCGTGCATCGCGATGAGACGGCACGCCAGCGAGTGGCTGCCGAGGATGCCAGCGATGCCCATCCAGCCGCGCGCGATCTCCTCGAAGACCAGCGCGAAGGAGACCGGATCGAGGTCGAGACCGCCGAACTCCTCGGGCACCGTGATGCCGAACAGGCCCATGTCCGCCATGCCCTTGACGATCTCGGTCGGGTAGCGCCCGGCCTGCTCCCAGTCACGCGCGACCGGGATGATCTCCTTGTCGACGAACAGCCGCAGGAGGGCGCGGAACTCGCGCTGGTCCTCGTTGAGCTGAAATCCATGATCGTTGCCCTTTCTAGAGCGGGGATGTCGAGAGGTGCGGCGTCAGCCGCGGGAGAAGACGGGCAGTGCTCGGCCGTCGGGAAGGTCGAGCCAGTCGACGGTGACGGCGTCGCCGATGGCCCAGTCGTTGCCGCCGGTGAGCCGGGTCAGCACGATCGGCCCTTCGGCCAGTCGGACGCGTGCCACGGTGTACGGAACCTCGACGTCGGGGCGGGGCGCGCGGTGGACGACGGTCGACGCATCCACGACGCCATCACCCGACGTGTCGCGCAGGACGAGGTGCTCCATCGACGAGCACCCGGTGCACATCGCGCGCGGCGGGTGCTGCACGTGATCGCACTGCGTGCACGTCTGCACGGTCAACCGGTGCTCGCGGGTCGCGTCCCCCACCACGGGGCGGTGACGTCGTCGGCCGGAGGAACTTCGGGCAAGCCGTCGATCGACTCCCAAGACGACGGTCGCATGCGTGGACAGGATTCCGCCGGTGCCGTGCGCAACGGCGGTGCGGGCGCCGGCGACCTGACGGTCTCCGGCCTCGCCGCGCGGCTGTCGGACGGCCTCGACGAGCAGCAGGATGCCGAACTGGCCCGGGTGGCAGTAGGACAGCCCGCCGCCCGACGTGTTGAGCGGCAACGCTCCCCGGGCCGGATCGTGCCGTCGGCGATGAAGTCGAGCACCTCGCCGCGTCCGCAGAAGCCCAGGGCCTCGACGCTGGAGAGCTGCCGTGATCGTGAACGAGTCGTAGACCTGCAGCACGTCGACGTCGGCCGGCGTGATCCCCGCGCGGGCGAAGGCGTCACGACCCGAGCCGATCGCACCGGGGGCAGTGAGGTCGTCGACTGCCGTGAACGACGTGTTGGTCGTCCGCTCGCCGTAGCCCAGCACCTCGACGGGCGTGCGCGGCAGGTCGCGGGCGCGTTCGAGCGACGTCAGCACGACCGCTCCGCCGCCGTCGGTCACGAGACAGCAGTCGCCGACCGTCAGCGGGCTCGACAGCATCGTCGACCCGGTGATGTCGGCGGCCGTGATCGAGCCCTTGCCGTAGCGGAACGCCTTCGGGTTGAGCAGCGCCCACTCCCTCGCAGCAACGGCGATCTCGGCGAGCTTGCTCGTGCGTGCCGCCGAACCGGTGCAGGTACTGCTGCATCGCCATCGCGTAGTACGACGCCGGGAACAACATGTCGTAGGGTTCTTCGAACTGGGCCTCGGGAATGTGCGGCTCGTGGACGCCACCCAGCTTGCGTGACCTGGCAGACCGCTGGTTCGACGCGAAGCTGATCACGATCGTCGTGGCCTGGCCGGCGTCGATCGCCTGCGCAGCGCGGGCGATCATCATCTCGTACGCCGATCCACCCGCGAACGTCGAGTCGGTCCACGTCGGCTGGATGGCGAAGTAGTCGGCCAGCTGGGTCGCCGAGAACCGCGAGATACCGGTCGTGGCCAGACCGTCGACGTCGGTCAAGGTCAGACCGGCGTCGGCCAGCGCGCGGGTCACGGCCTGCGCCTGCAACGTCAGGATCGACTTGTCGGTGACGCCGAGATCGGACTCGGCCGCGCCGACGATCGCGACACCCTCACGAGTCTGGCGCTGCGTCACGACACACCGGGCCCGTCGGGCGTGCCCAGCAGGACGACGGCGCGCGCCGGCTTGGCCGCCGGGCGTTCGGGACCGAACGTCGACTCGAGGATCGTCGCGGTCAGCTCGACGACGGCACGCGACTCGTCGAGCTCGGCGATCGTTCCCTCGACGCGCACCGTCTCACCGGCGAACATCAGGTTGCGGAACGTGAACGACAAGCCCCCGCACGAACGACTGCGGGCCGAAGGCGTCCTGGCACAGCTCGACGAAGTAGGCGCCGAACACCTGACCGTCGACGACCGGTGCGGGCACCTTGGCTGCGGCGACGAACTCCGGGTCGTAGTGCAGCCCGTACCAGTCCCAGGTCGCACCGGCGTAGGCCACGATGTCGGGCAGCGTGATCGTTCGCTCGATGCCGGGCAGCGCCTGACCCACGGCCCAGTCGACCCCAGCCGCGTTCATGCCGCTGCTCCGAGGCTCACGAAGATGATGGTCTCGTCGTTGACGGCGATCAGCTCGTCGTCCTGGTTGGTGTAGGTCGCTCGCGAGTGGACGATCAACATGTCGGCGCCCTTTCCGGTCTTCTTCTCCTCCAGCTCATGGATCTCCCACGTCGCGGTGACGACGTCCTCGGGCGCAGCCGCCGCTCGAACGTGTAGGTGTTGCCGCCACGAACTTTGCGCGTGCCGGGGATCTCGATGTCCCACACGTGCCCGGCGTAGCCATCGGGCGCCATGGGCAGGTTGGCGTACTGGTTGGTCTCGGCGATCAGGGTCGGCGGCGCGGTCACGCCCCGCAGGCCCTGCGACCTCGCGAACTCCGGGTCGCTGTACAGCGGGTTGTCGTCGCCGATCGCGATCGCGAAGTAGCGTCCCGAGGCGCCGCCGAAGGCCTCCGGCGCGGTGTAGACCTTGCGCGTGCCCAGCAGCGCCCGAACCTCATCGGTCACCAACGTCATCTCGACTCCTCGGCGGCGGTCTCGGGGGCGGTGGTCTCGGGATACACCGCGGTCGGGAACACCTCGAGCAGGAACTCCGGCCGCAGCAGCCCTTGCAGATGCCGCCGGTCGACGCGGGCCACGGCGGGCTGAGCAGGCGTTCGCGCACACCGGCGACTGCCCGGTAGTCGGGCAGCGCCGACTCGACGCAGTACTCGGTCGTGAACAGGAGGTCCTGCGGTCCGAGCCCGGCGTAGTCGAGCAGGTGCAGGATCGCGCCGTAGGTGGCCTCGGCCTGCGCGCCGATGTCGCCGGGGTGCAGCGCCTGCTGGGTCTCCATGTCGAGGGCCGCGAAGCCCGACATGTAGAGCGTGCGACCGGCCCTGATGCCGGGTGCGTAGGTCAGTGTGTCGTAGCGCGACCAGCCTGGGTTGACCAGCTCGAGCGGATGGGTGGATGCCGTGACGTCGATCGCGACGAGCGACTCGGGATGGTGCAGGCGGCTCATCAGGATGCCGCCGGCACCGGGATAGACGCCCGCGCCGCCGAGGCGTTCCTTGCGGACGCGATGCGTCTTGCGGTAGACCTCGCGGGTCGCCGGCGTGGAGTAGTCGTACGTCGTGACGGCCTGGTCGATCGACATACCGGCCCGGTCCAGCAGATCGGCAGCCTTGTCGAGGCAGTAGGCGTACTGGCTCACGAAGTCGCCGGCGAACACGACGTCGCCGCGCTCGTCGACCGGAACGACGGTGGGCAGGTGCACCGCGCCGTCGGTGCCCTGCTTGACGGCCGATCGCTGCCAGGTGCCGGCCTCACGCGCCTCGCTCGCGACGAGCAGCTCGGTGCCGCCGCCCTTCTTCGCGACGAGCTCGACCTCGAGGAAGGCGGTGCGGCGCACGAGCCGCTCCACGATGATCGTCGAGACGACGGGCTCGTGATCGCCGAAGATCTCCTGGCGGACCGCGACGGCGTCCTCGTACTCGCCGATGCCCGAGACCGTGACGTTCTCGGTGATGCGCACGACGTCCTCGATGCCGAGGCCAGCGCCTTCGAGGATCGTCAGCACCTTGGCGTAGGCGATGCGCGCCTGCTGCTCCATCGTGCCGGAGACCGTCATCTTGCCGACAGCCTCGTCGAACGCCGCGCTGGTGTGACCGGACGTCCAGGCGCTCTCACCCTCGGAGAGGCCCAGGCAGAACGTGAACCCTTCGTACGGGAACCAGGTGAACTTGGGCGTCTTGATCGCGTGCAGGGTCATGCTGTCCTCTTTTGCTGGCTGTGCTCAGTCGCGGTGTGCGCGACGACGGAGAGAAGGTGCTGGAGGTCGGGTCGCGCCGGGAACGAGTCGATCGCGTCGAGGAGCCGGTCGGCACCAGGGCCCACGTTGCCGGTCAGCTTGCGCCGCAGGACCTCGTCCGACAACGGGTTGTCGGGTCCTCCGGCGCTGCGGGACACGATCCCTTCGACCCGTTGACCGTCACGCAGCACGACCGTGACATGACCGGGTGCATCGGCGGCAACGCCGGCCCCCGTCACGACGACGACCACGCGGGCGGCCAGCTGAGCGACCGACTCACGCGCGATGCTGGCGGGGTCGAACGTCTCGAGGGTGATGGCCCCGTCGACGACGAGCGCGGCCGCGCTCCAGGGCAACGAGAACTTCGCGGCGTAGGGGCTGGCTGGCCGGGTCAGGTCGCGGCTCGTGTCGCAGACGACCGAGGCCGAGTCGGGATGCACCCGCGCGGTGATCGACACGACGTCGTCTGCACCGAAGCCGACCTCGTCGAGCGCGTCCTGCAGCGCGTCCAAGGTGACGTGCGACAGCTGGCAGGCCGCATAGGGCTTGATCCCGATGCGGGTCGTCTCCCAGCGGTCACCGAGGCCTTCGACGATGCTCTTCGGGTCGGCCTCGCCTGCAGCCAGCGCGTCGAAGACCCCGTGCGGGCCCTCGAAGACGGTCTCGGGCCCGGTGGCGCCCGCGGCGGCCAGGCGGGCGGCGACGATGCCGGCCTGCGAGGCGAAGCCGGGGTGCAGCTGCTTGGTCGAGGCACCCGTGCCGAGGAAGGCCAGCAGTCCTCCGGCCTGGCTGCCCGCGATACCGAGGGCGTTGACGGTCTGCTCGACGTCGAGATCGGTCAACCGCGCGGCGACGAGCGCCGAGGAGAACACACCGGCGACCATCGTCGCGTGCAGGCCGCGGGCGTGGAACCCGTGGGGGGCGGCGGCCGCGATCCGGCAGGCCGCCTCGTAGCCGACGACGGCGGCCAGCAGCACGTCCTCACCGCTGGCACCGCCCTGCTCGCCGACGGCGAAGGCGGCCGGCAGCACGACGGCCGTGGCGTGGACCAGGCCGCCGGCGTGGGTGTCGTCGAAGTCGAGCGCATGCACCAGCGTCCCGTTGGCAAGCGCTGCCGCCGGCGCCGAGACCTTGGTCGTGGTGCCCAGGATCGTCGCCTCTGCGGGACCGCCCAGCCCGAGCGCGACGTCGACGGCTGGGGCAGCCGAGCCGGAACGGAAACCACCCACCGCGGTGCCGAAGCCGTCGAGCAGGTGCCGCTCGGCGGCGCGGCGAACCGGCGCCGGGACGTCGGTCAGGCCCAGGGCCCAGGTGGCCAGCTCGTGCGCGATCATCGTGCCAAGACCTCGATCATCGAGATGAGCTCGTCCTGCGCCGCCCGGATCTCGGCAGGCGTCATGCCGTGCACAGGTGCGCTGAGCTTGACGGCATCGGCGAGCCCCTCGTACGCGGCGATCCGTTCGGCGACCTGGTCGCGGGTGCCGGCCATCGTCAGGGCATCGACCATCTGGTCGGACACCTCGCTCGCGAGGTAGTCGGCGCCGCGGCCGTCGCGGAACGCGTCGATGACCCGCTGCTGCTCCTCGCCGAGTCCGTGGAACTCGAAGAAGTCGGCGTACGTGCGCACGCTGGCGTAGAAGCCCACGGTGCCGGCCACGTAGCGGCGGGCCGTCGAGAGGTCGTCGTGCACGCCGCAGCAGGCCGAGACCACGACGTCGACGTCCGCCATCGTCTTGCCATCGACCTTGGCGACTCCGGCCTGCAGCTCGCCCAGCACCCGATCGGCCAGGAACCTCGGCGAGCACAGCGTGGCTGATCCAGCCATTGCCGATCTCGCCGGCGAGCCGGGTCATGACGGGGCCCATCGCGGCGAGGTAGATCGGGATGTCGGTGCGCACCTGGTGGAAGGGACGCTCGTAGCCCCGGATGCGCATCGGCTCGAACTCGCCGTCGAGGTCGATGTCGCTGCCGTCGTCGGCGCTGGTCCAGAACTGGCGGACGTTGCGGACGGTCTCGCGCAGGTGCGCAACGGGCTTGCCCCACTGGGCGTTGTGCCACTGCTCGTTGAGCTTCTGCACGCCCGAGCCGATGCCCAGGACGAAGCGGCCGTCCGCGATCTCGTCGATGTCGAGCGCCTCGAGGGCCGTGATCATGGGGCTGCGGGTGAATCCGAGCGCAATGCCCGTGGCGACGCGGGCCGTCGTGGTCGCGCCGGCGACGGCTGCGGCGGTGACGGTCGCGCTGCGGTGCAGCCCTGCACCCACAGCGTCTCCGCGCCTGCGGCCTCGGCCCGACGGCTGACGTCGAGCAGCTGGGCCATGGACTCGCCCCAGGGCTGGAAGGTGATCCGCACGTGACTACTCGCCGTCCAGCGACAGGGGCTTTCTTGCCTTCGGGGAAGATGCCTTCGAGCTGCTCGGCGCCGCGCTTGTAGACGTAGAACATGCGCTTGAACGAGCAGACCTCGTCGCCGTGCTGGTTGAGCGTGCGGGTGCGCACCGTCACGATCCCAGCGTGCGGTCGGCTGGCTGACTCTCGCTTCTCCAGCACGATCGACTCGCTGAAGAGGGTGTCGCCGGCGAACACCGGGTGCGTCATCTTGATGTCGTCCCAGCCGAGGTTGGCGAAGGCGTTCTGGGTCAGGTCGGTGACGCTCTGACCGACGGCGATCGCGACGGTCAGCGTCGAGACGACGAGCGGTTGGTCGAACTCGGACTTCTTGGCGTACTCGGTGTTGAAGTGCATCTGGTTGGTGTTCATCGTCAGCAGCGAGAACCAGGTGTTGTCGGTCTCGGTCACCGTCCGACCCAGCGGGTGCTTGTAGATGTCGCCCACCTCGAAGTCTTCGAAGAAGCGTCCCGTCCAACCAGCCTTGATCGCCATTCGTCTGCCTTCCAGCACCGTGAATTCAAAAACGTATCTGATATATTCTATGGCATTCGACTCGCGGTTGGGCTCGACCCCACGAGAACAAGTGGAAGGGACCCACACGGCATGAGTGGCATCCAGCTCAACATGGCCAACGGCATTCGGGAGTTCGGTCGCAACACCCCCGACAAGATCGCGATCATCGACGGCGAACGGACGTTGACCTTTGCCGACGTGGACGAACGGTCCAACCGGCTGGCCCAGGCGCTGCTGGCGCGCGGCGTCGTCAAGGGCGACACCGTGGCCGTGCTGTCGGGCAACCGCGCCGAGTACTTCGAGATCGCGGCCGGTCTCGCCAAGGCCGGTATCGCGATGGTCCCACTCAACTCCAAGAACAGCCCGAGCGACAACGCGTACATCGTCGAGCACTCCGAGGCACGCGTCCTGCTGCTGGAGGACGAGCTTCGTGACGGTGCGGCCGGCTTCGCGGACGGCCTGGACCTCGTCGTCAGCCTCGACGGGCAGTTCGGCGAGGAGTACGAGTCCTTCCTCGCTGCTGGCGACCCCGTCGACCCGCTCACCCCCGTCGACGAGAACGATCCCTTCTGCATCACGTACACGTCGGGAACCACCGGACGGCCCAAGGGCGTCCTGCTGACCCATCGCGGCCGGGTCCTGACGATCTACTGCGCCGCGATGGAGTACGGCTACGGCCCCACCCGTCACACCGTCGCGGTGGCACCGCTCTACCACGGAGCAGGCTTCGCGTTCAGCTACGGAAACCTCTTCCTCGGCGGCTCCGTCTCGGTGCTCCGCAAGTGGAACCCCCAGGTCTTCCTGCAGATGATGGCCGACGACGGCTGCCACACCGTGTTCCTGGTGCCGACCCACGCACAGCAGATCCGCCGGGTCTGCGAGAACCCGGCGGCGAGCTACGACCTGTCGGCCCTCGACACGCTGTACTTCAACGCCGCGGCGCTGCCGGTCGCGCTCAAGCAGTGGGTCCTCGAAGCCTTCCCCGGAGTCGGCGTGCACGCTGTACGGCTCCACGGAGTGCTCGATCGTGACGAACCTACGTCCCGAGCACGCGCTCGAACGGGCCGGCAGCGTGGGCCACCCGTGGTTCATGAACGAGGTCAAGCCGTCGACGACGACGGCGTCGAGGTCGCCGCCGGGGTGCCCGGCGAGCTGTACGCACGCTCTCCCCTGCTGCTCGGTGGCTACCTCAAGAACGAGCAGGCCACCCAGGAGGGCTACGACGCCGACGGATTCTTCACGGTCGGCGACATCGCAGTCCGCGACGAGCAGGGATTCATCTCGATCGTCGACCGCAAGAAGGACATGATCATCGCCGGCGGGGTCAACATCTTCCCCGCGAGATCGAAGAGGTCGTCGCACGATTCGGGCCCATCGACGACGTCGCCGTCATCGGGGTGCCCGACGAGACCTACGGAGAGCGCGTCGTGGCGTATGTCGTGGCCCGTCCCGGCGAGGCGTGCGACGTCGACCGGCTCGCCGACTTCGTCACGCAGGAGCCGCCAAGTTCAAGGTGCCGCGGGAGTGGTACGTGGTGCCGGAGCTGCCCCGCAACGCCGGAGGAAAGATCCTCAAGCGCGAGATCCGCGACGAGCACGTCGCAGCCGGTCGGGGGCTCACGCTCCACCGGCATCCACCCCGAGGTCCACCCTTCGAGCGCCATCCTCGAGCTGTGGAGCGGGCCGCGATACCGTGGAGCGCCATGCCTACTTCCCCCGCGCCCACTTCCCCCACGCCTGTCTCGGCTGCTGCCATCGACGCCGCGGCCGACCGGGTCGCCCAGATCGCCAACCGCACGACCCTGGAGTTCAACTCCCGGCTGTCACGTGCCACCGGCGCGCAGGTCTGGCTCAAGCGCGAAGACCTGCAGCCCGTCCGCTCGTACAAGATCCGCGGCGCCTACAACTTCATCGTCCAGCTCGACGACGACGCCCGCGATCGCGGCGTCGTGTGCGCCAGCGCCGGCAATCATGCGCAGGGCGTCGCCCTGGCCTGCGACCGGCTCGGCACGCACGGCCGCATCTACGTCCCCGGCACGACGCCGCGCCAGAAGCGCGATCGCATCGCCACCCTCGGCGGCACCAACGTCGAGGTCATCGTCGTCGGCGACTCGTACGAAGATGCCTTCCGGGCCGCTCGCGACGACGCCGAGCGCACCGGCGCGGTCCTGGTACCGGCCTTCGACGACCCCCGGACGATCTGCGGGCAGGGCACGATCGCCCCCGAGATCGTCGAGCAGCTCGGCGGAGCGCCCGATCTCCTCGTGCTGCCCGTCGGCGGCGGCGGACTGGTCGCCGGCATCTCGGCGTGGATGCGCGAACGCTGCCCCGAGACCCGCATCGTCGGCGCCGAGCCGACCGGCGCCCCGTCCATGACGGCTGCTCTCGCGGCCGGACAGCCGACGAGCCTCGCCGAGGTCGATCCATTCGTCGACGGCGCTGCGGTCGGCATCGTCGGCCAGCACACCTTCGAGCAGGTGCACCAGGCCGGCGTCGAGATGATGACCGTCGACGAGGGACACATCTGCACCGAGATGCTGAGCCTGTACCAGTCCGACGGCGTCATTGCCGAGCCCGCCGGAGCGCTGGCCTCGGCCGCGCTGACCGCCGGTCTCGACATCACCCCCGGATCGACCGTCGTGTGCGTCGTCTCCGGCGGCAACAACGACATCAGCCGCTATGGCGAGATCCTCGAGCGCTCCCTGATCCACCAGGGCCTCAAGCACTACTTCCTGGTGAGCTTCCCGCAGGAACCCGGCGCGCTGCGTCGCTTCCTCGACGAGATCCTCGGACCCGATGACGACATCACGCTGTTCGACTACGTCAAGCGCAACAACCGTGAGACGGGTCCGGCGCTGATCGGCGTCGGCGGCCCAGGCCGACGACCTCGCGGGTCTGCTGGCCCGGCTCGAGGACAGCCCCCTGGGTGTCGAGCACGTCGAACCGGGCAGCACGCTGTTCCACTACCTCGTGTAGCTGCTGCTCCAGGCGAAGAACTCCTCGGCCGAGAACACCGGCTTGCCGTACTCGACGGCCTTGCGGGCCTTGCCCGACTGCGTGCCGACCTCGGCGACCACCAGCGCCTCGCACTTGGTCTTGGTCATGTTCTTGACCGGGACCAGGCCGCACGCCGCGGCCAGGGCATCCATCTCCTCGCGCGACAGGATCCGGCCCGACGGCGAGCGCGCCTCGCCGGTGAAGCACACCCGCGCCCCCGGCACGAGCACCTCGTCGATCGCATGCGTCGGGCTCGCGAACACGTCGAGCAGGCCCGTCGTCTCGATGCCCAGCAGCACACCCACCTCGTGGAAGCGATCGACCAGGGTAGGCGGCACACCGGTCGAGCGTGATGCGACCGCCCGGAGTCGTTCGGCTGCCAGGAGCCGCAGTCCCTCGTCATGTGCGCCGTCACCGGTCGGCCGGACCGAGGCCCGCACCTCGTCGGCCGTCATCCCGTCGAGCAGTGCGGCACTCAGCTACGGCTGATGTCCAGCAACGCCGACAGGACCGGAAGGTGCACCGAGCTGGGCGGGCTCGCCTGCGGATCACGCGTCAGCAGGTACGCCGATCCAGCGTCGAGCACGTCGGCTGCCTCGAACGCTGTCGCGCCACCGTCCTGCACGCCCAGACGGGCGTGAGCCGCGAGGGCCGCCTGCGCCCGTTGCAACGCTGTCCCTGCCAGCAGCCCCTGCCGCTCCTCGCCGTTCAGGTCCTGCGGCCGCAGGTCGATCCCCATCGGCAGGGTGTCGACCCGACCGAGCCGCTTGAGCTCGAAGTCGACCAGCCCCAAGCCGTGGTCGGTCGCCACACCCACCGGCGTCGCTCCCTCCAGCACCGGAGCCAGCACCGTCCACGCCTCGGCCAGGGTCGGCGCGAGCAGCACGTCGTCCACCGCGATGCCATAGGCCTCACGGGCACTCGCCAGGTCGCGCTGCGGGTTGACCAGGGTGCTGATCGAGGTGCCGTCCTCGAAGGCGACCGCGATCTCCACCGGTCGGGGCCTCGACAGGCGTCCCTCGTCGCCGACCGTCACCATGCCGATCGCGCAGTGCCGTCGGACGCCCGACTCCGACGTCGACTCCCGCAGGAACCGCAGGATCCGCCGATCGGTCCGCAGGTCCTTCGGCAGCACCGGCCGGGTCAGCACGAGTCCTGCCAGCGACGTGCACCGGCTGAGCGCGACGTACACCTGCCCGAAGTCGAAGGCCCCACCGCTCAGGTCGACGACCAGCCGGTCGAGCGTCTGCCCCTGGCTCTTGTGGATCGTGATGGCCCAGGCGAGCTTGAATGGCAGCTGGGTGTACGAACCGATGACCTCGTGCCGCAGCGCCCCGCCCTCGACGACCGGGCGGGTCGCCTCCCAGGTGTGGGCGCCGACGTCGGCGACCGAGCGTCCCGGAACTCGATCGACGCCACCAGCCCGTGCTCGCGATGCGTGACCGCGATGATCCGGCCGAGGGTGCCGTTGACCCACCGTTCGGACTGGTCGTTGCTCAGCATCATGACCTGGGCGCCGACCTTGAACGTCAGCTTGTCGTCGGCGGCCGCGTCGAACAGGCTGAGGTCGCCGAGCCGTTCGGCGAAGTGGGTGAACTCCTGCCCCTCGAGCCGTTCGAGCCGTTGCCGGTTGCGGGCCGTGACGATCGTGTTGGTGGGTGCCAGCGTCAACCAGAACTCGTCGTCGGGAGGCACGAAGTCACGATCGGTCCGTGCGTTGAGCTCCTGCTGGGCGCTGTCGAGCAGCACTCCTTCGCGCACGGCGTTGAGCAGCGAGGTCAGCCGCTGGTCGCCGAGCTGGCGAAACACCGTGGTCAGCGCGACGGTCGGAAAGTCTTCGCGCCGGGTACCAGTCGGCCGAGAAGAAATACGGCGTGTCGTACCGGGTCGTGAAGTACTCGGACTCCCCCGTCGTGACGACGGGCGGGAGCTGCAGCAGGTCACCGACCAGCACGATCTGGACTCCCCCGAATGGGGTCCCCGGGGTGCGGCCCGAACCGTTCCAGGGCCGCGGTCAGCATGTCGAAGAGATCGGCCCGCACCATCGAGGCCTCGTCGATGATGAGCGTCTGCAGCGAGCGCAGCGCCTTGGCGAACCGCTGCGGCTTGTACCCACCGCTGCGCACGTCGTCGAGGGTCGTGGTCGCGATGAAGCTGAACAACCGGTGGATCGTGTAGCCGCCGACGTTGAGCGCGGCGATACCGGTCGGCGCCGCCACGAGCACCCGGCGGTCACCGCACTCGTCCAAGAAGTGCCGGATCAGCGTCGACTTGCCGGTGCCGGCCTTGCCGGTCAGGAAGAGGTTGTCGCCCGACTCGAGGATCGCCAGCGCCCGCTCGAGCCGTCGGTGAGCACAAACCCAGGCTCGACGTCCACCGCAGCAACCACCGCCCCCACCCTACCAACGCTGACGAGGCCCTTATGGCCCCTCGACGAGGTACTTGCCGCCCTGGGCTGGGGCAGCAACCACCTCCTCGCGGGGCGGTAACTACCTCGTCAGGGTTAGGAGGTTAGGAGGTGGGGGTGAGGGTCAGGGAGGTGAGGGCCTGGGTCGTCTCGGGGCCGAGACCCAGGCGCCGCACCTCGCGCAGATCGATGCTGGTGTCGACGTCCTGCCGAACCCGTGGGTCGACGTCGGGCACCGCCTGCGCACCGTCCTCGGCGTGCCGGGCGGCAGATCCGCGACCGTAGAACGGTCGCAGCCGGGCAGGATCCCGCGCCCAGGCCAAGGTCGTCCCGTGCCCGGTCATGTCGGGGACGAAGGCGACCTCGTGCCGGCTCAGCCGGTCGATCGCCTCGTCCAACGTCTGCGACGTCAGTGCCGCGAGATCGGCGGGCACCACGACGACCGGATCGCCCGGACGTCGCGCCATGGCCCAGCGACGACCCGAGTCGAGCGCGACGTTGAGCATGTCTCGCGACAGCATCGGCCGATCGGTCAGCAGCACCGCCCCCCAGCCTGCGCGCGACCGCGCCGAGCTCAGGTTCGGCCGTCACGATGACGAGCTGGCCGACCCGCGACGAGGCGGCCACCTGCTCCAGCACGTCGAGCGCGAACGCCCGCGCAAAGCCGGGGCGACTGGCCTCGCCGACGTTGAGCCGCGATTTCGACAGACCCCACGGCTTGATCGGGACGATCGCGGTCGCATTGATGCGCTCTGGACTCATGCCCTCAGCACTCATGCGACTGCCTCCCGGACCTGACCGTAGAGCGTCGTGCGCTGCCGGGCCGGTCGACCTGCGGCCGCCGCCATCGCCTCGAGCTCTTCGCGCTCCTTGCGCGAGCCGTTCTGCGATCCGGCCATCCGGCTGATGGTCTCCTCCATCAGGGTGCCGCCGAGGTCGTTGACCCCACCGGCGAGCACCTGGCCCAGCTGCTCGGGGCCCAGCTTGACCCACGACGTCTGGATGTTGTCGATCAGCCCGTGCAGCATGATGCGGGCCAAGGCATGGACCGCGCGGGTTGTCCCGCACGCTCGGCCCGGGGCGGGCCACCCCGGCCAGGTAGATGGGGCTGGACTGGTGCACGAACGGCAACGGCACGAACTCGGTGAAACCACCGGTGTCCTTCTGGACGTTCGCGATGGTCTGCAGGTGCGTGACCCAGTGACCCGGATGATCGACGTGGCCGTACATCATGGTCGACGTCGTCGGCAGGCCCACGCGGTGCGCCGTCGTGACGACCTCGATCCACTGGCTGGTCGGCAGCTTGCCCTTCGTCAGCACCCACCGGACGTCGTCGTCGAGGATCTCGGCGGCCGTGCCGGGCAGCGAGTCGACCCCCGCCTCCTTCAGCTCGGTCAGGAAGTCGGCGATCGACAGGCCCGTGCGGGTCACCCCGTTCATGACCTCCATGGGGCTGAACGCGTGCACGTGAAGCGAGGGCTCGGCGGTCTTGATCGCCCGGGCCAGGTCGAAGTAGGCGGTGCCGGGCATCTCGGGATCGATGCCGCCCTGCACGCAGACCTCGGTCGCACCGACCTCGACGGCCTCGTGTGCCCGGCTCGCGATCTCGTCGAGAGACAACGAGTACGCGTCAGCGTCGGTCTTGCGCTGCGCGAAGGCGCAGAACCGGCAACCCGTGTAACAGATGTTGGTGAAGTTGATGTTGCGGTTGACGATGTAGGTGACGGTGTCTCCCACGGCGTCGCGGCGCAGGTCGTCGGCCAGCCGGGTGACGGCCTCCAGCGCCGGCCCCTCGGCCGCAGTCATCAGGGTCGTCGCATGCTCGGTCGACAGCCCCGAGGGATTCAGCTCGGCTGCCCGCAGCGCCGCCGCGACGTCTGCGCAGCCGTTCGGGGCGGGCATCGGCGGAGACCTTCTCGCGCAACGCACCCCAGTCGCCGTAGACGTCCTCGAAGTCGCTGCGGCGGTCGCCGGTACGTCCTTCGGTGTCGACCGCAGTGTGCAGGTCGGCACGTCCGGTCGTGACGTCGAACCCGCCGTCAGGCTCCTGCCAGGGCAGCCCGGTCGGCATCGCGGCCGGATCGGCCAGGCCGTCGGGGCCGCGCAGCGCCTCGACGTGGGCGAGCAGGCGCGGGTCGAGCCACGGGATGTCGAGGTACTGCGGATGAGCCGTCAGCCGCTCCCGCAGCTCGAAGCCCGCGTCGGTGCACAACGCAGTGAGCTTGTCGATCTGGGGCCAGGGCCGTTCGGGGTTGACGTGATCGGGCGTCAAGGGGCTGATGCCGCCGAAGTCGTCGACGCCGGCATCGACCAGCGCCCGGCACTCGGCCAGGTCGACGAGATTCGGCGGAGCCTGGATGCGCATGCCAGGACCCAGCAGGATGCGGGTCGTGGCGATGGCGGCGAGGTACTCGTCGAGGCCGAGGTCATCGGTGTGCCGCATCGCGGTGTCGGGCTTGGCCCGGAAGTTCTGCACGATGACTTCTTGGATCGAGCCGTACTCACGTGCGATCCGCCGCAACTCGAAGATCGAGTCTGCCCGTTCCTCGATCGTCTCGCCGATACCGATGAGCAGCCCGGTCGTGAACGGGACGTTCAGCCGTCCGGCGTCCTCCAGCACCCGCAGCCGCACGGCCGGATCCTTGTCGGGCGACTTGTAGTGCGCCTCGCCCTTGGTCTCGTACAGCCGGCGGCTCGTGGTCTCCAGCATCATGCCCATCGACGGCGCGACGGGCTTCAGCCGCGACATCTCGGCCGGCACCGTAGACGCCGGGATTCAGGTGTGGCAGCAGTCCGGTCTCCTCCAGCACCACGATGCTCATGGCTCGGACGTACTCGAGCGTCGAGTCGTAGCCGGCTTCCTCGAGCCAGGCCTGGGCCTCGGGCCACCTGTCCTCGGGCCGGTCACCCAGCGTGAACAGCGCCTCCTTGCAGCCCAGCGCCGCACCGTCGCGCGCGATGGCACGCACTTCGTCGGCTGACAGGAACGGCGCCTGGCCGTCCTTCGCGAGCAGGGTCGGCGTGGTCACGAAGGTGCAGTAGTCGGCACCGGTCGCGGCACAGCCGGGTCAGCGGGATGAAGACCTTCTTGCTGTAGGTCAGCACGCCCGGGCGGGACGCCGCCTGCAGCCCGGCGTCCCGGACCGTGCAGCAACGACCATCAGCCGGTCGAGGTGCTCGCCGCGAGCACACAGCAGCGCCTGCGTCTCGGCGGCGTCGAGGGTCTTGGCGTTCTCGGCGCGGCTGACGGCGCGGGCGATCTGACGCTCGTTCCTGGGCGCTCGGCCACCGACGGGGTGGTCACGGCTACTCGCCCACTCCTGTGACGGCGATCCCCGAACGGGTCTTGTAGCGCTTGTTCATGCTGATCAGCACCGCTGTGAGGGGTTCGAGCTGTCGGGCCAGACGCAGGTTGCCCGCATCGATGCCGCCCTTGCCGGTGACCGCCGACGCGAGCTCCATCACGACTGCCTTGGCCTCGTCGTCGTTGCCGCACACCAGGACGTCCTCGTGGCTCAGCGCGTCGGCGTCTTCCACAGCGACAGGGCTGCGACGTGGTGGAAGGCGCCGATGACCCGCGCCGTCGGGACGAGACGCTGGGTCTCCTGCGCGGCGCTCTCCTCGAGGACGAGCCCGTACGGCCCGTCGGCGTCGAAGCCCAGCGGGTTGACGCACTGATCACGATCTTGCCGGCGGCTGATCGGCGAGGCCTGCGACGAGATCGGCGTGACCGTCCCACGGGACGGCCAGCAGGATGACGTCGGCCTCGGCGGCGGCCGCGGCATTGGTCGCGCCCGTCACGGTCGGCGATTCGACTTCTCGTTGATCTCGTCGGCCTTCTCGCCAGCGCGTCCGGCATCGCGCGAGCCGAGGACGACCCGGTGGCCGGCGAGGGCGAAGCGGTAGGCAAGGCCGCGGCCCTGGGGGACCGGTTCCACCGACGACGGCAATGGCAAGGGGCTGGTTCATGGCTGGTTTCCTCTGGATCGAGTGAACGGCATCGAGTCGGACCGGCAGACGCCGGGCACGACGGAACATGCGGCTCGCTCAACTACGAGCACCAGATCAGACGCCCCAAGAGGAGGCGGAACTTCGGACTATGTGTTGCCCGGCGGATCCACGACGACCTTACGCGCTCGACGCGGCTTTGGGTAGCACCCCGCACGAATGTGAGACACGGGCCGCGGGTTGCTCAGGTGAGCGCAGGCAGGACGTCGGCACCGAATCTCTCGATCCAGTCCCGCTGGTTGAGGCCGACGTTGTGCAGATAGATGCGGTCGAAGCCGATGTCGGGCGAACTGCTGGATGCGGGCCGTGTGGGCCTTCAGGTCGTCACTGATGAGCATCCGGTCGTCGAAGTCGTCGTGGCGCACCTGGCGTGCCATCTGCTCGAACACGTGCGGGCTGCGGATGTCGCCCTTGGGGAAGCGCATCGCACCGAGCGGCCACTGCTCGAGGGCATGGTTCGTGGCCTCGTCCTGCGTGGGCGCCCAGCCTCAGCGGCAGGTGCATGATCTTGAGCATCGTGGCGGGATCGCGTCCGGACTCCCGTGCGCCCTGCTCGAACCGTTCGACCAGGGTCGCCGCCCGGTCGAACGAGGTGCCGACCGTGACGATGCCGTCGGCGACCTTGCCGGCCCGGCGGGCCGTGACCGGACCGCTGGTGGCCACCAGGACCGGCGGCGCGACCTCCGGCATGGTCCAGAGCCGGGCCGACTCCATCGTGTGGAACGTGCCCGAGAACTTGGTGTCGCGTCCCGGCGATCGAGCCGTGGAAGAGCTTCTTGATCAGGTCGATCGCCTCGAACATGGCATTGATGCGTTCGGGCGCCTCGGGCGAGTACTTGGCGGTGACGTGCTCGTTGAGCGCCTCGCCGGGACCGATCCCGATCCAGTGCCGCCCCGGGTACATCGAGGCGAGCGTCGCGGCGGCCTGCGCCAGGGTCGCGGGGTGGTACCGGTATCCGGGCACGGCCATGCCGGGCCCGAAGTTGGTCGACGTGCGTTCGCCCAGCGCGGTCAGCACGCTCCACACGAACGGGGCTCTGACCCTGGCGCGGCAACCACGGCTGGAAGTGGTCGGTCGCGAGCGTCCCGATGAACCCGTGCTGCTCGGCCAGCTTCGCCAGCTCGACGGCCTCGGTGGGTGCGTACTTCTCGAGGGCGGCGGCATAGCCCACTTCGACCTTGGCGCTCATAGGTCTCACCATCTCATCAGTCGCGGGCGGGCGCGATCATGCTATCGAGGTGGCGCCGATCATGCGCATGGCCAGCCGGGCATACTCGGCGGCGATCTGCTGCGGGGACGTCGGGCCGGCCGGCGTGAACCACTGGGGCAGCGACGTGCACATCGTCGCGATGGCCCGACCGGCCTCCCGCGGCATCGTCGTCGTGGCCAGGCTCGCGGCGAGTGCCGCATCGATCTCGGTGTCGACGAGGTACTGCAGCGCAGTTCGTCGCGCAGCGATGCGGTCGCGATCGGGTTGCTCGACGCTGCGCATCTCGCTTGCCCCGATGAAGGCAAGATCGGCGCGCAACGTGTGGAACAGGGCCAGCGCCTCGACCAGGAGGGCGAGCCGTTGCAGGGGCCCCGACCCTCGCTGCGGGCGGCGGTCAGTCGTGCGTCGAGCCGTCCATCGTGAGGTCGAGGATGCTGACGAGGGAGCTCCTGCTTGCTCGCGTAGTGGTGGTAGACCCCTGGCACGCTGATCCCGACGTGCTCGGCGATCGTCCTCATGGAGGCGCCGTGGTAGCCGGTCGCGACGAAGGCCTTGATGGCGCCGGCCTGCACCGGGTCGACCTGCAGCGGCTCGAACGTCCGCCAGCTCCGGCGTCGGCGGACGTGGTGTCATACGGCAGGCCACCGGGGACGAGCAGGGCACCGGCGCTGACGTCGAGGATCGCGGCGATCGCCGCCAACCGGTCGACCGTGACGGAGGTGTGCCCGTTCTCGATCGCGCTCACGGTGCCTGCGCTGACGTCGAGCCCCGCAGCCAGCTGCCGCAGGGACAAGCCTCGCTGCTGGCGGATGCGTCACGCGGTTCGCCAATATCGGGATTGATCTTCATGTGTTCAGCATAACTGAACAGATGGACCGGCTCTTTTGCTCCTGAGACCGAGAGGCTATCGTTCTGACTGAGCGATTGATCGGTAGGAGAGCAATGAACCTGGACAGCTGACCCGGCCCGAGCGGCTGGGCCCTGCCCTCGCCTCCGCGACCGGCGACGACCGGTGGACGAGCTTCGAGGCGCACCTGATCGCCGGCGGCAAGTCCAACCTGACCTTCGAGATCACGAGCGAGGCCGGCTCGCTGGTGCTCCGCCGTCCGCCCAGCGGCAACCTGCTCCCCAGCGCGCACGACATGTTCCGCGAGGCCCGTGTGCAACGCGCCCTGACCAGCACCGACGTCCCGGTCGCACCCGTGCTCCTGCTCGATCCCGACGGCGACCTGCTCGGCGTGCCGTCCTACGTCATGTCCAAGGTCGAGGGCCACGTCATCCGCGAGGCATTGCCCGCCGACTTCGCCACGACCGCCGACGAGCGCGTCGGGCTGGGCCACACGATGGTCGACACCCTGGTGACCCTGCACGCAATCGATCCGGCCGCTGTCGGCCTGCAGGACTTCGGGCGACCCGAGGGCTTCGTGGCCCGACAGATCCGCCGCTGGGGTGGCCAGTGGGACAAGTCCAAGACCCATGACGTCCCCGAGCTCACCCGCCTCGGCGCCCTGCTCACCGAGCGGCTGCCGAGCACGCAACGCACGTCGATCGTCCACGGCGACTACAAGATCGACAACTGCATCCTCGACGTCGACGACCCGACCCGCATCGCGGCACTGCTCGACTGGGAGATGTCGACCCTCGGCGATCCGATGACCGACCTCGGGATGATGCTCTTCTACTGGCGTGAGGCCGACCAAGACCAGCACGCCCTGATTCCGACCGTGACGGACCAGCCGGGCTTCCCGACCCGTCAGCACCTCGCCGAGCGCTACGCCGCCGCAACCGGCGTGACGCTGGACGAGATCGACTACTACCGTGCCTTCGCCAACTTCAAGTTCGCGATCATCGTCCAAGGCGTCTCCGCCCGTGCCGCCGCCGGCTCGATGGCCGGCCAAGACTTCGGCAACCTCGACCCGCTGGTGCTCGAGTGCGCCCGGGCCGGACTCGACCTACTGAAAGGCTGACCACGATGGACTTCGAGCTCTCCGCCAAGGCGCAGCAGACCTGTGACGAGATGTGGGACTTCATGCGTACCGAGGTGATTCCCGCCGAGCAGGTCTGGGCCGAGTCGCTGCGCGAGAACGGACCGCACAGCCACCCGGCCGTGATGGAGGACCTCAAGGCCTCCGCACAGCGCCGCGGCCTCTGGAACCTCTTCCACCACAAGTACGGCGGGCTCAGCAACCTCGAGTACGCCGCGGTTGCCGAGATCTCGGGCTGGTCGCCGGTCATCGCCCCCGAGGCGATCAACTGCCAGGCACCCGACACCGGCAACATGGAGACGCTCGAGATGTTCGCGACGCCGCAGCAGCGCAAGCAGTGGCTCGAGCCCCTGCTGGCCGGCACGATCCGGTCGGCGTTCGCGATGACCGAGCCCGATGTCGCCTCGTCCGATGCGACCAACATCGAGACCTCGATCGTGCGCGATGGTGACGACTACGTCATCAACGGCCGCAAGTGGTGGATCACCGGCGTCGCCGACGAGCGCTGCGAGGTGTTCATCGTGATGGGCAAGACCGATCCGGATGCCGAGCCGCACCGTCAGCAGTCGATGGTGCTGGTGCCGCGCGACACCCCCGGGCTCGAGATCGTCCGGCACCTGCCGATCTTCGGCTACCAGGACCAGCACGGTCACTCCGAGCTCGTCTTCGACGACGTCCGGGTGCCTGCCACGTCGATCCTGGCCTCGGAGGGCGATGGCTTCATGATCGCCCAGGCCCGCCTCGGACCGGGCCGCGTGCATCACGCGATGCGGGCGATCGGCATGGCCGAGCGCGCGCTGGCGCTGATGGTCGACCGGGCCGAAGAACCGGGTCGCCTTCGGCAAGCCGCTGGCCGAGCAGGGCGTCGTCCAGGAGCTCATCGCGAAGTCTCGCATCGAGATCGACCAGGTGCGGCTGTACGTCTACCGCACGGCCTGGCTGATCGACCACTTCGGCGCCAAGGGCGCTCGCACCGAGATCGCCGGCATCAAGGTCGCCGCGCCTGCCGTGGCGACGGCCGTGATCGACCGGGCGATCGAGGTGTTCGGCGGAGCAGGCGTCAGCGACGACACACCGTTGGCGTACTTCTACGCCTGGGCTCGGGTGCTGCGCATCGTCGACGGCCCGGACGCCGTCCACCGCCGCTCGATCGCGAGGGACGAGCTGCGCCGCACGAGCCCACTCGACGCCTGACCTCCGGACGTCCACGAGCGGAGCCAACGGTTTCGCTTTGCGATACGTCATCTTGCTCTGTTGACGCTAGGGTGTACCTGCGCCTAGTTTTGAGTCGACAGCGGGAGGACGCATGAGCAGTGAGGACGGTCAGATGACCCGGTTCGCGCTCTACGTCGCCCCCAACCGGATCAACCCCCGCCGCCGCGGGCTCGGCCGTCTCGGCACGGCCCAAGGGCATCCGCAGATCATCTTCTGACGTCACGTCGCACCCACCAGCTCGACCGGCAGCGCGACACGTCGCGCTCTGCAGCGACCCCATACTGACTTCAGGAGAACCTCATGACCAGCACCCTCGACCACCAACCCATCAGCGGGCCCTCGGCCTGGCGCGGCGACGAGCTCTCGTCGTCGACCGACTGGATCTACCTGCTCAGCGACGCCGAGCGCGACGGCTGGAGCAGCTCGGACGCCAGTTCGTCGCTGACGATCCCGACCTGCGCACCGTCACGGCCGCCGACTACCCGATCGACGCATGCCAGGCCCTCAACGCCGAGTGCAGTCGTCAGCTCGACGAAGGCCGCGGCTTCATCCTCGTGCGCGGCTTGAACACCGCCGAGTACGGTGACGAGGTCGCCGGCGCGATCTTCTTCATCATGGGCCTGCACCTGGGCCAGCCCATCGCCCAGAACCAGATGGGCGATCTGCTCGACCACGTCGTGGCCACCTCGAACAAGACCATGGACGACTCGACCGCCCTGCCCTCACGGGTGCGCGACCGGCTGCCCTTCCACTCCGACAGCTCTGACGTCGTGGCGCTCATGTGCCTGCGCGGAGCGAAGGCCGGCGGAGCGTCCAGCCTGGTCAGCGGCACCACGATCTACAACGAGATCCTCAGGCGCCGCCCCGACCTCGCGCCGCTGCTGCTCGAGCCGTTCCACTGGGACTGGCGGCGTCAAGATCCCGACTCCCCCGAGCTGACCTACACATCGCCGGTCGTCAGCTGACGTCGATGGTGTCTTCAGCACCTATGCCGGGATGTCAATGGTCTTCAGCGCCCAGGAGTACCCCGGTGTTCCGCGAGCTGACCGCCGAGCAGGTCGAGGTGCTGCACCTGTTCGACGAGATCTCGCAGGAGCCCGGGCTCGCGATCGACATGGACTTCCAGCCCGGCGACGTCCAGTGGCTGCTCAACTATGCAGCCCTGCACTCACGCACGAGCTTCGAGGACTTCCCCGAGCGCGAGCGTCGTCGCCACCTGCTGCGCCTGTGGCTCAAGCGCGACGTGGGACGCCCGCTGGTGCCCGAGTTCGGCAAGCACGTCGTCGTGATGGGCGAGCCCACGACACCGGTCCAGGCTGGTGGCCGGTTCAGCATCAACGACGTCGTGCAGGTCAACGACGACTGGGGGAACTGAGCTCATGGTGGCCGCGGTGACAGTCGTCGGAAGCCTCAACCTCGACACCCGGTTGGGCGCGGCCAGGCTGCCTCGACGCGGTGAGACGGTCATCGCGGCCACCAGCACGCAGGGCGTGGGCGGGAAAGGGCGCGAACCAGGCGGCCGCCGCCGGCGCCCTGGCCCCTCAGGTCAGCATGGTCGGCCGGGTCGGCGACGACGAAGCGGCGACGGTCATGCTCGACGACCTGACGTCTCGCGGCGTCGACGTGTCCGGCGTCGTGCGCACGCCCGGGGTGCCGAGCGGCGCCGCGACGGTCGTCGTGGAGGACGTCACGGGCGAGAACCTCATCATCGTCGATCCCGGCGCCAATGGCGTCCTGCAACCGGCAGACGTCGGCTGCCGGCCGTCGCCACCGCGTCGGTGGTCCTGCTGCAGCTCGAGGTCCCGATGGCGACCGTCGTGCGGGCCGCCGAGCACGCGACCGGTCTGGTCGTCCTGAACCCCGCTCCGCCCGCCGAGCTGCCCGCCGACCTGGTGGCGCAGGTCGACGTCCTGGTGCCCAACGAGTGGGAGCTGGGCCAGCTCAGCGCCCTGATGCACGGCACGGAGCAGGCGATCGAGGCGCCAACCGTCGAGCAGGCCGAGCAGACGGCCCGCTCGCTCGGCGTGCGCAACGTGGTGGTGACGCTGGGATCACGCGGCGCCCTGGTCGTGCCGCAGGATGCTGCCGCGCAGCGCGTCGCGCCACCCCGGGTCGACGCCGTCGACACCACCGGCGCGGGAGACTGCTTCTGCGGTGCCCTCAGCGCGGCACTGTCCCAGGGCTCCGACCTGGTCGAGGCCACGCGGTTCGCCGTGGCTGCGGCCGCCCTGTCGACGACCGCCCACGGCGCACGCGGCTACCTGCCAGACATGCCGGCGGTGCTCGCTCAGGTCGAGCCGCGCTCGAAGGGCTGAGCCAAGGCCTTCGGTTCTCGGTGCGCCGTGGTGAACACGATCATCGCGGCCAGTGCCAGCAGGTAGGGGAACGCGATCAGCAGCTGGTTGTTGATCTCGACGCCGAGGGCCGGCAGCGCCAGTCGCAGCGCATCGCTGATGCCGAACAGGAAGCACGCAAGCATCGTGCGGCCCAGTCGCCAGGCGCCGAAGATCACGGCAGCGACGACGATGTAGCCACGCCCGGCCGTCATGTTGGCGTTGAACGAGCCGATCTCGCCGACCGCCAGGTAGGCACCGCCGAGACCGGCCAGCGCGCCGCACCACAACAGCGCCTGGCGGCGGCGCAGGTTGACCTTGATGCCCGTGACGTCGGCGGCCTGAGGATTCTCGCCGACGGCACGCAGCTCGAGCCCCCACCGGCTGCGCTCCATGAGCCACCACGTCAACGGGATGACGAGCAGCAGGAGATAGGCCGGCCACCGTTGCGAGAACAACGCCTGACCGATCACCGGGATCTCCTGCAGCCCCGGGATCGACAAGCTTGGCGACCTGGTTGGTCGCGAACTCGCTGGTCGCGATCAGGTAGCTCGTCAGGCCCAGCACCAGGGCGTTGAGCACGAGTCCGACGATGAACGTGTTGATCTGGATGCGGTGCGACAAGTTGCCGTGCACGGCGCCGATCACCAGACCGGCCGCCAGGCCGACGACGAGCCCGGCCGTCGCGCTGCCGGTGGCGCTCGCGGTCGCGATCGACGTGAACGCCGCGCCCAGCATCATGCCTTCCAGCGAGATGTTGAGCGTCCCGGCGCGCTGCGCGACATACTCGCCGCACGCCGCGAAGGCCAGCGGGATCGTCAGTCGCATCCCGCTCGACACGATCGTCTCGGAGTAGTCCTGGATGCTCATGCCGTCACCTTCTCGTTGGACACGGCCTCGACCGGAGCCGGCGAGGGGACGTGCGCGGACTTGTTGCGCTTGTGCAGGGCGGCGATCAGCACGGGCGGTGCGACGAAGGCCAGCACCAGCAGGGCCTTGACGACGTCGACCAGGAAGAACGGGACACCGCTCGACGACAAGAAGTCACCGCCTGCCCGGAGGATGCCGAACAGCAGGGCGACCGGCAGGCACAGGATCGGGCGGTTGCGGGCCACCAGGGCCACCAGCAGCCCGTCCCAGCCGACGTTGTTGGCGAGTCCGGCCTGCAACCGGTTGGTGCCGACCGGGCTCGCGAGCAGGACCGCTCCGGCGAGTCCGGCGAAAGCCCCGGAGATCGCCAGAGCCAGCCCCGCCATGAGTCCCACCCGCACCCCGGCGTGCTTCGCGGTGAGCCGGTTGAGCCCGATCAGGCGCAGGCACAGACCCCAGCGAGTCCGGGTCAGCGCGACAGCCACGCACACCGTCAGGACGACCGCGAGGACGAGACCCAGGTTGATCTGGAGCGCGGGGTACTCACCGAGACTGCGCAGCTGGGCGTTGACCGGCAGCTGGTCGCTCGTGGCCCCGGCGATCTTCGACGTGCCTCGGCCTTCCTCCTGCAGGATCGACGGGCTGGTCACCGCGAACGAGACGACCTGCACCGCGATGAAGGTCATCAACAACGTGCTGACCGCGACGTTGACGTTGCGGTAGTGGTAGATCACGGCGCTGAACGATGCCCACAAGGCGCCGCCGATCGCCCCGCACACCAGCACCGCGACGACCAGCATCGACCCGTCGTACGGTGCCCGCATGCCGATCAGCGCTCCGGCGAAGCCGCCGATCAGCACCTGACCTTCCTGGCCGATGTTGAACGTTCCCGCCGCGGTGCAGACGCAGGTGCCGACGGCGACCAGGAGGACGGGAGCAGCGCTGAGCAGCGTGACGGTCCAGGCGGTGCTGTCGGCCATGCTGCCGGTCCACATCGCCTGGACGGCAGCGGTCGGCGACCCTCCTGTCGACGCGATGAGGGTCGCCGCCAGCACCATGGCGAGCACGAGCAGCCCGATCGTCAGGGCGATGATCTGCCAGCCGGTCCGGCTGATGACGGTCGTCATGCTGCCTCACCGCCGACCATCATGCCGAGCCGTTCGGCCGTCGCCTCGCCGACCGGCATCGTGCCGACGACCCGCCCTGACGAGATGACCGTGATCCACGACGCCAAGGCCATGACCTCCTCGAGCTCGGTGGAGATCAGCAAGATCCCCACGCCGGTGGCCGCGGCGTCTCGCAACCGCACATACATGTCCTCGATGGCGCCGACGTCGAGGCCGTGGGTCGGCTGCGCCGCGACCAGCACCCGGGGCTTCGCCGACAGCTCGCGTGCCAGCACGACTCGTTGCTGGTTTCCTCCCGAGAGGCTGCGCAACGGAACGTCGACCGACGGGGCGATGACGTTGAACTCCTCGGCCAGGACCTGCGCCTTGGCGCGCATCTCGCTCCTGCGGAGGAACCCCCGTCCGCTGACGTCCCCCAACGACTTCAAGAACATGTTCTCGGCGATGCTCATGTCGAGCGCCACTCCGCTCTTGTGGCGGTCCTCGGGGATGATGCCGATCCCCCCGCGGTGCATCGCTCCGGGCCGGCGCAGGTCGAGCGGCATGCCGTCGACGGCGATCGTCCCCGACGCCGGCACCAGGAGGCCGGAGAACACGTCGCCCAAGGTCGACTGGCCGCTGCCCTCGACCCCGTACAGCGCGACGATCTCACCCGGTCGGACGCGCAGATCGATCTGGTCGAGGGTCTGCGCCCCTTCGGCTCGGACACACAGCCCGGTCACCTCCAGGACTGCGCCCGACGCAGCCCGCGCGGGCTCGCCTGCCTTCGTGGTCGGGTCGACCACGATCATGCCGAGCGCGGCACCTTCCTCGCTCAACGACACGTCCCTGCCGACCATCTGCCGAGCCAGCTCGCGTGCGCTCGTCTCGGCCGTGACGGCCTGGAAGGCCACCTTGCCCTTGCGCAGCACCGTGATCCGATCGGTCGCCGCCGTGATCTCGGCCAGCTTGTGGCTGATCCAGGATCACCGCCCGGCCCTCGTCGCGCACGACGTGGCGCAGCACCGTGAAGAGCTCGTCGGACTCCGCCTGGGTCAGCACCGAGGTCGGCTCGTCGAGGATCAGGATCTGCGGATTGCGCCGCAGGCACTTGACGACCTCGACCCGCTGGCACTCACCGGCCGACAGCTGTCGATCCGTGCGTGCGGGTGCGACACGGGCCCAGTCCGTAGCGCGCAGCGACCTCGTCGATCTCGCGGCACCCTTGGCCTTGTCGACCCGCCCGGTGTCGCCAGCGCGACGTTCTCCCACACGGTCAGCCCCTCGATCAGGCTGAAGTGCTGGTGGACCATGCCGATGCCGAGCTCGGCGGCTTCCTGCGGGTCGCCGAGCTCGACCTCGCGCCCGGCCACCCTCACCGAACCGCTGTCGCGGCTCACGAGGCCCAGCAGGACCTTCATGAGCGTCGACTTGCCTGCACCGTTCTCGCCGAGCACGCCGTGGATCTCGCCGGCCTCGACGTCGAGATCCACGGCGTCACAGGCCCTGACCACCCCATGGCTCTTGCAGATTCCCCGCAGCTCGAGCGCGGGTCGGGTCAAGGTGTCGGTCATGGTGGCTACCTCCTGCAAGGGATGGAACGGGCTGGTGCGAAGCGGTCAGCCGGCAAGGCGCTTGACCTCGGCGGCCGCGTCGACCTTTCCTGAGCCGATGTCCTTCATGAACGTGTCGAGCTGGTGTTGTCCTCGTCCGAGGCACCGCACAGCTTGACCGTCGGGAACGGGTCGACCCCGATCTCCCGACCCGGGTCGTCCCGGCCTTGAGGTTGTCCTTCGCGAACTCTTCGAGCAGCAGCCGGAAGTAGTCGCCGGGGCTGTAGATCGCCGAGATGTCGAACTTCGGCTCGGTCGAGTCGCACCGGTCCGTGCCCGCCGTCATCGTCATGACGTCGCTGTCCTGCGCTGCGGCCGCGGCTGCGTCGGTCGCGCCACCGAGGTAGGGATAGATGATGCTGACGCCCTGGCTGACCTGGGCGGCGACGGCTTCCTTGGCCTTGGCCGAGTCGTCGAAGTCGCCGTGTAGGTCGTCGCGAGGGTCGCCTCCGGGATCAGGACCCGGATGCCGGCCAGGAAGCCGTCCGCCGCAGCGACGCTGAAGTCGGCCTTGATGCCGCTGACGAATCCGGCCTTGGTGCTGCCGGCGGCCAGCATCTTGATGCCGGCGGCATATCCGGCCGCCAGGTTGGATGCGACCGGATCATCCGAGGAGATGATGATCTTGGGGAGTCCTGTCTCGATGTTGGACGACGAGGCCGGTGCGAAGACGGTGTTGCTGCACACCGGCTCCTCCGGAGGCCGGGATCGCGTCCTTCAGCGCGCTGGCTCCGTGCGACCATGTCGACCCTCTGCTGCGCACAGCGCCCGGGCGGCCGTCAGCGCCGCGCTGGGCCTGACGCTGCCGCGCTTGATCAGCGTCCAGCCCTCCTTTTTGGCGAAGGCTTCGGCCGAGTCGATGAAGCCCTGGTAGTAGCCCTTGTCGTTGATGTCGCCGGGGCTGAGGACGCTGATGACGACCTTCCCGTCGCCGTTGAGGTCGGGCGCGACGCCCTTCTTGCCAGCGGGCGCATCGCTTTAGCTGCCGCTTCCGCAGGCGGCCAGGGCGACCATGGCAAGTGTCGCCAGAGCAGCAGCCGCGCGGGGGCGGCGGGTGAGTACATGAGCGGTCATAGTTCTTCCTTTTCAGATGACGTTTCTCGTCGAGAGATCACGTGAACGACGAGCTGGCAGTGCCGAGATCGCCGCCCTGAGCGCATGCCGATCCACGGGAGGACCGGTCGCATCGGGGCAGGGCGAATCGTGGAATGCCGCAGCACGCCGGATGCGCCCTGAGCGGAGCGCGTCGGCGTCTACGCAGCGGTTCTCACCCGGTGCGTAGGCAACATTCCTGTCTTTGTCTGTCTCGCATCGTGAGGCGCAAGAACATATAACGAGATGATGCATGTCACATCCCGTGCTGTCAACGTCCCGAGCGAACGTCTTTCGATGCCCGGGATCCGGTACGGCGCCCGCGCCCTTGTCCAATA